>CAWAVL010000001.1:0-40066 GCA_963785455.1 uncultured Actinomycetota bacterium
GGTCGCACCCGGTCTCCTCGTGGCTCGCCGATGTTCCTGCGGCGTGAGGAGGACGCCAGGTGCTGTTCGTGGGTGATGACTGGGCTGAAGACCACCACGACGTCGACCTCGTCGACGACGAGGGCCGCCGGCTGAGCCGGAAGCGGTTTCCCGAGGGCGTGACGGGGCTGGCCGGTTTGCACGCGTTGATCGCTGATCACTTGCCTGAGGACGCTGACCCGTCGGAGGTAGTGATCGGCATCGAGACCGACCGCGGTCCTTGGGTGCAGGCGTTGATCGCCGCCGGGTACACGGTGTACGCGGTGAACCCGTTGCAGGCAGCAAGGTATCGGGAGCGACACGGCACATCGGGGTCCAAGAGCGACCCGGGTGATGCGCACGTCCTTGCCGAGTTGGTGCGACTGGACCGGGCGCATCACCGGCCCGTCGCAGGTGACAGCGATATCGCCGAACACGTCAAGGTGCTCGCCAGGGCCCATCAGAGCATGATCTGGTCGCGGCAGCGGCAGGCGAACATGCTGCGATCGATGCTGCGGGAGTTCTACCCCGCGGCGCTGCTCGCCTTCGGCGACGACCTGACCGGTCGGGACGCACTTGCCGTGCTGGCCGCCGCACCCAGCCCGGACCAGGGCAAGCGACTGACCACCACCCGGGTGGTCACGGTGCTGCGCCGAGCGGGACGGCAACGCAATCACCACGCCGCCGCGGAGCGGATCGTGGCCGCGCTGCACACCGAGCAACTGACGGCCCGACCAGGAGTGGTGCCCGCGTACGCGGCGAGCACCGCCGCGTTGGTCGCGGTGCTGGCCGAGCTGTCCCGGCAAGTCGATGTGCTGGCCGAGCAGGTGAGTGAGGGTTTTGGCCGGCACCCGGACTTTGAGATCTACCTGAGCCAGCCCGGGCTCGGGGAGATCCTCGGTGCCCGGGTGCTTGCCGAGTTCGGCGACGATCCCCAGCGCTACAACGATTCCCGAGCCAGGAAGAACTACTCCGGGATGGCACCGGTCACCAAGACGTCCGGGAAGAGCCGGGTCGTGCTCGCCAGACACACCCGCAATCGGCGCCTCGGAGATGCGCTCTACCAGCAGGCGTTCTGCGCACTCAGCGCCTCCCCGGGGGCGCGTGCCTACTACGACGAACACAGGGCCCGCGGCAACACCCACCACCAAGCCCTGCGGGCACTGGGTAACCGACTGGTCGGAATCCTGCACGGCTGCCTGCGCCATCACAACGAATACGACGAGCAGACCGCCTGGCCGACCCCGATCGCACAGGCTGCTTGACAAGTTGCAGCCGTGGGATATCTAGCCCCATCTGGCGGTTCGGCCGAGTGTTCCTCGCCGGGCCGATCGCTCCAGTGCTCCGGGCGAGCGGCGGCAACAGCCGGTCGCCGCATTCCAGGGTGGCGCGCATTTCCCGCCACCGGCGGCTTCCGTGCGATGAGGTGACGTCGGGGGAAATTCGAACGCCATCGGGTACGTGCCGGGTCACGATGCGCCCGGTGCTGAATGTGCTGTGCTATGCATGGCTCGGCGATGATGTGTACCCGGGGGGACCATGAAGAAGCGGGTTGCGGCAACGGCCGGTGTACTGATCGCGGCGATGGCCGTCCTGGCCGGGTGCGGCCAGCAGGTCGCCGGCACGTCCACGACGGCTTCGAATGCGCCGTCCGCCGCCGCTCCGGGAACATCGGCCGGGGAAACATCGTCGGCCGTCCAGCAGACCGTCACCGCAACGGGGGCCGAGACCCGGACGGTGACGGCGTCGGCGACCACGTCGACGGCCACCGAAGCACCGGAGCCGCAGACGGTCACCCAGACCCCGCCGCCGGTGGTGGTCGTTCCGGCCCCACGGGTGACGGTGACGCAGGCCCCGTCCACGGTGTACGTCCCGCAGGGGGACAGCGCCGCCGAGCGGCAGGTAGCCGGGGACTGGGTCACCGCCGAGGTGATGGCGGGGTCATGGATTCCGCAACTGTCGTCGAATCCGGACAGCGCGACCGCGATGGCGAAGTACCGCGCGCTGTCCTCGGCCTACGGCGGCGTCTTCATGGTGGCGTCGTCGGACTTCACCAGCTTCCGCAATCCGGGCTACTACGTGACCATGGTCGCGTTGCCGTTCTCCACGCCGGACGAGGCCAACGCGTGGTGTGACGCACAGGGTTTCGCGGCCGAGGACTGCCTGGCGAAGAGGCTCTCGCACATCGACGGGCCGGATGGGTCGACCGTCGAACGCGGGTGACCACAGGTGGGTCGGGTGACCGCTTGTACATTGCGCTGGTGCGCATCGAACCGGTGATCGCCGTCAGGGCCGAGGATTCCGTCGGACCGACCAGGCTGGACCTGCTGACGGCGAGCAGCGCCAAGCGCCCGGCCGTCGTCGTGGCCTCGACGAGCAGTGGCCCGGACTACCACGTCTTCGACGTCGCGTCCCTGCAGTCGGCGTTGTCGGGCGCGCTGTCCGCGACGGTGGTTTCCGACGTGCTGAACCTCGCGGCCCGCGAGCCGGTGCGTCCGGTCGTCAAGGGTGAAGCCGGCTCAGCACCGCCCGGCACTCCGGTCGAGGAGAACGGTCGGCTGATCGGGGTGGTAGCGCTCGACGTTCCCGCCCGGCCCGAGCCGACGGAGGCCGACCTCGACCGCGGCTCGGCCGGCAATGAGGACGGTGCGCCGCGCAAGAGGGGGATGTGGAAAAGGCTGACCGGGTCCGGTTGACAGACCGGGTCGGTTTGACGGAACGGGTCGGTCGATCAGCAACACCAACGGGCGCGACAGCTCACCGGTGCAAGCCGTAACCGCCGACGCCCTCCTGGTCCGAGTCGGCCCACATCGAATGGTCGTAGGGCTCGTCACTGACGTGATAGACGTCCCCGCCCTGGCCCTTGATGCTGGCGGGGAGGTCGGGCGTCCGCAGCACCTCGGCGTCGGCGGCGTCGAGTCGCAGGCGCTCCAGATCGTTGGCCAGCCGTGCGACCACGGACGTCTTCCCATGGATGTGGGTGAGGACGGAGACCGCCGTCTTCAGTTCTTCGATCGAACGGTTCAGGGCGGCAAGAGCGGAATCAGTCATCGGGACCTCCCGGATGCCGGCAGCGGTCCGCACATCCAGTAGCGCGGTCTGACCAAGCGTTCGGCAGCACCCTAACCCGGCGGCCGCCGGGTGTCAGTAGGCGATCTGTCCGTCCGGCGGGTGACGCGCGGAGTGGTCGCGGCCCGGGCATGCTTGGTCGGGCACCGTCCGGTCCGGCCGGCAGAGCCGCACGGCATGCCCATCGGTCAGCGCGGAGAGACCGGCGCGGGACGAAGCCCGGAGGTGGCGGTGATATCAGCACCCGGCGCGAAGGCGCGTGCCTCGGCCGGAGCACTGCTGCTCGCTCCCGGCGCCGGAGCGGGCCGTGACCACCACACCCTGCTCGCGGTGGAACGTGAGGTGGCGCCGTTGCCCTGCGCGCGGATCGACTTCCCTTACCGGCAACGCGGCAGCCGGGCGCCGGACAAGGCGCCGGTGGCGGTCGCCCACGTACGCGCCGAGGTGTTGGCCCTGGCCACCGCCGCCGGCATCACTGCTGACCGGGTCGTGCTGGGCGGCCGGTCGTACGGCGGCCGGATGTGCTCGATGGCCGTCGCAGAGGGGCTACCGGCAGCCGGCCTGGTGTTGCTGAGCTACCCGCTGCACCCGCCGGGAAAACCGGAAAGCCTGCGCACACAACACTTTCCGCAGATCACCGTGCCGGTGCTGATGATCTCCGGCCGGGCCGACCCGTTCGGAACGCCGACGGAGTTCGACGAGCACATCGGCGCCATTCCCGCGCCGGTCACCCAGGTGTGGCTGCCCGGTGGACACGACCCGCGCGGGGGCGACGCCGTCATCGCCGAGACCGTGCGGGACTGGATTGCCGGGCTGTGACCGGACTCTGGTACCGGGCACCGCGGCCGGTGTGGACAATCGGCCGCCGCCCGCCGATGCTTCCCGGGTGAACACCAGCGGGCACCGGACGATCGGCCGCCCGCCGACCCTGGAAGACGTGGCGGCTGCCGCGGGGGTTTCCCGCTCGACCGCGTCCCGGGCGATCAACAGCGGCGCCAAGGTCAGCGCGGACGCCCAAGCCGCGGTGGACGCCGCCGTCCTCACCCTGGGGTTCACCCCCAACCGCGCCGCCAGGGCGCTGGTCACCGCCCGGACGAACTTCCTCGCCCTGGTCATCCCGGAACCCGACGACCGGGTCACCGGCGACCCCTTCTTCGCCTCGGTGATCAGGGGCCTGGGGCAGGCGCTGGACGACACCGAGTTCGCCATGGTGCTGCTGCTGGCGCGCCGCGGGGATACGGCCGACAAGACGATGCGCTACCTACGGCACGGGCATGTCGACGGCTCCGTGGTGGTGTCCCATCACGCCTCCGACACCATCGAGCGGGCGCTGGCGGCGAGCCGGCTGCCGGCAGTTTTCGTCGGCCGGCCGTGGCATTCACCGGCCGTCTTCAGCTATGTCGACACCGACAACCGCCGCGGTGCGCAACTGGCCACCGCCCACCTGGTGACCAGCGGCAGGCGGCGCATCGGGACCGTCGCAGGACCCGCCGACATGATCGCGGCCGTCGACCGGCTGCAGGGCTGGTCCACCGCGCTCGCGGCCGCGGATCTGCCGCACACTGCCGTCGAGCACGGCGATTTCACCACGGTGGGCGGGGCCGCCGCCGCCCGCCGGCTGCTCGAGCGGATGCCGGATCTGGACGGCATCTTCGTCGCCAACGATTTGATGGCCGTCGGCGTCCTCGACGTCCTGAGGTCCCTCGGGCGGTCGGTTCCCGGCGACGTGGCCGTCGTCGGGTACGACAACGCGGCGCTGTCCGCCGGCACCGATCCGCCGCTCACCACCGTGGTCAACCCGGTCGCCGACATGGCCCGCACTGCCGGAACGGTGCTGATGGGACGGGTCCGGGGCAATCCCGCCGGCCCGCCGACGATCTTCCCCCCGTCGCTCGTGCTGCGAGCGTCCGCGTAGCGGTGCCGGGTTTTCTTTCCCACCGAATCATGAGAGGCTGAACACGGTTACCGTTCTTGAGTCCGTTCCACGCGACGCCAAGATGTCGCCACGGGCTTGGCTCCAGGGGTGTTTTCATCCGAAGGTGTCGAAATCGTCGACTAACCCGGATCGGCGCACAGTGTGCTGGTCCGTATCGGATTCACCGCAAGGAGAGCACCATGGCACAGGGCACCGTCAAGTGGTTCAACGCTGAGAAGGGCTTCGGGTTCATCACCCCCGAGGGCTCCGGTCCGGACGTCTTCGTCCACTACTCGGAGATCCAGGCGGGCGGCTACCGCTCGCTCGAGGAGAACCAGAAGGTCAGCTACACCGTGACCCAGGGCAACAAGGGCCCGCAGGCGACGGCGGTCACCGTCATCTGACGGTTCCACCCCGCGCCACCTGAACTGATCGTCCGGCCCCGACCCGCATCTGCGGGCCGGGGCCGGTCGTCTTTCCGCCCCGGACGTCTTTCCGCCCCGGTCGTCTTTCCGCCCCGGTCGTCTTTCCGCCCCGGACGTCCTCGTCCCCGGGATGTCTTTCTTCCCGGGACGTCCTCCTTCTCGGTGGGAAATCCCGGTGCCGCAAATCCGGCTCGGTCAGATGTCCGGTATGCCACCATTGGCGTCGTGACGGATCTTTCTGCGGCTGCGGCTCCGTCACCGGGCCGCGCCCGGGCGTGAACGACCGGCTCGGCGTGCATCGGCGGCGCACCGGGACACGGCAATGAGCACGTCCACGACGGCCCGCCCGTCGCAGCCGGTATCGCCCACCCGCCGGACGTGGTCGGGCGTCGGGCTGTTCCTCGGCGAGCAGGCGCGCGCCGCCCGCCGGGCACCGGTAACGGTGGGCCTGGTCGTCTTGCTTTGGGTAGCCGGCGCCGTCACCGGCAGCCTGCGCAGCGGCCCCACACAGGACCTGCTGCAGACGGTCGCCGCGGGCGTCCCGGCCTGCCGGGCCGGCAACTGGTGGACCCCACTGAAGTGTGCCTTCTTTGCCGCCGATCTGGTGACGTACCTGCTGATCGCCGTTGTGCTGCTGGTGGTCGGAAGTGTGTGCGAACGCCGCTGGGGAATGCGCTGTTCAGCTGGCTGTGGGTGGAGCATCTGGCGGACAGCCTCGCCGTCGGTGCCACGACGCTGATCGCCGGACTGCTGATGGCGCTGAGCGCGGACCTGTCAACCCTGTGGCGGCGCCGGGTGCGGACCGGGGTGCTGACCCTGTGCCTCGTCGCGCTGCTGTACGGCGGCCAGTTGCAGGACGTGCTGCGGATGAGCACGGCACTGGTCGGCCTGCTGGCCGGTGCGCTGCTGCTGCATCAGGGTGAGCGGAAGCTGCCGGCGCCGGTGAGCCGCCGCGAGACCCGGGTGCTGGTGGCGGCCACCGCACTCGGTCCCATCCTGGCGGCGTTCACCGGTTCCGTCGAGGGACCGTTGTCGGCGCTGGCCGATCTGTATGTCGGGCCGAATGCCTACGTGGGCACCACCGACAACCGGAACGTCGCCGACATCCTGATGTCGCTGGTACCCGCGCTTCTCGTGCTGGTGCTGGCCGCCGGACTGCGGCGGGGACGCCGGTTCGCGTGGTGGGCCACCCTGGTGTTCCAGCTGATGTTCCTGGGCCTCGGCACCTTATACGCCATCGACTACTACACCTGGGCGGGCGAGAACGGCCTGCTGAACGAGGGTTTCAGCTGGGTGGCCTGGTTGGTGCCGCTCGTGCTCCTGCCGATCCTGATCACCGCGGTGCTGCTGGTCACCCGTCGGTCCTTCACGGTGCGGGCCCCGGCCGGGGTGTACCGCCGGCTGGGACTGGCCGTACTGGGCATCGCGGCGGCCTTGTGGGTGCTGTTCGCGGTGGTCGGATCCGTTGTGGCAGGCCAGTTCAGCCCGTCGGCCGGTTTCCTCGACCTGGTGATCGACTTCCCGATCCGGCTGCTGCCCAACGGCTACCTGTACATCGTCGAACCCGGTTACCAGCCCACCGGGTTGGTCGGAAACCTCCTGGTGGACTGGATCCCGGTGCTTTTCTGGGGTGTCCTGCTGATCGGTCTGTTGCGCAGTTTCGTCGCGACCAGGGTGCAGACCGGGCAGGAGGACCGGCTGCGCGCCCGGACGATCCTGGAGCCGCACGGAACCACCGCACTGTCCTACCTGACCACCTGGGACGGCAACAGTTACTGGTTCACCGCTGACGCACGGTCGTTCGTCGCCTACCGGGTGGAAGGCGGCGTCGCCATCACCACCGGGGACCCGATCGGGCCCGCTTCCGAACTGGCAGCGACGATCGAACAATTCGTCGGGTTCTGCAACGTCCAGAATTGGACGCCGTGCCTCTACAGCACGATCGAGGCCGTCAAGCAGATCACCGACGGTTTCGGTTGGCCCAGCCTGCAGGTGGCGGAGGAGACGGTGCTGCCGCTGGGCACCCTGGCCTTCACGGGGAAGAAATTCCAGGACATCCGCACCGCGATCAGCCGCGCCGGGAAGAGCGGCATCACCGCGGAATGGGTCAGCTACCAGGATGCGCCGCTGGCCATCAGGGACCAGATTCAGGCGATCTCCGAGGAGTGGGTGTCGGACAAGGCGCTGCCCGAGATGGGGTTCACCCTGGGCGGCCTGGACGAGCTGGACGACCGAGCGGTGCGCTGCCTGATCGCCGTCGACCATGACCGGACGGTGCACGGCATCACCAGTTGGATGCCCTGTTATCGGGACGGCCGCCCGGTGGGCTGGACGTTGGACTTCATGCGCCGGCGCAGCGAAGGCTTCAAGGGCGTGATGGAATTCCTGATCGGGACGGCGGCCCTCGAATTGCAGAAGGAGGGCGCGGAATTCCTCAGCCTTTCCGGTGCGCCCCCGGCCCAGGCAGATCCGGGCGCACAGCACACCGGCGTACAGAGACTGCTCGAGGTGGTCGGCCGCACCATGGAGCCGGTGTACGGATTCCGTTCACTGCTGCGGTTCAAGGTGAAATTCCAGCCGGTATACCTATACCGGCCGATGTGCCTGTGCTACCCGGAATCGGCGGTCCTGCCGCGGATCGGGCTCGGCATCTCCCACGCCTATCTGCCGACGATGAGCTTCGGCCAGGCGGTGCGAATGATGGGTCAGCTGACCTGACCGGGCGCCGGCTGCCGCAGCCGGTTCCGTGCCGCCGGCGCCGGGGTACGTGGCCATCCCGGCAACCGGACGGTTGAGACACCGGGGCAGGTGGGCCACCACACGGTCGCCGCTGCCCGCAGCCTCGACCGTCGGCAGCGCTATGTTGGGTCCGATGCCGGGTCCGCCGGCATCGTTTGCCCATCGCCGCCTGTTCGGGACAGTTGAGCGATCCCCGGCAGGTCAGGCGCAGACCCCGAGGAGTTCGTATGCCGACACGCGTTGCGCAAACCCGATGGAACGGCGGATTGAATGACGGCGCCGGGAAGGTCCGGCTCACCAGCTCCGGCGTCGGAGAGTTCGATGTGTCGTTCCCGCGGCGCACCGCCGATGACGCAGGGGGCGTCACGAGCCCGGAGGAGTTGATCGCCGCCGCCCACAGCTCGTGCTACTGCATGCAGCTGTCCGCGGTGATCGCCGAGGCCGGCGGAACACCGAAGAGCCTCACTGCCGACGCAGAGGTCAGCCTGGGGCCGGACCCGGCGGGTGGTTTGCGGCTCACCGGGATCCTGTTGAAGGTCAGGGGAGCGGTCGACGGCATGGACGAGGCGGCGTTCCTGTCCGCCGCGGACAACGCCAAGGCCACCTGCCCGGTGTCCAAGGCCCTGACCGGGGTGCAGATCAGCCTGGACGCCGCGCTCGCCTGATCATGACCGGCCGCCGGATCGGCCCCGGTCCGATCCGGCGTTGATCATGCGGCGCTGTGCGGCTTCTCGGGCGTTTGTCCGGTGTGTCGCGGACGGCGCCGCATGATCAGCAGCAGGCTGCGGTCGCAAGAGCAGATCCCGGTTGGGGTCGTAGGTCGCCGAGCCGGGGCGGCGGAACCGCGTCGCGCAGGCACCGTCGGTGGCCGGCGCCGAGCGAAGAATGCGGAGTGCAGAATGCGGAGTGCAGAACGCGGAGTGCAGAACGCGGAGTGCAGAACGCGGAGTGCAGAACGCGGGGTGCAGAACGCGGGGTGCAGAAGTCAGCCGACCAGCGAGTACGGGTCGACCGATTCCAGCCCGTGCGCCTTGGCGACCTGCAGGTTGGTCACCGCACCGCGGTGGGTGCTGAGCCCGCCGGCGAGTGCCGGGTCGCGCGAGATCGCCTGCTCCCAGCCGAGATCGGCCACGGCGGTGACGTACGGCAGGGTAGCGTTGGTCAGCGCGAACGTCGACGTGCGCGGCACGGCGCCCGGCATGTTCGCCACGCAGTAGAAGACGGACTCGTGGACGGTGAACGTCGGGTCGTCGTGCGTCGTCGGGCGGGAATCTTCGAAGCAGCCACCCTGGTCGACCGCGATGTCGACCAACACCGAGCCGGGCCGCATCTGCGCCACCAGCTCGTTCGAGACCAGCTTCGGGGCCTTGGCGCCGGGAACCAGGACCGAGCCGATCACCAGGTCCGATTCGCGCACGGCCTCGGCAATGCTGAATGCGGTGGAGGCCAGCGTCTTGACCGCGCCGTTGAACTGCACGTCCAGCCGCGTCAGTGTGGGCAGCGACAGATCCAGCACCGTCACGTCGGCACGCATGCCCAGCGCGATGGAGGCGGCGTGCGCGCCGGCGACGCCGCCGCCGAGCACGGTGACCTTGCCGTTGACGACGCCGGGCACGCCGCCGAGCAGGACGCCGCGGCCACCCTCGTTCCGCATCAGGTGGTAGGCGCCGACCTGCGTCGAGAGCCGGCCGGCGATCTCGCTCATCGGCGCCAAAAGCGGCAGCGAGCGGTCCGGCAGCTGCACCGTCTCATACGCGATCGCCGTCGTCCCCGACTCCATGAGCCGATCGGTGAGGGTGCGGTCGGCGGCCAGGTGCAGGTAAGTGAACAGCACCAGGCCCTCGCGCAGCCGGTGATACTCCTGCGCCACCGGCTCCTTCACCTTGAGCACCATGTCGGCCGAGCCCCACACCTCGTCGGCGGACCCGATGATCCGCGCCCCCGCCGCGACGAACTCCTCGTCGGGAATCAGCGAGCCGGACCCCGCCCCGGCCTCGATGACGACATCGTGGCCAGACTCGGCCAGCTGGTGGGCACCGGCTGGCGTCAGGGCGATCCGGTACTCGTGGTTCTTGACCTCGCGCGGGACGCCGATACGCATGGAGGGCTCCAGGGTTCCGTTGCCGGGACGAGCCCGGTCGGCCGTCCGATTCGGACCAGTATGAACTTCTGCCTCGCGCAGCGATATGGTTCTGCTGGAAATTCGTTACAGTCACGCCATGGGCAATGAATATTCGGAGACGGCCGGTGTTCGGCGTGCCGATGGGAACAATGTTCGGCCCGCCGCGCCACCGGTCCGGGCGGACGGAGGGGGCACCACCCGGCCGGCGGTGTTGGACCTGATCGACCGGCACATCCTCGCCGTACTCGTCCGCGACGCCCGGATCGCCAACAACGCGCTGGCGGCGGAGGTCGGCATCGCCCCGTCGACCTGCCTCGCGCGGGTCCGTGCCCTGCGCGAATCCGGCGTCATCCGCGGCTACCACGCGGACGTCGATCCGGACGCCATCGGCCTGCCGCTGCAGGCGATGATCGCCGTCCGGCTGCGCTCGGGAGCCCGGGACCGGATGCGGCTGTTCACCGAATGGATGCGCCAGCTGCCCGAGGTGCGCAACATCTACTTCCTGGCCGGTGCCGACGACTTTCTGCTGGACGTCGCGACCACCGACTCTGCCTCGCTGCGGTCGTTCGTGGTGGACGAGCTGTCCACCCGTCCGGAGGTGGCCCTCACCGAGACGAATCTGATCTTCGAGCACGTGCGGGGAGCCGGTCGGCGGATCTGACCTGCCCGTCGATCGACCGAGCCGGACGTTTGCGGACGCCACCGCGGTCGTCGCTTCGGTGCCTGAAGGCGTGAGCGCGCGGTCGCCTAGAGTCGTTGGCCATGACGAGCAACGGACTGCAACAGGCGTGCGATCTGATGACCGAGGCCGGGGTGCATCCCAAGGCCATCGCCGTCTTCGCCCACTCCTACCGGGTGCTGGAATCCGGCGAGACGGGGCTACTGGCCGAGTCCGACCTGGAACCCGTCACCGAGCTGCCCAGGCTGGCGGATCTGGAGTACGACGCGGACGCCGCCAAGGCCGCGCTGGCCGTGACGGCGGTGGTCAAGCTGAACGGTGGACTCGGCACCTCCATGGGGATGGACCGGGCCAAGTCGCTGCTCGAAGTGCGTTCCGGCAAGAGCTTTCTCGACATCATTGCAGAGCAGGTGCTGGCTCTGCGGTCGCAGTACGACGTGCCGCTGCCCGTCGTCTTCATGGACAGCTTCCGCACGTCGCAAGACACCCTCGACGTGCTGCGAAAGCACGAGGGTCTGGCCACCGGCGGCCTGCCGCTGGACTTCCTGCAGAACCGCGAGCCCAAGCTCCGCTCGGACGATCTGACGCCGGTGCACTGGCCGGCCGACCCCACCCTGGAGTGGTGCCCGCCCGGTCACGGCGACATCTACACCGCCCTGGATGCCTCCGGTCTGCTGCGCACCCTGCTGGACAACGGTTATCGCTACCTGTTCGTGTCCAACGCCGACAACCTCGGCGCCCGGCCCGACCCGCGGCTGGCCGCGTGGTTCGCGGCGTCCGGCAGCCCGTTCGCCGCGGAGTACTGCCGGCGCACGGCCGCCGACCGAAAGGGCGGCCATCTCGCCAGGCGGATCAGTGACGGCCAGCTGGTGCTCCGGGAGTCCGCCCAGACCCGGGAAGAGGACGCCGAAGCCTTCGCCGACATCAACCGGCACCGGTTCTTCAACACCAACAACCTGTGGCTGGACCTTGCCGCGCTGGACGCCGTACTGCAGGCCAACGACGGCGTGCTCGGCCTGCCGATCATCCGCAACGTCAAAACCGTCGATCCCGCGGACCCGTCCAGCCCCGAGGTGATCCAGATCGAGACCGCGATGGGCGCCGCCATCGGGGTGTTCGACGGTGCCGGCGCGATCGAGGTGGACCGGGCCCGCTTCCTGCCGGTGAAGGCCACCAGCGACCTGTTGGTGCTGCGATCCGACGCCTACGAGCTGGCCGACGGTTCGCAGGTCCGGCTGATTTCCGGCCGCACCGAGGCGCCGCTCGTCGACCTGGACAAGCCGTACAAGCTGGTGCACGAATTCGACACGCGGTTCCCCGCCGGACCGCCGTCGCTGGCCCGGTGTGACAGCCTCACGGTGCAGGGGGACTGGACCTTCGGGCGGGACATCACCGTGGTCGGCAACGCCGTCGTCTCCGCCGCCGGCTCACCCGGCACCATCCCGGACGGGGCCGTGCTGGGCGAGGGCTGAACCACTTCGTCCCGACTCGTTACCGCCTGATCCGTTTTCGGCTGACCCGTTTTCGACTGATCCGTTTTCCCCCGACCCGCTTTCGATTGACCCGTTTTCCACTGACCCGCCCCGGTGCGACCCGCGCCGAGCGGGTGCCCCGGCACCCGAACTCGCCAGCGAGATCAGCCGCGCCGCCTTGAGTTCCGTCTCCGCCCACTCCGCATCGGGGTCGGACGACCAGGTGATCCCGGCGCCCGTGCCGAAGTGCAGGAGACGTCCGGTCGGCGCGGAACTGTTGCGCTGTACGGCTGCTCGGGGCTGGGGCGCCGGGGACCCGGGTATCGCGGTGGTGAAGAACGTGCGGATCCCGACCGCCAGTTCCGCCGTCCCGGCGTCCGCGTCGACGAAACCGACGGCGCCGCAATAGGGGCCCCTGGGCACCGCTTCCAGCGTCGAGATCACCTGCAGGGCACGGATCTTCGGCGCGCCGGTGACCGAACCGGGCGGGAACGTCGCGTCCAGGATCTGCCGCCAACCGACTCTCGCGGCCAGTCGGGTGGTCACGGTCGACACCAGGTGTGCAAGGCCCGGATGCTCCTGCCGCTGCAACAGTGCCGTCACCTGCACCGAACCGGGCCTCCCGATCCGGCCCAGGTCGTTGCGCACCAGGTCGGTGATCATGATGTTCTCCGGAAAGTCCTTGTCGGCGAACGGTTCCGCGGGCAGCGTCGTGCCCTTGATCGGTGACGAGGTGATCCGGTCACCGTCCTTGGCGAGGAACAATTCCGGTGACGCGCTGACCAGCCACTGCTCGCCCAGATGCAGCACGCCCTGGTACGGGGCCGGGTTGCCCGCGGCCAGCAGGCCGGCGAGGGCGAGCGGATCGGGGTCACCCGGCAGCGCTGCGGTGAGCATGCGGCACAGGTTGACCTGGTAGACGTCACCTGACTCGATGAGCCGGCGGATCCGCCGGACGCCGTTCACGTAGCCGTCGTGATCCATCGAGCTCCGCCACCGGCCCGCGACCGGCCCTCGCCACGGTGTGGTGGTCGCCGGCATCGGCGCGACCCCGACGTCGGCGAAACGGTAGCCCGTCATCGCGCCCTCGAAGGTGGCCAGCACCGCCCACCAACCGCCTCGATCGAGGACCTCCGGACGCCGGGCGAGGTCGACGGTCTCGACCAGTCCGGTCGCCAGTCGGCCGCCCAGATAGGCGAACGGCGGGCGCGGGGCGATCGGCATGGTGGCTCAGCGTAGGACGGCAATGGCGGTGGTGGGCAGTGCCCGATACTCGGGGCCATGCCAGCAGAAGCCGACCACCCTGCCCGGCGCCACCCCGGGCTGGTGCAACCACGCCTGATCAGCAGCGCGGTGGCGTACGAGAACCCGTGGATGCGGGTGCGCGAGGACGTGTTCGTCCAGCCCGACGGAACGGTCGGAACGTACGGGGTCGTCGACAAGACGGATTTCTCGGTGGTCATCGCCGAGGAGTCCGACGGCCGCTTCTACCTGGTGGAGCAGTTCCGGTACCCGCTGGGCAGGCGGGCCTGGGAATTCCCGATGGGCACCTGGCCGGCCGGGAAGTCCGGCAGCGCCGAGGAATTGGCCCGGCAGGAACTGCTCGAGGAGACCGGCGTGACGGCGGACACCTGGCGCCCGCTCGGTGGCCGGCTGCACGAGGCGTCCGGGTTCTGCTCGCAGGGCTTCGAGGTCTTCCACGCCACCGGGCTGACCCGGGGCCTGCACCACCGCGAACCGTCGGAGATCGACATGGTCGCCACGCTGGCCACCGAGGCGGAGTTCCGGTCGATGATCGCGGACGGCCGCATCGTCGATGCGCCCACCATCACCGCGTATGCGATGTTCCGGTTGCTCGGCTGAGCGGCCCGCCGCGCTGCCCGACGGCGACGGCCGCCGACCGTGCCCGCTCCGCCTAAACTCAGCGCATCGGTCAGGGCCGTGCATCGACCCGGATCGGGTTCACCGGAACCGCACAGTCACGGGGACGGCGGGTTCGTCGGGCCGGGGCCGAGCCCGTGCCGCTCGGACTGCCCGTCGACAGCGGTCCGGATGAGACGGCTCGCGACCGCGGATCCGGTCAGAACGTGAGGGAGGGACCGTGTCGCACAGTGCTGCGCCGCCGCCCAACCCTCCACTGCCTGATCCGTCGGGAGCGGCCGATCCGTCGGGAGCGGGCCGGCCGCGACCGGCGCCCGGGGAACGGCCGCCCGGATCGCACCGGATCCTGACGATCCCGAACGCGCTGTCGTTCCTACGGCTGCTCGGGGTGCCGCTGTTCCTGTACCTGTTGCTCGGGCCGCAGAGCGACGGCTGGGCGTTGGTCGTGCTGATCGCCAGTGCCGCGACCGATTATGCGGACGGCAAGCTCGCCCGGCTGCTCGACCAGTACAGCCGCCTCGGGGAACTGCTGGACCCGCTCGCCGACCGGCTGTACATCCTCGCCGCGCTGGTCGGTTTCGTGCTGCGCGGTTTCCTCCCGTGGTGGGTGGCCGCGCTGATCATCGGCCGCGACGTCGCCCTCGCCGCGACCCTGCCGGTGCTGCGGCGGTACGGGTACACGGCGCTGCCCGTGCACTACCTGGGCAAGGCGGCGACGTTCTGCCTGCTGTACGGGCTTCCCCTGCTGCTGCTCGCGCAGACCACGTCGACGGTCGGGGCCGTCGCGTTGCCGATCAGCTACGCCTTCCTGGCCTGGGGAGTGCTGATGTATCTGTGGGCGGCCGGGATCTACTTCCAGCAACTGGTCTGGATCACCCGGCACTGCCCGCCGGCACCGCGGTACCGGAGCACGTCGGGGAGTGCGCCCGGTGAGTGAGCGGCGGCCGGCGAGTGAGCATCCGCGGAGTGAACCCGCGGTGGGCGAGCACCCGGTGGGGGAGCAGCCGGCGGTGACCGGGACGCCTGCTGGTCGGCCGTTCCAGGTGCCGACCCTGCTGGAGGAGATGAACAGGGACCACCTCGACCCCGGGTACGCCGCGGCGGCCCGGCGGAAGGCGGCCGCGCCCGCACACGCACCCGACCCCAGCCGCCGGCGCGCACCGGTGTTGCTCGCGGTGATCGTGCTGCTGGTGGCCGGCGTGCTGTTCGGCATCTCAGCGGTGAACAAGGAAACCAATCAGCCGCGTGCCGACAAGGCCCGCGCCGCCCTGCTCGAGGACATCGACCGGGCGCAGGAGAGGCAGAGCCAGCTCGCCAGCTCCGCGGCCGGGCTGGCGGATGCACTGCGGTCGACCCAGGCGCAACTCGGTGCCGGCGGTCCGCTGCAGACGGTCTCGGCACTGGAGAACGCCGGTCAGATCACCCCAGTCACCGGGCCCGGGCTGCGGATCGTGATCAACGAGGCACCTTCGGACAGCTCGGGTGGCCGCGGCGTCATCCTCGATCGCGACATCCAACTGCTGGTCAACGACCTGTGGGCGGCCGGCGCCGAGGCGGTCTCTATCGGCGGGGTGCGGGTTCAGCCGCGCAGCGCCATCCGGCAGGCCGGCGGCTCGATCCTGGTCGACAACAAACCGGTGTTCTGGCCGATCACCATCGAGGCGATCGGTGACCCGACGGGCATGCAGGTCAAGGCCGTCGGCCTGGCCGGTTTCGGCCGGTTCTCCTCGTTCGCGCAGCTGTACGACATCCAGTTCGACGTCTCCACGGAGCAGAAACTGGACCTTCCCGGCGGCACGGGTGCGGGGCTGCTGTACGCGAGCGTCCCCGGATCGGCGACGACGACGCCCTCCACCGGCCCGACCGGTCCGCCGGCCACCCCCGCGACTGCTACGACCGGCTGAGCCGACACGCTCAGGTGTCCGACCGAGCCGCTCGACTCTGGCAGGGTCTCAACCGTCCGGACCGTGCCGTACGACGGGCCGGGCCACCCCGAGCGCATCCGAGCAAGGAGAGAATCTGTGTATGCCCTGCTGGCCCTCGCCGCAGGCGTGGTCATCGGACTGCTCGTGCACCCGACGGTTCCCGAGTGGTTGGGCCCGTACCTGCCGATCGCTGTGGTGGCGGCGCTGGACGCCGTCTTCGGTGGCCTGCGCGCGCGCCTGGACCACATCTTCGACGCCAAGGTCTTCGTCGTCTCCTTCATCGCGAACGTGCTGGTCGCCGCCTTCATCGTCTTCCTCGGTGATCAACTCGGGGTCGGCGCACAGCTGTCCACTGCCGTCGTCGTCGTGCTCGGCATCCGCATCTTCGGCAACGCGGCCGCCATCCGGCGGCACATCTTCAAGGCATGACGATGGCTGACCGCACCGACGGCGCTCCCGGGCGCGACGCACCGCCGTCCGGATCCCCGGACGCACCGGTCGCCGGATCCCCGGACGCACCGGTGACCGGCGCCGCGGACGCACCGGTGACCGGCGCCGCGGACGCACCGGTGACCGGCGCCGCGGACGCACCGACCGATGCCGGCGCGACCCGAAGGGCACCGTCACCGGAGCCGCCGGACGGCGGTCCGCAGGGTGGACGGCGCACCAGCGGGCGGACCACCGCGCTGAACCGGACCGTGGTGGCCGTGCTGTGTGCGCTGCTCGGGTTCGCGGTGGTGCTGCAGGTCCAGCGGACCGCCGCGGGGGACAACCTGGAGACCGCACGCCCCGACGACCTCGTTCAGATCCTGGACGGGCTGCAGCGGCGCGAGGACGACCTGAATGCCGAGATCGCCGACCTGCAGGCGACCCTTGCCAAGCTGCAACGCAGCGGTGCCTCCAGCGAGGAGGCCCTCGCCGAGGCGCAGCGGCAGGCAGCCGCCCTCGGAGTGTTGACCGGCACGGCACCCGCGACCGGGCCCGGAGTGACGATCACCATCGCCGACCCGGATGGCCGCGTCCCGCCGGAGGTGCTGCTGGACGCCCTGCAGGAACTGCGCAACGCAGGGGCGGAGGCCTTCCAGGTGGGCAATGTCCGGATCGGCGTCGATTCCGCGTTCACCGGCACCTCGGGTGCGATCACCCTCGACGGGGTCGCTCTCACCCCGCCGCCGTACAAGATCACCGCCATCGGCGACCCGCCGACCCTCGCCGCGGCCCTCGCCATCCCCGGCGGCGTGTTCGACAACGTCCGCCGCGCAGGCGGGACCATGGACGTCAGCCAGTCCGACAAGGTCGTCATCGACGCGCTGCGCCAGCCGCAGACACCGCAGTTCGCGCGTCCGGTCAGCTGATCCGACCCCGCCCGGGTTCACCGGGACACGGCCGTGAGAACGCGCGCGGCGGACTGCTCTGCGATGATTCCGCCGTCGTGACACGACAACCGCTGACCGACAGACCGACGTGACCGCCCAGCACCGGAAGGACCGCACCGTGATCCCAGAGGACCTGCGATACAGCTCGGACCACGAGTGGCTGCGCATCCTGGACAGCGACACCGACACCGCTGACACCGGAGGTACCCCGGTCGCCAGGATCGGGATCACCGACTACGCCCAGAATTCGCTCGGCGACATCGTCTTCGTCCAGATGCCCGAGCCCGGCACGACGGTCGAGCCGGGCGACTCGATCGGCGAGGTCGAGTCCACCAAGTCGGTCTCCGACATCTTCGCGCCGGTCGGCGGGACCGTGGTGGCTCGCAACGACGCCCTGGACGGGTCGCCCGAACTGGTCAACGCCGACCCCTACGGCGACGGCTGGATGATTGAGATCGAACTGGCCGACCCCGCCCAGGCCGGTGACCTCCTGGATGCGGCTGGTTACGCAGCGGTGATCGGGGAAGGCTGACCGGCCGACACCGCACCGGCGTTCCGGCCGCTCTTCGCGCCGCTGGAGCAGACGGGCGAAAGCCCGCGACAGGCGCACATCCCCGGTGCGTCGGGCAGGGCAGGCACGGTACGGTCGTTCTTTACACGCACACAACGGTCGGGCCGGTTCCGGCAACGGAACGCCCGAGAATCGTTTGCCCGGCCCGGAAACGGGCGTTTGTGACCGTGGAGGACCTGCCACGGTGATACGAAGGAGCGTCTGGTGACTGACAATGACCGCCGGTCGGCGGCGTCGGATTCGACTTCGATCTTTGCCGGTGGGTTGTTCAACGCGGCCGACCCGGAAACGGAAGAAGTCGTCGGCGGTGTCGATGGGCTGTCCGCCGGGACCGCGCTGCTGGTCGTCAAGCGGGGACCGAACGCGGGCTCGAGGTTCCAGCTCGATCGGGACAAGATCACCGCGGGTCGTCATCCGGAGAGCGACATCTTCCTCGACGATGTCACCGTCTCCCGTCGGCACGCGGAGTTCCGGCGGTCCGGCGACGGCTACGAGGTGGCTGACATCGGCTCGCTGAACGGCACCTACGTCAACCGCGAGGCGATCGAGGTGTCCACGCTGTCCAACGGCGACGAGGTGCAGATCGGCAAGTTCCGGTTGGTGTTCCTGACCGGTGACCAGGCACAGGGCGACACGGGGTCATGAGGCCGGCCGGTCTGCCCAGCGGACCGACAGCGTCGTCGGCACCATCCCCGCGTCCGGAGTTCTACTCGGTCGGCCCTGCCGGATCCGCGATGCGCGGGCGAGAACTGCGTCGGCGGTGACGGTGCCGTGACATCCTCACTGGCCGATATGTCCGCAACTCCGTCCTTGAGCATCGGCGCCGTGCTGACCCGGCTGAAGCCGGAATTCCCCGACCTCGCGATCTCCAAGATCCGTTTCCTGGAATCCGAAGGCCTGGTCACCCCGCACCGCACGCCCTCGGGCTACCGGCAGTTCAGCGCCGCCGACGTCGAGCGGCTGCGGTACGTCCTTGCGGCCCAGCGCGACCACTACCTGCCGCTCAAGGTGATCAAGGACCAGCTGGAGGCCATCGACCGCGGGCTCGAGCCGGGAACCCCCGAGGCCCGGTTGCCCCCGTCCGTGCTGCCGATCGACGGTCCGTCACCCCGCGACTTCGCCGCCAGCACGCAGATCCGGATGACGCGGGCCGAGCTGCTGGCACAGTCCGGGCTGACCGCCACCTCGCTGGCCGAACTCGAACAGTTCGGCCTCGTCGCGGCCGGACCGGGCGGCTATTTCGACGCAGATACCGTGCTGGTCGCTGGGACCGCCGCCGAACTGCTGGCCGTCGGGCTCGAACCCCGGCACCTGCGGTCGTTCCGCACGGCGGCCGATCGGGAAGCCACCCTCATCACCCAGCTGGTGTCCGCTCAGGCGCACCAGCGCGACCCCGACGCGAGGGAGCGGGCGGCCGCCGAAGCGGCGCAATTGGCGAGCACCGTTCTGCGGTTGCACGCCCAGCTGGTCAAGGCAGGATTACGGCGTGATCTCGGTCGATGACGCGTGGGCGACGGCGTCGGGACGGCAGGCTCCCTTCCCCAGTTCCGGCGTGTAGCGTTTCGCTGTGACGGAGAAAGGCACACCGAGATGATCGAGATGCGCATCGTCGGCGTCCGGGTCGAGATGCCCACCCAGCAGCCGATTCTGATGCTGACCGAGGTGGATGGTCCG
The DNA here is from genome assembly GCA_963785455.1 of uncultured Actinomycetota bacterium. GTDB lineage: Bacteria > Actinomycetota > Actinomycetes > Mycobacteriales > Nakamurellaceae > Nakamurella. Next base: position 19,867 of record CAWAVL010000001.1, read on the forward strand.
CGCAGCCTGCCGATCCTGATCGGCTCCGCCGAGGCCACCGCGATCGCCATGCACCAGCAGGGCGTCCGCCCGGCCCGGCCGCTCACCCACGATCTGCTCGGTCACGTCATCACCGCACTGGGCCGCTCCGTCGTCCAGGTCCGCGTGGTCGACTTCCGCGAAGGCACCTTCTTCGGTGAGTTGGCGTTCGACGACGGCACGACAGTCTCCGCCCGCCCCTCCGACGCCATCGCCCTTGCCGTGCGCGTCGAGATCCCCGTGTTCGTCGAGGAGGCGGTGCTCGCCGAGGCCGGCATCGTGGTCCCGGACGAGGACGCCGACGACGCGGTCGACGACGGCGACGACACCGGTGACGCCGAGGACGAGGTCGAACGCTTCCGCGAGTTCCTCGACTCGGTCTCGCCCGACGACTTCGGTGGCGAGCAGAAGCCCTGATCCGCGCCCGTGTGGAGTAACCCTGAAGCTCACCTTGAGGACACGCCGCCGCGAACGTTGACCGGCCCGCACCCACCGGCCTACCGTCAGGTGAAGTTCCGCGGATGTGATTTACCCGCCCCCGCCCGACGGCCGACCCATCGCCGCCGCGACGCACGGGTCGGGTGGCTCGCGGCCACAACGTTCAGAGAGGTGGCGGGATGCCCGAGCAGGAGCAAGCTGCACTGTTCCCCAACGCCTCCGTGCCCGACGAGTACGCGGGCTACCGCGGCCCCACCGCCTGCCAGGCCGCCGGCATCACCTACCGGCAGCTGGACTACTGGGCGCGGACCGATCTCGTCGTGCCGACGGTGCGCGGCGCCAGCGGGTCGGGCAGTCAGCGGCTGTACTCGTTCAAGGACATCCTGGTGTTGCGGGTGGTCAAGCGACTGCTCGACACCGGTGTCTCGCTGCAGAACATCCGGGTCGCTGTCGACCACCTGCGGGCGCGCGGCGTGGACGACCTGGCCGGGGTGACGTTGTTCTCCGACGGCACCACCGTGTACGAATGCACCTCCCCGGAAGAGATCGTCGACCTGCTGCAGGGCGGCCAGGGCGTCTTCGGGATCGCCGTCGGCGGCACCATGCGGGAGATCACCGGCTCGCTCGCCGAGTTCCCCGCCGAGCGGGTCGACGGCGACCGGCTGGTCGCGGTCGAGGCCGACGAACTGGCCCAGCGTCGGCAGGCCCGCACCGCCGGCTGAGCGGAACCGCGGGGCGCCGGATCGGCGATGAATCTCGGATACTGAGACGTCCCTGCACCGTTGTCACCTCGTCCTTGCCTTCGCCTGCTCTCGGTGCCTACGCGCCGCTCGGGTCGTAGTGCGAGCAGGGCGCAGTCACCATGAGGGGCCGCGGCCAAACTCTGTTCCGGCGGCCTGCTGCGCCGTCGACCGACGACTCTTGCTCTCGGTCCGTACGCCCCGCTCCTCCTGCAGCACGAGCGAGGCGCACGCGTCGTGAGCAAGCGCGACCGAACGGCACTCGGTCGACACGGCATCGGGATGTGCCGCCCGACCCCAGGGCCTCCCGTGAAAGCAGGTAATGAGGTAAACTAACGTTATGACGGAGAGCGAAGCGGTAGCGGGAGCGACGACCCCGGTCGAGCTCGACCAGACCCGCACCCACCCGACGCGACCCGACACCAGCTGCTCCGACGCCAGCTGCTCCGACGCCACTAGCTCCGATTCCGGCCACGTCGATTCGCGACACGTCGATTCGGGCCACGTCGATTCCGGCCACGTCGATTCTGGCCACGTCGATCCCGGCCACGTCGATCCCGGCCACGTCGATTCCGTGGCCGCGTTGCGGGCGGCGGTCCTGGTGCTAGCCCGTCGCCTGCGGTACCAGGTCGCCGGTGATGACGACCTGTCCGCCACCGAACTCGCCGTTCTCGGCCGCGTCGGCCGCTGCGGCCCCATGACGCCCGGTCAACTGGCCCGTGCCGAACACGTCCGCCCCCCGTCGATGACGAAGGTCATCGAGTCGCTGGAGGGCCGCCGCATGCTCAGCCGCGAGCCACACCCGACCGATCGCCGGCAGTACCTGGTGTCCCGCACCGAGGCCGCCGAGGCCTTCGTCGAGGCGTCACGTCAGGTGCGGACCGTATGGCTCGCCGACCACCTGACCCAGCTCACCGACTCGGAACGGGCAGCGATCGAGGCCGCCATCCCCGCGCTGAGCAGGCTGGCGGAGTTGCCTTGAGCCTGTTGAGCCCGCGCCGAGCGCCATCCCGACCCGCCGTTTCCGTTCAGCAGGAGAGCCCCACGTTCACCACCGCAACCGCCCGCACCCACACCGCGCGGGCCGCCACCCAGCGGGCAGCCACCGCCCGTACCCACACCGAGCGGGCCGACACCGAGCGGGCCGACACCGAGCGGGCAGCCACCGCGCGCACCCACACCGAGCGGGCCGACACCGAGCGGGCCGACACCCAGCGGGCAGCCACCGGCCGTACCCACACCGAGCGGGCCGACACCGAGCGGGCATCCACCCAGCGTGCCGACACCGACGCCGACACCAGGGGTCGCACCGACACCGACACCGACACCGACACCGACACCGACAGCGACAGCGACAGCGGAACCCTGCGCGCCGACCCCGGCACCACGGGCCGCACCGACGACGCCCCGAGACAGCCGACGGACCGACTGCCGGTCACCGATGGCGCGGCCGAGGCCGATCACCCGTCGACGTTCGCGGCGCTCCGCGTCCGGAACTACCGGTTGTTCTTCGGCGGTCAGGTGGTGTCCAACACCGGGACGTGGATGCAGCGGATCGCGCAGGATTGGCTGGTCCTGCAGATCACGAACTCGCCGCTCGCCGTCGGCATCACGACCGCGCTGCAGTTCCTGCCGATGCTGGTTTTCGGCCTGTGGGGCGGCCTGCTCGCGGATCGATACCCGAAGCGACGGCTGCTGCTGATCACCCAGACGGCGATGGGGGCGCTGGCGGTGCTGCTGGCCATGCTGACCCTCGCCGGTGTGGTGCAGGTCTGGCAGGTGTACCTGATCGCGTTCGGCCTGGGCCTGGCGACAGTGGTCGACAACCCGGCCCGGCAGACGTTCGTGAACGAGCTGGTCCCCAAGAACCTCGTCCGCAACGCCGTCGGGCTGAACTCCGGCAACTTCCAGCTCGCCAGGATGCTCGGACCGGCCGTCGCGGGGGTGCTGATCAGTGCCGTCGGGATCGGTTGGGCGTTCGCACTCAACGCGCTCAGCTACGTCGCCGTGATCGTCGCGCTCGCGCTGATGCGGCTGCGGGAACTGCAGAGCATGCCGCTCGCCGAACGTGGGCCCGGCCAGCTCCGCGAGGGCCTGCGGTACGTGCGCCGCACTCCGGCCCTGCTGTGGCCGATCGTGCTGGTGTTCTTCATCGGCACCTTCGGCTACAACTTCGCGATCATCCTGTCGGCCTACACGCAGAACGTCTTTCGGTCCGGCGCCGACGTGTACGGCCTGCTGAACACCGTCATGGCGGCCGGTTCGGTGGCCGGCGCGCTGGTCGCCGCGCGGCGGAGCAGCGCGACCCTTTCGGTGCTGTTCCTGTCGGCTTTCGGCGTGGGACTCGGGCTGGTCGTGCTCGGCCTGACCCCCTGGTTCATCCCGTTCGCGGTGCTGCTGGTCGGCGTCGGGTTCATCTCGGTCACGTTCAACACCCTGGGCAACTCGTCGGTGCAACTGGCCAGCTCGCCGGAACTCCGCGGCCGGGTGATGAGCCTGTACATGCTGGTGTTCATGGGCGGCACCCCGCTCGGCTCGCTGGTGGTCGGCTGGATCACCGAGCAATGGGGCGCGCCGCTCGCGCTGATCATCTCCGGCGGGGTCTGCGTGTTGGCGGCAGGGTGTGCTGCCCTGCTCGCAGCCCGGTCGGCGGGCATCCCCCTGCACCTGAACCTGCACCGCGGTGAGTGGAAGCAGCTCGCGTCGGGAGCCGCCCGGGCCGGCTGAGCCGGGCCCGAGCCAGTTGCTCCACGCTGCGACGTCGCCCCCGTGCCTGTGACGTCGCCCTCGCGTCGCGACGCGCGGTGGCGGCCGGCTGGTACCGTCGGGCACGTCGACGACCCCTGGTGGGAGAGTTCCCGGCACGCAGTGATCGGCCAATCCGATCGGTGACCGGGACGCCGAAGGAGCAAGTCCTCCCCACAATCTCTCAGGCGAACGAACCGCCGGGGACAGACACCTCTGGAAACAGGGGCGCCGTCCGGCACCACCGGCCCGGCGCCTCGCCGAAGGCGGACCGCACGTCGGTCGGCCCCACGCTCCGATGACAGAGGGGGAGACCGGGCCCGCCCGGTAGGCCACATGTCATCAGTCGGCGGTGCTCGAGCCCGCGGACGAGGAAGCCCGGTGCGCCGGGCGGAGGTGGACGAGAGAATGACCGCACGGACCGCCGTCGACCAGTCCTTGACCAGCGCCGTCGCCGACGACCTGTCTGCGGCGTTCGCCGACCGGCACATCGGCCCGGACGCGCGGGGCCTGGAGACGATGCTGCATCTGCTGGATCAACCCGACCTGGACGCGCTGGAAACGGCGGCCGTCCCGGCCGGCATCATCGGCGGGGCGCCGCTGCAGCTGCCCGCACCTGCGTCGGAAACCGAGGCGCTCGCCGAACTACGCGCGCTCGCCGCGAAGAACCGGCCGCTGGTGCAGATGATCGGCCTGGGCTACCACGAGACGGTCACGCCGGCCGTCATCAAGCGGAACGTGCTGGAGAACCCCGCCTGGTACACCGCCTACACCCCGTACCAGCCGGAGATCTCCCAGGGCCGGCTCGAGGCCCTGCTGAATTTCCAGACTGCGGTGTCCGACCTGACCGGGCTGGACATCGCCAACGCCTCCATGCTCGACGAGGCGACGGCCGCCGCCGAGGCGATGACGCTGATCCGGCGCACCGCGAAGTCGAAGTCCAGCCGGTTCGTGGTGGACGCGGACACGCTGCCGCAGACCATCGCCGTGGTGCGGACGCGCGCGGAGCCGATCGGCATCGAGGTGGTCGTGGTGGACCTGAGCCGGGGCGTCGAGGCGCTCCCGGTGGGTGACTTCTTCGGCCTGCTGCTGAGCTACCCGGGCGCGTCCGGCGCTGTCCGTGAGCACCGGGAACTGATCGAGGCCGCGCACCAGCGGGAGGCGAAGGTGGCCGTGGCCACCGATCTGCTGGCGTTGACCCTGCTCCGCCCGCCCGGCGAGATCGGTGCCGACGTGGCGGTCGGCTCGTCGCAGCGGTTCGGCGTCCCGCTCGGCTTCGGCGGCCCGCACGCCGGCTTCCTGGCGGTGCGCGCCGACGTCCAGCGCCAACTGCCGGGCCGGCTCGTCGGGGTGTCCCACGACGCGCACGGCGCCACCGCGTTCCGGTTGGCGCTGCAAACCCGTGAGCAGCACATCCGCCGGGAGAAGGCGACGTCGAACATTTGCACCGCGCAGGTGCTGCTGGCCGTGATGGCGTCGATGTACGCCGTCTACCACGGTCCGGATGGGCTCCGCCGGATCGCGCAGCGGGTGCACTCGCACGCGCTGAGCCTCGCTGGCCGGCTGCAGAACGCCGGGATCCCGGTCGAGCACGAGCAGTTCTTCGACACGGTGCGGGTGCGGGTCACCGGTCGCGCGCGTGAGGTGGTGGCCGCCGCCCGCGAGCGGGGGATCAACCTGTGGGCCGACGGCGACGACGCCGTCCAGATCAGCGTCTCCGAATCCACCACTGCCGAGCACCTGCGGCTGGTGGTGGAGGCGTTCGGCGTGCCCGGCGCCGCACACACGCCGCTGCCGTCCCGGTGGCCGGCCGAATTGAACCGGACCTCGGAGTTCCTCACCCACCCCGTCTTCTCCGCCCACCGCAGCGAGACCGCGATGATGCGGTACCTGCGGCGACTGTCGGACATGGACCTGGCGCTGGACCGGACGATGATCCCGCTCGGGTCGTGCACGATGAAACTGAACGCGGCCGCCGAGATGGAGCCGGTGACGTGGCCCGAGTTCGCCGGGCTGCACCCGTTCGCCCCCGTCGAGGATGCCGCGGGCATGCTGGAGCTGATCGACCTGCTGTCCGCGTGGTTGTGCGAGATCACCGGCTACGCCGCGGTTTCGCTGCAACCGAACGCCGGATCGCAGGGTGAGCTCGCCGGCCTGCTGGCCATCCGTGGCTACCACCGTTCGCGCGGTGACGACGGCCGCACGGTGTGCCTCATCCCGGCCAGCGCGCACGGCACGAACGCCGCGTCCGCGGTGATGGCGGGAATGCGGGTCGTGGTGGTCGGCACCGACGCAGGCGGCAACATCGACATGGCAGATCTGCGGGCCAAGGTGGACAAGCACGCCGCCGAGCTCGCCGCGATCATGGTGACCTACCCGTCCACGCACGGGGTCTTCGAGGACACCATCACCGAACTCGCCGACGTCATCCACGCCGCCGGCGGTCAGGTGTACGTCGACGGCGCCAACCTCAACGCCCTCGTCGGGGTGGCGCGTCCCGGCGCCTTCGGCGGTGACGTGTCACATCTGAACCTGCACAAGACATTCTGCATCCCGCACGGCGGGGGTGGCCCCGGCGTCGGACCCGTCGCGGTGGCCGCGCACCTGGCGCCGTTCCTGCCCAACCACCCGCTCGCTCCGTCAGCCGGCCCGTCAACGGGGGTGGGTGCGCTCGCCGCCGCGCCCTGGGGTTCGGCGTCCATCCTGCCGATCAGCTGGGCGTACATCCGGATGATGGGCGGCCCCGGCCTGCGCCGGGCCACGCTGACCGCCATCGCCGCGGCCAACTACATCGCCCGCCGGCTCGACGAACACTTCCCGGTGCTGTACACCGGCGGCCGCGGCTTCGTTGCCCACGAATGCATCCTGGATCTGCGGCCGATCACCGCGGCCACCGGCGTCACCGTCGACGATGTGGCAAAGCGGTTGGCGGACTACGGCTTTCACGCCCCGACCATGTCGTTCCCGGTCGCCGGGACGCTGATGGTCGAACCAACCGAGAGCGAGGACGTCGGCGAGATCGACCGGTTCTGCGCCGCGATGATCGCGATCAGGGGGGAGATCGACCGGGTCGGGTCGGGGGAGTGGCCGGCGACGGACAACCCACTGCGGAACGCGCCGCACACCGCGGCGTCGCTGGCCGGCGAATGGGACCACTCGTACTCCCGGGCCGAAGGCGTGTTCCCCGCGGGTGTGTCGCCGGCGCACAAGTACTTCCCGCCGGTCGGCCGGATCGACGGGGCGTTCGGGGACCGCAACCTCGTGTGCTCGTGCCCGGCGCCCGAGGCCTACGTGTAGCGACGGACGAGCGGAGCACGGCGCCGCGGTATCGATGCCGGGGCGTACCCGCGTTGAATGTCACTGCGCGAGGAGCGAGCGAAGCGCGGCGCCGGGGGAGTTGATGCCGCGGCAGGCACGCCGTTGAGGTCACTGCCTGGCGGCGCCTCGTCGACAAGTGCTGGGGCGGCGCGGGTGTCGTTCAGTCGTGCGCTGCGCGGGCACGGGCACCTCGCGGACGCGGTTACCGTGGCGTGATGGAACGTCGGCTGGCCGGGATCGTCGTGCTGCTGTTGGCCCTGTCCGCGGTGGTCGTCGTTCCGGCGCTCGACGGCAAGCGGGTCTCCGGCACGGCGGTGGCGACGATGTTCCCCGATCCGCCGCAGCCGGGTGACTGCCTGCGTGCGCCGTTCTCGCGCACCACGGCCACCCCCGGCAACCCACCCCAGATCACCGTCACCAGTGCCGATCTCGGCGCATGCGGGCAAACGGCGAGCGGGGAAGTGGTGGGCTTCTGGCCGTCCACCGCCGAGGCCGCTCGTGCGCCGTCGTCACGGTTCGGCGGCCCCTGTTATCGGCAGGCGGCGGAGTATGCCGGCCTGCAGAGCGGGGACCGCTCGACGGATGTGCCGGGTGCGCCGGTCGGCGGGCCGGTCCGTTGGAAGCCGACCATCGGGTTCAACCCCTACCTCGTCGTGCCGGGCGACGCCGAGAAGCGGGCGGGTCGGGACTGGGTGGCGTGCCTCGTCGTCCCGCTCGGCGGTGTCGCGTACTCCGGGTCGCTGAAGAACGCCTTCTCCGGCGGCCTGCCCGCCCAGTACGGATTGTGTTTCGACTCCTCCAGCTTCGATGCGCTAGCGGTTTTGCTGGTGTGCGACCGGCCGCACGCGGTGGAACTGCTGGCCACCGGCTGGATTCGTGATCGGAGCCAGGTGTCGCTGGGCGGTATCGAAAAGGCCTGCCAGGAAATTGCCAGCAGGTTGATCGGAGCAACGGATCCCACTAAGGGACGGGTTCTTGAAATAGTCTCCGATCGACTCACAATGCAGTCCGACGGTAGACCGGACGGCTCACTGACAATCGGCTGCTTCGCCGCGGCAGCCGGATCTGCCCAACTGTCGGGGTCCGTCATCGGGCTCGGCGCGCGTCCCGTTCCGGTCGCCGGATGACCGGGCGGTGCCCGGCCCGACCTGACCGGGGGCCGTGATGCGGCGCGCCATCGGAGTGGCGGTGCTCATCCTCTCGGTGGTGGCCGCCGCGGTGGTTGCGCGGCTCGACGGCACCAGGGTGGCCGGCCGAGCGATCGCCCCGCCCGGGCTGACCGCGCCCGACGTCGGCGACTGTGTCGCTTCCTTCCCCGACCCGGCGCAGGCGCCGGCTCCCGGTGACATTGCGAGAGGTGCAACGGATCCCACTGATTCCGTGATCCCCCGCCCACTGCCGCAGGTCGGTGTCGTCGAGGAAACCGGTGTCACGTTCAGCGGGTGCACCGGTGATCACCTGGGCGAAGTGGTCGCCTACCGCAGGATGGCCGCACAACGGCAGAACGACGCCGACCGGATCGCCGACATCGACTGGTGCCGTTCGGTCGCCGGGGATTACCGGGCCCACCTGCAGTGGCGGGTCGCCTATGCCGCCGGCGGGATCTGGCAGCCCTCCACCGGTCAGCGCTTCACCGCGGTGTTGAGCGCGCCGTTCGTCGATCCGGCTGAGCCCCGGTGGTCGGCCTGCCTGCTGCTGCCACCGGCCGGTGAGACCTACCGCGGTTCCTACATCCTCTCGCTCGCCCTGGGCCCGGCGCCCGCGCCGTTCGGACGCTGCCTCCAAGGGTCGGCCGAGCCGGCGTCATGCGCGGGACCGCACACCAGTCAGGAATTCGGCACCGGCTCCGAACCGCCGCCGAACGCCCGCCACGGCGTCGCCAGCTGCCGGGAACTGATCGGCGCGATGACCGGGATGGCCGAGCTGACGGCCGGTGGCCGGTTGCGGACGGAGTTGATCGTTGCCTCGCCCGCCGGTGGCGGTTCGTCGGCGGCGGGCGGTGCAGCGTCAGATGATCCAGCGGCATCGGGCGCGTCCAGCTGCCGACTGTCGGTGGTGGGAAGTCAAGTGCTCACCGCATCGCTGATCGGGATCGGCGACGCGCCGGTGCCGTTGTCCTGACGGCACCGGGCGCGCGGCGGCGCGACGGTGTCAACCCGCCGGGTTGCTGCCCAGCGCCTTCGCCAGCGCGGCGTCGATCGTGGGCCCCGCGTCGGTCAGCGGCACCGACGTGCCGGCCGAGGTCGGTGATTGCCCGCTCGACGGCGCCGCCGCGGAGTTGTTGGCACTGGCCGACGAGGAGGCCGCTGTCCCGGACGTGCCCGTGCCGTCAGTGCCTGCAGAACGTGCGACCTGCATCCCGTTCTGCGTGAAAGCGGCCTTGCCGTCCTGCCCGCGCAGGTACGACGCGAACAGTGCAGCCGCGTCGTCCAGGGTCGGTGTCACCCACGACGCCGTCAGGGGCACGGCGAAGACCGCGTCACCGACGGTGGCGCCGCTCGGCGCGACGCCGGTGAGCCCGGGTGTGCCGGCGGTGAAGTTCGTCAGGTCGGACTGGACCACCGGAACGGTGGTGAAGCCGCCCTTCTCGGCCGCCAGCGCAGTGAGTGCGTCCTTCGTCAACGCCGGCTGCGGAACCGGTCCGCCGGCGGCGACGGCCTTGAGCTGGGGAGCGGCAGCGGTCACCTTCGCCTCGGTGACCGGCGCGCCGGACGTCGCCGCCACCACCGATTGCAGCGCATAACTGGTCGCGCGGTTGTTGACCGGACCCGGCAGTGCCGTGATCAGGTGACCGCCGGAGGGCAGCACCACGCTGCCGGTGGGTCCGGTTGCGGTCGGCAGCGACTGCCAGCTCACGCCCGCCGCAGCCATCGCGTCCGCGTCCTCCGTCCGCACCGCGAGGACAACCGGCGAGGTTGCCAGCGGGTCGGCGTCGCGCCCTGCGGTCATCGCCGAGTTCGAGGTCTCCAGGGCCAGGAGGTCGGCCTCGCTGTCCGGCACCCACATCGCCGGCGCCGGACTCGACTGCGCCGTCCACCCCCCGGCCAGTGCCTGCTCGGCGTCGGGACCCGGCAGGGTGGTCACGGCCGTGGTGATGCATGCCGAACGGGCCACCGGCTGGGTGGCGTCGAAGGCGGCCGCCGCAGCCGCGATCGCCGCCGACGACCCGGGTGAGGCCACCACCGGGAGGATCACCTGGGAGTTGCAGGACGCTGCCGCATCGTCATCGCTACCGCGGGTGATCAGGACATAGCCGACGGCGGCGGCCGCCACCACCACCACCGTCACGACCGTGACGATGATCCATGGTGCGATGCCGCGCCGAGCGTCGCCCGAGCCGTGACGCGAGGACATGCAGCCTCCCTTGAGTGCAGGTGCGCGTCTGACTCGACTCCCGGCCCACCTGGGTGCGGCAACTCTAACCAGACATCACCGACAGTCCGGTGCTGCCGCGATGGCGCCGCCCGGACAGTCCCGGTGAGGCCGCCCGTGGCCGTCTCGGGGTTGACCCGTACCGAGCGGCCCTACCGCTCCGGGGACCTCCCGAATTTCACCCGGGAGTATGGGCGGGAAGGTGGAAGCTGGTTGGATCACCTGCAACGATGGTTTCACCGCGACCGTGTGCGGGGGTGCCGTAGCGTGCAGGAAGTCGAGAGGACATCACATGGCGAATCCGTTCAGCAAGGCCTGGAAGTACCTGATGGCGCTGTTCTCGTCGAAGGTCGACGAGTACGCCGACCCGAAGGTGCAGATCCAGCAGGCCATTGAGGACGCCCAGCGCCAGCACGCCGCGCTGTCCCAGCAGGCCGCCGCCGTCATCGGCAACCAGCGCCAGCTGGAGATGAAGCTGACCCGGCAGATGGGTGACGTCGAACGGCTCTCGTCCTCGGCACGGCAGGCCCTGGTCCTGGCCGATGAGCAGCGGGCCAAGGGCAACGCCGCGGAAGCCGACAAGTACGAGCAGACCGCGCAGGCGTTCGCGACCCAGCTCGTCGCCGCAGAGCAGCAGATGGAAGACCTCAAGGCCATGCACGATCAGGCGTTGCAGGCGGCTCAGCAGGCGAAGAAGGCCGTCGAGAACAACGCCATGCAGCTGCAGACGAAGCTGGCCGAGCGCACCAAGCTGCTCTCTCAGCTCGAGCAGGCCAAGATGCAGGAGCAGGTGTCGGCCTCGCTCCAGTCGATGTCGCAGCTGCAGGCGCCCGGCAACGTCCCGTCGCTGGACGAGGTCCGCGACAAGATCGAGCGCCGGTACGCCAATGCCCTGGGCTCGGCGGAACTGCACTCGGATTCGGTCGAGGGCCGGATGCTGGAGGTGCAGAAGTCGACGCTCGATATGGCCGGTGCCTCCCGGCTCGATCAGCTGCGGGCGCAGCTGCATCCGGAGCTGGCTGCCCAGCAACCGCGCTCGATCGACGCGGTCACCGGCTCGACGACCACCCCGGCGGCACAGCCCGCTGCACTACCGAATCAGCAGACCTGAGGAAACATCCGTGATGCGCAAGGCCACCGTTCGTGCACTGACGACGAGTGACGCCGTCGCGCAGGGCGTCGAACTCGCGACGATCGTCGGTGCGACCGCCACCGAGGCGTTGCGCAGCCGGCGGGATCCGTCGGTGGTGGCCCGCAAGAGGCAGCGGGCAGCTCGTCGCCGGGTGCGCGGGTGGACCGCCGGCGCGGTGGTCAGCGGGGCCGCGACCGCCGGTGGCGTGGCGGTCCTCGCGAGCAGTGGCGTTTCCGCCACTCCCGTCGTTTTGCTGGTGATCTTCGTTGCGCTGCTCGTCTGGAGCTTGTCCAACGTGGTCCGGTCCGTGTCAGAGATGCGGGTGCGGAACAAGATCGTCGCGGCGCTTCCTGCACCGTCACCCCCGAGGCGCCCGGTGGCGGCGCAGATCCGGCCGGACATGGCCCGGCTCGACGGGTACTCGGACGGGCTGCGTCGCCTGGTCGGGATGATCGGCATCGTCGATGACGACACCGGTGTCCGCGCTCTGCGGGACGAGATCCTTGCCGCCGCGGACGCCACCGAGTCGCGGCTCCGCCGGCAGGCCGCAGACCTGACCGGTGTGCTCCGCGCCCGCCGGAACGCGCCGAAGGGCACCGCGGCCCAGCTGGACGGCACGGCCGAGCTGTTGCGCCGGCAGATCACCGAAGGGGTGGCTGCCTACGGCGAGCTCGTGTCGGCAGCCAGCGAGGCCGCGAGCGCCTCCAGCACACTGGCCGATCGGGCGGCCCGCCCCGGCCTGGCGCCGGCTTCGCACGGTGCGCAACCCACGCCTATCGGAGGCCAGCCGGGGCCGCACGCCGAACTCGAGCAGCCGATCGATCAGCTGCGCGCGCTGGCGGCCGGCATGCGGGAACTCACCGACGGCTGAGCCCGCGGCCGCTCCTGGACGGCTCATCGACGGGTCGTCGTTGACCGGTTTCAGGACCGGGCGCCGGGTGTCGTGAGCCCCGGCCAGAGCATGTCCATCAGCTTCTCGGGCATGTCGGCGGCCGGGCGACCGGAGTTGTGCAGCTGCAACATGACGGGGCCGACGAGCGCCGCGGCGGCAAGCTCCACGTCAAGATCGCCGCGCACCTCGCCCCGCTCGATGCCCCGGCGGAGCACGTCGAACAGCCATCGGCGGCGCGGCATGATCACCCGCTCGAAATACTCGTCGTACAGGTCCGGCAAGCTGAGCCGGTAGGTCATCATCCGCGGCATGATGCGTCCGGACAGCGAATCCGCGTCCCGGTTCGCGATGTGCCGCACTGCCATGATCAGCAGCTCTTTGGTCGACTGCTGCCAGGTCTGGTCCGGTGCTGCCGGGAAATCGTCGTTGAGCGCGGCCAGAGCGTCCAGGACCAGCTCCCGCTTGCCCGGCCACCGCCGGTAGATGGTCGCCTTGCTGACGCCCGCCTGACCGGCCACTGCTTCGACGCTGAGCGCGTTGTAGCCGTCTTCCGCGAACAACCTCAGTGTCGCGTCGATGATCGCCCGGTCCGCCCGCTGCTCGCGCGGGCGGCCGGGTTTGCGTGCCACCCAGGTGCCGTCGCCGTTCACGTCCCGGTGTGATCGGGAGTGCCGACCGGCAGCGGCTTCTCGTGCCGGCCGCCGCTGCGGTGTTCGGCCGCGCCGTTGCCATGCTCAGCACTGCCTGTGCGCCCGTCGTTGCGCTGCTTGACCGGCGTCCGGGAGGCGGCTGGTGCGGAGCCGTTTCCGTTCGCCGACGCCACCAGCGCCCCGTCGACGCGTTCGGTCCCGGGCTCGTCGCGGTCCGCGGCGTGACGACCGACCGACACTGTCGCAGGTACCGGCGGAACGTGGCCGGGTTCGTCGTCCGGCGCCGCATGCCGTCCCCGTCGGGCGGGCTGCTGGTCATCGATCGACACGCGCGCCTCGCCGTTTGTCGACCGCAGCTCGCCGCCTGGTGATGGCACCGCCTGGTCGGCCTGCGGCGCAGCCGCCTGCCCGTCGTCCCGGGCACGCTGGTCGGCGGAAGCGGACGGGGCGGCGTCGGCGGGCGCCGAACCGGGCCCGGATCCTGCCCATGCCACCGTCTCGGCCTCGGTCGGCAGGCGCAGCAGGATCACGGTGATCGCGATGAGCAGCAGGCCCGCGGAGACGAAAGCGGCGGTGTGCAGCGCCGGCATGAATGCGTCGTTGGCCACCTGCCTGAGCTGCTCGACCACCGGTGGCGGAACAGCCCCGCTGGCCGCCAATCGGTCGGCGACCTCGTTCGTGCCGCCGATCGAGTCGGTCGCCGCGGCGAGTGCCTGCGGCGGCAGTCCCTTGTCGGCCAGGACCGGGGTGATGTTGTTGCCGTAGACGGTGCCCACCACAGAGGAGAGGATCGCGACGCCGAACACCGCACCCACCTGGCGGACCGTGTTCTGCACTGCCGATCCCGACCCGGACCTTTCGGGTGGGGTCGCGAGAGTCATCCGGGTGGTCGAGGGCGCGATGGTGTTGCCCAACCCGAAACCGAAGACCACGCCGATCACGATGAGGAACCACACCGGGGTGCCGGGCGTGAGGAACGCAAAGCACAGCATGCCGGCCAGGGCGAACGCCAGGCCGACGGTGATGACGACGCGGGCCCCGAAGCGGTTGACCATCCGTCCGCTGCGGGGGGCGCCGAGCAGTTGCCCGACGGCGAACGGCAGGACCAGCAGACCGGCTTGCAGCGGCGACCAGCCGCGCACGATCTGGTAATAGAAGGTCAGGAACAGCAACGTCCCCTGCATGGCCGCGAAGGCCAGGGAGACACCGGTCAACGGAATGGAGAACGACCGTACCCGGAACAGCGACAGGTCGATCGACGGATGCGTGCTCCTGGCTTCGTAGAGGATGAATCCGGCCAGCACGAGTGCCCCCAGCACGGCGAAGCCCCAGGTCGACGGCGCGACCCAGCCGACCGACGAGGCGTTCTGGATCCCGTAGACGATCAGGAACAGTCCGACGACCGACAGCAGAAGACCGATCGGGTCCAGCCGACCCGGCCTGGGGTTCTTCGTCTCGGGGACCAGCAGCATGATGCCGATGACGCCGACTACGACGATCGGCACGTTGATGAAGAAGACCGAGCCCCAGTCGTTGCCGGTCAGCCAGTTGAACCAGTTCGGGTGCTCCAGCAGCAGACCGCCCAGCACGGGACCCAGTGCCACCGCCCCACCGACCGCGGCGGCCCAGACGCCGATCGCCTTGCCGCGCTCCTGTGGCGGGAAGATGACCGTGATGATCGACAACGAGATGGGCATGACCGACGCGCCGCCGATGCCCATCAGCGCCCGGAAAGCGATCAGCTGACCCGGGCTGCTGGCAAAGGCGCACAGCGCGGACGCCAGGCCGAAGAGCACCAGGCCGATCAACAGGATCCGTTTGCGTCCGAATCGGTCGCCCAGCACACCCCAGGTGAACAGCAGGGCGGCGAACGCCAGCGAGTAGGCGTTGATCGCCCACACCAGCTCGTTCTGCGTGGCGGCGAGGTCCTCCTGAATCGTCTTCAGCGCCACGTTCAGAATGGTGTTGTCCAGGATCACGACCAGCAGACCGACGACCAGGACGCCGAGCGCCTTCCACCGTTGCGGGTACATCCCGGCGGTCACCTGCGGCGGCGGCACCGATTCGGCGGTGGTCTCCGGTGACCCTGCGGACGGCGATTGGGACATGGCGTTCTCCTGGAGCTGTGCATCGGCAAGCGTGTGATGCGGATCCCTGGGCCGGCCGACCGGCGTCGGGCGGCACCGACGACATGATGACGTCTGACCCCGACAACCGGGTTCTCCCCGGACCTATTCCGATACGCGCCAGTATCGTTTCGTATATTTTCGCCCGGCCGCAACGGGTTTCTGCGAGCCACCTTCTCCAGTCTGTGCCAAGCGCCCCACGAGGGCGGTCACCACCGTCAGCGACGGCGGCGCAGGGCGAGGATCAGCACGACGATGGTGGTGAGCAGTCCGGCGGCGATGACCAGTTGTCCGAGCGGGCTCGAAAGGCCGGTGGGATCCATGCCATCAGTGTGCCGGGGTGCTGTCGGGGCCGCGGGAGACCGGGCCTCGAGGTCAGTGCGGCCGAGGTGGCGACAGCGGCAGGGTGCGGGCCAGGACGCTCACCGCCGGCAGCGGTTGCTGGTGACCGGCGGGCGGTCCGCGATGGCAGGTGCGGTGACGGCGCCGGAGGGCGACGACGACCCGCGGACCTCGACGCTTCCGGTGCGGCCGGGTCGGTAGGGTCGCAGCCGTGCGTCTCACCGAGTTCCGAGCGCTGATGCAGGCTCAGTTCGGGCCGCTGCGAGCGCCTTCCGTTGCCCATGACCACGTGTTCGCCGCGTTGGACGGCCGCACCGTCGACCAGGCGCTGGCCGCCGGCGAGGACCCCAAGCGGGTCTGGACGGCCGTCTGCGACGACTTCGACGTCCCGGACGCATTGCGCTACGGACTGCCGGACTGAGCGTTCACCGGCATCCGGCGCCGTCGCGGCACAGGAGTGCGATGGATCGTCCCAACACGCCGAGGCAATCTGGCTCCTCGAACAGGTGTACGTCTAAAGTTGTCCCCATGCGTCGATCCATCCACAACCTGTGGCGGTTCGGGGTGGCTGTCGGTGGTCGGCTCTAGCGTCGGCATCGACAAGTAGGACAGCAGGCTTTCGTCCCACCCGCACGAGGCGGGGCACGGCGAAGTCGCACCGGACATTGGACGAAAGGTACGGGTGGGTCATGTCGGCACCGGATCGCGAGAAGGCACTCGGCATTGCGCTGGCGCAGATCGAGAAGCAGTACGGCAAGGGCTCGATCATGCGCCTGGGCGACGACGGACGTGCGCCGGTCGAGGTGATCCCCACCGGCTCCATCGCCCTGGACGTGGCCCTGGGTATCGGTGGACTACCCCGTGGTCGGGTCATCGAGATCTACGGACCGGAATCCTCCGGCAAGACGACGGTCACCCTGCACGCCGTGGCGAGCGTTCAGGCCGCCGGCGGAATTGCCGCCTTCATCGACGCCGAGCACGCGCTGGACCCCGAGTACGCGAAGGCACTGGGTGTCGACACCGACGCCCTGCTGGTGTCGCAGCCGGACACCGGTGAGCAGGCACTGGAGATCGCGGACATGCTCATCCGCTCGGGCGCGATCGACCTCGTCGTCGTCGACTCGGTGGCCGCCCTGGTTCCGCGTGCCGAGATCGAAGGTGAGATGGGGGACAGCCACGTCGGTCTTCAGGCACGGTTGATGTCCCAGGCGCTGCGCAAGATTGCCGGTGCGCTCAACAACACCAACACGACGATGATCTTCATCAACCAGTTGCGCGAGAAGATCGGCGTGATGTTCGGATCGCCGGAGACCACCACCGGTGGCAAGGCGCTGAAGTTCTACGCGTCCGTCCGGCTCGACATCCGGCGCATCGAGGCGCTCAAGGACGGCACCGACGTCGTCGGCAACCGGACCAGGGTCAAGGTCGTCAAGAACAAGATGGCTCCGCCGTTCAAACAGGCCGAGTTCGACATCATCTACGGGCTCGGCATTTCCCGTGAGGGTTCGCTGATCGACGTAGGGGTGGAGCAGGGCCTGGTTCGCAAGGCCGGCGCTTGGTACACCTACGACGGCGAGCAGCTGGGCCAGGGCAAGGAGAACGTCCGGACGTTCCTTCGGGAGAACCCGGACATCGCCAACGAGATCGAGAAGCGGATCAAGGAGAAGCTCGGCATCGGTGCCCGGATCGACCTCGACGTGCCGGTGCCCGCGCCTGTCGACTTCTGATCCGGGAGATGTCCGCAACCCACGCGGCGGCAACAGGCTCCGCGCGTCCGAAGGAGTCCGACGTCAAGCGCCAGGTCATCGACGAGCTCGCAGCTCGATCGGCCGTGATCGCCTCCGGCGGGAGTGCTGCTGCGCGACCCTTCGCTGCTGACGGACCTGCCGTTCGGACAGGCGGTGCTGGTCACGCCGCCCGTGCCGCTGACACCGCCGCGACCTACGGTGGCGGTGCCGGTGCCGGTGGCGGTGGCGGTGGCGGCGGTGACCATGGCGACGCTCCGGACCGATCACGACGACCTGCGCGGCCCGTGCCGGTCGGGGCGAGCGGCACCGTCGGGCCGACTCATCCACATCGGCGCCGTGGTGATCCAGCGGGTCATCCCGAGGACGATCCTGGTGACCCCGAGGCGGTGGCCCGGGCGATCTGCCTGCGCCTGCTCACCGGTGCAGCCCACCCCCGTGCGGGACTGGCTGCGGCGCTGCGGTTGCGCGGGATACCGGATGACGTAGCCGACCGGGTCCTCGACCGATTCACCGAGGTCGGCCTGATCGACGACAAGGCGTATGCCCAGGCCTTCGTCGCCGCGAAGCACCGGGAACGCGCGCTCGGGGCGACGGCACTGCGCAGCGAGTTACGGCGTAAGGGCGTCGACGAGGAAACGCTTCTGCAGGCGGTGCAGGTGATCGATCAGGACGCGGAACGCGAACGTGCCCGGGCGCTGATCTCGAAGCGGGTGGAAGCTGCGCTGGCGAACGGCGAGCAGGCCGCCCGACGCAGGCTGGTGGCTCTGCTGGCCCGCCGTGGCTACGCCCCTGACGTCGCCTTCGCCGTCGTCACCGAGGTCCTGGACGAGCACCGCGAGGAGAACCGGCGGCGGTCCTCCGAGCACTGAACGTGGCGCCGTGCGCGGCGCTCGAAGCAACGCACTGCGCGCCACATCGGTGCGCATCCGGCCGCCGGTGCACCTTTGAGCCACTCACAACGCCGGAGCGACTCGGGTACGGCTGCCCGAACCGACCGGCCGATGATCACGCACAGTGATCTTTGACGCATCGCCATCCCGGTTGCGTGACGATGAACGTGCCGGGGTGATTGGTGCTCCCAGCGCCCTGACCTGCCCCATCGGTCGGCGGGTAGCGGGTCGGCTTGACCCGTGCGGTGTCGCTCCCTAACCTCGGTAATAACAGGAGAGTCACTATGCGCGCACCGCAGGGCTGCGCGGCCGATAGCTCAGATGCTTGTCGCACCCGAACGGCCTTCCCGAGGGCGTCGTCGCTGACGTCGACCTCGGCGTCGATGTGGTTGTTGGTCGCACCGCTCGGCGGTGGCGTCCTCGGCCCTCCTGCCGTCCACCACATGGACGGCCCGCCCCTTTCGGGCTGCCGTCCCACGCGGCGCAGATGAGGGAGGGTCGACATGTCCGACGTTTTCCTCATCGTGGTGATCGCCGCGTTGGTGGCGGCACTGGTCGCCGTCGTGGTGTTGTCCCGGCGTCGTCCGCCCGCTGCGCCCGTTCTGGACGAGCAGGCTCTGCGGCGGCTCGTCGAAGAGGCGGTCGGCAAACCGGTGCAGCAGGCGGAGTCGGCCGACACCGACCGGGATGCCGAGCCGGACCTGGGCCGTTTTGCGCTGCTCAGCCATGAGGCCGCGGCGGCGGCCGACGCCGCAGACGCGGTCAGGCGCACGGCCGCCGATGCCGCCGACGAACTGCGGGCCAGGTCCCGCGAGGACGCCGAGCAGCTCAGGGCCGACGCCCGCGCCGAGGCGGAGCGGACCCTCGACGCCGCCCGCGCCCAGGCGCTGGAGATGCGGAACGCCCTGGAGTCCGAGCGTCACCGGATCACCCTGGAGGCCACCGCCGCCGTTACCGAGGACCGCCGCGAACTGCAGGAAGCCGAGCAACGACTGCGCGCCGCGGTCGATGCGCTGGCCGAGGAACAGCACGCACTGATCGCGGACCGCCGTCGGATCGGTTCCGAGCAGGGTGAGTTACTGGCCACCAAGAAGTCGTTGCAGGCGCGCTCGGAGGCGTTGGAGGCGGAAGGCGCCCGGCTGCGCGCCAGCTCGCAGGAGTTGGACGAGCGGCAGTTGGAATTGAACTCGGCGGCGTCGTCCCACGAGGCGGAGCTGGTCCGGATTCCGGGCTGACCGCGGAGGCCGCCCGTGCCGAACTGCTCGCCGGGCAGGAGGAAGCGGTCCGCCGCGACGCCGCCATGATGATTCGGCGGATCGAGACCGAGGCGCAGCAGACGGCCAAGCAGCGGCCCAGGGCCATCGTCACCGAGGCCATCCAGCGGGTCGCCTCCGACCAGTCGGCGCAAACCATTGCGCCGTCGTGCACCTGCCGCCGAACAAGGTGAAGGGCCGCATCATCGGCCGCGAGGGCCGCAACATTAGGGCTTTCGGACCGTCGCCGGTGTGAACGTCATCATCGATGACACCCCGAGGCCGTCCTGCTGTCCTGCTTCGACCCGGTGCGCCGGAGATCGGCCGCATCAGCCTGGAGATACTGATAGAGGACGGCCGGATTCACCCGCACCGCATCGAGGAGGGCTACGAGCGGGCCCGGATGAGGTCGACGTGTTGTGCCAGCGCGCCGCCGAGGCGCCCTGCTCGAAGTTCGCGTCACCGATGGTGCACCCAGAGCTGGTCAGCCTGATCGGTCGCTCAAGTACCGCACATCCTACGGGCAGAACGTGCTC
>CAWAVL010000002.1:0-153649 GCA_963785455.1 uncultured Actinomycetota bacterium
GCGATCGACCTGCTGAACGAGATGCACGTCGACGGCCCAGTCGACTGGTTGGGCAACGCTTTCGGCGGGCACGTCGGATACAAGCTCGGGACCCGAACGGGCGTCTTGCGCAGTCTGATCGCCGTGAGTTCGCCGACCGAACCGATTCCGGCCTCGCTTCGCCGGCAGATCACCCTGCTGCTCCCATTGCTTCGAGCAGCGGGACCGGTGGGTCCGGTGCGGTCGGCGATCATGGCCGGCATGCTCACCGATGCCTCCGCCACGCAGGAGCCGATCCGTCACATCGTGTTCGAGTCGCTGGCTCGTCCGACCCGCCGCAGCTTGGCCTTGGCGGTGCGCTCGTTCATCCTGAACCGTGTCGATGTCACCGCGGAACTGCGCGATCTGGCAGTACCGAGCTTGTTCGTCGCGTCAGATGACCGGGGCGACTGGAGCCCAAGCGCCGCAGACTCCGCCGCCGCGTTTGCCCCTTGCGCCGAGTCGGCGGTGATCACCGGCGCCCGGACGTTGATTCCATTGGAACGGCCGGAAGCCTTGGCGTCCCAGGTGATCCGATTCTGGAATGGCATCGGCTGAGTTCGAACTCATGACCCGAAAGGAGACGACATGGCCTGGCTGCCGCAGGATTTCGTCCACCCATTGGTCGTACCGGTGATGAGCGGATTTCACCTCCGTCCGATCCGGGCCTCCGACGTCCACCTGGACATGCCTGCCGTCATGGGGTCACAGGAGCGCCTGTGGTCGATCTACGGCACGGCGTGGGGATGGCCACCGAGCACCATGACGGCCGAGCAGGATCGCGAAGACCTGGCCCGTCACGAAGCTGAGGCGGAGCACCACGAGTCGTTCAACTACGCGCTCTTCGACGACGCAGAAAGCGAACTCATCGGCTGCGTGTACGTCGACCCACCGGAGAAGGTCGGCGCCGACGCCGAAATCTGCTGGTGGGTGCGCGACGAGTACACCGGTTCTGAGGTCGAAACCGCGCTGGACGCGTTCGTTCCGCGCTGGATCGAGCAGGCGTGGCCATTTCGGAAGCCCCGGTACGTCGGCCGTGACCTCAGCTGGCAGGAGTGGCTGGACCTACCGTCGATCGATCAGCAGAACTGACTCGCCGACCGCGGCTACGCCGCGGCGATCGTCGGGCGGCCAAGAGTCAGCTGCTATGTACTTGGGTTGCTTTGACGATCCGAACGAACTTCTGCAGCAGCGCCCGCAACTGGGCAACGTTCTCGGCGGAGTGTTGTGGGGCTAGCCTGCGCTGGCCACGATACTTGAGCCATTTTCTCGGTGTCACGAGCACGTGCTGGGAGTTTCGGTGTGGGACCCGGTTCAACGCCGGTCGCTTGGCCCAGTTGTGGTGGTACGGCCAGCATTGCTAAAGGCTTCGTGGACGGTTCTGTGGACGGTCCTGTGGACGAACGAGGCGTCGCTATCTCATCAGCCCAAGGACGAGACGCAAGGCAGCATCGACGTGTCGCATCTCCTCGTTGCTGAGACGGCCGACGACCTTACCTAATCGCTGGGGATCCACGGCCGCAGTCTGTTCGACCAACACCCGGGTCTGACGGCCCTGCAGTTCTATCTCCGGCCGAAAACTCGCCGTCAGCGCCGACGTCGAGGTTGGTGCCACCAGCCACGTGGACAAGACCAAGATGTCGGCTTGCACCACGACCGCGAAGCGAGCACCGGAGTGCTCGTGCCCTCGACTGCCGCGCGGAGTGCGCAGCCAGAAGACCTCACCACGCACGCAATGTCTCCATGTCACGAAGCACCTGCGCCGCCTCGGCCCGATCCTGCTCGTTGGCCGCCAGCGCTGCCGACTCGGCGCGAAGCCTGTCCTGCGCGCGAAGCCGAGCGGCATCGATCAGCGCAGATCGCAGAGCATTGGAGACGGTGGTCCCGTCCTTCGTCAGCACCGCCAGGGCGCGCAACGCGTCGTCGTCCGGTCGGAATGTGATCGTCTCGGCCATCGCGCCAATGTAATACGCAATGTAGGGCAGACGAGTGAACGGCAGCTGTGTCCGGGCCATGCAGGTTCGCGACTGTGGGTTGCCGTCGGGTGACGTCGGTGCCGGCCGGGTCGGCCGGTTGTCAGAGCCGGCCGGCCGCCATTTCCGAGCAGATGTGGTCGGCCTGCCGAGTGGCGAGCGCGACGATGGTCAGGGTTGGATTCGCGGCAGCGCTGGTCGTCATGACCGAGCCGTCGCTGACGAACAGGTTCGGCACGTCGTGCGCTTTGCCCCAGCGGTCCACCACCCCGTCCTTGGGCCGCTCGCTCATCCGGCAGGTCCCGAGATTGTGGGTGGACGGGTACGGCGGGGTGTGGTGTACCGAGATCGCCCCGGCCGCACCGTAAATGGAATCCGCGGCGGCGTAGGCGTGGTCCCGCATCGCGGCGTCGTTCGGGTGGTCGTCGTAGTGCACGTCGGGCACCGGCAGTCCCCACTGGTCCTTGACATCGGTGTTGAGGGTGACCCGGTTCGACTCCTGCGGCAGGTCCTCGCCGACCAGCCACATCCCGGCGGTGCGCTCGTAGGCGTCCATCTTCTCGGTGAAGCTGCGCCCCCACTCCCCCGGTTCGATGAAGCTGGCCAGGAAGGCCGGGCCCAGCGAGAGGGTCTCCATGTAGTAGCCGCCGGCGAACCCGCGGGATGTGTCGTGTTTCGCCTCGTCGGCGATGATGCCGGCCATGGTCTCGCCCCGGTACATCCGCACCGGCTTCTCGAACTGCCCATACGCCGAGCCGGTCATGTGCCGCATGTAGTTGCGGCCGACCTGCCCGGAGGAGTTCGCCAGGCCGTCCGGATGCAGGGAACTCGCGCTCATCAGCAGCAGCCGCGGCGACTCGATCGAGTTGCCGGCTAAGCACACCACTTTCGCGGCCTGTCGGTGCAGAGCGCCTGCGGCATCCAGGTATTCGACGGCGTTGACGGTGCCGCTGTCATCGTGGGTGATCTTCACGGCGTGGCTCAGTGGGCGCAGGTCGAGGTTGCCGGTGGCGATGGCTCGCGGGATCTCCCGCGCGAGCGTCGACCACTTGGACCCGTGCTTGTCGCCCTGGAAGTTGAAGCCGTCCTGGACCGATGCGGGTCGGCCGTCGTACGGCTCGGCGTTGGTGGCGTACGGGCCGGTCGCGTAGTAGCGATATCCGGCCTTCTCGGCACCGTTGGCCATGACCGTGTAGTTGTTGTTCGCGGGCAGCGGTGCCCGGCCGTGCCTATGGGTGCTGCCCATGGCGATCTCCGCCTTGTCATACCAGGGCGCCATCTCCTCCAGGGTGATCGGCCAGTCGAGCATGTTGGCACCGTCGAGATCGCTGTACACGCTGCGGATCCGGAATTCGTGCTCCATGAACCTCGGGGTCGCTCCCGCCCAGTGCGTGGTGGTCCCGCCGACGGCCTTGACGATCCAGGTGGGCAGGTTCGGGAAGTCCCGGGCCAGCCGCCACGAACCGCTGGTGGTCCGCATGTCGAGCCAGGCCATCTGCTTGAATGCCGGCCATTCGTCGTTGACGTAGTCGTCGGCGGTCAGGTGCGGACCGGCCTCGAGCAGGACGCATCTGACGCCCTTGGTGGTCAGCTCGTGGGCGATGGTGCCACCGCCGGCACCGGATCCGATGATGACGACGACCGGGTCGTCGTGCTCGATGGTCGCCATGCTCAGGCCTCCGCTGGTTGAACGAGTTCGGGACGCGGCTCATCGGTGTATTCGGTGATCCTTGCCGCGGGCAGCCAGTCCAGGTCGTCGAACCCGCGGTGAAGGTAGCCGCCCTTGTCGTACGAGGAGCCCTCGTAGCCAAGCATCTCCCACACCTCGCGGTCTTCGTAGAGGGCGACCACGGTGGTCGAGTGGACGAGCTTGAAGAAGGCGCTGTCCGCGATCCGCTCGACGGTGGCGGTTGCCTCGGCGTCGGACAGCGACCCGAAGTCGCCACCTGCGATCTCGTCCAGCTCGGCCAGTCCGGCCGCGAGCAGGTGATCGGAGTCGGCGTCCTGCACACTCTTGGCGGTCCGCCGGTACGGCGCGTCCGGGAAGCTCGGGTGCGGATACGCCACCCGCAACAGACGGACGAGGGTGGCC
Source organism: uncultured Actinomycetota bacterium (assembly GCA_963785455.1). Classification (GTDB taxonomy): domain Bacteria; phylum Actinomycetota; class Actinomycetes; order Mycobacteriales; family Nakamurellaceae; genus Nakamurella. The sequence continues at coordinate 4,084 of CAWAVL010000002.1, forward strand.
GCCTGCGCGGCGGTCAGCCCGGTCCCCGTGGCCGAACTCTCGGCGGTGTCGCGCTGCAGCTCGACCGGATCCTGAGGTTCCTGCCGCTCTTTCCGGTCATCGCCGCTGTCGCCCATGGGGTTTCTCCTCGCCGGCAGCACCGCGGTGTGCACGCCTGGGCACACCGTAACCGCGGTTCGGCCGGACGGCGAGGGGTCGGTCGCGAATCTTCGAAGTGGTGGTTAGCCTGGCCCGACACCGCCGGCACGGGAGGAATCCGATGTACTTCATCGTCGTCAAGTTCAAGACCAAGCCCGAGTGGACGGAGAAGTTCGTCGAGCTGGCCACTCCGTTCACCACGGCCACCCGCGCCGAGCCCGGCAACCTGTGGTTCGAGTGGTCCCGCAGCATCGACGAGCCGGACACCTTCGTCCTGGTCGAGGCGTTCGCCGACGACGACGCGGCCGGCGCCCACGTCAACAGCGAGCACTTCGCGACCGCGACGCGCGAGACCCTCCCGCAGGCGCTGGTCTCAACTCCCAAGATCGTGAGCCGGAAGGTGGACGGTTCGGGCTGGGATGAGATGGGCGAGATCACCATCAGCTGAGCACTACCCGGCGGCCACCCGAGCCGCATCGTAGACGTCCAACGGCATGGGATTATCCAGCTTCCAGGTGATGGCAATCGGCCGATCTCCGGTGTGGCTCAGGTAGTTCGCCGGCCCAAGGAACATGTAGGGCTCGGTGCCCATTTCGTTCGTTTTGCCATCGCGGACGAACAGCAGGATCGACGAGCCGAGGCGTCGGTGGTTGAGATATCGCTGACCTGTGGGCGAGTCGACTGACGTCGTGGATTGCGATTCCCAGTGGAAAAGGTCTGGGCTGATGGCGTAGTCGCGATACATCGTGGACGGCGAGAAGTCGGTGTCCGATTTCTTGAGCGTGATCAGGAACGCGTCAGCGTCCCAGTCCGCTGCGCGCAACACACCCTCCCGAAAGACCGCAGGCACCCGCGTCATCGATGCATGACCAAGTGCTGCAAGTATCTCCTCACGCTGGTATCGAGCATGGATCTGGAGATTCAGTCCTGCGAGACGGTCGTTCGGCTCGAGTGTGACGTGCCGAGCTTGATCGAATGTCACGTCGATGACTGAGTGCAGCTCGTCCCGCACGGCAGGCTCCGTCCGCAACGAGGAGAGGCCCGATTCATAGGAGGTGAATCCGCCGCCCGGCCAGAGCGAAAACAGCAACATTCGGGCGAAGGCCTGGTCGGCTGGGTTGAGGTCGGAGTAGCCGGCAGCATCGTCCGCCAGCAAGGCCTGATAGGCGATGGCACGGTCCTTATCGTCGACATGCCCGAGCGAGCGGATTCGCTTGAGTAACCCCTCCTCTCGTGATTGCCCAGCTCTCGTGGGCAGACCAGCATCGCGCCGCAGCCGTGTCCAGCTGCGATTTGACCGCACGACATCGGCCAGTTCAATGCTCGATTCGTGCAGAAAGCCGGCCAAATCGATGTCTCCGTAGCTCCGGAGCTCACCCACCAGGGACGCCCATCGAGTGGTCAGTTGGGTTTTGATGTTGTCGAGCACCAACTCCTGAGTGTGCCGGTCCAGGATGATCTGTGATCCGGACGGCAAGAAAGGGAAACCCTGCTCGACCTGATGGGCGAGCCCCCGCCGGGTCGCACCGGTCAACGCTCGATACCGGACGTCGAAACGGAATTCCTTGCGCTGGTGCCCGACAAAGTCCAATGCGGTGAGGACCGGTTTGTCGGTGGCGAGTCGCAGACCGCGTCCGAGTTGCTGCAGGAAAATCGTCGCGCTCTCGGTCGGCCGCAAGAACAGGACGGTGTCGACTGTGGGCAGGTCGAGGCCCTCGTTGAACAGGTCGGCGGTGAACAGGATGTTGACCTGTCGTTCCCGCAACGCACGGAGCGCCTCGGCGCGGTCGCTTTTGTGGGTGGTGCCGGTGACCGATAGCGCTGGTATTCCGGCGTCGTTGAACACGCGCGCCATGTACTTCGCGTGCGCAACTGACACGCAGAACCCCAACGCCCGCATCCCGCCGACGTCGGTGACTTTGTCGTTCAAGTTCTTCAGAATGATGGCAGCGCGCGCGTCGTTGCCGGTGTACAGGTTGGACAGTGTCCCGAGGTCGTAGCCGCCGCGGGACCACTGGATTGAACGCAGGTCGGTGCCGTCTGCGATTCCGAAGTAGTGGAACGGGGTCAAGAGCCCGTCGCTCAGCGCATCCCAGAGGCGCAGTTCGGCGGCTGTCCGGCCGCCGAAAGACGATCGGACGTCGACCCCGTCGGCACGTTCGGGCGTCGCTGTGAGACCCAAAAGTTCCGCGGGTTCCAGGTGATCCAGCAATGCCCGATAGGTGGACGCTTCAGCATGATGGAATTCGTCGATGACGACGATGGAGAAGGCGTCCGCGGGGAGATTCGTCACGCCGTAGGAATGCAATGATTGGACGGAAGCGAAGACGTGCCTCCATCGCTCGGGCCTTGCGCCGCCGACATACAGCTCACCGAAATTGGCGTCGGCCAGGACCTCACGGTAGGTGCGGAGGGATTGCTGCAGGATCTCCTGCCGGTGCGCCACGAACAGCAGCGAGGGCTTGTCCGGGGTATCGGATTCGCAGAGATTCCGGTAGTCGAGGGCGGCGATGACGGTCTTGCCGGTGCCTGTCGCGGCGACGATGAGGTTGCGGTGGCGATCATGCACGGCGCGTTCGGCCGCGAGCGATTCGAGCATCTTTTCTTGATATGGATATGCCCGGACTTCAAGCCCGGACAGCGAGATGATCGTGCCGTTCGACTGCGACTGTCCCGACGCCTCCCGCAGCGCGTCGTCGAGGCGATCTCGATCCCGGTCGGGGTCATAGGTCTCGAAGCTGGCGTCATTCCAATAGGTGTCGAAGGTGGCGACAAACTTCGCCATCAAAGTCGGAGTCGCGATCTGGGAGAGCCGAACGTTCCACTCGACACCGTCCAGCAACGCTGCGCGGGACAGGTTGGACGACCCGACATAGGCGGTATCAAATCCGGTGTTCCGGCGGAACAACCACGCCTTCGCGTGCAGCCTCGTCCGCTTCGCGTCGTACTGGATCTTGACCTCAGAGCCGAACTCTCGGACGAGGCGATCAAGGGCCCTGCGCTCCGTCGCGCCCATGTACGTGGTGGTTGCCACGCGCAGCGGTCTGCGCCGATCGCGGAGCCGCTTGAGCTCGGCGTCCAGTACGCGGAGGCCATGCCATTTCACGAAGGCGCACAACAGGTCGACCTGATCTGCCGTCTCCAGTTCTGCTCTGATCTCGGCACCCAGGGACGGTTCGTTCGGGGCGTTGGTCAGCAGAGCGGCGTCGGACAACGGGATCGCCGGGCGAATGGTCGAACTGACAGTGATCCCGGGCGCCACGGCCCGGCTGAGCGACAGCAACTGACGCGGGTCACCGGTCGCCTGATCGTCGGTCTGCTCGAGCAATCCCAGCACTGCGTTGACCAGTTCGACGCGTTTGACTGGGTCTCGCTGGGACGAGAGTGCCCGCTGGGCCGCGTCGCGCACATGTCGGGCGAGCACATCCGGCTGCTCGGCCAGGTCCACCAGTCGAAGCACAGGTTCCAGGTCCGCGCTGGACTCGAGCCGCCGCCCGAGCTTGGACGTCAACAGACTTTCGTACAAGCCCTCGGGCAGTTCCTCCATGTCCCCCCAGACACCAACAACCCGCGGCCGACCCGATTCCCTGCCGCTCGGATCGAGAAGCTATGCGGAGACTATCCGACCTATCCCAGCGCCCAGGATCAACAACTTGGCATTCTCGGACAGGGTCCGGTCGGCGTTCGCCAGCGCCAGCACGGCGCCGTTGAGCTCTTCGCTGACCATCACAACCCCCGTCCCTGTCCCAGCATGGCCGCCTTTGACCACCAGACGGCGCGGCGGCGGCTACGAGCGGTGACACTCCTTGACCAGGAGCAACGATGGTTCGTGTTGTCTTGGTACCTGCCCTTTGGGCGGGTGCGCGGACCGAAGACTGATGCATTGCGTATTCGTTTGTAATACACTTGGGTGGTGGCCGACGACCGATTCGACCCGGACCTGTTGGACGAACAGGACCCCGTTCGAGATCGACGCGCAGGCCACGCACCTCTTCAAACACCCGTATCTGGGGATCGAGGACGTCGAAGATGTGTGGGCCAGTGACCCGCTGTTCTACCCGGCCAAGCCGCCAGCGCATTGGCTGATGTGCGCTGCGGTGTCCGACCGAGTGTTGGTAGTGCCGCTTGCACCGTCACGCAGCGGCAATCCGCACCGCTGCCGCCCAATCGGCTGTTACGAGGCCGCGCAGGGACTTGCCACTCAGTACCGGAGGATCGATGAGCACCGAGACGCCGATGACGCCAGACGAGAAATACGAGTATTACGCGCAGCCGGGGAACCAGCAGCCGCAAGGACCGCCGCAGCGCCGGCAACCGCGGCTGTCTGCAATGGTGCCTGTCCGCTTTCCACCAGAATTGCTCGACGAGGTCCGTCGGCGCGCGGAAGCCGATGACCGGTCCCTGTCCTCATGGATCCGCCGCGCCGTCGAGCATGAACTTCGCAACTCGGCGTGACACCGGCGGACGAAACCATCCGCGGATGATCGTTCGGGCAACCTGGGTAGCGACGTATCGGCGGCTACGACTTGGTGGGCTACGCCCGCGGCGTGACCAACACGCCGACTTCGGCCGCAGCGGAACGCAGACGTTGGTCCCAGACGGCGAACAGCAGGGTGGTGTCGCCAACAACCAGCAGGCTCGCCAGGTGCACAGCATCCGCGCCGCGGAGCGCATGCAGCCCGGCAAGCCGACCCGCCTCGGCGGCCACCGAGGCGGTCAGTTCGACCGCCCGGGTGGCTGACCAGTAGTCCTCCCACGCAGCTTCGGCGCGCCGGAGTTCCACGGGTGCCAGTCGTCCAGCCCGGCCCGCCGCGGACAAGGCCGCACGGACCTCGGGGTAGGCCAACCGGCTCGACACCGCCGCGTCGCAGCCGTCCCATAGTTCCGCAGCCAACTCACTGCCTGGTTCCTCGACCACCAGCTTGACGAAGGCGCTGCTGTCGAAATAGACGACCGTCATGGAGGTGTCAGCGACGCTGCTCGCCGACGAGTTCGGACACCGACCCGGTCGAGCGAGCTCTTTTGGCACCGCGCGCTTTGGGCCGCGCGGTGCTCGGCTTGCTCAACCACCCGCGCTGGGTGAGTTGGTCGAGCAGCGGGGCCGAGTCGACGGCCAGGATCCGCGCCACCGGTATTCCCCGTTCGGTGATCACGACGTCCTCGCCTGCCTTGGCACGCTCGATCCAGCTCGAGAGCTCCGCTCGCAGGGTGCTCACCGGTACGTCCATTGACCAAGCGTACATCTTGATGGATGTCTTCTGTACAGACACGCGCCCTGCTGGCGAGTATCGGTGCAGACAACTTTGCCGCCAGCGTCGACACTCCGGAATCGACGTTTGCGACCGTCGACATCCGTCCGTCAAAATGCGGAAATGGAGTTGGAGCGCACGTCCGGGCCGATCGAACTTGAAAGAGCCAGGGGCCTTCTGACGGGCCTTTTCCTCGGGGACGCCCTGGCATACCGGAGGACCGACCACAGCCAGTGGCTTTTGGGCAGTCCAGCCGGCCAGTTGGCCTGTTTCACGGTCGAGGGAATGATTCGCGCGTGGGTCCGTCACGCGAGAAAGGAATCTGTGATCCACCCAGCGTTGTCTGGCATGCATTCCAGCGGTGGGGCTCTATTCAGGGTCTGCTGCCCCAGTTAAAAAGGGCGATACTGAACCTGGATCCACCGCGTGAATTGATGTAATTGGGTGTGGCTTTGAGGGGCGGATGGCCCCTGATCAGGCAAAATGGTGATTGCGAAGTCCCCAAAACGGCTCATCGCAGATGAGAGTGTAGGTGTGGTCGGCGCGTCGCGGCCCGGTTAGAGGTCGAGGCCTTCCGATGATGGTGGTTCTGACGCCGTCCATCTGAAAGACCTCGACATGACTGACGCTACCTTCGCTGACCCTGATCTGACTACGTTCGTCCGGCTGGACGGGCTCGGTTTGGAAGTGACGGGCCAATTCTTGGAACCCGACCGGGCGATCCTGGCCTGCCGGGTCGTCGACGGCGATGACCGGTGCCAGCGTTGCGGCGAGCCAGGTCGTCCGCGGGACTCCACCACCCGGCGGTTGGCGCACGAACCGTTCGGGTGGCGACCGACCCTGCTGCTGGTCACGGTGCGCCGGTTCCGCTGCGACCGGTGCGGACGTGTGTGGCGGCAGGACCTGTCATCGGCCGCGGAACCGCGGGCTCGACTGTCCCGCGGCGGTTTGCGGTGGGCGTTGACGGCCTTGGTGTGTCAGCACCTGACGATCGCCAGAATCGCTGAGGGGTTGGGTGTTTCGTGGAACACCGCCAACGACGCGGTGCTGGCCGAGGGTCATCGGGTGCTGATCGCCGACCCGCACAGGTTCGACGGAGTCAAGGTCATCGGGGTCGACGAACATGTCTGGCGACACACCCGCCGCGGCGACAAGTACGTCACCGCCATCATCGATCTGACGCCGGTCCGCGACCGCACCGGGCCGGCAAGACTGCTGGACATGGTCCAGGGCCGCTCCAAGCAGGTGTTCAAGACGTGGCTGTCCGATCGTGACGAAACCTGGCGCAACACGGTGGATGTCGTGGCGATGGACGGGTTCACCGGGTTCAAGACCGCCGCCGTCGAGGAACTGAAGGACGACGTCACCGTGGTGATGGATCCCTTTCACGTCGTGCGCCTGGCCGGACAGAGCTTGGAACTGTGTCGCCGCCGAGTGCAGCAGCAGACCCTGGGCCACCGCGGCCGCGCCGGCGACCCGCTGTATTCGGCGCGCCGCACCCTGTCCACCGGTGCCGATCTGCTGACCGACAAGCAGCGGCAACGGATCTCGACGCTGTTCGCCGACGACAGGCACCTGGAGGTGGAGACGACCTGGGGTGTCTACCAGGCAATGGTCGGCGCCTACCGCGACCCCGACCGGGCCGGCGGCAAAACCAAGATGCGCAAACTCATCGACACCCTGGCCACCGGCGTCCCGGCCGCTCTGCTCGAGGTCCGCACGCTCGGCCGGACGTTGAAGCAACGGGCCGCCGACGTCTTGGCCTACTTCGACCGGCCGGGCACCAGCAACGGACCGACCGAAGCGATCAACGGCCGCCTGGAGCACCTACGAGGCTCAGCACTCGGGTTCCGGAACCTGACCAACTACATCGCCCGATCACTCCTGGAAACCGGCGGCTTCAGGCCCGAACTACACCGTCGATTGCGATGAGCCGGTTATCGGGATGTCCTGGTGGTGCCGGTCGGGCCTGTGGTGGCGGTCGGATCGGTGGGTCAGGCCGCTTGGGGTGGTGCTTGGATGGCGTCGAACATTCTCATGAATGGTCGTTCTTGTCGGGAGTTCGCCGGCAGGTGCAGCGTGTAGATCCTGGCGGTGCTGGATATCCGGGCCGGGATGTTGATCAGCTTGGCTCTGACGGTGCTGGTCCGGGCCTTGGCCAAATCGCCGCCGGCCAGGACGCCGGCGGCGCGGGCCAGGTTGTGGGCGATCACCGCGCAGGTCAGCCAGGCGGCGTTCGCATTCATCTGACCTGACGGAAAATGGCCCAGCGCAGAGCTTTTCAGGTCGGCGATGACCTGTTCCACGATGGCATGGTCCCGGTGGTGGGCCTCGGCGAGCAGCATCGGCTCGGTGCTGTTGGTGAACACGGCGTGGTGCCGGTGCACGCTGAACAATTCATCCTGACCCTGCGGGGCGGTCTTCGGATTGAGGCGTTTGACCCGGCGGACGATCAACCGGGCAGTGACCCGGTGCTTCTTCCCCTTCGAAGTGAACGCGGTGTAGCCGGTCTCGGCGACCTGCGCGTCGGAGATCCACCGCTGCTGCTCAACATCGAAGATCGCTTCCGGGTATGCGATGTGCACCCACGAGTCCTCGGGAATCTGACTGATCGCCTTCAGCACGGCCCTGTCCATCCGGGCGGTGATGGAGAACTGGGCCCTGCCCTTCATGATCGCGGCAACCACGTTGTGGTTGTAGAACGCGGAGTCCAGGCGGCACCGGATCACCGGGCCGGCGCCGGCCCTGCGGGCGGCGCTGATCGCGTCGGACAGGAACTTCCCGGCGCCACGCGGAGCTTGTCAAGTTTTCTGTGTAAGTCGCGGTCACTTTGTTAGTTGATCTTGTTGTTGATGCGGTCCGGGTAGGCGATCGCGAGGGCACCAAGGGCTGCTTTCCAGCCGGTCGTGATGTGCCCTTCGACGAGTCGGCCCTCGGCTTTGCGGCCATTCTTGAGGCCGCGTTCGGCGGCCCGTTGGCGGGCTCGTTTGTCCTCGATATCGCGGATCGCGAGCCACAGCAGCTTGATCACGGCGTCGTCGTTCGGGAAGTGCCCACGGTTCTTGATGATCTTCCGCAGCTGATAGTTCAGGCTCTCGATCGCGTTCGTGGTGTAGATGATCTTCCGGACCGGCCACGGGAACGCCAGGAACGGGATGAACCGCTCCCACGCGTCCTGCCAGGTCCGCACACACGCCGGGTACTGCCGGGCCAGGTCAGATTCGGCGAACTCCAACAGGGCGGTCTCGGCCGCGTCGACGGTCGGCGCCTGGTAGATCTTCTTCAACGCCGCGACGACCTGCTTGCGGTCCTGATAGGACACGAACCGCATCGAGGCCCGGATCAGGTGCACCACGCAGGTCTGCACGGTGGTCTGTGGCCAGGTCGCCTCGATCGCCTCCGGGAGGCCGGTCAGGCCGTCACAGCACACGATCAGGACGTCCTTGACCCCGCGGTTGGCCAGCTCGGCGCAGACCCCGGCCCAGAACTTCGCGCCCTCAGTGGATTGCACCCAGATCCCGAGAACGTGCTTCACACCGTCGATGTCAACACCGACAGCGATGTGTGCGGACTTGTTCCGGACCTGGTGCCCGTCCCGGACCTTCACCACGATCGCGTCCAGGTACATGATCGGGTAAAGCTCCTCCAACGGCCGGGACTGCCACGCCTTGACCTCCTCCAGCACAGCGTCGGTGATCTTGCTGATGGTGTCGTGGGATAACTCGGTACCCAGGGTGCGGGCCAGATGCGCCTGGATGTCGCGGACCGTCATCCCGCCGGCGTAGAGGCTGATGATCTGCTCATCCAGCCCGCCGAGCCGCCGTTGTCCCTTCGGGACCAGCCGCGGCTCGAAGGTCGAGGCCCGGTCGCGCGGGACGTCCAACGGCACCGGCCCGATCTCGGTGGACACCGTTTTCGGGGTCGATCCGTTCCGGGAGTTCGGCGATCCCCGACCCGCTGGGTCGCCCTGCTCGTACCCCAGGTGCCCGGTCAGCTCCGCTGCCAGCCCCCGCTCCAACACCGCCTTGATCATCTCTGGCAGGAACCCGCCCTGACCGGTCAACTGCACCCCGCCCTGCTGGGCCGAATCGATCAGATCGTCCAGCCAGGCGTCATCGGCGACCAGCTCCCGCAACTGCTTACCCGTCACCCGGCCCGGACCCACCGGTTCGTCGTCCTTCACCACCGGCACCTGCCCGTTGGATGTGATCATGACCCGCTCCCTTCTCGAGGCTCCCACCTCAGGATCGGACCGCACCACTTACACAGACCATCAGACACGCCCGCCACGCGCGGAGTTCACCGCGCCCTTGCGGAGCCGGTGCCCGACGATGATCGGGGCGCTGACCGGGGTGGACACGATGCCCAGCAACGCATTCAGGCCCTTGACCTTGTTGTACCCGTACCCGACACCCTGCTTCTTGTACCCGTGGGTTTCCCGCATCGTGTCATCAACATCGAGCCAGCACACGGCGTCGCGGTGATCGTTGTGCCCGGTCAGCAACGGCACCAGCTGGGCCAACGCGGTCAGGAACCCCACAGCGACCGCACCCAACTGCCGGACATGACCGAAGGTGAACGCCCGCAGGAACGTGCCCAACGTCGACGGCGCCTTCACCCCTGGCAGCACCTTACCGACGGCACCCTCCCGCAGCACATCCAGGTCATCAATACTGTCCGCGCCGGCGAGCATCCCGGCCACGATCGAGCACACCTTCGCGGCCGCATCACAGCCGGCACCGCCTGGCACCGTCAGCTTCGTGGTCACCCGGGCACCCAGCCCGGCGCGGCGGGCCAATCGCATCACCGGGACCAACCTGGCCGAGCTGACCAGGTTCGTTTCATCGAAGGTCGCGTCGATCCTCGGGATCTGGGAGAGTTGCATCTCGCGGATGGCTTTCTTGTCGGGTGTTTTGGGGACTTCGCAATCACCATTTTGCCTGATCAGGGGCCATCCGCCCCTCAAAGCCACACCCAATTACATCAATTCACGCGGTGGATCCAGCCTGAGTCATCAGGGATCTCTTGGGACTGCCCAGCACGCTTTGCGAACGGCCGCTCAGCTGAGCGGACCTGTTTGACAGCCCACCGGCAGACCTACAGTCGGGAAGTCCGTCCGGTGGTTGCAATACTGCGGCGCGAACAACCTTGGCCGACCAGTCAGCTGTTCGGTGCCCCGGGGTCGAACCAACTCAGTCCGGGGAAACGCGAGAACCCGCGATCTCGGGTGGCGACGCGCGCTTTATGGCTGATCGCGACAGCGGCGATGTAGGCATCCGGCACAAGGTTGCCCCTGATCTGACGGTCGTCCGCGACAAGATGATCGAAGGCGGACCACACCGATTCAAGGTCCTCCACGACTCTGGCCCAGCGTCCACGACGCAATGCCGATGTAAAGGCGAGCGCGGCAGCCATGGGCGCCGGGTCCTGATAAATCCGTGGACTGCTCGCGATTCGAAGGAAGCCGAGGAGAACACTATCGGGGAGCAGCAATTCCTCGCGGTCGGAGCGCGTCCGGTTGAGCCAGCCTGCGTAGACCTGATGATGGTCGGCGTGCTCGTAGAACGCATGAATCAAGACATTGATGTCGGGCAGGATCACCGCACACGCTCGGCGTCCAGTGCAGCGTAGAGCTGGTCACGATCATCGATGTCGACCAGTGGGCGAGTGCTCGGCGAACCGTAGGTCGGCAGCACCTCCTCGGTCTCGAGCAGATCCGCATCGCGAGCCAACAGTTCTCGGAGAGCTTGTTCGACCAGGCTGGTGACAGTGCGGTGCGAAGCGTCGGCCCGCCGGCGGACCTGGCGCATCAGGGAGTCCGGCAGGTTCATGGTCGTCCGCATGCATATGAGCATACGGGTCGATATGTATGAGCACATCGCCGTGAGTTTCGCTGAAGATCGCTGACCCGACCGTCAGCCGCGCGTACCCGAGTAACGCCACCCTGCCGCCGACCGGGTCACCAACCAACAGCAAGCCGAATGACAGACGAAGCAACCACGACAGCGCAATGTTGGCCCCCACCTGGGGTGGGGAATGCGCCAAGGCAGCAGCGGATCCCATTGCGTATCGGCAACGGCGACATCCGTTCCGTCGCAGGCCCAACCGGTTGTGATCCGGGCACCACAGGCTCGCGGCCGGCGGCCCCGAGCAGCGCATTACTCGGCTACCGCCGGCCCCACCTCCTGGGTTCGATCGGCTGTCAGGAGACCGGGTTGATCAGCCATCGCTGGCACGCGTCGTCCCGGGCGGAGCGGGTGACCACCGAGCTCGACCCGGCGGTGTCGAGGTACCGCGCGGTGGCGACCTGCTGGATGGTGAAGGACCCGTCGCCGTGGACCAGCAACGCCCAGCGTTGACCGTCCCGGTCGCGACCTTCCCGGGTGACCGCAGAGAAGTCGTCGTTCGTGTGGGCGTCCAGGTAGCGGCCGGTGTTCTCCTGCCGCAGGGTGTGGACGGTGCCGACGTGACCCATGATCCATCGCTGGGCGTCGGTGTTCCGCCCGTCCCTGGCCACGACACCGAAGTCCTGGCTACTGGTTTGGTGCGCTTCTGCGAATCGGCCACTGCTGGCCTGCCGAAGGGTGAATGTTCGATCGCCCGCCCGGTCGACATGCCAGCGCTGCGAACTGTTGCCCTGCGCCGTCCTGGTCATCACCTCGAAGTGGGTGCTGCTTGATTCGTGCGCATCCAGGAACCGGCCGGTGCTCAGCTGCTGCAACGTGGAGGTGCCGTCTGCGGCGGGCCGCAGGATCCAGCGCTGGGTGTCGCTCGGACTCGGCTCCCTGGTCATTGCCGAGAAGTCGGTGCTGCCGGACTCGTGCGCATCCAGGAACCGGCCGGTGCTCAGCTGGCGCAGCGTCACCACCACCCCGACCGGGTCGAGCACCCAGCGTTGGCTGCCGTCGTCCTGCCGCTCGCGGGTGACCGCGGAGAAGTCCTGGGACGCCGAGTCGTGGGCGTCCAGAAACCGGCCGGTGCTCTGCTGGCGCACGGTGTAGGTGCCCTGCACCAGGCTGCTGGGTGGGTAGATCTGGCCGATGCCGGCCAGATCGTCCTCGGTCAGCTGGGCGCGCCGCACCCCGGCGGGAATCGAGGAGAACATCACCGCCCGCGGGTCGGCCGAGTGCCGCAGCCCGAGGATGTGACCGATCTCGTGCAGGGCAACGGTTTCGACATCGAAGGAAACCCCGCTCGCGCCGTCGGCCCAGGTCGCCTCATCCCTGTCGAAGTGCACCGGTTTCGGCAGCGTGGTGGTGACAAGGTCGGAGCCGGGCGGATAATCGGAATGTGCGATGAGGGTGCCGACCATGCTCCTGTCCGGGTCGTCGGCCGGCCGCCAGCCGATGAGCAGGTCGGGAGCCTGGTACGGGCGGACTTGAACGAAGTGAAACCGCTGACCAACTCCCAGGTGTCGAACGCCCGCCGAATCGCGACGTATTCCGCGTTGCCGGGCACGTCGGGTGTGCCGATGTCGAAGGCGTAGGTGAGTTGGCGACGGTCCCAGCCGGCCACCACGGCGAACTGGGGCAGGACGTCGGGCATGGCGCATCGGCTTGCCGTCAGGCGTTCGCGCGTGGGCAGGTCGAACTCTCCGGTGATGCCCACATCCGACATCCGCTGGTAGGAGGTCAGCGCGACGGAGGTGGGGTGGTCCAGCCGGCCCGGTTCGTAGGAACCGGGCTCGAGGTGTCCGAGCCGCTCCAGGAAAGATTGAACGGCGCTGAAGCCGGGGCTGCGCTCAGCCCGCGACAGGGGCGGCACGGTCGCGAGTGGGTGGACGGAGGTAGTTGTGCTCATCGCAGGTCCTTCGGATCGGCGGAATCGGATAGTCGGTGAAAGGTGTTGGTGTCGTGCGTTGCCGGGATTGACTGCACGAGCTGGTGGAGCCGGAACAGGTCGTCGTCGATCTCGGTGTGCGGTCGTCGAAGTTGGCCGCCCGCGTTGGCTGATCAGGGACGGGCCAACGACCACAACGTCAGGCGGAGGATCGGTATGAAGCCGATCGCCTCCGCGCCGGGCCGACTGAAATCGCTGAACACGCCCGTCATCCACACATCTGGGGAGTGCTCCAGACGCGCGACGGCGTGCCGCAACCAGTGCCCACGACGGCGGGCACCGGGTCGGGTCACTCCCAGCGCGAAGCTGCCGATGCCGTGCTCGACGAAGGACGTGCCGAGGCTCACGGCATCCCCCGCATCGTCACGACCGACCCAGAAGGCAAGCCGTTGGTCATCGAGCAGCTCAGGGCCTGCCAGCGCCCCCCGCTCGGCGCCCTCCAGCTCCGGGAGGGGGTATCCCTCGACGGCGACGCGTTCCCAGTCGGCGAGCGCACCAGGGTCGGTGACGCGGCTGACATCGACGGCGGGCGCCACCGGCGGCGGCAACACCGTCGCCGGCGGCCGGGCGAGCAATGGCGGGTGGCCCTCCAGTCGCCAGCCACGCTCCCGAAGGTCTCCGGTGGGCCACGCACTCCACAGCAGCATCTCGCCGCGTCCTCCCGCGACGAGATCATCGACTTCGTCGAGCACCTGGGCGAAATCGTCGGCGGGCGGGCGTAGCAATGTCACCGAGTTGAAGTAGCCGGCGGGGCGGCGCCGGTCGGCAACCGCGACGGCATCGGTCTGGGCCACCACACCGCCGGCGGGCTGCGCCCAGGCCGCGCAGTACGCGGCCCAGTGGAACAGGTACCGGCGCAGCAACGTGTCCTCGACTGCCAGGCCGGGCTCCCACCCGGTGGTCAGTTCCGCCTACCTCCGCCCTGCCGGCCCTCCGGAACGTGCCCGCCCTCCGGCACCTGGCCGCTGCTCATGGGTGCAACCGATAGAAGCGGAAGCCGTCGTGGTCGATGGGCAGCACCTCCGTCGATCCGAAGCCGGCCTGGGACGCATAGCGGCGCAGCGTCCCAGGGCGCATCACCGTGCCCGTCCCCGCCGACGACTCGTGCGACATGCCGTCGGGCAGGCAGATCAGCAGCGAGAAGCCGTAGAACATCTGCTCAATCGGGTCACCGGGTCCGGTGAATGTCTCGGGTACCCGCTCGTCCATCACCAGGACCGCGCCGTCAATGGCGACCAGCTTTCGCATCGCCGCCAGGGTTGCCACCGGGTCACCCAAGTCGTGGATGCATTCGAAAGCGGTGACCAGGTCGTAGGTTCCGAAGCTGTCGGCATCCGCACCATCGAGATGGTGGACCCGGACCCGGTCGGCCAGACCGTATTCCGCGGCGTGGGCGTTGGCCGCGTCGACGGAGCCCTTGTCGACATCGAATCCGTCGACGGTGATTCCGGGGTACGCCAGGGCCATCCCGATCGATGACCAGCCCTCGCCGCAGCCGATGTCCGCGACCCGCCCTCCCGAGCTCAACGTGGCATGCACGTCGGCGATCGAGGGCAGCCAGTCCTGGCCCAGCACGTTCAGGAACAGGGGTCGGTTCGCGTAGCCCTGGGCGCTCCGCATGACGGGGCCGTACTGCTGCCACGGCACGCCTCCGCCGCTGCGGTAGGCATCCACGATCGCCGGCAGTTGGACGGCCGCAGCCGAGATCGCGGTCAGAATCGGCCGGAAGTAGAACAGGCTGTCCTGGTCGACAAGGACCGGGGCATGCTCGACGGGCATCGAGTAGCGGCGCTCGTCGGCGGGCCGGGCGGCGTCGTCCACCGTCAGAATGCGCGCCACCGTCTGCTGCTCCAACCACTCCCGGACATAGCGAGGATGGGTGCCGGTGCGCTGCGCCAGTTCCGAGAAGGTTGCCGGTCCATGCTGATGCAGGGCGTCATACAGCCCCAACCGGTCACCGATGCTCACGCTGAGCGTGTCGAACGCCCCCAGCATCGACTCGAACAGGTGCCCCGCGAAGGCTTCTGTCGCATCCTCCTGGGCTGCTGGGGTGTCCACCGCCGGGGTTTCGACCGTCCGGGTGTCGGGAGCCTGGGTATCGGGAGCCTGGGTGTCGGGAGCCTGGGTGTCGGGAGCCTGGGTGTCGGGAGCCTGGGTGTCGAGAGTCTGGGTGTCCATTGTCTTCTCCTGGTATTCGGTCGGACGGTTCCGGCGGAAAGCCGCTCGTCATCCGAGAATCAGGGTTGTCGCTGACACCTCGCTGACACGAGGCTGACGCCCGACCGAGGAAAGGTCCACGCGCGGCTTTGTCCCGCTGAGGGCCCTCGTGCATGCTGGCTTTCGTGATCACCGTGACCCCGCCGGCCGGCCGGCTGCACGTCTCGGTACTCGGGCCACCCACCCTGCTCGTCAGCGGTCAGCAGAATCCCCTCCCGCCGGGTCGCCCGGGGCGTCTGCTGGCCGTATTGCTACTCGCCCACGGACAAGTCGTCGGGACGGACCGTCTGGTGGATCTGATCTGGGGCGACGAGGCGCCCGCGGACTCACGGGCGGCCCTGCACACCACGGTGAAGCGGGCGCGACGCGCCCTTGACTCGGCATCCGATCTGTTGTGCCGGCACCCCATCGGCTACCTGTTGAGCCGGGACGGGGTCAGCGTGGACGCGGACCTGTTCCGCACGGCGGCGGCCGACGCGGGTGCCTCGGCGGAGGTTGCCGACTTCGAACACGCCCTGTCCCTGTGGCGTGGCCCAGCCTGGGCCGGCTTCGACCAGGACGTCGCGCGGGCCGACGTGGTGCGACTGGAGGAGGAGCGTCGCAGTGTCCGGGAAGGCCGCGCCGAGGCCTTGCTGCACGCCGGCCGGCTCGACGAGGCGATCGCCGACCTGAGGCTGCTGGTTTCCGAGGAACCCTTGCGAGAGCGTTCCGTAGGGCTCCTGATGCGCGCCGAGCATGCCGCGGGCAACGTCGCCGAAGCGTTGTCGACGTACGACACCCACCGCGAACAGCTGGCCGACCAGCTCGGTCTCGACCCGTCGGAGGACCTGGGCGTCCTGCACCAGCAAGTCCTGCGACGTGTGGTCCGCAAACCTGCCACCTCCACCGCCCCGACGCGCGCGCCGGCGCTGCCGATCGTCGAGCTCTACGGTCGGGACAGCCAGCTGGCCGCTCTCCGCTCGATGGTGAGCCGGCACCGATGTGTCACCGTCGTCGGTCCGGGGGGTGTCGGGAAAACCAGCATCGCCGCCGAGATCGCCCGCGGGCACGCCGACGACCACGTCGTGTGGTGGGTCGACCTCACCGGCGTCGCCCAGGTCCCCGGGGTGCGGACGGCGGTGGCGGACGCCGTTGGGGCACTGGCCTTCCCTGGTGGCACGCCGGAGGCCGCCCTGCCCAGCCGGCTCGAAATGACGACCGGCCTCCTGGTGCTCGACAACTGCGAGCACGTGCTGGGCGAAACCTCCGACCTGGTCGCCGACATCCTCAGCTGGAACAGCGCGGTGCGTGTCCTGGCGACCAGCCGGGAACGGCTGGGCGTCACCGGAGAGCACCTGTTCCCACTGCCGCCGCTGCAGCTGCCGGCGGCGGACTCGCCGGCGACCGGCGCATGGGGACCGGCGCTGACCCTGTTCATGGAACGCGCCACGGCCGCCGCGCCGGACCTTCGGTTCGACCCGGCCACCGTCGCCGACATGGTGGCGGTGGTGCGGGCGGTCGACGGGCTGCCGCTGGCGATCGAGCTCGCTGCCGGACGGGTGGGGTCGGTGACGCTGGAGGACTTGCGCAGCTCGCTCTCCGGACGGCTCGACCTGCTTCGGACAGGATCGCGACGCACCCACGCCAGGCATCGCACCCTCACGGCCACCATCCAGTGGTCCTTCGATCTGCTGGACGCCCAGGGGCAGCAGACATTCCTGGGGCTGTCGGTGTTCGCCGGGTCCTTCGACCTGAAGGCGGTGTCCGCCGTCCTCGGCCACGATGCGACCGCGGTGGTGAGCGACCTGGTCGATCGGTCGCTCGTCGTGCGGCCCGGCCCGACCGGCCCGGGTCGATACCGCCTGCTGGAGACGCTGCGAGCCTTCGCCCGATCACGGCTTCCCGTCGCCGACGCCGACCGACTGCACCGGGCCCACGCCGGATGGGCGACTGAACTCGCCCTCCGCGCCGATGCCGGTCTCGCGGGGCCGGACGAGGCGTGCTGGGCGGCGGAGATCGAGAGATCCCTGCCCGATCTGACCGCTGCATTCAGGTGGGCGGTGGCCGCCGGTGATGCGGGCGTCGCAGGGACCCTCGTCACAGCCGTGCGCCGATGGGCGTACCACAGGGTCCGGCCCGACGTGCTCGGCTGGTCCGAGGAAGTCCTGGCATTGGGTGCCGACCAGGTTCTGCCCGACGTCTACGCGGCCGCCGCCAACCATTGCTGGATGGTCGGTCGGTACGACGCGTCGAAACGGTACGCCGAGCACGGCATCGACGTTGCCGGTGGTGCGTCGGTCCCGGCGTCGGCCCGGTCGCAGGAGGCCCTCGGCGACGCGGCGATGTCGGTTGGCGACCTCGATCTCGCCCTGGCGGCCTACACGCGCTCCAGCCGGCTCTCGGCCGAGCGGGCACATCCGGTTGATGCGGTACTTGCAGCGGGTGGGGCGCTGCTCAGTCTCACCTACGCCGGGCGGCCGACTGATGTCGCACTGGCTGAGCTGCGCGAACTCAGCGCTCAGGTGGACAACCCGACCTGTCTGGCGATGGGTCGGTACTGCGAAGGGGAAGCCACCGCCGAGTCCGACCCGGCGGCGGCCCTGGAGCAACTGGTCCGCGCCGCCGAACTGGCCGAAACGGTCGGGAACAATCTCGTCCGGGGGATCGCGATGATCGCGGAGTCCGCGCTCCGGGCCCGCGTGGGCGAACTCGATCACGAGACGGTGGATCGCACCCGCCGGACGATCGAGCTGTGGATGGGCTCGGGCAACGAGACCGTGTTCGTCACCTGCCTGCGCAACGTGGTGCCGCTGCTGTCGCGGTTCGCCGCACACGCGGCCGTGGTGGAACTGGTGGCCGCGCTGGCCGCCAACTCCGGTTCACGCCGCGCCTACGGCGCCGAGGCCGAGCGCATCGATACCTGTCTCGCGCACGCGCGGGAGGTGCTGGGCACCGAAGCCGAGATCGCCTGGGCGGCAGGCCTGAGTCGCACCACCCGGGAGGCGGCCAAGGCGGTTCTGCGAAAGCTCGAAACCCTACCGTCGGCCTGACGACGGCGGTTCGATCGCTGCCGCCGGCCAGGAGCGGGTCCTGTCCGGGGGCACTGACGGCGTTGTGCCGGCGTATCAGAAGAATTGATCGATCAGGACGGGGTTGCCATCGGGGTCGACAAGGAGGATCGATGCCGGGCCGGTCGTGGTCGGGTCTGCGCGCTGGGTCAGTTCCAGGCCGGCCGCCTCGAGGCCGGCTTGCAGCTCGCGGACGTCGGTGTGTCTGTCGAGCCTCTCCATCCGATTGGTCAGCCCCGGGTTGAAAGTGAGGACGTTCCTGTCGAACATGCCGTGGAACAGGCCGACAGTTGACTCGCCGTTCCGCAGGATCAGATACCCGGCCTCCGCGTCACCGTCCATAACGACGAACCCGAGTTTCTCGTAGAACTCGCGGGATTTCCCCAGGTCGGCGACGGCCAGCGAGACCGAGAACGCACCGAGTTCGAGACCACCGGGGAGTCCACTGTCGGTCGCCGGGACTACCGGAAGCTCTGAAAACTCACCCATCGGGCCATCTTGGTGGCCCCCCGGATCCCGGTCAACCTTGCCTGCCGAGCCGGAAGAACCGGCCGCTGCGGCGCAGGACCAGGGCAATCCGAGGACGCGGGCGTCCCCCAACGCGCAGTGCCTACCGCGGGGCCTGAGGCGGGCGCATCGACGCGGGTCACCGTTGAGTAGGTTCACACGCTCGGGCAAGGGAGCGAGCAGATGATCAGCCGGCTGTACGTCAACGCCAAGGTCTTCACCGGGCGCGGGGAGGACGACTTCGCCGCCGCGTTCCGGATCACCGACGGCTTCTTCTCCTGGGTCGGCGATCAGTCGGACGTCACCGGCGAGCCGGCAATCGACCTCGGCGGCCGTACGGTCGTTCCCGGGTTCCTCGACGTGCACACCCACCCGGCGTTCCTGTCCACGCTGACCGACGCAGTCCGGTGCCTGCCGCCCGCGGTGAACTCGCTGGCCGAGCTCCTGGAGACCCTGCGCACCCACCCGAACGCCGGGCAGGGCCCGGACGCCTGGATCCAGGGCTTCGGCTACGACGAATCCAAGTACCCGGAAGGCCGCGGCCCGACCGCCGACGACCTGGACCTGGTCAGCACCAGCCAACCCGTGTACGTCCGGCACCCGACCGGCCCTCGAGGTCCCCGACCGGCGTCGAGTATGGCAGTGCGGCAACGTGTTGACGCACATCCGTTGCGGATGAAGCAACAACGCTCAGCGCTCCCGCGGGCCCAGTCACGCTGATGACCCTGCATCCGTCACGTGTACGATAGGTGTATGGCACGTCTGCGAACGAATATCGAGATCGAGGACGGCTACGTCCGGACGATCATGAACCGTTACGGGATCCGAACGAAGACAGAGGCTGTCGACATCGCACTCCGCCATTTGGCCGGTCAGCCCATGACCAGGGACGAGGCCCTTCAGATGCGCGGGGCTCATGCCATCGACGTCCTGCCACATGACGTCTATCCCGGCACTCCGTGATCCTTGCTGACACCTCTGCCTGGGTTGAGTTCGACCAGGCGACAGGCAGCGCTGTCGACCGTCGATTGACATCGCTCATCGAAGAGGACGGCCCACTGGCCGTGACGGAGCCCGTCATGATGGAGGTCCTCGCCGGCGCGTGCAGCGATCGTCGCCAAATGGACCTTCGACGTCTCCTGTTGCGCTTTCGATTGCTCGGCTTCGATTCTGCCTCTGACTTCGATGCGGCCACCCTTGTCTACAGGCGTTGCCGCAGCGCGGGTATCACCCCGCGAGGGATGGTCGACTGCATGATCGCCGCGGTCGCTTGGCGTTCGGAAGCGGCACTGCTCTCGTTCGATGGTGACCTGGACAGGGTGGCGCGAGTGGTTGGAATCGAGATGGATCCCGCGTCGCTGCGCGCGTAGCCAGTGACCTACCGATCGAGCTGAAGCCAAACCCGCCGCCTCTACAGCCCGCTCCCGCCGATTTCGACGGTGGAAGCCCCAGGTCAGCCACTCGCTCGCCAGCTCAGAAGTCGAGCCGCATCACCACCCGGCGCAGGGTCGGGCGGCTGACCACAGACAACCCGGCGTCGGCGAACACGGAAACCGTGCCGACCAGGAGCTCCTCGATGATCACGTCCTTGGTGGTGATCGGATAACCTTCGATCGCCCGGGCGCCACGGTCCCGGGCGAAATCCACTGCCGCCCTGGCCAGCGCGCGGCTCACACCGCTCTTTCGATACCCGCGCCGGACGAAGAAACACGTGACGGCCCAGACGCTCTCGTCGGACTTGTCCTCGTCCCGCCCCTGCCACGGAACGCGGTTGTTGCGCCGTAGTCCCTCGTAATGACTGCGCGGCTCGACCGCGCACCAGCCGACCGGCTCACCGCCGCGGTAGGCGACGAGCCCGCAGGTGGTGTCTGCCTCCGGATGACCGGCGTCGGTCTGCTGACGGAACCGGTCGGCCCGCTCCTCGACGGGAAACCCGGCGAAATACTCCTTGCGGTGCAGCTTGAATCGCTGGCACTGGCACCAGGCAGCCGGACCCGTGCTACCGAAAACGGTCCGGATGTCCTCCCAACTCGCCTCGTTCGCGGGGACGACGGAGGTCGCTGGCTCGGTTGCCGTCATGCGAGAGATTCTGCGGGCGTATCGGTGCCGCCGCAGGCCTCGACACCCGGGCGGCGCAACCGACGCTGATCCGGGGCGATGGGGTACCTGCACCCCCATCCGCATCCACCGGTGCGCACCATCGTTTCTCTTCACGGCTCTCGCGAAAGTTGTCGCAGTCGATCCGCAGGGTGCGGGTCACAGAGAACTCGGAGAGACCAATGATCAACACCAAGGCCGCCGCCCGTCGCACGCTCTGCAGCCGGGACAGGCCGTGATTCTCATGCCCGGTGGGGCAGCCGGCCTCAACGGAGACGAAGACGCCTCCCGCGATGCACCGGTGTCTTCGGCGGCCCCGGCAACGCGAACGGCCACGGCGGCCGCGGCGATGCCGCCTCCTGGGTCATCGTGAACGACCGGGTCGTCGGCATCGCGGGCGGCGGCGGCGGGGGCGGCGGCGGCGCCGGCTGGAACGGCGCGGGTCTCGGCGGCGGCCGGGCCGGTCAGCCCGGCTCCTACGGCGGCGGTGGTGGCGGTGGAGCGGCCGGCGGCCTGTCCTGGGGCATCGACCCGAAAACGTCCTACGACACCCGCACGGTCAACGGCGACGGCGTCGTCCTGCTCGCATGGACGGTCGCCTCGACCACCACGTCCACCCTCACCGCACCGGCCTCGACTCCGCAGGGCCGTCCGGTCACGCTGACTGACACCATCACCCCCGCGATCACCGGCGGACCGGCGATGACCGGCGGACCGGCGATGACCGGCACGGTGACCTTCGAGATGGAGGACATCTACAGCTACGCCAAGACGGTGATCGGCACCGCGCCGGTGGTGAACGGGGTGGCCAGCCTGACCACCAGCACACTGCCGAGCGGGGATTACCACGCCGTGCACGCCATCTTCGCGGGGGACACCAACTACCAGGCCTCGAGCAGCGACTTCGTCGACCCCAAGATCACCGCACCGATCAAGACCATCACACTGAACCCGACCACCGTCGCGTTCGGCAACCGCACAGTGAACACGACGTCCACCAAGACGGTGCAGCTGACCAACACCGGCGGCATCGACTGGGCGTGGACCTCGGCAGGGACCGACAATGCGGGAGCTAACATGCCGTCGACGACGTGCGGTTCGCTCGAGCCCGGCGCCAGTTGCACCGTGACGATCTCCTTCAAGCCGTCACAGCTGGCAGCGGTCACGGCGCACATCACGATGAGCAGCAACTTCGGCACGATCACCATCCCGGTGACCGGCACCGGTGTCGCTGCGGCGCCAACCGTCACCAAGGTCAGGCCGGCCTCGGGTAGCCACCTCGGCGGCACCCGGATCACCGTCACCGGAACGAACCTCGTGCGGGTCGGCTCCATCACCGTCAACGGAGTCACTGCCACAGCGGTCTCCTGCAGCTCCGCGACGAGTTGCTCGGCGACAACCCCGGCCGGCACCGCAGGCGCGCGGGACGTCCGGGTGGTGACGGCCACCGGGACCTCCCCGGTGGTGACCGCAGACCGGTTCACCTACCGGTAGGTCACCCGATCGGCACGACGATGGCGCCGGACCCCTGGGGTCCGGCGCCATTGGTGTCTCTCGCCACGGGGCCGGAGACGTCGGTTGCCGACGCAGCCATCGCGCCGGTGGCGCGAAGGCCGGCACGTCCCGCCGCCGCACTGCTCACTCAGGTCGGCGCTGGACGCCGTCCTCGCGCTTGGGCAGCGTCCAGCCCGGCCGGACGAAGTGGCAGGTGTCGCCGTTTCGGCCACAGACCGGAGGCAGAGTTCCGGACACCTTCTGCCCGTGACCGGCCGGATCGGATCGACTCGATCGGCCGGCCGGCACGCATCTTGAGCCACCCGATACCGTGACCACCCCACCATCGACCCACTACAGGAGCCCTGGTGACGACAAGACGCTCGAAGCGAGGCAATTCCCGACCGCGCCGTGAGGCGGAGACGACCGAGCAGATGCTGGATCGGGTGCTCGACGCCTTCGACCGGTGGCTGCCGGAACGCGGGCCGGACGAACCGAACGACGCTTCCGATGCTGTTCGGACGGCGTGCGAACTGAAGGCGTCAGTTCTCGGCCAGCCGAACCCCGCTGACTGGGACCCGCTGCTGGCCACGGAAGTGTTGGGTGGCATCTTCCCGCGCAAGGTGCTGGGCGTGGACGAGCCCTACATCCGGGCCATCGTCCCCGGCATGCTGAGCTTCATAGATTTCCTGACGGTGACCGGCCGCTGGAAGGCGCACAACGACGCCGACGCCACTCGCACGGCGGTGGCTGCGCTCGAGCCGGAGATGGGCGAGCGATTCGCAGATTCGGACCGGCTGTCCATGGGCGGAAGGGTCGTGCAGCTCGCCTTGGACGAGAACGTCGACGTCAGCGATCCGGAGGCGCTGAGCGGGTTCATCCAGCGGTTCAACGAGATGCCACTCGAGTGGCGCAAGCGGCTGACGGATGGGCCGGAGACGGTCGCGGGCCCCGCCGGCGCGGACCCACCCGGAGGCGACGAGCCCTGGGACGACCTGCCGGCAGATCCGTTCGACGACCCGCAGATGATCCACGACCTCCAGGAGGCGACGCTCTCTGCGGCGATGGCTGTCGGGTTCACCGGCGAAACCGTGGTGATCACGGTGCCGGACGCGTCATCCGAACTGAATGCACTGCGAGCCACCCAGCTGGTGACGCGGATAGCCGCGCTGGCCGAGTGGATCCGTCCCGGCAGGAAGGTCACCACCACCGGTGCCATGCGCCGCGCTGACACCGCGGAATGGTTGCGGCGCACCGGCATCGGCACCGCCGAATCCGCTCCGAACTCCATGTGGGATGTCCCGGAACTCGCGATCCCGTGGAGCGCTGCGGCTCATCTGGGTTTGATCGACATCGGCGCCACCAAGGCATTTCCCGGCCCCCATGTCGACGTCTTCTCCGCCGGCAGTTCCTCGGATCAGATCCGATGCGGCAGAGACTCGATCAGGGTGGTGCTGGACAACCTCATGCACTCCGGCGACGAGTACGCCGAACTCGACCGAGCGCTCAGTGGACTGGTCCTACCTGTCATCGCGTGCCTGTGCCGACCCGGCGGGGCGGATCTCGCGCCGTTGCAGGCGCTCGTCGAACGGCCATTCACCAACTCGGCATCCGACGCGCTCAGCATGATCTTGTCCAGCCTGACCCTGACCATCGTCGAGTCGCTCGCGGAGTGGGGCGTCGTGTCTGTCACCGGTACGACGACCGCCGTGCCGACCGACCTGCGACCCGCCGTTGCCGGCGCCATTCATGGACCCGGCTCGCCGTTCACCTTTCGGCTGTCGCCCGGTGCGGTATCCATCGACCCGTAGGGCGATGTCCCGATTCCGCAAACCCGGGTGGCGGGTGTCGTCGGGATCGGCATGGACCCTGCGTCGGTGCGCCCCTGGCCACCTACCGGTCCAACTGGAGCCTGCGCCACAGGCTGACCGTGGCCACCCCGAAAAGGATCGGCACCGACGGCACCACCAGCAGTGTCAGAGCGGATGTGGCCGGCTGCAGCGCCCACATGGCCGGGGCCACAAACGGCACCCAGGAGGCGAAGTCGGCCAGTACTGCGATTTGCGCCAGCACGAGAATGCCTACGGCAGCAGCGATTCCGGGGAGAAGGCCGCGGCCGAGCGTTGCAGCCCAACCGGCCGGCACGGCGATCGCCGCGGTCAGCACACCCAGCGCGAACTGCCGCCCCATTCCGGCGATCGCAGCCCCGTCCGGCACGCCCAACCCCATCGCCACACCCGCGCCGAGCAGCACCACCGTCATCAGCACGGAGATCAGCAGCGACCACCCGGCAAACACGACGAGCTTCGCGGCGGCGAGCCGGCCGCGGGACACCGGCAGGCCGAACAGTCCGGAAACCGTGCCGTCGGCGAATTCCCGCCCGTACAGCCAGCTCGCACCGACTCCAAAGGCGAGAAGACCTCCGGCGGAGGTGATCTGGGCCGCGGCCGAGAGCAGTGCGGTCCAGTCGCCGGACCCAGCCTGCGGTCCGAGCTTGGCCAGTAGCTGGGCGTTGCCGCTGCGCGCCGCGAACACGATCGTCGCCGTCAGTCCGCACATGCCGAGCACCAGCAGTAGTCCGGTGGACCACAGCACCCGGGACGACCGGGCCTTACGCGTTTCGACGGCAAGGCCGTCCAGGAAGGTGTTCATCAGACCCTCACCATCGCGTCGTGTACCAGGGCGAAGAAGGCGCGTTCGATGTCAACGCCGTCGGGATCGAGAGTGCCGATCATCCGGCCCTCCGCGATCACCGAGATGCGGGTGGCGATCCGGGCAACCTCGTCGAGATGGTGGCTGGAGACCAGGATTCCGGCGCCGTCGGCCGCTCGCTGCAGCAAGCCCTCGCGCAGCCGGATCACCGCGGACGGGTCGAGGGCGTTGGTGGGCTCGTCCAGGATGATCAGGTCCGGGTCGTGCTGCAGGGCACCGGCCAACCCGAGCCGCTGCTTGTTTCCCAGCGACAGCCGCCTGGCCCGCACGGACGCGTACCGGCCCAGTTCCAGCTCCGTCAGGATCGCCTCGACCATCGGTCCGCGGGCAGCGGCGGGCACACCACGCAACCGGGCGGCCAGCTGCAGGTTGGTGCGGCCGTCCAGTTCGCCGTAGATCATCGGGTGTTCCAGCAGTGCGCCGACTCTCGACCAGACATCCGGCTCGGCAGCGGCGACGTCATGCCCGAGCACCTCGATGCACCCGGACGTGGGCCGCAGCATCCCGACCATCAGCTTCATCAGGGTTGACTTGCCGGCACCGTTCAGGCCGACGAGGGCGTGGATCTCCCCCCGCCGGACCGTCAGGTCGATGCCGTGCACACCGGCGCCGCCACCATAGGTGCGGGACACGCCGGCGAGGGACAGTGCGGTCTCGTTCATGACGACTCCAGGACGTCGAGGGAATGTGCAATGGCGTCGGAGAGGCGACCGCCGTCAGCGGCGGCCGCCCAGCGCAGGAGCCCGGTCATCAGGGCGGCCATCACCGCGGCGGCCGCGACAGCAGCGTCGGTGGCATCGGCTCCGTCGCGGGTCAACTGGTCGGCGATGGCGGTCTCCGTGGCCGCCGTCCCCGCCCGGACAGCAGGCGTCATGCTGGGCGTTGCCGCGACAATTGCCAGCCGCTCACGAATGGGGCGGTCATCGGTGATCGGCAGGTTGCCCCACGCCGATCGCACGCCCCTCGCGGCACGCTGCAAAGGGGGCAGTGACGGGGGTTGCTCGGCAATGGCGGCGACGATCAGCGGGTCGTACGGGTCCTGCACCAGCAGCTGGTCTTTCGACCCGAAGTGCCGGTAGAACGTCATCTCGGTGACACCGGCCACTGCGGCAATCTGAGCGACCGTGGTCTTCTCGTAGCCACCGCGGGTGAACAGATCGGTGGCGGCACCGAGGATCCGCGCCCGGGTGCGCCCCGTCTTGCCCGACCCTGCCACCGCCGCCAACGTGCTCATGGGACAGAATGTTAGCCCCTAACATTCTGTCCAGGCAAGCAATTTCTTGCTGCCGCCCGGATGTGCGGGAACCGCCGCCGGATCAGATTTCAGATGGCGAACCGTGGGTGTCCAGGTCGCCGCGATCGCAGCGCTCCGGTTGATTCGCAGCGCCCCGACGGACCCGGGCCAGCAGCGGAACTGAACTCGAGGCGGGCGCATCGACGCGGGTCACCGTTGAGTAGGTTCACACGCTCGGGCAAGGGAGCGAGCAGATGATCAGCCGGCTGTACGTCAACGCCAAGGTCTTCACCGGGCGCGGGGAGGACGACTTCGCCGCCGCGTTCCGGATCACCGACGGCTTCTTCTCCTGGGTCGGCGATCAGTCGGACGTCACCGGCGAGCCGGCAATCGACCTCGGCGGCCGTACGGTCGTTCCCGGGTTCCTCGACGTGCACACCCACCCGGCGTTCCTGTCCACGCTGACCGACGCAGTCCGGTGCCTGCCGCCCGCGGTGAACTCGCTGGCCGAGCTCCTGGAGACCCTGCGCACCCACCCGAACGCCGGGCAGGGCCCGGACGCCTGGATCCAGGGCTTCGGCTACGACGAATCCAAGTACCCGGAAGGCCGCGGGCCCACCGCCGACGACCTGGACCTGGTCAGCACCAGCCAACCCGTCTTCGTCCAACGCTGCGACGGCCACTCCTCCGCCGGCAACCACCGCGCCCTCCAGCTGGCGGGCATCACCGACGACACCCCCGACCCACCCGGCGCCCGGTACGGCCGCGACAGCAACGGGCGGCTCAACGGGATGCTCATCGAGACCAACGCGACCGACACGGTGGCCGCGGCGATCCCGGTCCACGACCACGCGCAGCAGGTCCGCAACCTGGTCCGGCTGAACCGGCACTTCGTGGAGCGCGGCATCGTCGGCGTCGGCGACCTGCTGGCCACCATGATTCCGCAACCGCTGCGCACCTTCCGCGCCGCGGAACACCAAGGGCTACAGGTGCAATGCGCCCTGTACTACGGCTGGCCGGCCATCGCCGAGAACGCCATCCCGGACCTCACCGACGACGACCGCACCGGCCGGATCAAGATCGCCGGACTGAAGCTGTTCATGGACGGCGCCTACTCCAACCGCACCGCCTGGACCGAGGACCCCTACCCCGGCTCCCACGAACACGGCATGCGCACCCTGACCGACGAGGACCTCCGCGCGGCGGTGAACTGGGCCCGCCGCAACCACATTCAGGTCGCCGTGCACGCCATGGGCGACCGGGCGCTGCACCACGTCATCGACGCGTTCGCCGACGAGGAGCCCTGGATGGGCGAGCTGCCGTCGATCCGCCTCGACCACGCCACCCTGTTCTCCCCCGCCATGATCGGGAAGATGAACGCCGCCCGGATGTCGTTCGCGGTGGTCAGCCACTCGATCTTCCTGTTCGCCGAATACGACAGCTACCGGCGCAACCTGTCGCCGGCCCAATTCGGCATCACCTACCCGATCAGGTCTTTCTACGAGCGGGTGCCGTTCACCGCGCTGTCCTCTGACAACCCGGCCACCGCCTGGGCCGATGCGGACAACGTGTTCGTCTCCATCAAGGCCGCGGTCACCCGGCGGGCATACAACGGCGCCGACATCGGCCAGGCCGAGGCGGTCACCGTGCCGCAGGCCCTGCTGCTCTACACCGGCCGCGCCCGGCAGGTGCTGCCGCTGGACGACGCGGGCGTCATCGACACCGGCTACGAGGGCAGCTTCGTCGTGCTCGACCGGGACATCTTCTGCATCGATCCCGAGGAGATCGACCGGGTGCAGGTCGCCGAGACCTGGATCCGTGGGGAGCGGGTCTACCAGCGGCCCATCGGTTGACCGATTCTGCGGGCGGGTCTCGAGCGCCGGGCAACCCCGCCACCGACCTGGGTCGGGGCGCCCGTTTGACATGCTGGAGAGATGGCGAACGAACGCGGCAGCTTGAAACCGGCTCGGATCGGCCGGGAGATCGTCGGCTGGCTATTGGTGGCCGCGGGAGTTGCGGCGCTCATCCTGCCGGGTCCCGGCCTGCTGCTGCTGGCCCTTGGACTGTGGGTGCTCGCGAAGAACTACAGCTGGGCCGACCGGCTGCTCGATCCGGTGAAACGAGCCGCCTACCGCGGCGCGTCGGAGAGCGTGACATCGTGGCCGCGCATCATTCTGTCCACCCTGCTGGCGCTGGCTCTCATCGCGGTCGGCGTGGTCTGGGGCATCCGCCCCGCCGCGCCGAGTTGGTGGCCGCTCGCCGACAAGTGGTGGCTGATCGGCGGTTGGGGCACCGGGGCGTTCCTGATCGCGTCCGGCCTGCTGGCGCTCGGGTTGCTCGGCTGGAGCATGAAGAACTTCCGGTACGGGAGCATGACGCTCGACGACGTCTACCAGCGGCAAAGCCTGCGGGAGCGGCCGGGCCGACGACCGTGAGGTGCTTGGCCGACGGGTGTCGCCTGGCCCGGCCTCACGCCATCACCGAGGTCAGCACCAGCCATGCCACCGCCGCCCCGACGGTCCACGCCGCGAGACGGCGGGAAACCTCGGACGACTGTCCCGTCACCCGTTCCGCCGTGAGGCCGACGGTCAGCACGACCATCAGCAGCAACGGGTGGCCGGTCAGCGCCATCGCGGCCATTGCCGGCCCGCACGACACCACGCACCAGCCGGTCGCGGAGATGCCCGCGGTGAGCCACCCGCGGCCGTCGGCCTTACCGGGCGGGACGCCGATCGCGCGGCATCGGGCGAGCGCGGACGCCTTCGACGCGGTGAGCTGCCAACCCGCGACCAGCAGCCAGATCACGCCGAACCCCACGGGTGCGCCACCGGCGTCCAGCGGCGGAGCGATGGCTGCCAGCCCGACGACCACCACCCCGACCGCCGACCAGACGATCAGCGACCCGGCGAGTGTCGCGGCGACGGCCAGAGTCGGTGGCGCGCCGGAGCAATGCCGGGCGACGTCCCTGACCATGGGCACCATGACCGGTCCCATCATCGCCGCGGTCATCAGCAGCCAACTGCCCGCGGCTGACAACAGGGCAGGTGAGCCGGCGGCGGTGTGGGCGTGATCGCGGAGTCCACCGGCGAAGGCCTCCCACAGCAGCACCGCCCAGGCCACTGCCGCCCCGGCCACCAGCCACCACTCCGGGTGACGGGTCGAGACCTGCTCGAGGCTCGACCGCAGGGGCGACGGCCCACGAAGCCGCAATGGTTTGGTCATCGGCGTGCGGCCGATCCGGCGAGGTCGCGGGCGACCCAGGCCAGGCGGCGCACCAGCCGGCCGTCATGCTGCACCGTCTCACCGCCCTTCCCATTCCGACATTTCGGTCGGATCAGGATAGGTCGGCGCGGTGGTCGGCGCAGGGCTCACCGATCGCGCAAGACTCACCGATCGCGCAAGACCGCCGGGTCGCGGGTGGCCGGGCACATGACCCGACGCCGCGGACCCGGCGGTCGATGCTCAGATGTTCAGGTCAGCGCTGGACGCTGTCCTCGCGCTTCGGCAGCTTCCAGCCCGGCCGCACGAAGTGGCAGGTGTATCCGGTCGGGTAGCGCAGCAGGTAGTCCTGATGCTCGGGCTCGGCCTCCCAGAACGGGCCGGCGGGCGCCACCTCGGTGACGACCTTGCCCGGCCACAGGCCGGAGGCGTTCACGTCGGCGATGGTGTCCTCGGCGATCCGGCGCTGCTCGTCGTCGGTGTAGTAGATCGCCGACCGGTAGCTGGCCCCGATGTCGTTGCCCTGCCGGTTCTTCGTCGTCGGGTCGTGCACCTGGAAGAAGAACTCCAGCAACTCCCGGTACGAGGTCTGCGCCGGGTCGAAGACGATCTCGATCGCCTCCGCGTGCAAACCATGGTTGCGGTAGGTCGCGTTCGGCACATCGCCGCCGGTGTAGCCGACCCGCGTCGACAGCACACCCGGGCGGCGGCGGATCAGGTCCTGCATGCCCCAGAAGCATCCTCCGGCGAGGATCGCCTTCTCGGTCGCTTGCGTCATCGTTGCTCCTTCGTCCACGCGTGCGGTGCGCCACCCACTGCCGGGCGCATCGGCGACCACCGCTAGGTCGGCCGCCAGCTTCCACCGCTCGTCGCCTCAGTGGCAACGCCGGTGGCCCGCCGGTCATTCCGGCATGAACTGCCACCGAGTCGCCAGTTTCGGGCGTTCGCACCGCGTTGAAGGGCCCGGAACTGGCGACTCGATTCCGCCCGCCGACGCATCGTCGGTCTCACGACTCCAGGACGTCAAGGGATCGCTCGATCGCGCGGCTCAGCGGGGCGTCACCTCCGGCGGCGGCCCAGCGCAGCAGCCCCGTCATCAGGGCGGCCATCACGGCGGCGGCCGCCACCGCGGCATCGTCGGGATCGGCACCGTCGGAGGTCAGTCGGTCCGCAATGGCCGTCTCGGTGGCGGCGGTTCCCGCGCGGACGGCGGGCGCCAGGCTGGGGCTGGCCGCGACGATCGCGAGCCGCTGCCGCACGGGCTGCTCATCGGTGATCGGGAGGTTCCGCCAGGCCGATCGGACACCTCGCGCTGCGCGGACGAGCGGCGGAAGACTGTGCGGTTGTTCGGCGATCGCCGCAACGATCAGTGGGTCGTACGGATCGTCCACCAGCAGCTGGTCTTTCGTGCCGAAGTGCCGGTAGAACGTCATCTCGGTGACGCCCGCGGCCGCAGCGATCTGCGCGACCGTTGTCTTCTCGTAGCCGCCGGCGGCGAACAGTTCCAGCGCCGCCGTGAGGATCCGCGCCCGGGTCCGCTCTGCCTTGCCGCCCGCCGAAGCCGCACGGGAAGCTCGCTGTCCGGCCGTGGTCATATCCAACGTTAGGTCCTAACATTCTCCGCAGGCAAGAGCAGATCTCCTGCTAACCCCGCTGCGTACTGCTCAGCACAGCGGCCAGCGAATCCAGCGCACCGGGCACGAGCGTGAAGTACGCCCAGACCCCGCGCTTGTCCCGCGTCAACAGTCCTGCGTCGAGAAGAACCTTGAGGTGGTGCGACACGGTGGGTTGGGACAGGCCGAGCGGTTCGGTGAGGTCACAAACGCAGGCTTCCCCGCCCTCGTGGGCCGCGATCATCGACAGCAACCGCAGGCGGGCAGGATCGGCGATCGCCTTCAGCGTCCGGGCGAGATCACTTGCCGCGGTTGCACTCAGCGGCTCGCGGGTCAGCGGCGCGCAGCAGGCGACGTCCAGCACGGGCAAGGTTGCGATACGGCTCATGGGGTCAGTATGCCCGTCCTATTGACAGACGTCGATGTCTGCGTCAGGGTGGCGACATCGATGTTCGTCTATGTAGGGAGCGCCATGAGCACCACCTCCGACCAGGACGTCCGCGAGCATGTTCGCGACCGGTACGCCGCCGCGGCCCTGACGGTGAACGCCGGCAGCACGGCGATTTGCTGCGGCCCTTCGGACGGCCCGCAGACGACTTGCTGCACACCGGCCGACGCGCTGTCCGCGATCGGCGAGTCGGACCAGGCCGACGTCTTCGGCGCCGCGCTGTACAAACCTGGACAGACCGACGGGTTGCCCGAGGAAGCCGTCCTCGCCTCGCTCGGCTGCGGCAATCCCCTGGCGGTGGCCGACCTCCGCGAGGGCGAACGGGTGCTCGATCTCGGATCGGGTGGCGGCATCGATGTGCTGCTGTCCGCTCGTCGGGTCGGCCCGACAGGTTTCGCCTACGGCCTCGACATGACGGACGAGATGCTGGCGTTGGCGCGGGCCAACGCCGCCAAGGCCGGCGCCGGCAATGTTCGGTTCGTCAAGGGTCACATCGAGGACATTCCGTTGCCGGATGCGTCGGTCGATGTGGTGATCTCCAATTGCGTGATCAACCTGTCCACCGATAAGCCGTCCGTGATCGCCGAGATGTTCCGGGTGCTGGCCCCCGGCGGGCGGTTGGGGATCTCGGACGTGGTCGCCCAGGATGATCTATCGCCGGCTCAACGGGCCGAACGCGGGTCGTACGTGGGCTGCATCGCGGGTGCGCTGTCCCGGTCCGAGTACCTCGACGCGCTGGCCGCGGCAGGCTTTGCCGATTCCGAGGTGACGTTCACCCACGAGGCTGCACCTGGCATGCACGCCGCCATCGTGCGAGCGGTGAAGCCGGCTGCGGGGCTATCGTGATCGCCCGCGACGACGAACCAGGAGACATCATGACGGGCAACCCCTCGGTGCTGTTCGTCTGCGTGCACAACGCGGGCCGATCACAGATGGCCGCCGGATATCTCAGAGAGCTCGCCGGCGGGAAGATCGAGGTGCGGTCGGCGGGGTCGATGCCCGGGAACCAGGTGAACCCGGTCGCCGTTGCGGCAATGGCCGAGGAGGGCATCGACATCTCCGCACAGACGCCGAAGATCCTCACGACCGAATCCGTGCAGGCCTCGGATGTGGTGATCACCATGGGATGCGGTGACGCCTGCCCCATCTTCCCCGGAAAGCGTTACGAGGACTGGGAACTCGAGGATCCGGCCGGTCAGGGCATCGACACTGTGCGCCGGGTCAGAGATGACATCCGCGGCCGGGTCGAGGATCTCATCAGCCAGCTGCTGACCGCCCCGACGACCTGATCACTGCGAAGGGCCCGTGCCGCGCGGCGCGGCGCGCACGTGAACATGCTGACCCTGCCGGCCGAGCAGGCTGAGCACCTCCACCGGCTGATCCCCCGCCGGGCCGAACCAGTGCGGCAACCGGGTATCGAACTCTGCGACTTCGCCTGAGCCCATGACGATGTCGCGATCGGCGAGCAGCAGCCGCAACCGCCCGGACAGCACGTACAGCCACTCGTAGCCCTCGTGCGTGCGCAGCTCGGGCCGGCTCCGTTCGGGCGGGATGACCACCTTCCACGCCTGCACGCCGCCCGGTTGCCTGGTCAGCGGCACGACGATGCGGCCGTTCCGCTTGCGGGGGGTGAACCGGATCCGCGGGTCGCCGACCTCCGGAGAACCGATCAGCTCGTCCAGCGGCACCTGGTGTGCCTGGGCGATCGGCAGCAACAGCTCCAGGCTCGGACGCCGCTGGCCGGACTCGAGCCTGGACAGCGTGCTCTTCGAAATGCCCGTCACTTCCGCCAGTTCCGTCAGCGTCATGCCGCGCACAGCGCGCGCACGCCTGAGCCGTGGGCCGACCCCGGCCAGCGCCGTCGCGATCGCCGCGGAATCCGTCATACCGCCGAGTTGACTCCCAATTCCCAGGAATGGCAACAAACGTTGCCTGTCGGAAGCCCGCCGGCGAACCCTCTCGGCAGGAGGTGATCGTCATGGAGGCGAACAGGTACGACGTGGTGGTGGTCGGCGGCGGAGCGGCGGGTCTGAGCGCGGCGCTGGTGCTGGGCAGGGCGCGCCGCCGTGTGCTCGTCGTCGACGCGGGCACACCGCGGAACGCGCCTGCGGTGCACATGCACGGGTTCCTCTCCCGGGACGGGATGCCACCGGCCGACCTGCTGGCCGCCGGGCGCGCGGAAATCGCCGGGTACGGCGTGGAACCGGTCGACGACGCCGTGGCCGGCACCGACCGCGAGACCGAACACGGCTTCACCGTTCGGCTGGCCGGCGGCCGGAAGCTGACAGCCCGCCGGATCCTGCTGGCGACCGGACTGCGCGACGGACTACCGGACATCCCCGGGGTCCGGGATCGCTGGGGCCGGGACCTGCTGCACTGCCCGTACTGCCACGGCTGGGAGGTCCGCGACCAACCGCTGGGGGTGCTCGGCACCCAGCCCGGGTCCGTTCAGCACGCGTTGCTGATCCGGCAGTGGTCGTCGGACCTCGTGTACTTCGCGCACACCCAGACCGCGACCGCCGCGGAGCGGGAGCAGTTGGTGGCCCGCGACATCAGGGTCGTCGACGGTGAGGTCGCGCGGCTGGTCGTCACCGGCGACCGGTTGACCGGCGTCGAACTGACCGACGGCCACGTGATCGATCGGGCGGCGGTGTTCGTCCGGCCGGTGATGGTGCCCCGCGACGACGTCCTCACCGCCGCGCTCGGCTGCGCCGTCGACGACGCGGGATTCGTCCGCGCCGATGCGGCCGGACGGACCAGCGTCCCGGGTGTGTGGGCCGCCGGCAACGTCACCGACCCGCGAGCCCAGGTCATCACCGCCGCCGGTGCCGGGTCGGCCGCCGCCATCGCGATCAACGCGGACCTGGTGCAGGACGACGTCACCCGCGCTCTCGCCGAACTGTTGGTGAGCCGGCGCCGGCACGGCTTCTGAGCAGTACCCACCCTTCCGACCCGCCAGCCCACCCTTCCGGCCCGCCAGCCCACCCTTCCGACCCGCCAGCCCACCAGGCCGCCAGCCCGTCAGGCCGAGACGCCGCGAGGCCCGAGGCCGAGAGGCCGCCAAATCTCACCCAAGGAGACCCACCATGTGAGCTGTCCTCGTCCCCGCACCGCCGGGCACCGTCCCAGCCATCGAGACATCAACTCGCAGTGATGATCTGGCTCGCCGTGTTCCCGACCCTCACAGTCCTCAATCTCGCCCTGGGCGGCCTCCTGCACGACCTGCCGATGGTGCTGCGAACCTTCATCCTGGCCACCGTCGCGGTACCGATCGTCATGTACGCCGTCATGCCCCGATTGCATCGACTGCGCGCCCGGCTGCTGAGCTGACCGCCGACCCGGGCGCCATCACCGTCCGCATCACCGCCCCGGATCACCGCCCTGGTCACCAGCCGGATCACCAGGTGTGGTGATGCCCGCTCACCACATCGACGCCTAGCTTTCGAACCAGCAGGACAAGGGTCCGAACACCGCGGACACAAGCCGGCGCAGGAGGTCGGGATGAGCACCGAGCACACCGCCGACCAGGCCGGGTACTACGAGATCCGGCTGCTCGGCCGGCTCCATCCCCGGTGGACGTCGTGGTTCGACGGACTGCAGGTCGCCGACCACCAGGACGGCACCACCGTTGTCTCCGGATCCGTCACCGATCAGGCGGCGCTGCACGGCCTGCTGCACAAGGTCCGCGACGTCGGGCTGCCGCTGCTCTCGGTGAACCGAACAGACGAATGTGCCGTCGACCCATCGGCGTCGACATCCCCCGAACCCGAAAGGACATGACATGGCCACCACCGCACCGACGGCCGCATCGCCCGCACGGCAACGAGTTCCGATGGATCCGCTGCGCAGGACCTCCCTGGTCGCCGGCATCTTCTATGTGGTGACGTTCGTTTCGATCCCGACGCTCTGGCTCTACGGGCCAGTGCGCACCGCCGAGTTCATCACCGGCACCGGCTCGGACAGCGGGCTGCTCTGGGGGGCATTCCTGGAGGTCATCGTCGCGATCGCCGGGATCGGCACCGCGGTCACCCTGTTCCCGGTGGTGCGGAAGCAGAACGAAGCCACCGCGCTCGGGTTCGTCGCCACCAGGACGCTCGAGGGCGCGATGATCTTCGTCGGCGTCCTGAGCATGCTGACCATCGTCACCCTTCGCACGGGCGGCGGCGGCGACCCTGCCGCGCTCGCCGTTGCCGGGAAGTCGCTGGTGGGCATCTATGACTGGACCTTCACGCTCGGTCAGACCCTGATGCCGGCGTTGAACGCCGTGCTGCTCGGCTCGCTGCTGTACCGGTCCCGGCTGGTGCCGCGGGTGATCCCGCTGATGGGGCTCATCGGATCGCCGCTGTTGCTGGCGTCCGTGGCGTGCGTGATCTTCGGGATCCTGCCGAAGATCTCACCGCTGAGCGGCGTCGCGACGCTCTTCATCGCCGGCTGGGAGTTCTCCCTCGGCGTGTATCTCATCGTCAAGGGCTTCCGGCCCTCCCCGATCACCACCGGCGCTCGCCGATCCGCGCAGTCCGCTCCGCAGGAGCACACCTCATGATCGATGTCGAGAATCTCAGCAAGCGCTACGGCGACAAGCTGGCCGTGGACGGGTTGACCTTCACCGTGCAGCCCGGGATCGTCACCGGCTTCCTGGGGCCGAACGGGTCCGGCAAGTCGACGACGATGCGGATGATCGCGGGGCTGGACCAACCGACCGCCGGCCGGGTCACGGTCAACGGCGGCGACTACCGGCGCGCTGCAGCCCCGATGGCCGAGTTGGGCGTGCTGCTGGAAGCCAGGGCCGTGCACACCGGCCGGTCCGCCCGCAACCACCTGCTCGCGCTGGCGCAGACGAACGGCATCGCGGCCCGACGGGTCGACGCGGTGATCGACCTGGTCGGGCTGCGGGAGGTGGCCGGCAAGCGGGTCGGCGGCTTCTCTCTCGGCATGGGGCAGCGGCTCGGTGTCGCCTCGGCGCTGCTGGGCAACCCGCAGACCGTGGTGCTGGACGAACCCGTCAACGGGCTGGACCCGGAAGGGGTCCGTTGGATGCGCACCATGCTCAAGGAGCTGGCGGCCGACGGGCACACCGTCTTCGTCTCGTCGCATCTGATGAGCGAGATGGCCCAGACCGCAACGCGACTCGTCGTCATCGGGCGTGGCCGGCTGATCGCCGACACCACGGTCGACGACTTCGTCGCCAGTGCCTCGCATCACTCGGTCACCGTCCGTACCCCGGAAGCGGTCCGGCTGCGGGACCTGCTCGCCGGTCCCGACGTCGCCGTGACGACCGAGAATCCCGACGTGCTGGGCGTTGACGGCCTCACCGCCGAACACATCGGCACCATCGCCTGGCAGAACCGGGTGCCCGTCTACGAACTGACCATCCGCCAGGCCTCCCTGGAGGAGGCCTTCATGACCCTGACCAACGACTCCGTCGAATACCGCTCCACCGACACCGCAGGAGCGACATCATGACCGCAACAACCACTCTCGGCCCCCCGATGGCGACCCGGCTGAAGGTCACCCTGCCGCGGGTGGTGCGCTCCGAGTGGACCAAGCTCCGATCGCTGCGCTCGACCGTCTCCACTCTGCTGGCTGGAGTAGTGCTGATGGTCGGGATCGGCGCCCTGTTCACCGCCGTCACCATCAACCAGCCCGGCGGGATGGAACCCGGCCAGACCGCGATCTCGACATCGCTGACCGGCACGTTCTTCGCGCAGCTGGCGGTGGGTGTCCTGGGCGTGCTGCTGATCACCGGTGAGTACAGCACCGGCATGATCCGGGCGTCGCTGACGGTGGTCCCCCAGCGGCTGCCGATGCTGTGGAGCAAGGTGGCCGTGTTCGCCGTCGTGGTGCTCGGCACCATGCTCGTCGCCAGTTTCGCCGCCTTCTTCGCCGGGCAGGCGCTGCTCAGCGGTCAGGGACTGGCCGCCTCGTTGTCCGACCCCGACGCGCTGCGCGCCGTGGTCGGTGCCGCCCTCTACGTCACGGTGGCCGGGATGACGGCGCTCGCCCTGGGTGCATTGCTGCGCAACACCGCCGCGGCCATCACCACGTTCGTCGCGATCTTCTTCGTGGTCCCGCCGCTGACCCTGCTGCTGCCCTCGTCGTTGACGGACCACTTCGTGCAGTACCTGCCGTCGAACGCCGGGTCGGAGCTGATCGGCGGCGCGCCGGTCGCCTTCCCCCTGGCGCCCTGGACGGGGTTCGCCGTGATGTGCGGGTATGCCGCCGTCCTGCTCGGGGTGGCCGCCTGGCGGCTGCAGCGGGCAGACGCCTGAAGCGGACTATCCTGACCGATCACCCGTGGAGGTCGTGATGAGGGCAGCGGTGCAGGAGCGGTTCGGCCCCCCGGAATCGCTCCGATTGATGGAGACGGACCCGCCCGAGATGGGGCCGGGTGATGTACTTCTCGAGGTGCACGCCGCCGCGGTGAACCCGTACGACTGGCACATGCTGCGCGGCGACCCGCGCATCGCCCGGTTGATGGGCGTCGGGCTGACCAGGCCGAAGGCGCGCATCGCCGGTGTCGATGTCGCCGGCCGGGTGACGGCCGTCGGTGGACAGGTGCACGATCTGAAACCCGGTGACGAGGTCTTCGGGCGCTGCCGGGGAGCGTTCGCCGACGTAGCCGCGGCCGACGCAACTCTGTTGGTGCGCAAGCCGGAACGGCTCTCGTTCGAGCAGGCCGCCGCGATCCCGATGGCGGCGATCACCGCGCTGCACGCGATTCGGGACACCGGCCGGGTCCGGCCGGGCCAGCGGGTGCTGGTCAACGGGGCCGGCGGCGGAGTGGGATCGTTCGCCGTCCAGATCGCCGCCGCGCTCGACGCGGAGGTCACCGGCGTGTGCAGCGCGAGGAACGTCCACATGGTCCGTGGGATCGGTGCGGCGCACGTCATCGACTACGCTCTCGACGATTTCGCCGACGGGTCGACGCGGTACGACCTGATCCTGGACAACGTCGGGAACCGGTCCCTGCCGGACCTGCGGCGGGCGGTCACACCGCGGGGCACCGTGCTGCTCAACGGTGGCGGATCGCCCGGCCGCATCCTCGGCGCCGTGGGGAGCCTGCTGTCCGCCGCCGCGGTCAACGTGCTGGTGCGCCAGCGGATCGCGTTCGTGCCCACCAAGGAGACCCGGGCCGATCTGCTGGACGTCACCGCGATGGTGGAGCGGGGCACCGTGCGGCCGATGATCGACCGGACCTATCCGCTGACCGACGTCGCGGCGGCCGTGGCCTACGTCGAGGCCGGACACACCAGCGGGAAGGTCGCCATCACGGTGATCGAGCAGTCCTGAGGCCGCGGGCACTCATTACTCTGCACCCGTGACGGTCCACCAGCTCTCCCGCCGCGATGCCCGCCGGATCGCCGTTCGGGCAAAGCTTCTCGATGAGCCGCGGCCGACGGAGCTGCTGGACGTGGTCCGTCGGCTGACCCTGCTGCAGGTGGATCCGACCGCGGCGATCGCCCCGAATGCGGATCTGGTCGCGTGGAGCCGGCTCGGCCCGTCGTACTCGCCCGCCCAGCTGACCGCGGAGCTGACCGAACGGTCGCTGGTCGAACTGAACGCGATGATCCGCCCCGCCGAGGACATGGCGCTGTACCGCGCCGACATGACCGCGCGGAGGTCGTTGCCGCGCAACGAGTTACCGGCGTGGCGGGCGGCGGTCCGGGACTGGGTGGACGCGAATGACGCGTGCCGCCGGGACATCCTGGCCAGGCTGGAGCGCTCCGGGCCACTGCCCTCCCGCCAGCTGCCGGACACTTGCGTCGCGCCATGGAAATCGACCGGGTGGACCAACAACCGCAATGTGACGCAGATGCTCGAGGTCCTGGCCGGCCGGGGCGAGGTGGCGATCGCCGGACGGGCGGGCAAGCAACGACTCTGGGACCTCGGCTCCCGGGTGTACCCGGACGACCCCGTCGTGCCGAGCGAGGAAGCGGCGCGGATCCGCAACGAGCGCCGACTGCGCGCGCTGGGCATCGCCCGTGCGCAGACCACCGCGCTGCCGGTGGAGCCGGCCGATGTCGGTGACGCCGGCGAGCCCGCCGTTGTCGAGGGCGTCAAGGGCGGATGGCGCGTCGACCCCGCCCAACTGGGCCAACCGTTCTCGGGCCGCGCGGCACCGCTCTCACCATTCGACCGGTTGATCCACGACCGCAGGCGCACCGTCGAGATCTTCGAGTTCGACTACCAACTGGAGATGTACAAGCCCGCCGCGCAACGCCGCTGGGGTACTTCGCGCTGCCGATCCTGTACGGCGACCGGTTGGTGGAAAAACTCGACGCGACCGCCGACCGCAAGGCGAAAGTGTTGCGGGTCAGCGCCATTCACCAGGACGTCCGGTTCGACGGGACCATCTCGGCAGCAGTCCGCCGCGAGATCGACGACCTCGCCGGCTGGCTGGGGTGCACGGCCGTCGGGTCGGGGTGACCACGCTGGTGCCGAAGGGACCCGACGATCCGGGAAGGCGCCGCCCGCCGGGTCAGCCGGATCCGCGGCGATCCGGCGCGATCTGCCGCTCCGGGCGACAGATGACGGAGCTGATCTGCGGCAGGACCTCGGGAGCGATCTGATGCCCGCCGCGATGCGGCAGCTCCACCACATCGGCGTTCCGTTCCCGCAGCTGTGCGGCGAGCGCTCGGGTCATCCCGGCCGGAATGGTCGGATCGCGGTCCCCGTTGGAGATCACCACCACTGTTCCGGACAGGTCGGCGGCCGGCGGCTCCGCGAACGGCGTCATCGCCGACAACAGCACCGCCGCGCCGAGCAATCCGGGATGCTGCAGCAGCACGGCCGATGCGATGTTGGCCCCGTTGGAGAAGCCGACGGCCACCAGCGAGCCGCTGTCGATGCCGTACTCGGCGCCGGCGACCCGGATGAACTCGGTCAGTTCGTCAGCCCGGCGGCGCAGGTCGTCCTCGTCGAAGACG
This sequence comes from uncultured Actinomycetota bacterium, assembly GCA_963785455.1. Taxonomy (GTDB): domain Bacteria; phylum Actinomycetota; class Actinomycetes; order Mycobacteriales; family Nakamurellaceae; genus Nakamurella. Next base: position 44,825 of record CAWAVL010000002.1, read on the forward strand.
CCTTCCCGCAGCCGCCGGAAGAACCGGGGCATCCCGTTCTCCAGCACGGTGCCGCGGACAGACAGCACGGCGGCGCCCGGCGAGAGGTGATCGCGCAGCGGCAGCAGATCGTGCTCGTCGCCTCCGGTGCCGTGCAGCAGCAACAGCGGCGAGCCGGCCGCCGATTCCGTTGCGGGAAGGAAGATGTGCGGCCGGTCCAGGCCCGCTCCTTCGCTCACGGGACGTCCACATCGAGTTGCAGGGGCGGCAGGGCCGCGGCGATCTGATCCCGGTCCGGTTCCAGCCACGGCGGTAGCTTCAGCTGCCGACCCAACTCCAGCAGCGGCTCGTCGACCGCGAAACCCGGTGCATCGGTGGCGATCTCGAACAGGACGCCACCGGGCTCACGGAAGTAGATCGACTTGAAGTACTGCCGGTCCAGGATCTGGGTCACCGAGACGCCCCGACCCATCAGCTCGTGCTGCCAGGTGGTCATCGTCTCCAGATCCGGTGCACGGAAAGCGATGTGGTGCACGGTTCCACCCGCCTGCAGGCCGCGGTCCCGCACCCCCGCGAACACATCCACCAGGGCGCCCGAACTGCCGCCGGCCATTCCGAAACGGGAGCGGTCGCCGTCCTCGCCGGTCAGGTTCATGCCCAGCAAATCGGTCAGCATCTGCGCCGACGGGTCCAGCTGCCGCTCGGACAGGGTGACCGCGTGCAACCCGCGCACGGCATGCTCGGCCGGGATCTCGGAAACCCCGTCCCAACCGGAACGGCGATCGCCGTCGGAAGCCACCAGGTCGATGACCATCCCGTCGGGATCGCGGAAGGTCAGTACCTCCTCCGCGTCCCTGGTCCGCGGGGCCTGGGTGTCGACCTCCATCGCGCTGAGCCGCTGATGCCACCAGCCCAGGGAGTTGCCGGGAACGGAGAACGCAGTGGCGGTCGTCAGGCCGGCGCCCTGTTTCCCTTTCGGCACCCCCGGCCAGGGGAAGAACGTGATCAGGCTGGAGGGGCTTCCCTGTTCGTCGCCGTAGTACAGGTGGTAGGTGTCGGGCGCATCGAAGTTGACCGTCTGTTTCACCAGCCGCAGGCCCAGCGTGCGGGTGTAGAAGTCGACGTTGCGTTGCGGGCTGGTCGCGATCGCGGTGACGTGATGCAAACCGTGCGGACTGACCTGCGTCATGCTGCTGCTCCTTCGTCCCGAGCCGGCGCAGTGCGGTCGGCGGTCCGTCGCACAGTTAGTTTCCGGCGATACCGGTGTGATCGACGGTACCGCCGGCGGCGATCATCGAGAAGGTCCAGCGTGCGACGGTGTCAGCCGCCCGTGCTCGTGGGACCCGATGACGCGGCGCCCGGCGCGGCTGCCGGGTCACCGGACGGCAGCGGGACACCCTGGTAGAAGATCGGCAGCAGACTCTTCAGGATGGTCAGCGCCGACCCCTCGCCGGTCGGAACGGTGGCCAGGTTGGTGAGGATGACAACGGTCAGCCCGGTAGTCGGGTCATGGCCCATGAATGTCATGTACCCGGGGATCTGGCCGTCGTGCCCGATGAGCGGGCCCACCTGCGCGATGCCGAGGCCGTAACCGGCGGCTGCGGGATTACCTGGATCGGTGGACTGCAGGCTGTCCAATCGGAGCTTCTGCGTCTGCGCGTCGAGCAGTCCGCCGCCCACCAACGCCTCCACGTAGGTCTTCATATCGTCGACCGTGGAGATGGCCCCGCCGGCCGTCCATGTCCAGGAGGGGTTGGCGTCCGTCTCGTTGTTCGGAAGCAGTGTGCCGGCAAGGGCCTTGGGCACATCGGCGGCCGGCAGCGCGAAGGTGTCGATGGTGGAACTGTTGGTGCCGAACGAATATCCCTGCGGGTGCGGGTCGGCGATGGAGGCATCGTCGGCCACTGGAAGGGAGGTGTTCGTCATCCCGAGCGGGCCGAAGATGCGTTGCTGGAAGGCTTCCGCGGCGGTCATGCCGGTGAGCTTCTCGATGACCAGACCCAGCAGCACGATATTGGTGTTGCTGTAGTCGAACGTGGTGCCGGGCTCGGCTTTCACCGGCTGGGCGAACGCGATGTCGAGCAGTTCCTGCGGCGTCCACGCCGTCTGCGGTTCCTCGTCCAGCGTCTGGTTGAATTTCGGGTCGAAGGAGTAGCTGTACAGGCCGCTGCGCATCTCCGACAGGTCCGCGATGGTGATCGTGTCGCCGTTCGGGACACCGCTGATGTACTTGCCGATCGGGTCGTCCAGCGCCAGCTTGCCCTCCTGCACCAGCTGCAGGATCACGGTGGACGTCATCGTCTTGGTATTGCTGCCGACGCGGAAATGATCGCCGGTGGTGATCGGATCATCCTCGCCGAGCGTGCGGGTGCCGAACGTGCCCGTCCAGGTGCCCTGGGTCGGGGAAGAGATCAACACGACGGCACCGGGAATGACGTTGTCCTTCATCGCCTTGTCGACGGCCGCGGTGACGGCCGGCACGTAGGCAGGCTGTGTATCGGAGCCCGGAGCGCCGGAGCCCGGAGCGACAGCGGCCGAAGCGCCAGCGGCCGAAGCGCCAGCGGCCGAACCGCCAGCGGCCGGACCGCCGGTCGCCGGGGCGGACGCCGCTGCCGAGGATGCCGGGGCGGAGGAGCTGGTGGATGCGGCGGAGTCACCCGAGGACGAACACCCCGCCGTCACCAACAACCCGGCGATCGCCATGGACGCGGTCAGCGCGATGTGACGTCTCATTCAATGGTCCCCTGATCGGCTGCGGACGGTGGCCGGCATGCCTCCGCGGTCCCATCCTGCACCAACCGGACGAATGCACCAGGGAAGAAGAGCCGTCAGGGTGTCTCGCCGGTCAATTCCCGGGTGCTGCGCGGCGAGCGGCCACCGGTGTCGTCGTAGACGTACCAGCCCCGACCGGCCTTGCACCCCAACTCGCCCCGCTCGAACAGGGCGGTGACCGTCCGGCTGGGTCGGTCCTTCGGGTCCCCGGATTCGGCGAATCGGTCGGTCTTGGTCAGGAAACCGATGTCGATACCGGTCAGGTCCATCAGTTCGAACGGGCCCATGGGATGGCCGAGCGCGGTGCGGCAGGCGGTGTCGATGTCCTCGACGGAGGCGACGTCGTTCTCCAACAGGAAGACCGCCTCGTCGCGGACCGCGTTGAGGATGCGGTTCGCGACGAACCCGGGGATTTCCTTGTTCAGCACCACCGGAATCTTGCCGAGGGCACGGGCGAGGGCGACGGAGACGTCGACGGTGTGATCGGAGGTTGCCGGGCCGCGCACCACCTCGACGCACGCCATCACCAGCGCCGGGTTGAAGAAATGCAGATTGCACACCCGGTCCGGGCGCCCGGTGGCATCGGCCAGCCCGGACGAGACGATGCTCGAGGAGTTGGTGGCGAGGATGGCATGGGGCGGGGCGGCCCGGTCCAGGTCGGCGAACAGTGCGCGTTTGACGTCGCGTTTCTCGACGGCGGCCTCGATCACATAGTCCGCGGACGCCGCCGCGGACCCCAGATCCGTGCCGAGGGACAGCCGATCGAACGCGGACTGCACGTCGGCGATCTCGCGGCGGCCCTTGGCGACGTCGCGGTCCATGCGCTGCTGCAATTGCCGTCGCGCGCGATCCAGGGCGGACGGATCGACATCGGTCACGGTCGCGTCGAAACCGGCCAGCGCACAGACCATCCCGATCTGCGAGCCCATGGCACCCGCGCCGACCACCACGATGCGTCGGACGCCCGCGGACCTCTCCCCTGGGGATGTCGGGGACGCACTGTGCTGCATGCCGGGCAACTCCTAACGGAAGGCCGGCAGACCGGTGATGGCCTGCCCGATGATCAGGGTGTGCACCTCGTCGGTGCCCTCATAGGTGCGCACGCTCTCCAGGTTGTTGGCGTGCCGCAGCGGCGAGTAGTCGAGCGTGACACCGTTACCGCCGAGGATCGTCCTCGCCTCCCGGCAGATCTCGATCGCCTCCCGCACGTTGTTCAGCTTGCCGAACGAGATCTGTTGCGGCGACAGCCGACCGGCGTCCTTCAACCGCCCGGTGTGCAGGGCGACCAGCACGCCCTTCTGGATCTCCAGCACCATGTCGACGAGTTTGCGTTGGGTCAACTGGTAGGAGGCCAGCGGTTGCTCGAACTGCAGGCGCTGCAGGCTGTATCGCAGGGCCGCCTGGTACGAGTCGCGGGCCGCACCCATCGCCCCCCAGATGATGCCGTACCTGGCCTCGTTGAGGCAGGAGAACGGACCCTTGAGCCCGACGACCGCGGGCAGCACGGCGTCCGCCGGTAGCCGGACCTCGTCAAGGGCGATGTCGCATTGAATCGACGCCCGCATCGACAGTTTCGGTGCGATGTTCGTCGCGGTGAATCCCGGCGTGGCCGTCGGCACGACGAAACCCCTGATGCCGCCATCGGTCTGCGCCCAGATGACGGCCACGTCGGCGATGGAGGCCAGCCCGATCCACCGCTTCGCGCCGTTGAGCACCCAATCCGCGCCGTCCCGGCGGGCATAGGTCGTCATCGCTCCGGGGTCGCTGCCCGCCGCGGGTTCGGTGAGCCCGAAACAACCGATCAGCCGCCCCGCGGCCATGCCCGGCAACCACTGCTGCTTCTGCTCCTCCGAGCCGTGCTTGGAGATGGCGCTCATCGCGAGCGACCCCTGCACGCTGACGAACGTGCGTAGCCCGGAATCACCCGCCTCGAGTTCCATTGCGGCGAGCCCGTACTCGACGGCGCTGCGCGCGGCGCAGCCGTATCCCTTCAGATGCATGCCGAGCAACCCCAGATCGCCCATCTCCGTGGTGATCTCGCGCGGGAAGACGGCCTGCTCGTACCAACCCGCAATGTTGGGCTTGATCCGCCGGTCGACGAACTGCCGTACCCGGTCGCGCAGCGCCAGCTCGTCGGTGGTCAGCAGCGAGTCGATCGACAGATAGTCATCGGCCGCTGACGTGAGATCTCCCGCCGCCGTGCTGTTTTCGGTGGTCGTACTCATCGGTGCGGTCTCCTCGGTGGCCTCGGTCCCATGTCAGTGCCGCTCCCCGGTCGGTGTCGATTCCTGTCGGTGTCGATTCGGGTGGGTGTCGATTCCTGTCGGTGTCGATTGCTGTGGGTGTCGATTGCTGTCGGTGTCGATTCCTGTCGGTGTCGATTGCTGTGGGTGTCGATTGCTGTGGGTGTCGATTACTGTCGGGCCGGTCAGGCGGATTCGAGCAGCACGGAAATGCCCTGCCCGACCCCGATGCACATCGTGGCCAGCGCCCGTGCCCCGCCGCGCTCCCGCAATTCGTGTGCGGCGGTCAGGACGAGCCTGGCACCGCTGGCCCCCAGCGGGTGACCCAGCGCGATGGCTCCACCGCCGGGATTGACATGTTCTGCGTCGTCGGGCAGTCCCAGCTCGCGCAGCACCGCCACGGACTGCGCCGCGAAAGCCTCGTTCAGCTCGATCACATCGATGTCGTCGATCCTCAGCCCGTTGCGCTGCAAAAGCTTTCGCGTCGAATGGACCGGGCCGATGCCCATGATCCGGGGCGGCACGCCGGCCGCCGCGCCCGAGGTGATGCGGCACAGCGGGGTCAGCCCGTGGCGCTGCACCAACCGCTCCGAGGCCACCAGCAGCACCGCGGCACCGTCGTTGACACCCGATGCATTGCCGGCGGTCACGGTGCCGCAGGGAAACAGCGGCGACAATGCCGCCAGAGCTTCCAGGGTGGTCTCCCGCGGGTGCTCGTCGCGGTCGACCAGCACCACCGGCCCCCGGCGCTGCGTCACCTCCACCGGGGTGATCTCGACCGCCAGCCGACCCGAGGCCATCGCCTTGGCGGTCCGGTCCTGGGACCGCAGGGCGAAGGCGTCCTGGTCCGCGCGGGACACCTTGAGTTCCGCGGCCACGTTCTCGGCGGTCTCGGGCATCGAGTCGGTGCCGAACATCTCCCGCATCACCGGGTTGACGAAGCGCCAGCCGAGCGTCGTGTCGTAGATCTCGGTGGAGCGGGAGTACGCCGACGTCGCCTTCGGCAGCACGAACGGCGCCCGGCTCATGCTCTCCACGCCGCCGGCGAGCACGAGGTCGGCGTCCCCGCTGCGGACGGCGCGGGCGGCGATCAGGACGGCGTCCAGACTGGACCCGCAGAGCCGGTTGATGGTGGAGCCGGGGGCGGACACCGGCAGGCCCGCCAGCAGGGTGGACATGCGGGCGACGTTGCGGTTGTCCTCACCGGCCTGGTTCGCGCAGCCCAGCAGGACGTCGTCGAGTTCGTCCCAGTCGACTGACGGCAGGCCGGCGACCACGCTGCGCAGCATCAGGGCCGCCAGGTCGTCCGGGCGGACGGCCGCCAGTGCGCCGCCGTAGCGACCGAAGGGCGTCCGCGTGCCGGCGACCAGGTAGGCCTGGCGGGCGGAAGGGCCGGTCATGGGACACCACCGATCAGTGCGTTCGGTCGACGTGGACGGCACCGGCGGTCGTCGGTGGTGGCCGGCGGCTGCGGTACCCGCCCATCCTGCCCTGCAGGTGCACCCGCACGCCCGCGGCCCGAATCATCGGGTCGTCGACCGGCTCAGCCGGGGCGGCCCTTGGTGGCGAGCGCGTGCCGCCGCTCCAGGATGTTCTGGATCACCTGGAGCGTGCGGTGGTGGCGGGTCATGGCGTTCTCCCAGGCCCGGATTGCGGCCGCCGACGGCTTCCTGGTCGGATCGAGCAGCTCGGCCAGCAACGGGTTCTCCAACCGGTTGAACGCGGCGTGTGCCTCCCGTTCGGCGCTCCGGGCCTTGGCCAGGGCGGTGTCGAGCCGGAGCCGCTCCTTCAGCGCGGCCTCCGTCTCCTTCCCGATCCGCCACGCCTCGACCTCCTCGGGGAGCCGCATGTAGTCGTCATGCGCCGTGTCCCGGGCCTGGCGAGCGGCGACCACGTCCCGCACTGCCACCTGGCGCATCGGTGCTTCCATCGGCAACCCGGAGACGGCCCGGTAGTTCCGCACCGCCCGCCGGTACGCCGCGTCGGCGTTGTCCAGCCGCTGGTACGTCCGCTTGTTGTAGGTCCGCCCGCCACCCCACAGGCTTTCCCGGACGTCGGCGGCCTCGGCGTACTCCAGCGAGTCGACCCGCAGCTTCTCGGCGGGGATCTCGCCGCGGTTGGCTTTCATCACCGCCTCGAAAACGGCGGGATCGAGCTTCTGCTTGGCGAGCACGGGATTCGTCCGGGCGGCGCGGAAGATCTGCAGGGCGTGGTGCGCCTCGTGCATGGCGATCCCGCACAGGTACGCGAACTGGTCCGGGGTGTGCGTGCCTTTGAGCAGATCGGCGTGGATCTGCAGTTCCCAAGTCTTGGGGATCATCGCGCCGTCCTCGGCGGCGCCCTTGTTCCCGAACGCCGGATGCACCTCCGGAACCCCCGCCGCCCGCAGTTGCTGGTTGACCACGTCGACCAGCATGAGCAGCCGCTGCTCGCCGTTGTGCCGATTCCACGTCTCGTACAGCGGCGCCAGCTTGGCGGCCACCTTCCGTGCCTCCGGGGTGGCCCGTTCCAGCGCCTGGATTGCCCGCTGCGCCTTCGGCCCGCCCACCGCCTTTGCGCCGCTCTGCAGCGACAGTCCGGTCTCGGCCGCCCATCCCGGTCGCTTCACGTCCAGGTACTCGCGGGCCTGCGCGAGCCTCAGGTCGGCGCCGTCACCGGTGAACCGGACCTCCATGGCCGGGCCGGCGCCGCCGTCGGTGATGGACACCGAGCCCTGGAACATGCCAGCCACGTCCCGGGCGAGCAGTTCGCGGGACGCCTCGAACCTGGTGAGCAGCGCCCGGCGCTCGGCCGGCATCAGCCCGTGGCCGACGCCGGTCCCGGCTCGCAGGTCGGCGTTGAGGTTTTCCCAGCCCCCGCTGTCCCGGAGCAGCCGCTGCGCGACGTCCTCCGGCATCTGCAGCGGGTCGGGAACGGCTCCCTTCGCGGCGGCCGGATCGGGACCGGCGGCGTCGGCGGCCTTGCCGCCCGCGGTGGGCACCGCCGCGCCGGGCACGCGCCCGGCGCGCCACGACTGGTACTCGCGGGCCGCCCGCGCGGACGGCCCGCGCAGCGCCACGTCCATCGCGCCGGCCTGCAGCGCCTTGTCGACGACGAGGTCGGCGAACTCGGTGGCGTTGGCGGGCAACGCCTTGCCCTCCACCACCGACGCCAGCACGGATTCGACGGCGGTCGTGTACACCGACGACGTCATGGCGGCGGCCGAGCTGGTCGCGATGTCCCGCACGGCCCCGCCGGCGCTGCCGGTCATCGCGGCGAGTCGCGCGGACATCGCGGCCTGGAACCGGGCCTGCAGTGCACCACCCATCAGGCCCATGACGGTCGCCATGCCCGCCTGCTTGATCAGGCCGGCGAGCCCGAGGTCGGTGCGCTGATCGTGCGCCATCGCCGAGACGTTCTGCGCCCCTTCCTGGACGAACGTGTACCCACCGGCGACGAGCGCCGATCCGGTGATGCCCAGCGGGCCCGCGGCGATCCCGGCGGCGATGGAGCCGACCGTCTTCACCCGACCGAGCCACTTCACCGCCACCGCTGCACCGCTCTCGACCCGGTGGTCGTAGGCGAAGATGCGGTCCGCCGCCTGCGCGGTGGAAAGTTCGGCCATCGCAACCAGGGGCACCGCGAGCTCGAACTTCCCACCGTCGAGCAGCGGCTTCGCCCGGTCGATCAACGACTTCGGCTGGTCCCATTGCCGGATCGACGGGTAGTCCTGATCACCCTCGCCGACGGCCTCGATGATGTTGCGCACGATGTCGACGCCGAACCAACCGCGGTTGCGGGCGTTGATCTCGCTGCGTTCGCGGTGCACCTGGGTGGCGTCGTAGTAGGCGGCGACGGTTTCCCGCCAGGCTGTCCGCAGCTGTTGCCATTGCGGTCGGTTGGTGACCCGCGCGGCGTACTCGACGGCGAACCGATGCCGTAGGTCCGCCAGCGTGATGACGCCCTTGGTGGTGTAACTGCCCAGAGCGGTGCGCCGGGTGATGATCTCGTCGTCGTAGTCCGGGTACATGTCGAATTCGGGTGGCGATGTCGACAACCGGCCGACGGCCCATTCCCGGAACGCCTTCTCCGCCTGGACATCCCACTCGGGCTCGGCGCGGACGTCGTCGGCGAGCAACAACTGCGGGTCGACGGTGAACCGGTCGCCGCCGGGCGGATGTTTCGGCCGGCCCGCCTTGATCTTGGCGACCGCCTCGTTGTACGGGCCGAAACCGGAGTACATCCCCTGCGGTCCCGGTTCCAATCCTGGGTACCGGCTCTTGAAGTCGGCGTACAGCTCGTGCAGCTCACGGTTGATGTGCCGGGTGACGGCGTAGTAGTCGACCACCCGTTGCCAGTTGTCGAGTTGCGCCTCCGTCAGGGCCGCCAGCAGGCCCGGCAACTGGGCCCGCAGCGCCGACCGGACGTCTGCACCCTTGGTCGGCCGGTTCGCCTTCGTGTACTGCGGGCTGCCGGGAGTCGGTTGACGCTGCACGGCCAGGACGACGGCCCGGTTGCCCACCCGGGCCTGGAGTGCAGGCAGGTCGTCCGTCCGGAGCGGAGCCGCAGTGAGCGGTGGGACCCGGGGTGTCCTGCTCGGCGTGGGTGGCGCCTCAGGCTGGTCCGATTCGGTGCTCTGGTGCCCGGGACGGCGCGGCGGAAGGCGCGCCTTGGTCTTCTGCCGCGTCACGTCGCCTCCACCCGTCAGCAGAAGTGTAGGGAGACCGGCACTTCCCTGAAGGGCAGTTCTGGGTGCACGTTCGGCGGGCCGATTCGGCGGATCAGACCCAGCGGCGCACTCTTTCCCGGTAACGCTGGTAAGCCGCACCGAACCGGCGACCGAGGTACTCCTCCTCCTGACGGATGACCAGCCTCGTCGTTGCCAGCACACACATCGGCAGCGCGAACAGCGGCCACCAACTGCCGGCCCGCAGCGCTACGCCGAGGTACGCGGTGGTCAACCCCAGATACATCGGGTTCCGGGTGAGCCGGTACGGCCCCGCCGTGACCAGGGTGGTCACCGGCCGATGGGGGACGACCGTGCTGTGGTGCCCGGTCACGGTGGCCACCCCGGCGATGCCCAGCGCCACCCCTGCGGCGGTGAGCACGCCACCCGCCGCGGTGACGGCAAACAAGGCCGCAGGCAGCGGCAACGGGTGCACCCACCGGTCCGCCGCGAGGGTGACGGCGAGCGGTGCGGCGAACAGCAACGGCGGGAACGGAAAGCGGACGGCCGCCCCCTGCTCGACGGTCGTATCCGTCACCTTTTGCCCTCCGCCGTGTGCTGACCCCGCACCGGACCGGCCAGGCGGTCGAGCACACCGGTTTGCGCCAGCACGGCGAACCGGTCCGGCACACCCCAGTGCTCGACGATCCGGCCGTCGACGACACGGGCGATGTCGACGACGGTGATGTCGATGGGCCGCCCGCTCGGCGGCCCGAAGAACGGGCCTGTTGCGGTTCCTTTGGCCCGCACCCGGACCCAGACGGTGTCACCGGATTCGGCGGAATCCTCGATGGTGAAGGACATGTCGGGCGCCATCCGGTGCACGTCACGGATGGCCCCCTTGACGTGGTCGATGGCTTCGGGGCCCGTTCCGGACAGCCCGAATTGATGCTCGACCAAGTCCGGCGAGCAGACCTCGTCGACCACGTCTGTTGCCCCGGTTGCGAATCCCTCCGCGAAGATCCGCTCGATGACGGCAAGAGCCGGCGAGGGGACGGTGGCGCTTGGGGCGGACTGCATGACGGTGCTCATGGGAACCTCCGCGATCTCGGTGATGCAGTAAGACTGTTTTTATTGCAGTGCTACTGCACTGGACACACTGCTAGTGTGGCGACTCATGGGGCGGCCCGTCAAGACCCGATCCACATACCGGCAGCAGCAGGCCGCCGCCACGCGGGATCGCATCGCGCAGGCCGCGCGCGGACTGTTCGCCACGGCCGGTTACGGGTCGACGAGCATGGAGGCGATCGCCACCGAGGCAGGTGTCGCCGTCCGCACCGTGTACTCCGCGTTCGGCACCAAGCGGGAGATCCTCTCGCTGATCTGCGAGCAGTGGCTGGAGCGGGCACATGCGCGGGAGCGGTCCCAGGAGGTACTCGCCGAGCCCGATCCCGTTCGGCGGCTTCGCGGCGCGGCCGGCTGGCTGCGCAATCTCTACGAGGCGGGCTTCGACGTCGTCCTGATTTTCGAAGCGGCCACCGACGAGAGCCCGGAGACCCGGGCCCTGTTGCGTTCCAAATTGGCCGGCCGCAACCAGGTGATGGACGCGATCATGGCATCGCTGGAACCGTTCCTCGCCGTCCCCGTCCGGCAGGCGCAAGCCGTCTACCGGGCGCTCGCCGCGGCGGGCGTCTACCAGGAACTGGTCGGCCAGTCCGGTTGGACACCAGCGGATTTCGAGCAATGGGTGGGCGATGCGCTGGAGCGGCAACTGCTCAACCCCGCGTCGCTTCCGTCTTCGGGTAAGAGCTAGCGGGGACCGCGGGCCCGTCAGCGGCGGGGGATGCTCGCGGCCGCGCCCGCTGCTCTTGCCCGGTACCGGTTGCTCACGCTGCAGCACGAGCAGGACGAACCCGGCACGAGCGAGCGTCGGAACCAGAGTCCCCGGGGCTCCCCGGCCCTGCCCGCGCCGCCCAGCTCCGGGTCCGGGACCGTCAGCGGCGAGCGGCGGGGGATGCTCGCGGCCACGCCCGCTGCTCTCGCCCGGTACCGGTTGCTCACGCCGCAGCACGAGCAGGACGAACCCGGCACGAGCGAGCGTCGGAACCAGAGTCCCCGGGGCTCCCCGGCCAGCTGACGGTCAGCGGCCGCAGCGCCAGCTGTCAGAGCCTTGGCCGCCCAGCCGGTCCTGGTACCGCCCATCCCAACGACTCCGACGCCGGCCGGCGAAGCTGAACGCCAGGGCCAGCCAGATCAGCGGGAACAGGAAGAGACCGTGGGTCAGGGCACCGAGAGTGAACAGCATGCCGATCAGGACGGCGGCACCGAGCCACCGAGGCGGCCGATGAAGGCCAGGGCCCCAGGCGTCCGGCCGGTACCCGTCATGAGCGATCCAGGGCCGGCCGTCCGGGAAGTCCTGGGAGCGGCCGGGCGCCCGCCCGGCGAGTTGCCGGCTGGACTCCGGAAGGTCCTCCAGCAGCTCTGGCAGCTCGTCGAGATAGGTTGCGGCGTAGGCTTTCCCCACCCTGACGTCGAACTCGGCGGTATCGAGCCGGCCTTCTGCGAAATGCCGGCTCAGCCGGTCGACGGTGTCCTGCCGGTCGGTGGTGCCGGCCCGCATCCGTGGCCCTGGCAATGGGTTGGTCATGACCGCTCTTCTCCCTTGTTGTCGTCCGCGTCCTGGCCCAGGATCCGGTAGAGATCGGCCCTGGTGCGGGCCAGCACCTTGCGTGCCTCCGCCATCTGCTCGGGACTGCCGGTGCGGGCCACCTGCACGAAGGCCGCGCCGACCTGGAAGATGAGATCGCCCAGCTGGGCTTCTTTCTCGCTCGGCGCGACACCCTCCCAGAGCGAGGCGAACTCCTCGGCGTGCTCGTCGGCGAATCGGCGTCCCTCGTCGGTCAAGTGGTAGATCCGCCGGCCGTCCTGCTCCTGCGCCCTGATCAAGCCCTCGTCCTCGAGCTGCTGCAGTGTCGGATACACCGAACCGGGACTGGGTTTCCAGGCGCCGCCGCTGCGCTTCCCGATTTCCTGGATCATCTGGTAGCCGTGCATCGGCTGCTCGGCGAGCAGGGCGAGCAGGGCGGAACGAACGTCACCCCGGCCGGCTCTCGGCCCACGCGCACTGCGTGGCCCGGGCCCCCAGGCTTCGCCACCCGGCGGACCCCAGCCCCAGCCCCTTGCCCCGCCCTGCCAGGGGCCCTTCGTACTCCGCGGCGAACCGAGACCGCTCTCCGCGAAAGTCTTTCGGAGCCAGCCTGGCAAATCCCAGTCCGCGCCCCAGTTGGCCCCGCCACCACACGCATAAGCCGTCATCGCGTCCTCCAGGCATCATCAGCGATACATCGACGATATATCGCTTCCACCACCTGTCAAGGACGCGAGATGACCTAGCGGTGGCCGCCGGGCCCGCTGCTCTCAGTGATCGTCTGCAGGTCGGCGCTCACCTCGAACATCACCCGGTCACCGGACTTGGTACCGAACACGTCAAACGAACCGTCCGCATCCTTCCGAACACCGACCACCGTGACCGACGAATCCTTCCCAGTGACGGCCGCGGCCACCTCGGCGAGCTCGGCACCGGTCACCGGGGTGCGCTCCGAGTCGCCCGCGCCCATCCCGCCGGGACCTCCTGCACGGCCTGCACTTTCGGTGATCGTCTGCAGGTCGGCGCTCACCTCGAACATCACCCGGTCACCGGACTTGGTACCGAACACGTCAAACGAACCGTCCGCATCCTTCCGAACACCGACCACCGTGACCGACGAATCCTTCCCAGTGACGGCCGCGGCCACCTCGGCGAGCTCGGCACCGGTCACCGGGGTGTGCTCCGAGTCGCCCGCGCCGGGACCCCGCCGTCGCGGTCGCCCCGACCAGGGGTCTGCGGTGACGTGTCCTCCGCGACCGCCGTGCTGGCCTTGGTCGGTGTTCCGGGCACGGTCGCGGCGTTGGCGAGCGTGGCGCCGCCCACCGCCAGCGCGCCGGCCGCCGCGGTGGCGACAACGGCGATACCCACTTTGTTCAGGGCCATGATTGCTTCTCCTCGAATGGTCGAGCCGACCGCATTGCCGGCGGTCGTACTGCCCCAGATTTCGAACGCAACCTGTGCGGAAGCCCATAATCCGGTCAGCTGTTACTGAGCACGCCGGCGTCACCGGGCCGACCCGGAACCGAGATGTGACACGCTCGGAGCTCGGCATCGGTCCACGGAGCCCGGCGAAAGGAAGTACCGGTGAGCACGGACACCGTCGGTGACCTGGGCAGCATCCTGGGCGTCTGGGCACACCCGGACGACGAGGCCTACCTGTCGGCGGCCCTGATGGCGCGGGCGATCGATCACGGTCACCGTGTTTTCTGCCTGACCGCGACCCGCGGTGAGGCGGGCTTCCCGGACGGCGACCGGCGCTCCATCGACGAGCGAAAAGCGCTGCGGCAGAGAGAGTTCGACGCCTGCCTCGCGGTGCTCGGCGTCACCGAGCACCGGAACCTGGGGCTACCCGACGGCGACTGCGCCGACATCGACGACGACGGGCCGGTGACGATCGTCGCCGACCTGATCGAGCAGTTCCGGCCGGACACCGTGCTCACCTTCGGACCCGACGGCGGCACCGGGCATCCGGATCACATCTCTGCGTGCCGGTGGGCGACCCTGGCGTTCGACCGGGTGGCGCCGCCGGGGTGTCGCTTGCTGTACGCCACCAAGACCAGGCCGTGGGCCGAACGGTTCCTGGCCGGCGTCGATCGCTCGCAGATCATGATGGCGGAGAACCTGGAGCCCGAGCGGGTGGAACCGGAGGAGCTCGCTGTCTGGCTGACCTGCGACGAGGCGCTGGCGGATCGCAAGGTCGCCGCGTTGTCGGCTCAGGCCAGTCAGATCACGGCCATGGTCGAGATGATCGGCGCTGGCGGTTACCGCGAAATGGTGCGGGAGGAGTTCTTCCGGGATCGCCGGCCGAGCGATCCCGCCGTGCCCCGCTGATCCGCGCTTGTCGCACCTCACCGGCCGCCGCACGGTCGACAAAAGACAGTCGGCCTCGGCGTGGCGCAGATCACATTGGCATCGCCCCGGCAACAATCGTCGGCAGCACCGGCCCGGGGAGAACCGCATCGCGATTGTCGTCGTACCGCTGTGGAGAAGTTGCCTGATCAGTTCGGATCAGCACCGGCAATCGACGGTCGACGCCCGGCCGGCGCGGCGCAGATCCGATCGGCCCGCCACCGCGACGCAGTCGACGCCCGACCTGCCGGTGGTGGGACAGGCGTCTTCTCGGCGGCGCCTGCGACGGCCGCGGGCCGAGCCCGCCTGGGCTGTCGAGCCGCGAGTGGCGGTCAGTAGGACGCGAGGTCCGGCACCCGCAGGTGCGGCATGACGAGGTCGAAGTCCTTGGTGTTGATGATGTCGGTGCCCAACTGGTGCCGGCCGTCGGCCCGGACCAGCCGACGTTCGGCGGCCTCGGCGCTCTCGTAGGCGACGGTCACCGCGGCCCGGCCCCATTCGGGGTTGACGAGCAGGCTGGCACTGCAGTACCCGCGGAAGGACCGCAGCGCCGGGACACTGACCGTGGTGAAGTCCTGGATGAAGTCCTCCACCGCGTCCCGCTGCACCCGCAGCCAGGTGACCCGCACGCAGCCGGCCGCCTTCGCGTCGTAGCGGCGGTCCATGGCGGCCACCCGCCACTCCTCGATCTCGACCGAGCCCTCCAGCGTCTTCGCGATCTTGTCGCGGATCGGTCTGATCTTGACCACGCTGGAGTTCATCGCCTCCCGCGACTCCCATGCCGTGGTCACGATGCACAGCCCGGTCGAGCGTTGCGCAATGGCGGACATGCCGATGCATCGCGGCATCGCCAGGATGGCCGGAACGGCCTCGTTCCGCAGGAACGTGATGCCCCTGTCGACGGTGTCCGACCGCCCTTGGTAGGTCACAGTGCGGGCATAAACCGTCACGGCTCACCTTTCGAGACAGACACCGCGGCGCGGCGTGGCGTCCGACCAGTTTCCCCTGCGCACCGCTCCCGCGCCAAGCCGCCCGAGCCGGGCCGACCGAACGTGCTCGCCGCCACGCCCCCAGGAGTCCGTCGGTTGTCACGCCGCGTCAGATCTCACAACCGGCGTGCCCGCCGGACGGGTGGGGAACCGTCCACTCATGGCTCAGCTCACGCTCCCGTCCGACACCAGCGACTCACCCGTCGCCTGGCTCGCCGTCACCGTCGCCGTCGCGGCGGTCGGCGCCCTGATCCTTGCCGTGCTGATCGGCCTGTTGTTCCGCCGGCTCGGCCGGCGATGGCCGGTCGCGGCGGAGGCGTCACGTCGCGGCCGGTTGCCGCTGCGGTTGCTGTTCGTGTTGATCGCGGTGCGGCAGGTCTTCGCGGCGACCACGGTGCTCGGCGCGTGGCAGGACACCCTGGTGACGGTGCTGCAGCTGGGCATCCTCGCGGTGTGCGGCTGGTTGCTGGCCGTCCTGGCCCACGTGCTCGAGGACCTGATGCTGGCGAGATACCGGATGGACGTCGCCGACAACCTGCGTGCCCGTCGGGTGCGGACCCAGGTGATCCTGCTGCGCAGGCTCGTGGTGGCCGCCATCGTGGTGCTGGTCATCGCGTCCATGCTGCTGACGCTGCCGGGCGCCCGGCAGGCAGGCGCCACCATCCTGGCGTCGGCCGGGGTGATCGGCATCGTCGCCGGTCTCGCTGCCCAGTCATCGCTGTCGAACCTCTTCGCCGGGCTGCAGATCGCGTTCACCGACGCCGTCCGGGTCGACGACGTCGTGGTGGTGGAGGGCGAGTGGGGGCGAATCGAGGAGATCACCCTGACCTACGTCGTCGTCCATCTCTGGGACGACCGGCGGCTGATCATGCCGTCGACCTACTTCACCGGCACCCCGTTCCAGAACTGGACGCGCAAGGGCTCCGCGGTGCTCGGGGCGGTAGAGATCGACCTCGACTGGCGGGTGCCGGTCGACCAGCTGCGGATCGAACTGGACCGGGCGCTGCTCGCCTCCTCGTTGTGGGACGAGCGCACCGGGGTCCTGCAGGTGACCGATGCGGTCGGCGGTCACGTCCGGGTCCGCGTGCTGGTCTCCGGCGTCGACGCGCCGACCGTGTTCGACCTGCGCTGCGAGATCCGCGAGGCGCTCGTCACCTACCTGCAGCGGGAGCACCCGGAGGCACTCCCCGCGCTGCGGGTCGAGTTTCCCACTGGATCGACTCGAGCCGACCACCGGGACGGGCGGACGGTCTCGGAGCTGGTTCCCCCGCCCGCCGGCGGCCGCCGGGAATCGGAGGCGACGCACTCCCAGGGACTGTTCACCGGCAGCGTGCAGGCGGAGCATCGGGCCCGCGGCTTCCGCGGGGCGTCCGACACCACGGACGGCCACCGGCAGGTCAGCGAGCGCCCCAACCCCCGTCCATCACCAGATCGGAACCGGTGATCGAGTCGCTGCCCGGCGAGCACAGGTAGACAGCGGCCGTCGCGACCTCGTCGGGATCGATCAGCCGCTTCACCGGGGACGACCCGAGGATGACCTTCTCCAGTACGTCCTGCTCCGACATGCCGTGCGCCGCCATCTGATCGGCGATCTGCTTTTCCACCAGCGGCGTCCGCACGTAACCGGGATTGATGCAGTTGCTCGTCACACCCCGCTCGGCGGCCTCCAGCGCGATGACCTTGGACAACCCCTCGACGCCGTGCTTGGCAGTGACGTAGGCCACCTTGAACGGGCTTGCACGCCGTCCGTGTGCCGACGAGACGTGCACGATGCGTCCCCAGCCGCGCTCGTACATGCCCGGCAGCACCGCCCTGGACAGCACGAAGGGAGCGGTCAGCATGATCCGCAGGATCTTCTCGAACATCTCGATCGGGAACTGCTCGAGACGCTCGACGTGCTGGATGCCCGCGTTGTTGACCAGGATGTCGATGTTCCCGGACAGGTGCTCCACGGCGCCGGGCAGTCCCGCGATGTCCGAGAGGTCGACAATCAGCGGGGTGGCACCGATGTCGGCGCAGAACGACTGCAGTGCCGCCGCCTCCCGGTCGGCGGCGACGACCATGGCCCCCTCCGCGACGAACCGTGCGGCAATCGCCCGCCCGATGCCGCTCGCGGCCCCGGTGACCAGTGCCGACCTGCCGGACAGGGCACCGTGCTGCACTGACGGCTGAGCGGCTCCCGGGTGCGTCATACCCGGCAGAATAGGCCTCGCCGCACGACCTCACTCGACATGAACGACCTCGACGGAGGGGCTCTTCCACGTCGACGACGAGAGCCGCGGGCGATGTCCTGCCATCATGACCGAATCGCGCTGACCGATACCGATGGCGCCGCCGCTGGGCAACCGCTCGGCGCTCGCCGTCATCGGGCTACCTCGGCCGTCGCGGGTGAAGGCTGTGCTGTCGCGATGCAAGTGAGGGGTTGAGAAGTCCAGTGCGAATTGGGATACCGCAGGAGGCCCGTGCGGGCCAGACGCTGGTCGCGGCCACGCCGTCGACCACCGCGACGCTGATCGCCTTGGGCTACCTGGTGCAGGTGGAGTCCGGAGCCGGGTCGGCCGCGAAGTTCCCCGACGATGCCTACCGGGCCGCCGGAGCGGACATCGGCTCGGCCGACTCCGTGTGGGACAGCGACATCGTCGTCAAGGTCGACGAGCCGACGCCCGAGGAGATCAAGCGGTTGCGGCCGGGCACCACCGTCATCGCGCGGATGGCCCCCGCCGACCACCCCGCGCTGATCGACGCCCTGGTGGCGCAGCAGGTGACCGGCCTGTCGCTGGACGCGATCCCTCGGATCTCCCGCGCGCAGTCGATGGACGTGCTGTCCACCATGTCCAACATTGCCGGCTACCGCGCGGTGATCGAGGCCGCGGAGGCCTACGGCGGGATGTTCAGCGGTCAGGTGACCGCGGCCGGCAAGACCCAGCCGGCGACGGTGTTCGTCATCGGCGCAGGTGTCGCCGGGCTGGCCGCGATCGGGGCCGCCGGCAGCCTGAATGCGCAGGTCCGGGCCTTCGACGTGCGGCCCGAGGTCGCCGAGCAGATCGAGTCGATGGGTGCCACTTACGTGTCGGCCGCCGGCGGCATGCAGGAGCGGTCCGCCGACGGCTACGCCAGGGAGCTGACCGGGGACCAGGCGGCGCAGACGGCCCGGGTGTACGCGGCCGAGTCGGCGAAGGCGGACATCGTGATCACCACCGCCCTGGTCCGCGGACATGCACCCACCACCATCACCGCCGACATGGTGGCCGGGATGAAGCCGGGCAGCGTGATCGTCGATCTCGCGGCGTCCGGCGGCGGGAACTGCGAGCTGACGGTGCCAGGGGAGATGATCGTCACCGACAACGGGGTGACGATCATCGGCTACACCGACATGACCAGCCGGATGCCGGCGCACACCTCGCAGCTGTACGGCACCAACCTCGTCAACCTGCTCAAGCTGCTCACCCCCGGGAAGGACGGCGTCCTGACGCTGGACATGGACGACATCGTCCAGCGGTCCATCGCCGTGACCAGGGCCGGCGAGGTGATGTGGCCGCCGCCGCCCGTGCAGGTCTCCGCCGCGCCGCAGCCGGCGCAGCCGGCCGCCGCCGCATTGCCGACCGTGACACCGGCGGAACTGGCCGAGCACGCCCGGCGCAAACAGCAGCGCCGGTACGCGTGGTTCGGCCTGGCCGCGGTGGCAGTCGGTGCGGCGGTGACCTTC
Source organism: uncultured Actinomycetota bacterium (assembly GCA_963785455.1). GTDB lineage: Bacteria > Actinomycetota > Actinomycetes > Mycobacteriales > Nakamurellaceae > Nakamurella. The sequence goes on from CAWAVL010000002.1 coordinate 64,155, forward strand.
TCGCCACCGAGCTTCCTGGGCTACTTCACGGTTTTCGCGCTCGCCGTGGTCGTCGGCTTCTACGTCATCAGCAACGTGACCGCCTCGCTGCACACCCCGCTGATGGCGCAGACCAACGCGATCTCCGGGATCATCCTGGTCGGCGCACTGCTGCAACTGGGCAGCACGAACGTGCTGGTCGTCGCGCTGGCATTCGTGGCGGCCACGGTCGCATCGATCAACATCTTCGGCGGATTCGGCGTTTCGGGCCGAATGATCTCAATGTTCCGGAAGGAAGCCTGATGGACACCGGTCGTTCACTCATCCAGGCCGCGTACCTGATCGCCGGCGTTCTGTTCATCCTGTCGCTCGCCGGTCTGTCCCATCAGCGCAGCGCGAAGTCCGGCAACATCGCGGGCAGGATCGGCATGGCGCTGGCACTCATTGCGACGGTGGCGCTCTCGCTGATCGAGTCGGAGCAGAACCGGGCGGTGACGGCCGGGCTGATCACCGCGGCGCTGCTGATCGGCGCCGTCATCGGCGTCAGGGTGGCGCGCACCGTCGAGATGACGCAGATGCCGGAGATGATCGCCATCCTGCACAGCTTCGTGGGCCTCGCCGCGGTGCTGGTGGGCTTCAACTCCTACCTCACCGAAGGCGCGAACGAGGACACCGTGCACCTTGTCGAGGTGTTCCTCGGCGTGTTCATCGGTGCGGTGACGTTCACCGGCTCGATCATCGCCTACCTGAAGCTGTCGGCCAAGATGAAGTCGGCGCCGCTGACCCTGCCGGCACGCAATCTGGCGAACCTCGCCGCGCTGCTCGTCAGCGCCGCCCTGCTGGTCTGGTTCGTTGCGGCACCGAGCATCTGGTCGCTCGCTTTCATGACGGTGATCGCCCTGCTGCTGGGACTGCACCTGGTCGCGGCCATCGGCGGCGGCGACATGCCGGTGGTGGTCTCGATGCTGAACTCGTACTCCGGCTGGGCCGCCGCGGCCGCCGGTTTCATGCTGAACAACAACCTGCTGATCATCACCGGGGCACTGGTGGGATCGTCCGGCGCGATCCTGTCGTACATCATGTGCAAGGCGATGAACCGGCAGTTCATCTCGGTGATCCTCGGTGGGTTCGGCAGCGAGGGTGGTACGACCGCTTCCGGTCCGGAGGAACTGGGCGACTACCACGAGACGACCACCGAGCAGCTCGCGGAACTGCTGGCCGAATCGAAGTCCATCGTCATTGCACCCGGCTACGGGATGGCGGTGGCCAAGGCGCAGAACCAGGTCGCCGAACTCACCGAGCGGCTGCGCGGGATGGGCAAGCAGGTGCGGTTCGCGGTGCACCCGGTGGCGGGTCGGTTGCCCGGTCACATGAACGTGCTGCTGGCCGAGGCCAGGGTGCCGTACGACATCGTGCTGGAAATGGACGAGATCCAGGACGACATGCCCAACACCGATGTGGTGCTCGTCATCGGCGCCAACGACACGGTCAATCCGGCCGCCGAGGAGGACCCGGGTTCGCCGATCGCCGGGATGCCGGTGCTGCAGGTCTGGCGGGCCAAGCAGGTGGTGGTGTTCAAGCGGTCGATGGCCACCGGGTACGCCGGCGTGCAGAACCCGCTGTTCTTCAAGGACAACGCCGCGATGCTGTTCGGCGACGCCAAGGAGCAGGTGGAGCGGCTGGCGCACGTGGTCGGCGATGCCGCACCGGAGCTGGTCAGCAGCCAGAGCTGACGGGAGGGGCATCGGACAAATCACTCCGAACGGGCCCCTCCGGGGGCTACCGTCGGTGGATGGCGCGGAGCCTGCCCCTGGGGGAACCCTCCGAGGGCAGGTTCCGCCGGGTGTTCACCGACATGCTGATGCCGGCGCGCGCCCGGAACAGATGACCTGTTGGACAACCTGATGCGAACGTCGACGTCCACGGCCAACGCGGTGGCGTTCCGTCAGCAGCGTCGCGAGGTCGATGTCTCGACCGTGTTGCCCCGGCTGGATCTTCCGACGCAGGTGCTGCACGCCAAGGGCGACCAGATGAACCCCTTCGCGGAGGGCCGGAGGGGCTGGCCGCGGAGATTCCGCGCGCCCGGCTGGTCAAGCTCGACTCGACAATCATGTGCTGCTCGAGGACGAGCCCGCCCGGCCGGTGTTCCTTCGGGGAGGTCGATCAGTTCCTGGCAGCCGACCGGGCCTTCCCGTCCGCGACGCCGGTCACATCCGCGGCGTCCCCCGGTCTCGACGCGCTCAGCGGCCGGGAACTGGAGGTTCTCCGGCTGGTCGCCGCCGGCCAGGACAACGGGCAGATCGCGGTGACCATGAGGCACTGCATCCGGAGCTCGAACGCCATCTCCAGACCGTCTACCGCAGGCTCGACCTCAGCGGTTCCGCGCAACGGACCGCCGCCGCCGCACTGACCAACGGCATCGACGGGTACGCGGCCGCCGCCTCCTGACGCTGTTGCCGGTCGCGTTCTCACGCGTCCGCGCGGTATTGCCGGATCGCGACGTTTCCTACCGTCAGGGGTGTCCACCCCCCAGGCCGGTGCACCCGGCCCCGCATGCCCGATCCCGATCCGCGACCACGCGCCGGGGCAATCGTCGCGGGGCGTCCACAAGGGCACGCGGACCGGCCCGTTCGGCAGTGCCGGGGCAACGCCCCGAGGCACTGCACCGGGGCCCCTCGACCGGCAACGCTCATTCGGTCCGCGCCGCGGTGGCGCACCGGCACCGCTGCGTCGTCCGGACTTGCAGGGCCCGCTTCAGCGGACCTTCAGCGGACCTTCAACGGTTCTTCAGCGGCCGCCGGTGTGATGAGCCGGTCCTCGAACGCACCGACTGGAGACCCGATGAGCATCGCTAGCCCGATCACCGCCGCTGACCTCGCCGAAGCGCTGCGCGCCGGTATCGGCGGGGACGCCGTCACCCCGGACGACCCTGCCTTCGCCGCGGCCGGATTCGGGTTCTCCGCCACCACCCTCCGCGGTGCCGAGGTGATCGTCATCGCCGCGCGGGCCGCCGATGTCGCGGTCGCCGTCCGGGTCGCCGCCCGCGCCGGTCGCCGCGTCGCGATCCAACTGCCGGGCCGGGCAACCGGCAACGGCGAGGTGCTGATCGTCACCAGACTGCTGGCCGGCGTGTCGATCGATCCGCTGACCCGGACGGCCACCGTCGGCGTGGCGGCCGGGTGGTCACAGGTGCTGGACGCCGCAGAACCTTTCGGGCTCTTCGCGGTCGCCGCCGGATCCGAGCTGGACCCGGTCGGCCGCCCCGGCCTCGGCGGCCGGCTGCCCCGACTCGCCCCGGCGCAGGTCGTGGCCCTGCAGATCGCCACGGCCGGCGGCGACCTGGTGTGGCTGGACGCCGCCGACGATCCCGATCTGTTCGACAGACTCCGCGTCGGCGGCGGATCGTTGGGATCGGTCACCGCGATGACCATCGACCTTGTCCCGCTGCCCGCGCTCGTCGCGGGAGACATCTGGCTGCCGAGCACGCCGCAGGCCATGGCGGCCTGGCGGGAATGGGCCGCCGGTCTGCCCCCGACCGCGAGCACATCGGTGACCGGCGGGACCGACGGGCACGAGCCGGGTCTGCGGGTGCGGTTCGCGCACGTCGGCGATCCGGCCGGCAGTGCCCGGATGCTGGCGGATCTGCGGGCAGTGACCGATGTGCTCCTGGAAACGGTGTCCAGGACACCGTGGTCGACGGTGACAGACCGATTGCGCTGCACCGAGACTGTCCGCGATGCACCGGTGGGATCGGCTCGGATCTCCATCGTCGCGGCACACCGGGACACGGTCGCCGTCGGGTGAGCGCTGGGGGCCATCTCGTCCCGTTCACTTCCTGCACCAGCCCAGCGCCGACCCGGCCCGAGACGGCATGGGGGAACGCATTGCGGGCCGACCGACCCGGTGCGCGGGCTACCGGCACATCAGGTCGATGCCGCACCGCCGGTGGCGGCCACCGTGTGCTCCGCCCGCAGGTGTTCGTCGAAGAACGCCAGGATCCGCTGCTTCGCATCCGCGGCGGAGTCGTGGTCGTACCCGACGCCGGCCACCTTCATCAGCACGGTCAGCGGTGACGCCACCGCCAACCGGTTGATGAAGCTGTGCCGGGCGTTCGGGTACTCCTTGACGTCCGACGGCACACCGGCCCGGGCGAGCCCGAGCTCGACCTTGCCGGCCGCGCCTTTCAGGCCGGTGTCCTTCGCCCCGTAGCTCGCGACCATCGGGCAAGATCCCGCCAGGATTTCGTCCAGGTTCTTCGGCAGCGGGCCGTAGTTGACGCCGGCGGCGCTGTAGCCGGGGCGCGCCGCGAGCAGCAGCGCGAAAGCGCCGCCCATGCAGTAGCCGATCACCCCGACGGTTCCGGTGCAGCCGGGCCGCGCCGCGAGATACCTTCGGGCGGCGTCGATCTGGCTGAACACCGGACCGTGCTGTGCCGTCAGCTGGCTGAACGTGCCCTTGATGCAGCGGACCATCGACTGCCCGTTGTAGAGGTCCGGAACCAGCGCGAGGTAACCGGCGGCGGCCAGCCAGTCCGCCTGCTCCTTGATGTCGTCGGTCATACCGAACGCGTCATGGATGACAACCACTCCGGGCCACGGCCCGGGCCGGTCAGACACCGGGACGGGTTCGGCGAGATAGGCGGGCCGGAGCGCGGTCTCGTCGCCGGTGGCGGCGGTATCGGCAATGGTGATCATCGGCATGGCGCCAACCTACGCGCGTCGCCTGCCGGCGCACCGAGGGCCGGAAAGACTCGCGCCGATGAGTTCCAGGCGTCCGGGCCGTCGAAGACTTGGGCCGTTGGACTTCGAGGAGTTGGTGAGATGACTGACGCGGCGACAACGTGGGTGACAGCTGAGGCGAAGGTGCGGGCGAACGGGGTCGACCTCGGCGTCCAGACCTTTGGCGCGCAAACCGATCCCCTGGTGCTGCTGGCCGGCGGCACCACGATGTTGTCGTGGCCGGATCCGCTGTGTGAACGGCTCGCGGCCGCGGGTCGGCGGGTGGTCCGCTACGACCTGCGCGACAGCGGCGCGTCGACGACGCTCGACCCGGACGCGCCCGCGTACGGTCTGCGCGACCTCGCTGCCGATGCGGCGGCACTCGTCGGTGCGCTGAGTGCGACGCGGGCTCACCTTGCCGGCTTCGGTGTGGGCGGGATGGTCGCCCAGGTCGCCGCACTGGACCATCCGGGGGTGTTCTCGGCATTGACGCTGGTGGGTACCAGGCCCGTCGCGCCGGGGCCGGTCGACGACGACCTGCCCGATCACGACGGGCCGACCATGGCGGCGTTGTTCTCCGCGCCGATGCCCGACTGGTCCGACCGGGCCGCGGTCGCGGCCTTCGCCGCGGAGGGCGCGAGCCTGCTCCGGAACGACCCGGAGCAGGCGCGGGCCGCCGCGGGGCGGATCTGGGATCGCACACCCTCGACCGATCCGGCGGTGCACATGGCGAATCAGCTGGGCACGGTGTTCGCGCGACTGGACTGCGCGCCGCGGTGGCGAGAACGGCTTGCCGGCCTCACGGTGCCCACGCTGGTGGTGCACGGTCGCGCTGACCCGTTCTTCCCGATCGGCAACGGTGAGGCGCTGGCCGCGCAGATCCCGGGCGCCACCTTGCTGGTCGTCGACGAGATGGGAACGTTGCTGCCGGAGGCCGCGGCCGACCGCGTCGCGGCCGCGATGCTGGCCCTGTGACGGCAGGACGGCCGACAAGATCCAGACCGGCTCGGCGGAGCCCGGGCTCGCCGCTACCCCGCCGCTGTGGCAGGAACGCTGGTGGACGGGGTTCGTGGGAAGCCGGGTTTGTCGTCGGCATGGCGGGCAAGGCGGTGTGAGTCGCTACGGGATGCCGCATCGCTCGTCGACGACGTCGGCGCGGCGTGTCGGCCGTCACCGCGGCTCACCTGGGATCGGTCGACAGCACCGCCATGATCGCGGCGTCAACCCACTGCCCGTCCCACAGCAGTGCCTGACGGAGCGTCCCCTCATGGACGAAGCCGACCTTCTCGTACACGTGGCGGGCCCGTGGGTTGAACGCGTAGACCTCCAGCTCCACCCGGTGCACGCCCAGGCCGAGGACATGGTCGAGGATCAGCCTGGTGGCGTCGGTGCCGTACCCGCGGCCGGTCGTCCCGGTGCGCAGCGCGATGCGGAAGCCGCACGAGCGGTTGTCCGGGTCGAGTTCGGTGATCGACAACCCGCCGAGGTAGGCACCGGTCGGGCGATCCAGGACCGCCAGGTCCAACCGGTCGTCCTTGTCCGCCCTGGTCGCGCAGAACTCCTCGATCTGCGCGCGGGTGAAGACGGTATGGGTGCCGGTCAGCCGGATCAGTTCCGGGTCGGCGAGATCGCCCATCACGTTGTCGACGTCACGCGGTCCGACCGGCCGCAGCACGACCTTCTCGCCGATCAACGTCGGTGTGTCGGCCAAGGAGAGCGGCGCTGTCATCGGATCAGTATTTCCTCGGCCCGCCACCTGTCCCGCATGCCGCGCTGTTGTGTGGCGTGCACCACCGGCAATTCCGGATCTTCACGTCGGCCGGCCAGCAACATCGCGCCGATCAGGCCGATCCGGACGATGTTGTAACCCGTCCGTGACACCGCCGTCACCAGGCAAAACAGTTAGCACTCAGGGGGTCTTGTGTGCTAACACGGCTGTGATTCAGCATGGCCCATCCCCCCGTGCTGGAGGTTGCCATGAGACCGTCCGACGACCATTCCGTCGAAGTGTCCCCCTTTCATGCCGACGGATTGTTGAGCGGATTCCTGGTGTCCGGCCGGTGGCCGGCGAGCACCGTGGAATGGGCCCGCTTCCTGCTGCTGGCGGTGCGGGTGGCCAGCGTGCCCGGGATGTTGCCGACGAGCACGGTCTTCCGGGTCCGGGAGGAGCTGCCGGACGATCCGACACCGGGCACCGTCGGGGTCGTCATGGCGGAGGGACCGGTGGTGGGCGACAACGCCGTCCTGCCGGGGCAGTTCGCCCGTCACCAACCGCCGGGTTTGATCGTCCTGCACCCGCCGACGGAGATCCGGCCCACCCTTCCCGAATACGACGAGGTGGCGGCCGGATGCGTGCTGCTGCCCGGACTGCCGCATCTGGGCCTGGATCACCGCGCGGCCTGGGTGGAGGCCGACCGGGACGGCAACGTCACGAGCATGGTCAGCCGGGCGGGCATCAATCCGTCCGACGACGCCGACACCGCGGTACTGGCCCTGTTCCTGGCCGCCTGAACCGGCGCACGTCCGCCGTCACCGGCGCCCGGGTCCGCCCCGGGTCGACCACCGATGCCAGCACGACCGGTGCCAGTGCCGACGACTGTCGGTCGAGGACTGCAGCCACGACGGGTCCTGCGCCGGCCACGCCACGACGTGCGCGGTACCAGCCGGAATGACCTGCTGACAACCGGGACAGCGATACGGCTTTCGCGCCGCGGGGCCGGGTACCGACCGGACCAGGTAGGCGCCGTCCGGGGTGTGCTGGGTCTGCCGGCCGCCGAGCGGTGTCACGCGTTCGTCGTCGGCCCCCGCCGCACTGCCGTACCGCGCCTGCAGATCCTGTGCCGCGGTGGCGCGCAGGGACTTCGGCGGTCGGCGGGGCACCCCCCGACGGTAACCCGCCCGCCCCGCGCCCCGTGCCGGCGGATCAGCCCGTGCCGGCGGATCAGCCGCGGCGGATCCCGTGCCGGCGGATCAGCTCCCGATGACGGACAGGACGTTGCCGGCCGGGTCCTTGAACCACGCGATCAGCGGGCCGCCCTGCCGGTTGATGCCCTTGGCGTCCACCCAGTCGTAGTGCTCGAACTGCACCCCCCGGCGGGTGAGCTCGTCCACCGCCGCCTCCACGTCGTCGACCCGGAAGTTCAGCACGGTGAACGTGGCGGGCTGGTGATCCGGTTTCGGGTACAGCAGCGTACTGCGGTCCCCGGGGGTGTGCAGGGTGAGTATTCCGTTCTCCTCGGTGACGGTGACACCGAGCGTCTCGCCGTAGAACCGCTTGGCGGCCGGGATGTCGTCCACCGAATACCCACTGAATGCCGGTGCGCTGCCCAACATGATCTGTCCCTTCCGGTGCGGTGCGAGGTTGCTGCACGGTGGACCCGGCGATCGGGCGGAACTCACCGGTGCGGCACCGGCCCTCGATACGGGCGTCGGCACCGGCCCTCGGCACCGTTGGTCGGTGGATCAGCGGACGGTGACCAGCGTGGGGTCGGTGACGTCGTAGACCTTGCCGGCCTGCGCGGCGAGCAGCGCGGGCAGCACCTGCATCTTCTGCGCGGACCTGGTCGCCTCACCCCACAGCACCGTTCGGCCGTCCTTCAGGGTCAGCTCGACGTCGAACGGGGTGCGGGCCGAGATGGCGCTCACCGTGCCCCTGAACTGCGGCGTCAACGCGGACGCGACGGTGAGCGCCGCCATCGTGGAGGGATCACCGGCGCCGGGCGCGACGAGTTGCACGGTCACCACGCCGGCCGGGGCCGACGGAACCGACAGGTACGGGTTGCCGGTGGCGTCGAGCAACCACAGCCGGCCGTTCGCCGACGTCACCGCAACGGGCACCCGGGGCGTCACCGCGATCGTCAGGCCATGCGGCCAGTCGCGGGACACTTCGACCTCCGAGATCTGCGGGATGCCATCGACACTCGCCGCGACCGCATCCAGATCGATGCGGGCCAGCGGGGTTCCGTCGGTCGCGGGCGCTGCGGTGCGGATCTGCGCGGCGAGATCGTCCGGCACACCGAGCACCCGGACGGTCTGCAGGCCCAGCAGAGCGCTGAAGAACACCGCGTACACGGCGCCGCAGATCAGCGCGACCACCACCGACAGCGCCACGATCCACGGCCAGCGGCGTGGCACGCGCGTCGGCGTGCGGTTCCGCGGGGCGGCCGCACCCGACACCGGGCCGGCCGGTCTGCGTGTCGCCGTACTCATGTCGACTCCCCCTTCACCGCAACGCGTCCCGACTCACCCATCGCGCGCCTCCAACAGCGTCAGCAGTTGCGGGCCGATCGCGGTGACGTCACCGGCCCCCATGGTGATCACCACGTCACCGCCGCGCAGTGCCGCCGCGACGAAATCCGCCGCCGTCGGGCGGTCGGCGTGGTACAGCACCGCGACGCCGTCGGGAATCGCGGACGCGATCAGCTCACCGGTGATGCCGGGCTGCGGGTCCTCCCGGGCGCCGTACACATCGAGCACGATCACCAGGTCGGCACCGGCCAACGCCCGGCCGAAGGCATCCGAGAACGTCGCGGTCCTGGAGTACAGGTGCGGCTGGAACACCACCACCAGATGGCCGCCCGCCCCGGTCAGCTCGCCGATAACCGAACGGGCTGCGGCGATCTGCGCGGCCACTTCGGTGGGATGGTGGGCGTAGTCGTCGTAGACCGTGACGCCACCAGCGGTGCCCTTGCGCTCGAACCGCCGGCGCACCCCGGTGTATCCGGCCAGGCCGTCGGCGAGCGCCTGCGGCTCGATGCCCAACTCCACGCCGGCCGCCAGCGCACCGGCGGCGTTGAGCACCATGTGGTCGCCGGGCACGGACAGCCGCAACTCGACCTCCCGCCCGTCGCCGAGCCGCACCACACTGCCCCCGGACGGGGCCGCGCCGACGATCCGGACCGCGGCCGACTCGGCGCGGCCGTACGGGATCAGCCTGCGCAGCCGGGTCCGGTCAATCAGTGCGGCCGTCCCGGCGTCGTCGGCGCAGGCGACGAGGAAACCACCCGGCTCGATCCGGTCGACAAACTGGTCGAACACCGCGGTGTACGCCTCCGCGGTGCCGTGATGATCGAGATGATCGGGTTCGAGATTGGTGATCACCGCCCCGTGCGGACTGAACGACAGGAACGATCCGTCCGACTCGTCGGCCTCGGCCACGAAGATGTCGCCGCTGCCGTGATGCGCACCGAGGCCGGAACCGGTGAGCTCACCACCGATCGCGAAGGACGGGTCGGCCCCGGCGAATTGCAGGGCAACGGTCAGCATCGAGGTGGTGGACGTCTTGCCGTGGGTCCCGGCGATGCAGACGCCGCGGTACCCGGACATCAGGGCGGCCAACGCATCCGCCCGACGGACCACCGGGATGCCCGACGCCCGGGCGGCGCCCACCTCCGGGTTGTCCGGGCGCACCGCGGTGGACACCACCACCGCGGTGGGACCAGCGGGCAGCAGGTGCAGGTTCGCCTCCCGGTGACCGACGGCGGTGCGCACGCCGCGCGCCGCCAACCCGGCCAGCACCGGTGAATCCCGGGCATCGGACCCGGACACGGCGAAGCCGCGGTCGGCGAGAATCCTGGCGATACCGCTCATCCCGGCGCCACCGACCCCCACCAGGTGCGCGCGCTCGAGCGAGACACCCTCCGCGGTCAGCGGAACGGCCGCCCGCGTCATGATCGCCCGGCCATCAGGCGCGGTGGCCGGCGGCCGCGTCGAGCACCATCCGGGCCACCACCTCGTCGGCCCGCTGGCGGGCGGTGGCAGTTGCGGCGGCCGTCATGCCGTCCCGCACGATGCCCGCGACCACCAGCGGGATCACCATCGAACCGATGACGTCCCGGTTGAGGTCGGCGTCGTCCACGATGATCGCGGCCCCGCTGGCGACCTGGGCGGCGGCGTTGAGCCGCTGCTCGCCGTTGCCGTGCGGGAGCGGGACGTACACGGCGGGCAGGCCGACCGCGGCGATCTCGGCGACCGTCATGGCACCGGACCGGGCCAGCACGAGGTCCGCGGCCGCGTAGGCGAGGTCCATCCGGTCCAGGTACGGCACCGCCACGTAGGGCGGCGCGTCGCCCGGCAGCGGCGGCACGTCGACGGTGTTGCGGCTGCCGTAGGCGTGCAGCACCCCGACCCCGACCTGCGCGAGGTCGGGTGCGGCGGCGGACACCGCGTCGTTGATCCGCTGAGCACCCTGCGACCCGCCGAAGACCAGCAACGTCGGCGCCTCCGGATCCAGGCCGAAGAATTCCCGCGCCTGCCGCCGCAGCGCCGGCCGGTCCAGCTCGGACAGGCTGCGCCGCACCGGATTACCGACGACCTTCGCCTTCGTCAACCCCGTTCCGTCGACAGCCGCGGCCACCGACGCCGCGAACCGGGCACCGATCTTGTTGGCCAGGCCGGCCCGTGCGTTCGCCTCGTGCACGACGATCGGCACCCGCCCACGGGCAGCGAGGTAGGCGGGCAGCGCGACGTAACCACCGAAGCCGACCACCACGTCGACCGCACGGTCGGCCATGATCGCCCGGCTGGCGGTGATCGCCGACAGCATGCGGCCCGGCAGCGTCAGCAGATCCTTGGACGGCTTGCGGGGCAGCGGAACCGCCGGAATCAACTCCAGGTCGTAGCCGCGCGCCGGCACCAGCGTCGTCTCCAGGCCCCGTTCGGTGCCGAGCGCGGTGACCCGGATCGACGGGTCGACGGCCCGCAGCGCGTCGGCCACCGCCAGTGCCGGTTCGATGTGCCCGGCGGTGCCACCGCCGGCGAGCAGGACACTCGTCACGCGCCGTCCCACCGACTGCTGCGACCTGCGCCGTCACCACCACGGGGTCCGTCCGGCCTGCGTGGTCGGGTCCGCGGTTCACCGTCGCGCTGGACGGGTGCCGTCCGTGGCGGCGACGCCGGCCGCCGGTCAGCCGCCCGTCGGTCAACCGCACCACCCGTGCTGCGTGCCCGGCCGGTGCCGCCTGCCGGGTCACCCGTCCGGCGGGGATCGGGGGCGGCGGACGACCCTCGACCGCGGGAGCCGGACGCCTGCCGGTCTGCCGGACGCGCCCGGCCGCCGGAGCGCTGCGGCTGCGACGAGCCGGACCTGGCCGACGAGCCGGACCTGGCCGACGAATCGGACCTGGCCGACGAGCCGGACCTGCCCGCGGAGCGCGATGTCGCCGCGATAGCCTTCCGCGACGCGGCGGTCGTGGACTCCGCGGACAGCGACGCGGTGCCGCGCCGGCGGCGGCGCATCGTCGGTGTCCGGAAGGAGCCGTCGGCGTTCTGCATCCCCAGGAAGCGCGCCAGCCTGCTGCCACCACTGGCCTGCAGCGCGGCCGCGGCCTGCGGCTCCCGCCGGGCGAAGTTGGCCAGCAGCCCGAACACCACCATGGTGATCAGCAGCGACGTGCCGCCCGCGGAGATCATCGGCAGCGGGATCCCCGTGACGGGGAGCAACCCGACCACATAGCCGATGTTGATCGCGGCCTGGCCGACCAGCCAGACGGTGGCCGCGGACGCGACGATCTTGACGAACGGGTCGACGTTGCGGCGCGCGATGCGCAGGCCGGTGTAGGCGAGCAGCGCGAACAGCAGCAGCAGGATCCCGGCGCCGATCAGCCCCAGTTCCTCGCCGACGATGGCGAAGATGAAGTCGGAGTCGGCGTTCGGCAGGTAGCTCCACTTCGCCCGGGACTGGCCGAGCCCCACCCCGAACCAGCCGCCGTTGCCCATCCCGTACAGGCTCTGCAGCAACTGGTACGACGTGTCCGGGTGCGCCTCGGGGTCGATGAACGACAGCAACCTGGCCAGCCGGTAGTCGGCGGAGATCGCGAGGTAGAAAAAGCCCGCGGTGCCGACCGCTGCCAACCCGGCGAACGTCCACCACGGAGCGCCGGCGAAGTACAGCACCGCCATGAAGACGATGGTCAACGCCACCGTGGTGCCCAGGTCCGGCTGGTACATGATCAGCCCGGCCATCAGCACGAACACCGGCAGCACCGGGATCAGCAACGCCTTCGGTGAGCCGAGGGTCGAGCGCCGCGCGGCGAGGACGTGCGCCATCCACAGCAGCAGCGCCAGCTTGGCGATCTCACTGGGCTGGAACTGGAAACCGGCCAGCCGGATCCAGCTCCGGGCACCGTTCACCTTGGCGCCCGTGACCAGCACCAGCACCAGCAGCCCCAGCGAGATGATCACCGCCGCGGTCGATGTCGAGCGCAGGATCCGGACGGGGACGAATTGGGTCGCCCAGAAGGCGAGCAGGCCCAGTGCCGCGTACGTGGCCTGGTTGGCGAACACCGAGAACGACGATCCGCCGCTGCGGAACGCCGCGACCGACGACGAGGACAGCACCATCAGCAGCCCGAAGCCGAGCATCAACGCGAAGATGGCCAGCACCAAATGCAGTGACGTCATCGGCCGATCCAGCCAGTCGACCGTCAGCTTCCGGCCGGCCCACCACAGCCGGCCGATCCGGCCCGGCGGCCGCTTCGACCCGGCGGCGGTCCGGGTGGACCGCCCGGCGGGGGTGGCAACCGAGGTGGCCCCCGACGCCGCGGCTGCCGACCGTGCAGACCCCGGCGGCGTGGCGGCGGAACGCGGTGACGTCACGCTCACCGGCGGGCCCCCGCGAGGTCCCGGGAGGCCCGCGCGAAGGCGTCCCCGCGGGCGGCGTAGGACCGGTACATGTCCAACGACGCGGCGGCCGGGGCCAGCAGGACGACATCACCCGGGGCGGCCATCCGCGCGGCCGCACGTACCACTGTGCGCATGACGTCATCGTCCTTGCCGGGAACCAGCTGGACCGGGACATCGGGCGCGTGTCGGGAAAGTGCTGCCGCGATGATCGGGGCGTCGACGCCGAGCAGCACCACCCCCGCCAACCGGCCGGAGATCCGGCGCACCAGATCGTCCACGGCGGCGCCCTTCAGCTGTCCGCCGGCGACCCAGACGACCCGTGGATAGGCCTGCAGCGAGGCCAGCGCGGCGTGCGGGTTGGTCGCCTTGGAGTCGTCGTAGTAGGCAACGCCGTTGTGCTCGGCGACCAGTACGTTGCGGTGCCCACCCGGTTCGAACGCGCGCAGCCCGTCGGCCACCGCGGCGCCCGTCACGCCCACGGACAGGGCCAGCCCGGCCGCGGCCAGCGCGTTGGTGACGTTGTGCTCCCCAGCCGGCCGCACGTCCGCCGCCGGCATCAGCAGATCGGCACCGAAGGCGTTGTCCACCAGCATGTCTTGCCGCACACCCAGGGAGCCGGGGAACGGCCGGCCGCCCAGGATCGGCACCACCCGGCCCGCCGGTGACTTCGCCAGCAAACCGGCGGCGCCGGCGTCGTCGATCACCGCGAGCGCGATCCGACCGGCGAGCGCCCTCGCCTTCGCGGCCCCGTACGCCGCCATCGAGCCGTGCCAGTCCAGGTGGTCCTCGGCCAGGTTGAGCACCACCCCGGCGGCCGGCCGGATACCGGGGGCCCAGTGCAGCTGGAAGCTGGACAGTTCCACCGCGATCACGTCCTGCGGGCGCTGGTCGCCGTCGGTTCCGGCGAGCACCGCCTCCAGCACCGGCCAACCGATGTTGCCGCAGGCGGTGACGTGCCGGCCGCCGGCTCGCAGCACCGACTCCAGCATCCCGGTGGTGGTCGTCTTGCCGTTGGTGCCGGTGACCACCAGCCAGTCCCGCGGGTGGCCCGACGACCGGTCGAGCCGCCAGGCGAGCTCCACCTCGCCGATCACCTCGACGCGGGCGGCCAGCGATGCAGCCAGCAGCGGGTTGGTCGGCGGGATGCCCGCCGAGGTCACCACCATCCGGGTGCCGGCCGGCGGTGCCTGCAGGTCACCGGCGAAGGTGACGTCACCGGCGATGCCGGTCAGCTCGCCGGGCGCCGGCCGGTTCGAGGTCACCACGACCGACGCGCCGGTGGCGGCGAGGAATCTGATCACCGGGATGCCGGTGACACCGGCCCCGGCCGCCACCACCAGGTCACCGGGGCCCGGCAGCGTCGCTGCGGCGGCCACCTGGTCAGCCACCGGTGAGGGACAGCCAATCGGCGTAGAACAGCCCGAGCCCGAGCGCCGCGGACATCGCCGCCAGCAGCCAGAACCGCACCATCACCGTGGTTTCCGCCCACCCGGAGAGTTCGAAGTGGTGGTGGAACGGCGCCATCTTGAACACCCGCACATGCCGGGTGCGGAACACCGCGATCTGGATGACGACCGACAGCATCTCCACCACGAACAGCCCGGCGATGACGACGAGCAGCAGCTCGGTCTTGGTCAGGATGGACAGCCCGGCGATCAGGCCGCCGAGGGCCAGCGAACCGGTGTCGCCCATCATGATCCGGGCCGGGTGCGCGTTCCACCAGAGGAACCCGATGCACCCGCCGAGGGCGGCCGCCGCCACGACGGCGAGGTCCAGCGGGTCGCGGACGTCGTAACAGCCGGCCTGGGCGGCCTCACTGAGAACGCTCCAGCAGGCGTTGCGGAACTGGAAGAAACCGATCGTGACGTACGTGCCGAGCACCATCACCGACGATCCGGCGGCCAGCCCGTCGAGCCCGTCGGTGAAGTTCACGGCGTTCGACCAGCCCGCCACCAGCAGCCAGGCCAGGATGACGAAGCCGACCGCGCCGATCGTCAGGAACCCCAGATCGCGGGTGTAGGACAGCGAGGTGGAGGCCGGCGTCAGCCCCTCGGAGTTGCGGAAGAACAGTGCCCCGATGCCGAACGTCAGGGCCACGAACGTCTGCCCGAGGAATTTCATCTTCTTGTTCAGGCCGAGGTTGCGCTGCTTGCGGATCTTGATGAAGTCGTCGAGGAAGCCGACCAGCCCCATGCCGGTGGTCAGGTACAGCAGCAACAGCGCGGACGCGGTGGGGCCACCGCCGCCGGTCGCCCACTCGATGCCGATGGACACCAGGTAGCCGACCCACATCGCGACGATGATCGCGGCGCCGCCCATGGTGGGGGTGCCGCGCTTCTTCTTGTGGTGCTGCGGCCCGTCCTCGCGGATCTCCTGCCCGAAGCCCTGCTTGGAGAAGATCCGGATCAGGTAGGGAGTGAACAGGATGGACACCGCCAGGGCGACCAGCGCCGCGACGAGAATCGTCTTCACCGGCTGTCCCGGTCGGCCGGCTTCTGCCGACCGGCCGGCTCCTGGTGACCGCCGTCGGCGGTGCCCAGGTCCTGGATCAAGCGCAGCGCGACCCGCTCCAGCCCCGCCGCCCGGGACGCCTTGACCAGCACCACGTCACCGGGTCCGAGTTCCTGCTCGAGGATGGCGACGACGTCGTCCACATCGGGCACCAGTTCGGACTCCCCGCCCCACGAGCCCTCCAGGTGCGCACCGAGATGTAGCGCGCGCGCCCCTGTCCGGCCGCCGACCGCGGCCCCGGTGGCGCCCCCGGGACCCTGCACCACGATCAGCCGCTCGATCCCGAGCCGCACGACCAGGCGCCCGATTTCGTCGTGCGCGGCGTTGGTGGTCTCCCCCAGTTCCGCCATCTCGCCGAGCACCGCCCACGAGCGCCGACCCCGGCCGATCGTCGACAAGGACTGCAGCGCGGCCTTCATCGAATGCGGATTGGCGTTGTAGGCGTCGTTGATCAGGGTGATCCCGCCGGGCAGCTCGGTCACCTCCATCCGCCATCGGGACGAGGCGCCGGCGCTGCTCAGCGCATCGGCGATCGTCTGCAGCGGCACGCCGGCCGCCCGGCCCACCGCCGCCGCGGTCAGCGCGTTGCCGACCTGGTGGGCGCCGACGACGGCGAGCCTGACCTCGGCGCTGCCGTCGGGGGTGACCAGGGTGAAGTGTGCGTGGTCGGTGTCGTCCTGCCGGACGTTCTCGGCCCGGACGACGGCGTCCGGGCTGCGGCCCACCAGCACCACCTCGGCGGCAGTGTCGGCCGCCATCGCGGCGACCCGGTTGTCGTCGGCATTGAGGACCGCGACCCCGCCCTGCGCGGCCGGTGGAAGCGCCTGCGGCAGTTCCGATTTGGCCACGGCGATGGCTTCCACGGAACCGAAGACACCGAGGTGCGCCGAGCCCACGTTCAGCACGCCGCCGATCCGGGGTGGGGCGATCCGGGCGAGCAGCGCGACGTGGCCTGGTCCGCGGGCGGACAGTTCCAGGACCAGGAATCGAGTGGTCTCGTCGGCCCGCAGCACCGTGTAGGGGTGGCCGAGCTCGTTGTTGAACGACTCCGGTGGGGCCACCACCTGCGCGGGGTCCTCGACGAAGGCGCGCAGCACGGCGGCGATGAGGTCCTTGGTCGAGGTCTTGCCGGACGACCCGGTGACACCGATGACCTCGAGCCCGTGGTCGCGGACCAGGGCGGTGACCGAGGCGTGGGCCAGCGCGGCGAGGGCGTCCAGCACGTCGGCGTTCGGGTCGTCGGGGGCCAACTCCGGGGAGGTGGCCTGCCGGACGACCAGCACGGGCAGGTCGGCGGCGATCGGCGAGGTGCCCAACACAGCGACCGCACCGGCGTCCGCGGCCGCCGCCGCATAGTCGTGCCCGTCCACCCGCTCACCGCGGAGCGCGACGAACAGGGCACCGGGGGTGATCCGGCGGGTGTCGAACTCCACCGAGCGGACGTGCACGTCCCGGGCGCCGTCCGGTGCCGGGACGCCGATCGCCTCGGCAACCTGCGCCAGCGTCATCGCGATCATCGACTGGTCCGGGGTGCTGTTTCCGGCTCTCTCGGGGGGGTCTGTGCCACGGGAAGCACGGTAGC
This sequence comes from uncultured Actinomycetota bacterium, assembly GCA_963785455.1. Classification (GTDB taxonomy): domain Bacteria; phylum Actinomycetota; class Actinomycetes; order Mycobacteriales; family Nakamurellaceae; genus Nakamurella. Next base: position 81,567 of record CAWAVL010000002.1, read on the forward strand.
GGGCGCGGGCATCGCGTCCGTTCCACCGCCGGCCGCGCGCTCGGCAAGTGCGGCGGCCAGCTCGTCGCGGTCGGAGAACGGGTGCAGCACGCCGCCGACGTCCTGGCCGAGTTCGTGCCCCTTCCCGGCGATGACCACGGCGTCACCGGTGCCGGCGGCCGCGACCGCTGCCCTGATCGCCGCCAGCCGGTCGCCGATCTGCTCGATCCGTGCCTTGCCTGCCGCCCGCCCTGCCGCCCCCCGCGCACCGGCGAGCACCTGCTCGCGGATCGACGCCGGGTCCTCCGACCGCGGGTTGTCGTCGGTGACGATCAGCAGGTCGGCCCGCGCCGCCGCCTCGGCACCCATCACCGGTCGCTTGCCGGTGTCCCGGTCGCCCCCGGCACCGACGACGACGATCAGCCGGCCGGTCAGGTCCTCGGCGATCGCGTCCAGCACGGCGGCCAGGGCCGCGGGCTTGTGCGCGTAGTCGACGACCGCCAGGAAATCCTGGCCGACGTCGACCCGTTCCATCCGGCCGGGGACGACCACGCCGGCGATCGCGTCGGCGGCCTGCTGCACGTCCCGGCCGAGCGCGTCCACGCAAGCGATCGCGACGGCGGCATTGGCCACGTTGAAGGCACCGGGGATGGCCAGATCCACCGTCACGGTGCGGCCGGGTCCGGCCAGGCTGATGTGCTGGATACCGGTGGCCGACACCCGGACGTCCTGCACCGTCCAGTCGGCGTCCTTGCCGGTGACGCTGACGGTCAGCGCATCCGGATGCGCCGCGGCCAGCCGGGCGCCCCAGGACGTGTCCACATCGACCACGTGCCGGGCGGAGCGACCGTCGAACAGCTTGCTCTTGGCCGCGAAGTAGTCCTCCATGTCGCGGTGGAAATCGAGGTGGTCCTGGCTGAGGTTGGTGAACGCACCCACCGCGAACCGGGTGCCGCTGACCCGGCCGAGGGCGAGCGCGTGTGACGACACCTCCATCGCCACCATGCTGACCCCCCGTTCGAGCATCACCGCGAACAGCGCCTGCAGGTCCGGGGCCTCCGGGGTGGTCAGGGCGCTCGGCGCGACCTCGCCGGCGATTCGGGTCTGCACGGTGCCGATCAACCCGGGTCGGGAACCGTCCGCGGCGAGCGCGGCCTCCAGCAGGTAACAGGTGGTGGTCTTGCCCGCGGTCCCGGTGATCCCGACGACCTGCAGCGTGCGGCTGGGGTCGCCATAGAGGACCGCCGCCACCGAACCGAGCAGCGCGCGGGGGGACGGGGCGATCAACGCAGGGACGGTCAGCGGGCCCGCGCCGCGGATCATCTCCAGCCCGACCTCGTCGGTGAGCACCGCCACCGCGCCGGCGGCAATCGCGTCCGCCGCGAAAGCGGCCCCGTGCACCCGGCTGCCCGGCAGCGCAGCGAACAGATCACCCGGCCTGACGTCCTGGGCCCGCAGCGTGATCCCGCTCAGCCACACCTCCGCCGCCGGCCGCCCGAGGCCGTCCGGCGCGTCGACCGGGTCCGGCGAATGCGGCTGAGCGCCGGTGTGCGCGACGATGTCCGCCACGCTCGCCCCCGCCGGGTGTTGCGGGCGGAGCGAGCGGGACGTGGAGGACACGGGCGGCAAGGTTACCCGCTCAGCCCACATAGAGGTCGTACACCGGCGCCGGGGTGGGCGACGGCGGCACGTCCGCTGCGCGCATCGCGTAAGCCGCGATGTCGTGGAACAGCGGGGCACAGCTGGTGGTACCGGCGGGCGAATTGCCCTTGGGGTCGTCGAGCATGATCGCCACCACGTACTTGGGGTTGTCCGCCGGAACGATGCCGGCGAACGTCGAGGTGATCGCGGACTGCGAGTACTCCTGGGTCTGCTCGTCGACCTTCTGCGCGGTGCCGGTCTTGCCCGCCACCTGGTAACCGTTGATGGCCGCCCGGTAGGCGGTGCCTCGGTGATTGACGTCGCCGTCCTGAACGGTGCCGCGGAGCATGTCCAGCAGGGTGTGCGACGTCTTCGCGCTCATCACCTGGGTCGTGGCGACGGGCGGGGTCGGCGTCGGCTGGCCGTTCACCGTGGTGCTCGCGACGATCGTCGGCTGCACCCGGACACCGTTGTTGGCGATCGCCTGGTACATCCCGGCCAGCTGCAGCAGGGAGATCGACACCCCCTGCCCGATCGGCAGGTTGCCGAAGGTGCTGACCGACCAGCTCGACGGCGCGGGGAACCTGCCGGACGTCTCCGCAGGCAGTTGGATGCCGGTCTTGACGCCCTGGCCCATCTTCTTGGCCATGTCGACGAACGCGTCCTGCCCCACCTTCTGGGCGATCATCAGGGTGCCGACGTTGGACGACTTGGCCAGGATGCCGGTGGCCGTCATCTTGATCGGCCCGTGCCCCCAGGCGTCGTGGACGACGATGTCGCCCACCGGGATCTCGCCGTCGACATCGAACACCGTGGTGGGGGTGATCAGGCCCTTCTCCAGGGCCGCGGCGAAGGTGACGACCTTGTTGACCGATCCGGGTTCGATGGAGTCGGTGACGGCCCGGTTGCCGGTCTGCTTGGCGGTCTGCCCGGGCTGATAGCAGGCCATCGCCGGGATCTGGGCGTCGGACACCTGCATGACGACGACGCAGCCGGACTTGGCCCAGGAATTGTCGACCGCCTTGGTCAACATGCTCAGGGTCGTGTACTGCAGGTCGGAGTCGATGGTCAGCGAGAGGTCCATGCCGTCGACGGCGGGCTGCTCGTCGCGCTGGCTGCCCGGAATGATGACGTGCCGCGCGTCGACGTCGACGACCCGCTCACCGTCCTTGCCGGAGAGCTTGGTGTCGAACTTCGCCTCGATGCCGGACAGGCCGTTGCCGTCGTAGTCGGTGCCGCCGACCAGCGCCGCCGACGCCGACCCGTCCGGGTACTGCCGCAGGTCCTGGCGTTCGGTGACGACGGCGTCCCGGTGGGCGGCGTCGAACAGTGTGCCGATCTTGCCCATCACCGCGTCGGCCTGCGCCGGCATCAGGTTTCTGGCGAGGTAGACGTAGGACTTGCCGGAGGTCAGCTTCGTCATCACCTCGTCGACGGTGACGCCGCCGACGTCGGTGGCCAGGATCTGGGCGACCTGACGGCGCTGCTGGTCGTCGGTGAACAGGGCCGGTCGCGCCGCGACGGCGCGGCCCTCGACGGTGAACGCGAGCGCGGTGCCGTTGCGGTCGGTGATGGAGCCGCGCTGGGCCAGCAGCGTGATGTCCCTGGTCCGTTGCTTCTCGCTCCGGTCGGCGTACCCGGCGGTGTCGATGGCCTGGATCGCGACGAGCTTCCCGCCGGCGACGGTCAGCATCGCCAGCAGCACGACCAGCGCCAGCCGGCCGCGGCGGCGCGGGTTCGCGACGGCGGTGCGCGGGCGACCCACCCGGCGGCCACGCACGGAAGTCTGCGGCCGCGGCGGCCGGGGCGCGGTGCGCTGCGAGCCGGCAGGAGCGGCTGGCCGAGGGGCGCGCGGCGGCCGCGCGGACTGGGGTGCCGCCGGGCCGGGAGCGGACCGGGGGTGCGCCGAGCGACCGCCCGTGCCGGAGCGGGCAGTAGTCGGGCGGCCGGTGGTCGGGCGGCCGGCGGTGGTGCGGCCGGCTCCCGACCTACCGGCGGCGGCGCTCGGGGTGGAACCGCGGGTCGCACTGCGGGGGGCGGAGCCGCGGGCGTCGTTGCGCGGGGTGTTGCGCGGGGTGTTGCGCGGGGTGTTGCGCGGGGTGTTGCGCGGGGTGTTGCCCGAACCGGACGTTCTCACCGCTGTCCTTCCTGGGTGCTGGCGGGCGCGGCTGCGGCGGCCGACGGTGCTGCGGCGGACGGTGCCGCGGCGGACGGTGCCGCGGCGGACGGTGCCGCGGCGGACGGAGCGGCGGCGGACGGAGCGGCGGCGGACGGAGCGGCGGCGGGTGCAGGAGCCGCGGCGGCTGCAGGAGCAGCTCCGGGCGCCGCCGCGGAGGGCGCCGCGGCCGGTTCGGGCGGCGGCGGTCCGGGGACCGCGGACGGTTCGCCGATCACCGACCCGGCGCCGGAGCCGTTGATCATCAGCATCGCGGAGTCACCGGCCGGCACCATGCCGAGCTTGGCGGCCTCGTCGGCGATCCTCGGTGTCGCGTCGAGCAGCGCGACATCCCGCTGCAGCGACTCGATCTGCAGCCGCAGGTCGGTGGTGGCGCTGCGGGCGGTGGAGGTCCGCATGCCGGCCTCGTCGGTCACGGTCGTCAGGAACAGCACTCCGGCGATGCCACCGGCCAGCAGCGCGATCAGCACGACGACGAACGGCGCCCTGTTGAGGGCGGACCTGACCGGCTTGCCGGCACCGACCAGCCGGGAGGCGTCGATCTTCGACGTGCGCCGCTGACGGCGCTCGTAGGCCCGACGGGACGAGGCGGTACTCGCGGCCGACCGGCCCGACGTCGCTGTCCCGCCGCGCGCGGTCCGGGATCTGCCCGGAACCGGCTGCTCGATGGTGGTCACGCTGTCGCCTCCCTGATGCGCTGCGCCGCCCGGAGCCGCGCTGACGCGGCCCTGGGGTTTGCCTGGATCTCGGTGTCGGTGGGTATTTCGGCGCCGCCCCTGGTGAGCCAGGCGAACTCCGGATCGTGGCCGGGCAGGTCGACCGGCAGGTCCAGCGGTGAGGTCGAGACGGTCAGCGGCGCGATGGCCCGCTTGACGATCCGGTCCTCCAGCGACTGGTAGGACATCACCACGATTCGGCCGGCGACCGAAAGGTGCTGCAGCGCAGAGGGAATGGCTCTGCGCAGCGCGCCCAACTCGTCGTTGACCTCGATCCGCAGCGCCTGGAACGTGCGTTTGGCCGGGTTGCCGCCGGTCCGCCGGGTGGCCGCCGGGATGGCGGCCCGCACCAGTTCGACCAGCCGCGCGCTGGTGGTGAACGGCTGCCGGGCGCGCTCGGCGACCACCACCTTCGAGATCCGGCCGGCGAACCGCTCCTCGCCGTACTCCCGCAGGATCCGGGTGAGCTCGGCGCCGGGGTAGGTGTTGAGCACATCGGCGGCGGTGATCCCGGTGGTCGGGTCCATCCGCATGTCCAGCGGGGCGTCCTGCGCATAGGCGAAACCGCGGTCGGACTCGTCCAGCTGCACCGACGAGACGCCGAGGTCGAACAGGATCGCCTGGACGCGGCCGCCGCCGACCCGCTCGGTGATCACTTCGCCGATCCGGTCGTACACGGCGTGCACGAGTTCGACCCGGTCGGTCAACTGCGCCTCGGTGAGCCGGGCCCGCGCGATGCGCAACGCATGCGGGTCGCGGTCGATCCCGATCACCCGGAGCCGCGGGTGGGCCGACAGCAGGGCCAGCGTGTGGCCGCCCATCCCGAGGGTGGCATCAATGAGGACGACATCGTTCGCGCCGCCGGCCGTCGCGGCTTCGATCGCGGGAGCGAGCAGTTCGTCGACCCGGCGGACCAGAACGGGAACATGTCCGTCCGGGGTCGCGGCGGATGGTGCGCCAGGAGGGACCGGGGTATCGCCCGCATCCGACGAACTGCCGCCCATCGGCGCCTTCCTTTCCTGTTCTGGCGGTGCCCCGGCGGTCCGGGGCGGTCGTCGGGCTGGGCGGTCGTCGGGCTGGGCGGTCGTCGGGCTGGGCGGTCGGATCCTGATTCCTGGTCCCCACCCGCTCCGGTCCTGGCACGGGGGAAGTCGTGTCAGGGCCGGATGCGTTCCTGGCACGGGGGAAGTCGTGTCAGGCCCGATGCGGGTGCAGGCCGGGCGTCAGGAGCCTTGCGATGCTGTGGTTCTCGGCGGGTGCGGGCTCTTCGGGATCGGGTAGCCGGGGCATCACGATCAGTTCTGCAGCAGCCCCCTCTCCGGTGCGGCGTACGCCGCCTCCTGCTGCGCCTCGTAGGCCTCCCACTCGGCGGCGTCCCAGATCTCCATCCGGTGTCCGACGCCGGCGATCACCAGGTCCTTGGCCAGCCGCGCGTACTCGCGCATGCGCGGGGGGATGGACACCCGGCCCTGGGTGTCCGGACGCTGTTCGTCGGTGTTGGCGAGCATGTAGCGCTGGTAGCCGCGCGCCCGCTCGTCGGTGATGGGGGCGTTGATGGCGTCGTCGGCGAAGGTCTCGAAGCCCTCATGGGTGAAGACGTACAGGCAGTGGTCCTGGCCGCGGGCGAGCATCACGCCGTTGGCGAAGGTGTCCCGGTAACGCGCCGGCAACGTCACCCGCCCCTTGTCATCCATCCGCACGGTGTAGGTGCCGTAGAAGCCCTTGGGCATCTCCACACCTCCGTCCCGGTGACGCCGTCCGTGCTTCGAGCCACCCGACTCCTGGGCGGTCGTGCAGCGGTGGTCCCCCGCCGCGCCACCTGGCCTCCCAGTTGCTCCACCTTAACCCACTTTCTGCCACTTCAAGCCACCATCTTCCCCAACAGATGGGGGTGTCGAGGCGTTGTCCCACGTCAGGGGCGGCACGGTTGGATGGGACGTCACGGCCGGTGCGTGGTGGACCCGTCACAGGGCCGGCAAGTCGGGTGTCCGGTGACCCGCCGTAGCCTCCACCGTCGCAGCGTTTGCGCAGTTCAGGCCCGGTCCGGTGAATCGCGGGCCGGAGCGCGGGCGGGTCCGTGGGGCGCCGTGGGGGACGGAGCGGCCGGCACCCGACCGGGCGGCGTCACCACCCGACCGGGGAGCCGGTCACCGGCGGTGACGTGGGGCGCGGACCGAGCGCGACGCGACGCGCCGGTACCGGATCGCCGTCGGACCGGTACCGGCGCGGTATCGGGCCGGTTGACCGTTTCGCCGGAGTGGCCGAACACTGACCGGGTCGCACCACGGCGGGGCCGGTGCGGCGCGGGATCGGAAGTCGAGTCCTGCGGGGACCGGCGGCGGCGCAGGGCGCGCTCCGCGGACATCGACCGGCCGGGAACTTCACCCTGTCGCACGGTCAAGCACTGGCAGACTGTTCAAGTGGCGCCTACGCCGAACGGGCCGCCGCATTTCGGTCGGGAGGAACAACGGTGACGCAGCGGGTGGACCTGGAGCGAACGGACGGGCCAGGCGCGGGCGCCCCGCCACTTCTCGGCGGAGCCGGCACGGGCGTGCTGGCCGCGCCGCCGGATCAGGCTCCCGACCTGGCTCAGGTGCAGCGGGTGGGCGGCCAGATCGCCGCCGCCATCGCCGAGGTGGTGCTGGGCAAGCCCGAGGTCATCCGGCTGGCGCTCATCGCCGTGCTGGCCGAGGGTCACCTGCTGATCGAGGACGTGCCGGGCACCGGGAAGACGGTGCTGGCCAAATCGCTGGCGCGCACCGTCGACTCCACCGTCAGCCGGGTGCAGTTCACCCCGGACCTGATGCCCAGCGACGTCACCGGCGTCAGCATCTACGACCGGGCGTCGTCACAGTTCGAGTTCCGTCCCGGACCGATCTTCGCCAACATCGTGGTCGCCGACGAGATCAACCGGGCCTCCCCCAAGACGCAGTCGGCCCTGCTCGAGTGCATGGAAGAACGCCAGGTCACGGTGGACGGCACCAGTTACCAACTGGCGCGGCCGTTCCTGGTGCTGGCCACCCAGAATCCGGTCGAGATGGAGGGCACCTACCCGCTGCCCGAGGCGCAGCGGGACCGGTTCCTCGCCCGGCTGTCGATCGGCTATCCGGACCGGGCGGCGGAGGTGGGGATGCTCGCCGACCGCGATCGGGTGGACCCACTGGCCGGGCTGCGCGCGGTCACCGACGCGGCTGAGGTCTCCGGGCTGATCGACGCGGTGACGACGGTGCACCTGGCGCCGCCGCTGCGGCAGTACATCGTCGACGTCGTCGGGGCGACCCGCGCCCTGCCGGAGGTGCGGCTGGGCGCCTCCCCGCGGGCGGTGTTGCACCTGGCGCGTGCCGCCAAGGCCGCGGCCGCGCTCGACGGCCGGCCGTTCGTGGTTCCCGACGACATCCAGCGGCTGGCCATCCCCGTCCTGGCGCACCGCCTGCTGCTGACCGTGGAGGCGCACGCGGCGCACCGCTCGGCCGAGGAGGTCGTGAACGTGCTGCTGAGCCGGATCCGGGTGCCACGCGGTGGCTGACCGGGGACTGACCACCCGGGGTCGCTGCCTGCTCGCCGGCGGGGTGGCCGCGAGTGTGTGTGCCGTCGTGCTCGACGAGCGGGACCTGCTGCGGATCGGTTTGTTCGGTATCGCGCTGCCACTGATCGCCATGCTGGCCGGGTCGCTGCGCCGGATCCGGCTGTCCGCTTCGCACCTCATCCAGCCGTCCCGGTTGGACCCGGGAACCTCGGGCCAGGTCATGCTGTCCATCACCAACGCCGGTTCGTCCCGCACACCGACGCTGGAGATCTCCGAGCCGCCGACTCCCGATCTGACCCGGGGTGTGCGCTGCATGGTGCCCCCGCTGCGCGCGCAGAGTGCCGCCCGCGCCGACTACCCGATCCAGGCTGTCCGCCGGGGCCGGTTCGTGCTCGGCCCGCCGTCGGTGCGCATCGGTGACCCGTTCGGCCTGTGGGAGGACAACCGCACGCTGCCGGTCCGCACCGAGGTGCTGGTCGTGCCGACGGTGGTGGCGCTGAGCGGGATGCCGAGCAGCTCCGGCAGCAGGTCCGCCGCATCGGACCGGGCGACGGCCGGCGCCACCGGCGGGGATCCGGACGTCGGGATCCGCGCCTACCGCAGCGGTGACGACATCCGCACGATCCACTGGCGCGCGTCGGCCCGGCACGACGACCTCATGGTCCGACTGGAGGAGCCGGTGTCGCACGGCGGCGCCGTCGTCATGCTCGACCATCGGGCCGCTGCTCATGCCGGCGAGGGCGTGAATTCCAGCCTGGAGACCGCGGTGTCGCTGGCGGCGTCGGTGAGCCTGCACCTGCTGGCCGCCGAACACCAGATGCGGCTCACCACCCACGCGGGAAGGGTGCTGGCCAACGGGCGGGACATCGAGGACGACGTGCTCGGCTCCCTCGCGGTGCTCGAACGGGACCGTCGCGGGTCGCTGTCCCCCGTCTCGATCGCCGGGTCGGGCCTGATCGTCGCCGTGCTGGGTGCCCTCGATCTGCCGGCCGCGAAGATGCTGGCCGCCGCCCGCCGGCGGGGCACGAACGGAATCGCGTTCGTGCTCAACGTCCGGGACTGGGACGCGGGCGGCCCCGCCAGACACCCGCAAGCCCTCGGGATGCTGAGCGCCGCCGGCTGGCGGGTACTGCCGATCGATGCCACCGACGATCTCGCCGACGCCTGGTCCCGGGCCTGCGCCGGATCACCGTCCGCCGTTCCGTCCGTCGAACGCCGGGCCGCGGTCGCGGCCGCGCGGCGCTAGGGAAGTCCCGAGATGACGCTCACCTCCGCCCCGCCGGCCCGGCCGTCGCCAGTCCCACCGCCGCGTCGGGCAGCGCCCCGAGCCGTGCCGGCCCGCGCGTCGGCGCCCCCACCGGTCGCCCCCAAGGCGCCGCCCACCCATCTGGTCCCGACCTTGATCGGCGCCCTGGCCGTGCTGGCGGCGAGCTCGGCGATCCCGCCGATGATCAGCGGCGACGATTGGCTGTGGCCGACCGTCGAAGTGGTGATGGTGATCTGGCTGGTCGGCGTGGGGGCGCGGCTGGCCCGGATACCGGCGGCCCTGGCCGTGGTGCTGCAGGTGGCGGCCGCTGCAGTGGCCCTGACCGCGCTGTTCACCGTCGGCGGCATCGGCGGCGTGCTGCCCAACGGCGCGGCGCTGTCCGAGGCCGGCGACCTGCTGACCGGGGCGTGGGAGCAGATCCGCACCAACGTCTCGCCCGCACCGAGCTCGACCGAGCTGGCGTTCCTGATCACCGTGTCCGTCGGCGCCACCGCGCTCATCGTGGACATCCTGATCGCGGTCTGCCGCGCACCGGCGCTGGTCGCCCTGCCGCTGCTCTGTGTCTACTCCGTGCCCGCTTCCATCGACCTGCAGCTGCTGCCGTGGGAGGCGTTCGCCGCCCCGGCGGTGCTCTACACACTGCTGCTCACCGCCGACGGGCTGACGGGCCGCCGACTCGGCGCCGGGGCCGGTACGGCGCGCGTCGTGTCCGGGGTGGCGCTCGGCTGCCTGGCGACCGTCATCGCATTGCTGGCGGCCAATGCCGTGACCGGTGTCGGGACGGAGGGACGGTTGCCGCGGACTGCAAGCGGGCCGTCCAGCACCGTCGGGCTCTCCGCCTTTGCCGCGCTCAAGGGCAACCTGACCCGCACGGATCCGATCGACCTCTTCCGGGTCACCGGGCTGGAGCAGCCGGCGTATCTGCGGACGGTCGGGCTGCAGAAGTGGACCCCCGGCACCGGTTGGTCCATCGACGAGCTGTCCGACGGACGGTTGCCGACGGTTCCGCCGGCCGCTGACGCGGCACAGATCACCGTCACCTCGCTGAACTACCGCGACAAGTTCCTGCCCATCTATGACGGCATGTCGTCGGTGAACGGCGTGGGACCGGGCTGGTCGTACGACGCCGGCCTGGAATCGGTCCATCGGAGCGACCCGGTGATTCCCGAGCCGTACCGGGTCGCAGTGGTGTTCGGTGAGCCCACCGCCGAGCAGCTCCGCAAGGACTCCGTGACCCCGGGCGGAGAGCTGACCGATGACGGGTCGCTCCCGCAGGAAGTGGTCCAGGTCGCCCGCGACGTCACTGCGAACGCCGACACGGTGTTCGACAAGGCCGAGGCGTTGCGGACGTACTTCACCGACCCGGCCAACGGTTTCAGCTACTCACTGACCGTCGCGGAGGGTGACAGTGGGGACGCGCTCGTGGACTTCCTGCGGAACAAGCAGGGGTACTGCGCGCAGTACGCCTCCGCGATGGCGATCATGCTGCGGGCGCTGGACATCCCGGCCCGCGCGGCCGTGGGGTTCACCCAGGGCACCAGGGACTCCGACGGTTCGTACCTGATCCGCAGCAACGATGCGCATGCCTGGGTCGAGGTGAAGTTCGACAACGCCGGGTGGGTGAAGTTCGACCCCACGCCGCTCGGTGGCGGCCAGGGCGGCCAGCAGGGCTTCACCGACGCCGCGCAGACCACCACCAGCACGTCCGCCGCACCCACGAACGGTGGGTCCGAAACCTCGGTGCGCGACGAGGAAACCCCGGGCGCGCGCGCCGCCGCCCAGCTGCCGGACGAGCCGCAGAACACCGCCGGCGCGGCCGCACCGCAAGAACCCGCCGTTCCCACGTCGGTCTGGTACCTGCTCGCCGCGCTGCTGATCACGGTGGCCGCGGGCGCGGGCCCGACCGTGGTGCGCAACCGTCGGCGTCGCAGCCGGCTCGAAATCGCCGACGCCGGCGGACCGGATGCGGCAACCGCGGCCTGGCGCGAGATCGAGGACCTCGCCGTCGACCACGGGATCGTGCTCAACCCGGCGGAATCGGCCCGGTCGGCGGCCAACCGGCTGTCGAAGGTGACCCACCTGAGCGAAAACGGCCGGCAGGAGTTGCGCGCCGTGGTCACCCACGCCGAGCAGGGCTGGTACGGGTCCGCGCCCGAGGCTTATTCTCCCACCGGGCCGGCGGGCGCGGTCGGCGCAGGCGGACCCCCGGTGAATTCCGGCGGCATCGGTACCGCGACCGCCCCGGCACCGGCTGCGGGGCGCTCCGCAGAGGCGTTGGGCGCGGCGCCCCGCACGATCGCCCGGGAGCTGGCGCATGCGGCTCCGCTGTCGCTGCTGGACCGGCTGATCCCCCGGTCGGTGCGGCCGACCTGGTGGCGGGACTGATTCGACGGCGACTCCGATCGGAGCGGGCGGCGATTCGGCTCTGATCGCAGGGGCCGACATCCCAGGGGCCGACATCCCAGGCACCGACATCCCAGCGACCGACACGGTCGCTCCCGCCGCGCCGATCGGCAACGGGTCGAGGCCGGATCCGCGCTGATGAGCGGCGTGCGGCCACGGTGGACCGGCACCGCTCGACCGTGCACCGCAGCTGTCGGCGCTGACAACTCCCGGACCCGGATACGCGACAACCGCGGCGCCGGAGCGGCCGCGGTTGTCGCGAGACAGAGGGGGCGAGATGCCCTGGTGTTACTGGTTCGGCTCGTCGAACCGCCGCCGGAAACGCTCTTCCATCCGGTTACCCAACGACGGGTTGGACTTGGCGGCGTTCTTCTCCGCACCCTTCGCGGCGCGCGCGCTGGGTTGACCGAACACAAAAAGACCGACAGCGCCCACCATGGTGAGGAACCCGATGACGCTGACGATGACGCCTATCGCGAGGAAGCTCTGCGTCGCAATCACACCGACGACAAGGGCTACGAGACCGGCAACGAACAAGCACCCCGCGACAATGGGACGACGACGGCGAATGCGGCTGACGTTGACGCTGGTCGCAAACTTCGGGTCGTCCTCATAGAGCGCGCGCTCGATCTCGTCGAGCATCCGCTGTTCGTGCTCGGAGAGCGGCATGGGTTCCCCTCCTCCGGCACCTGGCCACCATGGCGGGTGGCCACATCCAACAGTCGCCAGCCGACGACCTATGTCAAGGATACGAGCAGTCCGCGCGGACGACTAGCGCGAGCGGAAATCTCGGAAACTTTCACCCTGGGAGCGGCCCGGGCGACTCCGTTGCGGCCGGTCGAGCAGCGCAGCCGGGCGAATCGCGGCCGATCCGAACCGCGCGACGGCCCGGTCGACGGCCCCCTCCGCCTCCCGCCAGCCGGCCCGCGGTTCCCCGTCGCCGAGCTGCAGCTGCTGCACCGCTTCGGTTGCCGCGACGAGGTTCTCCAGCCGGACCCCGAGCAGCCGGATCCGGCGTCCGCGGGCGGCACCCGAACGGGCCTTGGCGAGCAGTTCGGTTGCCGTTGCATACAGCGTCCGTGACAGGTCCGTCGCATCCTTCAGCGTCGCGGATCTGGTCACGGTGGAGAAGTCCTCGAACCGGACCTTGATGCTGACCGTGCGACCCCGTACCGCAGCCGAGCGGGCCCGTCGGGCGGTCCGTTCGGACAACGCCAGCAGCTCGCGGGCCAGGAAGTCGGCGTCGGCGGAATCGGCCGTGAACGTCGTCTCGGCGCCGACGGACCCCTCGGTCACCTCCGTGGTGACGGCGCGTGGATCACGGCCCCAGGACAGGTCGTGCAGCTTGTTGCCGGCCGCGCTGCCCAGCACGCCGATCAGCGTCGCGAGATCGAGTTCGGCGAGCTGTGCGACGGTGGTGATCCCCCACCGCTCCAGCCGCTCCGCGGTGCGCGGGCCGACCCCCCACAGCGCGCGGACGGACAGCGGATGCAGGACTCCCACCACGTCCGCCGGCGGGACGATCAGCAAACCGTCCGGTTTGGCCAGCCCGGAGGCCAGCTTCGCGACGAACTTGGTCGACGCCGCACCGACCGTCGCGACGAGGTCCAGCTCACTGCGGATCCGGGTCCGCAGCACCTGCGCGATGACGCCCGGGCGGCCGACCGTGCGGCCGGCCCCCGACACGTCGAGAAAGGCCTCGTCGACGGACAACTGCTCGACGAGCGGGGTGACATCGGCGAACAGTGCCATGACGGCCCGGGACGCCTCGGCGTAGGCGGGCATGTCCGGCGGCACGACCTCGATGCCCGGGCACAGCAGCAAGGCCCGCGACGTCGGCATCGCCGACCGCACCCCGTGCCGACGGGCCTCGTAGCTGGCGGACAGCACCACCCCGCGGCCGCCGGTGCCGGCCACCATCATCGGCCGGCCGCGCAGCTCCGGGCGGCGGCGCATCTCCACCGTCGCGTAGAACGCGTCCATGTCGACATGCAGGATGGTGCAGGCACTGTCGTCGACGGCCGCGGGATCCGCGGTGACGGTGCGGCGGCTCTCAGCCCGGTGCGCCATCGGCCTCGTCCGGTCGCCGGGCGACGACGTGCAGGTCGGCGGCCAGCTCGCGCAGCACCGGATGCCGGGACGCCGTCGCCTCCAGCCCGGCCAGTGCCCCGTCCCCACCGGGTGCGGCCTGCCGCGCCGCGCCGGACACCAGGCCGGCGAGCACCCCGACGCCCGTCACGGACTGCACCGACAGCCCGGCGATCGTCAGCAGGTCGACGACCGCGGCCGCGTCGAAGCGGCGGCGCAACGGGTCCGTGTCGCCGAACCGGCCGTCGGCGTTCTCCAGCACCCGGGCCCCCTCGGCGAACCGGCCGACCAGGGTCTGGCCGAGGACGGCACCGAGCCGTCCGGCGGTCAGCACCGACACGTGGCCGCCGGGCCGAACCGCGGCGGCGAGCTCACGGACGACGTCCGCCGGGTCGTCCACCTCCTCGAGCAGGTGGTGGCACAGCACGAGGTCGGCCGTGCCGGCGGCGATCACCTCGGTCAACTGGTCGGCATCGGCCTGCACGCCGCCGATCCGATCCTCCACGCCGGCGTCCTGCGCCCGGCGGTGCAGGATCGCCAGCGCGTCGACCGAAGTGTCGACCACCGTCACCTGACACCCGTGGACGGCCAGCGGCACGGCCCTGGTCCCGCTGCCGCCGCCGACGTCGACCACCTGCGGCTGTTCGCCAGCGGCGGAGCTTCCCCGCACCAGGGCGACGAGGGCGCCGTTCACCGGATCGTCACCGGATGTCCGCCGCTGCTCGATCATCGAGTCCTCCCACCGCCGCGGTCCGCGCGCAGGACCGCGAAAGACGGCCCCACGGACGCATTCACGCCCGCCCAGCGACGGTCGCACGGCCATCATGACCCACAACGGGCACCGGCATCGGCGCAACCGCCCGGTGCGCCCGCGCCTGCCGGAAATGACCGTCTCGGACCTGTACGGTTGGCCGGTGCTCGTGGCCAGTGTGTTGAGTCTCAAGGGTGGAGTCGGCAAGACCACGGTGACCCTCGGTTTGGCGTCAGCGGCAATGCATCGAGGCGTGGACACGCTGCTGGTGGACCTGGATCCGCAGATGAACGCCACGGCGACGGTCGACCCGGACTCGGTCGGTCAGCTGAACGGGCACGCCGACCGGAGAAGCTATTCGGTCGCCGAGGTGCTGGACGACCCGTCGCGCAAGACGATCGAGCGGGCCGTTCGGCAGTCCGGCTGGGGAGAGTCGTTGCGGCTGCTGCCCGGTAGCGAGCGCACCGAGAACCACAACCACCCGGATCCCGGCTCCAAGACCCTGTTCCGGCTGTCCGGTGCGCTGGCCAAGGTGGAGCCGACACCGGAGCTGGTGTTGATCGACTGCCCGCCGTCATTGGGTCAGCTGACCCGCAGCGCCCTGACCGCCGCCGACCGGGCCGTGCTGGTCACCGAGCCGTCGCTGTTCGCCGTCACCGGGGTGCAGCGGGCACTGGAGGCGGTGCAGACGGAGCGGGTCGCGCACCGGCCGGCCCTACAACCGCTCGGCGTCGTGATCAACCGGTTCCGCCCGCGGGTCACCGAGCACGAGTACCGGCTCGCCGAACTACGAGAACTGTTCGGGCCCTTGGTGTTGTCCCCCGTGCTGCCGGACCGGTCCGCCGTCCAGCAGGCGCAGGGCGCGGCCGTGCCGATCCATCAATGGCCGACCGCCGGCGCCCGGGAGATCGCGCAGAGCTTCGACGCCCTGCTGGACCGCCTGCTCGCCGCCAGCCGGCCGCGCGTTCGTCGCTGACGCCTATCGCGCCACCGGGCGGCGCGCCTCGTCCGGCACCAACGAGTCCTCCACCAGGTCCAGGAAAGCCGATACCTGGCGCACCATGTCGTCGGCCTCGCGGCCGGTGACCAGCCGGGTGAGTCCGGCCTCCGCCGCTTGCCGCTTCGCCGATCCGGCGGCGAAGAAGGCGGCCCACTCCGCGAACTCCGGCGCCACCTTCGCCATCAGTTCCCACGCGCTGCCGCGACGACCGCGCACCGGCCGTGCCCTGGCGGCGAGCACCGCGGCGGCGGCACGCAAGGCGGCGAGATGGGCGGCGGCATAACGATCCGCGGGTGCGGCGGACCGGATCGCCAGACCCAATCCGCGCGACGCGTCGATCAGCAGGTCCCGGGCGGCCTGCGGGACCGGCGGTGCCGGGCGCGCCGACCGGAGAACGGAAGTGCGCGGTTGGGCGGGATTCTCGCGGCGCGGCCGGCTCGGCTGCCGCAGGGGTTGCCGGTTCGGCTCTGCCCGGGGGGCCGGCGCGGTCGGCTGCGAAGCGAGCGGCGCGGGCGCTGCCCGCGGCGCTTCGAAGAGCACCGGCGGCCGGTCCCGCCGCGTCGCCGTGCCGGTCGGACCGGAACGACGCCCGTGCTGGTCGATTCCCGCGCTGGTCACCGTCACCGCACACCTCCCGTTGTTCGAACTATTGTTCGATAGTACGCGTGTTCGATCATATCGACCAGACCCTGGCCCATCCGGGACGGCGGCAGGTCCGATGACGATCAGGTGCCCGCCGTGGTCGGCGCTCATGGTGTGATGGTCGCCATGGCGCTCCTACCCGGTCGGCGCGTCCGGGACTCCGTGGCACTGATGCACCTGAGCGCGGAGGAATTCCGGCGCCGCATCACCGAGCTCGTCGACATCTACCTGCTGGCGATGCAGTACCCGCCGGACGTCGCCGGCGCCCGTTCGGCGCTGTGGGAGGACCACAGCCGGCGGGCCGGGTTCGACTGCGTGGTCGCCGAGACTGCGGATCAGCACATCCACGGGCTGGCCTACGGCTATCGGGGGGCGCCCGGTCAGTGGTGGTTCTCCGAGGTGCGGCGGGGTCTGCGCTCGGCGGCCGGCGACGAGCTGGGCAACTTCTTCGAGCTCACCGAACTGCACGTGCATCCTGACCGGCAGGGCCGCGGGCTGGGCGAGGCGATGCTCCGCGCGCTGGCCGAGGGGCGCACCGAGCGGTACCTGCTGCTGTCCACCCCGGAGGGCGAGAACCGGGCGTGGCGGCTGTACCGCCGCTTGGGGTTCCACGACGTGCTGCGCGACTTCCGGTTCACCGGCGACCCCCGGCCGTTCGGCGTGCTGGCCCGGGAGCTGCCGCTGGCCGCGTCCGCCGGCAGCATTCCGCCGGCGACCGGCTGATCTTCCCCGACCCGGGCGCTCGACGGTGCGCGCCGGCGCCCAACGGCCTACAGCGTCGCCAGCCGCCTGGCCAGCGGGTCGAGACCCATCCCGCCCATGTTCAGCGCGGCGGAGTGAAACGCCTTGAAGTCGAAGGAATCCCCGTGCCGGCGCCGGGCCTCGTCCCGGCCGGCCAGCCACACCCGTTCCCCGATCTTGTACGACGGCGCCTGCCCGGGCCAGCCCAGATAGCGGTCGATCTCGTCACGGCAGTGCGCCGGGTCGGTGATCGTCCTGGTCAGCAGGAACTCGAGCCCGAGGGCCCCGGTCCAGCGCTGACCCTCGTGAAAACCGGTGCCGGCCGGGATCTCCAGCTCCAGGTGCATCCCGATGTCGACGATCACCCTTGCCGCACGGAACATCTGCGACTCGAGCAGGCCCAGCAGCTGCCCGTCGTTGGCCAGGTAACCCAACTCGCGCACCAACCGCTCCGCGTACAGCGCCCAGCCCTCGGCGTGCGCGGACGTCCCGGCGAGCAGCCGCTGGTAGTCGTTCAGCGAGTCCTTGCGGTACACCGCGGTGGCGATCTGCAGATGGTGCCCGGGCACGCCCTCGTGATAGACGACGCTGTTCTCCCGCCAGGTGGAGAACACCTCGCGGCCGGGTTCGACGGCCCACCACATCCGGCCGGGCCGGCTGAAGTCGTCGCTGGGTCCGGTGTAGTAGGCGCCGACGCCACCGCCGGGCGGCGCGATCAGGCATTCCAGAGTCCTGATCTGTTCGGGAATCTCGAAATGCTCGACGGACAGGTCGGCGACCGCCCGGTCGGAGAGCTCCTGCATCCAGGCCTGCAGTGCCGGCAGCCCGGTGACCTGATAGGCGGGGTCGGCGTCCAGCGCCGCCGCGGCCGCCTTCGGCCCCGCCCCGGGCGCGATGCGTTCGGCGACCTCGTTCATCTCCGCCTCGAGCGCCAGGAACTCCTGCCAACCCCAGGCGTAGGTCTCCTCGAGATCGACTGCCGCGCCAAGGAAGTACCGGGATCCCAGGGCGTACCGCTCGCGCCCGACAGCGTCCCTTTCCGGCGCGAGCGGTCGCAGCTCGGTGCGCAGGAATGCGGCCAGGTCGGCGTATCCGCCTTCGGCGGCCGCGGCGCCGGAACGGAGGTCCGCCACGAGTCCGGCGCTGCGCCCGTTCTCGGCCAGCGCGAGCCCGGTGAAGAACCCGGTCTCGGACGTTCCCGAATAGGTGTCGCACTGCGCGGCGCACTTGTCGACCTGCCGGACCGCCGCGACCTTCCCGTCGGCGGCCGCCTGCAGCAGGCTCTCCCGGTAACCCCGCAGCGCCGTCGGGACCGCCGCCATTCGGGCCGCGACCGCGGCGGCATCCTCATCGGTGGCGGTCGGCATCAGGTCGAACACCATCCGCACCATCTGCACCGGGCAGTCGATCACGTTGAGATTGCCGTGCGCCCAGCCGGAGTCGTAGAGGTCGCGCTGCACCTGCAGCCGCTCCACGAGCACCTCGCGGGCGAGGTCGTCGTCCGCACCGGTGGACGCGGCCGCAGTGACGGCGCGCACGGTGTCCCGGTCGAGCCGGTCCATCTCGGCAAGTCCGGCCGGTGACAGGTCGTCGAGCCGGTCGTCGAAGCCGCGCAGGCCTAGGTAGGTGGACATCATGGGGCTGAGCGCCGCGTAGTCGGCGACGTAGCGGTTGGAAACCTCGTTGATCTCGGACACCGCAGGAACGCTACCGTTCCCGGGCACCGCCGTCGGGATTTCTTGCGGGCCCGTCCCGCCGCGTGCCGTTCTCGTCGGCCGGCGCGGGCGCGCTTTCGTCCGTCCCCTCGGCGTTGCGGAAGGCGACGCGCACGGTCAGGTGCGCCGAGACCGGTGCGGTGACGAACTGCAGCACGATGATCAGTACCAGCATGCCGATGACGGCTGGTGAGGCGAGCCGCAGGCCGACGCCGAGCATCAGCAGCATGATGCCCAGCACCTGAGGTTTGGTGGCTGCGTGGATCCGGCTCATCGTGTCGGGGAAGCGCAGCACCGCGATCCCGGCGAGCAACGACATCAATGCACCGAGCACCAATGCCACCGATGAGACGACGTCGACGGTGCTCACACTCGGTCCCTGGGCAGCAGTTTCGCAAGGCCCGCCGAACCCAGGAAACCCAGCAGCGAGACCACCACCGCGATCACCAGGGTGATCCCGCTGCCGCTGACGGCGGCCAGCAGCACTATGACACCCACAACGATGGCCAGCAGCACGTCGAGCGCGACGGCCCGGTCGATCTGCGTCGGGCCGCGGACCAGCCGGACCGCAGCGAACAGGGCACCGAGCCCGAACAGGACTCCGCAGATCATCGCGGTGATCATCATCGGCGTCGTCCGTCCCGGCGGGTCGAGCCCCGGCGACCGGCCGCGCGCGACGGCACGGGGAACGCGTCGTCGCCCAGGGCGAGCCCGATCCGTCGTTCCTGCGCCAGCACACGCCCGGCGAAGGCGTCCATCGACGTCCGGTCGGCGTCGAGCACGTGGATGGTCAGCGTCCGGTTGTCCGAGTCGGCGTCCACGATGAGACTGCCGGGGACCAGCGAGACCGCGAGCCCGGTCAGCGCCTCCAGCAGGTCGGAGTCGGATTCCAGTTGCACGGTCGTCACCGCGCCGCGTGGCGGGCGCGGCCGGACCGCGAGCCACCCCACCTGCACGCTCGCGACGCAGACGTCCCAGAGGAATGTCAGCAGCAGCACCGTCATCCGCACCGGATGCAGCCCGAAACGGAAGTCCATGGCGGGCAACGGGAACAGCAGCAGCACCAGGGCGCTGACCGCGATACCGATGCCGATGACGACGATCGACACCGACCCCCACAGCGCCATCCAGGTCAGCACCAGTGCGACCATCGTCAGCAGCCACGGACGCCATCCGCCGCTGCCCGGGATCCGTGCGCCGCGGACCCGGACAGCCCGTTCCCGCAGTGCCCGCGCGCCGGTCACGGTCCCGCCCCGCTGGAACCTGGCACGGCGGACGGGCCCTGGTCCGCACCCGGCGGCGGAGGCACCCCGGCCCCGAGCACGGCGTCGACATAGACGCTGCGGTCGACGATGTTCGCCGCCGCCTGGTCGGCGAAGTCGTAGATCGGCCCGGCACCGACCGTCAGCAACACGCTGATCGCCACGATCGCGGTGGTCGCACCGACCATCCCGATGGGCAGCCGGGCGGCCTTCTCCCCCGCCTCCCGGCGCCGCGCCTCGCGCAACGCCTGCCGCTGCGCCTGGCGACGGGCCGGCAGCGACCGGCCGGACTCGGTCTCGAGCGCACCGCTGTCACCGTCCAGCGCGACGACCTCCGGCACCGGTCGCCAGAACGCCCGGCCCCACACCCGCACCATGGCGTACAGGGTGAGCAGGCTGGTCAGCGTGCCGCCGGCCACCAGGATCAGCGCCAGCACCCGGCCGTCGGCGACGCCGGCCTCGAACAGGCCCACCTTGCCCAGGAACCCGGAGAACGGCGGCACGCCGGCCAGGTTCATCGCCGGGATGAAGAACAGGATCGCCAGCACCGGCGCCGCGGCGGCGAGGCCGCCCAGACGGGCGAGGATCGTGGTGCCGGCGACTCTCTCGATCAGGCCCACCCCCAGGAACAGCGCGGTCTGCACGAGAATGTGGTGCGCGACGTAGTAGATGGCGGCGGCCAGACCGGCCTGCGAGCCGAGGGCGATGCCGAACAGCATGTACCCGATGTGCGAGACCAGGGTGAACGACAGCATCCGCTTGATCCCGGAGGATGCCACCGCGCCCAGGATGCCGACGACCATGGTCAGCAGCGCGGCGATCATCAGCAGGGTGCCGAACGAGCCCGGCGGGAACAGCAGCGTCTGCACCCTGATGATCGCGTAGATGCCGACCTTGGTGAGCAGGCCGGCGAACACCGCCGTCACCGGCGCCGGCGCACTCGGGTAGGAGTCGGGCAGCCACGCCGACATCGGGAACACGGCCGCCTTGACGCCGAACGCCACCAACAGCAGTGCCTGCAGGGCGGCGACGATTCCGGCCGGTACATCCGCCAGCTTCACCGACAGGTCCGCCAGGTTCACCGTTCCGGTGGCCGCGTACAGCATCGCGATCGCGGACAGGAACACCAGCGAGCTCAGCAACGACACCACGATGTACGGCGCACCGGCCCGCAGCCGTTCCCGGGTGCCGCCGGTGGTCAGCAGCACATAGCTGGCGGTCAGCAGGATCTCGAAGCTGACGAACAGGTTGAACAGATCACCGGCGATGAAGGCGTTGGAGACGCCGGTGACCAGGATGAGGTATGTCGGGTGGAAGATCGACACCGGCGTTTCCGGCGTCTCGGACTCGTCGGCCATGCCCTGCGAGATGGCGTAGACGAGCACCGCGAGCGAGACGACGGTCGACACCACCAGCATGAACGCGGCCAACTGGTCGGCGACCAGGGAGATCCCGAACGGCGCCGTCCAGCCCCCGACGTGCATCACCATGGGGCCGCTCGCGGACACCGTCAGCAGCATCACCGTTTCCACCACCAGTTGCACCGCGAGGGTGGCGACGGACAGCACGCGCTGGGTTCGTGGCCGGCGACTGGCGACCAGCGTCAGGCCCGCACCGGTCAGCGGGATGATGATGGCCAGCGGTAGCAGCCAGGTCATTCGTCACCACCGCCCTGGCCGCGCTCGGCGAGCTCGGCATCCTCGACGTCGTCGGTCATCTCCGGTTCCCGGGTCACCTGGTAGTTGCGGTACGCCATCGCCAGCAGGAAGGTCACGACGGCCAGGCTGATCACGATCGAGGTGAGGATCAGGGCCTGCGGAACGGGGTCGGCGACGGGCTCGCCGTTCGACGGCTCGCCGACGATGGGCGCGACGCCGTCGACGCTGGTGGTGAGCAGCAGCAGGTTGATCCCGTTGCCGGCGAGCAGGAATCCCAGCAGCACCCGGATCAGGTTGCGGGACAGCATCAGATAGACACCGGCCGCGAACAGTCCGCCGATGGTCAGTGCGAGCACCAGGTTCGTCGTCATCGGATTTGCCCCGCTGCCCGCCGTGCCCGACGCTGCCTGCGGACCTCCGCCCGGTCGGCGTCCCGCCGCTCGAGCACCAGCTGGCGGTCCAGTTCCGCGCCGAGGGACCGCAGCACGTCCAGCACCAGGCCGACGACGATGAGGTAGACGCCGATGTCGAAGATGGTGGAGGTGACGAACTTCAGGTCGCCGAGCACCGGCACGGTGGCCTTGAGGATCGTGGACTGCAGGGCATCGCCGCCGGCGATCAGCCCGTAGGCGGCGGTGGCGGAGGCGATCAGCAGCCCGACGCCCATCAGCTTGCCGGCGTCCACCGGTGCCGCCTCACCGAGCTCGAACGCGCCGCCGGCGATGTACCGCAGGGCCAGCGCCAGGCCGGCGATCAGGCCGGCCGCGAAACCTCCGCCGGGCGCATCGTGACCGACGAGCAGGACGTAGACCGAGAACACGACGATGACGTGAAAGATCATCCGCGTCACCACCTCGAGCAGCAGCGACCGCCGGGGCGCCCAGTTCGTGGCCAGCCAGGGTGACGGCTGCCGCGGCTCGGCCTGATCGGGCACGACCGTCGGCCGGCGCGGCACCGTTCCGGTCCGGCGCACCAGGAAGACCAGCGAGGCCACCCCGGTCGCCGCGGCGATCAGCACCGTCAGCTCGCCGTAGGTGTCCCATGCCCGGACGTCGACCAGGATGATGTTGACGATGTTCGTCCCGCCGCCGAATTCCACGGCCGGACCGGCCAGATCGTCCGAGACCGGCGCCACCGTGCGGACTCCCGGGATGATCAGGGCCAGCGCCGTCATCAGCGCACCGGCCCCGACCGCGATGGCCAGCCGATACCCGTTGCCCTTGCGGGAGGAGTACAGCGCGGTGTCGGGAAGCCGGGTCAGCACCAGCAACGCCGCGATCAGGGTGACCGTCTCCACCAGGATCTGGGTCAACGCCAGATCGGGTGCACCGCGCAGCACGAACAGCACGGCCATGCTGTAGCCGACTCCGCCGACCAGCATGATCGCCGTCAGGCCACGCCGGATCCGGGTGGTGGTCACCGCGAGCGCCAGGATCACCAGGGCCAGCACCAGCTCGGCGGGCTCCCCCACGAGCTGCACATCGGCCGGACCGGTGGCCGCCCGGATCAGCATCGTGCCGGGGAAGGCGACCAGCACCAACAGGATCGCGCCCAGCGACACCGGCAGTGAACCGCGCTGGGTCGCCGCCGTCGTGCCGACCGCCAGCCGGTCGACCCCCCGGATGGCGGCCCGGTAGGCCGCGCCCGGTTCCGCGCCCGGCCGGGCGATCTCCGTGCGGCGTTCCCGCGAACGCTGGGCGAGGAAGATCAGCGCACCGAACACCCAGCCGGCCGCGGACAGCGCGAGCGGCAGTTCGAAGCCGTGCCAGAGCGCCATCGCGCCCTCGTCGGTCGGTCCGGCGGTCTGCGCGTAGGACTGCAGCAGCGGTTCCAGCAGGGCCGGCACGATGCCCAGCACGAGTCCGAGGGCAACCAGCAGGACCGTGGGACCGGTCATCCAGCCCGACGCGGGAACCGGCCGCACCGGCTCGACGCCGGGCTTGTCACCGAACGCTCCCCACAGGAACCGGGCGCTGTAGGCGACGGTGAGCGCCGATCCGACGGCCATCACGGCCGCGCCGACGGCCCCCGCCGGGCCGCCGTCGAGCAGCCCGGCGTACCCGGCCTCCTTCGAGGCGAACCCGAGCATCGGCGGGATGCCGGCCATCGAGACCGCCGCCAGCGTCGCCATCGCGGCCAGCCCCGGCATGCTCCGGCGCAGGCCGGACAACTCGGTGAGATCCCTGGTGCCGGTGGAGGTGTCGACGACGCCGACGACGAAGAACAGCGGCGCCTTGAAGGTCGCGTGGGCGATCAGCATGGCCAGGCCCCCGAGCAGGGCGTTGGGGTTGCCGCAACCGATCAGCAATGTCATCAGCCCGAGCTGGGACACCGTTCCGTACGCCAGCAGCAGCTTCAGGTCCCGCTGCCGCAGGGCGAGCACCGCGCCGAAGAGCATGGTGCCGCCGCCGAGCGTCATCAGCACCGGTTGCCACAGCGGCAGCACGGCGAAGGCCGGGGCCAGCCGGGCGAACAGGTAGATGCCGGCCTTCACCATGGTCGCCGCGTGCAGGTAGGCGCTGGCCGGAGTGGGTGCGGCCATGGCGCCGGGCAGCCAGAACTGGAACGGGACGATCGCCGACTTGGTGATCCCGCCGACGATGAGCAGCACGATCGAAGTGCTGATCAGCGGCCCGGACGGCGGGTTCGCCAGGATCTCGGAGATCGTGAACGTCCCCGCAGTGACGCCGAGCATCACGACGCCGATCAGCATCACCAGCCCGCCGGCAGTGGTGACCATCAGCGCCTGGGACGCCGCCCTGCGGGACGATCGTTTGCCGGTCCGGTGCGCGATGAGCAGATAGGACAGGATGCCGGTGAGCTCCCAGAAGATCACCAGCAAAATCAGGTTGTCCGCCCAGACCAGGCCGAGCATGGCGCCGGCGAACGCGATCAGCGCGCCGCTGTACCGGCCGAGACCGTCGTCACCGGCCGGGAAGTACCGGGCCGAGTACAGCAGCACCAGGGTGCCGATGCCGGCGACGACCAGCGTCATCACCATGGACAGCGCGTCCAGGCGCAGGTCGACGGACAGCGACAGCGCCGGCACCCACTGCACGTTGGTGCGCCGGTCAGCACCGTCGAGCACCGCCGGGATCTGGACGGCGGCCCACGCCGTGGTGGCCCCCGGCAGCAGCGCCAGCAGCAGCAGGCCGGCCCGGCCGCTGCGGGCACACAGGGCCGGGCAGATGAGGGCGACCAACAGGTACGCGCACAGGAAGGCGGGAGCGAACGCGAACAGGCCGGCCGTCGCGCTCATGCCGCTACCCGGAACCGACGAGCCGCCCCATGGGCGGAAACGGATCGGCCGGACACGACGGGCACGGGCACGGGTCTCCAGGGGCAGTGGGCTGGGTGATCAGTTTACCGAGCCCGCGCGTTCCCGAGGCCGCTCGCGGGTCGTCAGCGCTCACAGCAGCGCGCGGGTAGCGGACGCGTCGGCCTCCAGTTCGGCGAACACGCCGCGAATCGCGTCCAGCGAGTCGTTGACCCTGGCCGCCTCGCTGACGCCGTCGGTGTCGACGCCCACCAGGTCCGCCGTCGTGGACAACTCCAGCAGCTTCGCATAGACCTCGCCGACCTCCTCGACAGCGTCGGACAGCTTGCGCAGCAGTTCATCGCGGCGCTGCGCCATCCGCTGCACCGACCCGCGGACCTCTGCCGAGCGGGGCAATTGCCGCGCGACGCCCACCGCCCGGACGACGGCGTCGTCCACCGCGTCAACGGCCCTGGCCACCCGGTTCGCGACCGCCTCCGCGGACCGCGCCGCGTCCACGGCTTGGGCCGCCGACACCGCCACGGCGGGCTCGAGTCGTCGGCGCTGCAGCTGCTCGAGGTCGGCGCGGTAACCGGTGAGCGTGCCGAGCAGGCCGTACTGCACCGTGCCCGGCCGCAGGGGCGGGGCGGCCGGCTCGTCGGGTGCCGCGGTCTCGGACCGGACGGCGCCGCCGACCACGGCCGCGGCGCCGAGCATCCCGGCACCGACCAGACCCACCGCGCCGACCGGCAGGCCGATCGCCCACGCCGACCCGGCGCCGATCCCGGCCACCACGAGACTCCACGGGTCCCTGAGCGCGCGTCCGGCCCGGGCGAGGAAGTCACCGGCCATCAGGGCATCCGATCGGTCCGGGACCGCCGATCACGGTCGGCGGTGCGGGGGGGTGCGGTCGGGGTGGGCGGGCGGGTCCGTGATCCCGCGGGCCGGTCGGAAGTTGGCGGTCAGAAGTTGGCGGTCAGAAGTTGGCGGTCAGAAGTTGGCGGTCAGAAGTTGGACAGTACGTCCGCGAACACCTTGTCGATGGTGGCGGGGTTGCGCGCGTCGTAGGCGGCGGCGCGGGACGCCTCGGAGATCGTCGTCAGCGTCTCGAGGTCGGCATCGGGGCCGTACGCGATCGTGAAGACCCGCACGCCGTTCTCCTGCGCGCTGCCCTGCAACTGGCTGATCAGGCCGTCCAGGTCGTTGTCGGTGTGCTCGTTGCGGCCGTCGGTCAGCACCACCACGGCGTTGATCGACTTCGGGTCCTGGGTGGCGTTCATGTCGTCGGTGGCCAGTTTCGTCGCGGCGTACAGCGGGGTGCCGTTGAGCGGGGTGAGGCCGGCGATCGCCTTGGTGATGGGTGTCCGGGTCTTGCTCAGCGGACCGACGTCCACCAGGTCGGCGGTGATCGTGGTGGGCGTCGGCAGGTCGGTGGTGAACACCCAGAACCCGACCTGGTCGGTGTCGACCAGCTGGCCGAGCGCAGTGGTCGCCGCCGCCTTGGCCAGGTCGAGCTTGGACTTGCCACCGGAGCCCGAGTCGGCGCTCATCGAGCCGGAGACGTCCATCAGGATCAGCACCCGCGCGCTCTTGCGGACATCGGCCCACAGCGCGCGAACGTCACGCAAGACGGCGGGTCCCGGCGGGTTCAGCGCGATCTTCACACCGTCGGCCAGGACGTACGGGCTGGACGTGATCGGCTCGCCCGGCTCGCCGTCGGCGGTGCGGAAGAAGCTGTCGGTGAACACCTTCTGCTGTTCGGGTAGCAGCAGGTACGCCTGGAAATCCGCGGCGCCGGCCTTCTTCTCGGGTGTCGACCAGGGCGCGTCCAGGATCACGTAGGGGCTGTCGCTGGAGAGCGTTCCCTCCTTCGGGTAGACCGCCACCAGCGGCACCTTGGGTGGTGCGTGCTGGCCGAGGGTCTTCGGGTCGCCGCTGGGGTTGCCGGCGTTGTAATCCAGGACGCTCTTCTCCTCCACGGCCGCCGCCGAGAGGTAGCCGAGCGCGGCGCCGGCGTCGTCGGCCCGCTGCAGGTTGGACAGGTAGGTGAGCGTGGTGTCGCCGTAGTGCACGACGGAGCTCTCGACGTCCTTGAGGTACTTCTGCACGGCGGGCTTTTCCAGTGCCGCCTGGGTGAGGTCGGAACTGGTGCCGGTGGCGGCGACGAGGGTGCCGATGGTGGCGGCCAGCCCCGACGTCGACACCGTCGGGTTCGTCTTGCCGAGGGTGAACCTGCCCCACTCCGGATGCCCCTTGGACGCCCAGCCCTTCGGGTCGGTGGCAAGGGCGAGCACGTCGGACCAGCCGATCTGTGCCGACGGCCAGCCCAGTGCCTTCGCCATCGGTTCGGGCACGGCGAGCACCAGGGGTGTGGAGGTGACGCTCTGCGTTGCGGCCGGCACGATGTTCGGCCGGTCCTTCGCGGTCAGGTCACTCTTGAGCAGGCTCACCCAGGTCGACGCCGCGGGTGTCCACACATCCGGTGCCGGGCCGTTCAGGGTCTCGTCCCAACCGGCGGCGAGGTTGGCCTCCGCGGTGCCGGAGGCCACGGAATTGACCACGATGTCGAAGCACCTGCCGTCGACGGTGCGTCCGGAGTCCCGGTAGGAGTTGCCGATCTGTTTCAGCAGCGCGGCCTTCTCGCTGGACGCGGCGACCGTGACGGTGGTGCAGCCGTCCCGCGGCGCCTGCTGTGCGGTGCTCGCGTCACCGCCGTTGCTGCTCAGGTCCGTCGCGTCGGACCGTGTGGTGAAGTAGCGGATGCCGACGATCAGCAGCACCCCGGCCACAACAGCGGCGATGATGGGCGCCTTGCTGCGTCTGCCGGGCCCGCCCGCACCGGAGGGTGAAGTCACCGCTGAGCCCCCTTGTCACGCCGGTATCCGCCGCCGAACTGCGGCGAACCGGCGAGGCTCATTGTGCCCGGTTTGCGCCCATCCGGACGCGCGCGCCTACTTTCGCCGGCCCTCATTCTGGTTGACCCGCCGGTGCGCGAGCGAGGAGACGAGCTTTTCGATCCATCCCATGATGGTCTTCACGGCTGTTCCTGACCTTTCCGTTCCGGTCGGCCGGTGACGGCCGGGGTGGTCGACTCAGCGTGCCACGGCCGCCCGGCGGGTGGGCGAAATTCCTGTCCGGCAGCCATGTCACGCCGCGTCGAGACCCACCCGGCCGGTCAGGCCACGCCGACGGGCCGGAACTGGATGCTCACCCGCGGTCCGACCGCGTGCTTCGTCTTGGGGATGGCGTGCTCCCAGGTGCGCTGGCAACTGCCGCCCATGACAATCAGATCGCCGTGCCCGAGCGGGAATCTCAACGTCGACCCGCCCGCCCGGTGGGCGGCGGCGACTGCCGGCCTGGGGCGAAGAGCCAGCACCCGCGCAGATCCGACCGACAGGATGGCCACCATCGTGTCGGAGTGCGAACCACGCCCGATGGTGTCACCGTGCCAGGCGACGCTGTCCGCGCCGTCCCGGTACAGACACAGACCCGCGGTGACCAGCGGCTCCCCGAGCTCGGGTTCGTAGTGCGCGTTCAACGCGGCCCTGGCATCGGTGAGGATCGGGTGCGGGAACGGCGTGGCCCCGCTGTACCAGCACAGCAGCCGCGGTACGTCGACCTCACGGTCGTACATCTGCCGGCGTTCGGCCCGCCACGGGACGTCGGACAGCAAGACCTCGAGCACTTGATCGGAGCCGAGCAGCCAGCCGGGCAGATGGTCGACCCAGGCACCGCCGGTCAGCTCGGTCCGACGGACCCGGCCGGCCAGCGACGTCAGCTCGGGCATGGTCGCGGTATCGAACATCGACGGCTGGTGAAGGACGCCCACCGCACGAGGATACCGCGACCGTCGAACGTATGTATGACCGCTTTCCGCGGCATAGGCTTCCGACCCATGACACAGAGCACGCGGCACGGCGCGATCGGACAGCGGGCGGAAACCCTTGCGGTGACGGCCGGGCGCCCGCCCGCCGAGCCCGGCCGGCCGATGAACGAGCCGCTGGTGCTCGCCTCCAACTTCCGGGCGGGCACACCCGACGCGCCGGTCGTCGAGTACTCCCGGGACGGTGGCACCGCGACCTGGGAGGCCCTCGAATCGGCCGTCGCCGCCCTGGAGGGCGGGAGCGGCGCCATCGCGTTCGGCTCCGGGATGGCCGCTGCATCGGCAATCCTCGAACTGGTGCCGACCGGCGCGCACGTCGTGGTCCCCAGCGACTCCTATTCCGGGGTGCGATCGTTGCTGCGGGAGGGATCGTCGATCGGTCGGTGGAAGGTGACGGTCGTCGACATCACCGACACGGCCGCCACCAAGGAGGCGGCCTGGGCGGCGGACATGCTGTGGTTGGAGTCGCCGACGAACCCGCTGATCGACGTCGCGGACCTCCCGGAACTGTGTCGCTTCGGTGCCGGCACAGGCGCGATCGTGGTGGTGGACAACACCTTTGCCACGCCGTTGGGGCAACGCCCGTTGTCCCTCGGGGCGCACATCGTGCTGCACAGCGCGACGAAGTTCATCGGCGGGCACTCGGATCTGCTGCTCGGGCTCGCCGTGGCCGCCGACCCGGAGATGCTCCAGCGCATCGCGCAACGCCGCCGGCTGTCCGGCGGACTGCCCGGTGCCCTGGAGTCGTTCCTGGCACTGCGTGGATTGCGGACACTGGCGGTACGGCTGGCGCGTGGCCAGGAGAGTGCGGGGGTGCTGGCGCAGCGACTGCACGAGCACCCGGCTGTCTCCCGGGTCCGTTACCCGGGCCTGCCAGAGGATCCGTGGCACCAGCGGGCCGCGGAACAGATGAGCGGCTTCGGCGCCATGCTGTCGTTCGAGGTGCACGGCGGCGCGGACGCGGCGGAGGCGGTGGCACAGGGCGTGCGGATCATGACGCACGCCACCAGCCTCGGCGGCGTCGAGTCGACGATCGAGCGGCGGGCGAAATACGCCAACTCCGAACACGTTCCGGCCGGCCTGCTGCGGCTCAGCGTCGGGGTGGAACACGTCGAGGACCTGTGGGCGGACCTGGATCAGGCGCTGCGCTCCTCCGGCCGGTGAGGCCCCGTCGGTGACGGGGCGGATTCCAGCCGTCGGCACGGTGATCCGGCGGGGCAGCTTGCGCCCCCTGGGTGGCGCGCGGACCGGCTGTGCTCAGCACACGTCGTCGAGCACCTGGATCAACGCGCGCAACCGTCCGGTCTTCACCACATAGCGGTCCGCACCCGCGGCCAGCATGGCTTGCCTGGTGCCGTCGTCGTCGTGGCCGGAGAACACGACGATCCGGGTGGACGGGTTCGCGACCCTGACCGCGGACGCCAGTGCCGGCCCCCCGCCGGGCAGGCCGACGTCCAGGATCAGCAGGTCGGGCCGTCGCATGGTGACCTCCTCCAGGCAGGTGTGAGCGTCCCAGGCCTGGCCGACGACGAGGAACCCGCCCAGTTCGGCCAGTGCCGAGACGACGGCTCGCCGCAGGTCCCGGTGGTTGTCGCAGACGACGATCGTTCGGGCTTTCGGCTTTCCCGCTTCCTCGCGGCCGGAGCGGCGGCACGCGTGCGTCCCCTCGGGCACAGTGCCCGCATTCCTGTCCTGCACGCCCCGGTCGAGCAGCGGCGCGTCGGCGCGGAGTGAACCGTCGACCAGCCGACGCAGCAGCTCGACCGTGCCTTCCAACTGCGCGGTGACGTCGGCGATGCCGGCAGCGATGCGATGGCCGCTCGCACTGTCGGCGGATAGCTGCGACCGCAGCCCGTCCAACGCCAGGATCGCGGCGACGATGCGCTGGATCGGTTCGGCGTGCACGGCGGCGGCGAGGTCGTGCAGCCGGTGACCCGGGGTGTCGGTTACCGCGGTGTCGGTAGCCGCGGTGTCGGTGGCCGCGGTGTCGGTGGCCGCGGTGTCGGTGGCCGCGGTGTCGGTGGCCGCGGTGTCGGTGGCCGCGGTGTCGGTAGCCGCGGCTCCGGTCGGTGCGGCCTGTGCGCCCATCAGCGGCCGTCGCCCGCACGCTCGGCGCTCGACTGCCGCGGGATGGGCAGGGACACCGGCGGCCGCGGTCGCGGGCCGTGCGGTGCGCGGTCGCCGTCAGGGGGGGTGATCGGGAGGGTCAGCACGACTCGGGTGCCGCGGCCGGCTGCGCTCTCCACGAGCAGCTCACCGCCCTCGGCAACCGCTCGCGCCCGCATTGTCGCAATGCCGAGATGCGATGCGCCGGGATGCATCTCGTCACTGCCCACGCCGTCGTCGGCGACCACCGCGGTCACCACCCCGTCACTCTCCTCCAGCGAGACCCGCACCGTGCTCGCGCGCGCGTGCTTGCGGACGTTGACCATGGCCTCCCGCAGGATGTTGTAGGCGTTGACCTTCCGCAGCGGGGTGAGGCTGACATGTGCCAGGCCGGTCACCACGATGCGGGTCGGCTGGCCGACGAAGATGCCTTCGGCGAGCCGGCGGAGCGCCCCGCCCAGCCCGTCGGCCAGATCGGGCGGGGTGAGCGCGATGATCAGCGTTCGCAGCTGGGCGACCGCAGATTCCAGGGTGGCCAGCATCGGCTCCAGCCGTTGCGACTGCGACGTCGAGTCGTTGATGGCGAACATGTCCAGCTGCATGATCACCGCGAGCACCATCTGCAGCGGTTCGTCATGGATCGCTTCGGCGAGCAGCGCCCGCTCCCGTTCCTCCACGTTCGACAGCTGATCCAGCAGTTCCCGTTGCTCGGCGGTCAGCCGCTCCAACTGGGCGGCGAGCAGCTCACCCTGCCGGTGCTGACGGCGGAGCTCCTGACGCACCCTGTCCTCACCGACCACCGCACCGACCCGGTCGGCGATCATCTGCGTCAGTTCTGCGTCGTCGCGCTGGAACGTGTTCGCCGGGTCCAATCGGAAAACCCGCAGCACGCCGAGGTTTCGCCCGGTGTGCCGGATGGGCGCCGAAATGACGTGCGGCAGGGCGGCCGGCACGGCACGGCCGGTCGCTGCTGCGAGTTCCTGCCGCCAGTTGGGCGTCTTCTCCGACGACCAGAGCGACGTGACATGCCGCGACCGGGCGGCCCGCGGCGGCGTGCGCAGCGGCTCGATGAGATCGGCGGTGATGCGGGCGTCGTGCGGTTCCGCCGTGACGGACACGAGGTCGACCTCCGCGGTGCCGGTGTGGTCGAAGACCTGCACCAGTGCGCCGTCCCCGACCACGGCGACGGCCACGTCGATGATGCTGCGGATCTGCTCGTCGGTGGGTCCGGTGCTCGCGGCCAGTTTGTCGCTCACCCGCCGGAGCAGGACGGCCCGGGCCCGGGAGGCGCTCACCCGGGACTTCGCGGCCGCCACCGCGGACGTGACGTCGACGTGCGCGGTGATCATCCGCAGCAGGCCGCCGTCCGCGTCCAGCACGCCCATGAAGGCGCCGACCATGTGCCGCACGTCCCCGCTGTCGCCATGCACGATCCGGTAACGCACCGTCGCTCGGCCACCTGCGCCGACCACCTCGTCGATGGCCTGGCGAACGGCGCAGCGGTCCTCGGCGACCACGAGTTGCTCGAAGGCGCCGTCGATGCCGTCCACGCTGTCCGCGCCGAGCAGGGCCAGCAGTTCGTCATCGGCGCGCCAGCCGCGAATCCGGTCGAACGTGTAGCTGCCGACGTGCCCGAGCCGCTGGATCTGTTCCAGCAGATTCTGCTCGGCCCGCTGCTCGGTGACCTCCTGAATGATCGCCATTCCGCCGACGACGGTGATCCCGTCGACATCCAGCAACGGCCGGAATCGCATCTGGTACTCGATTTGCGAGTCGCCACTGAGATAGTCGACGGGCCCGGGCGATTCGCCGCGCAGCGTGCCGGCGTAGTAAGGCCCCAACCGTGTCCACGCCCGGCGCGACAGCACCTCGTCCGCGCGTTTGCCGATCAGCGCCGCGGCGTCGTATCCGGCCCTTCGCAGGCTGTCACCGGCCGCCATCACCAGGCGCAGGTCGGTGTCCCACATGAGGGCGGCGACGCCCTTCAGCTCGTCGATCGCGGCACTGAGCTGCGCCGTGGTCGGACCCGACGAGGCGACCCGCTCGGCACCCTCGGCGATGGCGACCACGTCAGGCTCCGGCCGATGCGGCAGCGAGCGCGGCGGGTCGGGCGGCACGGCCGCCGGCACGCCAACGGACCGCGCGGAAACCGGCCCCGAGGCAACAGCCGGCGCTGAATCGGACCGGGTCGAAACGCTCAGCGCTGAACCGCGCAGCGCCTCGACCCGCTGCGCTGCGAGCGGCGAGCGCCTTCTTCCCCCGGTGCGTCGATCCTCCGCGACACCGCGCAGTGCGTGCATCCGCAGGCATTTCGGCCATG
This sequence comes from uncultured Actinomycetota bacterium, assembly GCA_963785455.1. Lineage (GTDB taxonomy): Bacteria > Actinomycetota > Actinomycetes > Mycobacteriales > Nakamurellaceae > Nakamurella. Next base: position 114,697 of record CAWAVL010000002.1, read on the forward strand.
AAGCTCCCCCCACCATGCGCGTCAACTGACCATTCCGCAGGGAAAATACTAACCGATAGTAATTGGGCAGGCACGGAATGGCTAAATTGCCGTGCGGCCTCCCCCGGAGGGCTGGGTGCGGTGGTACCGGATGCCTGTTCAGGCGATCGTGCTGCCCGACCCGTCGGTCGCGGCCTCGGCGAGCGGGTCGAGCGCCGGCAGGCCGTCGATGCTGGTCGTGTTGTGCTGATGCCGGTACTGCGCGAAGTACGCTTCATCCCGCCGGCTCTGGGACTTGTCGAGTACGTCGCGGTCGGCCCGGAAGTCCATCAGCGGTAACGCCAAGCCGCAGCTGTCGGAGATCCGGTCGAGGTCCACGACGACAATCGAGCGCTGGCCCTGCGTTCGGTCCTTGGCGAAATGGATCCTGTCTGCAGCGAACTCGGGATGGTCCGGCAGCACCACACGGCCCCGCCCGTGCAGCCGGACGATCTTCGGTGGCCCGTCGAAGGCGCAGAACATGATGACGATCCGGCCGTTGTCGCGAAGGTGCGCAATGGTTTCCGCGCCAGACCCGGTGTAGTCCAGGTAGCCGACCGTCCGGGGTCCGAGGACGGCGAATGTCCCGGACATTCCCTTCGGGGAAACGTTGACGCTGCCGTCATTGCCGGACGGTGCGGTCCCGACGAAGAAGACGTGCTGCCGGTTGATCCACTCGGCCAGCTTGTCGTCGATCTCCTCGTACACCGAAGCCATGACACCGATGGTGTCATCTCCACCAATGTGCCCGGCGCCGGCGAACGTTTCCGCGGAAACGGTCGGGCGATGGCGCCGGGCCCGGCCACGTCGCGGATACGTGGCCGGGCCCGGGGTCTGGGTGCGGCGCGGCGTCAGACGCCTGCCGCCGGCCTGTACCGGTCAGCGAGCGGCTCGGCCGGTCAGCTGCATCCGGAGGTGGAGCCGCAGCCCTCACAGACGTAGCACGCGCCGGAGGGCCTCATCTTGGTGCCGCAGGTGAAGCACAGCGGCGCGTCGGCGGACTTGCCGATCACCATCTCCAGCAGTTCGGTCGACGATCCTGCCTTGCCCGCGGTTCGTTGGCCGGCCGTGCCGACCGCCGACCCGGACGCCTCCGACGACGCGGCAGCCGGGGCTCCGCCCTCGACGGCGGGCCGGACGATCGGCGTGACGTCGATCGTCGTCCGCAGATCCTCGACGACGTGCTCCTCGTCGGTGCCGGTCGAAGCTCCGTAGCTCGACGACACCTGCGCGGTCCTCTCCTCGGCGGAGAAGATGCCCAACTCCGCGCGGGCGTCGACCGGCAGGTAGTCCAGCGCGATCCGCCGGAACAGGTAGTCCATCACCGAGGTTGCGATCCGGACGTCCGGGTCGTCGGTCATCCCGGCCGGCTCGAAGCGCAGGTTCGTGAACTTCGCGACGTAGGACTCCAGCGGAATGCCGTACTGCAGACCGACGGAGACCGCGATCGAGAATGCGTCCATCACTCCGGCCAGGGTGGAGCCCTGCTTGCCCAGCTTGATGAACACCTCGCCGAGCCCGTCGTCCGGGTACGAGCCGGTGGTCAGGTAGCCCTCGGCGCCGCCCACCGTGAACGAGACCGTCTGCGACGGGCGCTTCTTCGGCAGCCGACGACGAACGGGTCCGGTGACCACCGGTGCGGACGTCGCGGCCGCCGGCGCCGCCGAGACGTCCGCGTTCTTCTCGCCGTGGTTCTTGTTCGACGCCGACAGCGGCTGCCCGACCTTGCAGTTGTCGCGGTAGATGGCCAGCGCCTTGAGGCCCATCTTCCAGCCCTGCTGGTAGATCTGGGCGACGTCATCGACGGTGGCCTCCTCCGGCATGTTGACCGTCTTGGAGATGGCACCGGAGATGAACGGCTGCACCGCGGACATCATCCGCACGTGCCCCATCGGGGCGATGGACCGCTCCCCCATCGCGCAGTCGAAAACGCTGTAGTGCTCCCGCTTGAGACCGGGTGCATCGACGACGTGCCCGTGCTCGGCGATGAACTCGACGATCGCCTCGATCGACTCCTCCTGGTACCCCAGGGCGCGCAGTGCGCGCGGCACCGTCTGGTTGACGATCTGCATCGAGCCGCCGCCGACCAGCTTCTTGAACTTGACCAGCGCGAGATCCGGCTCGATGCCGGTGGTGTCGCAGTCCATCATCAGGCCGATGGTGCCGGTCGGGGCCAGCACCGAGGCCTGGGCGTTGCGGTAGCCGTTCTTCTCCCCGGTGGCGATGGTCTCCGCCCAGGCGGCGGTCGCCAGCTTCAGCGTCGCGGCGTCGTTCCCGCCGACCGCGCGGATGTAGTCGTTGGCCGCCGCGTGCTTGCGGATGACCCGCTTGTGCGCGTCGGCGTTGCGCGGGTATCCGTCGTACGGTCCGACCACGCCGGCGAGTTCGGCGGACCGCCGGTAGGCCACCGCGTTCATCAGCGAGGTGATGGCGGCGGCGAGCGAGCGACCGCCCTCGGAGTCGTAGGCGTGACCGGTGGCCATCAGCAGCGCACCGAGGTTGGCGTACCCGATACCGAGCTGGCGATAGGCCCTGGTGGTCTCGGCGATCGGCTGCGTCGGGAAGTCGGCGAAGCAGATCGAGATGTCCATCGCGGTGATGACGAACTCGACGGCCTTGGCGAAGGTCTCACCGTCGAAATCTCCGTCGTCGGACAGGAACTTCATCAGGTTCAGCGACGCCAGGTTGCAGGAGGAATTGTCCAGGTGCATGTATTCGCTGCACGGGTTGGACGCGTTGATCCGGCCGGATTCCGGGCTGGTGTGCCAGTCGTTGATGGTGTCGTCGTACTGGATGCCGGGGTCGGCGCACTCCCACGCCGCCTGCGTGATCTTGCCGAAAAGCTCACGGGCGTCGACGGTCTCGATCACCTCACCGGTCTGCCGGGCACGTAGACCGAAGGTGTCACCAGCGTCGACGGCGCGCATGAACTCGTCGGAGACCCGCACCGAGTTGTTCGCATTCTGGTACTGCACGGAGATGATGTCCTCGCCGCCGAGGTCCATGTCGAAGCCGGCGTCGCGCAGTACCCGGATCTTGTGCTCCTCCTTCGCCTTGGTCTCGACGAACTCGGCGATGTCCGGATGATCAACATCCAGCACGACCATCTTCGCCGCGCGGCGGGTGGCACCGCCGGACTTGATGGTGCCGGCGGATGCATCGGCGCCGCGCATGAAGGAGACCGGGCCGGAAGCGGTGCCGCCGGAGGACAGCAATTCCTTGGACGACCGGATCCGGGACAGGTTCAGCCCGGCGCCGGAGCCACCCTTGAAGATCAGCCCCTCCTCCCGGTACCAGTTCAGGATGGCGTCCATCGTGTCGTCGACGGAGAGGATGAAGCAAGCCGAGACCTGCTGCGGCGATTGCGTTCCGACGTTGAACCACACCGGCGAGTTGAAGGCGAACATCTGGTGCAGCAGCATCCAGGTCAGCTCGTGCGCGAAGATCTGCTCGTCCTCGTCGGTGGCGAAGTAGCCGTGTTCCGCGCCGGCCGCGGTGTAGGTCCGCACGACCCGGTCGATGATCTGCCGCAGGCTCGACTCCCGGGCCGGGGCGCCGACCGCGCCGCGGAAGTACTTGCTGGTGACGATGTTCGTCGCGTTCACCGACCAGAACTCGGGGAATTCCACACCGCGCTGCTCGAAGTTGACGGTGCCGTCGCGCCAGTTCGTCATGACCACGTCGCGCCGCTGCCAGGTGACCTCGTCATAGGGATGAACTCCGGCGGTGGTGAACACACGCTCCAGGTGCAGACCGCGCGCACCGCCGCCCGTTGCGGACGGCGCGGGGCGCTTGCGTACCTTCGTCGGCGACGGCTGCCCGTCGGCCGATGACGATCCGGGCGCACCGATGGTCTCTGTCATGTGGGTCCTTCCCCTGGTGGAACTCCCCCGGGTGGCGGTGGGAGCGCGTCGATCTGCCGGAGTCGTTCCGGTCGGGCTGTTGGTCTGTGGGTGGATGTGTCAGGTCCGCCGACGCGGGCGCGCGGCACCGGGCCGGTCGGGTGTTCGGCGTCGGGCTCTGCGGTCGCGCGGGGCGGTCAACGCACGCCGACCGGCGGCGGAACGGGCGCCGGCCGGGGCGGGTCGTGAATCGGTGGGACGGAGTGGGAGTGCGGGCCGGCGGGCGGCTCGGGCGCCGTCGAGTTCTCCACCGGCGCCGTGGTGTCGGGTGTCGAGCTGGCCTCGGGTGCCGACAGGGTCTTGGCTGTCGACATGGTGTCGGCCGTCGACATCGTGTCAGCCGTCGACATGGTCTCGGGTGTCGACATGGTCTCGGGTGTCGCCGGCGAGTCCGATCGCGCGACCTGGTCGTCTCCGCTCGGATCGGGACGGCCACCGGTCGCGGCCGGTGATGACGGTGCCGCCGCCCGCATCGCCCGGATCTCCGCGGCGAAGTCCTCCGCCGAACTGAACGAGCGGTACACCGACGCGAACCGCAGGTATGCGACTTCGTCCAGGTCGCGCAACGGACCGAGAATGGCCAGCCCGACGTCCTGGCTCTGTACCTCTGCCTGGCCGGACCCGCGCACCGTCTCCTCGACCAGCTGGGCCAGTTGCGCCACGGCGTCGGCGTCGACCGGACGCCCCTGGCAGGCGCGCATCACGCCGGCGATCACCTTGCTGCGGCTGAACGGTTCGGTGACTCCGCTGCGCTTGACCACCGACAGCAGCGATCCCTCGAGCGTGGTGAACCTGCGGGAACACTCCGGGCACGACCGGCGCCGACGGATGGCCTGGCCGTCCTCGACCTCCCGAGAATCGATGACCCGGGAATCGGGGTAGCGACAGAAGGGGCACCTCATGTCCCGCCACCTCCCTCGTCGACCCGGTTCCGCGGGCCGGCTGCGAACCGACCTCGCCTTTGCTGTGGTGCAGGTGCCCGATGCATTGCGGGCGTCTGTGTTGATGCGGTGTTGACAACGCTGTGGACAACGCGACCGGCTCCCTCGGTCGCCCTCGGTCGGCCCTCGATCGGCCGCCGACTGTGGATCGGAATGTGCATCACCGGTGGGTAACCGCTGCCCCGTGTGGACAACTGACGATCGGTGGTGGCACAACCTGTTGATATCTTACATCCGTGTAAGTACCAGATGTAGGGGTTGACGGTAGATTGCCGACCCCGAGAAACGCAAGCGACTCGGCGCACTCCAAAGGGATTTCCGCGGGCGGCGGCGGTCCGCGCAGCCGGACCTGCGGTCGCTGCCAGTCATCACGAAGGCCGGTGACCGGCCCCGTCGCCGCAGGGCCCCGCGCGCCCGCTCACCGCGGAGCCGGATTCATCGCGGCGTGTATCCGCGATCGGCGCGTGCGCTCACCCGTCCGATGCCGCCGGAGCCCGGAAGGGTGGTTGCCGCCGACCGCGGCTTTTCTGGCGAGGTCCACCCGCGCCACCACTCCTCCGATGCCGGGCTCCGCCGACCTACCCGTCCGACGCCGGCACCCGGAGGACCACACCCACCGGGAGGATGTCGCCGGACACGTCATTGAGTTGCTTGATCTCTTCGATGACCGCACGGGGGTCGCGATCCGGTGCGGAGCTGGCGGCGATCGACCACAGGCTGTCCCCCGGGGCGACCGTGACGTCCACCAGTCGCCTGGACGGCGGGCCGGCTGTCAGAGCAGCAACGACGACCACCGCGGTCGCGAGCACGGTCACGGTCAACGACAGCCGGGCCCAGCGGCTCATCCGGTAGCCGACGCCTTCGGGCTCCTCCTTCCCGAGCACCTCGGGAGCCGGGACGGCGCGCGTGGGGTGGTGGAGCCGGACCGCCGAGCGACGGGTCCGGTCCGGCGTGCGACGGCGAACCCGTGCCGCGACCCGGCCGCGGCTCCGGCGCACGGACGACCGTCCGGCGCGCCTACCCTCTCCGGGCGAATCCGGTGTGCCAGTCTCTGCCGGGTCGCCAGGTTCCGGCGCCAGCCAGCCAGTGGCATTCACTGCCACGGGCAGTTGCACGTCCTCGGTGCCGGACGTCAGTGTCTGAGTCCTCATCGCTTCACCTCGACCTCACCGACCGGCGACAGCCGGTCTCTTGTCGGTGCTCGGCGCTCGGCCCCCCGGGCGCCCTAGGGCGACCTGAGGTCGAACGCACGTTCTATCGAACGTCTGAACGCTTTTTACACCGAGGCACCGACAGTGGGAAGATTTGCCGGCGTGTCCATCGAACGCATGTTTGAATCGTGACCTGCAGAACCCTAGAGTTGCCCTGAGGCCGAGACCGCCGGAGCCGACCGGCGGAGGTACGGATCGGCCGCGAGGCACCTGGAGGGACGACCGTGGCGATCGATCACACGGACAGCGCAGAGACGGACACGAGAGCGGAACCGACGTCGGGGCTGGACGCTGCCGGCGGTTCGGAACCGGGACCGTCGGTGGACCCGGGACCGGCCGGCCTGGACGTCGTGGTGGATCTGGACGGCGAGGTCGTCGACTTCCCCGACGTCGAGCCCGCCGCCGGCCGGGTGCTCACCATGCGCCAACGCAAGATCCTGCAGGTCATCCGTGATTCGGTGGAGCGGCGTGGGTACCCACCGAGTGTCCGGGAGATCGGCCAGGCGGCCGGCCTGAAGTCACCGTCGTCGGTGGCCCACCAGTTGAAGGTACTGGAGAAGCGCGGCCTGCTGCGCCGCGATCCCAACCGTCCCCGGGCGGTCGACATCCGCCCCATGGAGGACGTGCTGGAGGAATCGCCGCAGCAGCCGACGCCGACCTACGTACCCGTCGTCGGCCGGATCGCGGCCGGTGGGCCGATCCTCGCCGAGCAGGCCATCGAAGACGTGTTCCCGCTACCCAAGGACCTCGTCGGGGACGGCACGCTGTTCCTGCTGCGGGTGGTCGGCGATTCGATGATCGACGCCGCCATCACCGATGGCGACTGGGTGGTCGTACGCCAGCAACCGGTCGCGGAGAACGGCGACATCGTCGCCGCCATGATCGACGGCGAGGCCACCGTCAAGACCTTCCGTCGTAAGGACGGGCATGTCCTGCTCATGCCGCACAACGCCGCCTACCAGCCGATCGCGGGCGATGACGCCGTCATCCTGGGGCGAGTGGTCACGGTGCTGCGCAAACTCTGACGGCCGACGCCTCCGGCACAGTCGCGCCGCGGGAGAGGTGCCGCCGATGAGCGCCAAGAATGGTGGCGCCAAGAGCGGCGCCTCCCGCGGCGAGGGCGCACCGTGCGCACCCCTCAATGCACCCCGCAAATGCACCGAGCTCCCGCGACCGAACCGGCCGCGGGAGCTAGGACGTTCGAGTTGCCGCGCTCAGGTGCGCTGGTCATCCACCGGAACAGCGTTGGCCGCCGGCGCACTCGCCGGGGCATTCACAACCGGCACCCCGTTGACCACCGGGGTGGTCGTCGCGGCCGGGTACTGCTGCGGTGTCGCCGCAGGAGGGCCCACGATCTGCGCGGTCGGCGTGGCGGCGGCGGCCGATGCATCGGTTTCAGCGGGCTGGGCCTTCTTGGCCCGTTCGTCGTCCTCGTGCATGGCGCTGACCTCGGACTTCAGGATGCGCAGCGAACGCCCGACACCGCGGGCGGCGTCCGGGAGCTTCTTGGCACCGAAGAGCAAGATGAACACCGCCAGAATGATCACCCAGTGCCACCAGGACAAACCACCCATGCTGCGCCTCCTCGGCCTGACAGACGGACTGCGTGACGACGCCCGCGCCTTCTGATTCTGACAACGATCTGGTTGGTCGAGCCCCACCGCTCAGGGCCGCCGCGACTCCCAGGTTACCCGGGGTCCCGCGTCGTCCGGCCGTTTCCCGGCACCGAATTCCGCTCGCCGGCGAGCCACCGGCCGGGGATACGGGCCGCTGCAAACCGGGTACAGCTGGTGACGAACGGTCAACCCACCGCGACGTACGGCGCCAGGGCCCCGGCCAGATCGGGATACACCCTGGCATGTAGGCGAGTGCCCTCAGCGGTGTGCTCCTCGTCCAGTACGGTGCCCTCCGAGTGGACCCGGGACACCAGCGCACCCTCGGTGAAGGGCATCAGCACATTCATCGCCACGGCCGGGTCCGGCAGCGCGGCGGCGATCACCCGGCGAAGGGCGTCGATCCCGACCCCGGTCCGGGCCGACACGAAGTGTGCGCCGGGCAGAGCATGGCGCAGCCGGGTCAGCGTCATGTCGTCGGCGGCGTCGATCTTGTTCACCACGATGATCTCCGGAACCGACAGTGCGTCGATGTCCGCGAGCACCTCGCGCACCGCGGCGACCTGGTCCTCGGGGTGTGCGTCGGAGCCGTCGACGACGTGCAGCAGCAGGTCGGAATCGGCGATCTCCTCCAGCGTCGAGCGGAATGACTCGACCAGCTGGTGCGGCAGGTGGCGCACGAAGCCGACCGTGTCGGTCAACGTGAAGATCCGGCCGTCCGCGGTGCAGGACCTGCGGGTGGTCGGATCGAGGGTCGCGAACAGCGCGTCCTCGACCAGCACGCCGGCGTCGGTGAGCCGGTTGAGCAGTGACGACTTGCCGGCGTTGGTGTAGCCGACGATGGACACCGCGGGCACCGCGTTGGCCCGACGCCGGGAACGCTTGGTGTCCCGCACCCGACGCATCCCGGTCAGATCGGACTTCAGCTGGGAGATGCGCTTGTGGATCCGGCGCCGGTCGATCTCCAGTTTCGTCTCACCGGGGCCACGGGAACCGATGCCGGCACCGGCGGCCACCCGGCCACCGCGCTGCCGGCTCAGCGCCGCACCCCAACCGCGGAGCCTGGGGACGAGGTAGTTGAGCTGAGCCAGTTCGACCTGCGCCTTGCCCTCCCGAGACCGGGCGTGCTGGGCGAAGATGTCCAGGATCAGGGCCGTGCGGTCGACCACCTTCACCCGCAGCCGCTCCTCCAGGTTGCGCAGCTGGCTGGGGGTCAGCTCGCCGTCGCAGATGACGGTGTCCGCCCCGGTGGCCTCGACCACCGCCAGCAACTCGGTCACCTTGCCGGAGCCGATGTAGGTGGAGCTGTCCGGGTGGCTGCGGCGCTGCACCAGTGCGTCGAGCACGACCGATCCGGCTGTCTCCGCCAGGCGCGCGAGTTCGGCCATTGACGCCTCCGCGTCCGCCGCCGTCCCACCGGCCCAGACACCGACCAGCACAACCCTTTCCAGCTGCAGCTTGCGGTACTCGACCTCGGTGACGTCCTCGAGTTCGGTCGACAGCCCCGCGACCCGACGCAGGGCGGCCCGATCGGCAAGATCGCGTTCGCCCTGGGTGCCGTAGCGGTCGATCAGCACGTCGTCCTCGACCGAGCCGCCGGTCCGGCGGCTCAACGGCGAAGTGTCGTCAGGCCGATCGTCGGTCCACTGCTCGTCGCTGATCATGCGGTCACTGGTGATGGTGCTACCTCCGAGGAAGGTGAAGGGATCGGTGCTGCTCGTCGTCTCACGGGTCATCGTGTCACCGCCGCTCGCTGCGGACTCCTTCTCGACCACGACTTCTTCGCTGGGCCCGACATCCGCTGTCCGCGCTGACGGTGCTGGATCGGAGACGGGACCAGGCCTTCCCGGCGGGTTGTCTGGGGCGACCAGAGTGCGGCCGGCCGGCGAAGTGCTGGTTCGTCATATGGTTCAAGGGTGCCACGAATGGCCAGCGTTTTTCTGTCGCAATTCGCACAGGCGTTCTCGGAATAACCCGCAATCAGCGGTGATTCTCCCAGAACGTACGGTCGACCGTCCCGGTGGCGAGCAACACCGCCGGCCCGGTCAGGGTCGCGCCGTCGGCCTGCACAGTGACGGTGACGTCACCGCCCGGCACCGACACCCGCACGGTGCCCGTGGCACGGCCGGTCGAGGCGAGATGAGCCGCTGCCACCGCCACGGTTCCGGTGCCGCAGGAACGCGTTTCGCCGACACCGCGTTCGTGAACCCGCATCGCGACGTGGTCGACGCCCGGTTCATCAACGCCCTGTTCATCAACGCCCTGTTCATCAGCGACCTGGTCATCAACGACCTGGTCATCAACGACCTGGTCATCAACGCCCTGTTCATCAACGCCCTGGTCATGAGCGACCTGGTCATCAACGACCTGGTCATCGACGCCCTGGTCATCGACGCCCTGGTCATCGACGCCGCGCGGGACGGCGAACTCGATGTTCACGCCCTGCGGGAACACCGCGCGGTCGAACCACGGCGACCGGCTCAGGTCGAGCGAATCCAGCGATACCCGCGTCAGGCACACCAGGTGCGGATTGCCGACATCCACGGCGACACCGGGAAACTCGACACCGTCGAGCCGCGCAGAGCCCGCATCGCCGATGTGCACCGGCCCCATGCCGACGCTGACGTCGCCGGCAGCCGGCACCTGCGCCACCCGCAGACCGCCCCGGGTCTGGAAGGTGATGCTGCCGGCGGCGGACCACCCGGCGTCGACCAGGAACCGGGCGAACACCCGTGCGCCGTTGCCGCACATCTCCGCCAGCGACCCGTCCGCGTTGCGGTAGTCCATGACGAACGCCGCGGCACCGCCGGCTGCGGGTGCAATCCGGATGATGCCGTCCGCGCCGATGCCGGCGTGCCGGTCGCACAGCGCCCGGACCTGTGCGGGGCTGACGTCCAGCGAGTCGTCGGGGTCCGGCAGCAGGATGAAGTCGTTCTCGGTGCCATGGCCCTTGACGAACGGGATCCCGTTCGCCGTGTCGATCGGTGGGCGAACGACCGTCACCACGGCAGCGCCGTCCGGCGGCGTCCGCAGGTCGCGAGTCGTCACGGGATCAGCGTACGGCGGGGGTCCGGGCCAGCGCGGCCATGGCCCGCTGCACCAGCCCCGGTGCGCCGGCGTCCAGGTCGACCATCCGGTGGTCCCGGCGGAACCAGGACCGTTGCCGGCGGACGAAACGGCGGGTGGCCGCCGCGGTCGCGACGATGGCCCGCTCGAGGTCGCTGTCCCCGTCCAGCACGGCCAGCAGCTGCGCATAGCCGAGCGCCCGGGACGCCGTGACGCCCTCCCGCAGGCCCGCGGCGTCCAATGCGCGCACCTCGTCCAGGAACCCCGCGTCCACCATGGCCCTGACCCGGCGCTCCAACCGGTCGTCCAGATCGGCGTTCGGCCGGTCCAGCCGGAGCTGGACGGCGTCGTACCTCGGCCTGCCCCACTTCGGCAGGGTCGCGGTGAACGGCCGGCCGGTCAGCTCGATCACCTCCAGCGCCCGGACGATCTTGCGCCCGTTCGCCGGCCCGATGGCGAGGGCGGCGGCCGGGTCCAGGTCCTGCAAGCGGGCGAACAGTACCCCGATCCCCCGCCGCTGCATCTCGCCCTCCAGCGCGCCACGGACGCGCGGATCCGTTGCAGGGAAATCGATGTCGTCGATGACGGACTGGATATACAAGCCCGATCCACCGGCCAGAATGGGCGTGCGCCCGCGGTCCAGGATGTCCTGCACGGCCAACCGGGCATCACGCTGGTACGACGCCACGGTGGCGGTCTGCCGGACGTCCAGCACGTCGAGCAGGTGATGCGGGACACCGCGCCGCTCCGCCGGCGCCAGTTTCGCGGTACCGATGTCCATTCCTCGGTACAGCTGCATCGAGTCGGCGTTGACCACCTCGCCGTCCAGCCGTTCCGCCAGGTCCAGCGCCAGGTCCGACTTGCCCGTGCCGGTCGGCCCGGCGACCACGATCAGGCGGTCGAGCGGGGAGCCGGTGGGAGGGCTCACCACTGCCACACCCCCACCAAGTAGCCGACGCCGAACGGGGCCGCGGAGTACAGCAGGTGCGCCCGCTGCGGTCGGTGCCCGGCGGTGATCGACGCCATTGCAGCGAGCGGCTCGACGGTCGCCAGCAGGTTCCGGGCGGTGTCGCGGTCCGCGCACGCCGCGGCCACCGCGGCCGGGTTCCCGGATTGCAGTGCGGCGGCGAGGGCCCGTTCGAAGCCGGCCGCAGCCTCGTTCGCGCGGCCGGGCGCGGAGTCACCGTGACACGCGGCGCCGTCGGCGATGACCAGCAGGCCGACCCGCCGATCGCCCGCGGCGTCGACCAGGTCGGCCAGGTCGCCGGATCCCGCCATCTCCGCTGCCGCATCGGATCCGTTGCCGGCGACCTCCACCGCGGTCACCGGCACCTCGATCCCGGCGCCGGTGAGCAGGCCTGCACCCACCAGGACGCCGACCGCGGGCTCCGCCGCCGTGTGGTCCTGTTCAGGCCGCGCCGGGGGGAGTTGGCGGACGCGCTTGCGGACACGGTCGCTGCGGCCGAAGCCATCGGGCCCCAGAGCGGTGCCCGGCTGCAGCACCCGCACCCTCGCGGCGGACGCCGGCGACGGTGGACCGGCCGGCCGGGGCGACCCCGCGGTGCGTGACGTGGTCAGCAGCAGGATGACGTCGGCGTCACGCAGCGCATCGGCGGCCGACCGGCACGCTGCGAGCAGATCGGGAACCTGCCGGGCCAGTGCATCGGCCGCCCCCTCCAGGAGAAACGGCGCACCCGGGCACACCGCTGCTCCGACGATCATCTGTGCAGGCTAATCGGCGGCCGCGTCAGCCGAGGCCGCGCGCGGACCGGCATTCGGTGCGGGAACGACCCGGAGCCACCCCCACTCGCTCCGACCAGCAGGGACGGGCACACTGGACGTGATGTCGGCCACGACGGCCGGCGGCGCAGGGAGAAGTTGACTGGGGCACCGCAAGGTGCCGGGGGCCCGAGCGGTCCCCTCGAGCGCGAGGAAGGTCCGCCCAATGTCCGAGGACGATCAGACCGGCCAACACGTCGACACCGCCCCGTCAGGTGACGATGACCGGCCGGGCGGCGAGGCCACGATCCCGGAACCCCCACGTAGCCCGGACATTCCGTCACCGCGGCCGGACGGAGAAGATCCGGCACCGGAGGTGCCCGATCTCCCGGAGATCCCGCAACCGGACGCACCCGCCGCTCCGCCACCGCCTCTCTTTGACGACACCACGCCCGCCGGAGGCGACACACCGGGGTCGATGGCAGCACCGGCCACGACAGGTTCGATCGCCGTACCGGCCGAGATGGGCTCGATGCCCAGTGTCCCGCCGGCGGCTCCGGTCGCGCCGATGCCGACCGTGACACCCGCACCGGGACCGGTTCCGATGCCGACCGTGACGCCCACCCCGGCGCCGCCGGCCGGCGCGACGGCAAGCGATGCACCGCCGAACGACGCACCGGCGGACCCCGCTCCGGCGGACGATGCACCGGCGGACCCCGCTCCGGCGACCGATGGTTCCGCGGGCTCGGAACCGGCGACCGATGGTTCCGCGGGCTCGGAACCGGCGGAAGAGACGGCGCCCACACCCGCACCGACCGCCGCCCCGGCCGCATCCGAGACGACGGCCGAGTCGGCGCCGGATGAATCCCCGGAGTCAGCGCGGGCCGAAGCCGCAGTGGTCGGGAATTCCGAGGCGGCCGCGGAGCCGGGGCCCGCGGTCGCTGCACCGAACGACACAGCGCCGGCTGCCACCCCCGAGGCACCGGCGGACGCCCAGGCACCGGCCACCACTCCCGAGGCACCGGCGGACGCCCAGGCACCGGCCACCACTCCCCAGGCACCGGCCACCACTCCCCAGGCACTGGCGGACGCCCAGGCATCGGCTGACGCCGCGCCGCCCGCCTCCGAGCCGGCAGAATCCGAGCCGGCAGAGTCCGAACCGGCAGCCGCTGCGCCGGTCGCACACCCGGACGACATGTCGTCGGGTCCGGCCAAGCAACAGCCGGGTGCTGGGCACGGTCCGCGCCCGGCCGGACAGCGACCCCGGGCGGGCGGTCCCGGCGGGCGGCCCGGCGGACATGGCGGGCGGCCCGGCGGACCCGGTCATCGGCCCAGCCCGGTGCCCGCGCAGCACGGACAGCACGGGGCGCACGCCCCCGTCGTCGAACCGGTGGTCGAGCCGATCGACCCACACCTGTGGGGTCGGATCGGCGACGACGGCGTCGTCTACGTCACCACCGCCGCCGGCGAGCGCGCCATCGGCAACTGGCAGGCCGGTGACGACGAGGCCGGGCTGGCCCACTTCGGTCGCAAGTTCGACGACTTTTCCACCGAGATCGCCTTGCTAGAAGCACGTCTGGCGTCCGGCACCGGAGATCCCAAGGCCACCAAGGCGCAGGCGGTGGCGTTGCGCGAGTCCGTGGACACCTTGCCGGCGATCGGTGACCTGGACGGCGCTGCGGCTCGGCTGGAGATTGTCATCGGTGCGGCGGATGCGGCGATCGCCGGCGCTTCCCAGGCGCGGACTGCGGCCAGGGCCGCGGCGATCAAGGCGAAGGAGGCGCTGTGCGTCGAGGCCGAGTCGCTCGCCGAATCGACCCAGTGGAAGGCGACCGGCGACCGGCTCAAGGCCATCGTCGAGGAGTGGCGCACCATCCGCGGGATCGACCGTAAGACCGATGATGCGCTGTGGAAACGCTTCGCCAAGGCCCGGGACACCTTCACCCGGCACCGTGGGTCGCACTTCGCGGAGCTTGACAAGCAGCGCAGCGCGGCGAAGGAGGCCAAGGAGGCCTTGATCGCCCGCGCCGAGGCGCTGTCGGATGCCACCGATTGGGGCGAGACCGCAGCGGCCTACCGGGGTCTCATGGAGGAGTGGAAGGCGGCCGGCCGCGCCCCCCGGGACGTCGAGGACGCGCTGTGGGCGCGGTTCCGGGCGGCGCAGGAGAAGTTCTTCTCTCGCCGGAACAAGACCTTCTCCGATCGCGACGCCGAATTCGCGGCGAACGCCGCGGTCAAGGAGAAGCTGCTCGCCGAGGGCGAGACCATCGACCCGGCAAAGGGTCTGGATGCGGCCAAGGCGAAGCTCCGCTCCATCCAGGAGCGCTGGGAGGCCGCAGGCAAGGTGCCCCGGGAGCGGATCCGCGAACTCGACAGCCGGCTGCGGGTGATCGAGGACCGGGTGAAGTCGGCCGAGGACCGGCACTGGCGGCGCACCGACCCGGAGACCTCCGCGCGGGTCGAGCAGTTCAGGGCGCGAGTCGAGTCGTACCGGTCGCAGGCGGCGAAGGCACGGGCGGCAGGCGACGACCGCAAGGCCCTGGATGCCGAGGCACAGGCCCGGCAATGGGAGGAGTGGCTGCGCACCGCACAGAGTGCCGTCGACCGGTGATTCGCGCGGTGCGTCCACGGCCGCCGCGGCTCCGTCCGTCGTGAGCGACGCGCGCAGTGCGCCGGCAGGCTCGGCCGGCCGGCCGGCCGGCCCGGACGGGCAGCGACCGGAATCGCCGGCCCCGCTTACGGTCCCGGCAGCGCCGGGAGCTCCGGCCGAGCTACGGGCGGACCCGGTCGCACTCGCGGCGCGCATCCGCACCCTGCTGGCATCCGCCGGTGACCGTCGGCGGGTGATGATCGGCATCGCCGGTGCGCCCGGCGCCGGGAAGTCGACGTTCGCGGCTCGGCTGGCCGCCGCCTGCGGAACCGGCGCCGTGCTCGTCGGCATGGACGGCTACCACCTCGCCCAGCGGGTGCTCGACGCCCGGGGCCTCGCCGAGATCAAGGGCGCGCCGGAGACTTTCGATGCGGCAGGCTATGTTGCGCTGCTCGACCGGCTCGGCGCGATCGGTGCGGACACGGTCTACGCCCCGGAGTTCCGCCGCGAGATCGAGGAGCCGGTGGCCGGCGCGGTTGCGGTTCCGCCGGCGGCCCGGATCATCGTCACCGAAGGCAACTACCTGCTGCTCGACGTCCCGCCCTGGGACCGGGCCCGCGCGCTGCTCACCGAGGTGTGGTTCCTGGAGGTGCCCGAACAGTTGCGGCTGCAGCGACTGGTGCAGCGGCACATCCGGTTCGGCCGCTCCCCCGACGCTGCGCGGGAGCGCGCGGTCGCAGGTTCGGACGGCGCCAACGCCCGCATCGTGCTGAGCACCCGGCATCGCGCCGATCTGTTGCTGCGGCCACTGACCGACGGATCCGGCGATACCGGCTCACCGTCCTGAACCCAGCGAGCTGGTCCCACCGACGCATCCGCGCCGCCGGCTCGATCGGTGCCCCGGACGGGAGCGCCTGCAGCACAACCGGTTGACCCGGCCAACGAAGTGGGGCGGACAGCAGTAGGGGCGGGACAGCCAATTCAGCCCGCTGCGCAGGCCGATGCCGAGGCAACGGCCGCCGGCCGTCCGACACCCGGCATGCCGAGGCCCACCCCGGGCGTGCGCAGCGCGGTACCCGCCTGGAACCGGTCACCGGCCCTGGTCCGGCGGTGGGTCAGCACCTCGCCGTCGGCGACCAGGTGGTGCGGGGCGGCGTAGCTGACCCGGGTGGTGACGACGTCGCCGGGGCGGATCGCGCGGTCGATCGCGCCGCGCGGCGCGAAGTGCACGAGTCGACCGTCCCGTGCGCGGCCGGTGAGCCGGCCGCTGCCCTCGTCCTTGCGTCCCTCGCCCGAGGCAACCAGGACCTCCACCTCGGAACCGACCAAACGCCTGTTACCGGCGAGAGCGGAGGCGTCGACCACCGCCACCAACCGCTGGAATCGTTCGGTGACCACCTCGCGCGGAACCTGGTCCGGCATCGTGGCGGCGGGTGTCCCGGGCCGGGGCGAGTACTGAAAGGTGAAGGCGGCAGCGAACTGTGCGGACTGCACGACATCGAGGGTGGCCTGGAAGTCGTCCTCGGTCTCCCCTGGGAAGCCGACGATGATGTCCGTGGTGATCGCCGCGTCCGGCATCGCTGCGCGCACCTGCGACAGGATCGAGAGGTACCGCTCGCTGCGGTAAGAGCGCCGCATCGCGCGCAGCACCCGGTCCGACCCGGACTGCAGCGGCATGTGCAGTTGGTGGCACACGTTCGCGGTCTGCGCCATCGCGTCGATCACGTCGGTGGTGAAGTCCTTGGGATGCGGCGAGGTGAACCGCACCCGCTCCAGACCGTCGACGTCGCCGCAGTCCCGCAACAGCTTCGCGAACGCCGACCGGTCACCGAACTGCGCGCCGTACGAGTTGACGTTCTGCCCGAGCAACGTCACCTCCAGAACGCCGTCGGCGACGAGCATCTCGACCTCGGCCAGGATGTCGCCCGGTCGCCGGTCGGCCTCCTTACCGCGCAGCGACGGCACGATGCAGAACGTGCAGGTGTTGTTGCAGCCCACCGAGATGGACACCCAGCCCGCGTACTGGGACTCCCGCTTGGCCGGCAGCGACGACGGGAAGACCTCCAGCGATTCCAGGATCTCCAGCTGGGCCTCGTTGTTGTGCCGCGCGCGCTGAAGCAGGGTGGGCAACGACCCGACATTGTGGGTGCCGAAGACGACGTCGACCCACGGCGCCCGGCGGAGGATCTCGCTGCGATCCTTCTGCGCCAGGCAGCCGCCGACGGCGATCTGCATACCCGGGCGCTTCGCCTTCACCGACGCCAGGTGCCCGAGGTTCCCGTACAGCTTGTTGTCCGCGTTCTCCCTGACCGCACAGGTGTTGAACACCACCACGTCGGCCTGCTCGCCCGCCGTCGCCGACCGGTAACCGGCCTGCTCCAGCAGGCCGGACAGCCGCTCGGAGTCGTGCACGTTCATCTGGCAGCCGTAGGTGCGGACCTGGAAGGTGCGGGCATGTGGGGTCGGCTGCGCACCCACCCGGTCGAAGACGGCGGAACTCACGCCGATCAGGGTACGTGCCGGGCACGTCGACCCGAACCGCCCGCGCACCGCCGCAGAACCGTTCCGCGACCGGTTGTGGACCCAGCACCGTGACCACCCAAGGGACACCATCAGGCTTTCGGAAGGCTCGCAGCATCGCGCCGGAGCAGACCACTGCTTCGCCGCGCTCACCAGAAGTGACGACAAACAGGGCAAACCGGTCACAAACCGCCCACTTTCCTCCCATTGAGTAAAGCTTTGGGAACTGAACCGCCCGAACCGTGCCACCGCTTCGTTCCATATGACACTCTCGATCCACCGCGGACCAGGCGCCGCGGCCAACCGGTCGGGAGGGCTCGTGAGCGCAGATTCCGTGGTCGACGGCCGCGGCCGTCCGATGATCACCATGGACAACGTCGAGAAACACTTCGGGCAGTTGCACGTGCTGCGGAACATCGAACTGCACGTGCCGGCCGGCCAGGTGGTGATCGTCATCGGCCCGTCGGGCTCCGGCAAGTCCACTCTGTGCCGGACGATCAACCGGCTGGAGTCCATCGACTCCGGCACCATCGCCATCGACGGCGTGCCACTGCCCGCGGAGGGTAAGGGCCTCGCCCAACTGCGCGCCGACGTGGGGATGGTCTTCCAGTCCTTCAACCTGTTCGCGCACAAGACGATCCTGCAGAACGTCACGCTCGGGCCGACCAAGGTCCGCAAGATGAACAAGAAGGACGCCGACGACCTCGCCGTCTCGCTGCTGGAGCGGGTCGGCATCGCCGAGCAGCGGGACAAGCTGCCGGCGCAGTTGTCCGGCGGCCAGCAGCAGCGGGTGGCCATCGCCCGTGCGCTGGCGATGAAACCGAAGGTGATGTTGTTCGATGAGCCGACCAGCGCGCTGGACCCGGAGATGGTCAACGAGGTGCTCGACGTGATGGTGTCTCTGGCCAAGGAGGGCATGACGATGGTCGTCGTCACCCACGAGATGGGCTTCGCCCGCAAGGCCGGAGACCGGGTGCTGTTCATGGCCGACGGCGAGATCGTCGAGGACGCATCGCCGGAGCAGTTCTTCACCAATCCGACCAGCAACCGGGCGCGCGACTTCCTCAGCAAGATCCTCACTCACTGACCTGCGGCCGGGACCGACCCGCGCCGACGATCATCGGAAGGAACGACCGAATGAGACTCCGCAAGATCGCATCAGCCGTCGCGGGGGCGGCTGCCCTGGCGCTCGTCGTGACGGGTTGCGGCAGCAGTGCCGACGACGCCGCATCGAGTGTGACCAGTGCCGCGGGCGAAGCGACGAGCGCCGCGGGCAGCGTCGCCGCCGAGGCGACCTCCGCGGCCGGCAGTGCAATGAGCGAGGCCACCAGCGCGGGCGGCAGTGCAATGAGCGATGCCAGCTCAGCGGCATCGGCCGGTGGATCGGCCGCAGCGGGCGACTCGAAGGTGCTCACCGACGCCGACAACGGAAAACTCGTCGTCGGGATCAAGTTCGACCAGCCCGGCCTGGGCCTGAAGAACCCGGACGGGACATTTTCCGGATTCGACGTCGAGGTCGCGAAGTACGTTGCCGATCAGCTGGGTGTCCCGGCCGACAAGATCGAGTTCAAGGAGTCCAAGTCCGCCGAGCGGGAGGGCCTGATCGAGCGGGGCGAGGTCGACTACATCGTCGCGACCTACTCGATCACCGACACCCGCAAGGAGAAGGTCAACTTCGCCGGGCCGTACTTCGTCGCCGCCCAGGACCTGCTGGTGAAGAGCGACTCGGACATCACCGGGCCGGAGGCCATGACCGGGAAGATCCTGTGCTCGGTGACCGGCTCCACATCCGCGCAGAAGGTGAAGGACACCTACGCCGCCGACGTCGCCCTCCAGGAGTACGGGACCTACACCGAGTGCGTCGAGGCACTGCGCGCGGGCGCGGTCGATGCCGTCACGACGGACAACGTGATCCTCGCCGGGTACGCCGCCCAGTACCCGGGTGAGCTGAAGGTCGTCGGCCAGGGCTTCTCGACCGAGAACTACGGCATCGGCCTGAAGAAGGGCGACACCGCCGGCACCGACGCGATCAACGCGGCGATCCAGTCGATGATCGACGACGGCAGTTGGCAGCAGGCACTGGAGAGCACCGTCGGGCCGTCCGGATTCACCATCCCGGCCACGCCCACCCCCGGTGTTCTCGCGTCGGCGTCAGCCGCACCGACGAGCTGACGCTGCACCTGCTCATCGGTCCCCGAGGACGACTCGGGGACCGATGAGTCCATCCGCCGCCGTCGGGTCGCCACCCCCGATCGGCCCGGTCAGCCAGTGATGTGCCGGCGCCCACTCCGCCGACCGGTTCGTAACCGGACGAGCCCAGAGAGGAAGTGCGCGTGGATTTCAGCTTCCTGTCCGACCCCAGATACGACGTTCTGGGAGCGTTCTGGCTGACCGTGCAGTTGACGTTCTGGTCGGCGATAGGTTCGTTCGTCCTGGGCATCCTGCTCGCGGCGATGCGGGTCAGCCCGGTACCCCTGATGCGCGGGTTCGCGGGCGGCTACGTCAATGTCATCCGCAACATCCCCTTGACCCTGATCATCATCATGATGTCGCAGGTGATCGCCAATCAGCTCGGCGTGCGGCTGGCCACCCGGGAGGCCGGAGTCAACCCACAGGCCTTCCTGGACAACCAGAACTTCCGGCTGGCAGTGGTGGGCTTCATCATCTACACCTCCACCTTCGTCTGTGAGGCCATCCGGTCCGGCATCAACACCGTGCCGGCCGGGCAGGCGGAAGCCGCCCGCGCGATCGGGCTCACCTTCACCCAGGTGCTGGGGATCGTCGTGCTGCCACAGGCCATCCGGGCCGTGATCGCACCGCTGGGTTCGGTGCTGATCGCGTTGACCAAGAACACCACCGTGGCGTCGGCGATCGGCGTTGCGGAGGCGGCCGTGCTGATGAGCACACTGCTCGAGAACGAGGCCGACAAGTTCACGGCGGTGTTCATCGTCATCGCTGCCGGATTCATCCTGTTGACCCTGCCGACCGGGCTGCTGTTCGGGGCGCTGGCCAAGCGAAACGCGGTGAAGCGATGAGCGAACGGGCCACCCTCCTCTACGACATCCCCGGCCCGAAGGCCAAGAGATTCAACGTCATCGTCAGCGTGATCTTCGGAATCCTGCTGGCCGCCCTCGTGTGGTGGATCATCTCGATCCTGGCCTCGAAGGACCAACTGGAAGCGGACAAGTGGTCGCCATTCCTGGATGGCCAGAACTGGACGACCTATTTGCTGCCCGGGCTGTGGGCGACACTGCAGGCGGCGTTTGTCAGCGTTGTCATCGCACTGCCGATCGGTGCCCTGCTGGGCATCGCCCGGCTGTCCGACCACGCCTGGGTGCGGTGGCCGGCCGGGGTGGTGGTCGAGTTCTTCCGGTCCATCCCGGTGATCATCCTGATGCTGTTCGCGTTCCAGCTGTGGTTCGCGGTCCTCGGCGTGTCCAGCCCGTTCGCGGCGGTCGTCATCGGCCTGGTGCTCTACAACGGCTCGGTGCTCGCCGAGGTGGTGCGGGCAGGGATCCTGGCCGTACCGCGCGGGCAGACAGAGGCGGCCCTGGCGATCGGGCTGAACAAGACCCAGTTGATGACGATCGTGCTGCTCCCCCAGGCCGTCACCACGATGCTCCCCGCGGTCGTCAGCCAGCTGGTGGTGATCGTGAAGGACACCGCCCTCGGCGGCATCCTGGTCGGCTACGTGGAACTGCGGCGGGCGGCGAACACCTCCGCCAGCTTCTACGGCAACCTGTTGCCGACGTACGTCGTCGTCGCGGTGATCTACATCGTGATCAACATGTCGCTGAGCACTTTCTCGCACTACCTGGAGCGGAAGCTTCGCACCCGGCGTGGGGGCGGGCCGGTCGTCGAGATCGACGACGCCGAGGAGAACGACCTGATGGCCTCCAGGCAGTCGGTCGGGGTGAGGAACGCGCCGGGTGTGGACGAAAGTCGCTGATCCGGTGCCGTGCGGTGCGCCTTGTGACCACGCGCGAATGGTGCTCCACCATCCGACGTTGCCCGGTGCCGCCGCTCGGGGGCGCCGCGGGTCCCAGCGGGGCCGACGCGGGTTCAGCGGGCGATCTCGGTGGCCCTGGACTCCCGGACCACGGTGACCCGCACCTGTCCGGGGTAGGTCAACTCTTCCTCGATCTGCTTGGCCACCTCCCTGGCCAACACGTGGGCCTCGAGGTCGTCGACGACGTCGGGCTTGACCATGACGCGCAGTTCGCGGCCCGCCTGCATGGCGAACACCTTGTCCACGCCGCGCTTGGCGGTGGCGATCGCCTCGATCTTCTCCAGTCGCTGCACGTACGACTCCAGCGACTCGCGACGGGCGCCGGGGCGGCCGCCGGAACAGGCGTCCGCCGCTTGGGTCAGCACGGCCTCCACCGTCGTCGTCGGCACCTCGTCGTGGTGCGCCTCGATGCAGTGCACGACCTCTTCCGACTCGCCGTACTTGCGGGCGAGCTCCGCGCCGACGATGGCGTGGGAGCCCTGCGCCTCGTGGGTCAGTGCCTTACCGATGTCGTGCAGGAACGCGCCGCGGTTGACGACGGTGGGGTCGATGCCGAGCTCGACGGCCATGCCACGGGCGATGTGCGCGGTCTCGATGAGGTGGCCGAGCACGTTCTGCCCGTAGGACGTGCGGTACTTGAGCCGACCGATCAGGCTGACCAGCTCCGGGTGCACGTCGGTGATGCGCACTTCGAGCAGGGCGTCCTCGGCGGCGCGCTGGCACAGCACGTCGACCTCATCGCGGGCCCGCTCGTACGCCTCCTCGATGCGGTGCGGGTGAATCCGGCCGTCCTCGATCAGCATCTCCAGGGTGATGCGGCCGATCTCCCGGCGCACCGGGTCGAAGCAGGACAGCAGGACGGCCTCGGGGGTGTCATCGATGATGACGTTCACCCCGGTGACGGTCTCGAAAGCCCTGATGTTGCGGCCCTCGCGGCCGATGATGCGGCCCTTCACCTCGTCCGCCGGCAGGTGCACGACGGCGACAACGGTCTGCGCCGTCTGGTCGGAGGCGACCCGCTGGATGGCCTCGGTGACGATGGCCCTGGCCCGCTGCTTGGCCGTCTGCTGCGCCTCGGTCTCGATCCGCCGAATCATCATGGCGGCGTCGCGGCGGACCGCTTCCTCCTGCCCGGCGAGCAGTTCGGCACGGGCGGCCTCCGCGGTCAGCCCGGAGATCCGGACCAGCTCCGCCTCGTGGGACGCCGCCGCCGAGTTCAATTCCAACTGCCGCTCGTCCAACTCCTGCGAGCTGGCGCGCAGCCGGGCGCCTTCCGCCTCCAACGCCTCCGAGCGCGCCTGCAACGACTTCTTGGTGGCCAGTAACTCACCCTGCTCGGAACCGATCCGACGGCGGTCCGCGATCAGTGCGTGCTGTTCCTCGGCCAGCGCATCGACCGCGGCGCGCAGTCGTTGCTCGGCTTCCTGCAGTTCGCGGCGGTCCTCGGTAACGGCGGCGGTGGCCTCCAGGGTGATCCGGTGACGCTCGGACTCCAGGGCGTTCCGCATCTCCAGCGCCTGGGCGCGGGCGGCGTCGAGGGTCCGCTCCGCCTCGGCGCGGGCGTCGGCCCTGAGCTGCTCGGCGTCCTCGCGGGACCTGGCCCGCAGTTCGTCGGCGGCATCGGCGGCCGTGCGCCTGACCGCGTCTGCGGCGTCGGCCGCCGCCGCGGCCTCATGGCTGAGCAGCGCAAAACGGCCCAGGTCCGGCTCGGCATCCCGGTCGGTGTCGGCCGACTCCGCCTGCTGCACCGGTTTGCCGACCGCCTCTTCGACGAGCCGCCGCAGAGCCTGCTCGTCCAGAACGGGCGCAGCGGGCGGACGACGCCGGGACAACACCACGACGGCGACCAGTGCCGCCACCAACGCGGCGATCACCACGATGAGGAAAACGTCGGACATGTCGACCCTCCCTCATCTGCGCCGCGTGGGACGGCAGCCCGAAAGGGGCGGGCCGTCCATGTGGTGGACGGCAGGAGGGCCGAGGACGCCACCGCCGAGCGGTGCGACCAACAACCACATCGACGCCGAGGTCGACGTCAGCGACGACGCCCTCGGGAAGGCCGTTCGGGTGCGACAAGCATCTGAGCTATCGGCCGCGCAGCCCTGCGGTGCGCGCATAGTGACTCTCCTGTTATTACCGAGGTTAGGGAGCGACACCGCACGGGTCAAGCCGACCCGCTACCCGCCGACCGATGGGGCAGGTCAGGGCGCTGGGAGCACCAATCACCCCGGCACGTTCATCGTCACGCAACCGGGATGGCGATGCGTCAAAGATCACTGTGCGTGATCATCGGCCGGTCGGTTCGGGCAGCCGTACCCGAGTCGCTCCGGCGTTGTGAGTGGCTCAAAGGTGCACCGGCGGCCGGATGCGCACCGATGTGGCGCGCAGTGCGTTGCTTCGAGCGCCGCGCACGGCGCCACGTTCAGTGCTCGGAGGACCGCCGCCGGTTCTCCTCGCGGTGCTCGTCCAGGACCTCGGTGACGACGGCGAAGGCGACGTCAGGGGCGTAGCCACGGCGGGCCAGCAGAGCCACCAGCCTGCGTCGGGCGGCCTGCTCGCCGTTCGCCAGCGCAGCTTCCACCCGCTTCGAGATCAGCGCCCGGGCACGTTCGCGTTCCGCGTCCTGATCGATCACCTGCACCGCCTGCAGAAGCGTTTCCTCGTCGACGCCCTTACGCCGTAACTCGCTGCGCAGTGCCGTCGCCCCGAGCGCGCGTTCCCGGTGCTTCGCGGCGACGAAGGCCTGGGCATACGCCTTGTCGTCGATCAGGCCGACCTCGGTGAATCGGTCGAGGACCCGGTCGGCTACGTCATCCGGTATCCCGCGCAACCGCAGCGCCGCAGCCAGTCCCGCACGGGGGTGGGCTGCACCGGTGAGCAGGCGCAGGCAGATCGCCCGGGCCACCGCCTCGGGGTCACCAGGATCGTCCTCGGGATGACCCGCTGGATCACCACGGCGCCGATGTGGATGAGTCGGCCCGACGGTGCCGCTCGCCCCGACCGGCACGGGCCGCGCAGGTCGTCGTGATCGGTCCGGAGCGTCGCCATGGTCACCGCCGCCACCGCCACCGCCACCGGCACCGGCACCGCCACCGTAGGTCGCGGCGGTGTCAGCGGCACGGGCGGCGTGACCAGCACCGCCTGTCCGAACGGCAGGTCCGTCAGCAGCGAAGGGTCGCGCAGCAGCACTCCCGCCGGAGGCGATCACGGCCGATCGAGCTGCGAGCTCGTCGATGACCTGGCGCTTGACGTCGGACTCCTTCGGACGCGCGGAGCCTGTTGCCGCCGCGTGGGTTGCGGACATCTCCCGGATCAGAAGTCGACAGGCGCGGGCACCGGCACGTCGAGGTCGATCCGGGCACCGATGCCGAGCTTCTCCTTGATCCGCTTCTCGATCTCGTTGGCGATGTCCGGGTTCTCCCGAAGGAACGTCCGGACGTTCTCCTTGCCCTGGCCCAGCTGCTCGCCGTCGTAGGTGTACCAAGCGCCGGCCTTGCGAACCAGGCCCTGCTCCACCCCTACGTCGATCAGCGAACCCTCACGGGAAATGCCGAGCCCGTAGATGATGTCGAACTCGGCCTGTTTGAACGGCGGAGCCATCTTGTTCTTGACGACCTTGACCCTGGTCCGGTTGCCGACGACGTCGGTGCCGTCCTTGAGCGCCTCGATGCGCCGGATGTCGAGCCGGACGGACGCGTAGAACTTCAGCGCCTTGCCACCGGTGGTGGTCTCCGGCGATCCGAACATCACGCCGATCTTCTCGCGCAACTGGTTGATGAAGATCATCGTCGTGTTGGTGTTGTTGAGCGCACCGGCAATCTTGCGCAGCGCCTGGGACATCAACCGTGCCTGAAGACCGACGTGGCTGTCCCCCATCTCACCTTCGATCTCGGCACGCGGAACCAGGGCGGCCACCGAGTCGACGACGACGAGGTCGATCGCGCCCGAGCGGATGAGCATGTCCGCGATCTCCAGTGCCTGCTCACCGGTGTCCGGCTGCGACACCAGCAGGGCGTCGGTGTCGACACCCAGTGCCTTCGCGTACTCGGGGTCCAGCGCGTGCTCGGCGTCGATGAAGGCGGCAATTCCGCCGGCGGCCTGAACGCTCGCCACGGCGTGCAGGGTGACCGTCGTCTTGCCGGAGGATTCCGGTCCGTAGATCTCGATGACCCGACCACGGGGTAGTCCACCGATACCCAGGGCCACGTCCAGGGCGATGGAGCCGGTGGGGATCACCTCGACCGGCGCACGTCCGTCGTCGCCCAGGCGCATGATCGAGCCCTTGCCGTACTGCTTCTCGATCTGCGCCAGCGCAATGCCGAGTGCCTTCTCGCGATCCGGTGCCGACATGACCCACCCGTACCTTTCGTCCAATGTCCGGTGCGACTTCGCCGTGCCCCGCCTCGTGCGGGTGGGACGAAAGCCTGCTGTCCTACTTGTCGATGCCGACGCTAGAGCCGACCACCGACAGCCACCCCGAACCGCCACAGGTTGTGGATGGATCGACGCATGGGGACAACTTTAGACGTACACCTGTTCGAGGAGCCAGATTGCCTCGGCGTGTTGGGACGATCCATCGCACTCCTGTGCCGCGACGGCGCCGGATGCCGGTGAACGCTCAGTCCGGCAGTCCGTAGCGCAATGCGTCCGGGACGTCGAAGTCGTCGCAGACGGCCGTCCAGACCCGCTTGGGGTCCTCGCCGGCGGCCAGCGCCTGGTCGACGGTGCGGCCGTCCAACGCGGCGAACACGTGGTCATGGGCAACGGAAGGCGCTCGCAGCGGCCCGAACTGAGCCTGCATCAGCGCTCGGAACTCGGTGAGACGCACGGCTGCGACCCTACCGACCCGGCCGCACCGGAAGCGTCGAGGTCCGCGGGTCGTCGTCGCCCTCCGGCGCCGTCACCGCACCTGCCATCGCGGACCGCCCGCCGGTCACCAGCAACCGCTGCCGGCGGTGAGCGTCCTGGCCCGCACCCTGCCGCTGTCGCCACCTCGGCCGCACTGACCTCGAGGCCCGGTCTCCCGCGGCCCCGACAGCACCCCGGCACACTGATGGCATGGATCCCACCGGCCTTTCGAGCCCGCTCGGACAACTGGTCATCGCCGCCGGACTGCTCACCACCATCGTCGTGCTGATCCTCGCCCTGCGCCGCCGTCGCTGACGGTGGTGACCGCCCTCGTGGGGCGCTTGGCACAGACTGGAGAAGGTGGCTCGCAGAAACCCGTTGCGGCCGGGCGAAAATATACGAAACGATACTGGCGCGTATCGGAATAGGTCCGGGGAGAACCCGGTTGTCGGGGTCAGACGTCATCATGTCGTCGGTGCCGCCCGACGCCGGTCGGCCGGCCCAGGGATCCGCATCACACGCTTGCCGATGCACAGCTCCAGGAGAACGCCATGTCCCAATCGCCGTCCGCAGGGTCACCGGAGACCACCGCCGAATCGGTGCCGCCGCCGCAGGTGACCGCCGGGATGTACCCGCAACGGTGGAAGGCGCTCGGCGTCCTGGTCGTCGGTCTGCTGGTCGTGATCCTGGACAACACCATTCTGAACGTGGCGCTGAAGACGATTCAGGAGGACCTCGCCGCCACGCAGAACGAGCTGGTGTGGGCGATCAACGCCTACTCGCTGGCGTTCGCCGCCCTGCTGTTCACCTGGGGTGTGCTGGGCGACCGATTCGGACGCAAACGGATCCTGCTGATCGGCCTGGTGCTCTTCGGCCTGGCGTCCGCGCTGTGCGCCTTTGCCAGCAGCCCGGGTCAGCTGATCGCTTTCCGGGCGCTGATGGGCATCGGCGGCGCGTCGGTCATGCCCATCTCGTTGTCGATCATCACGGTCATCTTCCCGCCACAGGAGCGCGGCAAGGCGATCGGCGTCTGGGCCGCCGCGGTCGGTGGGGCGGTGGCACTGGGTCCCGTGCTGGGCGGTCTGCTGCTGGAGCACCCGAACTGGTTCAACTGGCTGACCGGCAACGACTGGGGCTCGGTCTTCTTCATCAACGTGCCGATCGTCGTAGTCGGCGTCATCGGCATCATGCTGCTGGTCCCCGAGACGAAGAACCCCAGGCCGGGTCGGCTGGACCCGATCGGTCTTCTGCTGTCGGTCGTCGGACTGTTCCTGATCGTCTACGGGATCCAGAACGCCTCGTCGGTCGGCTGGGTCGCGCCGTCGACCTGGGGCTTCGCCGTGCTGGGGGCACTCGTGCTGGCCGGATTCATCCTCTACGAAGCCAGGAGCACGCATCCGTCGATCGACCTGTCGCTGTTCCGGGTACGGTCGTTCTCCATTCCGTTGACCGGTGTCTCCCTGGCCTTCGCGGCCATGCAGGGGACGTTGCTGTTCCTGACCTTCTATTACCAGATCGTGCGCGGCTGGTCGCCGCTGCAAGCCGGTCTGCTGGTCCTGCCGTTCGCCGTCGGGCAACTGCTCGGCGCCCCCCGCAGCGGACGGATGGTCAACCGCTTCGGGGCCCGCGTCGTCATCACCGTCGGCCTGGCGTTCGCCCTGGCCGGCATGCTGTGCTTTGCGTTCCTCACGCCCGGCACCCCGGTGTGGTTCCTCATCGTGATCGGCGTGGTCTTCGGTTTCGGGTTGGGCAACACCATCGCGCCCTCGACCACCCGGATGACTCTCGCGACCCCACCCGAAAGGTCCGGGTCGGGATCGGCAGTGCAGAACACGGTCCGCCAGGTGGGTGCGGTGTTCGGCGTCGCGATCCTCTCCTCTGTGGTGGGCACCGTCTACGGCAACAACATCACCCCGGTCCTGGCCGACAAGGGACTGCCGCCGCAGGCACTCGCCGCGGCGACCGACTCGATCGGCGGCACGAACGAGGTCGCCGACCGATTGGCGGCCAGCGGGGCCGTTCCGCCACCGGTGGTCGAGCAGCTCAGGCAGGTGGCCAACGACGCATTCATGCCGGCGCTGCACACCGCCGCTTTCGTCTCCGCGGGCCTGCTGCTCATCGCGATCACCGTGATCCTGCTGCGCCTGCCGACCGAGGCCGAGACGGTGGCATGGGCAGGATCCGGGCCCGGTTCGGCGCCCGCCGACGCCGCCCCGTCCGCTTCCGCCGACCAGCGTGCCCGGGACGACGGGCAGGCGGCTGCGCCGCAGGCCGACCAGGCGGTGCCATCACCAGGCGGCGAGCTGCGGTCGACAAACGGCGAGGCGCGCGTGTCGATCGATGACCAGCAGCCCGCCCGACGGGGACGGCATGCGGCGCCGGACGACGAACCCGGCCACGTTCCGCCGGTACCTGCGACAGTGTCGGTCGGTCGTCACGCCGCGGACCGCGACGAGCCCGGGACCGAACGCGTCGACGGGGCGCTGGTGGCGTCGGCGAACGGAAACGGCTCCGCACCGGCCGCCTCCCGGACGCCGGTCAAGCAGCGCAACGACGGGCGCACAGGCAGTGCTGAGCATGGCAACGGCGCGGCCGAACACCGCAGCGGCGGCCGGCACGAGAAGCCGCTGCCGGTCGGCACTCCCGATCACACCGGGACGTGAACGGCGACGGCACCTGGGTGGCACGCAAACCCGGCCGCCCGCGCGAGCAGCGGGCGGACCGGGCGATCATCGACGCGACACTGAGGTTGTTCGCGGAAGACGGCTACAACGCGCTCAGCGTCGAAGCAGTGGCCGGTCAGGCGGGCGTCAGCAAGGCGACCATCTACCGGCGGTGGCCGGGCAAGCGGGAGCTGGTCCTGGACGCTCTGGCCGCGCTCAACGACGATTTCCCGGCAGCACCGGACCAGACCTGGCAGCAGTCGACCAAAGAGCTGCTGATCATGGCAGTGCGGCACATCGCGAACCGGGACGCGGATTCGCTGTCCGGACGCATCATGCCGCGGATGATGACCTACCGGCTCAGCTTGCCGGACCTGTACGACGAGTATTTCGAGCGGGTGATCATGCCGCGCCGCCGATGGCTGTTCGACGTGCTCCGCCGGGGCATCGAGCGGGGCGAGGTGCGCGGCGATCTCGACGTGGAGCTTGCCGCCGCGGCGCTCGTCGGCCCCGTCATGTTGCAGCTGCACAACTCCGGTCGCCCGGCCGCCGACATGCCCGAGAAGCTGATGGACATCCTCTGGCCGGGGCTCACGACACCCGGCGCCCGGTCCTGAAACCGGTCAACGACGACCCGTCGATGAGCCGTCCAGGAGCGACCGCGGGCTCAGCCGTCGGTGAGTTCCCGCATGCCGGCCGCCAGCGCGCGCAGCTGATCGATCGGCTGCTCGAGTTCGGCGTGCGGCCCCGGCTGGCCTCCGATAGGCGTGGGTTGCGCACCGTGCGAAGCCGGCGCCAGGCCGGGGCGGGCCGCCCGATCGGCCAGTGTGCTGGAGGCGCTCGCGGCCTCGCTGGCTGCCGACACGAGCTCGCCGTAGGCAGCCACCCCTTCGGTGATCTGCCGGCGCAACAGCTCGGCCGTGCCGTCCAGCTGGGCCGCGGTGCCCTTCGGCGCGTTCCGGCGGGCGCGGAGCACACCGGTCAGGTCTGCGGCCTGCCGGCGGAGCCGCGACTCGGTGGCGTCCGCGGCGGCAAGGATCTCGTCCCGCAGAGCGCGGACACCGGTGTCGTCATCGACGATGCCGATCATCCCGACCAGGCGACGCAGCCCGTCCGAGTACCCGTCGAGCCGGGCCATGTCCGGCCGGATCTGCGCCGCCACCGGGCGCCTCGGGGGTGACGGTGCAGGAAGCGCCGCGACGATCTTGTTCCGCACCCGCATCTCTGACACGGACCGGACCACGTTGGACAAGCTCCAGACGAGCAGCGCAACGAAGATCACCAGCAAAACGACGGGAGTGGCGGAAACGCCACTGCTCGCGAGGACCGCCACGCCACCGGCGGTCGCGGCCCCGCTGACCACCGCGCCGGCGGTCCACCCGCGCACCCGGCGACGAGCTGCCCGCTGCCTCTTGCGGGCCACCACCGACGGATCCCGCCGGCTGCGCAACGCCTCGGTGGCGGTCGCACCGACGATCGTCGCGAGTTCGACGCCCTGCGCGACGGCGTCACTCGTCGTCAGTGCACGAACGGTGGCCTTGCGCATCACGGATGTTTCCTCAGGTCTGCTGATTCGGTAGTGCAGCGGGCTGCGCCGCCGGGGTGGTCGTCGAGCCGGTGACCGCGTCGATCGAGCGCGGTTGCTGGGCAGCCAGCTCCGGATGCAGCTGCGCCCGCAGCTGATCGAGCCGGGAGGCACCGGCCATGTCGAGCGTCGACTTCTGCACCTCCAGCATCCGGCCCTCGACCGAATCCGAGTGCAGTTCCGCCGAGCCCAGGGCATTGGCGTACCGGCGCTCGATCTTGTCGCGGACCTCGTCCAGCGACGGGACGTTGCCGGGCGCCTGCAGCTGCGACATCGACTGGAGCGAGGCCGACACCTGCTCCTGCATCTTGGCCTGCTCGAGCTGAGAGAGCAGCTTGGTGCGCTCGGCCAGCTTCGTCTGCAGCTGCATGGCGTTGTTCTCGACGGCCTTCTTCGCCTGCTGAGCCGCCTGCAACGCCTGATCGTGCATGGCCTTGAGGTCTTCCATCTGCTGCTCTGCGGCGACGAGCTGGGTCGCGAACGCCTGCGCGGTCTGCTCGTACTTGTCGGCTTCCGCGGCGTTGCCCTTGGCCCGCTGCTCATCGGCCAGGACCAGGGCCTGCCGTGCCGAGGACGAGAGCCGTTCGACGTCACCCATCTGCCGGGTCAGCTTCATCTCCAGCTGGCGCTGGTTGCCGATGACGGCGGCGGCCTGCTGGGACAGCGCGGCGTGCTGGCGCTGGGCGTCCTCAATGGCCTGCTGGATCTGCACCTTCGGGTCGGCGTACTCGTCGACCTTCGACGAGAACAGCGCCATCAGGTACTTCCAGGCCTTGCTGAACGGATTCGCCATGTGATGTCCTCTCGACTTCCTGCACGCTACGGCACCCCCGCACACGGTCGCGGTGAAACCATCGTTGCAGGTGATCCAACCAGCTTCCACCTTCCCGCCCATACTCCCGGGTGAAATTCGGGAGGTCCCCGGAGCGGTAGGGCCGCTCGGTACGGGTCAACCCCGAGACGGCCACGGGCGGCCTCACCGGGACTGTCCGGGCGGCGCCATCGCGGCAGCACCGGACTGTCGGTGATGTCTGGTTAGAGTTGCCGCACCCAGGTGGGCCGGGAGTCGAGTCAGACGCGCACCTGCACTCAAGGGAGGCTGCATGTCCTCGCGTCACGGCTCGGGCGACGCTCGGCGCGGCATCGCACCATGGATCATCGTCACGGTCGTGACGGTGGTGGTGGTGGCGGCCGCCGCCGTCGGCTATGTCCTGATCACCCGCGGTAGCGATGACGATGCGGCAGCGTCCTGCAACTCCCAGGTGATCCTCCCCGTGGTGGCCTCACCCGGGTCGTCGGCGGCGATCGCGGCTGCGGCGGCCGCCTTCGACGCCACCCAGCCGGTGGCCCGTTCGGCATGCATCACCACGGCCGTGACCACCCTGCCGGGTCCCGACGCCGAGCAGGCACTGGCCGGGGGGTGGACGGCGCAGTCGAGTCCGGCGCCGGCGATGTGGGTGCCGGACAGCGAGGCCGACCTCCTGGCCCTGGAGACCTCGAACTCGGCGATGACCGCAGGGCGCGACGCCGACCCGCTGGCAACCTCGCCGGTTGTCCTCGCGGTGCGGACGGAGGACGCGGACGCGATGGCTGCGGCGGGCGTGAGCTGGCAGTCGCTGCCGACCGCAACCGGACCCACCGGCAGCGTGGTGCTGCCCTCCGGCGGTCACCTGATCACGGCACTGCCGGGTCCGGTCAACAACCGCGCGACCAGTTATGCGCTGCAATCGGTGGTGGCGGCGACGTCCGGCGCGCCGGTCACCGAGGCGAAGGTGACCGCTGCCGCTCCCCAGCTCAAGGCCGTCGCCGCCGGCGGACCGGTTCCGCAGCCGGCGTTGACGAAGGACGCACTCACTGCGCTGGCGGCCGAGAAGGGCGGCTTCACCACCGTTCCGGTGGTCCAGTCCGACCTGACGAACTTCACCGCCGGCACACCCGGGCTCACCGGCGTCGCGCCGAGCGGCGCCACCGTCGGTGACGCGGTCTTCGCCGTGCCCCTGACGGCGTCGTGGGTGACACCGACCCTGGACGACGCGGCTGCACTGTTCGCGTCGTACCTGCGCGGGCAGGACGGCACGGCCGCGTTCACGCAGAACGGGATGCAGGTCGCACGTTCTGCAGGCACTGACGGCACGGGCACGTCCGGGACAGCGGCCTCCTCGTCGGCCAGTGCCAACAACTCCGCGGCGGCGCCGTCGAGCGGGCAATCACCGACCTCGGCCGGCACGTCGGTGCCGCTGACCGACGCGGGGCCCACGATCGACGCCGCGCTGGCGAAGGCGCTGGGCAGCAACCCGGCGGGTTGACACCGTCGCGCCGCCGCGCGCCCGGTGCCGTCAGGACAACGGCACCGGCGCGTCGCCGATCCCGATCAGCGATGCGGTGAGCACTTGACTTCCCACCACCGACAGTCGGCAGCTGGACGCGCCCGATGCCGCTGGATCATCTGACGCTGCACCGCCCGCCGCCGACGAACCGCCACCGGCGGGCGAGGCAACGATCAACTCCGTCCGCAACCGGCCACCGGCCGTCAGCTCGGCCATCCCGGTCATCGCGCCGATCAGTTCCCGGCAGCTGGCGACGCCGTGGCGGGCGTTCGGCGGCGGTTCGGAGCCGGTGCCGAATTCCTGACTGGTGTGCGGTCCCGCGCATGACGCCGGCTCGGCCGACCCTTGGAGGCAGCGTCCGAACGGCGCGGGCGCCGGGCCCAGGGCGAGCGAGAGGATGTAGGAACCGCGGTAGGTCTCACCGGCCGGTGGCAGCAGCAGGCAGGCCGACCACCGGGGCTCAGCCGGATCGACGAACGGCGCGCTCAACACCGCGGTGAAGCGCTGACCGGTGGAGGGCTGCCAGATCCCGCCGGCGGCATCGGCGACCCGCCACTGCAGGTGGGCCCGGTAATCCCCGGCGACCGAACGGCACCAGTCGATGTCGGCGATCCGGTCGGCGTCGTTCTGCCGTTGTGCGGCCATCCTGCGGTAGGCGACCACTTCGCCCAGGTGATCACCGGTGCACCCGCTGAACGTGACACCGGTTTCCTCGACGACACCGACCTGCGGCAGTGGGCGGGGGATCACGGAATCAGTGGGATCCGTTGCACCTCTCGCAATGTCACCGGGAGCCGGCGCCTGCGCCGGGTCGGGGAAGGAAGCGACACAGTCGCCGACGTCGGGCGCGGTCAGCCCGGGCGGGGCGATCGCTCGGCCGGCCACCCTGGTGCCGTCGAGCCGCGCAACCACCGCGGCGGCCACCACCGAGAGGATGAGCACCGCCACTCCGATGGCGCGCCGCATCACGGCCCCCGGTCAGGTCGGGCCGGGCACCGCCCGGTCATCCTGCGACCGGAACGGGACGCGCGCCGAGCCCGATGACGGACCCCGACAGTTGGGCAGATCCGGCTGCCGCGGCGAAGCAGCCGATTGTCAGTGAGCCGTCCGGTCTACCGTCGGACTGCATTGTGAGTCGATCGGAGACTATTTCAAGAACCCGTCCCTTAGTGGGATCCGTTGCTCCGATCAACCTGCTGGCAATTTCCTGGCAGGCCTTTTCGATACCGCCCAGCGACACCTGGCTCCGATCACGAATCCAGCCGGTGGCCAGCAGTTCCACCGCGTGCGGCCGGTCGCACACCAGCAAAACCGCTAGCGCATCGAAGCTGGAGGAGTCGAAACACAATCCGTACTGGGCGGGCAGGCCGCCGGAGAAGGCGTTCTTCAGCGACCCGGAGTACGCGACACCGCCGAGCGGGACGACGAGGCACGCCACCCAGTCCCGACCCGCCCGCTTCTCGGCGTCGCCCGGCACGACGAGGTAGGGGTTGAACCCGATGGTCGGCTTCCAACGGACCGGCCCGCCGACCGGCGCACCCGGCACATCCGTCGAGCGGTCCCCGCTCTGCAGGCCGGCATACTCCGCCGCCTGCCGATAACAGGGGCCGCCGAACCGTGACGACGGCGCACGAGCGGCCTCGGCGGTGGACGGCCAGAAGCCCACCACTTCCCCGCTCGCCGTTTGCCCGCATGCGCCGAGATCGGCACTGGTGACGGTGATCTGGGGTGGGTTGCCGGGGGTGGCCGTGGTGCGCGAGAACGGCGCACGCAGGCAGTCACCCGGCTGCGGCGGATCGGGGAACATCGTCGCCACCGCCGTGCCGGAGACCCGCTTGCCGTCGAGCGCCGGAACGACGACCACCGCGGACAGGGCCAACAGCAGCACGACGATCCCGGCCAGCCGACGTTCCATCACGCCACGGTAACCGCGTCCGCGAGGTGCCCGTGCCCGCGCAGCGCACGACTGAACGACACCCGCGCCGCCCCAGCACTTGTCGACGAGGCGCCGCCAGGCAGTGACCTCAACGGCGTGCCTGCCGCGGCATCAACTCCCCCGGCGCCGCGCTTCGCTCGCTCCTCGCGCAGTGACATTCAACGCGGGTACGCCCCGGCATCGATACCGCGGCGCCGTGCTCCGCTCGTCCGTCGCTACACGTAGGCCTCGGGCGCCGGGCACGAGCACACGAGGTTGCGGTCCCCGAACGCCCCGTCGATCCGGCCGACCGGCGGGAAGTACTTGTGCGCCGGCGACACACCCGCGGGGAACACGCCTTCGGCCCGGGAGTACGAGTGGTCCCATTCGCCGGCCAGCGACGCCGCGGTGTGCGGCGCGTTCCGCAGTGGGTTGTCCGTCGCCGGCCACTCCCCCGACCCGACCCGGTCGATCTCCCCCCTGATCGCGATCATCGCGGCGCAGAACCGGTCGATCTCGCCGACGTCCTCGCTCTCGGTTGGTTCGACCATCAGCGTCCCGGCGACCGGGAACGACATGGTCGGGGCGTGAAAGCCGTAGTCCGCCAACCGCTTTGCCACATCGTCGACGGTGACGCCGGTGGCCGCGGTGATCGGCCGCAGATCCAGGATGCATTCGTGGGCAACGAAGCCGCGGCCGCCGGTGTACAGCACCGGGAAGTGTTCGTCGAGCCGGCGGGCGATGTAGTTGGCCGCGGCGATGGCGGTCAGCGTGGCCCGGCGCAGGCCGGGGCCGCCCATCATCCGGATGTACGCCCAGCTGATCGGCAGGATGGACGCCGAACCCCAGGGCGCGGCGGCGAGCGCACCCACCCCCGTTGACGGGCCGGCTGACGGAGCGAGCGGGTGGTTGGGCAGGAACGGCGCCAGGTGCGCGGCCACCGCGACGGGTCCGACGCCGGGGCCACCCCCGCCGTGCGGGATGCAGAATGTCTTGTGCAGGTTCAGATGTGACACGTCACCGCCGAAGGCGCCGGGACGCGCCACCCCGACGAGGGCGTTGAGGTTGGCGCCGTCGACGTAAACCTGACCGCCGGCGGCGTGGATGACGTCGGCGAGTTCGGTGATGGTGTCCTCGAAGACCCCGTGCGTGGACGGGTAGGTCACCATGATCGCGGCGAGCTCGGCGGCGTGCTTGTCCACCTTGGCCCGCAGATCTGCCATGTCGATGTTGCCGCCTGCGTCGGTGCCGACCACCACGACCCGCATTCCCGCCATCACCGCGGACGCGGCGTTCGTGCCGTGCGCGCTGGCCGGGATGAGGCACACCGTGCGGCCGTCGTCACCGCGCGAACGGTGGTAGCCACGGATGGCCAGCAGGCCGGCGAGCTCACCCTGCGATCCGGCGTTCGGTTGCAGCGAAACCGCGGCGTAGCCGGTGATCTCGCACAACCACGCGGACAGCAGGTCGATCAGCTCCAGCATGCCTGCGGCGTCCTCGACGGGGGCGAACGGGTGCAGCCCGGCGAACTCGGGCCACGTCACCGGCTCCATCTCGGCGGCCGCGTTCAGTTTCATCGTGCACGACCCGAGCGGGATCATCGTCCGGTCCAGCGCCAGGTCCATGTCCGACAGTCGCCGCAGGTACCGCATCATCGCGGTCTCGCTGCGGTGGGCGGAGAAGACGGGGTGGGTGAGGAACTCCGAGGTCCGGTTCAATTCGGCCGGCCACCGGGACGGCAGCGGCGTGTGTGCGGCGCCGGGCACGCCGAACGCCTCCACCACCAGCCGCAGGTGCTCGGCAGTGGTGGATTCGGAGACGCTGATCTGGACGGCGTCGTCGCCGTCGGCCCACAGGTTGATCCCCCGCTCGCGGGCGGCGGCCACCACCTCACGCGCGCGACCGGTGACCCGCACCCGCACCG
The DNA here is from genome assembly GCA_963785455.1 of uncultured Actinomycetota bacterium. Lineage (GTDB taxonomy): Bacteria > Actinomycetota > Actinomycetes > Mycobacteriales > Nakamurellaceae > Nakamurella. Next base: position 151,548 of record CAWAVL010000002.1, read on the forward strand.
TGTCGAAGAACTGCTCGTGCTCGACCGGGATCCCGGCGTTCTGCAGCCGGCCAGCGAGGCTCAGCGCGTGCGAGTGCACCCGCTGCGCGATCCGGCGGAGCCCATCCGGACCGTGGTAGACGGCGTACATCGACGCCATCACGGCCAGCAGCACCTGCGCGGTGCAAATGTTCGACGTCGCCTTCTCCCGGCGGATGTGCTGCTCACGGGTTTGCAGCGCCAACCGGAACGCGGTGGCGCCGTGCGCGTCGTGGGACACCCCGACGAGCCGGCCCGGCAGTTGGCGCTGGACGTCGGCGCGCACCGCCAGGAAGCCGGCGTGCGGGCCGCCGAAGCCGAGCGGGACGCCGAACCGCTGCGACGAGCCGACCGCCACGTCGGCACCGATCTCGCCGGGCGGGCGGAGCAGGGTCAACGCCAGCAGATCGGTGGCCACGGCCACCTTCGCCTCCCGCTGGTGCGCGGCCTCGATCAGTTCCCGGTGCTTACGGACAGCGCCGGACGCGCCCGGGTAGCTCAGCAGCAGGCCGAAGAAGTCACCCACCGGGAGCGCCTCGACGCCCCGGCTCAGGTCCACCACGACCACCTCGATGCCGATCGGCTCCGCGCGCGTCCGCACCACGGCGATGGTCTGCGGCAGCGTGTCCGCGTCCACCACGAATCGGCTGGACTTCGACTTCGCGGTGCGCCGGATCAGCGTCATCGCCTCGGCGGCGGCCGTCGCCTCGTCGAGCATGGAGGCGTTGGCGATGTCCAGCCCGGTCAGGTCGGACACCGCAGTCTGGAAATTCAGCAGGGCCTCGAGCCGGCCCTGGGAGATCTCCGGCTGGTACGGGGTGTAGGCGGTGTACCAGGCGGGGTTCTCCAGCACGTTCCGCTTGATGACGGCCGGCGTGACCGTCTCGTGGTAGCCCAGGCCGATCATCTGCACCAGCGGCCGGTTCTTCGCGGCGAGCGCGCGTAGTTCGGCGAGCGCCTCGGTTTCCGACGCAGGTGCGGGCAGCTGCAGCGGCGCCCCGCCGATGATGCCGGCCGGGACGGCCGCCGTTTCCAGCGCGTCCAGGTCGGGTTGATCCAGCAGATGCAGCATCGTCTCCAGGCCCCGCGCGTCCGGGCCGATGTGCCGGTCGGCGAACGCCGCAGACAGGTCGTCGGCGACGGCGCTGGTCAAGGACTGGTCGACGGCGGTCCGTGCGGTCATTCTCTCGTCCACCTCCGCCCGGCGCACCGGGCTTCCTCGTCCGCGGGCTCGAGCACCGCCGACTGATGACATGTGGCCTACCGGGCGGGCCCGGTCTCCCCCTCTGTCATCGGAGCGTGGGGCCGACCGACGTGCGGTCCGCCTTCGGCGAGGCGCCGGGCCGGTGGTGCCGGACGGCGCCCTGTTTCCAGAGGTGTCTGTCCCCGGCGGTTCGTTCGCCTGAGAGATTGTGGGGAGGACTTGCTCCTTCGGCGTCCCGGTCACCGATCGGATTGGCCGATCACTGCGTGCCGGGAACTCTCCCACCAGGGGTCGTCGACGTGCCCGACGGTACCAGCCGGCCGCCACCGCGCGTCGCGACGCGAGGGCGACGTCACAGGCACGGGGGCGACGTCGCAGCGTGGAGCAACTGGCTCGGGCCCGGCTCAGCCGGCCCGGGCGGCTCCCGACGCGAGCTGCTTCCACTCACCGCGGTGCAGGTTCAGGTGCAGGGGGATGCCCGCCGACCGGGCTGCGAGCAGGGCAGCACACCCTGCCGCCAACACGCAGACCCCGCCGGAGATGATCAGCGCGAGCGGCGCGCCCCATTGCTCGGTGATCCAGCCGACCACCAGCGAGCCGAGCGGGGTGCCGCCCATGAACACCAGCATGTACAGGCTCATCACCCGGCCGCGGAGTTCCGGCGAGCTGGCCAGCTGCACCGACGAGTTGCCCAGGGTGTTGAACGTGACCGAGATGAACCCGACGCCGACCAGCAGCACCGCGAACGGGATGAACCAGGGGGTCAGGCCGAGCACGACCAGCCCGAGTCCCACGCCGAAAGCCGACAGGAACAGCACCGAAAGGGTCGCGCTGCTCCGCCGCGCGGCGACCAGCGCGCCGGCCACCGAACCGGCCGCCA
>CAWAVL010000003.1:0-24363 GCA_963785455.1 uncultured Actinomycetota bacterium
GGAAAAGGCCCGTCAGAAGGCCCCTGGCTCTTTCAAGTTCGATCGGCCCGGACGTGCGCTCCAACTCCATTTCCGCATTTTGACGGACGGATGTCGACGGTCGCAAACGTCGATTCCGGAGTGTCGACGCTGGCGGCAAAGTTGTCTGCACCGATACTCGCCAGCAGGGCGCGTGTCTGTACAGAAGACATCCATCAAGATGTACGCTTGGTCAATGGACGTACCGGTGAGCACCCTGCGAGCGGAGCTCTCGAGCTGGATCGAGCGTGCCAAGGCAGGCGAGGACGTCGTGATCACCGAACGGGGAATACCGGTGGCGCGGATCCTGGCCGTCGACTCGGCCCCGCTGCTCGACCAACTCACCCAGCGCGGGTGGTTGAGCAAGCCGAGCACCGCGCGGCCCAAAGCGCGCGGTGCCAAAAGAGCTCGCTCGACCGGGTCGGTGTCCGAACTCGTCGGCGAGCAGCGTCGCTGACACCTCCATGACGGTCGTCTATTTCGACAGCAGCGCCTTCGTCAAGCTGGTGGTCGAGGAACCAGGCAGTGAGTTGGCTGCGGAACTATGGGACGGCTGCGACGCGGCGGTGTCGAGCCGGTTGGCCTACCCCGAGGTCCGTGCGGCCTTGTCCGCGGCGGGCCGGGCTGGACGACTGGCACCCGTGGAACTCCGGCGCGCCGAAGCTGCATGGGAGGACTACTGGTCAGCCACCCGGGCGGTCGAACTGACCGCCTCGGTGGCCGCCGAGGCGGGTCGGCTTGCCGGGCTGCATGCGCTCCGCGGCGCGGATGCTGTGCACCTGGCGAGCCTGCTGGTTGTTGGCGACACCACCGTGCTGTTCGCCGTCTGGGACCAACGTCTGCGTTCCGCTGCGGCCGAAGTCGGCGTGTTGGTCACGCCGCGGGCGTAGCCCACCAAGTCGTAGCCGCCGATACGTCGCTACCCAGGTTGCCCGAACGATCATCCGCGGATGGTTTCGTCCGCCGGTGTCACGCCGAGTTGCGAAGTTCATGCTCGACGGCGCGGCGGATCCATGAGGACAGGGACCGGTCATCGGCTTCCGCGCGCCGACGGACCTCGTCGAGCAATTCTGGTGGAAAGCGGACAGGCACCATTGCAGACAGCCGCGGTTGCCGGCGCTGCGGCGGTCCTTGCGGCTGCTGGTTCCCCGGCTGCGCGTAATACTCGTATTTCTCGTCTGGCGTCATCGGCGTCTCGGTGCTCATCGATCCTCCGGTACTGAGTGGCAAGTCCCTGCGCGGCCTCGTAACAGCCGATTGGGCGGCAGCGGTGCGGATTGCCGCTGCGTGACGGTGCAAGCGGCACTACCAACACTCGGTCGGACACCGCAGCGCACATCAGCCAATGCGCTGGCGGCTTGGCCGGGTAGAACAGCGGGTCACTGGCCCACACATCTTCGACGTCCTCGATCCCCAGATACGGGTGTTTGAAGAGGTGCGTGGCCTGCGCGTCGATCTCGAACGGGGTCCTGTTCGTCCAACAGGTCCGGGTCGAATCGGTCGTCGGCCACCACCCAAGTGTATTACAAACGAATACGCAATGCATCAGTCTTCGGTCCGCGCACCCGCCCAAAGGGCAGGTACCAAGACAACACGAACCATCGTTGCTCCTGGTCAAGGAGTGTCACCGCTCGTAGCCGCCGCCGCGCCGTCTGGTGGTCAAAGGCGGCCATGCTGGGACAGGGACGGGGGTTGTGATGGTCAGCGAAGAGCTCAACGGCGCCGTGCTGGCGCTGGCGAACGCCGACCGGACCCTGTCCGAGAATGCCAAGTTGTTGATCCTGGGCGCTGGGATAGGTCGGATAGTCTCCGCATAGCTTCTCGATCCGAGCGGCAGGGAATCGGGTCGGCCGCGGGTTGTTGGTGTCTGGGGGGACATGGAGGAACTGCCCGAGGGCTTGTACGAAAGTCTGTTGACGTCCAAGCTCGGGCGGCGGCTCGAGTCCAGCGCGGACCTGGAACCTGTGCTTCGACTGGTGGACCTGGCCGAGCAGCCGGATGTGCTCGCCCGACATGTGCGCGACGCGGCCCAGCGGGCACTCTCGTCCCAGCGAGACCCAGTCAAACGCGTCGAACTGGTCAACGCAGTGCTGGGATTGCTCGAGCAGACCGACGATCAGGCGACCGGTGACCCGCGTCAGTTGCTGTCGCTCAGCCGGGCCGTGGCGCCCGGGATCACTGTCAGTTCGACCATTCGCCCGGCGATCCCGTTGTCCGACGCCGCTCTGCTGACCAACGCCCCGAACGAACCGTCCCTGGGTGCCGAGATCAGAGCAGAACTGGAGACGGCAGATCAGGTCGACCTGTTGTGCGCCTTCGTGAAATGGCATGGCCTCCGCGTACTGGACGCCGAGCTCAAGCGGCTCCGCGATCGGCGCAGACCGCTGCGCGTGGCAACCACCACGTACATGGGCGCGACGGAGCGCAGGGCCCTTGATCGCCTCGTCCGAGAGTTCGGCTCTGAGGTCAAGATCCAGTACGACGCGAAGCGGACGAGGCTGCACGCGAAGGCGTGGTTGTTCCGCCGGAACACCGGATTTGATACCGCCTATGTCGGGTCGTCCAACCTGTCCCGCGCAGCGTTGCTGGACGGTGTCGAGTGGAACGTTCGGCTCTCCCAGATCGCGACTCCGACTTTGATGGCGAAGTTTGTCGCCACCTTCGACACCTATTGGAATGACGCCAGCTTCGAGACCTATGACCCCGACCGGGATCGAGATCGCCTCGACGACGCGCTGCGGGAGGCGTCGGGACAGTCGCAGTCGAACGGCACGATCATCTCGCTGTCCGGGCTTGAAGTCCGGGCATATCCATATCAAGAAAAGATGCTCGAATCGCTCGCGGCCGAACGCGCCGTGCATGATCGCCACCGCAACCTCATCGTCGCCGCGACAGGCACCGGCAAGACCGTCATCGCCGCCCTCGACTACCGGAATCTCTGCGAATCCGATACCCCGGACAAGCCCTCGCTGCTGTTCGTGGCGCACCGGCAGGAGATCCTGCAGCAATCCCTCCGCACCTACCGTGAGGTCCTGGCCGACGCCAATTTCGGTGAGCTGTATGTCGGCGGCGCAAGGCCCGAGCGATGGAGGCACGTCTTCGCTTCCGTCCAATCATTGCATTCCTACGGCGTGACGAATCTCCCCGCGGACGCCTTCTCCATCGTCGTCATCGACGAATTCCATCATGCTGAAGCGTCCACCTATCGGGCATTGCTGGATCACCTGGAACCCGCGGAACTTTTGGGTCTCACAGCGACGCCCGAACGTGCCGACGGGGTCGACGTCCGATCGTCTTTCGGCGGCCGGACAGCCGCCGAACTGCGCCTCTGGGATGCGCTGAGCGACGGGCTCTTGACCCCGTTCCACTACTTCGGAATCGCAGACGGCACCGACCTGCGTTCAATCCAGTGGTCCCGCGGCGGCTACGACCTCGGGACACTGTCCAACCTGTACACCGGCAACGACGCGCGCGCTGCCATCATTCTGAAGAACTTGAACGACAAAGTCACCGACGTCGGCGGGATGCGGGCGTTGGGGTTCTGCGTGTCAGTTGCGCACGCGAAGTACATGGCGCGCGTGTTCAACGACGCCGGAATACCAGCGCTATCGGTCACCGGCACCACCCACAAAAGCGACCGCGCCGAGGCGCTCCGTGCGTTGCGGGAACGACAGGTCAACATCCTGTTCACCGCCGACCTGTTCAACGAGGGCCTCGACCTGCCCACAGTCGACACCGTCCTGTTCTTGCGGCCGACCGAGAGCGCGACGATTTTCCTGCAGCAACTCGGACGCGGTCTGCGACTCGCCACCGACAAACCGGTCCTCACCGCATTGGACTTTGTCGGGCACCAGCGCAAGGAATTCCGTTTCGACGTCCGGTATCGAGCGTTGACCGGTGCGACCCGGCGGGGGCTCGCCCATCAGGTCGAGCAGGGTTTCCCTTTCTTGCCGTCCGGATCACAGATCATCCTGGACCGGCACACTCAGGAGTTGGTGCTCGACAACATCAAAACCCAACTGACCACTCGATGGGCGTCCCTGGTGGGTGAGCTCCGGAGCTACGGAGACATCGATTTGGCCGGCTTTCTGCACGAATCGAGCATTGAACTGGCCGATGTCGTGCGGTCAAATCGCAGCTGGACACGGCTGCGGCGCGATGCTGGTCTGCCCACGAGAGCTGGGCAATCACGAGAGGAGGGGTTACTCAAGCGAATCCGCTCGCTCGGGCATGTCGACGATAAGGACCGTGCCATCGCCTATCAGGCCTTGCTGGCGGACGATGCTGCCGGCTACTCCGACCTCAACCCAGCCGACCAGGCCTTCGCCCGAATGTTGCTGTTTTCGCTCTGGCCGGGCGGCGGATTCACCTCCTATGAATCGGGCCTCTCCTCGTTGCGGACGGAGCCTGCCGTGCGGGACGAGCTGCACTCAGTCATCGACGTGACATTCGATCAAGCTCGGCACGTCACACTCGAGCCGAACGACCGTCTCGCAGGACTGAATCTCCAGATCCATGCTCGATACCAGCGTGAGGAGATACTTGCAGCACTTGGTCATGCATCGATGACGCGGGTGCCTGCGGTCTTTCGGGAGGGTGTGTTGCGCGCAGCGGACTGGGACGCTGACGCGTTCCTGATCACGCTCAAGAAATCGGACACCGACTTCTCGCCGTCCACGATGTATCGCGACTACGCCATCAGCCCAGACCTTTTCCACTGGGAATCGCAATCCACGACGTCAGTCGACTCGCCCACAGGTCAGCGATATCTCAACCACCGACGCCTCGGCTCGTCGATCCTGCTGTTCGTCCGCGATGGCAAAACGAACGAAATGGGCACCGAGCCCTACATGTTCCTTGGGCCGGCGAACTACCTGAGCCACACCGGAGATCGGCCGATTGCCATCACCTGGAAGCTGGATAATCCCATGCCGTTGGACGTCTACGATGCGGCTCGGGTGGCCGCCGGGTAGTGCTCAGCTGATGGTGATCTCGCCCATCTCATCCCAGCCCGAACCGTCCACCTTCCGGCTCACGATCTTGGGAGTTGAGACCAGCGCCTGCGGGAGGGTCTCGCGCGTCGCGGTCGCGAAGTGCTCGCTGTTGACGTGGGCGCCGGCCGCGTCGTCGTCGGCGAACGCCTCGACCAGGACGAAGGTGTCCGGCTCGTCGATGCTGCGGGACCACTCGAACCACAGGTTGCCGGGCTCGGCGCGGGTGGCCGTGGTGAACGGAGTGGCCAGCTCGACGAACTTCTCCGTCCACTCGGGCTTGGTCTTGAACTTGACGACGATGAAGTACATCGGATTCCTCCCGTGCCGGCGGTGTCGGGCCAGGCTAACCACCACTTCGAAGATTCGCGACCGACCCCTCGCCGTCCGGCCGAACCGCGGTTACGGTGTGCCCAGGCGTGCACACCGCGGTGCTGCCGGCGAGGAGAAACCCCATGGGCGACAGCGGCGATGACCGGAAAGAGCGGCAGGAACCTCAGGATCCGGTCGAGCTGCAGCGCGACACCGCCGAGAGTTCGGCCACGGGGACCGGGCTGACCGCCGCGCAGGCGGCCACCCTCGTCCGTCTGTTGCGGGTGGCGTATCCGCACCCGAGCTTCCCGGACGCGCCGTACCGGCGGACCGCCAAGAGTGTGCAGGACGCCGACTCCGATCACCTGCTCGCGGCCGGACTGGCCGAGCTGGACGAGATCGCAGGTGGCGACTTCGGGTCGCTGTCCGACGCCGAGGCAACCGCCACCGTCGAGCGGATCGCGGACAGCGCCTTCTTCAAGCTCGTCCACTCGACCACCGTGGTCGCCCTCTACGAAGACCGCGAGGTGTGGGAGATGCTTGGCTACGAGGGCTCCTCGTACGACAAGGGCGGCTACCTTCACCGCGGGTTCGACGACCTGGACTGGCTGCCCGCGGCAAGGATCACCGAATACACCGATGAGCCGCGTCCCGAACTCGTTCAACCAGCGGAGGCCTGAGCATGGCGACCATCGAGCACGACGACCCGGTCGTCGTCATCATCGGATCCGGTGCCGGCGGTGGCACCATCGCCCACGAGCTGACCACCAAGGGCGTCAGATGCGTCCTGCTCGAGGCCGGTCCGCACCTGACCGCCGACGACTACGTCAACGACGAATGGCCGGCATTCAAGCAGATGGCCTGGCTCGACATGCGGACCACCAGCGGTTCGTGGCGGCTGGCCCGGGACTTCCCGAACCTGCCCACCTGGATCGTCAAGGCCGTCGGCGGGACCACCACGCACTGGGCGGGAGCGACCCCGAGGTTCATGGAGCACGAATTCCGGATCCGCAGCGTGTACAGCGATCTCGACGGTGCCAACATGCTCGACTGGCCGATCACCCTGGAGGAGATGGCGCCCTGGTATGACAAGGCGGAGATCGCCATGGGCAGCACCCATAGGCACGGCCGGGCACCGCTGCCCGCGAACAACAACTACACGGTCATGGCCAACGGTGCCGAGAAGGCCGGATATCGCTACTACGCGACCGGCCCGTACGCCACCAACGCCGAGCCGTACGACGGCCGACCCGCATCGGTCCAGGACGGCTTCAACTTCCAGGGCGACAAGCACGGGTCCAAGTGGTCGACGCTCGCGCGGGAGATCCCGCGAGCCATCGCCACCGGCAACCTCGACCTGCGCCCACTGAGCCACGCCGTGAAGATCACCCACGATGACAGCGGCACCGTCAACGCCGTCGAATACCTGGATGCCGCAGGCGCTCTGCACCGACAGGCCGCGAAAGTGGTGTGCTTAGCCGGCAACTCGATCGAGTCGCCGCGGCTGCTGCTGATGAGCGCGAGTTCCCTGCATCCGGACGGCCTGGCGAACTCCTCCGGGCAGGTCGGCCGCAACTACATGCGGCACATGACCGGCTCGGCGTATGGGCAGTTCGAGAAGCCGGTGCGGATGTACCGGGGCGAGACCATGGCCGGCATCATCGCCGACGAGGCGAAACACGACACATCCCGCGGGTTCGCCGGCGGCTACTACATGGAGACCCTCTCGCTGGGCCCGGCCTTCCTGGCCAGCTTCATCGAACCGGGGGAGTGGGGGCGCAGCTTCACCGAGAAGATGGACGCCTACGAGCGCACCGCCGGGATGTGGCTGGTCGGCGAGGACCTGCCGCAGGAGTCGAACCGGGTCACCCTCAACACCGATGTCAAGGACCAGTGGGGACTGCCGGTGCCCGACGTGCACTACGACGACCACCCGAACGACGCCGCGATGCGGGACCACGCCTACGCCGCCGCGGATTCCATTTACGGTGCGGCCGGGGCGATCTCGGTACACCACACCCCGCCGTACCCGTCCACCCACAATCTCGGGACCTGCCGGATGAGCGAGCGGCCCAAGGACGGGGTGGTGGACCGCTGGGGCAAAGCGCACGACGTGCCGAACCTGTTCGTCAGCGACGGCTCGGTCATGACGACCAGCGCTGCCGCGAATCCAACCCTGACCATCGTCGCGCTCGCCACTCGGCAGGCCGACCACATCTGCTCGGAAATGGCGGCCGGCCGGCTCTGACAACCGGCCGACCCGGCCGGCACCGACGTCACCCGACGGCAACCCACAGTCGCGAACCTGCATGGCCCGGACACAGCTGCCGTTCACTCGTCTGCCCTACATTGCGTATTACATTGGCGCGATGGCCGAGACGATCACATTCCGACCGGACGACGACGCGTTGCACGCCCTGGCGGTGCTGACGAAGGACGGGACCACCGTCTCCAATGCTCTGCGATCTGCGCTGATCGATGCCGCTCGGCTTCGCGCGCAGGACAGGCTTCGCGCCGAGTCGGCAGCGCTGGCGGCCAACGAGCAGGATCGGGCCGAGGCGGCGCAGGTGCTTCGTGACATGGAGACATTGCGTGCGTGGTGAGGTCTTCTGGCTGCGCACTCCGCGCGGCAGTCGAGGGCACGAGCACTCCGGTGCTCGCTTCGCGGTCGTGGTGCAAGCCGACATCTTGGTCTTGTCCACGTGGCTGGTGGCACCAACCTCGACGTCGGCGCTGACGGCGAGTTTTCGGCCGGAGATAGAACTGCAGGGCCGTCAGACCCGGGTGTTGGTCGAACAGACTGCGGCCGTGGATCCCCAGCGATTAGGTAAGGTCGTCGGCCGTCTCAGCAACGAGGAGATGCGACACGTCGATGCTGCCTTGCGTCTCGTCCTTGGGCTGATGAGATAGCGACGCCTCGTTCGTCCACAGGACCGTCCACAGAACCGTCCACGAAGCCTTTAGCAATGCTGGCCGTACCACCACAACTGGGCCAAGCGACCGGCGTTGAACCGGGTCCCACACCGAAACTCCCAGCACGTGCTCGTGACACCGAGAAAATGGCTCAAGTATCGTGGCCAGCGCAGGCTAGCCCCACAACACTCCGCCGAGAACGTTGCCCAGTTGCGGGCGCTGCTGCAGAAGTTCGTTCGGATCGTCAAAGCAACCCAAGTACATAGCAGCTGACTCTTGGCCGCCCGACGATCGCCGCGGCGTAGCCGCGGTCGGCGAGTCAGTTCTGCTGATCGATCGACGGTAGGTCCAGCCACTCCTGCCAGCTGAGGTCACGGCCGACGTACCGGGGCTTCCGAAATGGCCACGCCTGCTCGATCCAGCGCGGAACGAACGCGTCCAGCGCGGTTTCGACCTCAGAACCGGTGTACTCGTCGCGCACCCACCAGCAGATTTCGGCGTCGGCGCCGACCTTCTCCGGTGGGTCGACGTACACGCAGCCGATGAGTTCGCTTTCTGCGTCGTCGAAGAGCGCGTAGTTGAACGACTCGTGGTGCTCCGCCTCAGCTTCGTGACGGGCCAGGTCTTCGCGATCCTGCTCGGCCGTCATGGTGCTCGGTGGCCATCCCCACGCCGTGCCGTAGATCGACCACAGGCGCTCCTGTGACCCCATGACGGCAGGCATGTCCAGGTGGACGTCGGAGGCCCGGATCGGACGGAGGTGAAATCCGCTCATCACCGGTACGACCAATGGGTGGACGAAATCCTGCGGCAGCCAGGCCATGTCGTCTCCTTTCGGGTCATGAGTTCGAACTCAGCCGATGCCATTCCAGAATCGGATCACCTGGGACGCCAAGGCTTCCGGCCGTTCCAATGGAATCAACGTCCGGGCGCCGGTGATCACCGCCGACTCGGCGCAAGGGGCAAACGCGGCGGCGGAGTCTGCGGCGCTTGGGCTCCAGTCGCCCCGGTCATCTGACGCGACGAACAAGCTCGGTACTGCCAGATCGCGCAGTTCCGCGGTGACATCGACACGGTTCAGGATGAACGAGCGCACCGCCAAGGCCAAGCTGCGGCGGGTCGGACGAGCCAGCGACTCGAACACGATGTGACGGATCGGCTCCTGCGTGGCGGAGGCATCGGTGAGCATGCCGGCCATGATCGCCGACCGCACCGGACCCACCGGTCCCGCTGCTCGAAGCAATGGGAGCAGCAGGGTGATCTGCCGGCGAAGCGAGGCCGGAATCGGTTCGGTCGGCGAACTCACGGCGATCAGACTGCGCAAGACGCCCGTTCGGGTCCCGAGCTTGTATCCGACGTGCCCGCCGAAAGCGTTGCCCAACCAGTCGACTGGGCCGTCGACGTGCATCTCGTTCAGCAGGTCGATCGCCGAGTCAGCCGCATCGGTGATGTTGCTGGGCCGTTCCAGGGCCTGGCTCAGACCCAGTCCGGGTGGGTCGACCACCACATACCGCCGACCCTGAGGCAGCAGCGGCACCAGGCGGTCCCAGCTGTGGCTGTCGACGAACATCGACGGCCACAGGTCGTGGTTCTGCCCCTCTCCGATCGTGCGAAGGTGCAGGCTGCCGAGGCGGGTGGGAATGAGGGAGGCGCTCTCGTGGGTGATCAACATCTTCCTGACCGTAGTTGGAGTGAGTCAGACTCACATCAATCTGGGTCATGTTAACCTGACTGACGTGAAAAGCAAGCCCGTTCGCGGGTACCGGATGACGGCCCGGGCGGACGCCGCCGAGCGCACCGGGGAGCGGATCATCGACGCGATGTTGGGTCGGTACTCCACACTGCCGTACGACCAGATCCGCCTGGAGGATGTCGCCGCGGACTCCGATGTGACCGTGCAGACAGTGATCCGGCGCTTCGGGAGCAAGCACGGCCTGCTGGCCGCAACCGTGGAACGGGAGATGGCGCGCCTTGCCGCCGACCGGTCGGCGGCTCTCGGGGCAACGCCGGAAAGCACCTTGCAAGCGCTGGTCCGCTATTACGAACAGCACGGCATGCTGATCCTCAAGCTGTATGCCGAGGCGCACCAAGCGCCCGGCGTGCCGGAACTGGCCGCACAGGCGCGGGCGTACCACGTGAACTGGTGCCGCGAAGCCTTTTCCCAAGCATTGCTCGGCGTCGCCGACACGACAACTCGCGGCCGGCGGCTCGCGCAGATCGTGGCCATTTGTGACGCCACGACCTGGCGGATTCTCCGGTTCGACGGCACCCTCAGCCCCGACCAGACAGAACTGGCGCTGTGGGAGCTGTTGCGGCCTCTACTGTCTCACCGCACGAAACGGTGAGCTATCCGCGGCGTCGCTTCAGCTCACCACCTCGATGGTGGTGCCAACCGCGGTGTAGGTGGGGATGGCCCGTGCGTCCCGGGTCACGAGGGTGATTGCCGCGGCCTGAGCGGCCAGGCCGACCAGCGCGTCGTAGACCGCTCCACCTGCGATACCGAGAGGAGCGAGAACGGCGGGAAGGTTACCGGATACCCGCCTCGGCGGAGCAACGACATCGGTGAAGTTTGCGGCGAGGAGTATGGCGGCGTCGGCAGGACTCACCCGTGCGTCACCCGGCAGTCTGGTGAGCACCGAATAGGTTTCGGCCAATGAATGCGTTGTCAGCCGTGCAGTGCGGGCACCGACCTGACGGCGCGTCAATGAGTGTCCGGGATGTGACAACAACAGGTAGGGCACGGCCGCGCTGGTGTCGAGTGCAACGGAGTCGCCAGGGCTCACCGGCGCGCGGATTCGATCAGTCCGAAGACGATGTCGTCCGTGACAGGTGTGTCGGACTGCGCCACGGTGTACCCGTCCACCTGAACAATCCGCGCCGTCCGGCCGGCCGGCAGTACCTGCAGCCCGGCACCGTAAGCAGTGATGTCGACGGTGGTACCAGGCTGAAGACCCAGCCTGTCCCGCAATTGCTTCGGTACGACAATCCGCCCGACAGAATCGATCGTCGTCTCCATTGGTAGAACGATACCAGCGAGTTCCCAGATCGGCCGGCAGGAGCTACCTCATGCGCGCTACTCGGTATTCCCTGTTGTTCAGCCAGCCGATCAGGCAGGCGCCGGCGAATCCGCCGAGCGCGCCGAAGGAGTTGATCAGCGCGATGGAGGCCGCCGCGGTCTGCCGGGGCAGGAACTCGGGGATGTAGGTGAAGTACGGCCCGTACGGGGCGTACATGGCGGCGCCGGCGGTGGCGAGCAGCAGGAACGACCACCAGAAGTGGTTCGGTCCGATCAGGTAGGAGCCGTAGAACGCGACGGCACCCAGGGCCAGCCACGGCCAGACGAAGTTGGCCCGGTTGCCCCGGCGTTCCGCTGCACTCCCGAGCAGCTCACCGCGTTCGTCCCGGCGATCAAGACCGCTGCCGACACGATCAAGACACTGCTCGCCGGACGACGGACAGCTGAGGTTCCGGACGACGGACTCCGTGGCCGGCTAACCGACGGCTAACCGGACTCGGCGTTGGCATGGGCGGCGAGAACCTCATCCATCAGTCGCTCCTCGTGCACCACCAACCGCCGGCGGGCGAAAGCAACAGCAAGGTCCGGGTCCCACGGCGTCTCGGGGACCGACCCGGAATCGGACGGCAGGACCACACCCTCGGAATCGGCGACGGCAAGGGCGTCGGAATAGGCGACCGCCGACATCTGAAAGGGAGCACAGCCCATTTCGCAGGCCCGTGTGGCAATGGCCAGGCCGGGGCTGTCGAAGTCACCGTGATAACGCAGCCGCGCGTCCGAGTTCCGCAGCGCCGTAATGGCTTCGAACGGTGCGGTGGTGGGGTTGCCGTTCGTGGAGATCACCGCGGCGGGCAGCGCTCGCTGCGCGGCGGCCTCGACGAGTCGCGGGTTCTCCACCACCAGGATGGGGGTGCCGGCATCGACCAGCAGCGTCTGTCGGCGCAAGGCGATGGTGGAGATGTGCAGCGGCAGGCGGGCCCCGGTCATGACCCGCGCCGCCTGCGCCACGGCGCCTTCGCCGATCAGCGGAAGGGCCCAGGTCAGCACGGGTGCGGACACCAGGTCCAGCGGCATCCCGGCGCGCTCCCACACGGTCCGTTCCGGACCGGGACCTTCTCGCGCGACGAGGGCACGGGTCACGAGTGCTGCGAGCCGCCCTGCGGAGTCCAGCGCGTGGGCGTCACCCAGCACCCGGGCTGCGATCTCGGTGCGGCTGCGCCCGGAACCGCCGAACGCGAGCACCTGGGACACCTGTCCGACCAGTGCCGAGACACCGTCGGCCGTGCGGCCGGCGAAAAGGCCGTCATTCCAGGCTGATTCGGCCCACCCGGGCGCCCACGGTGCGGCGGGACCGATCACCGCGACCGCGTTGTCCAACGCCTGCCGGCGTTCCCGATGCGCTTGTTGCCGGGCGAGCTGCAGTTCCCGCCGCCCGGTCGGCGCAACCCCCAGTTCGGTGAGTGCACCGAGCAGGTCGGTGCGCGCGATCCGTTCGACGCCGGCCACAAGGTCCAGCATCGCAACCTGCCGGCGACCGGCAGGTACCGGCCGTTCGATGATCACGCCCAACCGTCGCCTTCCCTCCGGCAGCAGGTCGGGCAGCGTGAGGCGTCCGCGCCAGTCCAGGCCGTTCCGATCGAGGGCCGACCGGACGGCCGACCACAGCGGGACCAGGGTGGGATCGGCGAGGAAGCCGATCACATCAGACTTCCCTGCACCGGGCCGTCCGGGTCGGTGTCGGGTAGGACCGTGTGCGGGACGAAACGCGCCGCCGCCGGACGGGGCGTCACCCGGCCCCGCGCTCCGACGGTGGCCAGCCCCATCGACGTCAGGAGTTCGATCACCTCGTCACGGAACGCCACCGGATCCTCGTTCGCGTCCTTGCGCCAGTACCGGCCGTAACGGTCGATCAGGACGGCCATCTCCTCGTCGACGTCTGCCAACTCGGCTCCGTCGCGGTGGCGCGCACACAGCGATTCGAGCAGCGACAGAGCGGCGTGGCCGGTGCTGCCACCGCGGGGAAATCTGACATCGCTGCAGTCGCCGTCGATGTCGATGACGGCGGCACCTTCCGCGCGCGCTTCCAACTGAACGCCGAACATCTCGTCGAGGTACTGATTCTCCTCGCCGAACCGGCGCCGCAGCTCGGTCCAGTCATCCGGGGCGATGTCGTCCCGGTACACCACCGGATCCTCGACCAGCCGGCGCCGGACCGCCGCGCGGCCACCGATGTCCCCGACGGCCCGTTCCAGCAGCTCATCTGCGCTTTCTGCCCCGACCAGAGCGGGGGTCGGCAACATCGCCAGCCGATCGTTGCGCATCTCCAGCAGGGCGTCCTCGCCGTCGGTCTCGAAGCCCGCCACGGTCCGGTCCAGTTCGCGGACCACGCCGCGCGCGATCAGCCAGCGCAGGGCGGTCGCCAGCAGTTTGCGCTCGACCCTGCCTGCCTCGACAGCGACTCCGGCGTCGGCTGCGGCGGACCGGACCTGGAGAACGAGATCACGCAGGCTGATCCGATCCGGCCCGGACGCGGTCGCGGCGAGCACGAGCGCCAACATGACATATTCGCGACCGGTGAACGGGCGCCCGGTGTGGGTCAGCAGCGGGCGGTCGGCGGGCAGGTGTCCGGCTTTGACCAGTCGCGCCGTGTCCGCCTGCACGACGAGGCGGTAACCCAACCGCTGGGTGAACCATCTGTCGAGCGTCTCGGCGTGCCGCCGGATGAGGACGAACAGACCGGGATCCTGTTCCGCGGGCTGCCACGGTGCGACGAGCAGGGCGCGCGCGGCCGCGGTCCGTTCACCGGCGTGCTGCGGGTTCTCGGCCATCACAACTGCTCCGCGGGCAGCACCGTGACGGCGATGTCGTCCATGACGAAGGCGCCGTCGGGCGTCCTGACGGACGTGGATTCACCGGTGCGCCGTTCGACGATGCAGCGGAGGTCCTCGTCCTCGGCCTCGCCCTTGTTCCGTCCCGGGCCCATCGCCGCGGTCGCCGGCCCGAGCAGACGTTGCAATGCGCGCAGCCCGCGAGCCGACAGCAAGGTGCCGTCCATCAGGGCGCCGTTGCCGGCGGCAGCGCGCAACAACTCCGATCTGGCCTGCGCGGCCTGTTGTTCCTCGGCATATCGCCGCTGCAGCAGGTGTTGTCGCTGCACCGACCGGTCGACCATCTGGGCGGACCGACCGCGATTGGTGGTGTCACCACGTTCGCGCAGACTGAGCGGGACCGGTGTCGGGGGAGCGTCCCACCAGGACGTCGTCGGAGGGACTTGATCCGCCTCGTCGCCGGGGACGCCGCTGAGGTGACGGCAGGAGAACATCCCGAATGCGGCTGCGGCGAGCCGGGGCAGCCGATCGGGGTCGGTGCGGCCCGCGTCCTGGAACCAGGAGGCCAGTCGAAGGTGATCCGCGCGCCGCGAAGAGCCGCCCAACCCCGACCGCGAGAGACGGGTGAGGTTCTGGGTCAGGGTGCGCACCGCGTCCACGGCGTCCCGGCCGAGTGTGGTGATCCGGCTTGGGGTTCCGGCACGACCGCGGAACCACGCGCTCAGGTTTTCCCAGTCCTCGATCCGACTGCCCAACTCGGTGCGGACGCGGACATCGGCGAGCCCGGCTTCGGCGACCCGGGCGGCGAGACCACCGCCGGCTCGTTCGACCAGCACCGGGATGCGCGGGCCGAGCCGTTCGAGCAGCGTGCCGATAGGTCGGGCCCGGCGCTCCAGCGCCTCCAGACGCTCCCCGACATAGCCGACCAGCACCTCGGAGAAGAACGCGAACTCGGTCTCGTCGAGGTCGTATCGAGCCTGCCACTGATTGATGGCCGCGAAGAACTGGGTGATCTCCGCGGAGAACGCCCGGTGCGGATCGAACACCGCGCGGACGGCATCGGACAGGTCACCGGGATCCGCCGTCGTGACGTCGATGCGCAGCAGGGTCTCCAGGGCCGCGGCGATCCCGTCGAGCCGACCGACCGAAACGTCGCGGACCTCGTCCACCTGGGCGAGGACGGCCTCGACGAGCTCGTGCACCTCCTGCCCGATGCGGGTGATCAGGTAGCGGTTCCGTCGGCGGTAGTAGTCCGCGATGGTGCTGACCGCACCCACTGATGCGGAAACATCCAGATTCCCCCACGCGCGGAGGCTTTCCAGGCGTTGGGCCACGGTGTCGACGGGCAGGTCGATGCCCTCGACGGCGAGTCGGGCGGCGACGTCGTCGGGAGCGAGTTCGGCGAAGAAGGTGCCGGCGAAGACGGCCAGGATGGATCGGTACTCCGGGCTCTCGTTGATGTAGGCGAAGACCTCGACCCGGCTCATCGCGGAACCAGTTCCGTGCGGTGCCGGCCGTCCCAGTGGTAGTGGATCAAGGCGATGGCGCGCAGATCCGGATCGCGCAGCACCTCCACGATGGACAGTTGGGGAACGGTGGCGTGCGTTCCGAACAGCCGTTCGCTGGTGACGATAAAATCCAGGTCGAGGCCGACGAGCAGGCCGAACAACCGGGCGTGGTTGTCCTCGGAGACCTTCGCGAAAGCGTCGTCCAGCAGGATCAGCCGTGGCGCGCCCACCCTGAAGGGATCGTGAGCCGCGGCCGATGCCGCTGCCGCCGCCGCCATCGGCAGATAGGTGACCAGCTTCTTCTCGCCCTCGGAAAGCTTGGTCCGCCGGCGCAGGCGCTCGTCCGGCTGTCCCGGCCGCCGCACGAAGATCTTGAGTTCGTGCCAGCTCCGGTAGTCCAGGACACGGGCGATCACCAGCCGGTAGGACAGCTCCGGGTCGGCTGCGCGCGCGTCCTCCACCAGCCCGGTCACCGCCTTCCGGACGGCGGCGTCCTCCTCGTCGCTGCGCGCGTCGGGGTCCTTGGCCAGCAACCGGAGAGCCGTGGCGGTCGCCTGGTCGAGATCGTCCCGAGTGCGCCACTCGAGCCGGACGCCGATGCCCTGACTGGTGGTCACCTCGCCGAGGATCGCGTTCATGTTCCGCACCAGCTCCGCCGCAGCGAAGAGGGCCTCGGCAACCTCGCGGGCCACGCGGCCGTGCAACAGGTTGCGCAACGCCTGATCCTGCTGCGCGCTGAGCAGACCGCGGGAGCGCCGGAGATCCGCGGCGACCTGGACGGCGGCGTCGGGCAGGGCGCGGCGCCCGTAGGGTCCGGACACCTCGACGGCGACCGGCGCACCGTCTTCGCCGCGCCGTGACCCGGCGTCCCAGCCGGCCCCGAGCGCGTCCCGGATCTGGCGCAGGGACCGGTCGAGCGCGTCTTCGGCCACCACACGCGACGGTTCTGGCACGACCTGGCGAACAGCGGCAACCAGGCGGGCGGTGCCGTCGACGGTGTCGGGGACCGGCCCCGCCGGTTGGTCTTCGCCGTCGCGAGCCGCGACGAGCAGCCCGTCGACGTCGAGGACGGCTCGGAGTGTTTCCCGCTGGTCGGCACAGAGCATCTCGGTGCGCCGGGTCTCCTCGTCCGCGCCGGCCAACTCCGCACGGGCGGTCGAGGCGTGCTCGACGGCCGCCGTCTGCGCAGATCGCCGAGCCTCCAGGTCCTCGTCAAGACCGGCGAGCTGCGCCTTGACTTCTTCGACCGTCGCGGCGACGCGTGTCGGCTCGTCGCCGAGCGCCGCCTCGGCGGCATCCAGAGCCGTCCGGGCATCGGCGGCCACGTGCTGGGCCTGCGCAGCAGCGTGCTCGGCCTGCGCAAGGTCGGTGACGTCCCGTTTCTGGGCCGCCACGGCCTCGGCCCAGTCACGAAAGGACCGGCGGGTGGAGTCGATGCGGTCGGGCAGCCGGCGCACCAGTACGGCGGACTCCTCCACCTCGTCCAGCACCAGCTGCAACTCCTCGTCGGTGGCCGGGAGGCCATGGCGTGCGGCCTCCGTCTCGGCGAACGCCCAAGCGTGCTCGGCCCGGCGCTCAGCGGCGGCCGCTTCGCCGAGCGCGGCCTCCGCGGCCCGGGTTTCGCGGTCCGCATCCCGGGCGGCACCCACCGCAGCCGCGACCGCATCGTCCACCGGCCCCGTCGACGGGATGGTGCGGACCAGTTGCCGCAGTGCCTCCCGCCAGCTCAGCAGCGCCGTCAGAACGGCGTTCTCGGTGTCGCGCCGGGAATCCAACACCGCGAGTTCGGCCTCGAGCGCCGCTATCCGCCGCCGCCGTGCCGCCGCCCGGGCGCCGACACCGATGTGTTCCGCCGCCGCTTTGGAATGGCGCCCCCGAAGGGCACCGGAACCGAACCGTCCGTCGACGTCCACCCAGAGCGGCGCAGCAGAGGCCGCTCCGAGCCCGATGGCTGACAGGACTGCGGTGACCACGGCTGCGTCTGCTTCGACGTCTGACGCGGGTGTCAGCACGGCTGTGAGATTCGGCGTCACCGCGGTCGACGGCGCCAGGAGTAGTTCGCCGCTCTCGGCGATCAGTGTCCCATCGGATCGGACCTCTGCAGCCAGCAGTCCGGCCGCCTCGCAAGCCGCTTCCAGGCCGGAACGCGTTGCGTCGTCGAGGCTTTCCGGGAAGTCGACGAGCGCAGCGAAGGATGTGCCGTCCGTGCCGTCCCGGCGTTGCCAAGGCGCCCTGGGAATCGGCAGTTCCGACGCCGACCGCACCCGGTCGAGTTCATCGGCCACATCCTGGTACTGCGCAGCGGTCGCGCGGACCCGGAGCGTCGCGTCGGCCACTGCCTGCTCCACGTTGCCGCCCAGCGAGTCGGCGGCGGCGCGCGCCTTCTCCACGCGGCCGGCCGCCAGCGCCCGCAGGTCGAGCGGCTCGGGATCGGTGATCACCGGGACGGTGAGCCAACCTCCCGCTGAATCAGCCGCAGCCGGCGGGACCGCGAGCACGTGATCCGCGAGCTGTCCCGCCCATTCGTCGATCGCCGACCGGTGCGTCTCGGCGACCAACTCGGCGGACCTTCGCGCGTCGTACGCGAGCGCCTGGGCGTCGGTGGCCCTGTTCTCTGCTCGCTCCGCCTCGTCTCGTGCCGCGACCGCGGCGGTCCGCTCCCGGTCGGCGCGGTCGACGAGTTTGCGGAGCTGGACGACGACCTGGCGACGCTGCCGCACCGCATCGGCAACCGGCGTGATGTCCAGCCCCTGCAGCGGATCTGAGCCGGGCACCGGACCCTCCTGGCCATCTTCGACGCGGAGCGGTAGCTCGGGCGTTACCGGGATCGCTGCATCGATGCCGGCACTGCGGCAGTGCCGCCGTGCGTCGGTCAACTCGGTGTCGAGCCTGGTCCGGTCGCCGTCGAGACGTTCGCGCCGGGTCTGTGCCGCCCTGGCCGACGTGTCCACCCGCCTCTTCCAGATCTCGCTCTGCGTCACCAGGCCGGCCGCCTGCGCCTCCTGCGTCGCAACGGTCTCGCGGCGGGCGATCAGCGCCTCGAGTTGCTGGTATGCCCGGGAGCTGAGGATTCCGACGAGCGTCGCCGACGTCGTCTCGCGCGCCCTGCCGAGGGCGGCCACTTCAGTGTTCAGCCGTTGCACGGCGGCGTCCGCGTCGTCCGTCGCGGTGCGCAGCCGACCCCGCCGTTGAGCCGCCGATCGAGCCTCGGTGACCGATTCGGCGGCCCGGTCGGCCGCCGCGCGCAGCACCCGTCGCGCATAGAGCCGATAGGTCTCCAGGACGCTGCCGAGCGCGCGGTCCGTGCGTTCCAGCGCGGTGACGTTGCGGCGGTGCTCCTCGAGATCCTCCAGCGGCTGGGCGGCGTCCGCGACCGCTGCCTCGGGCACCGGAGGCAACGCCTCCTGCAGGCGGTGGGGCAGGTCGGCGTCGACCCGGTCGCCGATCCGCGGGTTGCGGACCTGATGCAACAAGGCCAGGTAACCGGAGGGATCGGCGCCGCCGAACAGCCGCCGGGCGACCTCCTTGCGGTAGTCCGACGCGGCGGTGAAGACGGACTCGCTGCCGAGTTCGAGGCGGAGCGCGTCGATGGACAGCGGCACCCTGGAGGCGGTCAGCGAAAACTCGATGCGCGGCCGGCGCGAGGTGGAGAACCACCAGATGGTGACCCGATCCGTGCTGCGGTTGGCGCGGATGCCACACCCGACGGTGCGATGGGTCGTCCCGCCGGCGACCGCGGCGTCGCGGCGTTCGAACTCGAGCCAGAGGTACCCGGTTCGCTGCGTCTCCTCGGTACCGGCGAGCATCCAGGACTTGAGGACACCCACCTGATCGCCCGCGGCGTCGATCCGACGGGTGTCGGCCTCGAGCAGGAACGGCAACAGCATGTTCATCGCCGTCGACTTCCCCGACCCGTTGACGCCGCGCAACAGCAGGCGTCCGTCGGCGAAGTGCAGGGTTTCGTCCTCGTACTGATAGACGTTGAGGATTCCGGCCCGGGCCGGACGCCACCGCACCTGTTCCGCTGAGCCCATCCTGTCCCTCCCTCCGTTCATCACGAAGCGTCGCACAGCGGGACGACAGTGCTGTTGCCCCGGGGTTGTTGCCCCAGGTTGTTGTCCCCGGGATCGGGCCGGAGTCACATCGAACAGATCATCGAAGGGTGGGCGGCTGGTCACCGACACCCATTCCGAGAGTGGACGTGGTGGAGGCCGAGGCCGGCCTGACATCGGGCCGGTCATCCGGGGCACTGGCGACGGTGCCCCGGCTGCGGGAAACTGCTGCGATGGCGTACGACCACGAGCTGGCCGACCGGATCCGCGAGCACGTCGCGGGGGAGAAGAACGTCACCGAGAAGGCGATGTTCGGTGGGCTCGCCTTCCTGATCAACGGCAACATGGCGGTCAGCGCCAGCAGTCGAGGCGGCATGTTGCTGCGCGCGGATCCCGCGGAGGCCGAGCTGCTGCGTCGGGAGCCGGCGGCCCGCCCGTTCGTGATGCGCGGTCGGGAGATGCGCGGCTGGTTGTACGTCAACGGGGGAGTGTCCGACGACGAGCTGGCGGACTGGATCAGCCGCGGGGTCGGCTATGCGAGGTCGTTGCCGCCGAAGTGAGGGCGGCCCGCGCCCGTGCCGCCTGGCGCACCAGGTGCGCGCGTTCGGTGACGTCGGTGGCGCGCCGAGCACCCTCCGAGTAGGCGGCAGCGGCTGCTGCCAGGTCCCCGCCGAGTTCGTGCAGGTACCCGCGGGCGGCGTGCCACCGGTGACGCTCGCCGAGAACGTCGCCGAGCCGATCGGCTTCGCCGAGCCCCGCGGATGGACCGACGACGTGTCCGACCGCGACGGCCCGGCCGAGGACGGCGGCGGGGTCGTGGCGCACCGGGTCATCGGTGAGCGCCACGAGATCGTCGTACCAGGAAAGGATCTGCGGCCAGTCCGTCTCGGCGGCGGTCGCCGCGTCGTCGTGCAGGGCGGCGATGGCCGCCTCGATCTGATACCGACCGGGCCGGTCGTGGACCAGTGCCGACTGCAGGATGCGCACTCCCTCGGCGATTTCGGTGGTGTCCCACCGGCCGCGGTCCTGCCGGTCGAGCGGAACGATGCGGCCGGCACCGTCCAGCCGCGCCGGGATCCGGGCGTGGTTGAGCAACATCAGTGCCAGCAGGCCGCGGGCCTCCGGTTCGTCGGTGGCCAGCGTGAGTTGGCGGGCGAGTCGGATGGCCTCGCCGGCCAGATCGCCCCGGCCGCCGTGCCCGGTCGTGTAGATCAGGTAGAGCACGCGAAGCACCACCGCCAGGTCGCCAGGTGCGTCCAGCCGCCGACCACGCAGCGCCCGTTTCGCGCGGCTGATGCGCTGCGCCATGGTGGCCTCGGGAACGTAGAAGGCGTCGGCGATCTCGCGCGTGGTGAGACCGCCGACAGCCCGCAGGGTCAAGGCCACCTGGGAAGCGGGCGCCAATTCCGGGTGAGCGCAACAGAAGAGCAGAAACAGCGTGTCGTCACCGGTCTCGGTGCGCGGTGGTGCGGCATCGGACTGCGCGTGGATGGCGTCCTCGCGACCCCGCCGGGCGGACTCGCTGCGCCGGGCGTCGATCAATCGCCGGACCGCGACCGCGGTCAGCCAGCGTCGCGGTTCCAGCGGTGGGTGCTCCGGCCAGACGCGAATCGCCTCCAGCAGCGCCTCCTGCAGGGCGTCCTCGGCGGCATCGAAATCCTCGCCGCGCCGGACGAGCCCGGCAAGCACCCCGGGAACGAGGGCGCGGAGCTCGCCGTCGTTCACCGGGAGTGCCTGGCCACCGGAGATGTCCATCAGCCGCCGGTCATCACTTCCCGGACGTCGATCCACTCGTACAGCGGCTGACCGCCAGGGCCGGGTTCGGACGAGACGTACGCGGCCAATTCCAGCGCACGTTCGTGGGAGTCGACGTCGATCATGTACCAGCCCGCGACCAGGTCGCTGGTCTCCGGATGCGGCCCCTCCGTGGTGACCGGTGCGGCGTCGGGTCCGCCGTACCGCACCCACGTCCGGGTGGGCGTGAGCGCCTGCGCGTCGACGAACTCGCCGCGCTTCTCCAGCAGCTCACCGAAGTGGTGGAGAAAGGCCATGTGGGCTTCCACGTCTTTGGGATCCCATTCATCCATCGGCGGGAACGGCTGATGCGGGTCGGGGCCGCCGCGGTAATGCTTGAGCAGCAGGTACTTCGGCATGATGATCTCCTGACGTCGTGGCCGCGGTGGTCGCGGCCCTCACGGGATGAGCGAGGCCCGTCATCGTTTCTCGACATCGAACCACTGGATTTCTCAAGGTTTTGCCGAGGTCGCCCCCGCACGGGTAGGTTGCAGTCGCGAGCGATGATCAACCGATGTGTTGAATAAGAGGAGACAGTGCCGTGAGGATGAAGCTGGAACTGGTGCCGGTGCCAGTGACGGACATCGACCGCGCCAAGGCGTTCTACACCGACAAGGTGGGGTTCGCGATGGATGTCGACGTGCGCCCGGCACCGGGTGTTCGCTTCGTGCAGCTGACGCCGCCCGGGTCGGCTTGCTCCATCGTCCTGGGCGAAGGCATGCCCGGAATTGATCAACTGGCGGCCGGCGCTCAACAGGGCCTGCACCTCGTGGTGGAGGACGTGGAGGCGGCTCGCCGCGAGCTCGTCGAGCGTGGAGTGGAGGTCGGCGACATCCAAGATGTCGGGGGCGGCGTGCGGTACGCCTGGTTCGCCGACCCCGACGGGAATTCGATGGCGCTGCAGGAAATGGCCTGGAGAACCGGCGAAAACTACTGATACTTTTGCAACGCCCAGCCGAGGATGTGGCGGCAGTGGGAAGTTCCCGGAGCGTAGCCCCCGCCTCCAGGAGCCTCCCACTGCAGCAAATGCGCGGCGCACGTTCATGATCCACACCCCGACCTGGCGCGTACCCCGCGCGCCACGCCACTGTGGCCGTGAACGGGCATTGTTCCCCGCGTAACTAGTTGCCGCGGCTTATTATGCAGAGCGTCGCCAATGTTGACAAGCGCGGCGCGGCGTGTGCAATTGCCGAAGCTCGTTATCGGAAAACCACGACTGCTTTCGGCGTCGGGCATTAAGCCTGAATCCGCAGATCTGATGGTTTGTTGATCTTCGGCTGGGTTTGCGGGGGTCTGGCTGTGGTCGCTGGTGCTGAGCGCATGCGGCATCTGCTGGCCGGGTCCAGCTCTTCCACGTGCGGGGTTCCGGGTTGGGCCTTGGGTGGCCGGCGGATGGATGGTCAGGCTGCGACTTGAACCACGGCTTGGCGGTTGAACACGTTGTGCCACAGCATGTTCCATGCCTTGTTGTGCGGCCAGTGGGCGGGCAGCCGGAGGGTGGGTCGGCCCTGTGGGCGGGTGAACCGGGCGGGCACGTTGACCAGGTGCCGGCGCAACGTGGCACCGCGGGCGACCGCGAGCGCCGTGCCGGTCAGGGTGCCGGCCGCGCGGAGCAGGTTGTGGGTGATCGCGGCCAGCACCGTCCAGGCACTGTTGGCCCAGAACGACCCGGAGGGCAGGTGGGCCAGGGGTCCATCGATCAGGTCCGCGAACAGGGTCTCGATGATCGCGTGCCGGCGGTGGGTGATGTCCGCGTCGGCCACCGGTTCGCTGCTGTTGGTGAAGAACGGGTGATACCGCCAGACGGGGAACATCTCATCCTCCGGACCGGTGTTGCGGTCCCGGACCCGACGCACGACCAGCCGGGCGGTGACCGCCTGACCAGTGTCGGCGAACGCGGTGTAGGCGACTTCGGCGACCTCGGCGTCGGAGATCCACTCGCCGGTGTCCGGGTCTTTCACCGCACCCGGGTACTGCACCGGTGTCCACGCATCCTGCGGGATGGAGTCGATGGCCCGGTTCACCGACGGCTGCCGGGTCAGCACCACCGAGAAGCCGACCTTGCCGCGCAGCGCGGCCCTGATCACCGCGCTGGTGCCGTAGGCGGCGTCCCCGCGGACCAGGATCTGCGTGGCGCCAGCGGCTTTGGCGATGGTGATCGCCTCGGTGACCATGCTGCCCGCGCCCCGACCGGACCCGGCCCGGCCGGCCCGCAACCGGATCCCGGACACCACCGGCGCAGCGCTCGGCGTGCTGATCGTGGTGGCCAGCGGTGACAGGCCACGGCGCAACACCTGCTTGCCGGCGATCTTGGTGTGCCCGAACGACGCGCCCTGCTTCGCGTGCCCGTACACCGGCCGCAGCAGCGAGTCGATGTCCACGAACGCCCGCTCGGTGATACCGCCCAACACACCGGTCCGTTCGGCCAGGGCGAGCAGGTGGCGCCGCTGGACCGCCTGCAACTGACGCACATGACCGCCGGTGAACTCCCGCAGCAGCGTGCCCAGGGTGGTCGGCGCGTACACCCCGGTGAACAACCGGTGCATTCCACCGGACCGGATCACATCCAGCTCACCGATGCTGTCCGCACCGGCCAACAGCCCGGCGATGACCGACGTCAACTTCGGTGTCGGGCTGGCCGCACCAGACCGGACCAGCTCGCTGGTGAACCGCACGTGCTCATCCAACAAGTCCGACAACCCGGTCTGCTCGGCCAGTTCCAGCACCGGGACCAGCCCCGCGCACGACACCAGATTCACGTCATCGAACGCGGCGACACCACGGTCCCACCCATGCGACAATTTCACCGAAAGTGCCCTTCTGATCCGGCGTTGATGAGGTCTTCAGAAAACCCATCGTTGCAGGTCAAAGGGCACTTTCGTCATCTCACACGCAGCCCGACCCCCGAATCCATCTGCGGATTCAGGCTAA
>CAWAVL010000004.1:0-230299 GCA_963785455.1 uncultured Actinomycetota bacterium
AGTCCTGCTTTTCTATCAACAACGGCCGCGACCGATCGCCAAGGACCCGGCCCGATTCGTGGTTTCATCCGGTCAACGGACAGCCCCCGACTCGAAGCGGCTGTGCGCTTCAACACTGAAACGCTTTCCACCGCAGCGGATCCGGGTTGTGGCTGCGGTACAGCCACCGTGTGGACAACTTGAGATGGCCGCTCAGTAAGTGTGATAAAGACGAACTGCCGCTATCGATGTGGCAGGTGGCACCAGTCATCGGAAGGAGTCGCTGTACGGACATTATGGTAGCCGGAATCGTCATCGATGCTCGTTTTGTGGTGACGACCGATTTGTTGCGTTGCCATCTCAATCGAATGGTCAACATTGTCCTGAGTTGGTACCGAAACTGATTCACACGGCATTGCTCGTGACACCTCGGAGCGGAATCGGTCGATGCGACCGCATCGATGGGCAGGGCCGCTGCTGTTGTTCAAGGGTTTGTGCGGGCAAGCACGGCAGGCACGCGCAAGCAAGACTCGCCCGGTGCAGGCACGCGGAACCACGGCTGTCACGGCCGGGCACGAGGCCGGCAAGCGCAAGCACGGCTCGCATCGCCGGGCACGCGCAAGCACGGCCGGCACGAGGCCGGCAAGCGCAAGCACGGCTCGCATCGCCGGGCACGCGCAAGCACGGCCGGGCACGAGGCCGGCACGCGCACGGCTCGCACGGGCGGGAACCCGCGGGTAAGGCCGGACGGATGGCACGGATGGCATTGACCGAACCGGCCAAGCACGAATAGCACTTGCCAGCACAGCGTCACCGGTGCAGCACGGACGGCACAGCCGGGCACCGCCTGACACCGGACGCCGGCGGACCACGTGATCTCCCCCGCGCCACCGAGGTGATCGCTGCGACGATGGCGGGCAGGATGGAGCCATGACAGTGATAAAGATCAACGCCATCACCGTTCCCGCGGACAGCGGTGACGAACTGGCGAAGCGGTTCGCTGCCCGCGCCGGGGCCATCGACAATCAGGACGGCTTCGAAGGCTTCGAGCTGCTCCAGCCGGCCGACGACCGCATCACATGGCTGGTGGTCACACGGTGGCGGGACGAGGAGTCGTTCAAGGCTTGGGCGACGTCGCCGGCATTCGGTGAGGGTCACCGGTCCGCCGCTGAACGGCAGGGCGGCGAGGCGCCGCCACCGGTAGCGGTGAGCAGCGAGCTGTGGTCCTACACCGTCGCCGGCGGTTCATCAGGGAGCCGAGACGCCGGCTGAACCACTTCGAACGGCAGGCCCTCTGGCCGACAAACGACCGCTGCGGCAGCGATCAGATCTGACCGAACAACTGTTGCTTGCGGATCTGGAACTCGGCGTCTTCGATGGCGCCGGCCCGATGAAGCGCGCGCAACTCCGCCAGCTCCTCCAGCGGGTCACGGTGACCTGCGGGGCCGTCGGGTGGCGTCGCCATCGCCATTTGGATGGCGGCCGCCAGGGTCTCCGCCTGGTTGCCCAGGATCTGGTCGACCACCAGGCCGCCAGGCGAGGACCCGGCGTCACCAAACGCGGTTTCTCCGAACCCAGCGTCACCAACCCCAGCAGCGTCGCCCGCCCCGACCCCTACTGACCGGGCAGCGTCAGGGGCATCACGCAAGCCGGGCGCACCCGGAGCGGTCGCCTCAGCCCCCGCCGTGACGTCCAGGACGCCCATTCCTCGATGGGCGCGCGAAGTGACATGCTGAATGCGGCTCAGCGGCACGGTTGTCCAGGTCTCCCGGTCCGAGCGTGCGGGCACGAACAGCAGGCGCCGGGACGTCAGCAGCAAGAGCCCCATTGCTCCGGCGTAACGACCCTCGACGAGCATCAGGACTGCCTCATCGTTGCGAAGAAGCTCACCGGCGGCGGGAATCCCGGCATCGGTTTGACGACCGAATGCGGTGCGGTCGGCAGCCTGGACGAGATCCTCCCGGACACCGTGGGCGCGCAACCGCTCGCTCAACGTCGGTATCTTCAG
The DNA here is from genome assembly GCA_963785455.1 of uncultured Actinomycetota bacterium. Lineage (GTDB taxonomy): Bacteria > Actinomycetota > Actinomycetes > Mycobacteriales > Nakamurellaceae > Nakamurella. Next base: position 1,988 of record CAWAVL010000004.1, read on the forward strand.
CCACCTGCTCAGCGGACCACCCATCACGCACCTGTCGTTGTCGTGGCGGACGCCGTCCGCCGGTCCCTCATTGTCGCCGACGGTCGGTCAATGCGTGAGGTACACCTTCAGCAGGCTGACGGCCACGCCCACCAGCGCGACGCCGATACCGAGTCCGAGCATCCGCACCGAGCTGCGTTCGTCTCGGAGGCGGGCCACCACCACCCCCGTTGCGGCAATCCGCAACAGCACGAGGCCTTCGGCGATCAGCACGGCCGCCGTCGGGGCGATCAGCCCGTACGCGGAGAGCAGCAGGATCGCAGCGGGGATCAGGCCCGAGGTCAGCACCGGCAGCGACTCCCGGGCCAGTTCCCGGATCTTGCGCCAAGTGACCTCCTCGGGGCTGCGGACCTGATCACCCATGAGCTCGGCGAACACGTGCGCGACGAAGGTCGACGCGGCGGTACCGATGACGACCCAAAAAGCGCGCCCTGCGCTGACGTCGGCGGTGGTAGCCACCACCAAGCCGGCCAGCACCAGCACGTTGCCGTACACGTAGGCGGTGGTGCGCCGCGCTGCATCGTCGGCCTCGAGGGGATGACGCCGCGCCCACAACGGCCTCCCTGCGCGGTCCCGCTCGGCAGACAAGCCGGTGGCAGGGCCGCCGGCCGCACCGCCCACCTCGCCAGTCGAACCGCCAGTCGAGACGCCCATCTCGCCCACCGAACCGGCCGTCGCTGGGCCGGCCGCACCGCCCACCTCGCCGGCCGCACCGCCCACCTCGCCGGCCGCACCGCCCACCTCGCCGGCCGAACCGCCCACCTCGCCAGTCGAGCCACCGGCCGCACCGCCCACCTCGCCAGTCGAGCCACCGGCCGCACCGCCCACCTCGCCAGTCGAACCGCCGGCCGCACCGCCCACCTCGCCAGTCGAACCGCCAGTCGCACCGCCCGTCGCGCCGCCCGCCGAGCCGAAGTCCGAACCACCCGCCGACCCCAGCGCCCCACCACTCGACGAACCTTCGGCGGACCCTGTGGCCGAGGCGGCAGAGTGTTCGGTCACGCCGGCCCGCCACCGTCAGAGGTTGTCATGACGAAAGGATAGAGCGACGGCAATGTGTTGTGCCGGGTCCGGCCGTGATCACGTCCGGGTGGTTCGCCCGAACGCGTTGCGTTGCAGCTGCTTGAGCCGGTGCAGGACATCCGAGCCGCCCCGGCCGAAATAGTCGTGCAATTCCGCGTAGGCGGCGAACAACTCGTCATAGGCAGTCGCATTGGCGTCAATCGGCCGATATACGCCCCGCCGCACGCTGCCCATGGCGGCAGCAGCAGCGGCCACGTCGGGATAGGCACCGGCCGCCGCCGCACCGTGAATGGCGGCACCGAGCGCGGACCCGTGGGCGGAAGTGATGACGCTCAACGGCAATCGCGTGACGTCGGCGTAGATCTGCATCAGCAGCGGGTTCCGCACCAATCCACCGGTCATCACCAGTTCATCGACGGTGACGTCGGCACCCACGAAAGCCTCGATGATGACGCGCGTTCCGAACGCCGTCGCCTCGATCAGCGCCCGGTACACGTCCTCGGGTCTGGTCCGAACGGTCAGGCCGACGAGCACACCGGAGAGGTCGTGGTCGACCAGGACGGAGCGGTTGCCGCTGAGCCAGTCGAGGGCGATCAGTCCGTGTTGCCCGATCGCCTGACACTCGGCGAGCCCGGTGAGGAATTCGTGCAGTGACCGACCGGCGTCCGCGGCGCGCTCGGCGTATTCCGCGGGAACAGCCGATTGGAGGTACCAGTCGAAGATGTCCCCGGCGCCGCTCTGCCCGGCCTCATATCCCCATTTCCCGGCGACGATTCCACCGTCGACGGCGCCGCACATCCCGGGGACCTGGCGGATGTCGTCAGAGTTGATGATGTGACACGTCGAGGTGCCCATGATCGCGACCAACTGCCCCGGCGCCAGCGCGTTGCCGGCTGCGGCGGCGACGTGAGCGTCGACAGTGCCGACGGCCACCGGGATTCCGGCCGGCAGTCCGGTGATCTCCGCTGCCGCCTCGGACAGTGGGCCCGCGGAGTCGCCGAGCCGCGCCATCGACACATCGAGCTTGTCCTCCACCAAACGTGAGAACGCCGGATTCAAGGCGGCGAGAAAATTCGCGGCGGGGTACTTGCCGTCCTGCAGCATGCCCTTGTAGCCGGCGCTGCAGGCATTGCGCACATATCTCCCGGTCAGCTGCCAGACGATCCAGTCGGCTGCCTCGACCCAGTACCGCATGTCGTGGTACACCTCCGGGTCTTCCTCGAGCACCTGGAGCGCCTTGGCGAATTCCCATTCCGACGAGATCAACCCGCCGTACCTGGCCAGCCAGGGCTCATTCCGCTGGGCGGCGAGGCGGTTGATCCGGTCGGCGTGCGGCTGCGCGGCGTGGTGCTTCCACAGCTTCACGTAGGCGTGGGGGCGGTCGACGAACTCAGGCAGCTCACACAACGGCGTGCCGTCAGCGGTGACCGGCAGCATCGTGCAGGCAGTGAAGTCGGTTCCGACGCCGATCACGTCGGACGGGTCCACTCCGGACGCCCTGATCGCCTGCGGCACAGCGGTTGCCAGCACCTCGCGGTAATCGGCCGGAACCTGCAGCGCCCATTCCGGTGGGAGCGGCACGCCGCTGGCCGGCAGCGTGCGATCCACGACACCGTGCCGGTAGTCGTGGACGGCGGAACCGAGCTCGGCACCGTCGGCCACCCGCACCACCAGCACCCGGCCGGACAGGGTGCCGAAATCGATGCCCAGCACCACGGCTCGGGACGCGGCGGTCGTCATGCGGTCCTCCAGCGATGGTCGATCGGTCATGGCATCGGTGACGGCGGCGGTGACCGGCCCATGCTGTCATCCGGCGCCAGCCGATGCCTGCTTCAGCCGTAGGCCTGCACGCCGAGCCGGATGGCCAGCGCCACCCCCGCAGCTCCGATGATGTAGCGCAGCAGGGTCGCCGGCGCTCGGCGGACAACGATGGGCCCCAGCCGGGAACCGATCAGGCAGCCGATGCCGAGCGGGATCGCCGCGGCCCAGTTGACCGGCGCGAGAAGAATGAACAACCCGGCCGCGATGGTGTTGGCCACGCCGAGCAGCAGGTTCTTGGTGGCGTTGGCCCTGGCCAGGGTGGCATGGGTGGTGCGCAGCAGCAGCGCGAGCAGCAGGACGCCGGCCGCGGCGCCGAAGTAGCCGCCGTAGACGGCGATCAGCAGAATCGCCGCGGCCTCCAGGATGCGCTCTCGGCGGCTGGGCGGGCGCGGCGCCGACGCCACCGGCGGTGGGGGCCGCCGCGGGATGAGGATTGTCAGCGACGACAGCCCGAGCAGAACGGGCACAACCTTCTGGAACCCGCCGGGCGGCGTCGACAAAAGCAGGATGGCCCCGAGCACGCCGCCGACCGCCGCGACCGGGGCCAGGGTCCGCAGCCGGGCACCCTGTCCGCGCAGCTCGGGGCGCGATCCGAGCACGGACCCGACGCCCGAGAACACCAGGGCGACAGTGTTGGTGACGTTCGCCGCCACCGGAGCCAGTCCAGCAGCCAACAACGCCGGGTAGGTCACCAGGGACGCCAGCCCCGCGACGCTGCCGGTCAGCCCGCCGACGATGCCGGCGGCGACCAGCAGCAGGATTTCCGGCGGAGACACCGGGCGATCCTGTCAGCGGGGCGGACGGCGGCTGCCATCGGGTTGCGGCTGGAGCTTCAGGCGCTGGTGACTCGGTAGACGTCGTACACGCCCTCGACCCCGCGCACCGATCGCAACAGGTGCCCGAGGTGCTTGGGGTCGGCCATTTCGAACGAGAAGCGGGAGATCGCCATGCCGTCCTTGGACATCGACAGATTTGCCGACAGGATGTTGACCTTGACGTCGGCGAGGGTCTTGGTGATGTCGGACAGCAGCCTGGCCCGGTCCAGCGCCTCGACCTGGATGGTGACGAGGAAGACCGACGCGGACGTCGGGTCCCAGGCGACCTCGACCAGGCGGGCCTGTTCCTGTTGCAGGGACGCGGCATTGGTGCAGTCCACCCGGTGCACCGACACCGCACCGCCCTTGGTGATGAAGCCCAGAATTGCGTCACCGGGCACGGGGGTACAGCAGCGCGCCAGTTTCACCTGGATGTCGCTGACGCCCTTGACGAGTACCCCGGCGTCACCGTTGGCGCGGGTGCGGCGGCGGGTGACGGACGGCGCTGAGCGCTCGGCGACCTGGTCCCCTGCCTCCTCCTCACCACCGAGGTAGGACACCACCTTGGACACGAGAGTGGCTGCAGACAAGTGGTTCTCGCCGACCGCCGCGTACAGCGCGGCGATGTCCCGGTAGCCGAGGTCGTGGCCGATCGCGGCCATCGCGTCGTGCGAGATCAGCCGCTGCACCGGCAGTCCGGCGCGCCGGGCAGCCTTGGCGATGGCTTCCTTGCCCAGTTCGACAGCCTCCTCCCGACGGGACTTGGCGAAGTACTGCCGGATCTTGGTCTTCGCCCGGGAGGACGCGACGAAACCCAGCCAGTCCCGGCTCGGGCCCTGGTTGGGCGCCTTGGACGTGAAGATCTCGACGAACTGCCCGTTCGACAGGTGCCGTTCGAGCGGCACCAACCGGCCGTCCACCTTGGCGCCGATGCACCGGTGACCGACCTCGGTGTGCACCGCGTAGGCGAAGTCCACCGGAGTGGAACCCGCAGGGAGCGTCTGGATGTCGCCCTTGGGGGTGAAGACGAAGATCTCGCTGTGCGCCATCTCGTAGCGCAGGTTGTCCAGGAACTCACCGGCGTCGCCGGCCTCCCGCTGCCAGTCGAGAAGTTGCCGCATCCAGGCCATCTCGTCGACCGAGGCACCGGCACCGGTGTGCGTGCCGCGGGTCTCCTTGTACCGCCAGTGCGAGGCGATGCCGTACTCGGCGGTGTGGTGCATGTCGTAGGTGCGGATCTGCACCTCCAGCGGTTTGCCCTCCGGGCCGATGACGGTGGTGTGCAGCGACTGATACACCCCGTACCGGGGCTGCGCGATGTAATCCTTGAAGCGGCCCGGCATCGGCGCCCACAGGGCGTGCACGACACCCATTGCGGCGTAACACTCCCGGACGTTCGCGACAAGAATGCGCACGGCCACCAGATCGTGGATCTCGTCGAACTCCCGGCCGCGGGCCTGCATTTTCTGATAGATCGAGTAGTAGTGCTTGCCGCGGCCCACCACCTGGCAGGCGATCTTGGCGGCCGACAGCTCCGCCTCGAGTTGGCCGGTGACGGCGGCCAGGTAGGTGTCCCGGGACGGCGCCCGATCGGCGACCAGTCGGACGATCTCGTCATAACGCTTGGAATGCAGGATCGAGAAGGCCAGATCCTCGAGCTCCCACTTGACGGTGGCCATCCCGAGACGGTGCGCCAGGGGCGCGAGCACCTCGAGGGTCTCCCGCGCCTTGCGCGCCTGCTTGTCCGGCGGCAGGAAGCGCATCGTGCGCATGTTGTGCAGCCGGTCGGCCAGCTTGATCACCAGCACCCTGGGGTCCTTGGCCATCGCGATGATCATCTTGCGGATGGTCTCCGCCTCGGTGGCCGCACCGAAGTGCACCTTGTCGAGCTTGGTGACGCCGTCGACCAGATGCGCGACCTCTTCACCGAACTCGGCGGTCACCGTGGCCAGCGTGTACGGGGTGTCCTCCACGGTGTCGTGCAGCAGCGCCGCGACCAGCGTGGTGGTGTCCATGCCGAGGTCAGCGAGAATCGTGGCCACCGCGAGCGGGTGCGTGATGTACGGGTCCCCGGACTTGCGGAACTGCCCGGTGTGGGCCTTCTCGGCGACCTCGTACGCCCGCTGCAGCAGCTTCAGGTCGGCCTTGGGGTGCAGGCCGCGGTGCACCGCGAACAGCGGCTCGAGCACCGTGCGGGTCGGCGTGGACCCGGCGCGTTGGCCGCTCATCCGGCGGGTCAGCCGGGCACGCACCCGGCGGCTGGCGGAGGGGGTGCGTACCTCCGGGGCCGGAACGTCGACAGCCCGTTCGACCGCGGCGGCCGGCACGGTCCCGCTGCCCGGCGAAACCCCGGCAGCAGGCGTTGCATCGGCGGCAGCCGCACCGGGGGACGGCGCTGTGACCGACGCCACCTCACGAGCCGGGGCCTCCTCGGGCGACGCGGCCCCGTCAGCCGGCGTCTCGGAAGGCGGTGACGAACCGCCGTCGTCCGCGTGGCGCGACGCCGTGTCGGTGACGGCACCGCCCCGCTCCGCCCGGCCCTGCAGATCGCGTCCCTGCGCGGTCGGCGGATCCGCGACGGCGATCGACACCGCGTCGGGAACGGCCTTGGCGGAGGCAGTGGACGGCTCGACGGAGCCGTCGGAGGCGGGCCGCGGAGCCACGCGTCCTTCGACATCAGGGCTCATGGACACCTCCTCGGGGCAGCACACGACGACCGCACGGGCCAATCGAGCATAACGCCGCGATCCCGGCAGGCCTTCCGTCACCGACACCCGCAGGTGCCCACCACACGACGAGCCGGGCCGCAGCGTCCCACCAGCATCGATCTTGCCCGGTCAGCCGGTCCGGTGGGCGTACCGGACACCCGGTCCCGATCTGATGTTTGGTCAAAACTGACGAAACGCTCACATCGCGCTCAACCTGCACCGATGCCACCGATCGACGAGGGGGGACGTGCGGACCGCCGGCGCGCCCGGACCAGGTCGGCGTTGATCGATGCGGCCCAGCGCATCCTGGCCGAGCCGACCACACACCCGCCCCGAAGGAGCCACCAATGACCGACAAGCCCAACCTGGGTCGCGCGGGTCGAGAAATGCAGCACCGCGTGACAGCTCCTCATTGAGATGCCAATGCACTGGCAGTGCGCTCGGTGCTGATCGTGAGAAGGCAATATGCCGGACCGGGGCCCGACCTTCGACAAAAGTCAGGTCAGAATACGCATCGGCTTTTCGATGATACGCAGGAAAGTCCGCAGCCATTCCGCGGCCAGGCGCCCGTCGATGGCTCGGTGGTCGACGGAGAGAGTCACCCGAAGGATGGTGCCGATCTCGATCTGGTTGTCGACCACGATGGGCTGCTGCTTGGCCGCACCGACCGCAAGAATGGCGGACTGCGGTGGGTTGATGATGGCGCCGAAGCCCTCGGTGCCGAACATGCCGAGATTCGTGACGGACAACGCTCCGCCGTCGAGTTCCTCCTGCTTGAGTTTGCCGGCGTCGGCGCGCCGCACGAAGTCCTTGATCTGCGCGGAGATCGAACTCACCGTCGAGCCGTCAACGCCGCGCAGGGTCGGGGTGACCAGGCCGCGCTCGGACGCGACGGCCACGGAGATGTCGACGCACTCGAACTGCCGCAGTGCCTCAGGAGTCCAGATCACGTTCATCTCGGGAATCAGGACGTGCGCCTGGGCCGCTGCTTTGACGACCAGGTCATTGACCGACAGCCTCGCCGGGCTGTCCTCATTGAGTTCGTTGCGCAGCGCCAGCAAGTCGTCGACCTGAACGGATCCGTCGAGGTAGAAGTGCGGAACGGTCTGCTTGCTCTCGGTCAGCCGAGCAGCGACCAGCCGTCGCACCTTGGAGTGCGGCTGGTCGACGTAGTCGGCGGACGCGCTCGCCGACGCGCCGACCGCCGGGGCGGTGGGCGCGGCCGGAGATGCGGAAGGGGCGACCGCCGGGGCGGCTGGTGCGCTGGTCGCCGGGGTCTCGCGTTCAGCGATCGCGGCTTCCACATCGCTGCGCCTGACCCTTCCGCCGGGTCCGGAACCAGGGTGCAGCTCGCCGAGCGCCAGTCCGGCGTCCCGCGCCAGGCGGCGTGCCAGCGGGCTGGAGAAAATGCGGGCGACGTCATTCCCCGCTCCGTCCACCGTGTCAGTCGCCGGTTCGGCACCCCCGGCCGGTCCCTTGTTCCCCTCTGGTTCGGCCGGACCCTCTGGTTCGGCCGGTTCGGCCACGCCTTGGGTGGCCGCAGCAGCGTCATCCACCCCGGCCGGCTCGCTCCCGGCGGTGGTTTCGGCCGAATTGGAGGGCTTCTCGACGCCCAGGTCGGTGAGCAGCGCAGAGACGTCGCCGTCGGTCTCGTCGGGAGCGCCCAGGAGGGCGATCGGATCGCCGGCCGCCACCTCGGCACCGGCGGTGACCAGCAACTTGAGGATCACGCCGTCCGCGTCGGCATCCAGATCCACGGTGGCTTTGTCGGTCTCGATTTCGGCCAAGGTGTCCTGGGCTGTGTAGGTCGCGTTCTCGGTGACCGACCAGGAGGCCAGCACGGCCTTGGTGCCGCCGGCCGCGACCTCGGGCATGCGCAGCAGTTGAGCCATTGTCCTTGTCCTCCTACTTCGTGATGTCGGTGAGAGTCGCGACCACTTCGGCGTTCTGAGCGATGGCGGCCCGCTCCAGCACCTTGCTGATGCTCGGCGATGCCTCGCCGCCGGTGATCCGCTGAACCGGTTGGTCGAGCCAATCGAAGAAGCGCCGCTGTATTTCGTCTCCCAGCCAACTGCCGTAGGAGGTGCCGAGGGCACCCTGCTCGGCGATGACCACGTTGCCGGTCTTGCGGATGCTGGCGCCGATGGTGTCCCAGTCGATGCTGGCCCGGTCCAGCCACCTCAGATCGATGACCTCGGCGTCGACCGTGCCGAGTTCGTCGACGGCCTTCAGGACGTAGTGAGTCATGGCCAGGTAGGTCAGGACGGTGATCTGCGCGCCTTCGCGGCGCACTGCGGCCTTGCCGACCGGCAGACAGTAGTCCAGGTCGTCGACCGGGGCCGGCCCGGTCGAGTCGTACAGGTCGACGTGTTCGAGCACGACCACCGGATCCTGGCAGCGCAGCGCGCTGTTCATCAGGCCGACGTAGTCGAAAGGCGTTGAGGGGGCGACGATCCGCCACCCGGCGGCGGTCGCGAACACTCCGGCGGGGTCCATGGAGTGCTGGGAGCCGTAGCCGGTACCCATCGCGATCTTGCTGCGCAGGACGAACGGGACCGGATCATCACCTCCGAACATGTGCCGGGCCTTGCCGATCTGGTTGAACAGTTGGTCGGCCGCGACCCACATGAAGTCCGCGTACATGAACTCGACGATCGGCCGGAACCGACCGTCCATGGCGATTCCACCGCCCAACCCGGCGAAGGCGTTCTCGGCGATCGGGGTGCCCAGGATGCGGTCCGGGAAACGCTCTTTCAAACCGCGGGTGGCGCCGTTGGTGCCGCCGTTGAGCCGGTGCACGTCCTCCCCCATCACCAGAACCCGCGGGTCGGTCTCCATCTGCCGGCCCAGCACCGCGGCGATTGCCTCGATGAATTTCCGCTCCTGGAGTTCACCGGCGTAGTCGTCGACGTCGGCGAGCGGAGCGTCGGCGAACTCCGACAGGTCGCCGCGAACGCCGACATCGACGAAGATCGGGTCCGGCCATTCCGCGGCCTTGATACGGCGCTCCCCCGGTTTGCCGTCGGGCACGGGTTCGACCAGCACGTCACGGATCTCGGTCATCACCGCGGTGGCCTGCCCGGTGAACGCGTCGAGCTCGCTCTGGGTCAAGATCTCCCGTCGGAGCAGGTGGCCGGCGACCTGGTTGATCGGATCCCGCGCCCGCCATTGTTTCTCTTCCGCCTTGCTGCGGTAGCCGAACGCACTGCCCGGGAATGCGCCGTTCTGGTGGAAGTAGCGATAGACGTCGGCCTCGACCACGGTGGGACCGTTGCCGGCCCGCATGTGCGCCAGCGCCTCCTGCATGGTGAGGTACACGGCCAGCGGGTTCATCCCGTCGACCTTCCAACTGGCGATGCCGAACCCGGGGCCGCGAGCCGAAAGCCTTGCCTCGCCGGTGACCTCGTGCACGCTGGTGGAGACGGCGTACTGGTTGTTCTCGATGAAGAAGCAAACCGGCAGTTTCCACGCTGCGGCCAGGTTGAAGGTCTCCAGGGTGGAGCCGATGTTGGCCGCGCCGTCACCGAAGTACGTCACCGCGACCGCGTCGGTACCGGCCTGCCGATGAGCCCAGGCGGATCCGGCGGCCAGTGGAACTCCTCCACCAACGATCGCGTTGGTGCCGATCGCGCCCGCCTGCTTCCATTGCAGGTGCATCGAACCGCCCCGACCATGGCTGTAACCGCGCTGCAGGCCGCAGATCTCGGCCAAGCTGCGGAGCAGCTCCGCCCGGACCTCGGCGCTGATCTGCTCCCGAGGATCGATGCCCTTGGGGGCCAGATGACCGAGCACCTTGGCCAGGAACTGGTGGTGGCCGCGGTGGGTACCGTTGACCGTGTCCTGGCTGGTCATCCCGATCACCGAGCCGACGGCACCGCCCTCCTGGCCGATGCTGGAGTGCGCCGGGCCGTGAATGAGGCCCGCGGTGGACAGCTCGAGGACGGTCTCCTCGAATGATCGGATCAGCACGAGCTGGCTGTACATGGCCACCAACAGATCTCGGTCTGCGGCATCCCAGTCGGCGTCTGTGACGTCGAGTTCGACCCACGGTGCTCGTGGCGAAAGTGAGTGGCGGGCAGTCATCAGGAATCCTTCGCGGTCGATTTTTCGGATGCCGCTGTGCGACGGTGGAAGAACGCTTTGCCGTGTGGGTAGGAGACGAGCTCGAACTGCATCCCCCATGGGGACAAGAAGTAGATCCAGCGCTGGCCTTCGTGGTGCCCGGAACTGACCACCGGCTCGCCCAGTACCGTCACCTCCGGGCGGCCCCGGAGGTAACTGACCGCGGCATCGAGATCGCTGACATAGAGCGCTACATGGTGCCCACCAAGATCGCTGTTGCGCGGCCAGACGGTGCGTTGATCGGGCGCCGAGTATTCGAAGACCTCGAAGACGGCCTGGGTACCGCAGCTGAAGAAGTAGATCTGGTCGATGGCCGCCCGCGGATGCACGTTGAGTGTCCGCGTCATCCAGTCACCCTCCGGATCGGGATCAGCCTTCCCGCCGAGCTCGTACAGGAACGTGCAGCCGAGCACGTCGACGAAGAACTGCCGGGCCTGATCCAGATCCGGGACGGTGACTCCGATGTGGTCCACGCCGGTCAAACCCGGCAGGCCGGGTGACGTCATGACGGCGACCTCCTTGAGTGCGGACAGCGCGGTGGGACGGTGCTCCCGGTTTCGGCCGGGCGGGACCGTCCGGGCGGCAAAGCTGCTTCGCGGCCGCCGGGAGCCCATCCAGCGGGGAGATGTGGCAGGTGTCGAGCAACAATGGTTCATCGGTCGGTCGTCATATTCGGTGAGATGATCCCGATGCTTCCGAGCACACCGACGGCCATACCGGTTGAGACCGTTACAGGTCTACGGCGATGTACTGGGTTTCGAGGAATTCATGAATACCGGCAAAACCGCCCTCCCGTCCGAGTCCGGACTCCTTCATGCCGCCGAACGGGGCCGCCGGGTCGGAAGCCACGCCACGGTTCACCGCCACCATGCCCGATTCCAACCGGCGTGCGACCGAAATACCCTCGGCCCGATCCTTGGCGAACACGTAGGAGATCAGACCGTATTCGGTGTCGTTGGCCATCTCGACCGCCTGCTCGGTGCTGTCCACCGTGACGATCGGCGCGACCGGTCCGAAGATCTCCTCGCGGGTCAGCGTCTGCCCGTGCTGCACTCCGCGCACGACGTAGGGCGGCAGGAATGCGCCGGTGTCGGGAGCGGTACCCGCCGCGGCCGGGCGGCCACCCTCATCCTCGGCTCGATCGATCAACGCCATGACTTTGTCCCGTTCCCGGGTGCTGACCAACGCGCCCAAGTCGTTGGCGGGATCCATACCCGGACCGACCGACAGGCCGGTGAGAGCCTGCTCGAAGGCGTCGCCGAACTCGGTGACCAGCGATTCGTGGACGTAGAAGCGGTTGGCAGCGGTGCACGCCGATCCCCCGTTCCGCATCTTGGCCACCATCGCGCCGGCAACCGCGTCTGCGACGTCGGCGCCCTCGAGGACCAGCAGCGGTGCATTGCCGCCCAGTTCCATGGACGACGGAAGCGCCCGCCGGGCGGTCTGCCCGAGCAGGATCTTGCCGACGGCCGTCGAACCGGTGAACGACAGCGCGCCGACTCGCCGGTCGGCCAGCACGGCCTCGGACACCGGGCCGGGTTCCGAGGTCGGGATCACGTTGACCACGCCGGCGGGTGCTCCGGCGCGCCGCAGCACCTCGGCCACCCACAGTGCGGTGAGCGGCGTTTCGGCGGCCGGCTTCAGGATGGCGGTGCAGCCGGCGGCCAGCGCCGGAGCGAGCTTGCGGGTGGCCATCGCCGCCGGGAAGTTCCACGGCGTGATCATGTAGGCGACGCCCATCGGGCGGTGGTCGACGACGATTGTCTTGTCCCCGGCCGGGGCCATCCGGAAGTCACCGGGAACTCGGCACGCCTCCTCGCTGAACCAGCGGAAGAACTCGGCCGCGTAGGCGGCTTCGCCACGGGCGTCGCTCCAGGACTTGCCGTTCTCCAGGACGATCAGTCGGGTGCACTCGTCTATTTCGGCCGTCATGATCTCGAACGCCTTGCGGAGGACCTCCGCCCGCGTCCGGGGAGCCGCCGCCGCCCACGGATCGGAAGCAGTGTGCGCGGCGGAGACAGCATCGAGGGCGTCGGCGACCGTGGCGTCGGCGATGCTGGCCAGCGACTGGTCGTTCGCGGGGTTGAACACGTCCAGCGTGCGGTCGGTGAAGCGCCACTGGCCGTCGATGAGCAGCCCGGTGGGCACATCGGTGACGCCGGCGGACAGGGTCGCGGTCACTGCATCACCATCCCGCCATCGATCATCAGCAGCTGGCCGGTCATGTAGTCGCTCTCCGAGCTGGCCAGGAAGGCCGCGGTGCCGACGACGTCCTCCGGGTAGGAGTACCGCTTCATCAGGATCATGTTCTCGGCCAGCGAGTCCATCGACTTCCCGGGCTGGTCGAATTTGCCGATGGCGACGAGGTCCTTGTCGAGCTGCTCCCACAGCTCGGTGCGGACCACACCGGGGCCGTAGCCGTTGACCGTGATGTTGTGCTCGATCAGCGCCTTTGCGCCGCCCTTGATCAGCGCCAGCACGGCGTGCTTGGAGGCGCCGTACACGACGACGTCGTCGAAAACCTCACGGGACAGGATCGAACCCACGTTGATGATCTTGTAGGGATGTTCCTCCGGACCCTGGGCTTTCATCTGACGGGCCGCCGCCTGCATGCAGTTCAGGGTGCCCCAGGCGTTGACATCCATGATCCGCTGCCAGTTCTCCCTGGTGATGTCCAAGAAGAACAGCGGCTTGTTGATTCCGGCGTTGTTGAGCAGCACGTTGATGCTGCCGAACTCTTCGACGGTGTGCGCGACGGCAGCAGCCGCATCCTCCTCGCTGCTCACGTCGAGCTTGACGTGGGTCGCCGTGCCGCCGCTGGCGTTGATCTCCTTGGCGACCTGGGCGACGCCCTCGGTGTTCACATCGCCCAGGCACACCTTGGCGCCCTGCTGTGCGTAGTAGTGGCCCACGGCGGCGCCCATTCCCTGGGCGGCACCGGTGATGAGGACGTTCTTACCGGCAAGTCGGGTGGTGTCCATCGAGGATCCCTTCGTGGCTGGGGTTTTCGTTGTCAAGGTTGGGGGGTGGTCAGGTCGGGGTCAGTACGGGTTGGCGACGAACAGTTCGTCCGCCGGGAACAGCGTGATCACCTTGGGTCCGCTCTCGGTGATCACGATCTCCTCCTCGATCCGGGCGGCGGACACGCCGTCGGATGCCGGGCAGTAGGTCTCCAGCGCAAAGACCATGCCGACCTGCAATTCCACCGGTTCCTTCATGGAATTCAGCCGGGAGATGATCGGCCGCTCGTGCAGTCCCAGCCCCAGCCCGTGCGCGAACTGCAGGCCGAAGGCCTCCAACTCGCTGCCGAACCCGATGTCCTGCGCAGTGGGCAGCAGGGCGGCGACCTCGTCGGTACCGACTCCGGCCCGGATGCCCGCGATGCCGCGGTCCATCCATTCCCGGGCCTTGGTGTAGGCGTCGCGCTGTGACGGGGTCGCCTTCCCCACGGCGAACGTGCGGTAGTAGCAGGTCCGATAGCCGTTGTAGGAGTGGATGATGTCGAAGAACGCCTGGTCGCCGGGGCGGATCAATCGATCGGTGAAGTTGTGCGGGTGCGGGTTGCACCGCTCACCGGAGATCGCGTTGACCGCCTCGACCTGGTCCGACCCCATCTCGTAGAGCCGCTTGTTGGCCAAGGCGACGATCTGGTTCTCTCGAATGCCGGGCTTGAGGACCTCCACGATGTCCTGGTACACGCCGTCGACCATCGCAGCGGCCTGGTTCAGCAGCACGATCTCATCCGGCGACTTCATGCACCGCGCGTCCAGCATCGACTGCTGCGCATCCACGACGCGTAGCCCCTGCCGCTGCATCTCGAAAAGGAAGGGGGGTTCGACGATGTCGATTCCGACCGGCTGGCCACCGACCCCGGCGTCGATCAGCAAAGACCTGATCTCCTTCACCGCCGTTTCCATCAGCCCCACGGTCGGTGCGACCGCCCCGCGGAAGCCCAGGAATCCGGGGCGGTAATTCTCTTCCGGGACCCATTTCGAGTGCAGCTTGTGGTGCTTCACCGCGGAGCCGAAATCCCACAGCACCGGGTCGCTGTCGCGGGTGAGCAAGGCGTACCGGATCATCTTGTCGCCCAGCGCCCCGCCGATCCAGGTCGACGTGGTGTAGCGGATGTTGTAGAAGTCGAACAACAGGAAAGCGCCGCATTCGCTGGCGTTCAGTGCATCCTTCGCCCGGTTGAGGCGGTACCGGCGCAGCCGGTCGAAGTCGACGCGGGACTCGTAGTCCACACCCATGTGGCCGGGCGCGGACAGCGTGAGCTCACCGGGCGGGGCGAGAGACTCCGCGGGGGGGATGGTGATCGTCACGTGATTCCTCCGAGTGAGTGTTCGGCGGGAGTGAGGTCGGCGGGAGTGAGATGTTGTGCGCCGCACTCGGCACCACCCCGCACCCGTGCGGGTTCGCGGACTGTCACCAGTTCGGGGCGACGGTCGGGTCGGCGGCATTGGCCGAGGTGACCTTGACCGACGGCATGAACTCATCGGAGACCTGCTCACCGGAGAGCACCTTGTTGGCCAGGACGATCGCGTTCTGCCCGTCCCAGGCGGATGACTGGAACACAGTCCCGTCCAGTTCACCGGACGCCACCAACGGGTTGCCCAGTTTGGTGTTGCCGATCGAGGTGATGTACAGCGACTCGGGGTCGATGTTGCGCGACTTCAGCGCGGCGATCGCGCCGGCGACCATCGTGTCGTCCGCGGCGTAGATCCCCTGAACATTGGATGCCCCGACCGATGTCAACATCTCGGAGGTGACGGTCTGTGATTCGTCCTTGTTCCAGTTGCCGGGCTGCGCAGCCAGTATCTTCACGTTCGGGCACGTGCTGCTGATCGTGTCTTTGAAGCCCTTGGCTCGGTTGATCGCGGTGGTGTTGCCGGTCAGGCCATCGATTTCCAGGATGTTGACCGGCTTGCCAGCAGCCAGTTCGCACATGATCTCGGCAGACGCGGCACCCTGGCCGACGGTGTCCGGACCTGAGTACCCGACTGTCAGCGGCTTGTCGGCGTCGTTGACCGGTGAGTTGGTGACGGTCACCGGGATGTTCGCCGCTTTCGCCCGCTCCAGACAAGGACGCACGGCGTCCGCCACTGCCGGCCACAGGATGATCAGGTCCGGCCTGGCCGCGACAGCGACCTGGCAATCACTGGCCTGCCGGTCCGCGTCGTACTGGGAGTTGGTGATGGTGAGGTCGATGCCGTCCTTTTCGGCCTCGGATTGCATGGCCTTGAGGTACTCGGTGCCGTAGGGCTGGTCGGTGCCCTGCGGCAGCAGCGCGTAGACCTTCTTGCCGCCGGCACCGTCGCCCGACTCCGAGGACCCCGACGAACAACCGGTGACAAGAGCGGCGCCCGCGACCAGAGCGACAGTTGCGGCGGAGATGCGTGTGATGCGCATTGATGTGGTCCTTTCGGTCGTCAGGACGACGAGGTGGAGGTGGGAGGGGTGAGATCGGGCTGGGATCCTCGGGCCCGGAGGCCGGCCAGGAACGTGCGGAAGGAAGCGCCGGCGGAGCGCAGGCTGGCCGGGTCGGTCATGACCGCCAGGAGCAGTACCGCGCCGATGAAGATCTGCTGGATGTCGACCTGAACCCCGGAGAGGGTCAGCCCGACCTCCAGGATGGCCAGCGCAGCGGCCCCGATCAGAGTGCCCAGGATGGTCCCTCGGCCGCCGGTGAGGGCGACGCCGCCGATGATGGCGGCGGCGATGCTCGAGAGCAGGATGGTCGAACCTGACGTCGGATCGGCGGCGGTGCGCTCCATGGTGTCGATGACACCTGCCATCGCCGCGATGAACGCACACAGCATGAAGCCGGTGACCAGCCGACGGTTGACCGGGATACCCGCGTCCCGTGCCGCCTGCCGGTTCCCGCCGACGGCGTAGTTCTCCCGTCCGGCGGCAACCCGGGTCAGGAACAGCAGCAGCAGCAAGAACACGACCGTGAACAGCACGATCCGTGGAGTGATCGGGCCCAGGAACGGCAACCCGAACCTGATCGCCGTTGAGATGTCCTGCTCCTGCAGAGGTATCGGTTGGGCATCTGACACGACCAGGGCCAGGCCGCTGAGCACGAACAGCATGCCCAAGGTGGCGATGAACGAGTTGATGCCGACCTTCACGACAAAGAATGCGTTGATTGCGCCGATCACCAGTCCGGTGGCCAGGGCTGCCACGATGCCCAGGAACAGGGTCGGCATTTTCGCCATCACCACACCGGACAGCACGACCGTGCTGGCCACACTCAGATCCAGCTCTCCCATGATGAGGACCACGGTCAGGCCGACGGCCACCAGGCCGATCAACGCCACTCTGCTCAGGGTGACACCGTAGGCCTGGAACACCAGCGGCTCGGACACCAGTGCGACGAGGACGACGACCGCCAGCAGGATCGCGCCCCGCCACTCGGTGCGACGCTTGAGCGCCTTGATCCAACGCTCCGAATGGGACTGCTGTTGCTGCTCGCCGAAAACAAGGTTCTGGGAGGTCATTTGCTCACCCGCCGGGCTAGAGCGTCCACCGACACGGCGAACACGATGAGGGAACCGATCACCACTTGCTGCCAGCCGTAGCTGAGGTTCTCGAGCACCAGGATGTTGGTCAGCACACTGACGAAGATCACGCCGAGCAGGGTCCGAAGGACGCTGCCCCGGCCGCCGAACACGCTCGTCCCACCGATGATGATCGCGGCCAGCGCACCGAATTCGAAGCCGTCGGACATCGTGGAAACGGCGGTGTTGGAGAACGCGGCGAGGACGAAACCGGCCACCGTCGCGGAGATCGACGTGATCAGGAAGGCGCCCAGCACCACCCGGGGGGTGGCGACACCGCTCAGCCGGGTGGCCTCCTTGTTCGAGCCGAACGACCGGATGACGAAGCCGAACGTGGTGCGGCTCAACACGAAACCCAGGATTGCCGCCATCACCAGCAGCACCAGCGCCGAGATCGGCACCGGTCCGACCTTGACCCTGCCGATCGTGGCGATCAGCCCGTCGGAGGGACCGAAGAAGATGCTGCCACCGGACAACCAGCGCAACAGGCCGAGGCCGATATACGTTGTCGCCAAGGTGACGATCACCGCGTTGGCCTTGAAGTAGCCCACAGCCACCCCGTTGACCAGGGCGTAGAGGCCGGCGACCAGAAAGGCGGCCAGGATGGCCGGCACGATGCCGTAGCTGTTGCTGATGCCGATCAGGATCACTGCGGACGTGGCCACCTGGGCAACAACCGACAGGTCCAGGTAGTTGCCGCTGATGACCACGAAGGTCATCCCGACCGCGACGATGCCGATCGGCGCGGCCCTGTTGAAGACGTCACCGATGTTGGTCGAGGAGGCAAACCCGTCGACCAGGAACGCGGCCACGAGGATCAGCACCACCGTGAACACGAAGATCCCGTTGGTGGCGATCCAGGTGACGACCCGGGTCGAAGTGGGCACGGTCGGTTCGGCCTGCGGGGGCGCCGGGGCCGGTTGTGTGGGAATCGCTGATCGGGTCATGACGAGCTCACCTCGCTACCTCCTGCGGCCAGAGTCATCACGGCACGTTCATCGGCTTCGTCGTGGGGCAGCGTGCCGGCGATCCGGCCGTCCCGGATGACGTGAATGACGTCGGAAAGATCGAGCAACTCGGGCAGATCCGAGCTGATGATGAGGACAGCGGTTCCGTTGTCGGCGAGACCTCTCACCAGACGGTGAATCTCGGCCTTGGCGCCGACGTCGACGCCACGCGTCGGTTCGTCCAGGACGATCACCCGCGGCTTGCGGCCCAGCCACTTGGCAAGCACCACCTTCTGCTGGTTGCCGCCGCTGTAGTCGCCCGCATCACGCTTGACGTTCGGTGGACGCAGACCGACGGTGTCGGCCAACTCCTGGGCGAACACGCTCTGCCGCTTCGCGTTGAGTACACCGGCCTTGGACAGGAACCGGCGGTTCGGCAGCGCGACGTTGTCGCTGACCGACATGGTCAGCGCCAGCCCGTCCGAGCGCCGTTCCTCCGGGACATAGGCAACACCACTGTTGAATGCCGACTGGTACCCGCCGACCCGGCGGAACCGCCCGTCGACGTTCACCATGACCTCACCCGAGCTGCGCGGGTCGACCCCCAGGATCGCCCGCACCAGCTCGGTGCGACCGGCACCGACCAGCCCGCCCAGTCCGACGATCTCGCCGGCGCGGACCTGCATGTCGACGCCGTGCACCTGCGGTGCGGTGATCCCGCGAGCAGACAGCATCACCTCGCCGGGATTGCTGGTCCTGGTGATGGTCAAGTCACGCTCGAGGTCTCTGCCGACCATCTTGTTCACCAGCTGGTCCGGATTCGTGTCGGCGATCCGCGTCGTGTCGATCAAGCCGCCGTCACGCAGCACGGTGATCCGGTCGCAGATGCTGAAGATCTCGGGAAGCCGGTGCGAGATGTAGATGATCGCCAGGCCACCGTCCGCCAATCGGCGGAGCATCTCCAGCAGATACGACGTCTCGGCAGGTGTCAGCGTCGCGGTCGGCTCGTCCAGGATCAGCACCTTCGGCTTGCGAGCCACCGCACGCGCGATCTCGATGAACTGCCGCAGCGACACCGACAGGCGGGCCACCGACTCGTGCAGATCGATCGACACACCGATCTCACGCAATGCGTCCGCGGCGTAGTCCAACATTTCCTTCCGCGAGATGAAGCCGCTCTTCGCAGGGAAAGAGCCGAGCATGATGTTCTCGGCGACGGTCATCTCCGGAACCAAGCTCAGTTCCTGGTGAACCAGCGATACCCCCGCGTCCAGTGCCGCCCGCGAATCGCCGGTGACGTCCTGACCGTTCACCAGGACATTGCCCTCTTCCGGACGCAGCAGTCCCGCGAGAGTTCGCATCAAAGTGGACTTGCCGGCACCGTTCTCGCCGGCGATCGCGTAGATCTCTCCCGCCCGAATCGAGACACTCACATCGTCAACCGCTACAGCTCCGCCGAAGCGCTTGGTGATCGATCGAGCCTCGATCACGGCTGGTGCCTCCCCTGGGGAAGACTCATCAATCATGTCCGCATTTCCTTCCAGATCGACGGTGAGTCCAGGCCCGCCTGTGATTGGCGTTACAGAGACCGTACATTGCCAGTGCACACTTGTGAACACCCGGAAGGAATCCGCCGCAAATTTGTTCTGTGGCGGCCGAAAATCGTTCTTCGTGAGAGAACAGTTACAAGACTGTTGCAGAACAGTTACACACACGGTCTGGCAGCGGTGCTGATTCCGACAAATCGCGCGACCATGCGCCGCCGACGCTCGTCGAATCGTCGTAAAGCGCCAAAAAAGAACAAAGCGGGCGGAACCGGAGGAACTGCCGAATGGCCGCAATTTGCACGGAACACTCAGCGCGCACTGAAGTGCAGACAACGTGCAAAATTTGCGGTGAGCTCACTTCGACAATTATGGGGAGTCTGCCCCATGGTGGCGCAAAAAGGCGTTCGAATCGTTGTACTCAGAGGTCTGCCTGGAGAAGTCGGGCAAGTCCTGGATGAACCACACCGCCCTGACCTCCTCGGGTGTTTCGTTCCAGAAGCGATGCGGGACAACGGAATTGAATACGATGGAATCGCCCGCCGAGAGCGTGGCGGTGTCGAAGCCGACCTGTACCGTCAGGGTTCCACTCATCACCAGCCCGTACTCACGACTGGGATGTTGAATGAAGTCCTTCGGGTGGGTGGCGTTCGGCCCGGCCGGCGGGTACACGACCTCGATGAACTCCGCGCCATTTTCCGGTCGAGCGGTGAGCCGCTCCCACCGGGTACCGCCGGCCAGCGGGATGCTCGGCCGGCCCTCCGCGCGCAACACGGTGCCGTTGGCGACGAGGGGATCTTCCGTCCTCGGCGCCGACGGCGCGCCGACCGATCGGCGAACGGTCGAGCCGTCGCGATCGTTCGCACCTGCCGCGACCGCAGGTGCGTCGCCGAACAGCGTGTCCATGGACAGACCCAACTCACCCGCCACCTTGTACAGGGTTCGAACGCTGAACGAGGCCAGACCCCGCTCGACCTGAGACACATGGCTCGGCGAGACCTCCGCCCTGCGCGCCAATTCGCGCACGCTGATCCGTGCGTTCTCGCGCGCGGCCCGGATCCGGTCGCCCACACCCACCGATCGCGCTGCGGATGGCTCGTTGACAGTCACGGTGGTGTGTACTCCCCTGGTGAACGAGTCCGTTCTGTAAGGCGGTGCCGTTCCCTGGCACGGTACTCCGCCCCCAGGATCCCCAAGGATAAGACACCCACCGGTTGACGACCCGGGTATCGCAGGGAGGAATTTCGCGTCGGCAACGTTGTCTCCGTCCGCTCGCCGGCCGCGCGGGCAGATCTGCGCAAGTAATCGCCGCACCCTGGCCAACCCGTGCCGCTCGACCAACTCCTCGGCCGCTCCGATGCGCTGCTCGACACGGCCGGACTTGTCACCGATCCGACGCAGGTGCGCCACCTCGGCCGCGAGCGTCGTCCCCACGTGCACAGGGGATCTCATCCGGGTGTCCATCGCCAGCGCCGCCGCGAAGTGGTCACCGGCGCTGCGGTCATCAAGGAGCGACTCCAGGGCGCCGATGCAGCGATCGGCGCTGCCCACCATGGCCAGGAACTCACCGCCCATCAGGTTCAGGCCGGCATACTCCCCGGCCAGCGGCAACACCCGCTCCGCCGCCCCGCGGTCCTCCAGCCAGACCGCGGCCTCGGCAAGCAGGGCCGGCACAGACCGCGACCTGGTCCTCAGCTACCTCGCGAACCCGGAGGCGCTGATCGACGGCGAGATCGGTCGCGACGTCGATCCGTGGGGGACCGAGAGAGCCGTCCTGCCGGGTGCACCGAAGTGGCGTGGTGACGACGCCGTGACTCCCTGATCCGGCCGCCCCGTCAGCTACTGGACATCTTTTCCGGCCATTTCGGAATGGATCTCAGCGCCATTCTTCGACGGGCACCGGCAGGGTATTCGCCCGACCTTCGTCGCTTCTGAGCCCAGTTACTGTCAGTAGTCATGTGGTCTTCAACAGTGGCACGCGAGGTCCAATTGGTCGCAGTTCGTGCTGGATTCGTCGCAGGCGGTTACCGATCTCGATCGTGTTCACCCGTCGGAGGTACCAGCTAGGTACTTTTGGCCCTAATGACCGATGTGAGCACACGGTTAAGTCCCGTCCACTGGAACTATCCCCGGAGGGACGCGATGATTCGAAGGCTGTTCATCACCATCTTGACGTTGGCCGTCATCTGTCAAATGGCGGCGACGCAAGCGTTCGGGGCTCCGCCGGGGAAGGCGGTCGCCGCGGTGAATGCGTCCGTCGCCGCCGCCCAAGCTCCGACGGACCCGAATGATGCGACCAAGGTTCCGCATTACTTCGGGCCCTACCCGAACTGGGCGAACAGCCCGCAGGTGCTGTCGAATGCGGTGGTCTCCATCGAACAGGGCAGCCCGACGCCCGTGCAATATGGAAACCCCCTGCAAGAACGCACCTTTGCCACCGACTACGCAGTTGCAGCCGGCCAGCTCGGCCCCGTGTTCGTCGTCCTGGGCAACACGAAGCTCCCGACGGGGACCCTGCAGAGCTTCGACATCTGGAATCAGGGCACACCCGGCGGCAGCCCGACGCCGTCGGCCGGGAATGTGTTCCACGCCTACGTACTTCGGCCCACCGGAACGGAGAACGCCTACTCGGTCGTCTTCGACAGCGGCCAACTCACCGTCGCACCGCCGACCGTCCCGTCCGGCGAGGTCGACTCCTTTGCGGCGCCGAACGTTCCCGTGCAGAGCGGTGACGTCCTGGCCTTCTACGGCGAAGGCATCCCGGTCGACACCAGCGTGACCGGTACCCCCGATACGCTCAGCTACCCGGCCACCGCGGGCGACCCGGGTTCAGCGGTCGCACCGGCCGAGGGAGCCACCCTGGCGCTGGGCACGGATGCCGGTTTCCCGCTGTACACGCAGGACCGCCGGACCTACAGCTTCGCCGCAACCGTGCTGCCGACCGTCACCGACCCCGGTACCGGCGCCGAAGCGACCGCGACGGTTGATCCGAAGACCGGATCCATCTCGGGCGTGACGGTGACCAGTCCGGGCACCGGATACCTGGTGCCGCCGAAGGTCACCATCACCGCCGGCGGCGTGACCCCGACGTCGCCCGCCACCGCGACGGCGCAGATCTCCCCCGGTGTCGTCTCGGCCATCACCGTGCACGAGAGCGGTTTCGGCTTCGCCGCTCCGAAGGTCGTGATCACCGGCGGCAATCCCACCGCCGGGGCAGAGGCCACGGCCGTCGCCAGTGGCGGCGTCGACAACCTCACCCTGATCGAGGGCGGCAGCGGCTACACCATTCAACCCATCGTCAAGGTGTCCCTGCCCGACCTTCCCGACGGCGTACCGGCCACCGGGTCCGCGGTGATGGACACCAACGGTGTCGTCACCGGCGTCGATGTGGTGGATCCCGGCTCCGGGTACACCTCCGCACCGACCGTCACGATCTTGGACGCGGACCAGGTCAATCCGACGCCGGCCACTGTCACCGCCACGATCGGCATCAGCCGGATCGACCTGACCTCCGGCGGACAGGGCTACGACTCGGCACCCACGGTCGCCATCACCGACACGGACGGCACTGACCGGGGCGCCAGCGCCACCGCTGAGGTGGCGGTCAAGGGCGCCGTCACCGGCGTCACCGTCACCAACCCCGGGGCCGGCTACCTGACGCCGGGGCTGAAGAAGTTCGTCGACACCCTGCCCGGTCAGGATGAAGCGCATGCCAATGACCTGGGCCAGTACATCCCGACCGCCGTCCCGGACACCACGACGTACCCCGGCACCGACTATTACGAGATCGCCCTCGTCCAGTACCGGATGCAGTTCCACCGGGATCTGCCCGCCACCTTGTTGCGCGGTTACGTCCAGCTCTCGACGAGTGTTGTCCCGGGCAAACAACAGCCACTGACCAACGCGAACCTGGACCCGAGCGTGGCTCCGGAGCCCATCAGTGGGTACTTCGGAGTGGACGATCCGCACTACCTCGGACCGACAATCGTTGCCACCAAGGACAAGCCGGTCCGCATCCTGTTCCGGAACCTGCTGCCCACCGGCGAGAGCGGCGACCTGTTCCTGCCCGTCGACACCTCGATGATGGGTTCGGGCCCCGGGCCGGAGATGATGCAACTGGACGCCGACGGTGTGCCGATGGACATGGCGCCCGACGACGGCTCCGTCACCGACGGAGTTCGCAATCCGATGTGCGCCGACACACCCAAGCCCGACACCTGCTATTCGGAGAACCGGGCGACCCTGCACCTGCACGGCGGGATCACCCCGTGGATCAGCGACGGAACACCGCATCAGTGGGTGACCCCGAGTGGCGAGAACACCGCCTATCCCAAGGGTGTCAGCGTGAGCAACGTTCCTGACATGCCCGATCCGGGTCCGGGCGCCGAGACGTTCTTCTACACCAACCAGCAGAGCGCGCGGCTGATGTTCTACCACGACCACGCCTGGGGCATCACGCGTCTCAACGTCTACGCCGGCCAGGCAGCCGGTTACCTGCTGACCGACGACACCGAGAAGAAGCTGACCGCACCCGGCGGTGCCCTCGACGGGATGGGACTGGGCACGCCGCTGATCATCCAGGACAAGACCTTCGTCCCGGATGCAGCGACGATGGCCAAGGTCGATCCCACCTGGGACGCGGCGAAGTGGGGCGGTGAGGGCAACCTGTGGACACCGCACGTCTACATGCCCGCCCAGAACCCCAGCGACCCATCGGGGATGAGCGCGTTCGGACGCTGGATGTACGGCCCCTGGTTCTGGCCGCCGGCGAAGGACGCCAAGTACCCACCGATCGCCAACCCCTATTTCGATCCCAACTGTGACCCAGACGTCGAGGCGTTCTGCGAGCCGGCCCAGATCCCCGGAACGCCGAACAACTCGGTCGGTATGGAGGCCTTCAACGACACACCCGTCGTCAACGGCACCGCCTATCCGACGACAACGGTCGACCCCAAGGCCTATCGCTACCGGATCCTGAACGCGGCCAACGACCGGTTCTGGAACCTGTCCTGGTACGTCGCCGATCCGACGACGGGAACGCTGAGCGAGGTTGCGCTCAAGCCGGCCGAGGTCGAGGCCGCCCAGACAGATCCCAACGTGTTCCCGACCCCGGACACCACCAAGAGTCCGGCCGGCCCGAGCTGGGTCCAGATCGGCACCGAGGGCGGCTTCCTGCCTGCTCCGGTGGTCGTTCCGGCCCAGCCCACCACCTGGATCACCGATCCGACGCGCTTCGACGTCGGCAACGTCGACAAGCACTCGCTGCTGCTCGCACCGGCGGAGCGGGCCGACGTCGTCGTGGACTTCTCGCAGTACCGCGGGAAGACGTTGATCCTGTACAACGACGCTCCGGCGGCGTTCCCGGCCAGGGTCAGCAGCTACGACTACTACACCGGCGGGCCGGACCTCTCCCCCGCCGGCGCCCCGAGCACCCTTCCGGGCTACGGTCCGAACACCCGCACCGTCATGCAGG
The DNA here is from genome assembly GCA_963785455.1 of uncultured Actinomycetota bacterium. Classification (GTDB taxonomy): domain Bacteria; phylum Actinomycetota; class Actinomycetes; order Mycobacteriales; family Nakamurellaceae; genus Nakamurella. The sequence goes on from CAWAVL010000004.1 coordinate 27,040, forward strand.
TCAAGGTGTCTAACACGACCCCGGCCATCGCCTTCGACCGGACCGGCACCGAGGCTGACGGGATGGGCGCGCTGAACGCTGCATTCGCGCATCACACCGATGGTTCGGGCGTCTTCGAGTCCGGCTCCAATCCGATCATCGTCGGTCAGGCCGCCTACAACTCGACCTACGGCAAGACTTTCGCCGGCAGCGGGTTCTGCAGCAGCCCGACGAACCCGTCCGCGAAGTGCGACGGGTACGCGCGCATCCAGCAGCAGGGTGGCGACGCGTTCAAGTTCGACACCCTGTCAGGACAACAGCTGTCGATACCCCTGCAACCCAAGGGCATTCACGACGAGATGAACTCGGCGAACTTCGACGAGTTCGGTCGGATGACGGCGAACATGGGACTGGAGGCCCCCGGCGCCACACCGCTGCTGCAGAACATCATTCTCTATCCGTTCTCCAACCCGGCGACCGAGGTGCTGACGCCCGGCAACGACACGCCGAGCAGTTTGGACGTGACGCCGATCTCGTCGGAAACGGACGGCACCCAGATATGGAAGATCACCCACAACGGGGTGGATACCCATCCCATCCACTTCCACCTCTATGACGTCCAAGTCATCAACCGGGTGACCTGGGACAACATCATCATTCCGCCCGAACCGACCGAACTGGGGTGGAAGGACACCGTCAGGGTGAGTCCGCTGGAGGACACCATCGTCGCGGTGCGGCCGATCATTCCGACGGTGCCGTTCGGGGTGCCGGACAGCGAGCGACCGCTGAACCCGATGATGCCCATCGGCGCCAAGGGGTCCCAGAACGGGCCCAACGGAACGGAAGCCGGGTTCAACAACACCGACGCCAATGGCAACCCCATCGCTCCGATCGTCAATCAGATCGTCAACATGGGTTGGGAATACGTCTGGCACTGCCACATCCTGAGCCACGAAGAAATGGACATGATGCGGCCGGTGTCGGTCGAGGTGAAAAAGACACTCCCGGTGGCCCCGGCGCTGAGCTTCGACGCCGCTGCAGGGAAGCTGTCCTGGACGGACGGAACGCCGGTGGACTACACCAGCCCGGTCAGTTGGACCGATCCGGACCGCACCGCGGAAGTCGGCTACCGGATCGAGCGAGCCCCGGTGAGCAACGGAACCGTCGGTGCGTACGCCACCATCGGGACCGCACTGGCCAACGTCACCACCTTCGGCACAACTCCACCGGATCCGGCACTGACCTATGCGTACCGGGTCGTCGCCTGGAACGCCGCGGGTGACAGCTCGTCGAACGAGGTCACCGTGGCGCCGGCACTGCGGGCAACCAACACCGTGGTGACCAGCAACCGGGTGCCGGTATCGACCTACGGTCAGACGGTCAGGTTCAGGGCCACCGTCAAACCGGCAACCGGGAGGGGGCCCGTCAGCGGAACGGTGCAGTTCGCGGTTGACGGCGTCGACGTCGGGACCCCGGTCACCCTGGTATCCGGTGCGGCGACGTACCGGACCGCGTCGTTGACGGTGGGCACGCACGACATCACGGCCACCTACAGCGGTTCGTCGGACTTCGCGGCAAGCACCGGAACCTACAGCCAGGTGGTGGACAAACGGCCAACGACCACGGTCCTCAGCTCGAACCGCACCACCACCCCGGTGTTCGGGCAGTCGGTGACGTTCACCGCCCGGGTGGTCGCGGGCGCGGTCGGGACGGTTCAGTTCACGATCGACGGTGCGGATGCCGGTGCTCCGGTTCCGCTGAACGACAAAGGCAGGGCCACGCTGACCACGAACGACCTGAGTGTCGCGTCGCATACCGTACTGGCGATCTACAGTGGCTCGGCCAATGACGTCGCGAGTACCAGCAGTGAACTCACTCAGGCGGTGGCGCAGGCGAGCACTCGGGCCAAGGTCACCAGCAGTCGAAATCGGGCTCCGCGCAACACCCCCGTCACCTTCACCGCAGTGGTCACCGCGGCGGCGCCTGGCGGCGGAATCCCGACCGGGACGGTCCAGTTCGGGATCGACGGTGTGCTCAGCTCGGAGGTGACCCTCGTCGACGGCCGGGCAACGCTGTCCCGAAGCGACCTGAGTCCCGGCAGCCACACCGTGGTGGCGGTGTACAACGGAAGCGACAACCACGCGGGCGTGACGTCGCCGAGTATCAGTCAGCGAATCACCTGACACACCGGTGATCTGACTGCACAGCCAGCGGGGCGGGAGATCTTCTCCCGCCCCGCTGCGGCGTCCAGTGGAAGTTTCCGCACCTTTGAGGCAAACCCGTTGTCGGTCAGTGCTTTTCAGTCGGACATTCACCAGTCAAGCGGTCGTCCTACCGTGCCGTGTCCCGAACGGGTAGCTGACCCGTGATCAGCACCGGAAACGCTGCCCCCTCGTGTGGTTGGCCGCCACCTGTCCGGCCCCCTCGTCGACGCGCCGCGCCGACCGCATACGCCTGCGCACGGGCAGAGCCGGCGAGCGGTCTAGCATTCGGCTGAAATCCGATCGCCCGCACGGGCGATCCCGGCCGACAAGAGGAGCCCATGAGCCAACACGTGTACGCCGTCAGCGAGATCGTCGGAACCTCACCGGACGGTGTGGACGCGGCCATCGACGTCGGCATCGCCCGCGCGTCCGAGACGCTCCGTGGCCTGGACTGGTTCGAGGTGACCGAGATCCGCGGACACATCCTCGACGGCCGGGTCGGTCACTACCAGGTCAGCATGAAGGTCGGCTTCCGGATGGACGCCTGAAGTCGGTCCCCGACCGTCGGAGCCGCACCCTCCGGGTCGTGCGGTGCACGCGCGGGACGGCCGGGAAGGGAGTAGGTCCCGCCGGGTCGGTCGAAGGTGCGTCGACGGTTTTCGTCGCGCTGACGGGAGGCTCGGTGACATGCCGGTTTTCATGATCGAACGGCGGTACGCCGAAGAGTTCACGCCGGACGCCGAGGGCGCCGCCCAGGTAAGACTGATCAACGAGGACGAGGACGTGCGCTGGCTGTACTCGTTCCTGTCCACGGACAAACGCAAGAGCTTTGCCTGTACGAGGCGGAGTCCGCCGAGGCCATCCGCCGAGCCGCCGTCCGCTCCGGCCTGCCCGCCGACGTGGTCATCGAGGTCGGCCACAAGGTGCTGCCCGACGGTTCACTGCAGCCGGTGACCGGCTGGCCCCTCCTGCTGCCGCCCGTCGAGCAGTCCGCTCGACGAGGCGTACATGGCCGCCTGCGTCCCCCATCAGGTTCAGGCCGGCATACTCGACGGTGCGTTGCACGTCCTCGAGGACGAGGATCACCGGCCGGACCCGGGCGGCGGCCATGAGGACCTGCGCCGCCCCCTCGAACAACTGGCGGGCGAACTGATGATCACGCACGTCGTCGCCGGGGCCGTCCCGGCGCGCGACCCCGGTGAGGATCTGCAACGACTGAACGGCCCGGTCCGTCACATCGCCACTGGCTTCCCGGCTTCCGACCGGCGTCAGCAGGCCGTCGGCAGCGCACCGGCAAACGCCGCAAGTGGTTCGACGAACGGCTGGTACGGCGCTCCGAGCGCCGACACACACGTACCCAGCAACACTGCGGGCTGCCCGTCATGCAGCGACATCACCGTCTTCGCGACGAACCTGGACTTCCCGACTCGCGGCTCGCCGCCGACGAACACCACCTGACTGCAGCCCCGGGAGGCGAGCGCCCACGCCTCCCGGAGCGAGCCGCACTCGTGTTCCCGTCCGACGAAGGCCGGACGTGCCGCCTGCCGCCAACGGGCAGGTCGCTCAGGACAGTCCCAGGCGGCCAATGTTCTGACGCTACTCAGGACCAGCGGACCGGTCGATGGCCACAAATGACCATGCCGAGGATCCGGACCACGCAGTTTCTGGTCATGTCCCGCGGGTTCGGCCGCAGCACGCTGATCCCGGGATCGCCGACGCGCGATCGGCCGGCAGGTGCGCGCCGATCCCGCCCAGCGCCGGCGGTCGTCACAGGGGCGGCCCGGGTCCAGAAGCGAAGGCTCCCATGCGTTCTCACGTTCGTCTGATGCTGGCGATGACGGTGGCCGCGGCGGTGGCGGTTCCGGTGGGCGGGGCGGCCGTCGCCGCGTCCCCGCCGACATCCGCCCCGCGCCAGTCAACGGCACTGCTCGACTGGAACGCGACGGCCACCAGTGCCGCGGTCGCGTGCGGCATCACGCCGGACGGCAATCCACCGTTCGAGTCCCGCCTGTATGCCATGACGCATATCGCCATCCACGATGCGCTCAACGAGATCAAGCCCGTGTACCGGTCCTACGCCTACTCCCCCGCCGGCAGGCATCCGCACGCATCGCCGGAGGCCGCCGTGGCGGCGGCGGCCAACGGCGTGCTCACCGAGGGTCTGCATCAACTCAACTGCCCATCGATGCTCGTGCAGGCCCGGTACCGGACCAGGATCGACGCCGTTCCCGCCGGACGGGCCAAGGAGCAGGGCATCGCCATCGGCAGGGCCGCAGCCGCCAGGATCAACGCTCTGCGCGCGGGCGACCTGAACGGGCCGTGAACAGTGCACCGCTGCAATGGAATGCCATCGCCCGTTCGGTGACGGCCCGAGCGGCGGCCGGGCCGGGGTCCCACCTCGACTTGCGGGACCAGGCACGGCTGTTCGCTGTGTTGAACGCCGCCATGGCCGACGGCCACATCGGTAGCTTCGCCACCAAGTATCTCGACCCCGACACGCGGCTGTTCTGGCGTCCGGTGACGGCCATCCGGGAGGCGCACCACGACGGCAATCCGGCGGCCACCGCGGACGCCGATTGGACGCCGCCGCGCACGACGCCGCCGATCCCGGATCACGACTCGGCACACGCCGTCGAGGGCGGGGCCGCCGCGGCCGTGTTGACGGCCTACTTCGGCCGAACGGACTTCGCGGCGTGCAGCGTCTCCGAACCCGCCACCGACAATCGCTGCGTGGATTCGACCAAGACCGGGCACGCGTTGATCCGGCACTACTCGAGTTTCACCCAGGCGGCGAACGAGAACGCGCTGTCCCGCATCTATGTCGGGTTCCACTTCCGCAAGGCGGCGATGGACGGCAACTGGCACGGTCAACTGATCGGTGCGCACGTCGTGGCGACGTCGATGCGGCCACTGCACAGATAGCCCGCCGGTCGGCGGGGCGCCATGAGATGCCGGTCCGGGACGGCCAGGAGCCCTGGCGTGGGGTCTTCCCGGCCCGGCATTCCGCATGTGACGTGCGATCGGCAGGATGGCTTCTGCCACGTGCCCCTGCGGAAGGCGTCAGCCGACGAGGCGCGCCCGGAGCCGCTGCAGGATTCCGGAATCAATGCCGATCGCGTCGAGATACCCGTCGAACGAACCGAACGCGGCATCGGCGGCGTCCCAGGCCACCTGCAGGTAGCTCTCGTCGACGCCGAGAATCTGGTCGTCGGCGCGCAGCGCGTCATCGCCGTACAGGCCCAGCATCCAGGCGCGCAGCGACGGGATCGCGGTGTTGCTGAGCAGGTAGTCCGCGAGCGCCGCGTCCCGATCTGCACCTGCCGCGAGCAACACCGTCGAGACGGCCCACCCGGTGCGATCCTTCCCGGCGGCACAGTGCACGAGCACGCTGCCGGATCCGGTGGCCAGCGTCCGCAGCAGGGCGGCCACCGAGGCCTGCGCGGGCGCCAGCGTCGGGATGGCCGCGTAGTAGGCACGGAGCCGGTCGGCGCCGGTCCACGGCCGGCCGTCGTCCTGCTGCACCTCGTGTGCCGGTGTCTCGTCCTCCTCCGGATGGAACGGCGCGACCGTGACCGCGACACCGTCCGGCACCCGGTCTTCACCCTCCCGGCCGATCTCCCGGTACCCGCGGAGGTCGAAGACGTCCGACACGCCGAGGGCTTCGAGCGCCTTGACGCCGGTCGGTTGCAGCTGGGCGAGCGCAGCCGACCGGTACAGCACCCCGGATCGGATGACGCCGTCGGCGGTTCGGATCCCGCCGACGTCCCGGAAATTCCAGGTGCCCGGTAGCGCGTCGGCATGGTGCGGGTTCGTCATCGGTACTCCGGGCACGGCGTCGGTCGGCAGTTCCACTCCGTCAGCGTACGAAACGCCCGGCCCCGGCAAGGACCCGTTGTCACCGAGTCGCCGAGTCGCCGGGCCGGCATGGCCGGCCGGCAGCTGCACGACATCCCGACGATTCCCCCCTGCCCGGGCGACCACATGGACTTCACCGCCGACGGAAATGCCGGACGGCATCTACCCGATCGACGCGAAGACATTCGAGGTGAAGGGTTTTCAGCACAGCGGGAAGGGTGCGCACGGCTGTACGTCGCGCGGGACGGCCGCCGGATGTTCATCACCGGTCGGGAGGAGGGCAGCGTGACGGTGCTCGACCTGCGCAGCCAGATACTCGTTGGGGCGCACCGGCATCCTCCACTGACCCAGACGCCACGACCACTGCCGTCAGGGTTCGGACCTCACCACTGCCGCAGTGCGGTCACCGGCAACCCGGGCAGCACGGCCCGGCCCCGCAGGTCGGCCAGTTCGATGGCCACCGCGACCCCGGCGATGTCCGCACCGGCGCGACGCAGCAACCGGCACGCGGCCGCGGCGGTCCCGCCGGTGGCCAGCACGTCGTCGATGATCAGCACCCTGGAGCCGGCCGGCACATCGTCCGGGTGCAGCTCGAGCCGGGCGGTGCCGTATTCCAGCTGGTACTCCTCGGACAGCACGGTGCCCGGCAGCTTGCCGGGTTTGCGGATGGCCAGGACGCCCGTACCGGCGACCATCGCGGCCGCCGCGCCGAGCAGGAAGCCGCGCGATTCCAGCCCGGCGATCAGCGTGGCGTCCGGCGCGGCGGCCGCCAGCGCCCTGGCCATGGCATCCAGTGCCGAAGCGTCCGCCAGTACCGGCGTCAGGTCGCGAAACAGCACCCCCGGCTGCGGGAAGTCCTGCTGGGTGCGGACGAGCCGGTCGATCCCCGTCGCGGCGCGTTCGAACAGTCCCGGTCCGTCGGGCCGGACGGTCACCGGCTCCGTTTACCGGTCGGTCGGCCACCCTTGCCGCTGGGCCGCGCACCGCCGGACGGTGCCGACTTGGCCGGCGAGGGGCGGACGGGCTTGACGCCCGGCTTCGGGGCGGCTCCCGGCTTCAACTCCTGACCCGGCCGGGCGGGGACGGTGGCCGCCACCCGGGGCCGGGCGGGCTTGCCGGAGGCAGCGGCCGCGGTCCCGCCGACGCGGCGGACCGGGTCGCCGTCGGCGTCCACGATCAAGCCCTCTGCCTTGCGCTTCCCGACGACCCGAGCCGTGTGCGCCTTGATGGCCGGATCACGCAGCTTGAGGTCGACGGCGATCGGCACGGCGACGAAGACCGACGAATACGCCCCGACGAGCATGCCGATCAACATGACCAGCGAAAGGTCCTTGAGCGTGCCCGACCCGAGGATCACCACGCCCGCCACCAGCAGTCCGGCGACCGGCAACAGCGCGATCAGCGACGTGTTGATCGAGCGCATCAGGGTCTGGTTGATGGCGAGATTGGCCGCTTCCGGATAGGTCCGGCGGTTCAGCGACGTCAGGCCCTTGGTGTTCTCCTGCACCTTGTCGTAGACGACAACCGTGTCGTACAGGGAGAAACCGAGGATGGTGAGCAGCCCGATGACGGTCGCCGGGGTCACCTCGAAGCCGACCAGCGAGTAGATGCCGGCGGTGATGACCACGTCGTGCAACACCGACACGACGGCGCCGACGGCCATCCGCCGCTCGTACCGGATCCACAGGAACGCGGCGACGGCGACGAGGAAGACCAGCACCGCGATCAGCGCCCGCTGGGATATCTCCGACCCCCACGTCTCGGAGACCGCGGAGTCGGAAACCCCGCCGGACGGTGCGTACTGCTGATTGATCGCACCCTTCGCGGCCACCACCTGATCGGCCGACAGGGTGGACGAACTGACCTGGATCTGACTGCCGACGGTCTGCACGGAGTCGGGCGAGACGCCGGTGGCGGAGGTGACCACCTCGGCCACCTGGCTGGTGGAGATGTCCTGGCCGGCGTTGGGCTGGAACTGCAGCGTGGTGCCCCCGGCGAAATCGATGCCGAACTGGAAGCCGCGGAAGATGATCAGCAGGATCGACAGCACCACGAGCGTTGCCGAGACCGCGTAGTAGACCTTGCGGCGGCCGAGGATGTTGAACGCCCCGGTTCCGGTGGACAGCCGGGTGAGCACCCCGGCCTGGCGGCCGTACTGCTTGTCCAGGGTCGCGGAGTTCGTCGGCGTGGCTGCGGTCGGCTCGTCGCCCAGCGACGTCGACCCGGCAAGCGGAGCGCCGGTCGCCGTGCCACCCGTCGTTCTGCTGAGGCCCGCGAGGGGATCGGACGCGTCACCGCGTTGGCCCTGCGTCATACCGACACCTCCCTGGTGTCCTGAGCGCTGATCCTGGCGTTCGCCGACCGTTGCCGCGCACCCGCCTTGGCAACCCCACCGAGGCCGGACCAACGGGCATTGGAGAAGATCGGCGACCCGGCGGCCAGGTGCACCAGCGGATGTGTCACCAGGAACACCACGACCAGGTCGAGAACAGTTGACAGGCCCAGGGTGAACGCGAAGCCCTTCACCTCACCGACCGCCAGCAGGTACAGGATGAACGCCGACAGGAACGACACGGCGTCCGCGGACAGGATGGTCCGTTTGGCCCGTTGCCAGCCGCGTGGCACCGCGGAGCGGAACGTCCGGCCCTCCCGGACCTCGTCCTTGATGCGTTCGAAGTAGATGACGAACGAGTCGGCGGTGATGCCGATCGCGACGATCAGACCGGCGACGCCGGCCATGTCCAGGCTGTAGTTGATCCACCGGCCGAGCAGCACCAGGATCGCGTAGACCAACCCGAAGGACAGGATCAACGACAGGATCGTGATCACCCCGAGCAGCCGGTAGTAGAGCAGGCAGTAGACCACCACGAGCAGCAGGCCGATGCCGCCGGCGATCAGGCCCGCCTTCAGGTATTCCAGGCCCAGCTGGGCGCTGACGTTCACCGACTCGGCGCGGTCGAAAGCGAGCGGCAGCGCACCGAACTTCAGCGAGTTCGCGAGCCCTGCAGCCGACTCTTGGGTGAACGAACCGGAGATCTCGGTGCCGGGCGTGGTGATCGGTCCATTGATCCGTGGCGCGGAGATGACCTGGCCGTCGAGCGTCATCGCGGTGAGCTTGCCGACGTTCGACGCCGTGTACGACGACCAGGTGCTGTAACCCTGCGACTTGAACGTCATGTTGACCACCCAGCCGGCGCCCTGCGTGCTCTGGCCGGAGGTGGCGGTGTCGATCTGGGTGCCGGCGATCAGCGTCTTGTCCAGCAGGTAGATCGCGGTGCCGTCGTCGCTGCAGGCGATCAGCGGCTTGTTGGGGTCGTCCAGGCCGCGGTACGGCTCCAGGTCGGCGCAGCTGATCCCGGGCAGCGCGGTCGTGGCCGCGGCGATCCAGGCGCTGGTGGCCGCCTCGTCGGTGCCGAGCGGTTGGGTGGGATTGGCGGGGTTGCTGCCGGCCGGCCAGGCCGGCGCGGCCGCCGCGGAACCAGCGGCGGCGGAACCAGAGGCCGCGGAACCAGAGGCGGCGGTGCCCGAGGCGGCCGCAGACGGCGCGGCGGCTGACGCTGCCGCGGTCGGCGATGCGGGGGCGGACGGGCCGGTGGTGTCACCGGGCGCGGCCAGCGCCGCCTGCGGTGCCCGCAGACCCGGGGCCGGCGAGCTGGGGGCGGTGACGGTCGGCGCGGGCGCGGCGGAGCTGGGAGCGGAGGGCGATCCGGTGCCCGGGGCCACCGTCGCGGATTCCCCCGGCACGGCACTCGCGGTGGCGGACGGGGTGTCGCCGATCGCCGGGATGGTGGTCTCCGGGGCGGATGCCGATGCCGAACCGCTCGCCGACGGCGCGGCGCTGGTGCTGGCCGCCGGTGGGACGTAGCCGGCGGGGTAGCTGATCACCGGATTGCCGCTGGAGTCGCTGACCACGGGGCGGATGTTCATCTGCGCGCTACGGGTCAGCGAGTTGAGGTCCTGGTTCCCGGGAACCGTGATGACGAGCTGGCGGGCACCGTCGATCTGGATCTCGGCACCGGCGACGCCGGATCCGTTGACCCGGCTCTCCATGATGGAGCGTGCCTGCTGCATCTGGGCCCTGGTCGGATCGGAGCCGTCCGAGGTCCGCGCCGTCAGGGTGATGCGGGTGCCGCCCTGCAGATCGATGCCGAGCTTGGGGGTGTTGGAGCCGGGCGTGAAGAACACCAGCCCGTACAGGACGGCGGTGATGCCGATGAATGTCCAGATCAAACGCCAGGGCCTGAACTGCCCAGCTGGTGTCGCCACGTCGCGCCTATCTTTTCTGCTCGGCACACGACCGATGACCCTCGGTGACCGCCCGTTCCGGTCACCGCGGGCCGCGCCGCAATGCAACAGGGACGATCGTCACGCCCCCAACATGATGATGCCCCGACCCTGGATGGGCCGGGGCACGGTGACAGCTTAATTCAGGTCCTTGTACTTACGGTCCGTGACGGCCTGGTCCTGACCTTTGATGTCGTCGGCGTCGACGACGTCCGGATCGGCGGCGTCGATCGCCAGGTCGCGGTCATCCACCGGACCGGGGACGATGATCTCGCGAACCGCGGCACGGACCCAGGTGGTCCGCAGACCCGGCGCGATCTCCAGCTCGATGGTGTCGTCGGCGACGGCGGTCACGGTGCCGTGCAGACCCGAGGTCGTCATGACCCGGGCACCGGGAACCAGGGAGTCGTGCATCGCCCGTGTTGCGGCGGCGACCTTCTTCTGCTTCTTCATGCTGAAGTACATCAACCCGCCCAGTCCTGCAAACATCAGGATCGGCAGCAGCATCTGTTCCATGGTTCTCCTCGGTCTCGACTTCCCGGACTGGTTGGACGGTGCGGTGCTGGCCGCGGTGGGCCGGGCATCCGCGCTCGCACGGGGCGAGGCCGGCGTGATCTGCCCGTCCGCGCGGACGCGAGCACCCCGTCAACTCCGATGCGCTGCCGGAGGTTCCATGCACCGGCCTGACGTCGGCGGCATACCCGGTGAGCAAGGGCAAGGCTACCGGAATCGAGCATGATCATCGGTCTTCCGCGCACGGAACGATGGCGGCGACGGGCGCCCCCCCGGCCCTCACGGGGTGTCGAACAGCGTTGCTTCCGCCCCGGCGGGCGCGTCCGATCGCGGTTGCAGCCCGAGGTGCTCCCAGGCGGCCGGAGTGGCGATCCGGCCCTGGCGGGTGCGGGCGAGCATGCCGACCCGGACGAGGAACGGCTCGCACACCTCTTCCACCGTTGTCGCCTCCTCGCCCACCGCGACGGCGAGGGTGGTCAGGCCCACCGGGCCGCCGCCGAACGAGCGGCACAGCGCGGTCAGCACCGAGCGATCGAGCCGGTCCAGGCCGAGCTCGTCGACGTCGTACACCGCCAGCGCCGCCCGGGCGATCTCCCGGGTGATCGAGCCGTCCGCCCGGACCTGGGCGTAGTCGCGGACCCGGCGGAGCAGCCGGTTGGCGATGCGCGGGGTGCCGCGGGAGCGGCGGGCGATCTCGGCCGCACCGTCGGGCCGCAGATCGATGCCGAGGATGGCGGCGCTGCGGGTGATCACGGTCGTCAGTTCGTCGGCCGTGTAGAACTCCATGTGTGCGGTGAAGCCGAACCTGTCACGCAACGGGCTGGTCAGCTGCCCCGACCGGGTGGTTGCGCCGACCAGCGTGAACGGGGCGATCTCCAGCGGGATGGAGGTGGCGCCGGGGCCCTTGCCGACCATCACGTCGACCCGGAAGTCCTCCATCGCGAGGTACAGCATCTCCTCCGCGGGCCGAGCGATGCGGTGGATCTCGTCGATGAACAGAATGTCGCCCTGCACCAGGTTGGACAGGATGGCCGCGAGGTCGCCGGCGCGTTCCAACGCCGGGCCGGACGTCAGCCGCAGCGCCGCCCCCATCTCCGAGGCGATGATCATGGACAGGGACGTCTTGCCGAGCCCGGGCGGTCCGGCGAGCAGCACGTGGTCCGGCGGCGTGCCGCGCAGCTTCGCACCGGAGAGTACGAGTTCGAGCTGCTCGCGGACCTTGACCTGACCGACGAACTCGTCCAGCGTCCGGGGCCGCAATGACGCCTCGAGGTCGGAGTCGCCGGCGGCTTCCACCGGGCTGACGACGCCCTCGAACGCCAGATCGCCGTCACCCTGGTTGCCGTCACCCGGGTCGCGGTCACCCCGGCCGTCACCCGGGTCGCGGTCGCCCGGGTCGCGATCGCGGCGGTCACCGGTCGCGCCGCCCGTGCTCACGTGTCCACCCGGCCTCACCGACTGCGTCCGAGCAGGGCCAGCGCCCGCCGGAGCAGCACCCCGACATCGCCGTCGGTGACTGCCGGGTCCTCCACGTCCTCGGCGACCGTGCCGGTGGCGTCCTCCGCCTGCTTGGCGGTGAACCCCAACCCGACCAGTGCTTCGACCAGCTTGTCGCGCCACGGCACACCGATGGTCGCGCCGGGCGCGGCGGGCTGACCAGGGGTCGCACCGACCTTGTCCTTCAGCTCCAGCACGAGCCGTTCGGCGCCCTTCTTGCCGATGCCGGGCGCCCGGGTCAGGGTTGCCGTGTCACCGGAGCCGAGCGCCCGGCGCAGCTGGTCCGGGTCCAGCACGGCGAGCAGCGCCAGCGCGATCTTCGGGCCGACGCCCGACACCGACTGCACGAGCTCGAAGAGTTCCTTCGCCTCGTCCGAGCCGAAGCCGAACAGCGTCAGCGAGTCCTCGCGGACGACCAGCGTGGTGGACAGCCGCGCCTGCTCCCCGCGCCGGAGCCCGGCGAGCGTTGCGGGCGTGGTGCGCACCGCCAACCCGACCCCGCCGACCTCGATTACGACGTGGTCCAGGTGCACCGCGAGCACCTGCCCGCGAACGGAACTGATCACGGCAGCCGCGCCTTCGCCGCCGCCAGCAGCCTGTCCTGCATCGGTGAACGCCACAGGTGGCACAGCGCCAGGGCGAGCGCGTCGGCGGCGTCGGCGGGCCGGGGTGACTCCGGTAGCCGCAGCAGCCGGGTGATCATCGCCGTCACCTGCGCCTTGTCGGCACTGCCGTTGCCGGACACCGCCGCCTTCACCTCGCTGGGGGTGTGCCATGCCACCGGGATCGAGCGCCGGGCGGCGGCGAGCGCCACCACGCCGGACGCCTGCGCGGTACCCATGACGGTGCGCACGTTGTGCTGACTGAACATCCGCTCGATGGCGACCGTGTCCGGGCGCAGCCGGTCCATCATGGACTCCACCTGTTCGGCGATCGCCAGCAATCGCTCGGCGAGATCGGTGGCCGGTGCCGTGCGGACGACCACCACCTCGACCATCCGGGGCGGCCGTCCCGGGCCGCCGTCGATGACGCCGATGCCGCACCGGGTGAGCCCGGGATCAACGCCGAGCACCCGCACGTGCACCTCCCAGAACGCGATACCCCCACTGCCGGACCGGGGCCGACCGGCACCGAACACCTGTACGTTCGCGTCACGCTACCGGCCTTGCCGCCCCGGCGTGACGCGCCACGCCGCGGGCTAGTCGTTGTCCAGCTGCTCGGCGATCTCGTCGGCGATGTCGGCGTTGGTATAGACGTTCTGCACGTCGTCCAGGTCCTCGATGGCGTCGACCAGCTTGATCACCTTGCGGGCACCGTCGACGTCCAGGGGCACGTTGACCGAGGCGATGAACGTCGGGTCGGCGGAGTCGTACTCCAGGCCGGCGTCGGTGACGGCGGTCCGCACGGCGACGAGGTCACCCGCCTCGGACACCACCTCGAACACGTCGCCCACGTCGTTGATCTCGTCCGCACCGGCGTCCAGCACAGCCAGCATCAGGTCGTCCTCGGTGAGTTCGTTGTCGCTGTTCCGCTTGGGCACCAGGACCACACCCTTGCGACTGAACAGGTAGGCGACGCTGCCGGGATCGGCCATCGACCCACCGTTGCGGGTGACCGCAACCCGGACGTCGGAGGCGGCGCGGTTCCGGTTGTCCGTCAGGCACTCGATCATGATCGCAACACCGTTGGGGCCGTATCCCTCGTAGGTGATGGTTTGGTAGTCGACGCCGCCGGCCTCGGCTCCGGAGCCGCGTTTGGTGGCGCGGTCGATGTTCTCGTTGGGGACCGACGACTTCTTGGCCTTCTGGATCGCGTCGAACAGGGTCGGGTTGCCGTCCGGGTCACCGCCGCCGGTGCGCGCCGCCACCTCGATGTTCTTGATCAACTTGGCGAAGAGCTTGCCCCGCTTGGCGTCCTTGGCCGCCTTCTGGTGCTTGGTCGTCGCCCATTTGGAGTGGCCGCTCATGGTCCTGCAGAACCCCTCTACCTCGTGTCGCTGATGTCGCGAGCTCGCGTGCGGCGCTGCCCGGGGTGCGCGGGAGCGCAAGCCCGACAGACGATCCTACGGTGCCGGGGCCGATGCCCCTACGCGCCGACCCCGTCGTTGCTCTTCGCGCCGGCCGCATCGACCATCCGCAGGAAGAGCGCGTGCAGCCGGTCGTCACCGCTGACCTCCGGGTGGAAGGAGGTGGCCAGCACGTTGCCCTGCCGCACTGCGACCGGGTGCTCCCCCACCGCGGCCAGCACCGTGACCGACGGGCCGGACCGCTCCACCCACGGCGCCCTGATGAAAACGGCATGGACCGGTCCGCCGGCCACACCGGAGATCTCCAGGTCGGTCTCGAACGAATCCACCTGCCGGCCGAAAGCGTTGCGCCGCACCGTGACATCGAGCGCGCCGAGTGGCCGTTGATCGGGCCGCCCGTCCAGGATCTCAGCGGCCAGCACGATCATCCCGGCGCACGACCCGAACGCCGGCAGGCCCGCGGACAGCCGCTGCCGCAGGGGCTCGCGCAACTCGAAGACGTCGAGCAGCCGGCAGATGGTGGTGGACTCACCGCCGGGAATGACGATGCCGTCCAGGTCGGCGAGTTCGGCTGCGCGGCGGACCGGACGTGCCGTCACACCAAGACCGCCGAGGACGATGAGGTGCTCGCGGACATCGCCCTGCAGGGCCAGCACGCCGATCACCGGCTCGGCCCTGCTCACCTGCCCACTCGATCGGTGCGGGCCCCGCCGCCACGCGGACTCATCAGCCGCCCGGCTTCCACGTCATCAGTACGACGACGACGACCAGCAGCAGCGTGGTCACGCCCGAACCGATGGCGATCCGCCGGTAGTCGGGTTTGATCGCTGTGGTTCCGGCGGCTGCTCCGGGCGCCGCGGCGGTGAGGTGCTCGGCGGCGGCGCGCATGGCGGGCACGACGACCAGCAGCGTCAACGCGAGCGCGACGACGTAGGCGATGATCGAGTACAGCACCCACGGGGTGGTGACCGACGTGTCGTACTCGCCACCGCCGTCGTCGCTCCCGGCCGAGACGCCGAGGATGCCGAAGCCGAGCAGGGCCACCAGCAGGGACAGCAGCGTGAAGACGAACGTGGATCGCGCGAGCACCGCCACCTGAGCGCCCTGTCCGGCACGCAGCGCGCGCATCGCGGTCATCGGCAGGATCGCCATCGGCCCGATGATGAACACGGCACCGACAACGTGCAGCACTGCCAGCAACTCTTCCATGCCGCGAACCCTATCGAGCGCGCCCGACGGACCGCCCCGGCCGCCGAGCGGCACGCGGGCCGACAGGGTCACATCTCCGCATTGCTACCGCCCCTCCGGCTCGGTGAACGGTGTGTCGCCTCCCATGGTGGTGAGCACCGGCTCGCGAGAGGTCCTGCTGCCGACCTGGAGTCGCGGCAGCAGCAGGTGCAGCAGCGGCCCGATCGAGAGGGCGTACAGCACTGTGCCGACGCCGACCACGCCGCCGAGCAGCCAGCCCACCCCGAGCACGCTGAGCTCGATCGTGGTGCGGATCAACCGGATCGAGCCGACCCCGCGGGCGACGAGCCCGGTCATCAGGCCGTCCCGCGGACCCGGACCCAGGCCCGCGCCGATGTACAGCGCGCCGGCCAGGGCGTTGCCGGCGATCGCCAGCACCAGCACGACGATGCGCACCGTGAGGTTGTCGAGCTGCGGCAGCAGCGCCAGCGTCGCGTCGGTGGTGAAGCCGATGATCGCGGCGTTGGCCACGGTGCCGATGCCGGGCCGCTGCCGCAGCGGGATCCACAGCAACAACACCAGCACGGAGACGATGGTGATCACCGTGCCGTAGGACAGCGACACCGAGCGGTTGAGCAGCGCGGTGAGCCCCTGATGGAACACGTCCCACGGATCGAGGCCGAGGACGGCGCGGACCATCATGCCCATCGTCACTCCGTACAGCACCAGCCCGATGAGGAGCTGCGCGAACCGGCGGGGGCGGCGGTCGGTCGGGACGGGGGCGAGCAGTCGCATCAGGCCACTGTTGTCGACAGTGGCCTGGACTTCCATGACCAATTGCGAGAAAGTGGCCTGATGGAACAGGTCCAGTGATGGAGACCACCCGGATCTCGGCCGGCACTCTGGTCCGGCGGCTGGGGCCGCCGCCACCCGACCACGGGCTGCCGGCCTATCGGGTCCTCGCCGACCGGATCCGGGCCGCCGTCCTCGACGGCAGGCTCAACGTGTCGACCGGCCTACCCAGCGAGCGCGAACTCGCGGCCGGTCTGCGGCTCTCCAGGACCACCGTCGGCGCCGCCTACGGCCTGCTCCGCGAACAGGGCTGGCTCGACTCCCGACGCGGGTCGGGCAGTCGGCTCCGGTTGCCCGGCGCACCGGGCGGCGGGCGGGGTTGGGCAGGCGCCGCGGGTGCCGGATCGGGCGCGGCCGGAACCGGCAACGAAGGCTACTGGGGCGCTTCGGGCGGTGCCGGACCCGGCGCGGGATCGAGTCGGGACACGGCCGGCCCACCGCCCGTCGGCCAGCTCGACTCCTTCGGCGCCGCAGGAATCTTCGGCTGGCAGCCGGGCACCGGATGGCCCACCGACGACCCGGACGGGACCGGCGGCGTCATCGATCTGACGACGGCGTCGCTGCCGGCGCCCGCGGACGAGATCGGCCGGGCGCTCACTGCCGCCGCCGGGGAACTCCCCCGTTACCTCACCGGCACCGGGTACCTGCCGTTCGGGCTGCCGGTTCTACGGGACACCATCGCCACTCGCTACACCACGGCCGGCCTGCCCACGACGGTGGAGCAGATCCTGATCACAGCGGGTGCACAGCACGCGTTCACGCTGGTGCTCGGGGAGCTGTCAGCGCCCGGCGACCGGGTGCTGATCGAATGCCCGACTTACCCGGTGGCGCTGGATGCGTTGCGCGCGCAACGTCGGGTGCCCGCCCCGGTCGGGATGGCCGACGGCGGCGACAATGCCTGGGACGTCGAGCTTTTCGCGGCAACGATGCGGCAGATCGCCCCCCGGCTCGGTTATCTGATTCCGGACTTCCAGAATCCGACCGGCGCGCTGATGCAGGAGCAGACAAGGCAGCAGATCGTTGCCGCCGCGCGCCACTCGCGGACGCTGCTCCTGTCCGACGAGTCCTTCCGCGACGTGCCCTTTCCGGGCGGCGCACCGATCCCGGCCCCGCTGGCCGCCTTCGACAGCGACAGCACCGGGACCGGGGTGGTGTCGCTGGGATCGGTGTCGAAATCGCTGTGGGGTGGCCTGCGGGTCGGCTGGATCCGCGCTGCCCCGCATCTGATACAGCGCCTTGCGGCCGCCCGCGCATTGGGTGACATGGCGGGCCCGGTTCTCGACCAGCTGCTGGTCACCGCCTTGCTCAGTGACCCCGAGCCGGCCCTCACTCTGCAGCGTGCTCGGCTGGCGACCGGTGCGGCCGCGCTGCTGTCCGCGCTCGCAGCGAAGCTTCCCGACTGGCGGGCGACGACGCCCCGGGGTGGCACGTTCCTGTGGGTGAAACTGCCGGGCCCGTTCGCCATGGACCTGGCGCTGCTGGCGCCGTCGGTCGGTGTCCGGATCGCGCCGGGGCCCCGCTTCGGCCCGGACGGCACCATGGCGTCGTACCTGCGGCTGCCCTTCACCGCCGGCCCGGAGCGATTGACGGCGGCGGTCGGCCGGCTGGCCACCGTCGCGCCGCAGGCCGCCGTTGGCGCCCAGTCCTCGCTCCCCGGATGGCTGGCCTGACCGGGTCGACGCGCGGCGCTCTTGCCCGCGGCGAATGCCGTCCCGGTGTCCGATCTGCCCGTACGCTCGCTCCGTGGACTGGAGCCTGCGGGGGTGCAGCCGCAGCGGGCACGAAACCTTCGCGCCGGACGAGCCGGACCTGGCGGCACGACTCCACGTGTCGACGCCGGCCGGTGAGTGCTGGCGGTGCCTGCGGTGCGGCGACTTCGTCGTCGGCCCGCCGAAGGGCAGCGGACCCGCGGACAGCGCGCCGGAGGTGCCCCGGGGTCGGTTGCTGCGCGACCGGACGATCATGCGACTGCTCGCCGCCGAACGGGTGCTGCGCGGCCTGCTGTTGCTGTTCGTCGCCGGACTGGTGCTCTCCTTCCGGGACTCGCACACCAGGCTGGAACGTGCCTTCGACCACGAGCTGGGCCTGCTGCGCCCGCTCGCCGAGCAGCTCGGCTGGGACCTGGGCAGATCCGAGGTGCTGCACGGCATCTCGCGAATCTTCGCGTTCAGCCAACAGACCCTGGTTTGGATCGCGGTGGGGTTGTGCGCGTACGCCGGACTGATGTTCGTCGAGTCCTACGGACTGTGGCGGGTACGCCGCTGGGGCGAGTACTTCTCGGTCGTCGCGACCAGCGTCTTCCTGCCGTGGGAGATCTACGAGGTCGCGCAGAAGGTGACGGCGCTGCGACTGGTGCTGTTGCTGATCAACATCGCCGCCGTCTTCTGGCTCGTCTGGTCGAAGCGGCTCTTCGGTGTCCGCGGTGGCGGTGCCGCGTACCGCGCCGAGCACAGCGCGGAGAGCCTGCTGACGGTGGAGCGTGCGGCGGTTGCCGGCGATCGCGCGCGGGCCGAGATGACCGGGGCAGCGCGGAAGTCGTGACGTGCGTCGTCGCGCATCGGTTTCACGCGCGCTGAGGTACGGTCCGCGCCGGTAGGTGCGGCTCCAGTTCGCGCAGAATGGCCGAACGTGGCTTCGCCCCCATGAGCCGGGCCACGACCTCTCCGTCCTTGAACAGCGCGAGCGTCGGCATGCCCAGCACCTGGTACGCCGCAGCAGTCGCCGGGTTGGTGTCCACGTCCAGCGACACCACCGCCATCCTGTCGGCCTCGTCGTCGGCGATGCGGTCGAGCACGGGGGCGAGCATCACGCACGGCGGGCACCAGGTGGCGGTGAAATCGACCAGCACGGGCATCGGCGCGCGCAGCACGTCATCGGTGAAGCCGGCGTCGGTCGTGGTGCGCAAACTCATGTCGGTCTCCTGACGGTTGGTGGGGCTGGGACGGCCTTCCGGGCAAGGAAAGTCGATGGTGCTGCGGGGCCGTGGTGTCGGTGTCGGTGTCGATGTCGCGGCGGGCGACCGGCTCGCTGGATGACTCGCTGGATGCACTGTGGCGATGAGCCGATCTCACCGCGCGATTCGCGCGGTGACGGGACGCTCACCGGGTCACTTCGGCGATGAGCCGGTTGTGCGGCGCCGCCTGCTCCCCGCACTCACATTGCAGGTGTGCGCCGACCCGTCCGCCGCAGCCGCGGTGCCGGTAGATCACCCGAGCGGGTTCGCCCGGCAGGTGATGCTCGGCCCAGTCGGACAGCGCGGACAGCACCGGAAACAGGTCGAAGCCGGCGTCGGTGAGCGTGTACTCGACCCGGGCGCGGGCGCCGGGTAGTTGGTAGCTGCGGGTGCCGAGGATCCCGGCAGCGGTGAGCCGGCGGAGGCGATCGGACAACACGGTGCGCGGGGCGCCGGTGGCGGACTGGATCTCGTCGAAGCGGCGCAGCCCGAGCGACACCTCGCGGACGATCAGCAACGCCCATCGCTCACCGACCACCGACAGGACGGTCACCATCGGATCATTCATAATACTGACTCTAGACTCTGGACTCAGCTTGGACAACATGGTGGAGGGGAAGGACCGCGGCGGTGCCGCGGGCGAACGACGGGGCCGACGGCGGGTTGAGGCGCGGCGTCCGCCGGCGAGCAGTCCGGACGCCGCACCTACAGCCGGCGAACCGCTCAGGCGCCGACGTCAGGGGTGGATTCGCGTCGCCTACCAGCCGCGCTCGGCGAGCCGGTGCGGGACGGGGATGTCGTCGACGTTGATGCCCACCATCGCCTCGCCCAGGCCACGGGAAACCTTGGCGATGACGTCTGGGTCGTCGTAGAACGTGGTGGCCTTGACGATGGCCTCGGCCCTGGCCGCGGGATCGCCGGACTTGAAGATGCCGGAGCCGACGAAGACGCCCTCGGCACCCAATTGCATCATCATCGCGGCGTCGGCGGGGGTGGCGATGCCGCCGGCGGTGAAGAGCACCACGGGCAGCTTGCCGAGCGCTGCCACCTCGGCGACGAGGTCGTAGGGGGCCTGCAGGTCTTTGGCTGCGGCGTAGAGCTCGTCGGGCGAGAGCGAGGTCAGTCGGCGGATCTCGCCGCCGATCGTCCGCATGTGGGTGACCGCGTTGGAGACGTCGCCGGTGCCGGCCTCGCCCTTGGAACGGATCATCGCGGCGCCCTCGGTGATCCGCCGCAGCGCCTCCCCCAGGTTCGTCGCACCGCACACGAAAGGCGCGGTGAACGCCCACTTGTCGATGTGGTGCGCATAATCGGCGGGGGTCAGCACCTCGGACTCGTCGATGTAGTCCACACCGAGTGACTGCAGCACCTGCGCCTCGACGAAGTGCCCGATGCGGGCCTTGGCCATCACCGGGATGGACACCGAGGACATGATCGATTCGATCATGTCGGGGTCGCTCATCCGCGAGACCCCACCCTGCGCACGGATGTCGGCGGGGACCCGCTCGAGCGCCATGACAGCCACGGCGCCGGCGTCCTCGGCGGTCTTCGCCTGCTCGGCGGTCACGACGTCCATGATCACGCCGCCCTTGAGCATTTCGGCCATGCCGCGCTTCACCCGCGCGGTGCCGGTGGTGGTCAGCGACGCCGGCGCGCCCGCCTCGGGCGATGCGCCGGCGGACTGCTGGTCGGATGGGGTGCTGGCGGACACGACGACAGTGCTCCTCGGGCGAATCGCGCCGCGGACTGATGGTCCGCGGTCGGGCGTTGCGTCAGCGATCGTACTCGGGACGGCGGCACCCGAAATCCCGCCCGCGGCCCGGTGCAACGGGCGCCGACGCGGCAACGGGCGCGGACGCGCGGGTCCGGACCCAACGGAGACATCGCCCGTCCGTACCCCCGACTCAGGGAACACGGCTCATGGCGCCCGCGGCTCAGGACACCGTCACCTTCGCCGTTGGGGGAACCAGGGCCACCCAGGTCTTGCCAGGTTTGAACGGCACCGGTTGGCCGGACGCGTCAAGGTATTCGGTGGGCAGGTTCGCGGCCGGCCGACTCCAGTTGCCGGTGATCGCGTGCCCGTCCCGGTACAGCGTGAAGGTGCCGGTGCCCACGGTGTGCGAGATGAATGAGGGCGAGCCGCCCGAATCCACGGTGCCGTCAGGGTCCAGTTCGACCTCTTGCAGCAGCACGTTGTCGGCGACGATCGGCGCACCGGACGCGTCGGACTCGGCGGTTCCGTCCCGATCCACCTGATAGTGCCCGTCGGTGAACGTGAATCCGGTGTCGGCCGCCTGCCAGGTCACGGCCAGGTTCGTCGCCGGCGGCCCGGCGGCGACCCGCGGGTCGGTCGCGACGAAGTGGAAGCCGATGTTCCGCGGCGGGATCAGGTCGGGGTAGGCCGCCGCCACCGCCTTGACGTCGGAGTGCAGGTTGAACGGCGCCGGGCTGCTGGACGTGCGGGAGAAACCGGCACCGCCGGCGTCCTCCGACACCGCGACGGTGGGTGTGGTGGCGAGGGCGGCCAGCGGGCCGCCGGCACCGCCGGAGAACACCAGGGCGGGCTTGCCGAACACCGGCAGCAGTTCGGCGTCGGTGCTGCGGACGCTGCGCACCGCGCCGACGTCGACCGGCAGCGTGGTGTGGTACACCGCCATCAGCCGGGTCAGGCCACCTTCGACCTGCTCCACGTACACCACGTCGGCGTCGGTCAGGCCATACGGCGGCAGCCCGGCTGCGGTGTTGTCGACCTTCACCGCGATCACCGGTGTGCTGATCAGCGGGCCACCGGTCAGCGGGTTGTTGGTCAGCGGCGGAGCGGGCGGAGTCGGTGCAGTGCTGGCGACCGTGGACAGCGCAGCCGGGACGGTTGCCGACCCACTGGCCATCGACGGACCTGCCGAGATGACCGAGGCGTTGTCCCCGCTCGAGCACGCGCCGAGCAGCAGCGCGAACGAGCAGCTCAGGGCCAGCAGAACTCGGGCGTGACGGAGCACGACTCCTCCAGTGCGCGTAGACCCGGGCGGGCCGCGACGCCGTTCGCAACCTAGCCCCGGGCCCGCGCAAAGGCCGGTGACCCGCCGAAGACGCGCGGTTTGTCCCACTTCCGAGCCACCGCGCGGGCATTGCGGTCACCGTGCGCACACAGTGGTCGTCAGTCGATGGCCGTGTACGACTCCGGAACGGCCGCGCCGTGGACCACGTCGAGCGCTTCCCGCAGCCGACGCGCCAGTTGCACCGGGTACACCGCTTCGTCGGTGTGCTGCAGCGCCTCGGCCGACCACCAACGGTGCCCGGTGAGGGTGAGCCGCTCCACCTCCGTGCGCCCGGACCCGTTGATCCGCGGACCGGCCGGATCCGCGCTCACCGCATCGACCCGGACATCTGCGCCGATCAAAGCCTCGCCCACCGACACCAACCGGCCCGGATCTGCGCCGTTCCCCTCGGCACCGTCCGCATGCCCGGGGTCCGGCTCCGCGTCGACCGCGAACCTCTCCCCCCGCGGTGACGCCAGCAGAACCCGGGTCGCAGAACCGGCCCGCTGGTGCTCGCCGGGATTCCGGACGGCCGATCCGTTCACCGAACCGCCGCGGGAACCGGCCACCTCGCGCGGCGTCCCGCCGGCTCCATCGGCAGCGGCTCCAACGGCAACGGCACCATCGGCAGCGGCACCATCGGCAACGGCACCATCGGCAACGGCACCATCGGCAGCGGCACCGGCAAAGGCACCGCCCGCCGGCTGCGGAAGCCGCGTCACGAAATACAACTCCGTCTGTTCGTACTGCGAGCCCATGAACGTGAACCGGGCCACCCGCCGCCAGATCGGTCCGAGCAGTTCCGACTCGGGTACCCGGAACCCGGTCTCCTCAGCCAGTTCCCGGGTGGCCGTCGCACGGATGTCCTCCCCGTCCTCGACTCCCCCGCCCGGTGTGTGCCACCAGTGCGAGGCGACGTCCGGATCGGTGCCGGACAGCAGCAGGATGCGGTCGTCCGGGTCGACAACGACGACGCGGGCGGCGGTGCGGTGCACGGTGGCGGGGGTGTGCGGGAACTCGGCGATCTCGAAATAGTCCGGCAGTGCGGCGCGGCCGGCAAGCCCGAAGACCCGGGTGAACCACACGCCACGCAATGCGCGGGTGTCGCGCACGGCGTCGTTGTAGAACCGCCGCGCGAGCACGACCCGCTCCCTGGCATCGGCCAGCTCCAGGGCCAGATGGGGCTCGGGCACCGCGGGCATCATTGACAGTGCCCTGGACAGGTCGTTCTCCGCATCGGCACGGTGCCGGCGGTCGGCGCGGTCTGCGATGTCCGCCAGCCCCCGCAGCCGGTCGGCCTGCTCGCCGTCGAGCCCGCCGGCCGCCGCGACCGCCCGGGTGGCCACGATCCGGCGAGCGAGGGCGCCCTCCAGAGCCGACCAGGCCGCCTCGGTCCGAACGTGCAACCGGTCCAGGCGGTTGGCGGTGATCCACAGCCGCAATGCGGCGAACAGCAACAGCGCGACGAGGATGATGACGACGGCAGTGGTCACCGGTCATCCTCCGTTCCGTCGAGCCTGGTCGTGGGCTGGTCCTGCCGATCCGTCAACATCCGGGTAGCCCCGGCGCGCGGATGCGCTCCCCAGCACGCCGTCCCGGACCCTCCGCACCGTGCCACGCCGGCGGTCTGCACCACATCAGGGCTTTCACCGGGTTGCGCCCGGCAGGAGATCACGGTAAGGGACGGTGCGCGCTCAGGGGAAACCGATTGCGGCGTTGCCCCCCATCCAGTGAGCAATACCGCACGATCGGTGCCGGTGGCACCGTCATTCGGCCTCGACGACGGCGCGGGGGTCGGCCGCGATGACCGTCTCGTAGACCTTGACGACGGTGGCCGCCACGACCGGCCAGTCGTAGGCGGCGACGACGCGCCGGCCCTGCGCGGACAGCGCCGCCCGCCGAACGGGGTCGTCCAGTACCGCACCCATCGCCCTGGCGAGGGCCGCCGGGTCACCGACGGGCACCAGCACCCCGGCGCTGCCGGCGTCGAGGACCCGACGGAACGCGTCCAGATCGCTCGCCACGACCGGCGTCCCCGCGCTCATCGCCTCGGTGAGGATGATGCCGAAGCTCTCCCCGCCGGTGTTCGGCGCGCAGTACAGATCGACCGACTTCAGCATCGATGCCTTGTCCGCGTCGCTGACCCGGCCGAGGAAGCGCAGCGCGTGCTGCAGTCCGGGACCGGCCAGTTCCCGGAGGTCCTTCTGGTCCCCGCTGCCGGCGACCAGCAGCTGCAGGTCGGGCCGCGACCGGAGCATCAGCCGGAGCGCGTCCAGCAGCACCGGCATGCCCTTGCGGGACTCGTCGAAGCGCCCGACGAAGCCGACGGTGCCGCCCCGCCGCGGGTACCCGGGCAGCGGTGCGGCGCCGTCGAAGAACTTCACGTCGACGCCGTTGGGGATGACGACGGCGTCCCCGCCGAGATGCTCCACCTGGACCTGCCGGGCCAGTTCGCTCACCGCGATGCGGCCGGTGACCTTCTCCAGGAACGGCTGCAGGACGCCCTGGAAGGCGCCCAGCATCCGGGATTTCGGGTTGGCGGTGTGGAATGTCGCGACGATCGGCCCGTCCGCGACGATCATGGCCATCATCGACAGGCTGGGTGCCACCGGTTCGTGGACGTGCAGCACATCGAAGTGGCCGGCGCGGATCCAGCGGCGGACCTTGGTGTACGACACCGGCCCGAACGAGAGTCGGGCCACCGACCCGTTGTACGGGATCGGCAGGCTCCGCCCCGACGGCACCAGGAACTCGGGAAACTCCACCGTCCCGTCGCTGTCGTCACCCGGGGCGAGCACGGACACGTGGTGGCCCAGCCCGATCAGCGTGCGCGCCAGGTCGGCGACGTGCGCCTGCACGCCGCCGGGGATGTCGAAGGAGTAGGGGCAGACCAGGCCGACCTTCATCGGGTGGCCCGCTCCCCGGCCCGCTCACCGGGCGCGTCCGCCCGCGCGTCCGGCACGTCGACCTGCCCGCCGGCCGTGCCGACCACATCGGCACGCCACAGCGGTTGCAGCATGTGCCAGTCCTGTGGGTGGGCGGCGATGCCCTGTTCGAAGACGCCGGCGATCGCCTGCGTCCCGCCGCGAACCTGTTCGGACAGCCGGGTGCCGGGCAGGGTGACCGGCGGGTGGATGTGGATCGACCAACCGTTGCCGGTGAAGGCCAGGTTCGTCGGGCACAGGTAGCTGTCGGTCAACGCGGCCAGCATCGCGGGGCCGGGCGGCATCGTCGCGACCTCGCCGAAGAACGTCACCGGCACCCCGCTGCGGGACAGGTCGCGGTCGCCCACAAGGGGCACCCGGGCGCCCGCCCGCAGCCGCTGCTTCAAGACCGTGGAGGGATTGGGCCCACCGGTCAACGGGAGGATCTCCATCCCGAGGGACTCGCGGTAGGCGACGAACTTCGCGTATAGGGACTCGGGTTTGAGCCGTTCCGCAACGGTCGTCATGGAGCCCCAGCGTCGGCACACCCACAGGCCCGCGGCGTCCCAGTTGCCGGAGTGGGTGACCGGCAGCATGATTCCGCGGCCCTCCTCGGCGGCGCGGTCGATGTGCTCGGCACCGATCGCCGACGCCTCGAGCTGCTCGAACACCTGGTCGCGGTCCATCGCCGGCAGCCGGAACGCCTCCTTCCAGTACCGGGCATAGGAGCGCATGCCGGCCTGGGTGACCGCGGCCAGCGAGTCCGGGTTCGACGCCGCACCGAGCACCCGGTGCAGGTTCCTGGCCAGTTGCACCACGCTCGGTCCGCGCCGGCGGAAGGCGAGGTCGGCGGCCTCCCGGAACAGCCGATCGGCGACCGGTTCCGGGATGGACTTCACCGCCGACCAGCCCAGGCCGAAACCCAGATCGGTCAGCCGGCCGGGGATGTCGTCGAAGACGCCGCGCGCGGCGGCATCGCGGGCAGTCACCGCGAGGCCGGTGCGGGGCGGGGCGCGTTCACAGCGCCGGACGGCCGGTGCCGCGGTCGGAGCCGGTGTCGGCGGCCTTGACCGCGGCCCGCCTGACCTGCACCAGCCGCTGCACCACGGTGATCAGCCCGGCCACGCCCAGCAGCCACAGGCAGATGTCCAGCGCATAGGGGACCCCGAGGCCGGCCAACCCGGCGCCGACCAGCCCGAGCACGTTCCGTTCGGCACGTTCGGCGAGCGCGCCGCCGATGATCAGCCCGACCGAGTCGGCCCTGGCCTTCACGTAGGAGATGACCTGACCGGTGACCAGGCAGACCAGCGCGACCGCGCCCAGGACCCGCTGGCCGGAGGAGAACGCGTAGAACGCCAGCGCCCCGAACAGCGCGCCGTCGGCGATCCGGTCGCAGGACGCGTCCAGCACCACGCCGAAGTCGGTGCCGTACCCGCGCGCCCGGGCCATGGCCCCGTCCACCAGGTCGGCCAGCACGAACACCGTCACCACCATGGTCCCCACGAACAGGTACCCGGAGGCGAGCAGTCCGATCGACCCGGCGACCACGCCGACGGTGCCGAGCACGGTCACCAGGTCCGGGCTGATGCCGGCGCGCATCAGCCCCCGGCCGATCGGATCGGTCACCTTCGACACCGAGGCCCTGGCCAGGGAGTTGAGCATCGGGTTCCGTCCGGTCGGGCTCGTTGCGAGGCAGGCGGTCGTCGTCGGTGAGCTGCCCGCCGGTCCGCCGGTGCGGGCTTCGGCACTGGTGCCGAGCAGCTCGAGTAGTGGTTCACGATAGCGGCGCGGTGCCACCGTACGGGCCAATCTTCCGCCGCGTCGGAGTCCGGACGGGAGTGCGGGGATGCTCCGGGCGCCGGCTACCAGGCCGCGGCCAGCAGGGTGCGGGTGTCGGCGAGCAGTTGCGGCAGCACCTTCGTCTGACCGATCACGGGCATGAAGTTCGCGTCCCCGCCCCACCGCGGGACGAGGTGCTGGTGCAGGTGCGCCGCGATACCGGCACCGGCCGCGGACCCGGCGTTGATGCCGATGTTGAACCCGTGCGGGGCGCTCACCGAGCGGACGGTCCGCATCGCGTGCCTGGTGAACTCACTGAACTCGGCGAGCTCATCGGCGTCCAGGTCGGTGTAGTCGGGCATGTGCCGCAGCGGCACCACCATCAGGTGACCGGGGTTGTACGGGAACAGGTTGAGCACCACGTACACCCGCTCGCCGCGGGCGATGATCAGCCCGTCCTCGTCGGTCAGCGTCGGGATCCGGCAGAACGGGCAGCCGCCGGCTTCCCCGGACTCGGCGCGCTCGTCGGCGGCGGTGCGGTCCGCGCCCGACCCGGCCGTCACGTACGCCAGCCGGTGCGGGGTCCAGAGCCGCTGGAGCTGGTCCGGGATCCCGATGCCGTCCTGCCGGGCGAGTTCGGGTCCGTCAGCCACCGGTCGACTCGAGCCCGGCGACGGGCGGCACCAGCCCCGCGAAGCCCTCGGCGGTGGGGTTGACGTTGGAGCGGCTGCGGACGAACGCATCGATCGCGTCCACCGCCGCCGCGACCGGCACGCCGTTGACCTGGGTGCCGTCCCGGAACCGGAACGACACTGCACCCGCGGCCACGTCCTTCTCGCCGGCCAGCAGCATGAACGGCACCTTCTGCGTGGTGTGGTTGCGGATCTTCTTCTGCATCCGGTCGTCGGAATGGTCCACCTCGGCCCGCACCCCGCGCCGCCGCAGCTCGCCGATCACGGTTTCCAGGTGGTCTCCGAAGACGTCGGCGACGGGGATGCCCACCACCTGGACGGGTGACAGCCAGGCCGGGAACGCGCCCGCGTAGTGCTCGGTGAGGACGCCGAAGAACCGCTCGATCGAGCCGAACAGGGCGCGGTGGATCATCACCGGCCGCTGCTTGGTGCCGTCCGGGGCCGCGTATTCGAGCTCGAACCGCTCGGGCAGGGTGAAGTCGAGCTGGATGGTGGACATCTGCCAGGTGCGGCCCAGGGCGTCCTTGGTCTGGACGGAGATCTTCGGCCCGTAGAACGCGGCGCCGCCCGGGTCGTCGACCAGCTGCAGGCCGGACGCGGCGGCGACGTCGGCGAGCGTTTGCGTTGCCACGCGCCAGTTCTCGTCGGTGCCGACGTACTTCTCCTCGTTGCGGGTGGACAGCTCCAGATAGAAGTCGTCCAGGCCGTAATCGGCGAGCAGGTCCAGCACGAAGCGGAGCAGGCTGGTCAGCTCGTCGGCCATCTGCTCGCGGGTGCAGAAGATGTGGGCGTCGTCCTGCGTCATACCCCGGACCCGGGTGAGACCGTGGATGACGCCCGACTTCTCGTACCGGTACACGGTGCCGAACTCGAACATCCGCAGCGGCAGCTCGCGGTAGGAGCGGCCACGGGACCGGAAGATCAGGTCGTGCATCGGGCAGTTCATCGGCTTGAGGTAGTAGTCCTGGCCGGGCTTGCGGACTTCGCCGTCGGGGCCGAGCTCGGCGTCCAGGTGCATCGGCGGGAACATTCCGTCGGCGTACCAGTCGAGGTGGCCGGACACTTCGAACAGCCGCGCCTTGGTGATGTGCGGGGTGTTCACGAACGAGTAGCCGGCCGCCAGGTGCTTGGCCCGGCTGTAGTCCTCCATCTCCTTGCGGATGATGCCGCCGCGCGGGTGGAAAACCGCAAGCCCGGAACCGATCTCGTCCGGGAAGGAGAACAGGTCAAGCTCGGTGCCGAGCCGGCGGTGATCGCGGCGTTCGGCCTCTTCGATCCAGTCCAGGTGCGCCTGCAGCGCCTCCGGCGACTCCCATGCGGTGCCGTAGATGCGCTGCAGCTGTGGGTTCTTCTCACTGCCCCGCCAGTAGGCGGCGGCCGACCGGGTCAGCCTCAGGGCGGGGATGTACCTGGTGGTCGGCACGTGCGGGCCGCGGCACAGGTCACCCCACACCTTGTCACCGGTGTGCGAGTGCAGGTTGTCGTAGATCGTGAGTTCACCGGCGCCGATCTCGACGTTCTCCTCGGCGCTGGCCGCGCCGACCGCGGAGCCCTTGAGGTCGATCAGCTCGAGCTTGTACGGCTCGGACGCGAGCTCCGCGCGGGCGGCGTCGGCGTCGACGACCCGCCGGGAGAACCGCTGCCCGGACTTGATGATCTTGCGCATTCTCTTGTCGACATCGGCGAGATCCTCCTGGGTGAAGGGCTTCTCGACGTCGAAGTCGTAGTAGAAGCCGTCCTTGATCGGCGGGCCGATGCCGAGTTTGGCGTCCGGGAACGCCTGCTGCACGGCCTGCGCGAGGACGTGCGCGGCGGAGTGCCGGATGACGGCGCGGCCGTCCTCGGAGTCGGCGGGCACGGGTTCCACCTCGATGTCGTCGGCCGGCGACCACGCGAGATCCCGGAGCACGCCGTCGGCGTCCCGGACCACGACCACGGCATGCGGGCCGTTGGACGGCAACTCCGCCTCCCGCACCGCCGCGCCCGCCGTCGTCCCCGCCCGAACCTTCACGCGCGGAAGGGCTACGACGGCGGAGGGGCTGGACACGGGGTTCTCCTCGGTGATCGGACGGTGCGCCGCCCACAGCGGGCACCGGGCCGACCGTTGGTGTGGCCGGGCCGGGCGCTGTGGCGTCGCACAGGAACACCCGATGCTATCCGGGGTCGCCCGTCCCCGAGCACCAGGCAACCGAGTCCGCACCGCGCGTCCGGCCCTGGCCGCCACCGGACGGCACCCGCCCCGGGCCCCGTTCGATCATGCGGATCAGCGTGCCGTTTCCGGCGTGTCGCCGCTGTGTCGCGCCCACAGTCGCATGATCAACGCCGCACGGGCCGACCCTCGATCGTCGTGGGGAAACGCTCCGAGCGACGAGGTCCGGTCGGTCAGATGAAGAACGCCCCGTTGGATTCGTTGGCCTCACCGAAGAACATCGCTGCGCCGCCGAGTTCGACGCCGTCGATCAGGTCGTCGTGGGCGATGCCGAGCAGGTCCATGGTCATGGTGCAGGCGATCAGCCGCACACCGGTCTGCTGGGCCGAGGAGATCAGCTCGGGCAGGCTCGCGACGTGGTGGTCCCTCATGATCTTCTTGATCAGCGAAGGTCCCCCGCCGAGCATGTTCATGGTGGACAGCGGGAGCTTCTCGGGTCCCGACGGCAGCATGGCGGAGAACGCGCGATCCAGGGCGTTCTTCTCCCGGTGTGGCGGGTCGTCCCGGCGCAGGGCGTTCAGCCCCCAGAAGGTGAAGAACATCGACACCTCGTCGCCCATCGATGCGGCGGCGTTGGCCAGGATGAAGGAGGCCAGCACCCGGTCGAATTCCCCGGAGAACACCACGAAGGACTTCTTGTCCTTCAGCCGGGCGGCCGGCCCGCCGGCGGCGGTGTCGCTGCCGCCCTTACGGAATCGGGCCGCGTAGCCGGGCCCTTCCGGTACCAGGGTGAGCATCGAGTGCCCGTTCTTGCCGGCCCAGGCCGGGGCATCGAGCCGGAACCCGGGGTCCGACACGTGGGCGAGCACCTCGTCGCCCGGGGCGAGCTCGGTCATCTTCGCCTGCAGCGCCATGATCGGTCCGGGGCAGGCCAGGCCGGTGCAGTCCAGGTCTACCTCGACGCCGGTGGCCGGCACAGGTGCGGCCGCGGCCGCCCGGACGGCGTTGATGCCGGTGCGGTCCTCGCCGTAGTTGACAAGTGGCTCGGCGGTGTCGACGCCCTCCTGGGACGGGACGTCGTGGTACGAGCGGAAGGTCGTCATCCCGCCGGAGAGGGTTTTGACGTCGGTGAATCCGCGTTGCACCAGCGCGCGGTAGGCCAGGTAGCTACGGAACCCGACGGCGCAGTACAGCCGGATCGGCCGGGACTTGTCCCAGCTCTGCACTGCGTCGCGCAATGTCGGCAGCGGGACGTTCTCCGCGCCGGGGAGGTGCCAGATCGCGAACTCCTGCGGGCCCCGGACGTCGATGATCCTGGCGCCCTCGGTGGCCGCCGGGTATTCGCTGGGGTACCACAGCTGCAAGTCCTTCTTCAGCAGGTTCGAGGCCACGAACCCGGCCATGTTGATCGGGTCCTTGGCCGCCCCGAACGGCGGCGCGTAGGCCAGTTCCAGACCCTCCAGGTCGTGGACGGTCATCCCGCCGCGCAGCGCAGTGGCCAGCACGTCCAGCCGTTTGTCGACCCCGTCGAAACCGACGATCCCGGCGCCCAGCAGTCGACCGGTCACCGGCTCGAAGAGCACCTTCAGCTGCATCTTCGCCGTGCCCGGGTAATACCCGGCGTGCCCTGACGGGTGGATCTGCACCCGTTCGTAGGGGATCCCGGCCGCGTCCAACTGCCGCTGGTTGGCGCCGGTGCCGCCGGCGACCATGTCGAAGACCTTCACAATGGAGGTCCCCTGCACCGGGTCGAACACCGTGTCCCGGCCACAGATGTTCTCGGCGGCCACCCTGCCCTGCCGGTTTGCCGGGCCGGCCAGCGGGATCAGCCACGACCCCGGTAGCACCAGGTGTTCGACCTCGACGGCGTCGCCGGCGGCGTAGATGTCCGGGACGCTGGTTCGCATGTGCGCGTCGACCTTGATGCCGCCCCGGGGACCCAGCTCGGTCCCGGCCGCCACCGCGAGTTCGGTGTTCGGGCGCACCCCGGCGGCCAGCACCACCATGTCGGTCTCGACGAACTCGCCGTTCTTCAACTCCACCCGCAACCGGCCGCCCGGGGACTGGCTGAACGCGGCGGCCTGGGTGCCCAGCTGCAACTCGACGCCATGCGCCCTGATGTAGCTCTCCATGGTGGTGGTCAGCTCGCGGTCCAGTGGCGGAATGATCTGGTCGGCCATTTCGACCACCACAACCTGCACACCCCGCTCGTGCAGGTTCTCCGCCATCTCCAGCCCGATGTACCCGGCTCCGATCACCACCGCGTGGCTGATCGGTGGCCGGCCCGACGCGCCGCGGCCGTCGACGGCGGCCTTGATCACGTCCATGTCGCCGATCCTGCGCAGCACGTGGATGTCGGGGTGATCGACTCCGGGCAGCGGCGGCGTCACCGGCGACGCCCCGGGGCACAGCGCCAACGAGTCGTAGGACTCGACGGACTCCTGCCCCGTGCGCAGGTCCCGGACACGCACGGTCTTGTTGCCCGAGTCGATGTCGGTGACCTCCACCGCGGTGCGAACGTCGATCCCCAGCGATTCGTCCAGGCTCTCCGGCGTCTGCAGCAACAACCGGCTGCGGTCCTTGATCACCTCACCGATGTGATACGGCAGACCGCAGTTGGCAAACGACACATGGTTCGCCCGCTCGAACACCACGATCTCGGCGAACTCATCCAGCCGCCGGGCCCGCGCCGCACACGACATGCCGGCGGCAACCCCGCCCACCACAACCAACTTCATCACGCCTCCCGGCGGTTCCTGGAGCCTTCATCCCGGGGCCAGCTGCAGCTCCCGCAATGCCCACCGCCTCGCCGAGGTATCGGAGTGCGGCCGATCCAATCAGGTCACGGTTCCGCCGGCCGCCGAGCCGGCCGTGGCGGCGCGGAGCCGGGCACCGGTGAACGGGCGGCCGAACAGCGGCGCGAACACGCACACATCCAGAGCCCCGGCGGCCAGCGGAACCAGGCCCACCGCCGCGAGCGCCCACCACCAGCCGCCCAGCAGCACCCCCACGGCGATCAACACCACACCCGCCGCGATCCGGGTGATCCTACCGGCCACACTGGCCATGAACGCGAAGAACGACGTCATCTCACAACCTCCATCAGGAGTTGCTGCCAAAAGAACATTCGAGGGCGACCAAGGGCCACGGCGGTTGACGCCATCCCTTCCGTGCCGTCGAACCATACCCAGGGGGGTATCTGGGAGGGATCTTAGCCGGGAAGCGCCTCCCCCGCCGCCGAACCCGACACCCACGCCCAGGATGTGACAAGTTCGTCATCGATCGGAGTCGAGATTGATCGGCCACGAGCGATGTTCCGGCCCGGTGTGCTGGCGAAATCGCGGGCTGACGGTGGAGCGGACGCGTTGGCAATCAGAAACTGGCAACCAGAAACTGGCAACCAGAAGTTGGCAACCAGAACAGGAGCCGAAAGAGACGATCACCCTCGCTCACCGTCCGATCGGTCGCGACAGCGATGGGGGGTGACGGAGGGGCGAGGCAGCGGCCCGCAGACCCGTCTCCACCGTCGTGCTGAAGTGAATTCGCCTGCCCACGGGTCTGCACACCTCAGGGCTCAGTCGTCCGGCTTCCGCGTATCTCGTCCAGGTCTCTCCCGGACCCGGGCTGTCACTTCGCGGAGTTCCTGGAGATAGTCCGCCACTTCATCCGCGTCGGGCCCGCGGCGACGCGGTCGGCCGTACGGTTGAGAGCCGGGCGGCGGACAGCCCGGCGGCGGACAGCCCGGCGGCGGAGAGCCCGGCGGCGGAGAGCAGTAGGGGTTCAGGTGCCATGGAAGGGTCCGCACCAGCCATTCGTCACGAAACCCTCTCTGCCCCTTCCGGGTTTGCCGGCACGACGTTCGCCCACAGGGCCGAATGCCCTGGCAAGGAACGGTTCGACCCGGTCCGGCGTCGATACCGGTCAGCTATCTGCACGGGCGCGATGTCGGCCCCGAAATGCGCTGCCGCTGAGGTAGTGGAGCCCGTAGGCGCCAAGATCATGACCGAACGATGGGTTACTCGCGTCGTGGTCGATCCAACGCCGAAATTGAGACATTCCAATGGCATCGTTCTGCCGAGGCAACTCGACCGGTCAGCTCGCCGGCCACGCTGGTCGGCGAGTTGATCGACCAGCTGCGTCGGTGCCGGCAACGCCGCCCGGATGGCAGTGCGGTCCGGTGCGGACAGCTCGCGGAGCGCGTCGCCGATGCGCTGTTGGCACGCGCGGCCCAGTCGGCGAGTTGAAAGCAACCGGCGTCCGTGAGGGTGACCACGGCGACTCGCCGGTCGGAAGGGTCCTGTCGCCGGTGGACAAATCCGCCTCGACCACCTGCTGGACCAGCGTGCCGACGGTGTTGCCAGCAGGCCGCAGCCTTGGGCGAACGCGGCGTCCGCCGCGGCCGGGTGACGACCTCGTTCGCTTTGACCGGCACCAATACTGGTGGGCGACACTGGGATCGACAGTGACCTCTTCGGTGTGAACGCTGATAGGCGCTCCAGCCGGTGACCTCGGGGGCTTAAGCGCAGGTCGCAGGCCCTCCGAGCACCGGCACATAGAGCTCGTGTCGTGGCTCGTGCTGCTTCTGTGCTGCCTTCGAACGGACTGCCCGAAATCGGAGCGCACCGTGGCTGGCGGCCGGGCCTACTGCGACGGCTTGGCGACCGTGGACGTCATGCCCGTCGTCCTTTCGCCCTCCACCGGGCAGTCGTCGGCGATGATCACGATCGCTACAGTCAACGGTCGGTCGAGATGCCCTAAATGACGTTGGTAAACCGGGGTAGGCGACCCTTCGCGGCCGACGCGGCATACACGGCAGTGCGCAGTTTGGCGCCCGATGACGGGTGGGGGCCAGGATCGCCGCTGGTGCATTTCCCGATAGATGGTCTCGGACCAGAGAGGCCAGTGTGGGCAACACGGGCGCTCGGTGCGCAACCGGGCCACCTCTCATGGCCAGAGCCACCCGAGGCCACAGTCGTTGCCGAGTCACCGAGAAACGGTCGACCCAGCTCATCCAGGACGGCCTCTGCGGCGGGCATCGTGGCGATCTCTGCCTTGATGGCCCCCGCGTGTGAACGGATATCCGGATCGGTCAGCGCGCGGCCAACGGCTGCCTGAAGTTGACGCGCTCGCTCCCCGGACGGTGAATACGACAAACTGTCGAGGATGGACGTTCAAAATCTCGGTGACGACATTCGTCAACAGGCTCCGCGCCTAACCTGACGGCCCGACAGCCGAACATCCGACGTCGGGGTGAGGGTGTACCCAACCGGACACATACACCCTCCGCGTCGGGCCGGGCCAGGAGCACCGTGAGCACCAAGGCAGCAGCAGGACCACGTGGGCTGGCGACCAGCGTCATGAACGATCTGATTCGATGCTCGCTCAAGTTCCGTCTGTTCGAACTCTGGCGTCGGGTCGACAATCACACCGTGGGCGACCGCCGAGGTCTATTCACGCCAGCATTCATCATGTTGATGGGGTCGGACCTGGCGTACTTTCTGGCTGCGGGGGCGTTGTTGGGAGTCACCCCCTTCTTCGTGACCGGACCACTGGTGGCCGGTCCGGGAGCGGTCGGGTTGGTGCTCGGGGCGTTCAGCGTCACGACGCTGCTCATCCGCCCCTGGGTGGGGCGCTGGTCGGACAAGTTCGGTCGCCGACCACTACTGGTCGGCGGAGCCGCAGTATTCGCCGGACTCGTGCTGTTGCACCTGGTCGTGACCGAACTGTGGATGCTGGTGCTGTTGCGGATTGCGCTCGGCATCGCGGAAGGGGCCTACTTCGTGGCCGGCTTCGCCGCGCTGGCCGACCTGGCGCTCCCTGGGCGGGAGGGCGAGGCGCTCAGCCTGGGTTCGGTCACGACGTTCCTAGGGATCGCCATCGGTCCGGTGGGTGGCCAATATCTCTTGGACGCGGGGGGATTCGGCGCGGTGTGGATCGCGGCCGGAATTTCGGCGGGCCTGGCCTCGCTCCTGGCGGTCGGAGTCGGTGAGACCCGGCTGGCGCAGTCCGTGCCCGGGGGGCGTCCACCGCTGATCTATGGACCGGCGGTGCGGCCCGGATTGGCCCTGTTTTGCGGGGTGGCGGCGTCGGCCGGGTTCATGGCCTTCGCCGGTCTCCATGCCGACGGCTTGGGTCTGGAGCAATGGAGTTCGGTGCTGTTCGCCTATGGCGTGGTCATCGTGGCCACCCGGATTTCGTTGGCGAAGGTGATCGATCGATGGCCGGCCCCGATCGTCGCCGGAGCCTCGCTGGGTGTGTGCGCCGGCGGCCTGATCGTTATCGCTGGCGCACCGACAGCTGCCGGTGTCATCGCCGGCGCGGTCGTCCTCGCCATCGGCGTCGCCCTGCTGACACCGGCGATCTTCGCGGCCATCTTCGCCCGGGTGGAGCCGGCCCGGCGGGGAGCCGCAGCCGCAACCGCGTCGGTATTCATCGATCTCGGGCTCAGCCTCGGACCGGTACTGATGGGAATCGTGGTGCGCCAGTTCGGGTTCCCAGTCGGATTCGGTGCAGCGGCGGCCTTAACACTCGCAGGGGCGATGATCGTGCTTGGGCCTCGGTCGTCGGCGAAAGCCGCATAGGCACCGGGTCAGCGGACCTTCGTGGGCCGCTCCAGTTCCATTGATCATGCCGAAGGTGAATTCCGTAGCAGCTCATTGACACTCAATACTGATCACAACATATAAGATCGCGTACTCTGTTGGATTCCTACAACAACGATCAACTCGTCGAATCGACGGCACATTACGTTGGTCCGTCGTGCTGGGAATCATTTATCGGGCCGTATTGCACATCGCCAGTGATGTAGTTGACCTAGATCCGTCCCTCGACTCCCCGCTGCGTTAAGGAAGGGCCGTTGATCTGCGTGGGCGATACTGGGATCGAACCAGTGACCTCTTCGGTGTGAACGAAGCGCTCTCCCGCTGAGCTAATCGCCCGGGGCCGGTACCACCGTCCGAGCAGAGGCAACCTTACCCGATCGTGCAGAGTCACCTGCACCCCCGGCAAACGTCCATCTTTACTCCTTTTGGGTGAACTGGGCCGTGCCGCGTGACGAGCGGCGCGGCCGGCCGTCATTAGTTGCGAGAGGAACGGCCTGACACCACGAGCGCGGATATCGGCCCCGCCGCGCACAGGCCACCGGACGGCGGAGACGACATGCCACAGCACCTCCCGGCTCACCGGGTAACAACCGCTGCGACCGAGATGCTGTTGATCTCCGACGCCGCTCTTCCGGCGGTCAACGCAGAGTTGCGTTACCACTGCGACGATCCGTTCGCCGTCCATCTGTTGCTGTCGGTCGACCAGAGCCCCGCGATCACCTGGGTCTTCGGCCGCGAGCTGCTGATCACTGGAGTCCGGATGCCGGCCGGTATCGGCGACGTCCAGGTGTATCCGGCCAGCGACGGACTGATCATCGAACTGCGTTCCGGGTCGGTCGGGGCGCGACTGCTCGCCCATACCGCCGAGATCGAGGCGTTCGCCGCGCGCACCGTCGCGCAGGTGCCGCTGGGTCACGAGATGGACCACTACGACATGACGGCGGACCTCCGGCAGCTTCCCGTCCACGACTCGTTCGAGGCCTGACACAGGCTTCCCGGCGTCGCCGAGTTGGCGTCGGCGCGGCCGCGATGGCCTGTTTCCGTCGGCACGAGGCGTGCGTTCCACCGCGCATCGGGCGCCGCCCATCGAGGGGTTGGGCGGCCCGCCCCGGGCCCGGCGGGACGGCACGGCCGCGAGAATGCCTGACGGCTCGCCGGTTTGGTCAGCGCGTCCCGGTTCGGATATGGTTGCCGGGCCGCGCGCCCCTGGTGGGCGGGCGAGGCATGCGGACGTAGCGCAGTTGGTAGCGCATCACCTTGCCAAGGTGAGGGTCGCGGGTTCGAATCCCGTCGTCCGCTCGAAGAGGTCCAGGCCGTCACCTGGGTTGCCTCCGCGGTGGGATGGCCGAGAGGCGAGGCAACGGCCTGCAAAGCCGTGTACACGGGTTCGAATCCCGTTCCCACCTCGCAGCACGGCCGTTCGCAATGGATCATCGCCATTGTTCGGATGGTGAAGGGCGATTAGCTCAGCGGGAGAGCGCTTCCCTGACACGGAAGAGGTCACTGGTTCAATCCCAGTATCGCCCACCAGGATGAAGGCGGCCACGTCCGTCGGCTCGGTTTGGTCGAGAACTCTCTCAGCCGCAGCAACTTTCGCCGCGGCACGTCAGCCATTCGCGCCGGGCAAAGCTTGCTTACCGCAGGTAACCTGTGCGGAAAGCCCCGCCCTCCTTCTAAGGGCGGGGCTTTCTCGTTGGGTGCTCGACGACTACCGGGCTCGTACCGCGTCCTCGTCTTGCAGACTTGGGTGTTCCCGGACCGATCGGCGCCAAACCCTCTCCCGCAAGAAGGTTCCGCTGTCCCCCTGACTACACGCCCGTCTTCTGGTCTGTCGTCATTCGCTCCGCACGGATCGCTCGCGGCCCTGACACCGACGGGTGGCCGCCACCCGCCGGACGCCCAACGCCAGCCGTCAATACGTCGGCGTGCCTTGGGCATCGGTCACCCGGTCAGGGCGTTGGCATCGGCCGACGGGTGAGGTGGCCGGAGGAGCCTGCTGAGGGCGGGCGATGCCGGCCAGGCACCGGGGGTGCGAACGACACCGGACGTCTGGGGGGACATCATGCGCCGCTTTCTGCCCGTGCTTCTGCAGCAGGGATCGTCGCCGCGCTGGCGACGGCATGTTCGGGCGGCGCGCCGGCCGGTGGCGAAGGAGTCGCTGCGCCTCCCCGCACCGTGACCGTGGTCGCCACCGCACCGCCGGCGACGACGGCGATGAGCGTGACGACGATCCGGACCACCACCACCGTCACCGACCGGACAACGGTCGCGGTACCGACCACCGTTGCGGTGCCCACCACGGCAACCGCCACCATCACTGGCGACGCAAACGGTGACGGTGGCCGACGCGGCCGCGGCGGAGGCTGCGACGCCGGAGTCCGGCACGCCGGCCGCTCCGCAGGGCCTGGTGCAGCCGCCGGCAGCCGCGGGTCCGCTCGCCAACTGCACGCAGGCGCGGGCCGCGGGCGCCGCTCCCGTCTACCGCGGACAGCCCGGGTATGCAGAGAAGCTGGATCGGGACGGAGACGGGTGGGTTGCGAGACCTAGGTCGCGCCGACCGGGCCGGCGCCTCGTTCGGCGCGTCCCGCGGAACCGTACCCGGACGCCGACGACCCGCCGGATCCGATCGCCGGGCGCCCGGGGTCGACGGCGTCCTGCGCGGCATACTCCGCCAGCAACTCCTGCTCCCCGGCTTTGCCCGGGAAGCAGAAGAAGACGAGCGCCGCACCGAGCAGCACGATGCCGATCCCGGCGGCATAGGCGAGCGACTCGCCGTCGAGGAACGATTGCTTCGCTGCGGCAATGATCTCGCTCTGGTACTGCGGGTACCGCTCGGCGATGGTGGTGGCGCTGGCGAAGGACTTCTGGAGTTCGGTCTGCACCTGCACGCTGACCTCCGACGCCTGCGGCGAGGCCGCAATCGCCCGGCCGAAGGCCGCCGCGTACCCGGCCGTCAACATCGCGCCCAACAGGGACTGCATGATCGCCCCACCGAGATCCCGCTGCAGATCGGCGGTTCCGGAGGCCATGCCGGCACGGGACACCGGGACCGACCCGGTCAGCGAATGGGACGCCGGCGTTCCAGCGAACCCCACACCGATGCCGACCAGCATGAACGCCAGGCACACCGGCCAGAACGGAATGTCCTGCTTCCACAGCAGCAGTGCCGCGACGAGCCCGAGCAGGCAGAACGAGTAACCGACGAGCAGCGTGATGCGGGACCCGTGGGATTCGATCAGCTTCGCCGACAGCGGGGCCACCACGACCATTGCGGCGGCGGCCGGCAGCATCGCCGAACCCGACTCCAGAGTCGTGTACCCGAGTACGTTCTGCAGGAATTGCTGACCGACGAACATCGCCGCCATCAGGGTGCCGAAGACGATGATCCCGGCGATGGCCGCAACCCAGAAGATCCGCCGAGCGGCGATGTGCAGGTCGAACAGCGGTGACCGGGCCCGCCGCTGACGCACCACGAACCCGATCGCGGCCAGCAGGGCAACGCCACCCAGCAGCAACCCCATCGATCTTCCGCCGGGCACGGCGGCGAAATTGATCGCCAGGACGAGCGCCGCAACCAGCAGAACCGACAGGATTCCGCCGATGTTGTCGACCGGGTCGGTCGTTTCGTTGATGTGCGCAGGCACCATCAGCGCTGCCATGACCAGGGCGAGGACGGCCAGCGGCAGCGTCACCAGGAACACCGAGTTCCAGCTGAAGTGCTCCATGAGCCACCCGGACAGCAGCGAGCCGAGGGCCGCGGTGGCCCCGCCGACCGCCGACCACAGCGCGATCGCCTTGGTCCTCGCCGGTCCCGCCCAGAGCGCGGTGATCAGGGCCAGCGTCGTGGGATACGCCATGCCCGCAGCGACCCCACCGAGCACTCGCGCCCCGAACAGCACCTCGATGGAGGGCGCGAAGCCGGCCAGCAGGCAGGCCGGGATGGTGACGATCATGCCCAGCACCAGGAGTAGCTTGCGGCCGTACCGGTCCCCCACCGCCCCGAGGTACAGCACCGAGGCCGCCAGCCCCAGGGAGAACCCGACGGCCACCAGGTTCAGCTCGGTCTGGCTGGCGTCGAAGGTCTTGCCGATGTCCGGCAGCGCCACGTTGGCGACCGCGAGATTCAGATTCGCGACGGTGGCCACGAGGATGAGCGCAACGAGCACCCACCAGGACCGCTGTTCCACGCCCCCGTCGTCGGGCGATGCCGCCGGTCCGTGGCCGGCGCGGACGGGCTCCCCGGTTCCCGACATCTCAACCCCCCATCGCCGCTCCGCAACGGCGCAGCGTCCGTCAGTCTGCCGCACGCCCGTCGCACAACGCCACAGCGAAGTGACGATGCGTGACGAGACGGCACGGACATCAACGGGCACGCCGGAGCCGCGCGAGAACGGAGAGAACCCGGCCGACCTGCGGTGACCGCGCTCGATGGTGACAGCGCTCCCGGATAGTGGTGTCGCAGACCACTCTGACGGGCGACTACCGCCGGCGGGCGGGCTCGGCCACACTCTCTGTACGCCCGACCGGGGAAACTCGGCGGGCGTGCCACATTTCTTGCACCCGAGCATGGTCGCGGCCGGCCATCGAACACCTCCGGATCCCGCCGGCGCCGGTGGACGCCCGCGCGTACCGGCGTCGGCGCGGACCACAGCGTTGCTCGACCAACGGCAGTCGCAGCGCCGCCGGGCGGTGTGCGACTCTCGGCTCAGTGCCGATCGCTGATCTGTACGTCCGGACCGTTGCGCTCCGGCCGGCGGAGATGCCGGCTACATCTTCTGGCGGGCCAGCACCT
Source organism: uncultured Actinomycetota bacterium (assembly GCA_963785455.1). Taxonomy (GTDB): domain Bacteria; phylum Actinomycetota; class Actinomycetes; order Mycobacteriales; family Nakamurellaceae; genus Nakamurella. The sequence goes on from CAWAVL010000004.1 coordinate 68,364, forward strand.
TGCGCTGCACCTGACGTTCCGCGACGAACGAGACGAACGGAATCGTCCCGGCGATCAGCACCCAGACGGTGCCCAGCGGCGACCAGCGATCCTTGTATGCCAGGTCGAACGCGATGATCACGTACACGACGAACAGCGCGCCGTGGATGGGACCCCAGATCGCCACCGCCGATGCGACGCCGAAGGCATACTTGGCCACCACGGCGGCGCAGAGCAGCAGCAGACCCCAACCGACGACGAAGGCGGCGATGCGATAGCGCTTGAACGCGGCCATGATCTTCGGCGGCACAACCGGTGCGCGGCCCGGTGCAGTCCCTGATGAGACGGTCCCTGATGAGGCGGTCCCTGATGAGGCGGTCCCTGATGAGGCGGTTCCTGATGAGGCGGTGCCTGGGGCGGCTCCGGCCGCAGCCGGGGCGGGGGTGGTCACGTCACCGGTCGGGTCAGCGGGCACGTCGGCGGTCCTCCTCTGCCAGGGCAGCGAGCGCCTGGTTGTACGCGGTCAGTTCGGGGTCGTCATCGTCGTCGCCGCCGACCGTCGCGACGGCAATCGTGTAGCCCTGGCTGGGCCTTTGTCGACGCTCAGCCCGTCCGCCGCGTCGGCTCTCGGAGCTTGCGTCGTCGGTGCCGTCGTCCGGATCCGGGGCCGCCGGGGGGGCGGCACCGTCGGCCGCAGCGTGATCGGCGGCAGAACCGCTGACCGGCTCGGGCACGGGGCACCCGTCGCCCACGCCGGCCTCACCGCCGGATCCGGCGAGCAATTCGCGCAACTCGCGCTCGGTGTGCTCGTCGTCCTCGACGTCCTTGAGGACTTCCAGGTGCAGGAACCGGACCCACATGTACACGAAGGCGGCACCGAAAGCCGGCCAGAGCAGGGCGTAGCCGAAGTTCTGTGCGGTGCCGGTGGTCTCCTGCGTTCGCTCCCATTGCCACCAGCCCAGTCGCAGGCAGGTCAGGACCGCGGCGACGACGACAACATGCCCGGCAATCCAGCCAGGGCGTAGGAAACGTCGGTCCACGGGTCAACGGTACCGCCGACGACCGGTAGCCGTTTGCGCGCCTTTCAGCCGTTCCCTGGGCAAGAGGTGGTCAGCCGCCGATCTCGGCACGGCACAAGTGACGAGCGGTCCGCGGCGGTCAGCTCCGCGAGCACCGCGAGCGTCCGCCGGCCGGTGACTCCGGAAAGATCACCGATGACATCGACGTCACGACGCAGGCCCGAGGCCAAGGGCAACGTGAGTGGGACGGCACCGACGGCGACATGCCGCGCGAACGAATCCGGACCGTAGAGCGGAAGCAGCCCGCGAACGGTGGACGCTGCCAGCAACGTACTGCCGGAGCCCTGACGATCGGCCACGACGCTGAGCGGGTGCGGCTGCGCCCTGATCAGGGCATCGCTGAGCTCGTTCGCACGCAACGAGGGAAGATCACCGGGCAACGCGGCGATCCAGCCGTGCCCGACATGACGCGCACCGTCCAGGATCGCTTCGTTCAACCCGCCGGCCCTGGTCACCATCGTGAGCACATCCGGCATCCCGGCGAAGAGCCGGGCATCGGAGCGATCATCGGCGACGACCAGGACGGTCTCGACACCGGCGGCGGTGGCGGCCGCCTCCACGGTGTCCATCGCCATCGCTCGCGCGAATGCGCGGCGCAGCGCGGGTCTTGCCTCCAGCCTGCTCTTTCCGCGGGCGCTCGACTTCAGCGGCACCAGGACCGTCCACTGATGGACGCGGGTTGTCGGTTGCACACCGCCATTGTGATCGACACCCGGCGCCGCGCAGCAGCGACTCCTCGCCCGGGGGGTCGTGGGACGGGTCAACCGGCGAGAAACTCGCTGATCGCCTGCCCGAACTCCGGTGCCCGGATCAGCGGTTCCAAATGGCCACCCGAATAAACCTGCAGCTTCGCGTTCGGGATGCCGGCGGCGAGGATGCGTGCGTTGCTCACCGGCACGACGACGTCGCGATCGCCGGCCATCACCAAGACCGGCTGCCGGATCAGCGGTAGGAACGGCAGGCTCGTCCAGCACGCCACGGCAAGGAGTTGATACGCGTACCCGCGGCCCGAGAACGCGACGCGCGATCTGGTCAGCAGGCGGCGCGTGTCGTCCCGGCGCCGGCCGGACGCAGGGCCGTTCGGCGGCCCCGTCATTGCCGCGAGGTAGTCGTCGAACTTGCGGGTGGTCGCGAGCTTGGCCACCGTCGACACCTTGGCCGGTATCGACCACACCCCGGTATTGGTGCCCACCAGGACGATGCGACGGCAACGGTGCCGGTGCTGCACCGCGAATTGCTGGGCGAGAGCGCCACCCCACGAGAAACCGGCGACGTCGACCTCGCCGCTGTGGCCCAACTTGTCCAGCAGGCGCCGGAGCAGCCGCGCCAGCTGTGGGAACCCATAGGGCAGCACCCCCACCGGCGAGCCACCGACACCCGGAACGTCGAACCTGATGACTTCCAACCCGGGGTCGAGCGCGTCGACCAACGGCTGGAGCGCCTCGAATCCGACGCCCAGCCCGTTGCACATCACCAGCGGTGGCCGGCTGCGGTCACCCGGCCGGACATCGACCCGGAGCGAGTGCCGACCGATCGTCACCGTGCGCGCAGCGTCGCCGGCTGATGTCGCGTACGCCCTTGATTCGACCACGTCATTAGTTTATTCGGTGAAGAACCTAACCCGCTCGGTCGGCTACCGGGACTCGTCCATCACCACGTGGAGTACACCCCGGAATTGGCCTGCCTCATCGCGCTGACGTAGTCGCCACGCTCCCGGGCGGACTGGTCCTCGCCGGCCGGCGAGGCTAGCATCCCACGCACCTCGTCCAGAGTGCCGAACTCTTTACGTACCAGCCACTTCGACAGCTGATCCAGCAGCGACGCCGCGTACCCGGGACCGTGCCGGAGTAGCGCCGAGGTGGTCATCACCACATCGGCACCGGCGAGCAGATAGGCGACCACGTCGGCCACGTCCTCGACTCCGGTGGTCGCGGCCAGTGACCCTCGGATCCGCCCGCGTAGCAGCGCTATCCACGTCCGGGGCACCCTGGCCTCCGCCTGCGTCGACAACCGCACATTCGACCCGACGGCGAGCGTCTCCGGGTCGATGTCGGGCTGCAGGAAGCGATTGAAGAGCACCAATCCGTCTGCACCGGCCTCGTCCAGTCGCACCGCCATCTCGCCGGTCGCGCTGAAGTACGGGCTGAGCTTCACGGCCACCGGCACGGTGACCGCAGCCTTCACCGAGGCGAGAACGTCCAGGTGGCGCTGTTCCACCTCGCGTCCGCTGATGTGTGGATCACCCGGCAAGTAGTAGATGTTCAATTCGATCGCCGCAGCACCGGCATCCTGCATCGCCCGGGCGTACCTGGACCAACTGCCCACCGATACTCCGTTGATGCTGCCGATCACCGGCACATCCACGGCAGCAGCGGAGCGCTCCAGAAGGCTCAGATAGCGTCGGGGCTCGTAGTCGTCGGCGTCCTCGGGAACCACGTCGGTCGGGAAGTACGACAGGGCCTCACCGAACACCTCGGCACCGATACCGGCAAGCCGTTGGTCGCGCTCCGCCGCGCGAATCACCTGCTCCTCGAACAGCGAATAGAGCACCACGGCACCGACACCGCCGTCAGCGAGCCGCTGAACACCGTCCACGGAGTTCGACAACGGTGATGGCGATGCCACCAAGGGATTGCGCAGGGTCATACCGAGATATCTCGTCGCGAGGTCCATCATGCCTCCGGGCGCGGGTCGGTGGGGAATCGGTGAGCGCCGCGCACGGCCATTTCTTCGTAGGTCTGCCAGCGTTGCGCGACCGATTCCTCGGCCAGCGCCAGCAACCGCTCGGCCTCGGCCGGGTTGGTGTTGGTCAGCGAGCGGTAGCGCAATTCCTTGTACATGTAATCGGTCAGCGGAATCCGTGGTCTCGGTGAGTCGAGCAGGAACGGATTGTCACCGGCCGCCTGCACCTCCGGGTCGTACCGCACCAGCGGCCAGTAGCCACTGGCGACCGCTCGATGCTGCTGGTCCAGGCCGTTGCGAGTATCGATGCCATGGGCGATGCAGTGGCTGTAGGCGATGATCAGCGATGTCCCGTCGTAGGCCTCTGCCTCCCGGAACGCTTCCAACGTCTGCTGCGGGTCGGCTCCCATGGCGACCCGGGCGACGTACACGTTGCCGTACGACATCGCCTGCAGCGCAAGATCCTTCTTGTTGACCTGTTTGCCGGACGCGGCAAACTTGGCAATCGCGCCGACCGGTGTGGACTTCGACATCTGACCGCCGGTATTGGAGTACACCTCCGTGTCGAGCACCAGCACGTTGACGTTGCGCCCACTGGACAGCACGTGGTCCAAGCCGCCGGAACCGATGTCGTACGCCCAGCCGTCGCCGCCGACGATCCACACGCTCCGCCTGATCAGGTGGTCCACCACGCTCGTCAGATCGGCCACGACCGACCCGTCAAGGCCGGCGAGCCGCCTGCGCAGTTCCTCCACCCGATCGCGTTGGGCGCGTAGCTCCGATTCGTGCACCTGAGGTGCGTTCAGAATGGCATCGGCCAGATCGGAGCCCACGACGTCCCGCAGTTCCGCCAAACGTCTGCGGGCAAGATCGGTATGCAAATCGGCGGTCAGCCGGAAGCCCAGCCCGAATTCCGCGTTGTCCTCGAACAACGAGTTCGACCACGCCGGACCGTTGCCCGCTGAGTTGGCCGTCCACGGTGTCGTGGGCAGGTTGCCGCCGTAGATCGACGAGCAGCCGGTGGCATTGGCGACCATCATCCGGTCACCGAACAGTTGCGTGAGCAGCTTGATGTAGGGGGTCTCACCGCAGCCTGCACAGGCGCCGGAGAACTCGAACAGCGGTTCCAGGAATTGTGTTCCGCGGACCGTCCCGAAGTCGACCCGGGACCGGTCGTTCTGCGGCAGCGTCTCGAAGAAGGCGATGTTGTCCCGCTCGGCAGCAACCAACGGCTCCCGCGGGCCGAGATTGATCGCCTTGGTGCCCGGGTCACCCAGCGCCACCACCGGGCAGGCCTCGACGCACAGCCCGCAACCGGTGCAGTCCTCCACGTAGACCTGCAGCGAGTAACGGGAGTCGGGCAGACCCACGGCGTTCAACGGCGCCGAGGCGAACCCGTCCGGGGCGCTCTCCAGCTTCTTCTCGTCGAACAGCTTCGACCGGATCACGCTGTGCGGGCACACGAAACTGCAGTTGCCGCATTGGATGCAGGTATCGGCGTCCCAGATTGCGACCTGCTCGGAGATGTTCCGCTTCTCGTATGCGGCGGTGCCCGTCGGATAGGTCCCGTCCACCGGGAGTGCGCTGACCGGCAGCAGATCGCCACGGCCGGCGATCATCTCGCCGGTGACCGAGCGGACGAACTCCGGTGCGCCGATGGGCACCGGTAGTGGCAGACCCGCGGTGGCACTGACCTTCTCGGGGACCTCGACCCGGTGCATGCCTTGCACCGATAGATCGACGGCGGCGTGGTTCTTCGCCACCACCTCCGCGCCCCGCTTGCCGTAGCTCTTGGTGATCGACTGTTTGATCTTGTCGATGGCCTCGTCCTGCGGCAGCACGCCGGAGATCGCGAAAAAGCAGGTCTGCAGCACGATATTGGTCCGGCCGGCCATCCCGACGTCGCGAGCGATCTTGGCGGCGTCGACGACGTATACCTGGACGTCCTTTGCCAGAATCTGTTCCTGAACGGGCAGCGGCAGCCGATCCCAGACCTTGTCCGCCGAGTGCCTGCTGTTCAGCAAGAGAGTCGCGCCGCGAGCGGCGACCCCCAGCACATCGACCCGCTCCAGCAAGTTGAACTGGTGGCAGCCGACGAAACTGGCATTGCTGACCAGGTAGGACGCCCGGACCGGGTGGGGCCCGAAGCGCAGATGGGAGACGGTCTGCGAGCCGGACTTCTTCGAGTCGTAGACGAAGTAGCCCTGGCCGAAGATCGACTCTTCGGCCCCGAGAATCTTGATGGTGTTCTTGTTCGCCCCGACGGTCCCGTCGGAGCCGAGGCCGAAGAACACGGCGCGCACCGTGTCCGACGGCTCGATGTCCAGCTCAGGGTCGTAGCTGATGCTGGTACCTGACACGTCGTCGTTGATGCCGACGGTGAACCGCTGGCGCGGCCGCTCGGCGGACAGCTCGGCGAAGACGCCCGCAACCATGCCGGGGGTGAACTCCTTGGAGGACAGCCCGTACCGGCCGCCCGTCACCTTCGGCATCACGGCCAGTTGGCCGCCGGCATAAGCGTCGGTCAGGGCTGCGACGACGTCGAGGAACAGCGGCTCGCCGATGGAACCGGGCTCCTTCGTCCGATCCAGCACCGCGACCCGAGTCGCGGACGGCGGTAACGCGTCCAGCAGAGCCTGGGTCGGGAACGGGCGATAGAGCCTCACCTGGATGACCCCGACGCGCTCGCCCTGGCCGTTCAGGTACTCGACTGTGTCCTGCGCCGTCTGCGCCCCGGACCCCATCAGGACGATCACCCGTTCGGCCTCCGGATGACCGCTGTACTCGACGATCCCCATTGCCCGTCCGGTGCGGTGCGCCAGGTCGTCCATCAGGTCTTGAACCACCTGAGGCGTGCGGTCGTAGAACGGGTTCACCGTCTCCCGCGCCTGGAAGTAGACGTCCGGGTTCTGCGCCGTACCGCGGATGAAAGGCCGCTCCGGCGAGAGCGCCCGGTCCCGGTGATCGCGGACGAGCTCCTCAGGAATCATCGCCCGCAGGTCGTCGTCCTCGAGCATCTCGATCGTGTTGAGTTCGTGGGAGGTGCGGAAGCCGTCGAAGAAGTGCAGGAACGGCACCCGGGTACGCAGCGTCGCCGCCTGCGCGATCAGGGCCAGGTCATGACACTCCTGCACCGATGCCGCGGCCAGCATGGCCCAACCGGTCTGCCGGACCGCCATCACATCCTGATGGTCGCCGAAGATCGACAGGCCCTGCGCCGCCAAGGAGCGCGCCGCGACATGGATGACTGCCGAGGTGAGCTCACCGGCGATCTTGTACATGTTGGGGATCATCAGCAGCAGACCCTGCGAGGCGGTGAAGGTCGTTGCCAGGGAACCACTCTGCAGTGCTCCGTGCAGTGCGCCCGCCGCACCGGCCTCGCTCTGCATCTCGACCACGGTTGGCACCGTGCCCCACACGTTGGGCTTGGACTTGCTGGACCACTCGTCGCACAACTCGGCCATCGGGGAGGCCGGCGTGATCGGGTAGATGCAGCAGACCTCGTTGAGCCGGTAGGCGAGCGAGGCGGCTGCCTCGTTGCCGTCGATGGTGGTACGCCTCATCAGTGCATCTCCTGAACCATGTCGATGGCGTGCACCGGGCACTGCTCGTAGCAGGCGCCACAGCCGGTGCAGGTGTTGTAGTCGAACCGGTAGCGGTTGCCGGGGCCGAGCTTGATCACCGAGTCCTCCGGGCAGGCCCCCAGGCAGCCGTCACACTCGAAACAGTTGCCGCAGGACAAACAACGTTTCGCCTCGTACATGGCGCCCTCGGCATTCAGGCCGCTGACCACCTCGGCGAATCCGGTGATGCTCTCCTCGGGTTCCAGCGCCGGTTGCTGACGGCGTGCCGCGTCACCGAAGTACCACAGGTGCAGCTTGTCGAACGTCGCCATCGGGTGCTTGGGCGTGCTGGGCCGCGCCTCCTCGCGCAGCCAGGCGTCGATGTGCTTGGCCGCCTTCTTGCCGTGCCCGACGCCGACGGTCACCGTGCGCTCGCTGGGCACCATGTCCCCTCCGGCGAAGACCCCGGGACATCCGGTCATCAGGGATGGCGACACCTTCACGGTGCCGTCACGTTCGAACTCCACCCCGGGCACCGCCTGCAGGAATCCGGTCTCCGCATCCTGACCCACCGCCATGATGACGGAGTCGGCCGCCAGCGTCTCGAACCGTCCGGTCGGCTGCGGCTTGCCGTCCGCGTCCAGTTCCATCACCTCGATCTGCAGCTCGGGGCCGTCGAAGGCGCTGATCGTCCGCAGCCAGTTGACCCGCACACCTTCCCGCTCGGCGTCCTGGGCCTCTTCCTCGTGCGCCGGCATCTGGTTCCGCGTCCGGCGGTAGACGATCACCGTTTCCTCCGCGCCCAGGCGGCGAGCCACCCGGGCGGCATCGAAGGCGGTGTTGCCGCCGCCGTACACGGCGACCTTGCGCCCGATCACCGGCCGCTCACCGGAGGCGACGCTCCGCAGGAACTGCACGGCGTCGACGATCGGTCCCGCGTCCCGGGCAGGGATGTCGACCTTCTTGGCGAGGTGGGCGCCGACCGCGACGAAAACCGCGTCGAACCCGCCGCTCTCGCGTTCCTTGTTGAGGTCCTCCACCCGGTGGTCGCAGACAATCCGCACCCCCATCGCGGCGATCCGGCCGATCTCGGCGTCCAGCACGTTCCTGGGCAACCGGTAGGACGGGATCCCGTAGCGCATCATCCCGCCGGGCTCGGCACCGGCGTCTCGAATCTCCACGTCATGGCCGAGCCGGCGCAGGTGGTAGGCAGCCGACAGGCCACTCGGGCCGGAGCCGACGATCAACACCCGTTTGCCCGTGGCGGTTGGCGGCAGATCGAACTGCCAGTCGCGTTCGATACCGGCGTCGCCCAGGAAGCGCTCGACCGAATGGATGGACACCGCGCTGTCGAGATTGGCCCTGTTGCAGACGCTTTCGCACGGGTGGTAGCAGACGCGGCCGTGGATCGCCGGGAAGGGATTGTCCGCCGTCAGCTCTCGCCATGCCTGTTCCGGATGGCCGGCCGTGGTGTGCCCGAGCCAGGCCTGGATGTTCTCCCCGGCCGGGCAGCCCGCGTTGCACGGCGGCAGCAGGTCCACGTAGACCGGTCGGCGTTCCCGAACCGGACCGGAACGGGAGGTGCCGTGGATCAAGTCGGGAAGGGACGTGAGGTCCTTCGAGCGATCTGGAATCTGCCGGCCACCATTGGTCACATCGTTCGAAGCCATGAACCCTCCTGGGTCGCCACTCGGGGCCGGAGAACCGGCCACGCTCGGGTCGTACTCACTGTGTACGCACCTGCTGAGTGTCGGGACAGGTCCTTTAGGCCCTGTCCGAACGGTATTTCGCTGGTGCCGGACGCGTGTCCAGCGTGTCGGCGGTACCGCCCTCGGCGCGGCGAAACGGCACGGCCATGCTCTCCATCACCGACGAGGCGACACGCCCGCCGCTCACGAGAACAAAACGCCCACATCGTGTGCCGGGTCAAGGTACCCCCAACTTGAGATGCTGGCCACACGATCCGGCGAGGCCCGGGGGCGTTGTTCCTGGACTGACGAGGCGTTCGCCTCGGCCAGCAGGACGTCCATGTGACCCGGGCATCCGGCCGGCCACCGGATGGATGCCGAACTGGACGTCCGCGCCGTGGCCGACCAGTACCTGGGCCCGTTCGACCGCCTCGTGCTGTGGCTGAGCAGCGGCCAGGCCGTCGCCCGGCACGACGACAACCATGGATGCGTAGGTCATCTGCAGCGGGGCATCGTCGAGGGTGTGATCTCCCGGACCGGCCACGACCGAAGCCCGCGCTCCGCCGGATGGCGTCTTCACAACGAGCCGGATGGCGTCTTCACACCGAACCGGATGGCGTCTGCACACCGAACCGGATGGCGCGCCTTCACACCGAGACACGCCGGAAGGCAGACAGAGCCCTGTGGCCCTGTCTGCCTGCCGGCAGGTCGGCACCGGTCCGTCCACCGGCCGGTCAGCCGGGTCGTCGCCGCCGGCGGGTGCTACACCTGGTCGAAGACGTAGGTACCGGGCGCCGGACCCAGTACCGGGTGCTGGGCGCTGCCCAGCTCCGCTGGAGCAGGCACCTCCCCCTCGGACCGCTCGATGACCCAATCGGCCCAGTGTCCCCACCAGGTGCCGCTGCGTTCTTCTGCAGTCGCCTTCCATGCGTCTGGATCGGGGCCGGGTTCGCCACCCACCCAGTACTTCGACTTCGGGTTGTCCGGCGGGCAGATCAGCGTCTGAATGTGACCGGTGTTGGCCAACACGAACGTGCAGTGGCCGCCGAGCAGCTGAGTGGACGCGTAGCACCCACGCCAGGGCGTGAGGTGGTCCGTGGTGCCGCCGGTGATGTATGTGTCGACCTTGACCTGGCTGAGGTCAACCGGCGACCCGAGAACGGTCAGGGCCCGCGGGTGAGCCAAGTCATTGGTCGCGAACATGTTGAGGAACTGATTGTGCAGCGCCGCCGGCAGATTCGTCTTGTCGGCATTCCAGGCCAGGATGTCGAACGGTGCCGGCTTCTTGCCCATCAGGTAGTTGTTGACCCAGTAATTCCACACCAGGTCGTTGGGCCGCATCCAGGTGAACACTGCTGCCATCGACCCGCCGTCCATCACCCCGCTCGACCGGGAACGCCAGGCCGCCAGTTGGAGCAGCGACGGGGCCATCATCATTCCGGCCTGCATGCGAGTGTTCCAGTCCAGCAAGGTGACACCGAAGCTGACGCTACGGACCCGGTCATCCCCGATGTCGGTCAGGTGATTCAGCACGGTGGATGCAGTGATGCCGCCCGCGCACAGTCCGAACAGGTGAACCTGGTGCGAGCCGGTGATCTCCTGGACGGCGTCCAGGGCATCGATGATGGCGCGCCCGTAGGTGTCGAGATCCCAGTCCCGGTGCTCAGCATTCGGATTGCGCCAAGAAATGGCGAAGAATTGCAGGCCTTTCTTGACGGCGAATTCGGTGAGTGATCGACCCGGCGAGAGATCCATGAAGTAGTACTTGTTGATCTGCGGCGGCACCACCACAACGGGAATTTGATGGACCTTCTCGGTCTGCGGCCCGTATTGCAGCACCTCCAGCACCTCGTTGCGGAACACGACCGCGCCCGGGGTGACCGCGATATTCTTTCCGAGCACGAAGTCCGACCGGTCGACCTGAGACGGCAGACCACCATTGTGACGCAAGTCACTCACGAAGTTGCGGGTGCCCTTCACCAAGTTGCTTCCCGCTGTCTCGAAGGTGCGCTTGAGTGCGGCGGGGTTACCGACCAGGGTGTTGGTCGGTGCGAGCGTCGAGGTCAGCATCGTCACCAGGAACCGCGCCCGCTCGCGCTGGCGCCAATCCGTCAGGTCGGCTTCCTCGGCCAGGACACCGAGCGCTTCGCAGGTCGCCAGGTAGCCCTGCATCAGCCGGTGGTAGGCGGGATTGTTGACCCAGGTCGGATCCTTGAAGCGCCAATCGCGGCGGTCGGCCTCGACGCCGGACCGGCCGACGGCCACCTTGACCAGTTCCCCGGCAAGCTTGCCGCCGACCTTCGCGACGGTCGGCACCTGCGAGGCCATCCGGGCGGCGGTGCCCAGCAGTTGGAGCCGATCGATCGACCCGACGTCTTGGGGCCCTCCGATTGCCTCTACAGTCTCGGCGGGTGTCAGCGAGTCCTTGGTGGTCGTCATTGAATGAGTTCACCCCGATGGGCAGGTCCCGTCATACGGCACGGGAACGGTTGCGACCTCAGGAGTCCGCGAGAGGTCGATTTTTTTGGCGACAGTCGAACACTTGGATCGTCGGCGATGATCTCGCGCGTCGACCTCGACAAGAAAAACAGTATCGAAAAACTCGGGCGCGCGCCTATCCGCGTTGGTCACCGGAGCCAAGGACCAACGTCCCGTCGATCACAGGACCTAACTCCACAGCGGTGGTCGGCGTTGCCGGGCAACAATGGTGATCATGGTCGCCGCTTCGTCAGGTTCGTCAGGTCGGTGACCGGGTGGGCGACGCAGATGAACCGGGTCGGAGGAATTCGCTGCACGTCCACGCAGCGGCGCGAGTCCCGACGATCGCAGTCCCCCGCCGGAACGGGTGGCGCCAATCGCTTCCGGTGGACAACGAGATTCGCGACGGTCACAGTCGTACCCCAGCACAGCCGCAGCGGGTGAGCGTCAGCGATCCGATGCGACACGTCGGGATACAGCATCACCCGGTGAGGAGGCTCATGTGTGACCGGGGTCTCAGTACTGCCAGCGGCGGGTCGACACCTGCCACGCGATCAGCCGTCAAAGGTTCGGTCCGTCTGCCGTGCCGGGCCACGGTCGACGGGCTCACATCTCCGATACGCCGGGTCGGGATCGGCTCGGCATGGACCGCACCGTTCAGCAACCGCACCAGTGATACCGCTCCGCCGCGGCCGCCCATCGGCGCCTGTCCGAGCCGCGCCGCTCGACCGCATTGCGTCACCAGCAACAGGAACCGCCCCAGTCCCTCCGGTATCACCCGCACCACATGAGCAGACCACGCATTTTCAGCCCGTGCATCCGGACCCCGCCAATTGGAAGGCAGCAGAATGAATTTCGAATTGACCGAGGAACAGCTCCTCATTCAGGAGATGGTGCGGGAGTTCGCGACCACCGAGGTCGCACCGATCGCAGCCGAGATCGACCGTGATCATCGATTCCCGGCCGAACTACTGCCCAAGCTGGCCAAGCTGAGCCTGATGGGCGTTCCGTTCGCCGAGGAGCACGGCGGCGCCGGCGCCGACTACGTGAGCTACACGCTGGTGCTGGAAGAACTCGCCCGGGCCTGCGGCAGCACCTCCATCATCGTGTCCGGACATACCTCGCTGGCCACCTGGCCGATCTTCGAGTACGGCACCGCGGCTCAGATCGAGAAGTACGGCAGCGGCCTGGCATCCGGCACCTTGCTCGGCGCGTTCGCCCTGACCGAGCCGGCGGCCGGCACCGACGCAGCCGCCGGAAGGACCTCGGCCGTGCTGGACGGTGACGAATGGGTGCTGAACGGTTCGAAGATCTTCATCACGAACGGGGCTCACGCGGACGTCTTCATCGTCACTGCGATGACCGACCCGTCGGCGGGCACCCGAGGCATCAGCGCCTTCATCGTCGACAAGGACGCACCCGGTCTGTCCATCGGCGACGAAGAACACAAGATGGGCATCAAAGCGTCGAGCACCACCCCGCTGTACTTCTCGAACTGTCGCATACCCAAAGACGCCCTGCTCGGCGCGGAGGGCAAGGGCTTCAAGATCGCAATGGCGACGCTGGACGGCGGACGCATCGGGGTGGCTGCCCAGGCCCTCGGGATCGCCCAGGGCGCGTTGGACGCGGCGATCGCCTACGCCAAGGAACGCGTCCAGTTCGGCAAGCCCATCGCCTCGTTGCAGGCGATCCAGTGGATGATCGCCGATATGGCCACCGAGATCGAAGCGGTCCGGCTGATGGTGTACCGCGCTGCGTGGCAGAAGGACAACGGATTGCCGTACGGACAGGCGGCAGCGATGGCCAAGCTGTTCGCGTCCGAGACTGCGACGCGGGTGGCGGGCAAGGCGATTCAGATCCACGGTGGGTATGGCTACACCGAGAGCTACCCGGTCGAACGCGCTTATCGCGACGCGAAGGTCACGGAGATCTACGAGGGTACATCCGAGGTTCAACGCATGGTCATCGCCGGAAGTCTCCTGCGATAGTCGATCGATCCGCTAGGGAGAAACAGCAACCATGAAAGAATTGGCTTTTGCCGACATCAATGTCGGCGACTCGGCCGCTATCTCGACGACGGTGACCGACGGCGATATCCAGAAGTTCGCGGAGGTGACCGGCGACGTCAATCCCATCCATCTGGACGAAGAGTTCGCGCGCGAGTCGCTGTTCAAGGAACGCATCGCCCACGGCATGCTGTCGGCCGGCTACATCTCGGCGGTACTCGGGAGCAAGCTTCCCGGGCCGAACACCTTGTATCTCGGCCAGACACTGGACTTCAAGAAGCCCGTCAAGATCGGCGACACCGTCACTGCCGAGGTCACCGTGACCGAGAAGCGTGACGACAAGCGGATTCTCAAGCTCAGGACGACCGTCACCAATCAACTCGGTGAGATCGTCGTGGACGGCGGATGCGTCATGAAGAAGGTGGGACTCTAGGTCCTTTCGGCGGCCTGTGTGCTGACGTCTCGAGGGCAGCACATCAACCGCCATTCGTCGTGGTGCGGCCCGCGGCCATCACAGTCGCAAGGTGGTCCGCCGGCTCACCCCGACACGGTGTTTCCGCGGCTCGGTGATGTCGCGCCGCCTCCTCGCCGGGCGGAGCGGTCAGCCGAGCGGACCGGTCAGTCGGGCGGACCGGTCAGTCGGGCGGCACGGGCGGTGAACGGGTTCTGGCAGTGAACGGGGTCGATCGACTGTGGCCCGTGAGTGGACTTCAAGACCTGAGTGGAGACGTGCATGAAGATCGTTGTCGCCTACAAGTGGGCGCCGAACCCGCAGGACGCCACCGTCGATGACACCGGAGCGATCGACTGGACCAGGGCCAAGCCCGGTATCAGCGAGTACGACCCGACTGCCGTCGAGTTGGCGCGAGAACTGGCCGACGCCACGGGCGGCGAAGTCGTCGGGCTCAGCGCGGGCACCACGGCCGTCAACGCGACGATGGCGCGGAAGGCGGCGCTGTCCCGCCGTTTCGACCGCGCGGTCATCGTTGCCGACGACTCGCTGGCAGACGCCGGATCGACCGAACTGGCGGCCGTACTGGCCGCCGCAGTGCGGCACATCGGCGATGTCGACCTGGTGATCACCGGGGACTCGTCGATCGACGTCGGCGGGAAGATGGTGCCGACCGTTCTGGCCGGTTATCTGAACTGGCCGGCCGTCGCCGAGGTCGACGCCGTCACCGCGACCGACGGTGGGGTACTGGTCGAAAGGACCACGCCGGACGGCACCGAAGTGCTGAAGATCTCCGGTCCCGCGGTACTCGCGGCGGCGACCGACGCGGCGGTGCCGCGACTGCCGGGCATGAAGGACATCCTGGCAGCCACCAAGAAACCCGTCGAGGCCCTGAAGCTCGCCGATCTCGACGTACCAACGACGGCCGGCACGGTCAGCATCAAGGGCACAGCGCGACCAGCCCTGAAGGCACGTAAAGGGCAGCTGATCAACACCACCGACCCGACGGCGGCAGCCGCTGAGCTGGTGGCCGCGCTGCGCGGTGCCGGCGCACTCTGAGCGTTCCCGACAGCGAAGGAAGACAGTCAGATGACAGGTAAAACCTGGATCGTCGTCGCAGGAGATGCGGCGGTCGGCAACCTGATCGCCACCGCCCGCGGCTTCGGTGGAACGGTCACCGCGGCCGTCGTCGGGCCGCGTGCGGTCGCCGACACCATTGCCGGCGGCGGAGTCGACGACGTGCTCTGGTTCGGCGAGCCGGGTACGACCCCGGTCGAGGCCTACGCCGGGGCGGTAGCGGACGCGATCGCCGCATCACCCGGCATCGTGCTCGGTCCGACCGGTCCCGGTGCCCGGGTCTTGCTCGGTTCCGTGGCGGCCCGGATGCAGGTTCCGGTGCTGCCCGGCGGAACGACGGCATCGGCCGACGGAGAGACGGTGGTCGTCACCAGATCGGTGTTCGGCGGCATCGCCGACGAGATCAACACCGTTGCGGGACCTGCTGTGCTGCTGCTGGATGGTGGCCAGGAGCCGCCGAGCACCGGATCGGCACCGGTTCAGGAGGTCGACTGCACTCCCCTGGGTGTCACGGTCGTCGAGACCCGGCCGTCGAATCTTGCGCACATCGATCTGGGCGGCGCCACGCGCGTCATCGGCGTCGGCCGCGGGCTCGGGGCCAAGGAGGACCTCGCGCTCATCACCGAACTGGCCGGCGCCGCCGACGCCGAGATCGCATGCACCCGGCCCCTCGCCGAGGGCATGGCATGGCTCGACCGGGATCGGTACATCGGTTGCTCGGGGTGGAACATCTCGCCGGAGGTGTACTTCGCGATCGGAATTTCCGGCCAGTTGCAGCACATGGTCGGGGTGCGCGGGGCCCAGACGATCGTCGCCATCAACTCCGACCCGAATGCCCCCGTGTTCGCAGATGCGGATTACGGACTGGTCGGCGACCTTTATCAGATCGTCCCCGCGTTGACCAAGGAGTTGGCATGACCGCGGGCGGCGGGCCGGACGACATCCAGCAGGAGCCCGATTTCGATGTCGTGGTGGTCGGTGCCGGCGTCGCAGGCTGTATCACGGCCTACCAACTTGCCCAGCAGGGACATTCGGTGGTGCTCATCGAAAGGGGCGAGGCGGCCGGCTCGAAGAATCTGTCAGGTGGGGTGCTGTATTCCCGCGCGATACAGGAAGTCTTCCCCGACTTCCTGCTCGAGGCGCCCATCGAACGCCGGATCACCCGCAACTACATCAACTTCCTGAATGCCGATAGTTCGGTCGGCGTCGACTACAAGGACGCCAGACTCGCAGACCCGGTCAACGCGGTCACCGTGCTGCGCGCCAAGTTCGACTCGTGGCTCGCCGAGAAGTGCGAAGAAGCCGGAGTTTTCGTGATGCCCGGCGTTCGGGTCGACCGCGTCCTCACCACCGACGGCCCGCTCGGGAAGCGAGTCGTCGGGGTCAAGTCCGGGGACGACGAGTTGCGTGCTCATGTCGTGGTCGCGGCCGACGGTGTGAATTCCTTCCTCGCCCAGGAGGTCGGGCTCCGCCCGAAGCAGCCGCTGCATCACCTCGCCACCGGGGTCAAGGCCGTGGTCACCCTCCCCCGGGAAACTCTCGAAGCACGCTTCAACCTGACCGGGGACGAGGGCGCCGCCTTCGCCGTCGTGGGCGATTGCACGCAGGGTGTCGGCGGCGGCGGGTTCCTCTACACCAACCAGACCTCGATCTCCATCGGCGTCGTGTTGCGGCTCGACGACCTGGTGGCGAAGAAGAAGTCGGCGACCGACATCTTCGACCACTTCCTCGCCCACCGGTTCATAGCCCCCTATCTCGAGGGCGGCGAGATCACCGAGTACGGCTGCCATCTGGTGGCCGAGGGCGGCCTGGACATGGTCGGTGAGATCACCATGGACGGGATGGTGGTCGTCGGCGACGCGGCCGGACTCACCCTCAACACCGGACTGACAGTTCGCGGTATGGATCTGGCGGCCGCGTCCGGCGTTGCCGCGGCCGCGGGTATCGACGCCGCACTGCGAGAGAAGGACACCTCCAAGGTCGGGCTCGCCGGGTACCGGGACAAGCTGTTCGCATCCTTCGCCGGGCAGGACATGAAAACGTACGGCAAGGCGCCGGCCTTCCTGGAGGTCGAACGCCTCTACAAGGACTACGGCGAATTGTTGGCCAATGTGCTCTACGGTGCCTTCAACCTGGACACCCGACCACGCCGGCACCTCACCGGGGTCGCACTGCAGGCCTTCCGGCAGTCACCGGTGAAGATCCGTCACCTGATCAAGGATGCGTATTCGGGGGTACGAGCACTATGAAAATGCCGTCAGTTCCAGAACGTCTGGCCAAGGACCGGTTCGAGCTCGATGAGGACGAGAGCCACATCGAAGTCAACCAGCAGTTGGTCAAATCGACCGGCTGCGGCAGGGCCATCGTGCAGTGTTGCCCCGCGCACGTCTACGCCGAGGAGCCGGATGGGACCATTTCCGTGGAGTATGCCGCGTGCCTGGAATGCGGTACCTGTCTGGCCGTGGCGGCGCCGGGTGCATTGAAATGGCACTACCCGCGTGGCGGTTTCGGTGTCCAATTCCGCGAGGGCTGAGCGACATGGAGGACCCCTCGTTCCGTCAGTGCCTTTCCGGCCGGACGCAACCGGTGGCGCCGGCGGCGGCCCGATCGCTCATTCGTGACCTTCGACCCTTCGCCGATCGCGTCGACGACTGCAGGATCAGTGCCGGACCGGGCATGAGATCGATTCGGCTTCCGCCGGACCCGCCAGCCGGCCACCCGGCGACATCAATGCCGAGCCAAGGCCCGGCGGGCCTTGGACGAACCGCGCGCATCCGCGGCGCGGCACACCCACTGTCAGTGAACGACCCAACGAAGGAGAAATGACATGTCCGACCGTTTCAAGGTGTCCAAGGCCCTGGTGACCGGTGGCGCACGGGGGATCGGCGCCGCGATCGTCGAGCGACTGGCCGCCGAGGGTCTTTCGGTCGCCGTGGTCGACGTGAACGAGAACGGAGCAAAGGAGACCGCCGAGCGGATCTCGGCGTCGTCCGGAGCTCAGGTCGTCGGTTTCGGATGTGACGTCACCGACCGGCAGTCGGTGCAGACCACCTTCACCGCGGCCGCCGACGCGCTGGGCGGCCTGGACACCTACATCGGTAACGCCGGGATCACCCGTGACCGGATGTTCCACAAGCTGTCCGACGAGGACTGGGACCAGGTGATCGCGGTCAACCTCACCGGCGTGTTCAACGGCTTTCGCGCCTTCGCTCCGTACCTTCGCGCCGAAGGACCGGGCCGCGTGGTGCTGACCTCTTCGGTGGTGGCCAAGGCCGGCAACCTCGGTCAGATGAACTACATCGCATCCAAGGCCGGCATCGTCGGCCTGGTCCGCTCCGGCGCGCTGGAACTGGCCCGCTACGGCACCACCGTCAACGGCATTCGCCCGGGCTTCATCGCCACCGAGATGACCGCCGCGATGACGCCGGAGGCCACCGAAGCAATGACCTCGGGCATCCCGATGCGGCGCGCCGGCCAGCCCGCCGACATTGCCGGTGCCATCGCTTTCCTGTGCTCCAGTGACGCCGACTACATCACCGGTCACATTCTCGACGTCAACGGCGGCTTGGACATCTGAGGCTGACCTGACCGGCACGTGATTCTGCACGCCCGTCGGCTCGACCGAGGAGTTCGGTCGAGCCGACGGGTGATCACCCCCTACACATCCAGCTGCACCTCACCCCGCCTAGCCTGACGCCGGTGTGAGCAACCTGAAAGGACACCTCGACATGCCCGAAGCAGTCATCGTTTCCACCGCTCGTTCACCCATCGGACGCGCGATGAAGGGTGGACTCAAGGACACCCGGCCCGACCAGCTGACCGCAATGATGGTGCAGGCGGCGCTGGACAAGGTGCCCGAGCTGGACCCGAAGACCATCGACGACCTCCTGCTGGGCTGCGGTATGCCCGGCGGTGAGCAGGGCTGGAACATGGCCAGGGTGGTTGCCGTGCTGCTTGGTCTGGACAACGTGCCCGGAGCGACGATCACCCGGTACTGCTCCTCCAGCGTGCAGACCACCCGGATGGCCATGCATGCGATCCGCGCCGGCGAAGGACACACCTTCGTGTCGGCGGGCGTGGAGGCTGTCAGCCGGTTCCCGATCGGCGGCAGTGACACCCCGCCGGTCACCGCCGACGACCCGAAGGGGCTGGGCCCCAACCCGTACCTCAACCCCATCTTCGACGAGGCACACCAGCGCAGCCTCAACCGCGCCAAGGGCAAGGCACCGGCCTGGAGTGACCCACGGAACGACGGCCAGCTGCCCGACTACTACGTCGCGATGGGCCAAACGGCCGAGAACGTCGCCTCCTACTGCAACGTCAGTAGGGCCGACCAGGACGAGTTCGCGCTGCGGTCGCAGACCCTGGCCGCCAAGGCGCTGGCCAACGGGTTCTGGGCCAAGGAGATCACCCCGGTCACCTTGCCCGACGGCACCGTGTTGGACGCCGACGAGAGCCCACGCCCGCAGACCACTCTGGAGGGGCTGGCCGGCCTCAAGCCGGTCTTCCAGGTCGATGGCACCGTCACCGCCGGCAACGCCTGCCCGCTCAACGACGGGGCGGCGGCACTGATCATCATGAGCGACACCCGGGCCGCCGAACTGGGCATCACCCCGCTCGCCAGGGTCGTGGCCACCGGAGTCTCCGCGCTGTCCCCCGAGATCATGGGGCTGGGTCCGATCGAGTCCACGCGCAACGCGCTGGCGAACGCCGGTATGAGCATCAACGACATCGACCTGTTCGAGATCAACGAGGCCTTCGCCGCGCAGGCGATCCCGAGCGCCCGCGAACTGAAGCTCGACATGGACAAGCTCAATGTGCACGGCGGCAGCATCGCCGTCGGTCACCCGTTCGGCATGACCGGAGCCCGGATCACCACGACCCTGCTCAACGGAATGCGCGAGCGCGACGCAACGTTCGGCCTCGAATCGATGTGCGTCGGCGGCGGTCAGGGCATGGCGATCATCTTCGAACGCCTCAGCTGACCTGGTACGACCCGATCGCGCCGGAAGCGGACGCGGTCGGGTCGGGCCTCCAAGGGACCGTCGCACAGTCGGCAAACCCCTGTGCGGCGCGATCGGTCAACTCCCGGCGACCCGCTCCCTTTCCGCCTGGATGTCGAAGTCGGGCGGCGGGTAGCCGGGATCGAGCCGTTCCAGCGTCTCGACAAGGAGTGCCGCGACGGCCCAGTTGCGGTACCACTTCCGGTCGGAGGGAATGACGTACCACGGCGCGAACACCGTGTTGCAGCGGGTCAACGCCTCCGAGTACGCCTGCTGATAGGCATCCCAGTAGCCCCGCTCGTCCACGTCACCGGGGTCGTATTTCCAGTACTTCGTCGGGTCGTCCAGCCGGGCCAGCAGCCGCTCGGCCTGCACCTCGCGGGAGACGTGCAGGAAGCACTTGACGACCGTCACCCCGTTGTCGACCAGCCGGCGCTCGAAGTCGTTGATCGCCTCGTACCGCGCGGACCACACCTGCCGCGGGACGAGGTCGTGCACCCGCACCACGAGAACGTCCTCGTACTGCGAGCGGTTGAACACTCCCAGGAAACCCGGCGGCGGGACGTGCTTCTCGATGCGCCACAGGAAATCGTGCTGCAGTTCCTCGTCGGTCGGCCTCTTGAACGCCGCCATCCGGATGCCGACGGGGTTGACCAGGCCGACGACGTGCTTGATCACGCCGTCCTTCCCGGCGGTGTCCATCCCCTGCAGGAGCAGCAGAACGCTGCGCCGGTCACCGGCCGTGCCCTGTGCGAACAGCCGCTCCTGCAGGCTCGCCAGGCGCTCACCCAACTCGGTCAGGTTGCCCTCGGCGTCGGACTTGGACTGCGGGCCGACGTCGGCCGGCGGAGCCACGTCGGTCGGGATGGTCGTCACGTCGATGGTGCCGACCGGTGCGGCGAACGCGGCACCGGGGCCAGGTTCGCCGTGGGACCCGGACGTCTTCTTTGCCATCAACCCACCCAAGCACGGTCGGTCTCCGGGCGTGCGGTGAATCCCCTGTGCGCGGTCCGCAGAGCCACGATTCCTCCTGTTTCATATCGCGTTCGTCGTAGGCTGTCTCTTTCCGGTGACCATCGACCTGGCCTCCGGACCTCGCGAAAGGCTGCCTGTGACCACGACCAACCCGACGTCCGACAGACTGACCGGAACCGCACCGACCGGCGGGGCGAGCGACCCGGCCCACGACCCGCAGACCTTCCTCGAACTCGACGATCTGTGGTGCGCGCACAATTACCACCCGCTGCCGGTGGTGATCGCCTCGGCGCAGGGTGCGTGGGTCACCGACGTGGCCGGCAACCGCTATCTGGACATGCTGGCCGGATATTCGGCGCTGAACTTCGGGCACGGTCACCCGGCGCTCATCGCGGCCGCGGTCGAGCAGATGGGCAGGGTGACGCTGACGTCCAGGGCGTTCCACCACGACCAGCTGGGCCCGTTCTGCGCGGAACTTGCGGCGCTGACCGGCACCGAGATGGTGCTGCCGATGAACTCCGGCGCCGAGGCGGTCGAATCCGCGATCAAGGTGGCCCGCAAATGGGCCTACACGGTCAAGGGCGTCGCCGAGAACCGCGCGCAGATCATCGCCGCCGGCGGCAATTTCCACGGCCGCACGCTGACCATCGTGTCCTTCTCCGACGACTCTGTCGCCCATGACGACTACGGCCCGTACACCCCCGGATTCCTGACCGTGAAGTACGGCGACCTGCAGGCCCTGGAAGCAGCGATCACCCCTGACACGGCCGCGATCCTGCTGGAGCCGATCCAGGGCGAGGCGGGCGTGCTGGTCCCGCCGGCCGGATACCTCGCCGGCGTGCGCCGTCTTTGCAACGAGCACAACGTGCTGTTCATCGCCGACGAGATCCAGTCCGGGCTCGGGCGCACCGGCAGCACCCTGGCGTTGGACCAGGAGGGTGTGCGGGCCGACCTCTACACACTCGGCAAGGCACTCGGCGGCGGCATCATGCCGGTCTCGGCAGTGGTCGGCCGGCGCGACGTCCTTGGCGTGCTGCAGCCCGGCCAGCACGGTTCAACGTTCGGCGGCAACCCGCTCGCCTGCGCGATCGCCCGGGCCGTGGTCGCGCTGCTGCAGACCGACGAGATGCAGCAGCGTTCGGCCGAACTCGGTGCGCACCTGCATGCCAGGCTGGGCGAACTGGTCGGTGACGGTGGCCTCGCCGAGGTCCGCGGCCGCGGCCTGTGGGCGGGCGCGGAGTTGGCACCGCGGATCGGGCTGGGCCGGCCGGTCAGCGAGGAACTGGCGCGCCGCGGAATCCTGGTCAAGGAAACCCACGAGACGACGCTCCGGTTCGCCCCGCCGATCGTCATCACCCGGGACGAGATCGACCACGCCGTCGACACTCTGGCGGCGGTGCTGGCCGAGCGCTGAGCTACGCGCCTGCCGGGCGCGGCGGTGCCGGCCGAGCGCTGAGCTACCCACCTGCCCGGCGCGGCGGTGCAGGGGGGCGCCGAGCTACCCACCTGCCCGGCGCGGCGGTGCCGGCCGAGCGCCGAGCTACCCACCTGCCCGGCGCGGCGGTGCCGGCCGAGCGCCGAGCTACCCACCTGCCCGGCGCGGCGGTGCAGGGGGGCGCGCCGTTCGGGCCGAGCTTCCGCGTTCCCGGTCGAGTTCCGGCGCTGCTCGGGTCTCGGTGCGCCGCTCGCGCCACTGTCGCCTTGCTCACACTGCAGCACGAGCACCGCGCCCACAGCGTGAGTGAGGTGCCACAGCGTGAGTGAGGTGCCACAGCGTGAGTGAGGTGCCACAGTGCGAGTGAGGTGCCACAGCGTGAGCGAACCCGCCGCACCGCGAGCCGACGCTCCCCCGCGGGCCGGCGCAATGGCGGAGACCGCACGCCCCCAACGATCGGCGTCAGATGGCCTCGCGGGCCAGTGCCAACACCCGGGACGTCGCCCGCAGGTACTTCTTGCGGTAGCCGCCGGACAGCATCTCCGGTGTGAAGATCTCGTCCAGCGGCGCGCCGGACGCCCGCACCGGGATGGACCGGTCGTAGATCCGGTCGATCAGCACCACCCAGCGCAGCGCCGCCGACTGGTTGTCCAGCGGCCGCACCGCCCGCAGGTTCAACGTGCCGATCCCGTCGACGAGCCGGCCGTACCGGGAGGGGTGCAGGTCGGTGAGCCTGGCCGTGACGGCATCGAACGAGTCGAGGCTGGCCACCGCCCCGTCGGCCCCGGCCTGCCGGGCGGCGCCGACCAGCTCGTGGTCGGACAGTGGCGGCGGCGCCTCCGCCAGCCCGGCGTGCCGGTAATCCGGTCCGTCCACCCGCAGAGTCTCGAAACGCTCTGAGAGGGCGTGGATCTCGCGCCGGAAGTCCTCGGCGGCGAACCGCCCCTCGCCGAGCTTGCCGGGCAGTGTGTTCGAGGTCGCGGCCAGGTTCACGCCCGCCTCGGACAATTCCCCCAGCAGCCTGGTCATCAGCATGGTGTCGCCGGGATCGTCCAGCTCGAACTCGTCAACGGCCAGCAACCGGTGCCCGCTCAGCCGCTGCACCGTCTCGTTGAATCCGAGCGCCCCGACCAGGTGGGTGTATTCGACGAACGTCCCGTACGCCTTGGGGCCGGGCACGGCGTGCCACAGCGAGGCCAGCAGGTGCGTCTTGCCGACTCCGAACCCGCCGTCCAGGTAGTAGCCACCACCCACCGTCGCGGACTTGCGGAACAGCCCCTTCTTCGGCGGGTTCGCGATCCGGTCGGCGAACGCGGACAGCGCCTCCACCGCGGCGCGCTGGCTCGGCTCGTCCGGCGCCGGGATGTACGTCTCGAAGCGCACGTCGTTGAACCGCGGTGGCGGCACCAGACCGCTGATCAACTCGTCGGCACCGATCACCGGGTCTCGGTCGACGAGCTGGATGACGGCCACGAGGCATCAGGGTAGAGGCCGCCGGCATTGCACCGGCACCACCCGTCGCGCTCGCCGTTGCCGGGAGCCGCCCGCCGGTGCATCCGGCGTGGTACGGATGGTGGGTGCCCTCCGACGTTCCGCCGGCCGCCGCCGGCGCTCCCCGCACGCCAGCCGTCGGCATCGAGGAACTGCCTGACGACGATGACGCGCTGGCCCGGCTCTACGCCTGGCCGGCCGGCGACCGGGCGGTCGTCCGCGCCAACATGATCGCCTCGCTGGACGGCGGCGCCACTGTCGACGGCCGATCGGCCGGCCTGGGCAACAGCGCCGACGAAACGCTGTTCGGGCTGCTGCGGGACCTGGCCGACGTGATCCTCGTCGGGTCGGGCACCGTCCGGGCCGAGAAGTACGCGGGCATCCGGCTGTCCGCTCGCCGACGCGACCGCCGACGGCGCTGGGGGCTGCCCGCGGCGCCGCCGCCGATCGCAGTGATCACCGGCCGCGGACTCGACCCTTCTGCGCCGCTGTTCACCGACACCGACACCCCGCCGATCGTGATCACTACGGAGGCGGGTGCCGCCACCGCGCCCGCCGGTGTCCGGGTGATCACCGCCGGCCCGGACCGCGTCGATCCGGCAACGGCCATCGCCGCGCTGGCCGGGGGCGGGTTCCGCCGCATCCACTGCGAGGGCGGACCCGCGGTGCTGGCCGGGCTGGTCGAGGCCGACGTTCTGGACGAGTGCTGCCTGACACTGGCCCCGATGCTGTTGGGCTCCCGGGCCGCGCGGATGCTGCCCGCCGCGCTGGCGGATCCGTCCCGCTGGGAACTGACCACGGTCCGGCGCAGTGGCTCCCATCTGTTCACCCGGTACCGCTCCGTCGGCTCCATCGGCTCTGTCGGCTCCATCGGCTCCGTCGGCCCCGTCGGCTCATGAGTCCACCCGGTCGACGCCGCGCGCCCGCACCGGCCCGTCCGGCCGCCGCAACCGCTGCCCTGCTGGCCGTGCTGCTGCTGGCCGGCTGCACGCTCGGTCCGTCGCAGCGCCCCGCGTTGGCGACGTTCGGACCGGGCCAGGCCCCGCCGCCCGCCACCGCGTCGTCGACGCCGCCGGTCGGCCCGGGCGGTCAGGGGCAACAAGCGGACCCGATCCGGTGGCAGCCGTGCGCGGACATCGACCCCGTCGATGCCGAGAGCGGACTGCGATTCGAAGTGGACTGCGCGGCCGTGCGGGTCCAGCGACCCGGGCTGAACCCGTTCGGTGACCAGACCATCCAGGTGGCGCGGGCCCGCGCCCCCGGCGTCGCCGATGACGCACCGGTGGTCGTCGCCCTGATGGGCGAACCGGCCCAGAACGGTCGGAGCCGGGTGGTCGCCGTCGCCGCCGGCCTGTCGCCCACCGTCCGGGAGCGCTTCTCGGTACTCACCCTCGACCTCGCCGGCACGGGTCAGTCCTCGCCCGTCGACTGCCTGACCGGTTATGACACCGGCGCCCTGACCACCCTCGGGGTGGACCCCACCGAGCCAGCCGCCGGAGCCGCCCTCGCCGAGCTGTCCCGTTCGTTGACCTTCGAATGCGGCGACCTCGCTGGACCGGAACTGTCGCTGGTGAACAGCACCGGCGCCACCGACGACCTGGATTCGCTGCGGTCGGCGCTCGGCAGCCCGACGCTGAACCTGATCGGGCGGGGCTTCGGCGCGACTCTCGGTGCGGTGTACGCCGACCGGTACCCCGGACGGGTCGGTGCGCTGGTGCTGGACGCACCGTCGAACCCGCTCACCGACATGGACGTCCGGGCCGCTGCGGTGGCCGTTGCCGCCGAGAAGTCGTTGGACGCCTTCGCATCCCGCTGCCCGTCGTTCCCAGGCGGTTGCCCACTGGGGGCCGACCCGCGCGCCACCGTGCAGCAGGCCATCACCGTGCTCGACGCCCGGCCGGGCGCCGGACCCGGCGCCGGGCGCACGAACGGCGGCAGCGTGCTGATGACGCTGCTGCTCGAGCTCGGCGACCCGGACGGGTGGCCGGAGCTCGCGACCGCCCTGGCCGCTGCGGCCGCCGGTAACCCCGCCCCGGTGGGCACCATGCTGGAGACCGCCCTCCGCGCAGCGGACGGCGACGGCTGGCTGAACGCGGCGATCATCTACCACTGCAACGACAGCGCCGTGCGGATCTCCCGGGCCCAGCTGACCACCGCCGCGCAGGACGCTCGCGCGAAGGCCCCGCTGTTCGGTCCCTACACCGTCGGGCTGGTCGGGATCTGCGCATCCTGGCCGGCACCGGAGGCCGCGCTGGGCGGAGTGAAGGCGACCGGCGCGCGACCGATCCTGGTCGCGGGATCGGTCGCGGACCCGGTCGCGCCGTACGAGCAGGTGCGCACACTCACCGGGCAACTTGCGTCGGCCCGGTTGATCAGCTGGCAATCCGGGCGGCACGGCAGCTACCCGGCCAGCTCCTGCGTCACCAAGGCGGTGGACGCCTACCTCGTCGACGGGACCCTGCCCGCCGTCGGCACCCTCTGCCCGCCTTGATCGGCCCAACCCGGGCCCGTCCTGATCTGTCGGCGCGGCCGCTGATCCGGCGTGCGCCGGTCTCTCGGTCCGCCCGACCGGCTCTCCCCCGATGCGCCCGCGCGGCCTTCCCATGAGCGGCCGCGTCCCCACAGCGACCATCCGACCACCGACCCGGCGCGCGGCACCGGCGTGGTGCGGGTCCGCTGTCGGTGCCCGGTCGTAGTGTCCCGGGCATGACCGGGCCCAGCGTCGCCGGTCCCGCTGAGTTCCGGCGGGCCGTCGCCCGGCTGGACGTCGCCCGGGTCCGCGCCGAGGTCGAACTCGGGCCGTTGCCCGCACCGGCCCGGCTCGCGCCGTGGAGCCATGCGTTGTCCGCCACGCTCTATCCGGCCGGCCGGGACGAGGAGACGGCCTCCGGCCGGATGATCCTGCTGTACGACCCGGACGGGGTCGACGCCTGGGGCGGCTCACTGCGGGTTGTGGTGTTCGCCACGTGCGAGCTCGACACCGAGATCGCCCAGGACCCACTGTTGCCGGAGGTGGCCTGGAGCTGGCTGACCGAGTCGCTGGACGCATCCGGCGCCGGCTACAGCGCGCTGGGCGGGACGGTGACGGCCACGTCATCGACCCGTTTCGGGGACATCGCGGGCCCGCAGCGCGCGGATGACCTGGAGGTTCGGGCATCCTGGACGGCCGACGAAAGGACCGACCTGCATCTGGAGGCCTTCGCCGGGTTTCTGTCGGTCGCCGCGGGCCTTCCGCCGGAAGGAGTGACGTTGCTGCAAACGTCGGACCCGTCCGCCGTGCGGTGAGGATGGAACGGATGAAACCGGCTGGTCGATTCGAGTGCTTGACCACGGACGGCCGTAGGGCAGACACTAGCTGTGACAACGGAACGAGCGATGCCCGTTGTTCGGGTAGACCATGACCTCGACGGGCGACCGCGGGTTCGGGATTTTGGTGACGCCGGGCATGCGCCCGGCTGGTAGGAGGAACACCCGGTGAGCAATTCGGCGGTTGGTGTGAGCGGCGGGGCTCTCGACACGGGCTCGTCGCTGCGCTCTGACGACGCGCATCCAGGGACCTTGCTGCCGTCGCAGCGGTCCCCGCTGCGCGAGACCCCAGCAATTCCCTTGCGGATGGCGACCGTTCTGGTGGTCGATCCCGACCGCGGGACGCGCGATCCGCTGCGCAACAGCCTGGGCGAGGTCGGGCTCGGCCGGATCCTGGAGGCCGCGTCGGTGGCGGCCGTCGAGGACCTGGTCGCCCGGCAGATCAGTGGTGACCTCGCGCTGGTGAGCCTGCAACTCGGCGCCGAAGCGGGCCGGGTGGTGCACGCCCTGCGAGAGGCCGGGTGGCCGAGGGTCATCGCGCTGGCCCCCACCGCGGACATCGGACCGGTGATCGACGCGGTCGGCGCCGGGGTGAGTGGCGTACTCATCGGCCGCCGGGCCAATCCGACCGCGGCGAGCATCCCGAGCAGCATCCATGAGCTGTCCAGCCGCGAGATCGAGGTGATCCGGCTGGTGGCCGACGGGCGCTCCAACAAGTGGATCGGCGATCAGCTCTCGCTGTCGGCCCTCACGGTGAAGAGCCACCTTGCCCGGATCGGGCGCAAGCTCGGCACCGGCGACCGCGCTCACATGGTCGCGTTGGCCATGCGGGCCGGAGTGATTTCCTGACGCTGGCCCGAACCGAGCGGGTGCCGCTGGCCTGCACGGCACGGCCGGCGCGGTAGGTTCCGCGCATGTCCGGCACAGCTGACATCGAGGTCGTCGACCCTGACGACCGCCCAGGCGCGCCGGCCGACGGCCGGCCGCACGACGGCGGCGTCGGCGGCGCCGCTGTGGATGCCGACCGGACGGACACGGGCGCAGCCGATGCAGACATGGCCGACCAGATCCCGGCCGACGGGTCGCCAGAAGTGGTGCCGCTCCTGGAACCGGCCGGCCCGGTCGCCGGTCCCATCACCGATCGCTCCGAATTGCTGCACTGGGCGCAGCTGCTGTCGTCCGCGGGCGGACCGGTGGCCATCGACGCCGAACGCGCCTCCGGTTTCCGCTACGGCTCGCGGGCCTACCTGGTGCAGCTGCGACGGCCGGACGTCGGCACCGTGCTCATCGACCCCATCCCGCTGGGCGACCTGTCCGAGCTCGACGCCCCGCTCGCCGCTTCTGAATGGGTGCTGCACGCCGCGAACCAGGATCTGCCGTGCCTGGCCGACGTCGGCATCCGGCCACGCCGGCTGTTCGACACCGAACTGGCCGGCCGGCTGGCCGGGCTGCCCAGGGTCGGGCTGGGCCCGCTGGTCGAGCAGATGCTCGGATTGCACCTGCGCAAGGGGCACGGCGCCGCGGACTGGTCCACCCGCCCGCTGCCGCAGGACTGGCTGACCTACGCCGCGCTCGACGTCGAGGTGCTGGTCGAACTGCGGGACGCCATGGAGGGCCTGCTGCGCCGGCAGGGAAAACTCGAATGGGCGCGGCAGGAATTCGACGCCATCATCGCCGCGCCACCCCCTGCCCCCCGGGTCGACCCATGGCGGCGCACCTCGGGCGTGCACCGGATCACGGACCGCCGCGCCCTGGCCGTCATCCGCGAGTTGTGGATCACCAGGGACGCCCTGGCCCGGCGGCGGGACGTTGCGCCGCACCGCATCCTGCCGGATTCCGCCATCATCGCCGCCTCCGTGGCCAAGCCGACGACCACCGCGGCGCTGACCGCGCTGCCGGTGTTCTCCGGCCGCATGCAGCGCCGCAGCGCCGCGGTGTGGCTGGCTGCCATCGCGCACGGCCTGGTGTTGCCCGCCGACGAGCTACCCGCCGTCCGCCTGCCCGGTGACGGACCGCCGGCGCCGGCGAAGTGGGCGTCCCGGGATCCCGCCGCCGCTGCCCGGTTGCACGCCGCGCGGGCCGCACTCGCCGACCTGTCGCAACGCATTGCCGTCCCGGTCGAGAACCTGGTCTCACCCGACACCGTCCGGCGGGTCCTGTGGGCACCGCCGCCGACCGGCGACCTGCGGCAAGCACTGGCCGGACGCGGCGCACGGCCCTGGCAGGTCGAGTTGACCGCGCCGCTGCTCTCCGCAGCACTCGGCGCGGGAACCGGCGCGGGAACCGGCGCGGGAGCCGGCGCGGAAGCCGCTCAAGTTACCGGCCAGTAACATCCGGGGTAACATGACCCGCGGGTGGCCCATCGGCATGCCGACAGGACCGCCACCCGCGGCCCGGAGGCGCTGCGGGGCAGACCTTTCCCGTACCGATCAGCCGCATCTTCCGACCGCCACAGCAGAGGGAGCACGTCCGTGGTTTCACCGGCCCCAGCAGCAGACATCCCCGAGGGATCCGTCACTCCGCAGGGCCCGCGCCCGCGAACCCTGCGGGACGTGGTCTTCGTCGAGGGCGTGCGCACCCCGTTCGGGAAGGCGGGTGACAAGGGACAGTACTGGCAGACCCGCGCCGACGACCTGGTGGTCAAGGTGATCCGGGAACTGCTGCGCCGCCAACCGACGCTGCCCGCCGAACGGGTCGACGAGGTTGCCATCGCCGCCGCCACCCAGATCGGTGACCAGGGCCTGACCATCGGACGCACCGCGGCGATCCTGGCCGGCCTGCCCAAGACGGTGCCCGGTTTCGCGATCGACCGGATGTGCGCGGGTGCGATGACGGCCGTCACCACGGTCGCCTCCGGCATCGCCGTGGGCGCCTACGACGTCGTCATCGCCGGCGGCGTGGAGCACATGGGCCACCACCCGATGGCCGAGGGGGCCGACCCCAACCCGCGTTTCGTCGCCGACAAGTTGGTCGACCCGTCGGCCCTGATGATGGGCTCGACCGCGGAGAACCTGCACGACCGGTACCCACACCTGACCAAGCAGCGGGCCGACGCCTACGCCGTCGCCAGCCAGGAGAAGTACGCCAAGGCGCTGGCCAACGGCAAGATCGGACCCGATCTGGTGCCGATCGCCACCCGTTCCGAGCACGGCTGGGGACTCGCCGGGGCCGACGAGTTGCCGCGCCCCGGAACGACTCTCGATGGCCTGGAGAACCTGCGGACACCGTTCCGGCCGCACGGGCGGGTGACTGCCGGGAACGCGTCCGGTCTGACCGACGGCGCCACCGGTTGCCTGCTCGTCGCGGCGGACGTCGCGGAGGAACTGGGCCTGCCGGTCCGCATGCGGATGGTGTCGTTCGCCTTCGCCGGCGTCGAGCCGGAGACGATGGGCACCGGGCCCATCCCGGCCACCGAGAAGGCGCTGCGCACAGCGGGTCTGACCATCGACGACATCGGCCTGATCGAGATCAACGAGGCATTCGCCGTGCAGGTGCTGGCCTTCACCGACCACTTCGACATCGCCGACGACGACGAGCGGGTCAACCCGTACGGCGGCGCGATCGCCATGGGGCACCCGCTGGCGTCATCCGGTGTCCGTTTGATGACGCAGCTCGCCCGCGAGTTCGAGGAGCGCCCGGACGTGCGCTACGGCCTGACCACGCTCTGCGTCGGTCTCGGCATGGGCGGCTCCGTCATCTGGGAGAACCCGCACCACACCGCCGAAACGACCAGCGCAACAACCGGGAGTGAGCTGTGAGCACCATCGAGAAGCCCCGCGCGGCAACACTTTCCGGGCACGGGGCCGAAGCCCCGGCCGAGGTGGTGACGCACGCCTTCACCCGCGTCGTGGAGGTCCCCGCTGCCGGGGCACCCGGCGGCAGTCGGCGGGTCGCGTTGATCACCCTGGACAACGGGCGCGACCACACCCGCCCCAACACGCTCGGCCCGCTCGGACTGGAAAGCCTGGACGCGGCCATCACCGCGGCCGTCGAGGCAGCGCCCGATGCCATTGCCGTCACCGGCAAGCCGTTCATCTTCGCCGTGGGTGCCGACCTCTCACAGGCCGGCATGGTGGTCGACCGAGAGAGCGCGGCACAGATTGGCGCGCTCGGACACCGAGTCTTCCGCAGGCTGGGCACGGCGGGGATCCCCACGTTCGCCTTCGTCAACGGTGCCGCCCTCGGCGGCGGCGTCGAACTGGCATTGCACTGCGACTACCGGACACTGGCCGCGAACACCGCGATGCTGGCGCTCCCGGAGGTGTTCCTGGGCATCGTGCCGGGGTGGGGCGGAACGCAGCTGCTGCCGCGGATTGCCGGGCCGGAGAACGCCGTCACGGTGATCGTGGAGAACGCGCTCAACCAGAACCGCATGATGAAGCCGCAGGATGCGCTGCACCTGGGCGTGGTGGACGTCGTGCTGGATGCGGCGGATTACCTGGAACAGTCCCTGGCGTGGTTGACGGGGGTCCTGGACGGCTCGATCACCGTGCCGCGCAGCGAGTTCCGCGGTGCCACCGACGAGGAATGGACCGCCGCCCTGGAGCGCGGGAAGGTCATCGCCGACATGCGGACACACGGCGCGGCACTGTCCCCGTACCGGGCGCTGGAGATGATTGCGCTGTCCCGAACCGCGGACCTGGAGACCGGCCTGGCCGCCGAACGCCGAGCGCTGGTCGACCTGATCATGAGCCAGGAGTTTCGCGCCGGGGTGTATTCGTTCAACCTGGTGCAGAAGCGGGCGCGGAAGCCCGCCGGAGCGCCCGATTCCGCATTGGCCCGGCGGGTGACCAAGGTCGGCGTCATCGGCGCGGGCCTGATGGCGGCTCAGCTGGCTCTGCTGTTCGCCCGGAATCTGCACGTTCCGGTGGTCATGACCGATGTCGACCAGGCGCGGCTGGACATGGGCCTGGCCGGCGTCGCCCGGGAGATCGACAAGTTGAGGTCCAAAGGACGGATCAGCGCTGACGAGGCCAACCGGCTGACCGCGTCGGTCACCGGGTCGTTGGACTACGCCGCGTTCGCCGACGCCGACTTCGTCGTCGAGGCCGTCTTCGAGAAGCTCGCCGTCAAGCATCAGGTCTTCGCCGAGCTGGAGAAGTTCGTCGGGCCGCAGACCGTGCTGGCGTCCAACACCTCGTCGCTCTCCATCTCCGCGATGGCCGCCGACCTGCAGCATCCCGAGCGGGTGGTCGGTTTCCACTTCTTCAACCCGGTCGCGGTGATGCCGCTGATCGAGGTCGTCCGCGGTGAACAGACCGACGATGCCACGCTGGCGACGGCCTTCGCCCTGGCGAAATCGCTGAAGAAGGGCCCCATCCTGGTCAAGGACGCCACCGGATTCGTGGTCAACCGGCTCCTGATGCGCAGCATGGGCGAGGTCCTGACGGCCATCGACGAGGGCACGCCAGCGGAGGTGGCCGACACCGCGCTCGACCCGCTCGGGCTACCGATGAGTCCGCTGATGTTGACCCAGCTCACCAGGCCGGCCGTCGCACTGCATGTCCAGGAGACGCTGCACGAGGCGTTCGGCGACCGGTTCCCGGTCTCGGCGAACCTGCAGCGCATCGTGGCCGGCGGCCATCACACACTGCTGAGCTGGGACGAGAACGGCAAGCAGATTCTCGACCCGGAGATCGCCGGCCTGCTCGTCCAGGGCGATCGTCCCTCCACCGGCGAGCAGGTTCTGGACCGGGTGCTGGCCGCACTGGCCGAGGAAGCGCGGTTGATGCTGGACGAGGACGATGTCGCCGACGCCGCCGACCTCGATCTCGGGCTGATCACCGGCGCGGGCTGGCCGTTCTGGCTGGGCGGGATCACCCCGTACCTCGACCGGACGGGGGTTTCCGAGCGGGTCACCGGGCGGCGGTTCGCACCGCCCGGCGTGGCCACCCTGCCGGCTTGACCCGCCGCTGAGACGCCGCTGAGACGCCGGCGCGCCACCGGAGCCGTTCTGCGGTGGCGCGTTCGCGTTCCCGGCGACGACCTCTGCCGGCGGCTGCCCCACGCTTTCCTCGGCTGCGCCGTCCGCTGTCGTCAGCGGGTCTTGGCTACGCCGTGGCGGGCCCGGGCTCTACGGTGACCGGCTGCGCCGCGCAGATCCGGAGCAACTCGCCGTACGTCGTGGGGAACACGCTGCGCGGCGTCCCACCTGCTGCCCAGATGACGTCGTACTGCTGCAGGTCGGTATCGAGCAGCGTCCGCACCGGCGCGGGGTGGCCGACGGGCGCGACGCCGCCGATGGGCTGTCCGGTGGCGGCACGGACCTGTTCGGGCGTCGCCCTTGCCAGTTTTCTTACGCCGAGAAGCGTTGCGACATGGGCGGTGTCGACCCGGTGCGCGCCGCTGGTGAGGATCAGCACCGGTTCCGTGTCGGCCATGAAGATCAGGCTGTTCGCGATGGCGCCCACCGGGCAACCGAGGGTGGCCGCGGCCTCCGCGGCGGTCCGGGCCGAGTCGTCCAGCTCGCGCACCGAGCCGGTCGCGCCCGCCGCCGCGAGGGCGTCCGCCACCACCGCAACGTTGGGATGCACCTACCGCCTCCAGTCCGGTCCGGTCCACGCGAGTGGTCCGTGGGCAACAGTAGTGGGGCGGGGACCAGCAGTTCCGCGAGCAGGCTCGAGCGCCCGCGGGGCCGAGGGCATGTCCGACCGGGAGATAGGGCAACGGCTGTTCCTGTCCCACCGCGCGGTCGGTGCGCATCGGTACCGGCTTTTCCCCAAGCTGGGCGTCACGTCGTCCGTCACGCCCAGCCGTTCGACGAACTGCGCGACCGGCAATTCGGGAAACCGGGCGATGAACCCGGCGCAGGCATCGGCGGGGAGGCCGCAGCCCACCGAGAGACGCTACGTCGCGGGACCTGCGCGACCCTGTGCTGCCGGTCCCGGCGGGCTCGATGCCTGCGGTGCCGCCGCGGGCGGTCCGGCCACCGGAGCGGCCGGCAGGGCGCTGAACGCCGCCACCGCCGCGGCGACCGAGTCGTACACGTGGTCGGCGTTGAGCATCTGGAGCACACCCTGCTGCCGCAGCGTCGCGTGCAGGTTGGGGTCCAGCCCGGCCAGCGCGAACACGGCCCCGCGCCGGTGGACGAACTCGATCAGGCCGTCGATGGACAACCCGGCCGAATAGTCGACGTCCGGGATCGATGAACAGTCCAGAACCAGCCAGCGCACCGGGTCCGGTGCCCCGGTGATCAGCTCCTGGACGTCGTCGGAGAACCGGTTGGCGTTGGCGTAGAACAGGTCCGCGTCGTACCGGAAGACGATCAACCCCGGCTCGCTCTGCGTCCCGGGTTTCGCCGGCGCGTAGATGGCGTCGCCACCGGCTCCGACCCCGACCACGAACCGGTCCGGCCGGTACTGCCGGCGGATCATCTCCAGGATCGAGGCGACGATCGCCAGGATGATGCCCTGCTCGACACCGACCGCGAAGACCACCACACCCGTCAGCGCGGCGATGACGAACTCGCTGCGCCGCGCGTGCCACACCCGGCGCAGGCCCGCGATGTCGATGAGGTCGACGCCGATCAGGAACACGATGGCACCCAGCACGGCCTTGGGCATGTTCGTCAGCAGACCGGTCAGGAACAGCACCACCAGCAGCACGACGAGCGCCATCGTCATGTTCGCCAGCTGGGTGCGGCCCTTCTGCTCGTCCAGGATCTGCGTCTTGGTCGGGCTGCCGTTCACCACGAACGTGCCGGTGAGGCCGGCGGCGAAGTTGGCGCCGCTGAGGCCGACGATGTCCCGGTTGACATCCACCTTCTGCCCGTGGCGCATCGCGAAACTGCGCGAGGTCGCGGCGCTCTGCGCGATGATCAGCACGAAGCAGGAGAACGCCACGCCGATCACCGCCGTGACGTCCGACCACCCGATGCCCGACGGCAGCCCGATCGGTGGGAAGCCGCCCTGCACCGTGCCGACCAGTGCGACGCCGTCGGCGCCGACGTCCAGCACCGTCGCCACGATGATCGACCCGATCACCGCGATGATCGCGCCCGGCACCTTGGGCAGGAACTTCTTGAATCCCATGATGATCAGCAGCGCGCCGACCGCGAAGGCGACCGTCGCCAGGTTCGCGTCGGTGAGGTGGGTGAGTGTCCACCACTGCTGCTGGAACCACGTCCCGGTGCCTTTGGCGATGCCCAGCATGTCCGGGACCTGACCGGTCAGCACCTGGATGCCCACGCCGGTCAAGAATCCGATCAGCACCGAGGACGACAGGAAGTCACCGATGAAGCCCAGCCGCAGCAGGCGCGCCAGCAGCAGCAGGACGCCGCACACCAGCGCAGTCAACGAGGTGAACGCCAGCCATTCCGGTGAGTACGGCGTCAGGCCGGCGATGCCCAGCCCGGCCAGCCCCGCCGCGAGGATCGCCGCGGTCGCCGAATCCGCACCGACCACCAGCAGCCGGGACGACCCGAGCAGTGCGAACAGCAGGGCCGGGAAGATGACGGTGTACAGGCCGGTGACCACCGGCACCTGCGCGATCGAGGTGTAGCCCATGGTTTCCGGGATGGCCACCGCCGCGAGCGTCACCCCGGCGACGATGTCGGTCCGCAGCCACGACCGCCGGTAGCCCCGGAGCCAGTTGGGGGCCAGCCGGCCGACCAACCCGGGCCGTGCCGGCTCGGCGGGAGCAGTGGTCATGACCGGCACGCCGGGCGAACTCGGCCGGCAGCAGCAGCCGTCAAATGGGACAGATGGACAGGAACGCCGCAAGTAGCCACCGCGGCACTATAGGAACATCTGCTCTGCACCGACTCACCCCGAGGGAGTGAGAACGCTGACGATAGCCTCGTCGCACCTCGCCGCCGAGACACTCAGGAGCCCAGATGAAGACTTCCGACCTGCTGCTGGACGCCTTCGACCGGGTGACGCAGACCGCGCGCCGGGCGGTGACCGGGCTCGACCGGGAAACGCTGACCCGGCGGGTGGACCCCGGCGCGAACACCATCGCCTGGTTGGTGTGGCACCTGTGCCGGGTGCAGGACGATCACCTGGCGGACGCCTTCGACACCACCCAGGTGTGGACCGCGCAGGGCTGGGCGGACCGTTTCCGGTTGCCGTTCGACGACGACGCGACCGGCTACGGGCAGACCGCGGCCGAGGTCGGCCAGGTCCGGGTACCTGCGGAGTTGCTGCTGGGCTACCTCGATGCGGTGCACGACGCGTCCGCCGCCCTGCTGGCCGCGGTGACCGACGCCGATCTCGACCGGGTGGTCGACCCCAACTGGGACCCGCCCGTGACGCTCGGCGTCCGGTTGGTCAGCGTCGTCTCCGACGGCCTGCAGCACGCCGGTCAAGCGGCCTATGTGCGCGGCGTCGCCCAGCGCCGGGAATCGTCCGGTTCCTAGGGCCGCTCACCCGCCGCCGGACTGCTCCAGGTAGGCGCGGCCCCGGACGGACAACTCGTACCCCACATCGAGGCTGTGCGTCAGGCCGAGCTCCTTGAGCTTGCGCACGTCCAGCTTGAACGGCTGCGTCTGCCGGCCGAGCGACGCGGCGAGGTCTGGCGCCCGCACCGCCGGCCGGTCGGCGATCAGCCGGAGGATCTGCCGGGTCCACGGCCCGGATCTGCGGCCCCGGTCCAGCCGGTCAAGGGCCGCGCTGATCTCCGCGACATCGGCTGCAGTGGGCCGAGTGTCGCGCAAGTGCACCCGTTCGTCGGGCCGGTCGAAGGCCACGCCGATCCGATACAGCTGCGCGCCGCGGCCGCGGGCGTTCGCCTTCTCCAGCTCCCGCAGCGACTGCATCCCGGCGGCTTGGGCATCGGCCTCGGTGAGCGCGGCGGCGTCGGCCGGCTGGACGGATACGAACCGGATCACGCCGGCCTGCGTCCGCTGCGTGCCGCCGACCCGGACGCGCGGGGCATCCCACCGACGGAACACCGCGGTCACGCTGCCGTCCCGGATGCCCTCCGCCACCGCCCGGGTCAGCAACATCGGAGGACCCCTGTCCACCGCTCAGCGGCCACCGGGCACCGCCGGCAGCCGAACCGTCACCGAAAGTCCGCCGCCGGCAACGGGAACCGCGCGGACGGTGCCGCCGTGCGCCGCGACGACAGCGCGGACGATGGACAATCCCAGCCCCGTTCCCCGGGAGCCGACCCGTGCCCGCCGGCCCTGCCGGAACGGCTCGAACAGCTCGGCGCAGGCGTCCGGATCGATCACCGGCCCGGACGAGGCCACATCGAGAAGCCCTTCGCCGCCGTCGGTCCCGGTGCTGACCCGGATCCAGCCGGCGCGAACGTTGTGCCGTACAGCGTTTTCCACCAGGTTGCCGACCAGCCGCTCCAGCAGCGCCGGGTCGCCGCGGACGACGGCCGGCCCGCCGGTCACCGAGACGGCCAGCTGCCGGTCGGCCCGCTCGGCCTCCACCGCGTCCAGCGCCGGCCGGATCAGCGCGGCCAGGTCCACCGGCTGCAGCACCGACACCCCACGGGCCTGGGTACGGGCCAGCACCAGCAGTGACGTCAGCAACCTGTTCGCCCGGTCGGTCGCCTCCAACACGACCTCACCCATCCGCCGCAGGTCGGCCGCGTCGGCGTCGGGATCCGCCGTGGTCACCTCGACCTCGGTGCGGATCACCGCCAGTGGGGTGCGCAGCTCGTGGGAGGCGTTCGCGACGAACCGCCGCTCGGCGTCGAACGCCTGCTGCAGCCGGTCCAGCATGTCGTCGAACGTGTCCGCGAGATCGGCGACCTCGTCGCGCGGACCGGCCAGCCGGATCCGCTGGTCCAGTGACGATTCCGACAGCGCCCGGGCGGTCCTGGTCAGCGTGAACAGCGGCCGCAGCGTGCGGCCGATCAGCACCCACGACAGCAGCGCACCGGCCACCAGCTGCAGCGGGAAGGCGATCAGCCCGACGATCAGCACCGTCTCCCGGCCCTGGGCAGCCAGCTCCGCCGCCGCTTGCGAGGCGTCCATCACCCGGTCGCCGAGCTGCACCGTCGTGCCGGGCGGGAACTGCGGCAGCGCCCCCACAACTCGGCCCACCACCAGGTAGGACAGCGCGAGCAGCAACGCGCCGATCAGGGCGAGCAGTGCGGTGGACAGCAGGGTCAGCCGGAACCGCAGCCCCTGCCGCAGCGGCGGCCGGCCGCTCCCGACAGCGAGTTCGGCGGCGGTCATCCCGAAATCGGGCCGTGCAGCCGGCCGGCGCTCACCCCGTGGACACCCGGTAGCCGGCGCCCACCACCGTGTCGATGACGGGCGGGTCGCCGAGCTTGCGTCGCAGCGTCATCATCGTGACCCGCACGGTGGTGGTGAAGGGATCGGCGTTCTCGTCCCACACCCGTTCCAGCAACTCCTCGCTGGACACCACCGACCCGCGGGCGGCGAGCAGCACCTCCAGCACGCCGAACTCCTTGCGGGTCAGGTCGATCGGCTGCCCGCCGCGGCTGACGGTGCGCCGGGCGGGGTCGAGCTCGAGGTTTCCGGCGCGCAGCACCGGCGGCGCCGCCGGCGTCGCCCGGCGGCCAAGTGCGCGGACCCGGGCCACCAGTTCCGGGAATGCGAACGGCTTGGCCAGGTAGTCGTCGGCGCCGAGCGACAGGCCGTCGACCCGGTCGTCGACCCCGGCCGACGCGGTGAGCATCAGCACGCGGGTGATGTCGCCCGCGGCCACGATCTCGGCCAGCAGGTCATCGCCGTGCATCTCGGGCAGATCGCGGTCGAGGACGACGACGTCGTA
Source organism: uncultured Actinomycetota bacterium (assembly GCA_963785455.1). Lineage (GTDB taxonomy): Bacteria > Actinomycetota > Actinomycetes > Mycobacteriales > Nakamurellaceae > Nakamurella. Next base: position 107,270 of record CAWAVL010000004.1, read on the forward strand.
GCGGGTGAACGTCGACTTCTGGTGACCCTCCCGGCCGTCGTAGGCGACGTCGACCGCCATGCCCTCCGCCCGCAGGCCGCGCGCGATCGCGTCGGCCAGCCGTCGGGCGTCCTCCACCACCAGCACCCGCATCGCCGGCCCGCTCAGCCCGCCGCGCCGGCATCGCGATCGCCGGCAAGTCGATCCTCGCCCGTCGCCTGCTCCTCGCCGGTCACCTGATCCTCGCCCGTGCCGGCCGGGTCGTGGGACGTCCGGGCGATCTCCTCGGTGATGCCGCGGGCCACCGCCTGCGCGGTCAGCCCCAGGTCACCCAGGAGGTCGGCGCGGGGCGCCGGCTCCAGGAACCGCTGCGGGATGCCGAGCACCTGCACCGGGATCCCGGTGCCGGCCAGCACATCGGTGACCGCGGCGCCGACGCCGCCGGACCGGCCACCGTCCTCCACCGTGACGACCAGCCGGTGCTCCCGGGCGAGGGCGGCGATCTCCGCCGGCACCGGCAGCGCCCATCGCGGGTCGACGACCGTGACACCGATCCCCTGCCGCGCCAGCCGGCCGGCGGCCTCCACGGCCAGCGCGCCGAACGCGCCCACCGCGACGAGCAGGACGTCGCTATCCTCGCCGTCGGGCGGTTCGGCCAGGATGTCAACGCCGGCCGTGGCGTCCATCGCCGCCGCCGTTCCGATCTCCCCGTGCAGCAGCCGGAACCGCCGCAGCGCAGGCACTGTCGTCGCGACGGTGCCCTTCGGGAAGCGCAACACGGTCGGGCCGTCGGACACGTCCAGGGCCTCTGCGAGCTCCTCGGCGACGGTCGTCGCGTCCCGCGGCGCGGCCATCCGCAGGCCTGGGATCATCGCGGCCAGCGACATGTCCCACATGCCGTGGTGACTGGGGCCGTCCTCGCCGGTGACGCCGGCCCGGTCGAGCACCACGGTGACGCCGAGGCGGTGCAGCGCGCAGTCCATCAGCAACTGGTCGAACGCCCGGTTGAGGAACGTCGCGTACACCGCGACCACCGGGTGCATGCCGCCCATCGCCAGTCCGGCGGCGGACGTCATCGCATGCTGCTCGGCGATGCCGACGTCGAAGAAGCGGTCCGGGAACGCGGTGGCGAACGGGGTCAGCCCGGTCGGGCCACACATGGCAGCGGTGATGGCGACGACATCCTTGCGCTCCGCCCCCGCCACCACCATCTCCCGGCCGAAGACGTGTGTCCAGGTGGTGCTGCTGGCCGCTGTGGGTTTGCCGGTGGACGGGTCGAACGCGGGCGGGGAGTGCATCATCTCCGCGTCGTCGGACTCGGCCGGCGGGTAGCCCTCGCCCTTGCGGGTCACGCAGTGCACCAGCACCGGGCCGCGGAAGTCCCTGGCCGCCTGCAGGGCCGCCTGCAGCGCCTCGACGTCGTGCCCGTCGATCGGCCCCAGGTACTTCAGCCCGAGGTCGGCGAACATCGTCTGCGGGATCAGCCAGTCCTTGACGGCGGATTTCGCAGCGTGCAGCGCCGAGTACAGCGGGCGCCCGACGACCGGCGCCCTGGGCAGCGTGTGCTTGACCCGGCCGAGCATCCGCTCGTAGCCGGGGCGCAGCCGGAGCGCGGCCATCCGCTGCGCCATCCCGCCGGTGGTGGGCGCGTAGGACCGGCCGTTGTCGTTCAGCACGATCACCAGCGGCCGCTCCGGGGCACCCGCGATGTTGTTCAGCGCCTCCCAGGCCATCCCACCGGTCAGCGCACCGTCACCGATCACGGCAACGACGGTCCGGTCCCGCTGGTGCCGCAGGGTCAGCGCCTTGGCCAGCCCGTCGGCGTAGGACAACGAGGTCGAGGCGTGCGAGTTCTCGATCCAGTCGTGCTCGGATTCCGCCCGGTTCGGATAGCCGGACAGCCCGTTGCGGGTGCGTAGCGCCGGGAAGCGGTCCGCGCGGCCGGTGAGGATCTTGTGCACGTACGCCTGGTGGCCGGTGTCGAACAGGATCGGGTCGCGGGGCGAGTCGAACACCAGGTGCAGCGCCATGGTCAGTTCCACCACCCCGAGGTTCGGCCCGAGGTGGCCGCCTCGCTTCGAGGTCTGCTCGACCAGGAACTGCCGGATCTGTGCGGCCAGCGCCGTCCGCTGCTCCGCGGACAGGGCGCGCAGCCGGGCGGGTGACAGGTCGGACAGGTCCACCACCGGCCCCGGTAGGTCGGCCGACGACGATCGCGCCTGGTCGACCGCCGCCCGGTTGTCCCCTGCCGACGGACCCTGCTCTGTCACCGACGCCTCCAGCTGTCCCGTGCCGTGCCGCTGTTGTCGATCCGGCGGGTGATCCCCGGCCGCCCGAGGACAGCCGTGCAGACCTTGCAGACGGCGGGATCCCACGCTGCGACGGTACCGCCCTGCCGGTTCGCCGTGCCGTCGGCACGACGGCAGGACGCCGCACCGTGATGCCAGGTTGGCCACTTCGGTACGGTCCCGTCCCATGACAACGCCGGTCCCACGGCGCTCGGGCCATCATCCGGTCGTGATCGGGCACCGCGGCGCCGCGGCCGACGTGCCGGAGAACACACTGGCCTCGTTCGAGTCCGCCTGGGCAGCGGGCGCGACGTGGGTGGAGGCCGACACCCAACCCACCGCGGACCGGGTCCCGGTGATCCTGCACGACGGCACCTTGGACCGGACCACGACCGGGTCGGGGCCGGTGCGGAACCGGACCGCGGCCGAGGTTGCGGCCGTCCTGATCCGGGACAACAGCCCCGGGGACGGCGTGCCGACCTTGTCCGCGCTGCTGGAGCGGGTCACCGGCAGCCGGGCGGTGCTCCTGGAACTGAAGGGTGAGCACACGAGCGCCGAGCTGGCCGCCGTGCTCGCGACGATCGAGGTGCACGGCTGCGGCCGGCGGGTGCTGCTGCAGTCCTTCGAGGTTCCGGTGCTGCGTCGACTCGCCGCACTCGCCCCCGGGCTCCCGTTCGGGCTGCTGGTGGAGCACCTCGACGACGATCCCGTCGGCCGGTGCCGTGAGCTCGGCGCAGTCGCCTACAACCCGCCGCACCGAGCGGTGCTGGAGCGCCCCGGCGTCGTCGGCACCCTGCGGGCAGCCGAGATCGCGGTCGCGGTGTGGACCGCGGACGACCCAGCGGACTGGGCTGCCCTCACCTCGGCCGGCGTCGACGCGATCATCACCAATGACCCGCAGCGCCTGCTGCGCGTGCAGGGCGCCGGCGGGTGACCTCGCGGCCGGTGGCGGTGCCGGCAGCTGCGTTCAACGCACGGAAGCCCGGTCGGGCCATCCTCCCGGGCGCTGCCGGCGGGGTGCTTCTCGCGGGGTCAGTCACCGGGAGCAGGGAGACACCAGGGTAAAGCGGACAAATCCGGTAGCGCAGTACGCGGCGGCCGGACGGCATGCGGTGTCGGCAAACGGCGGCGGGTTCGAGCCGGGCGTGGGCTGCAGTCCCGTCTAGCGGTCTGCTCCGCGGTGCTGACGGCAGGCCACGCTGTGCGCACAGGTCATCGACTCGGCGTCGGCCAGCACATCGAGAACCGTTTCCAGCGAGCAGCTCTCGGGCACGTCGACGGTCAGCATGGGCGGCGTCAGGCCGCTCGAGCAGGTGGTGCCCAATGCCTGCAGGCGGTCCACGATCGGGGCGATTTCCTCCATGGACGTGGCCATCACGTGGACGGTCGAGTGCCCGCCGCGGCTGACCACGGTGCCCCCGACGTAACCGATGCCGTCGTGCCGCACCTTGACGATGTCACCTCGGCTCAGATTCGTGACGAACCACGGCACACCACGGATCTCGGCGAGGTCGTGGCTCAACAGCACAGCGTCGATCTGCTCTGCCGGGTACGGCGGCCATTCGTCGTCGTCGACGAGCGGGAACAGCACATCCACCACCTCGTCGCGGGGCACCGCAGCGGCGGCGGTGCCGGGGACCGGGGCGGGCTCGGCCTGGTGGTGCGTGATGGACGTCGTCATGGCAATCCTCCGCCGGTGGGCGAACGCCGCCGGGCAGGCGGCAACGATGGTGTTGCCCTCAAGAGCACATCACCGACGCACCGATACATCCGGTTTCCAGACTTTCCTCCCGGTCGCTCCTGCGGTCAAGGACAGAACCGGGCGACGCACTCCACGTGATGGGTCTGCGGGAACGCATCGAAGGCCTCGAGCGTGTCCAACCGGTAGCCGGCGCCGGCCAGGGCAGCGGTGTCCCGGGCCAGCGCCGCCGGGTCGCACGCGACGTAGACGATCACCGCCGGGCCCCGCCGGGCGATCTGCGCGCACAGCGCCGGGCCGGCGCCGCTGCGCGGCGGGTCCAACACCACCACGTCGACGGCTTCGGGTAGGTCGGCCAGCACGTGCTCGACCTTGCCGACCCGGACGACCGCCTGCGGATGCGGGCCCAGGTTGCCGACAGCGAGCTCCGCGGCCCGCTCGTCGGACTCCACGCTCACCACCGAGCCGTCCGGGCCGACCGCGCGGCAGAGCACTTCGCCGAACAGCCCGACTCCCCCGTACAGGTCCCAGGCGGAGCGGCCGGTCAGATCCACATCGGCGATGGCCTGCCCGACCGCTGTGGCCAGCACGTCGGCGGCCTGCACGTGCGCCTGCCAGAACCCGTCGGCGGCGACCGAGAACTGCCGGCCGAGCGCGCGTTCCGGGACGACCGCTGCCGGGCCCGGCAGCCCGATCCAGGTGGCGGTGGTGGTTCCGTCGGCGTCCCGACAGAGTGCCACCTCGGGCAGCGCCCCGGCGCCACGGTTGGCGCCGCGACCGCCGGCCGGACGCCGGTCCGCGCCCCGGGTCTGCCGGCCGCGGCGGGCCGGACGGACACCGGGCGGAACCTCGACGGCGGCGGCGAGCGGGGTCAGCTCCGGCACCGCGATCAGGCACGGCGCCGCCGGGTTGACGCCCTCCACCCGGTGCGACCGGACGCCGCGCGGGCCGATTCTGCCGCCCGGGTCCAGCGCCCACCGCACCCGGCTGCGCCAGCCGAAACCGTTACCGGGCAACGGCTTCACCTCGACGTCCCACTCGATTCCGGCCAGCCTGCGCAGTTGCTCGGCCACCACCGCAGCCTTCAGGTCCCGTTGCAGCACGCCGTCGGCGTGTTGGAAGTCGCAGCCGCCGCAGCCGCCGGGGTGGAAGTGCGGGCACGGTGGCTCCACCCGGCGCGGGTCCGCCCGCAGCACGGCGATCGCCTCACCCCGGCAGAACGATCCGCGTTTGGCCTCGGTGATCCGTACCAGCGCCCGTTCCCCGGGCAACGCCAGCCGGACGAACACCACCCTGCCGTCGAACCGCGCGACGCAGTGGCCACCGTTCGCGACCGGGCCGATGTCGAGCTCCACCTCCACGCCAGGGGCGAGGTCGTCCGCGGTCGGCGGGCCGCCCGGGTCGGTGCGGCTCACTCGTCATCCCGGCTGCCGGACAGCCCGCCCGGCTGGAACTCCAGCGGGCCACCGTCGAAGGCGGCGCCCGGCATGGGGCCGCGGACCGACATCCCGCGGCCGGCCCGCTGCCGGATTCGCTCGTCCAGTGCCTCCGAAGAGGACAACTGCCACGGCACCGACGTGACCATCACCCCCGGGGTGAACAGCAGCCGGCCCTTGAGCCGCAGCGCGGATTGATTGTGCAGCAACTGTTCCCACCAATGACCGACGACGTACTCGGGGATGAACACGGTCACGATGTCCCGTGGCTGGTCCTTGCGGACCCGGCGCACGTAATCCAGCACCGGCTTGGTGATCTCCCGGAACGGCGAGTCGATGACCTTCAGCGGCACCGGGATCTGCCGGTCTTCCCACTCCCGGGCGAGGTCGGCGGTGTCCTCGGGGTCCACGTTCACCGTGACGGCCTCGAGGTAGTCGGGGCGGGTCGCGCGGGCGTACGCCAGGGCTCGCATCGTCGGCAGGTGCAGCTTGGACACCAGCACCACCGAGTGCACCCGGCTGGGCAGCACCATGTCGTCCTCGTCGGCGGCGATCTCCATCGAGACCCGCTCGTAGTGCCTCTTGATCGACTTCATGGTGTAGAAGATGATCGCGATCGCGACCAGCGTGATCCACGCCCCCGCAAGGAATTTGGTGACCAGCACGATCACCAGCACGACCGAGGTGAAGCCGAAGCCGATGGCGTTGATCACCCTGCTACGCAGCATGCGGCGCCGTTCACCGGGATCCTGTTCGATCCGCAGCAGCCGGGTCCAATGCTTGATCATCCCGAGTTGCGAGCAGGTGAAGGAGATGAAGACGCCGACGATGTAGAGCTGGATGAGCGCCGTGACGTCCGCCTGGAACGCGACGACCAGCACGATCGCGATCGCCGCGAGAAACACGATGCCGTTGGAGAAAGCCAACCGGTCGCCGCGGGTGTGCAACTGACGGGGCAGGAACCTGTCCTGGGCGAGAATCGAACCCAGCACCGGGAAGCCGTTGAACGCGGTGTTGCAGGCGAGCACCAGGATGAGGCCGGTGACGAACGAGATGACGTAGAACGCGACGGGAAAGCCCGAGAACACCGTTTCGGCGATCTGGGTGATCAGCGTCTTCTGGAAGTATCCCTCCGGCGCCCCGACCAGTTGGGTGGCCGGATCGTCGGCGTAATGCACGCCGGTCATCAGCGTGAGGGTGACCAGCCCGAGCATCATCGTCACCGACAGCCCGGCCATCATCGCCAGCGTCGTCGCCGCATTCTTCGACTTGGGCTTGGTGAATGCCGGCACGCCGTTGGAGATCGCCTCGACGCCGGTCAATGCCGCCGATCCGGACGAGAAACCCCGCAGCAGCAGGAACACCAGCGCGAATCCGGTCAGCGCGGATTCCGCCTGCAGGTCGTACGCGGCACTCTCGGCCTGCATGTCCGCACCGATCGCGTACTCGACCAGCCCGGTGATGATCATTCCGAGCACCGAGAAGATGAACAGGTAGGTCGGGATGGCGAACGCCGCGCCGGACTCCCGGATGCCGCGAAGGTTGGCTGCGCAGACCAGGGCGATGATGCCGACCGAGAACAGCACCGGGTGATCGCCGACGAGCTGGATGGCCGAGCCGATGTTGGCCACGCCGGCCGCGGTCGAGACCGCGACCGTGAGGATGTAGTCGACCAGCAGGGCACTGGCGACCAGCAAACCGAACGTCGGTCCGAGATTCTTCGTGACGACCTCGTAGTCGCCGCCGCCACTTGGATAGGCATGGACGTTCTGCCGGTAGGAGGCGACGACCACGATCATCACCAGACACACCAGGACGGCGAGCCAAGGGGCGTAGGCATAGGAGGCCAAGCCGGCTACGGAGAGCACGGCGAAGATCTCCTGCGGTGCGTACGCCACGCTGGACAAGGCATCAGAGGCGAAGACGGGCAACGCGATGCGCTTGGGCAGCAGAGTATGGGTGAGCCGGTCGCTGCGGAACGGCCGGCCGACCAGCACCCGCTTGGCTGCGGTGGTCAATTTGGACACGTCGGGGAGCCTACGGTCCGTAGATCACAACAGGCACAACGACAGTGTGCTCGCCTCGGGTGAGCGGCACCACGCAGACGTCACACGCCGACTGGTTGTAGGTTTTCCCTCGTCGGATCCGCGGCGTTCCGCACGCCGCCGGCGCAACAGCAGCTGTTCGAACGGGGCGCCGGCCCACCAGCGAAGGGTCACTCCCAGTGCACATCGTGGTCATGGGTTGCGGACGTGTCGGGTCCTCCCTCGCCCGCCAACTCGGCCGGGCCGGGCACTCCGTCGCCGTGATCGACCGGGATCCGGCGGCCTTCCGCCGGCTCGGATCGGAGTTCCACGGTCAGCAGGTCACCGGGATGGGCTTCGACCGCGATGTGCTGCTCGCCGCGCGGATCACCGAGGCGCACGCCTTCGCGGCGGTGTCCTCCGGCGACAACTCCAACATCATCGCCGCCAGGGTGGCCCGCGAGCAGTTCAACGTGGAAATCGTGGTCGCCCGGATCTACGACGCCAAACGCGCGCAGGTCTACGAGCGGCTCGGCATTCCCACCGTGGCCACCGTGCCCTGGACCACGGACCGGCTGCTCCGCGCGATCATCCCCGAGGGCTTGATCAGCGAGTGGCGGGACCCGTCGGGCACCGTGACGATCGTGAACCTGCCGTATCACCGGCACTGGATCGGCCGGTCGCTGCGGGAGCTGGAATCCGGCGTCGGCATCCACACCGCGTTCGTCGTCCGGTTCGGTCGCGGCCTGCTGCCGGCGGCGGAAACCGTGGTGCAGGAGGGTGATCTGATCTACGCCTCAGTGCTGTCCAAGGACATCCACGACGTCGCCGACAAGGCGGCCATCTCGCCGGTGGACGGTCTGTGATGCAGATTGCGACCCCGGTCGACACAGCGGTAGCCGGGTCGGTGGGCCGTTCGATCGCCGGCGCGCTGACCGGCGACCCCCAGAGGAAGAACCACTGATGCGGATCGCGACCCCCGTCGACACAGCCGGAGCCGGGTCGGTGGGCCGTTCGATCGCCGGCGCGCTGACCGGCGACCCCCAGAGGAAGAACCACTGATGCGGATCGCGACCCCCGTCGACACAGCCGGAGCCGGGTCGGTGGGCCGTTCGATCGCCGGCGCGCTGACCGGCGACCCCCAGAGGAAGAACCACTGATGCGGATCGCGATTGCCGGAGCCGGGTCGGTGGGCCGTTCGATCGCCGGTGAGCTTGTCGAGAACGGTCACCAGGTGATGCTGATCGACCGTGACCCGGAGGCCATCAAGCCGGGCCGGATCGAGGCCGCGGAATGGGTGCTCGCCGACGCGTGCGAGGTCGCCCTGCTGGAGGACGCCGGGCTGCAGACCTGCGACGTGGTGATCGCCTGCACCGGTGACGACAAGGTGAATCTCGTCGTCTCGCTGCTGGCGAAGACCGAGTTCGCCGTCGGCCGCGTCGTGGGACGGGTGAACGACCCGCGTAACGAGTGGCTGTTCACCGACGCCTGGGGAGTCGACGTCGCGGTGTCGACGCCGCGGATCCTGGCCGCACTCGTCGAGGAGGCGGTCACCGTCGGCGACCTGGTGCGGTTGTTCACCCTCCGGCAAGGCCAGGTCAACCTCGTGGAGGTGACGCTGCCGCCGTCCACCAGCATCGCCGGCCGGCCGGTGCGCGACCTGGTGTTGCCGCGGGACGCGGCCCTCGTCACGATCCTGCGCGGTGGCCGGGTGATCGTGCCGCAGCCCGACGAGCCCCTTGAGCCCGGTGACGAGTTGCTGTTCGTGGCGTCCACCGAGGTGGAGGCCGAGGTGCGGGAAGCCCTGCGCTGACGATCGCCGGCCGTTCGAACGAGTCGTCGGCCCTTCGACTGATCGGCGAGCCGATTCGCGGACCGGGCGGGTGTCAGCGCTTGCGGGTGACGCTGTCCGGCAGCCGGATGGCGCTGGTCCCGGCGATGATCCACACCGACACGATGATGGCGACGATGAACAGCGGGTAGCCCATCAGCAGCCGCACCGCGGCCAGCCAGCCGACCTGATCGGTGTCGTACAGGTAGTTCTGCACCAGGTAACGGGCCGCGAAGACCAGCACCCAGACCAGCGTCGCCCAGTCGTACCGGCGGACCATCCGGCGATCGGCGCGCCACGCGGCGCCCCGGCCGTTGACGCCCTCCCAGATGACGCCGATCAGTGGCCAGCGCAGCACGATCGACAACAGCAGCGCGCCCCCGTAGAGCAGGTAGCTCCAGATGCCGAGCAGGAAGTAGCCCTTGGCCGAGTCGGTGCGGTACGCGATGTAGGCGGCGACGGCAACGCCGAACACACCCGCGACGGCCTGCGTGACCGGCCGGCGGCGGGCGATGCGCAATCCGGCGATGACGACGGCGGCCGCCAGCGCGGCGCCGATCCCCCAACCCAGACCACCGATGGTGTTCGCCACGATGAAGACGACCACCGGGAGGCCGGAGTCGAGCATGCCCATCGGGCCGCCCATCTGTTCCCAGATGGTCGGTGGTGTCTTCTCGCCCGAGGTCCCGGTCCCGTTCTCCGGCCGGCCGTCGGCCGTGCGGTCGGGTTCGTGACCGGGAACTGCCGGAACGCCGGCCCGCGGCGCGGATTCCGCGGCGGCACGGTCGGCGACATCGTCGGGCAGCAGTCGATGCAACGCGAAACCGCCGCCGTTCTGCGTACCCGGCGCCGCGGCGGCACCGCCGTCGGCGACATCATGAGCGGACTGCTCCGCGGTCCCGGAGGAGGGGGAACCCTCGCGCTCCGCCGTCACGCGTGCGCCGGCAGCAGGTCGTAATCCGGGTTGTAGATCACCTTCTGGCCGTCGCGGACGGCCACCCGGCCCCGCACCTTCACCGTGCGGCCCGGTTCGATGCCGGGGATGGACCGGCGGCCGAGCCAGATCAGCTGCACCCCTTCGGTGCCGTCGTACAGTTCGGCGACGAGCGTCGCCAACGAATCGGTGGGCCGCAGGTCGACGTACCGCAACCGGCCCTGCAGCGTCACCTTGTCGCCCTGGCAGCAGATCTGCGCGCGAACGGCCCCCGATGCGTCCACCTCGTCGCTCAACCGGTCGGCGTCGACCTCGTCGTCGTCCTTGGTGAGTCGCTTGAGCCAGCCGGCAACCTTGTTGCTCATCACGTCCTACTTCCGCCGCCGGGTCACCGCACCCGGTCTCCGGCGGCTCTACGGGAGGGTCCCATCAGGGTAACCCCGCGCTTGGCTGCAGCACCGCGGCGATGTCCGGCGGCCGGTAGTCCGGGCCTTTGAGGATCTTGCCGTCGGCGCGCCGGACCGGGCGGCCGTCGGCGCCGAGTTTGGTCATGTTCGAGGCGTGCACCTCGTCGAGTACCGCGTCCAGGTCGATGCCGTACACGTGGGCGGTGCCGTACGCCACATAAACGATGTCGGCCAGCGCGTCCGCGATGCCGACGATGTCGCCCTGCCGGGCGGCCGCGGCGAGCTCGCCGACCTCTTCCTGGATCAGGGCGAGCCGCAACACCACCTGGTCGTCGCCGACGGCGGCGTCCGGGGCGGTGCGGATGGGCAGCCCGTAGGTGGCGTGGAACTCACCGACCTGACGGGACGCCCGGCTGGCGGCCGGCTGTTCCGGCCGGTCGCCGGCGGGCAGGACCGCACTCACGCACAGTCCACGCAGACCAGCCGTCCGCCGTTGTCGGCTGCCAACCGGCTGCGGTGCTGTACGAGGAAGCAGACCGAGCAGGTGAATTCGTCGGCCTGCTTCGGAATGACCTTGACGGTCAGTTCTTCCCCGGACAGGTCGGCGCCCGGCAGCTCGAAGCTCTCCGCCGTGTCGCCCTCGTCGATGTCGACGACCGCCGACTGGGCCTCGTTCCGTCGTGCCTTCAGTTCCTCGAGCGAATCCTCCGACGGCTCGTCGGACTCATTCCGGCGGGGTGCGTCGTAATCGGTGGCCATGTGTCTTCCTCACTTCGAGCTGGTGCTCGTCTTCGTCTGCATCGTCTGGTGCGGTACCGGCAACGCGCTGGTGACCGACGCCGGGATGGTGCCCGGGTCCGCACGGTGCTCCGGAGGTAACGCCGTCAACCCCTGTTTTGTGCCCGTGACGACGGCGATCACATTCGGCACCCGAACGCCCGGTCAGAGCGCTACCAGGAAGCGGCGGGAGCCGGTTCCGACCAGGTACGGGACCGGTTCCGTCACGAGTTTTGCGCGCGCAGAGTAGCCGATGCCGGGCGTCGCTCCGCACCGGGGTGGCGAACGGCCGCCTGAGCCGGCGACGGCCGAAACGCCCGCGGCGTGCCTTTACCCTGGTCGCATGTCCCGGCGGCCATGATGTTCGCGGGGTTCACCCGACTGCGCCCGCGGACGGCGATGGGCGGCTCCGGAACAGTACGGCCCCAGCACAGTGACCGGCAGCTCCCGCCGCGTGCCCCGTGCGCGCTGTGCGCCAAGGCCCTGCACACAGGAGGTTTCCCAGCGGTGAGTCCCGACCCCGCCCCGGATCGCTATCGACGGCGTCGGTACTGGCCTGCCATCTCGGTGATCGTCGTGCTGCTGATCGGTGCGGTCATCGTCTGGTTCCCGAGCCTGCGGCCGAACCCGGAGAACAGCAGCGCCTGCAACGCACCTGGTCCTGCCCCGGTGACCACCGCCCCGACCACGCGCAGTCAGCCCTCCGCCGCGTCCGGCGCCGCCAAGTCCTCGGCCGAGTCCTCGGCCGAGCCGACGCCGACTCCGACGACGTCCCAGGTGAAGACGTCACTGGGCGCCTACACCGACCACCAGAGCCTGGCCGAGGTGCGTCCGGCCAACCCGGCCACCGTGCTGCTGCGGGTGTACAACGCCAGCTCGGTGCGTGGGCAGGCGAAGGCGGTCTCCGACGAGCTCCGGGCCGCCGGGTTCGAATCGATCCTGGACAGCGCCAACGACCCGCTCTATCCCGCCGCCGACCTGCGCTGCGTGGCGCAGATCCGGTTCGGTCAGGCCGGCGCGGCGGCGGCCCGCACGGTGCTGCTGGTCGCGCCGTGCGCGCAACTCGTGGTCGACTCCCGGGTCGACGACTCCGTCGATCTGGCGCTCGGCGGCCGGTACCTCTATGATCCGGTCTCCCAGCAGGTGCGCAACGAACTGAAGGCCATCCGGGACGCGGCCACGCCGCCAGCGGTGATCGAGGGTCAGACAGCGGCAGCCAAGCCGCTGCCGCCGATCCCGCCGCTGCCGCAGGCCGCCTGCGCCACCTGACCGGGGGCCGCTGAGCGTGCGGCCCATCGCCCGGGTTGGCGGCGGGCCGGGCGGCCCAGGGGCGCCGGGTCGGGAGGTCGGCGGCACCGGGGCAACGAATCAGGACGATCCGGACGGCGCCCGGGACACGGTGGGGAACACCGTGCCGAGCGCTGGGTTCGTCAGTAAGATTCCCGAACCCCACCGTCACCTCTACTTCGGGGCGGGCACAGACGTGAGGAGTTCCAGTGACCGGAGCCAGCAGTGCGGAGACCGCCTTCGGCATCGATATCGGCGGCACCGGCATCAAGGGTGGCGTCGTCGATCTGCGCGGCGGCGTGCTGATCGGTGAACGCTTCCGGCTGGACACGCCGCGCCCGTCCACGCCGGAGGCGGTGGCATCCACCGCCGGGAAGGTCGCCGGCCACTTCGACTATCACGGCCCGTTCGGCGTCGCATTCCCCGGTGTGGTGCTCGGCGGTGTGGTCAAGACGGCCGCCAACGTCGACAAGGGTTGGATCGACACCTCACTCAAGGGAGCGATGGAGCCGGAGTTGCCGGGCCAGGTAACGGTGCTCAACGATGCCGACGCCGCCGGGTTGGCCGAGGCCCGCTACGGCGCCGGCCGCGGGCGCCGCGGCCTGGTCATCGTCGTGACGTTCGGAACCGGCATCGGCATCGCGCTGATCAACGACGGCAAGCTGGTGCCGAACGCCGAACTCGGGCACATCGAGATCGACGGGCACGACGCCGAGAGCAAGGCCGCCGCATCGGCGCGCGAACGGGACGGGCTGAGCTGGCAGCAGTGGGCCAAGCGCGCCTCCAAGTACCTCCGCACGCTCGAGGATCTGCTGTGGCCGGAACTGTTCATCCTCGGCGGCGGCATCTCCAAGAAGCCCGAGAAGTGGGTGCCGCTGCTGAAGAACCGGACCCCGGTCGTGGTCGCCCAGTTGATCAACAACGCCGGCATCGTCGGCGCCGCGCTCGCGGCCAGCGAGGCGGAGGACCTGCCGAGCACGGAATCCACGGCGGAGACCACACAGGCCCTCATCCTCGACTGAGACGCGCGCCGGAATCGATGGCTCACCCGGTATTCACGGCGAAGGCGCTGATCGCTGGGCTCGCTTCGGTCGAGATGCGGGATGCTCGCCGTTACAATGGGAGAGTCGCTTTCCGGCAGGACCACGGTTCTCGAGTTCGGATCCATCACGTGGGACAGCCACACTGTCCTTTTTGCGTGCACGGGTACGGACTGCCAGTCCAGGCGGCTCGTTGAAGCGAAAGGTCATCAGTGGCAGGCGCAGCAACCTCCCCCAGTTCCACGCGCTCCCGTCGGGCCAAGCCCGCGGCAGCTCCCCGCACGGCCGCGAGCACTCCCCCTCCCGGTGCGGACACCGAGGACACCGTCGTCCCCGACGACGAACTGGTTCTCCCCGCCGATGAGCAGGTGGACGACATCGAACTCCTGGCGGTCGAATCCGCCGAAGTGACCGCCGAACCGGACGGCACGGTCGACGTCTCGGTCTCCGACGTCATCGTCGTCGGAGCCATCGAGCCCGGTGCCGTCGAGGACGACGAGGAAGAGGACGAGGAGAACACCGCGGTCACCGCGGCGATCCCGGGCGCCGTGAAGGAAGCGGCGCCCGCGGCCGAGTCCGAGGAGTTCACCTGGGACGACGAAGAGGAGTCCGAGGCCCTCAAGCAGGCCCGTAAGGACGCCGAACTCACCGCCTCGGCCGACTCCGTCCGCGCCTATCTCAAGCAGATCGGCAAGGTCGCACTGCTCAACGCCGAGGAGGAGGTCGACCTCGCCAAGCGGATCGAGGCCGGTCTGTACTCCGCGGAGCGGATGCGGCAGAGCGAGGAAGCCGGCGAGAAGCTACCCAACCAGATGCGCCGCGACCTTCGGTGGATCAAGCGGGACGGCGAGCGCGCCAAGAACCACCTGCTGGAGGCCAACCTCCGACTCGTGGTGTCGCTGGCCAAGCGGTACACCGGCCGCGGCATGGCGTTCCTCGACCTCATCCAGGAAGGCAACCTCGGCCTGATCCGCGCGGTCGAGAAATTCGATTACACCAAGGGTTACAAGTTCTCCACCTACGCCACCTGGTGGATCCGGCAGGCCATCACCAGGGCGATGGCGGACCAGGCCCGGACCATCCGGATCCCGGTGCACATGGTCGAGGTGATCAACAAGCTCGGCCGCATCCAACGCGAGCTGCTCCAGGACCTCGGTCGCGAGCCGACGCCCGAAGAGCTCGCCAAGGAAATGGACATCACCCCGGACAAGGTGCTGGAAATCCAGCAGTACGCCCGGGAGCCGATCTCGCTCGACCAGACCATCGGTGACGAGGGCGACTCGCAACTCGGTGATTTCATCGAGGACAGCGAGGCGGTCGTCGCGGTCGATGCGGTGTCGTTCACGCTGCTGCAGGACCAGCTGCAGGCCGTCCTGCAGACCCTGTCGGAGCGGGAGGCGGGCGTGGTCCGGCTCCGGTTCGGGCTCACCGACGGGCAGCCCCGGACGCTGGACGAGATCGGCCAGGTCTACGGCGTGACCCGTGAGCGCATCCGGCAGATCGAGTCCAAGACCATGTCCAAGCTGCGTCACCCGTCCCGGTCCCAGGTGCTCCGGGACTACCTGGAGTAGGAGCGCGGCGGATGAGCTGCCCGACTTTCAGTCCTGCCCCGATCGCGGGACCGGACCGGAGCGCAGGCGGAACATCCCGGTGTCCGGCTGAAAGGTGACTGCGGGGGTGTCGAACGCAGCGCCGATCGCACCGCCGGCCGCCAATCGCTCCACGGTCGCGCTCGTGACGACACCCTTCGGGCCGATCAGCCAGCCGTCCTGACCCATCCGCACGGCCGCCTCCACGTCATGGGTGGAGGCAACGACGGCGATCCCGCGCTCCGCCGCGATCCGCCGCAACAGGGCCAGCAGCTCGATCCGGGCGGGCGCGTCGAGGAACGCGCTGGGCTCGTCCAGCAACAGCAGCGCCGGGTCCTGCGCGAGCGCCCTGGCAATCATGATCCGCTGTCGTTGACCGTCCGACATCCGGGTCAGGGCAACGTCTTCAAGGCCCTCCGCGTGCACCGCCGCGAGCGCCTGGGCGATCACCTCGCGGTCGGTGTTGGTGAGGTTTCCGGCGCTGTTGCGGTGCGGATACCGGCCCAGCCGGACGACGTCCGCGCCGCGCAGCAGGCCGGGATCAAACCGTTCGGTGAGCACGACGGCGACCCTGGCCGCCCGCCGGCGCGGGTCCAGGTCGGTCAGCGATGCCCCGGCCAACAGCACACGGCCGGCGACGAGCCGCTGCAACCCGGCGACCGACCGCAGCAGCGTCGACTTCCCGGACCCGTTGGGGCCGAGCAGCACGGTCACCCGGCCGGCGGTGGCCCGGAGGTCGACCTCGCGGAGCACGACGACCGGCGGCCGCCGCCAGCCCGCGCCGGGATAGCCGACGGTGACACCATCGAGTACCAGGTCCCCCACCGGGCCGCTCATGCCGCACCGGCCGCCAGGGTCCGGCTGCGGAGCAGCGCGACGACCACCACCGGAGCACCGATCGCCGCGGTGACGACGTTGAGCGGCAACACCCCTTCCGAACCGGGCAGCACAGCGATCACCGCGCACACCTGGCAGACCACGGCGCCCATCAGAATGCTGGCCGGCAGCAGCAGTCGGTGATCGGAACGACCCAGTGCCAATCGGGTCAGGTGCGGGATGGCGATACCGAGGAAAGCGATCGGGCCACAGAACGCGGTCACCGCGCCCGCGATCAGGGCGGTCCCGACGATCGTCAGGGTGCGCAGCCGGCGCACCGCCACGCCCATCGAGGCGGCGTACGCCTCACCGAGCAGCAGCGCGTTCAGCGACCCGGCGAGCAGGGCGGCCAGCAAGATGCCGACCGCGACCGGGGCGCCCAGGAAGATCAGGTCCGACCGGGTCGTCCCGCTGACCGAGCCCAGCCCCCACAGCACGAACTTCTGGATCCGCGCCGGGTCGGAGTAGGCCAGCAGCAGCGACACCAGCGCTGCGGTCGCCGCCCCGATCATCACCCCGATGATCAGCAGCGCCACCACCGACCGGACCCACCGGCCCAGCGCCAGCACCAGCAGCAGTACCGCGAAGGCACCGACGGCGGCCGCGGCGACCGTACGCAGCCGGCCCGTCACGCCGATGGTCGTCACGAAAGCGCCTGCGGCCGTGCCGGTTCCGAGCACGGACAAGGCCACCCCGAGCCCGGCCCCGGACGACACCCCGAGGATGTAGGGGTCGGCCAGAGGGTTCGCGAACAGGGTCTGCATGAGCAGACCGGCGACCGCCAGGCCGGCGCCGGCGATGATCGCGGTGATCACCCGAGGCATGCGGACCTCGGCCAGCAGCACGGTGCTGGTGGGATCGCCGGCGTCACCGGTCAGCAGGTACCGGACCGTGGCCGACGGCGGGATCGACACCGACCCGACGCCGAACGCGAGCACGGCCGTCACCAGCGTCAGCAGCGCGAGCGCCACCAACACCAGTGCGGGCCGGGTACGCACGGTCAGCTCAGCTCGAGGTAGAAGGCGAAGTCGTGGTTCGGCTCGAGCTCGGGGTGCAGGATCGCCGCCAGGTCACCCAGGATGAGGTCCGGCCGGACCACCCCCAGCTCGTAGTAATTGTTGCCGCCGGACTTCGTGACGTCCTTCGCGGCGTTCCACACGTTGCCGGTCTTGAAGGCCTCGAACTGCGCGAACCGGGGCTCTTCCGCCAGGGCCTCCGCCTTGGTGGTCCAGGTCGTGCTGGCCAGCCATGCCGGTGCTTGTCCGGCCTTCGCGAACACGGTCTCGACGTCCGTGCTGATCGACCCGGCGGTGGTGTCGGCGGCCCACGCCGTGGTCCCGCCGGCGTCCTGAATGAGCCTGGCGTTGAACGACTTTCCACCCGGCACGTACCAGGTGCCCTGGTACGGCTGGCCCGGGACGACGTCCACGTCGGGCGCCGCCTTCACCTTGTCCGCGAGTGCGGTGTATTCAGTGGCGACACCGTCGAAGAACGTCTTCGCCCGGGCCTCGGTACCGGTCAACGCGGCGAAGTACTTCACCCACTCCGCCCGCCCGAGCGGGTCGTTCTCCAGCCACTCGGCGTCGGCCAGCACGGGGATGCCGGCCGCGGAGATCACCGCGTACGCCGGGTCGTCGGTGCCCGCGGTGATCAGCACCTGCGGCTTGCCCTTGACGACGGCCTCGGCATCGATCGTGCCGGCGGCGGCGTACTCGACGACACCCGGCTCGGCGACCCGGTCCAGCACCTGCTTCTCGGAGATCAATGCCTTGGCGGCGACCCCGGTCAAGGCGTCGAGCTGGTCGAGCGCGACAAGGCTCCCCAGGTGCGACGTCGACCCGGAATACAGCGACGTCACCGGGGTGGTCACCACCGGGGCGTCGGCGAGACCGCCGGTCAGCGTCGGCTTCGGAGCACCGCAACGCACCAGCACGTACGACTCGGGCGACCCGCCCTGGGTCGGCTGCTTCACCGTCAGTATCTGGTACGAATCCTCGTACTGGATCTTGAAGTTGGTGGCGTACTCGATCTCCGACTTGTCCGGGAAGTAGTCGACGCCCGGTTGGTAGTTCGTGATGCAGCCCCTGGCGTCGAGCCGGCCCGCGCCCGAGGAAGCGGTGGCCGACGACGCTGCGCCGGACGACCCCGCCGCTGACGACCCGGTTGGCGACGACCCGGTTGGCGACGCGGCGGCGGACGACCCAGCGGGCGACGACCCGGCCGCCGAGGACGACGAGGACACCGAGGCGGTGCCACAGCCCGTGAGAACCGCTGCGGCGGCGAGAATTCCGACGGCTGCGGTGACCCGACGGCCGTTGGTGCGGTCGACGGCGCCGTAGTGGACGGGTGGGCGGGCGGGAACGGACCCGCGTAGGCGGTGGAAGGAAGGCACGACGGCTCCTGAACAGGCCGAGCGGTGGCGGGTTCGGAGCCAGCGGCACGGGACGCACAGGGCGTCCCGATCGCGCGCGACCGTCCCTCGCGGTCCCGAACGACGTGGACCGGCGGTCCACGTAGCGATGGCAGGTCTTCGGACTCCCGGGCGTTGCCGGCGGCGGTCGAGTGGACCGTGCCGGGGCTCCTACTGGCCATCGCTTCCCGGACGCGCGCGTCCAGTGCTGGACCCCACCGGAATGGGGTGATGACGGTCGTTCCCGATGACCGCTGCGGGGCAGTCCCGGACTCGCACCGGGTTCCCTGTTGTCCCACGTCGACGCTTCCGTTGCCGCGACGCCTGCGCCGCGATCGCCCGGAAATGCTTCTGCGGACCATCAGCCGAGCAGAAGGCTACTCCAGAAACCACATTCGTCCTGCGCGTTACCCCCAGTGCAGCAGCAGCACGCTGGCCGGTATGGCCAACAACACCGCCGACACGGCGTACACGCCGGTGACCTGCAGCCGGGACAGCGGGTGCGGATCCAGCAGCCGGCGGACGCGGTCGGCGACGGCCGTCCCGGCGATCGCCGGTGAATCGGCCAGCCGGCCGGCGGGAACCAGTGCCGGCGGCCCGGACAACGCGACCTTCGCCAGGGCGGAGGCCAGCGCGGCGCACGACGTGCGCCCGGCCGCGGCGTCGTCGGCCAGCATCTCGGTCAGTTCGGACACCGCCCCACCCGCCGGACGCACGCCGGGTACCCGGCCCAACGCAACTGCCCACGCCTGGAACGGCAGCACCAGCAGGTCATGTCTGGCGCGCAGGTGAGCCCGCTCGTGCTCGATCACGGCCGACAGTTCCTCCCCGGTGAGCAGGTCGACCAGCCCCGCCGACAGCACCACCCTGGAGTGGAACCCGGGAACGGTGTAGGCCACGGCGGCCCGGTGATCAAGGATGCGGACGTCGGCGGGCCGGATCAGCCGGCGCCGGTTCCGCGGCGCCGCCGAGCCGGTGAGCAGGTCGAGTACCCGGCGGTGCGCCCGGCGCCGCCGACCGATCATCAGTGCCGTCCGGGCCAGCACCGAGAGCAGCAGGCCGGCGGTCGTCAGCGCCAGCAGCCCGCAGAGCAACCGCCACGGCGGAACATCCAGCGTCCCGGTGAAGACTGCGGCGAACCAGTTCCAGGCACCGGTGGGGAGCGAGTCGCCCATCGGTTCGACAGCGAAGACGACCAGTCCGGCGACCACCGAGAACCCGGCGGCCAGGCACACCGCCTGCCAGAGCACCAATGCCGGTCGCGGTGACCGGCGGGGCCACCGGGCACGTGCGAGGCGGTAGCTCACCGGCGCGGTCAGCAGCAGACCGACCAGGATGAGGACCGACGCGAACAACCAAACCGGGATCTCGTCGGAGATCACGTCTTACCGGCCGTCCAACGCCCGCCGCAACGCCTCGACATCGTCGGTGGAGACGCCACCGACGAACCGGGTGAGAGTCGCGTCCCGGTCGGCTGCGGTGTCCAGGACCTGCTGCATGAGAGCCGCGGTGTGCTCGTCACGGTCGGCGACCGCTTCGTAAGAATGCGCCCGGCCGTCCCGGGTGCGGCGTACCAGGCCCTTGGCCTCCAGGCGGGACAACACGGTCAGCACGGTGGTGACCGCCAGTTCGCGGCCGGGCAGCCGGTCGACGACCGCGCGAGCCGTCATCGGCTCGCCGGCATCCCACAGCACCTCGATGACGGCACGTTCCAACTCGCCGCGTCCCGCCATCACCCCTCCTCCGTTGTGCGAAACAACTCAATCCGGACGATTCTACACGAGGTAGAACGCCGGGGCACACCTCCCGAAGAAGGGTCCGGCCGCCGTTCGAAGCAGGACTCGGCGCCGGTCGCGGTGATGCAGGTGCCGAAGCGTCACGGGCGTTCATGGCCCCGGCTCTCCCGGCCGACTGACGCGCGAGATCCGCCCGCGTTCCATCGTCGCGACGACGTCGGCGAAGCGGACGTCCTGCGGGCGGTGGCTGACCAGCACGACAGACCGGCCGGGCACCGGGCGCATGATCACCTCGGTGACCGCATCGGCGGTCGCCGCGTCCAGGTGCGCCGCCGGCTCGTCGGCCAGCAGCACCGGCCGGTCGGCCAGCAGGGCCCGGGCCAGCGCGACCCGCTGCCGCTCACCGCCGGACACCGCGCGGCCGTGCTCGCCGACCCGGGTGTGAACCCCGTCGGGTAGCGCGTCCAGCCACGGGCCCGCACCGGCCGAGCGCAGCGCGGCTTCGATGTCGGCGTCGTCGGCGTCCGGCCGGGCGAGCCGGATGTTTTCCGCCAGGCTCGAATTGAACAGGTGCGCCTGCTGGTCACACCAGCCGAAGAGCGTCCGTGCGCGGTCGGGGTCGAGATCGGCGAGGGAAGTCCCGTCGATGGTGACCGTTCCTGCCGTCGGGGTCAGGAATCCCAGCAACACTGCGAGGAGGGTGGATTTGCCGGATCCGGACTCACCGAGGACGACGACCCGCTGCCCCGGCTCGAGCTCGAGGTGCAGACCGGTCAGCGCGTCCTCCGCCGCACCCGGCCATCGCGCAGAGACGCCGCGGAGGGTGATGCGCGGCGCCGTTCCGGGGCGCGGCACCGGCAACGGATGGCGCGGGGGCGGCGCCGTCACCGGCGGGGTGTCGAGCACGCCGAACAGCCGCGCGGTGGCCGCCGATGAGCGGCGCAGGGTGGATGCCGCCGTGCCGACGGCCTGCACCGTGTCGGTCAGGGCGAGCGGGGTCAGCACGACCACCGCAAGCAGCACGGGCGCGAGGTCGCCGTCGACAACGGCGGGGACACCGAGGCGGGCGGCGACCCAGACAGCGGCGCCCATCGCGGCGACAGCCAGCCCGGCGGCCACCCCGGCCGCCCGCGCGGTGCCGGCGGCCTCCTTCCGGCTCGCCGCCTCGATCGCATCCAGCTCGGCAAGCCGCGTCGGGATCGCATCGAGCACGGTCAGCTCGGACAGTTCGTCGAGCATTTCGGTGACCAGTTCGGTGCGCCGGGCGCGTAGCCGCACGACCGCGTGCTCCGTCCGCCGGTGACGGCGGGCGGTCAGCAGCGGGGCGGCGATGCAGGCGAACACCAGCGCGACCGCCAGCGCCACGCCGGCCACCGGGAGGATCAGAAAGGCCAGCACGAGGGTTCCGGCGCAGACCAGCAGGGCGCCACCGAGCGGCAGCAGGCCGCGCAGGAAGGCATCGCCGGCGTCGTCCACGTCGTCGACGGTCCGGGCGAGCAGGTCGCCCTTGCGCCACAGCGGCAGTCCGGCCGGCGCAAGTTCGGCCAGATGGGCCACGAGGCGCTCGCGGATCCGTCCGAGCACCCGGAAGGCGGCATCGTGCGAGACCAGCCGCTCGACGTACCGGAGCACGCCCCGACCGATGCCGAAGGTGCGGACGGCGACCACGGCGACCATCAGGAACAGCACCGGTGGCTGCTGCGCCGCGCGGGCGATGAGCCAGGCCGACGTGGCCATCAGCGCGACGGCACACCCGGAGGCCAGACCGCCGATCAGCGCGGCGGCGAACAGTCGCCCCTGCAGTCCCTTGGCCGCGCGCCACAGTCGCCACAGCGGCCCTGCCGCGGGGCCTGCCGGCGACCCGCCGGCCGGCCCGGCCGACCGGTCGGCCGGTGCCGGTCGGATGGATTCGGTCGTCACCATGGGCTGACCGACAGGGTCTCGGATTCCCCTACGTCGCCCGCGGCCTCGACCTCCCGCTCGGCGGGGGTATCGATGTCGCCCGCCGCGAGGCCGTCCGACCGGCGGGCCGGCAGGGCGATCACCTGGTCGGCCAGGGCGAGCGGCGCCGGACGGTGGGTCACCAGCACGACGGTCCGCCCGACGGTCGCGGACCGGATCCCGCGAAGCACCCGCTCCTCGGTGTCCTCGTCGAGCGCCGCCGTCGGCTCGTCCAGCAGCACCAGCGCCGACGGTCGGGCCAGCGCCCGAGCCAGCGACAACCGTTGCCGCTGGCCCTGACTGAGCCCGGCGCCGCCCTCGCCGAGGATGGTGTTCCAGCCGGCGGGCAACAGGTCGACGAACCCGTCCGCATCGACCTGCTCCAGTGCCCGGCGGAGCGTGGCGTCGTCCACCCCTGGGTTGCCCAGATCGAGGTTGTCGCGGATCGTCCCGGCCTGCATGGCGCCGCCCTGACCCGCCCAGGACAGCTGCCGCCGCCAGGCATCCGGCGCCAGATCGTCGAACTCGACCGGGTGATTGCCGGCGGCGTCGGTCACGACGATCCGTCCGGTGTCGGCCCGCAGCACGCCGGCCAGCAGTTGCAGCACCGTGGTCTTGCCGGCTCCGCTGTCCCCGGTGATCACGGTGACCGCGCCCGCCGGAATCGCCAGGGAAAGCGGCCCGACCGATCCCCGCTCGCCCACCCGACCCAGGATTGCGCCGTCCAGCCGGAGGGCCGGCGGGGTCGGGATGTCCGTTCTGGTACCTGCCTTCGGCAGCGGAGTCTCCAGGACCGCGAGCACCGTGCCCGTGGCCGCGACCCCGTCCGCCGCGGCGTGGAACTGGGTGCCCAGCTGACGCAGCGGCAGGTAGGCCTCCGGCGCCAGGATCAGCACGGCGAGGCCGACCTGCAGGGTGAGGTCGCCGTACACCAGCCGCAGGCCGATCGCCACCGCGACCAGCGCCACCGACAACGAGGCCAGCAGCTCCAGCACCATCGACGACAGGAACGCAACCCGTAGCGTGCCCATCGACGCCCGCCGGTAGTCGTCGGTCACCTTCCGGACGGCCTCGGCCTGCGCCCGTGCCCGGCCGAACACCTTGAGCGTCGGCAGCCCGGCGACGACATCGGTGAAGTGACCCGCCAGCCGGGACAGGCTCCGCCACTTCTCCTTGGTCTGCCGGTCGGTGTACCAACCGACCAGCGCCATGAACACCGGGATGAGCGGCAACGTCACCGCCACGATGACCGCACTGGTGAGGTCGGCGGTGAACAGGTACGCCAGCATCATCAGCGGGATGACCACCGACAGCACCAGCTGTGGCAGGTAACGGGCGACGTAGTCGTGCAGCGAATCGATCCCGCGGGTCGCCAGCACGGACAGCTCGCCGCCGTGCTCGGCAGATCGCCACCGCGGGCCCAGCCCGGCCGCGTGCACGAGGAGCCCGCGCCGCAGGCCCGTTGTCACCGAGATCGCGCTCCGCCGGGCGAGCTCTTCCGAGGTCCAAGCCAGTCCCGCTCTCGCCGCGATGACCACCGCCAGCCAGACCAACCGGTCCTGCACGTCCGGCAGACCCAGGCCGCCGATGATGACGTCGGCGAGGATGCCGGCCAGCAGGACCGCCTGCGCGATGACCACCAGCGCGGAGAGGATCCCGAGGAAGACGGACAGGGCCAGCAGGACGCGCACGCCGGTGGCGTAGCGCATCAGCCGCGGGTCCAAGGGACGCATCCGCCCAGTGTCACAGAAAGCACCGACAGCGGTCGTCGATCACCGACCGCGCACTGTGGAAGATCACGGTGGCACCGCAGAAATTCACCGGCGGCACCGCGCCCGAACGTGACCGAACGGTTTCACAACCGGTTACGGAGGGAACACAATCGCAGGACAACTCGAGGGACGTAACGACTACGCGGACGGAGGTGGATCGCATGCACGGGTTGCAGGCAACGGCCGGTCAGAGAAGGCGGGACCCCTCTCGGACGCAGGTGGACGTGCCCGCGCAGCGGAGTTTCGCGCCGGCATCCGTGCAGCGGCCCGAGCGATCTTCACCGGCAACGGTGCTGCTGGCCGACCCGGCCAGAGACTCCCGCGAGCTGCTGTCCGATGGGCTGATGCAGCGGGGAATCGGCCGGGTCATCGTTGCCGATTCGGTCAGCGCGGTCGAGGACATCATCGAGAGCGGGACGGCCGGGCAGCTCGCCCTGATCAGTCTGGGTTTCGGTGACGCCGCCGGTCGGCTCATCAGGCGACTGCGCGGTGAGCCGTGGCAGCGCGTCATCGTGCTGGCCCCGACTTCGAATCTTGCGCCGATCCTGCAGGCACTGCACGCGGGCGCCAGCGGCGTACTGCGGGGCCATCCGAGTGCCCCGGTGCCCCAGACACCCCAGTTGGTGCACGAGTTGAGCGAACGCGAGATCCAGGTGCTGGTGGATGTGGCCGACGGGCGGTCCAACAAGTGGATCGGTGAGCACCTCGAGTTGTCGGCGCTGACGGTGAAAAGTCATCTCGCGCGCATCAGCCGCAAGTTGGGAACGGGCGACCGCGCCCACATGGTGGCCATCGCCATGCGGGCCGGGCTGCTCTCCTGAAGAGCCCTGCTCGCCTTCAGATCGGTGCTCGCTATCCGGTTCGCTGGGTGATGCTGGCCTCGAACGCGCCGCTGTTGTTCTCCACCCCGGCGTCGTTGATGCCGAGGAATAGCCCCCCGTTCGCCGGGCAGGTCAACGACATGGACGAGCCCACGACGAAGAAGGGCTGCGCGCGCGCAATGCTTCCGATCAGCGCCCCGTGGTTGGCATCCGGCAGTCCTTTGACGTTCCCGGGGTGGCCGGGGCGGCTGGCGTCTCCATCCGGTCCGTTCGAGGCGCCGCTGGCGGCATTGTGGGAGACGGAACCCGTCGCGACGATGTCGAAGGCCGATCCGACCGCGCACTGCACGCCGGTGTCGGTCCACGCCGACGTCCCCGGAACGGTGACCGTCACCGGAGCCTGCAGGACCGGCGCGGAGCCGACCTGCTGGGTGCTCGGCAACCCTGTGCCGACCGGTGTGGTGCTCGGTGCCGCGCTGACCTGCCCGGTACTCGCGGGCGCCGTACTGACCGGGGTGGTCGGTCCCGCCGCAGCCGTCGCCGTCACCGGTGACGACGCTCCGGTGGCCGGTGGAACGTCGGCGGCGCTGCTGCCACCGCGATTGGTCAGCACCAGCACCGTTGCCGCAGCGGCGGCGAGCAGGGCGACGACGGCGGCCGCGATGATCCAGATCTTTCGCCGGGACGCCGGCCCGTCGGGGCGGTGACCGGCCCAGGGTTGGGGTCCCGCGGCTCCGGCCGGCGGCGTGGCACCGGCCGCCGGCCACGGCCCCGATGGGCCGACCGGCGCTCCGAACGGCTGCGCTCCCCCGGCCCCCGTACCCGGCACCGGACCACCCGCCGCCGGACCACCGGCCGCCGCACCACCGGCCGCCGCACCACCCGGCGCCGGTGCGACGGTCGCGACCCGCCCGCCGGCCTCCAATGCCTCCCGCGGCAGCAATTCGGTGGCCATCGCCGGCATCGACCCGACCCGCGCCGCCCCCATCGCGACGTCGTGCTTGGGGTGGGTGTCCCGCGCGACGGTGCAGTGGAACGCCCGCGTCAGCACCTCGCTCACCAGCGGGATCCGCGACGAGCCGCCGACCAGCACGAACGTGCTGATATCCGACGGGGACAGCCCGCTGGAGCGCAGCCCGCGCTGGGTGGCACGCACGGTGTCGTCCAGGGCGGGCGCGATCAGCGCCTCGAAGTCCGGCCGGGTGATCCGGACGGAGGTGCGGATGTCGGCGATGCCGACCGGGACGACCGTGTCGACATCCTGCGACAACGCCTCCTTCGCGTCGACGCTGTCACGCCGAAGTTGCCGGATCGCCGACACCACGTCGGGGTCGCCGGGGTCGACGCCGTCCAGGTCCAGCCCGGCGTTGGCGACGACGAACTGGAAGACCGCCTCGTCGAAGTCGACGCCGCCGAGTTGCTCGATGCCGTCGGGCCGCCCGACCATCTGGAAGCCGTCCGCGGTCTTCACGAAGAAGCAGATGTCGAACGTGCCGCCGCCGAGGTCGTAGATCGCGATCTTCTCGCCCGGCGAGACAGGGTGCCGTGACGCATATTCAACGGCCGCCGCTTCCGGCTCGGTGCAGGTGAGCGCGGTGCCCACGTCCGCCAGTCGCGCGACGTCGCGCAACAGGTCGAGCTTGAACTCCCCCCAGTTGGCCGGCCGGGTGAGCGTGACACTGGTGGGCGGCGAGCCGAGCCGTTCCGTGGTCTGCTGCAGCACCCACCGCAGCAGGTGGGCGGTCAACGCGGGCGCCGAGTAGGGCGTGCCGCCGACCATGACCGGCACCGGGTCACCGAACCGGCGTTTGAACTCCCGCACCAGCGGCCCCGGGTCCTGCAGCCCTCGGCGTTCCGCGGCCTCGCCGACCAGGGGGGCCTCGCCCGGCCGCAGATACAGCACCGACGGAATCTGCAACGCCCGGTTACCCAGGCCGACCATGGTCGCCGTGCCGTTGTCGTAGGTCGCTGCCGCGGTGAAGGTGGTTCCGAGGTCGACGCCCAGTCCGTACGACACGCCGACCTCCTCGGTGCGGTGCGCGCCGTAGCGTTCGTCCTGGTCATCGGCGAACGTGGGCCCGAAACAGCTTCCGACCCCGACGCAGTGCCGGATGATTCTAAGCCGGACGAAGCCGTCAGCGGTGATCCTTACCCGGTCGCAGCGGGAGGCGGCGCTCAGGCGAACTCGATGGTCTCCACCTCGAACGGCCGGCCCTGTTGCGCCGCTGAGGACAGGCCGGTGAGGTAGCGACCACGCACCCGGACCTCGGCGCCCAGTCGGTAGTCCTGCACGGGCCGCCCGACAAGGTCGGCCAGCGGTGCGCCGCTCGAATCCAGCAAGACCACCGATCGCCCCTCGACTCCTTGTTCGACGGTGCCGGTCAAGGTCAGGCGCCTACTCTCCGCGGCACCCGGCGCGCCGGAAGCGCCGCGGCGCATCCGTCCGCGCATTGCCTGTACCGCATCGACCTGTGGAACGTCGGCTTCGTCCGGTAGCAAGGGTCCTCCTTGGACCACTCAGGCCGATGGTCGCGATCGACGATACGTGGAGCTGCCTCTACCCACTCGGCGAACATCCGAACGACATTCCGCCCAGAAGCGAATCAACTGTCCCAAAAGCGTTGCACTGCGCAATCTTTTTACGATGTCACTCTGGCGTGAGTGGTTACCTGAGGCTAACGTTCGGCCGGTTCTCACTCACCCCGCGCTGGCGAGCTCGGCGCACAGTAATGGCCTGGAGGCCAGATGTCGCTTTCCGCACCAAGGAAGATGCAGCGGACTGCCTTCCTTGCGGTCGCGTTTCTCACGATGACCACCATCGCCGTGACACCTGCGACGGCAACCCCGGACGTCCATGTCCCCGGCGGCCCGACTGCGGCCGTGCCCGGCGAACCGATCACGGTCCCGTCTGCCGGATCGCAGGACGGGAGCGTCGTACCGGCCGAGCGAAACTACGTTCCCGGCAAGTACATCGTCACGCTGACCCGGCCGCCGGTGGCTTCCTACACCGGTGGTGTCAGCGGCATCCCCGCGACCAAGCCGGCCAGGAGCGGAAAGCTGGATGTGAGAAGCCGTGCGGCACAGCAGTACACCGACGTGCTGCAATCCGACCAGGCGGCGACGGCGGACTCCGTGGGAGTCACGCCGGACGAGAACTTCACGGTTGCCCTCAACGGGTTCGCCGCGGAACTGACCTCGCAGCAGGCGCAAGCCCTGGCCCGGAAACCCGGCGTTCTGTCGGTGTCCAAGGACGCCATCCGGACACCCGACAACGACACGAACTCCGCCGACTTCTTGAAGCTCACCGGCCCGCACGGGGTGTGGGAGTCCGTGGGCGGACCGGCGAAGGCCGGCAAGGGCGTGGTCATCGGCGTGCTTGACACCGGCATCTGGCCGGAGAACCCTTCCTTCGCCGGCAAGCCGCTCGGGAACGCCCCCGACCCGGCCGATCCCACCAGGGCATATCGCCAGGGCGACACGACCGTCATGAACAAGGCCAACGGGCAGCAGTTCACCGGCACCTGCGAGGCCGGCGAGCAGTTCAGCGCCAACGTGTGCAACAGCAAGGTGATCAGCGCCCGCTACTTCGGTGACTCCTTCATCGCCTCCACGCCGGCGAAACTGTTCACCGACTACCGGTCCCCGCGGGACGGTGGGGGGCACGGCTCCCACACGGCAAGCACCGCGGCGGGCAACGCCAGGGTCCAGACCACCATTGACGGCCGCAAGTACGGCGCCATCTCCGGAGTCGCACCCGGGGCGTCCATCGCCGTCTACAAGGTGCTGTGGAGCCGGTCGGACCGGAGCTCGGAGGGCGGATTCACTTCCGACATCGTCGAGGGCATCGATCAGGCGGTCGCCGATGGCGTCGACGTCATCAACTACTCGATCGGTTCGTCGTCGGAGTCGCCGGCTGACGATCCCATCGCGCTCGCGTTCCTGTCGGCGGCGTCCGCCGGGATCTTCGTGTCTGCGTCCGCGGGGAACAGCGGCCCGGGCGCCTCCACGATGGACAACACCCAGCCGTGGGTGACCACCGTCGCTGCCAGCACGGTGGCTCCTCGGGAGGGCACCGTCGTGCTCGGGAACGGCCAGAGGTACTCCGGCATCAGCACCACAGTGCAGGGCCCGGTCGGGCCTGCCCCGCTGGTCGCTGCACAGGGTGCGGGACTTGCCGGGAAGACGGCCACCGAGGCCGCACTTTGCACCCCGGGCACCCTCGATCCGGCCAAGGTCACCGGCGCGATCGTCGAGTGTGATCGCGGCGTGGTGGACCGGGTCGCCAAATCGGCCGAGGTGAAACGCGCCGGGGGCATCGGCATGGTGCTGGCCAACCTGACCGACAACAGCACCGACGGAGATCTACATTCCGTGCCGTCGGTGCACGTGAATGCGCCGGCCGGGCCGGCCATCAAGGCGTATGCGCTCACCAGCGGGGCCACCGCCGCACTGCTGCCGGGCAACCAGACCAACACCAAGACGCCCTACCCGCAGATCGCCGGCTTCTCCTCCCGCGGACCCGCGCTGGAGACGGATGAGGGCGTCCTCAAGCCGGACATCGCGGCGCCCGGCGTCACCATCCTCGCCGCCGTGGCACCGCCCTCGAACGAGGACCGGCTGTGGGACTTCTACTCAGGCACCTCTATGGCCGCTCCGCACATCGCCGGCCTCGCCGCGATCATCAAGAGGCAGTACCCGGCCTGGTCGCCGATGGCGGTCAAGTCGGCGCTGATGACCACGGCGTACGACACGAAGAACGCCGACGGCTCCACCAACGACGATCCGTTCTCCCAGGGCGCCGGTGAAGTGGACGCCACCCGGATGCTCAACCCGGCGCTCGTCTACGACGCGGGCCAGAACGACTGGCTGTCCTACCTGGAGGGTCTCAGGTACCAAACGGGCACCGGCGCAACGGCTGTGGATCCCACCGACTACAACCAGGCCTCGATAGCGGCCGGTGACGTACTCGGTACCCGCGTCGTGACGCGAAAGGTCACCGCGGTCAAGCCCGGCCTGTACTCGGCCGCAGTGTCGGTGCCCGGATTCACCGCCACCGTCTCGCCGTCGATCCTGAACTTCAGCGCTCCCGGTCAGACCAAGCAGTTCAAGGTGAGACTGACCCGCCGCTCCGCGCCGCTGAACACCTACGCCGAGGGGTATCTCACCTGGCGCGGGGCGAACACCACGGTCCGCAGCCCGATCGCGGTGAAATCGGTGGCGGCCAGCGCCTCCGCCGACGAGGTGACGATCAACAGCCCGGACACCTCGGCCGATTGGACCGTCCGGTCAGGCATCAACGGCGCCTTCCCGATCACCGCGAACGGGTTGGTCAACGGTGATCCGAAGTTGGGCAACGTGAACAGCACCGGGCAGCAGCAGTTCCCGGTGACGGTGGAGGCCGGGACGAAGCTGGCGCGCTTCGCGACAAAGGTCGCTGACGACACCGCCGGCGCGGACATCGACCTGGACGTGTACTACGTCCCGGCGAGCGGTACACCGGTGGTCGTCGGGTCCTCCGGTGGTCCGACCGCAACCGAGACAGTGGACCTGTTCGAGCCACCGGCGGGGCGTTACGTCGGTGTCGTGAACGGCTACGCGGATGCACCGGGCACAAGCTCGACGGACTTCTCGTTCCGCAGCTTCGTGGTCGGTCCGGGACAGCCGGACGCGGGCCTGACGGTAACCCCATCGAACGCGACCACCACGGCGGGC
Organism: uncultured Actinomycetota bacterium; assembly: GCA_963785455.1. Taxonomy (GTDB): domain Bacteria; phylum Actinomycetota; class Actinomycetes; order Mycobacteriales; family Nakamurellaceae; genus Nakamurella. Next base: position 137,829 of record CAWAVL010000004.1, read on the forward strand.
CGGGAGCTGGCGGTCACCGCGACCGTCGCCGATGTCGACGCCGACACCCAGTACCTCGGGTGGGTCAGTTACCCCGGCGGCACCGGCACTACGGTGGTGGTGAATCCGGGCAAGTAGGCGCCACGTCGGGCCTTGCCTCATCCACACAGCGGGCCGGTTCCCTCGGGAACCGGCCCGCTGCTGCTACTGCTGTGTCGAGTGCTCGGCCGCTCAGCCCACCGGCACCCGGGTGGGCGACTCCGGTATCTGGTGCACCGAGATGCGCTTGCGGAACACCCAGTAGCTCCACGCCTGGTACGCCAGGATCAGCGGCACGAACGCCAGCGCCACCCAACTCATCACGGTCAGCGTGTAGGTCGAGGACGCGGCGTTGTCCACCGTCAGCGAGAACGCCGGGTCGATGGTGGACGGCAGGACGTTCGGATAGAGCGAGGCGAACCAGCCGATCACCAGGAACGCCGTCGACGCCGCCGTCGCGACGAACGCCCAGCCGTCCCGGTCGACCCGGGTCAGCAGGTAACCGACGACCAGCGCGACGACGGCGAGGGCGCCGACGATCATCGACAGCGCGGTGCCGCGGATGGTCTGCTGCCACAGCACTGCGGCGGCCATCAGCACGATCGCGGCCGGCCCGAAGCGCAGCGCGACGGCCTTGGCCCGACCCCGCACGTCCGCGGTGGTCTTCAGGGTCAGATAGACGGCACCGTGGGTGATGAACAAGCTGAGCGTGCAGAGCCCCATCAGCAGGGCGAACGGGTTCAGCAGGTCGAAGAACGATCCGACGTACTCGTGGTCGGCGTCCAGCGGCACCCCCCGCACGATGTTGCCGAACGCGACGCCCCACAGCAGCGGCAGCACCCACGAGGTGATCAACATCGCCCAGTCCCAGCGGGCCCGCCACAGATCGCTGTGCCCCTTGCCGCGGTACTCGAAGGCCACGCCGCGCACGATCAGGCAGACCAGCACCACAACCAGCGCCAGGTAGAACCCGGAGAACATCGAGGCGTACCACTCCGGGAACGCGGCGAAGGTCGCGCCGCCCGCGGTCAGTAGCCAGACCTCGTTGCCGTCCCAGACGGGACCGATGGTGTTGATCAGTACCCGGCGGCCCTTCTCGTCACGCCCGACGAGCCGGAGCAGGGCGCCGACGCCGAAGTCGAATCCCTCCAGGACGAAGTAGCCGATCCACAAGATGGCGATCAGGCCGAACCACAGGTTGTTGAGCCACATGTCATGTTCCTGTCGTAGCCGTGGACGTCAGTACGCGAAGGCCAGTGGCCGGTCGCCGGAGTCGGTCTGATCGGTGCCGTCACCGTCCTGGCCGTCGCCGTCACCGCGCGACCGGCGCTGCACGGACTGCAGTGCCTCCTGTTCGCCGGGCGGCCCGATCCGGACGTACTTGATCACCAGCCCGATCTCGATGACGGCCAGCACGCCGTACACCAGGGTGAAGATGATCAGCGAGGTGAGCACCGAACCGCCGGACACCGACGGCGACACCGATTCGTCGGTCTTGAACAGGCCGACCACCGTCCACGGCTGGCGGCCCATCTCGGTGAAGATCCAGCCGAACGAGTTGCCGATCACCGGCCCGGCAATCGAGATCATCGCGAGCCGCCACACCCACTTGTTCTTCGGCAGCCGTCCGCGGCGGGTCAACCACAGCCCGACGATGGAGACCAGGATCATGATGAAGCCGGCGCCCATCATGATCCGGAACGACCAGTACGCCACCGGGATGTTCGGCCGGTAATCGCCGGGGCCGTACTGCTCCACGAACCGCTGCTGGATGTTGTTGATGCCCTCCACCGTGCCGGTCGGCGACCCGGTTGCCATGAACGACAGCACGTTCGGCACCCGGATCGACCAGATCTCCTGCGACCCGTCCAGCGTGCCGATGGTGATCAGCGAGAAGGACGCGGAATCGGTCGTCTCGTACAGCGCCTCGGCGGCCGCCATCTTCATCGGCTGCACCTCGGTCATCGCCTTGGCCAGCAGGTCGCCGGTGACCAGCACCGCCAGCGAGCCGATCAGCATGCCGACCAGGCCGAGCCGCACCGACGGCCGGAAGACGTCGACGTCACGCTGCTTCATCAGGAACCACGCCGAGATACCGGCGAACATCGCCGCACCGCTGAGCAGTGCCGCCGCGATCACATGCGAGTAAGCCCACACCTGCAGCGGCTGGGACAGCACCGCCCAGATGTCGGTCATCTGCGCGCGGCCGCGTTCGACGTCGACCGTGATGCCCACCGGGTTCTGCATGAAGGAATTGGCGGCCATGATGAAGTACGCCGACAGCGCCGTGCCGATGGAGACCAGCCACATGCAGGCCAGGTGCAGCCTCGGCGAGAGTTTGTCCCAGCCGAAGATCCACAGGCCCAGGAACGTCGATTCCAGGAAGAACGCCAGCAGCGCCTCCATGGCCAACGGGGCCCCGAACACGTCACCGACGAACCGGGAGTAGCTCGACCAGTTCATCCCGAACTGGAATTCCTGCACGATGCCGGTGACCACGCCCAACGCGAAGTTGATCAAGAAGATCTTGCCCCAGAACTTCACCATGCGCAGGTACACCGGGTTGCGGGTACGGACCCAGGCCGTCTCGGTCAGAGCCAGGAAGAAGGCCATGCCGATGGTGATGGGGACGAACAGGAAGTGGTAGACGGTGGTGATCCCGAACTGCCACCTGGCGATCCCCAGCGGGTCCATTGCAACTCCTTCGACATGCAGCAACGACGGTTCAACCCTGCCACCGCGCGGTGACCAGGACACAGCCTGAGCTTTGCTCAGGATAAGAACAAAGGGACCAAGGTCCCGAAATTCTTATGCCGCACATCACCTGGCGTGCGGCGGCGCGCCGCTACGCCTGCGGCGAACGACCCGACCTGCGGGTGCACGGGATGGCACGATGAAGAGGTCCAACAGGGCCCACGGTGCTCCGATCCGGCTACGGGCGGGTATCGAACCCCTGACGGACGGCTCCTGTAGACAGGGGGCCGGATTGACGAACACCGTCTCTGGGAACGGAAACGGTGCGCGAGGTACCGCCACCGCTGCTGCGGTGGCCGACGATGGGAGGACGACAATGACCGGAACCCTGGCCAGTCCAGCAGCACTCACCGCCGCCGATCGCTGCGATCGCTGCGGCGCCGCAGCGAGGGTTCGTGCCGTCCTGCCGACCGGTGGTGAGCTGCTCTTCTGCGGTCACCATGCGCAGGAGCACTCCGCCCGCCTCGAGCAACTGGCTGCCGTTTTGCACCACTCCCGCGACGCGGGCTGAGTTTCTGCGTTCCGGCCCGCAACGGGGGCCGGAGCTGTCGCACGTCCCAAGGGCGGTCCGTCTCGGCGGGCCGCCCTTCGGCGTTCTCCGGCTGTCCTGCCCGTTGCCCTGACGCGCCCGCGGTCGGCTTCGGACACCTCATGCCGGGTCGATGAGCCCGCGCGGACGCCGAAACCGGTTGCTTCCCTGCCGTGATGCGCGATGATGCCGTGACGAGGAGGGGCGACATGAGTTCACCGGGCATCGGCGCGGCCGGCATGACGGGCGTCCCCCTCCCGATCCGGCGGCCACCGCGGGCGGACCCGATCGCGGCCGCCCTGCTGCTCGTCGGCGGTGCCCTCGCCATCTGGCAGTTGCTGCTGCCGTGGCGGACGGTGACGGTCGATTCCAGCTCCGTCGCGGGCCCGGACGTGTCGGTGTCGGGCTGGCAGGTGTACCGGCTGCTCCGGTCCGTGCCGGACTCGGCCGGCGATGCCCAGCTCGCGTCGTACTGCGTCCTGGGCACCGCGGTGGGCGGCGGGGCGCTGATGCTGCTCGGGGCGGCGATGATGATGGCGATCAACCACCGGCCGCTGGGGTTGGCGGCATTGCTGGTGTCGAGCGCCTGCGTGGCCGGGGCGGGCTGGCTGCTGATCTCAGCGCGGGCCATCTTCGACGTGGGTCTGTTCACCCTCTTCGCCCAGGCCCAGGCGGGCTGGTACCTCTTCCTGGGAGCGGGGTTCGTCGGCCTGGCCGGCGCCTGGAAGGCGCTCGCCACCGGCTGACGCCACCCGGAGCCTCCCTGGCGCAGCCGGTCAGAGCATCGCGAGCAGGTGGTCCCGCCGGGCCATCAGGATGTCGGGTCCGGCGGCGGCAGACGCCGGACCGGGCACCTCCCGGCGCAACTGGGAATGCACCTTGGCGTGCGCTGCGCCGGTCCGTGCGGCGACCCGCCCGACCAGCTGGTTGACCTCCCGGCGCAGCGCTGCCGCGGCCCGCCACGACGAGGTGTCGGGGTCGTCGTGCACATGGTCCTCGCGCCGGGTCTCCGCCGCGACCTGCACCCGCCGCCGCAGGTCCGAGTCCCGGGTGGCCAGCAACGCAGCGGTCTGCTCCGGCGTGAGCAACCCGGGCAACCCCAGGAAGTCCTGGTCGTCCTCGGTGACGACCACCTCCCGGTCGGCCGTCGTCACTCCCGCGCTCACCGCGCGGCCGGAGTGCAGCAGGTGCGCGAATTCGGCCCGCGAGTCCAGCACCTCGATGGTGCCGGACTCGGTGGGCTCCGCCGGCTCCAGCGGCAGGTCGAGGGCGTCCGGGTCGTCCTGCGCCGGGGGCGGCGGCGCGATGACGTAGTTGCGGTCGTTCTCCAACTCGGCGGCCAGGGCCAGCAGCGGGCGCACCGCGGGCAGGAAGACCGTCGCCGATTCACGTGCGTCACGGGCCCGCACCACGCGGCCCACGGCCTGGGCGAAGAACAGCGGGGTGCGGTATGACGTCATCCAGGCCAGACAAGCGGCCCGGGGGATGTCGACGCCCTCGGAGATCATCCGCACGCAGACCGCCATCCGCTGGTCGGAGGTGCGGAACTTCTCGATCCGGCGGGACGCGGCCGGGTCGTCGGACAGGATGAGAGCCGGTGCGGCGCCGGTGATCTGTCGCACGATGGAGGCGTACGCGCGGGCGTCCTGCTGATCGCTGGCCAGCACGATGCCGGCCGCGTCCGGCATCCCGGTTTGCCGTAGGTGGGTGATCCGTTCGTCCATCGCCGCGATCACGTGCGGCACCCAGCCGCCGGCCGGGTCCAGCGCCGTCCTCCACGCCGCGGCCTCCACCGAGCGGGTGCCGGAGTCGGTCAGCGACGCGGCGATCACCTCGCCGGCGCTGTTGCGCCACCGGGAGACACCGGTGTACGCCGCGAAGACCACCGGCCGCACCACCCGGTCCGCCAGCGCGTTGCGGTACCCGTAGGTGTAGTCCGCGACCGACCGGAGCAGCTCGCCGTCGGTCTCGTAGTCCACGAACGGGATCCGCTCCCCCGGCTTCGTCCGGAACGGCGTGCCGGTCAGGCTGAGCCGCCGGTGCACCTCGGCGAACGCCTCGGCAGTTGCCTCACCCCAGGACAGGCCGTCACCGGCGTGATGGATCTCGTCCAGCACCACGAGGGTGCGCCGGCGCCGGCAGCGGGCGGCGTGGATGGCGGGACGGCCGGCCACCTGCGCGTAGGTCGTGACGTAACCGTCCATACCGTCCGGCACGGGGCCCTGCGCGTTGGTCAGGGTCGGGTCCAGCACGAGTCCGACGGCGCCCGCGGCGTCCGCCCACTGGGTGCGCAGGTGGTCGGTCGGGCAGACCACGACGACCCGGTCGATGACCCGGCGTTGCAGCAACGAACCGGCGACCGCGAGGGCGAATGTCGTCTTCCCGGCGCCCGGCGTCGCGGTGACCAGGAAGTCCCGCCGGTGGCCGCCCTGCTGCGCATCCTCGTACGCCGCCAGCGCCTCCCGCTGCCACGGGCGCAACCGCGCTCGCAATGGACCGACCGGACGCACCTCCACACCACCCCCGCGACTTGCCTTGTGCCCGTGCAAAAACCCCCGACGCCGGACCGTTCCGCGGAGCGGAACGGGGGTCCTGACGGCTCGAGGGCCGGGACCGACCCTACCGTCCGGGACGGCCCGTCGGCGGCCACGACTGACCCTCGGCGGTGCCGTCGCGGCGCGGGCCGCGTCCCGGCCGAGCGCTGCGGTCGTGTTTCGACTTGGTGTCGCAGTACCCGTCACCCGGGTCGAAAGGGCATGCTCGTCAGGTGACCAGTGCGCCGCCACCGCCCGGCGACCCGACCCAGCGGATGTCTGCTGCCGGACCGGGTCTGGCCGGCTCTGCGACGCCCACCGGATCGCAGCGCGGGGCGGTGATCAAGCCGGTACGGACGACGGTCGGGTCCTCCCCCGTGACCCCCAACCGGAACGGCGGCAAGCCCCCGGCGACGGGACCGCACCCGGCGGACGAGTCCGCGGCGTCCTTGCAATCGTCATCGCGATCGCCGTCGCCATCGCCGTCGCCATCGCCAGGGCCCCGGGAGCACGACGGGAGCGCCGAGGCGACCACGGTGATCGCCCGCTCCGCGCCGTCACCGGCGGATTCGGTGACGGTGCCGTGGCACCGCATCGGCACCGGACCGTTGGCGCTGGAGGTGCCGCCGGTGCGGCACCGCTGGCGGCGGATCCTCGGCCGCACACTGAGCAAGGCATGGGCCGACTCGCTGTTCGGCATGAGCTCGCAGGCGGCGTTCTGGTGCGCGCTGTCCACCGCGCCACTGCTGCTGGCCCTGCTCGGCATGATCGGCTTCATCGTCCCGCACTACTTCCCGGCCGGGACGATCGAACAGGTCCGCGACCAGGTCCTGCTGTTCCTCAACACGATCTTCAACGAGGAGGTCGCCGACAACCTGGTCGGCAACACCGTGCAGACCATCCTCGGCAACGGGCAGGCCGACGTGGTGTCGATCGGTTTGGTGATCAGCCTGTGGGCGGGTTCGTCGGCGATGTCCGCGTTCGTCGAGTCGATCACCATCGCCTACAACCAGCACGAGGTTCGCAACCCGGTTGCCGAGCGGTTCTTCGCGCTCGGTCTCTACCTGGTGGCGCTGCTGGCGGGAATCGTGCTGCTGCCGCTGCTGGCGATCGGCCCCGACTACCTGCCCAAGGTGTTCCCCGAGTCGTGGCGCGGCCAGGTCGCCGGCATCGTCAACTTCGCCTACTATCCCGTGCTCGCCGTGCTCCTGATCTTCATGCTGACCGTGCTCTACAAGGTCGCACCGAAGCACAAGCACCCCTGGTACCGCGGGGTGCCGGGGGCGCTCGTCGCGGCGGCCGTGTTCATCGTCGCGAGCTTCGGCCTGCGCCTGTACCTGTCGTACGTGTACTCGCACGGCCTGACCTACGGCGCGCTGGCGACGCCGATCACGTTCCTGCTCTTCTATTACTTCGTCTCGATGGCGATCATCATCGGCGCGCAGTTCAACAACGCGATGCTCGAGTTCTACTCGCCGCGGTTGTCCAAGCGGGAACGCCGCAAGTGGCAGGCCTACCGCGAGGAGCAGGACCAGGCCGCCGCCGGGTGAACCGCATCGCCTGCCCCTCGGACCGACCCTCGGCCGGCCACGCCCCGGCAGCAGCTGTGGCTACTTCTTCATCGATTCGTAGATCTTCTTGCAGTCCGGGCACACCGGGGAGTTCGGCTTCGGCGACTTGGTGACCGGGAATGTCTCCCCGCACAGCGCGACCACGAAGTTGCCCAGCACCGCCGATTCCGCGATCTTGGACTTGCGCACGTAATGGAACATCTTCGGGGTGTCGTCGCCGGTCGTGGTGTCCTCGAGCGGCTTGTCCAGCGTCTGGGTCGATGTCGTCATCGTGGCTCCTGGTGGTCAGGCGAGCGGTGTGCAGGCGGCGGCCGGCGCGGTGGTCATGCCCGGGCTCCTTCGATCATGATGCCAGTGCCGGCCCGATCGGAGGACCCTTGTCACCGCTGCTCGTCATCAACCCGGAGGTCGCGGACACACTCGCGTCCGGCGGCGCGGTGGTGGCCCTGGAGTCGACGATCCTGGCGCACGGACTGCCCCGCGGGGACAACCGCCGCATCGCGGACCAGATCGAGGCGGTGGTGCGGTCCGCCGGGGCCGTTCCGGCCACCATCGCCGTGCTCGACGGCGCCGTGCGAATCGGCGTCGGGGCCGCCGAATTGGACCGGCTCTGCGGTGCGGACGACATCGCCAAGCTGTCCGTCCGTGATGTCGGGCCGGCACTGGCTCTCGGGGTCGACGGCGCCACGACCGTCGCGTCGACCTCGGCGCTGGCGGATCGGGCCGGCATCGAGATCTTCGCCACCGGGGGATTGGGTGGGGTGCACCGCGGCGCGGCGCAGACCTTCGACGTGTCCGCCGACCTGGGTGTGCTCGCCCGGACCCCGGTGCTCGTCGTGTGCGCGGGGGTGAAGTCGATCCTCGACGTGGCCGGAACGCTGGAGTACCTGGAGACGCTGTCGGTCCCGGTGCTGGGCTACCGCACCGAGGCATTCCCCGGCTTCTACCTCTCCGACTCCGGGGAGCGGGTGACCTGGCGGGTCGACACTCCCGGGCAGGCCGCGGCGGTGGCGATCGCGCGCCGCGGCTCGGTACCGACCACGCCGGGGTGGTGCTGGCGAACCCGGTGCCGCCAGATCGGCAACTGGACCCGCAGCTGCACGACCGCACGCTGGCGGCGGGCTGGCGATGCTGGAGTCGGAGGGCGTCACCGGCAAGGACGTCACGCCGCGGTTGCTGGAGTACTTCCATCAGGTGACCGCCGGAGCGAGCCTGCGGGTCAACGTGGACCTCGTCCTCGCGAATGCGATGCTGGCCGCCCAGGTCGCGGTGGCGATCGAGGCGGTCCCGCCGGCGGTGCGGGAGTGACCGGGCGACCGGCTCGTCCGCACGTGACCGTGGTGGGTGACGTCGGACTGGACATCGTGGCGAAGCCGGCCGGTGATGTCGCCGACAGCGGCGCGAACGCGGCGTTCCGCGTCGATGACGTGTCCCTGCCGCGGGTGTCCGGCCGGTCCCACCTGCACCTTTCCGGGTACGTCCTGCTGGACGAGGGATCACGGCCGGCGGCCCTGGCCGCCCTCGAGCTCGCCCGGCGGGCCGGCTGGACCACGTCGGTCGATCCACAGGCCTCCACCCATGTCGCCACGGTCGGCGGGGAGAACTTCCTGTCCTGGGTGCGGGGCACGGATCTGTTGCTGCCCAACGATTCGGAGCTGGCCGCCCTCGGCGGTCCGGACCGGGCGCTGCAGGCCGTCGGCACCGTCGCGGTGACCCATGGGCGGCAGGGCGCGTCGTGGTACTCGGCCGACGAGCGGATAAGCGTGCCCGCCCCGGAGTCCTGCGAGACGGACTCGACCGGAGCGGGAGATGCGTTCAACGCGGGGCTGTTGGCCTCCTGGCTGGCCGGCGGCGGGCCGTTGACGGCACTGCGGGGCCGGGGTGGTGGCCGGCACCGCGGCCGCCGCCAGGATCGGCGCCAGGCCCGACGCGGCCGGTCAGCCGGTCCGGTAGCCCGCTTTCGGCGAGCCGGCAGATCCGTCGACCGTGCTGTCCACGATTTCCCGGCCACCGGCGGGCAGCGCGCGCTCGTAGTTGATCGTGCCCGGCGGGACGGTGCGGGCCTTGCGGGCCGGCCGGTCGTTGGCGATCAGCACCGCCGCCCACGGCAGCGGGATGGAGATCGCGATGACCAGGATCGCGAGCCACGGGGTCTGGTACAGGGCGGTGGCCAGGATCAGGAACGGCACCCGCAGGCTCATCATGATCATGTAGCGCTTGCGGCGGGACCTGAGCTGCTCGTCGTAGGAAGGCTCGGCCGCGGTGATCACCGTCGCCGCGGCGCGCCGCCCCGATCCGACTCCGGTGGCTGCGGATCCGGCCGTAATGGGAGCCTCGGCCGAAGAAGAAGTCATGACCATTCCCCGATTCCCTGCGTCGGCAGCGGCGGTAGCCACTGCATTCGATTACTGGCCGGTAGTACCGATGTATCGGTACCCGTTGGATGCGAAGCCAGCCACCGACTTACGCGCCACAGGCAACGCTACGCCGCCGCACAGCGGCTTGGGGAGGGCCTGCTGTGAGGTCTGCGACGGGCCGGACGGGAATACCCGCGGGCCGCGATCGCGGCACCGGCGAGTCACCCTCAGGACGCCGGCACACCGTCCGCTGCCGCCGGCTCCGGCTCGGCAACGCCCTGCCGCGCAGCGGCTTTGACCGCCTTCTTGGTGGCTCGCACGCGTTGCAGGGAATCGTCGTCGACGACGTCGGCGACCGAGCGGTAACTGCCCTGCTCGCCGTAGCCGCCGGCCGCCTCGCGCCACCCCTCGGGTTGAACCCCGTACTGCTTGCCGAGCAGGGCGACGAAGATGGCCGCCTTCTGCGCACCGAACCCGGGCAGTGCCGCGATCCGGCCGAGCAACTCGTCGCCGGCGGACACGCCCGACCACAGGTTGGTCGCGTCGCCGTCGTACCGATCGACCAGCACCCGACAGACGGCCTGCACCCGCTTGGCCATCGCACCGGGAAAACGGTGCACCGCGGGTCGCTGCGCGCAGATCGCGGCGAAACCATCCGGGTCGGCATCGGCGATCGCCCGCACGTCGAACCGGCCGCCCATCCGCTCGGCGATCACGGCCGGGCCGGAGAACGCCTTCTCCATCGGGACCTGCTGATCGAGCACCATGCCGATCAGCAGGGCGTTGGCGTCCAGGGACAGCAGCCGATCGGCGTCCGGATTGCCGGTCAGGAACAGCTCCGCGCGGTTATGCATCGGCCCAGCGTGACACGCGCCGGCAACCCTGGGCGTCCGGCGGCCCTCACGCGGCCGGTTCTTCGGAATCGGCCCGTCGCAACGGGCGCCGGAACGCGCGGGTGGTCCTAGTCTGCTGTCATGACCTCCACGTTGCCGTGGGCACGACGGCAGACGTCCGCGCTCCGGTCCGCACCCGAGGGAGTTCCGCAGCGCGACATCACCCGGTGGGCCGCGCTGCTCGCCGCCGGAGCGTTCACCTGCGGCCTGGTCGCCGTCACTGCCGTCCGTGCGGTCAGCAGGCGACGTTCCAGCCGGACGCTGGCGTTGGCCGTCTGCGTCGGTGCCGCCGGCGGGGTGCTGCTGGGCAGGGCCGTCGCCGAGGTCCGGCGGGGGCGCGCTCCCGTCTGGATGGCGGTCGACGAGCCCGATACCGCCCTGGACCTGATGCAGGCGGTCCGAGCCCGCGGCGTCCGGGCGGACATGATCCGCACCGACGGCATCGGGACCGGCGGCGACCGGCAGCCGGTCGGCCGGCACTACGCGCTGCGCTACCGGGCCAAGGACGACCGTCGGGTCCGCGCGGTGCTGGCCGAACAGCAGAGCTGACGCTCGCCGCTACCCTTCCGCCGGTGAGCAGCAACGCAGCACGACAGCCGTTGGCCGATCCCGGCGTCGTCGACCGCCTCGGCGATGACCTGCGATCCGCGGACTTCACCGCGACCGCCGTGCCGGCGTTGCTCGGCGCCGGCGCGCACCGGGCGCTCGGCCGCGGCGAACTCGCGCCGGCGCTGCGTGCCACCACGGCTACGTCGCCGCTGACCACGCTGATCCGGCTGTTCCTGCTGGGCAGCACCGAGGACGCGGAGGCCGTCGCCGCGGCGCTACCCCGCACCGGGCTGGCCGACGCGATCGAGCAGCAGGCCCTGGAACGCGCCGGTTCCGGCGTTCGGGCCGCGCTCGACATCCGGCCGTACGCCGCCGACGGGCAGGAGTACCTGCTGGTGTCCGACCCGGACTCGGACGTCCGGCCCGGGCCGGTCCGGTCCGATCATGTGCTCGGTCTGGGCGCGGCCTCGATCAACCTGGCCCGCGCGGTGATCCGGAACCCGGTGGCCCGCGCGCTCGACATCGGTACCGGGTGCGGCATCCAGGCCCTGCACCTCGCCTCGCACGCCGATGACGTCGTCGCCACGGACCCCAACGTCCGGGCACTGTCGCTGGCGGCCGCCACCGCCCGGCTGAACGGTCAGCAGTGGGATCTGCGCCGGGGCAGCCTGTTCGGCCCGGTCGAGGGGGAAACCTTCGACCTGGTGGTGTGCAACCCGCCGTTCGTCATCGGCGACGGTGAAATGCGTTTCTCCTACCGGGATTCCGGCGTCCCGGGTGACGGGCTGTGCCGGGAGCTCGTGACTGGGATGGCGCGGCACCTGCGACCCGGCGGCACCGCGCAGCTCCTGGCGAACTGGGTGGTCACCGAGGACGCCGACTGGCGGCAACGGGTCGGCGGCTGGGTGTCGGCGAGCGGCTGCGACGCCTGGGTCGTGCAACGCGAACTCGCGGACCCGGCCGAATACGTCGGGCTCTGGCTCAGCGACGCCGGCGAGGACGGACGCGGCGTCGGCGGCGACCCGGCCGCGGCCGTCGGGCGTGCCCAGCGGTGGCTGGACTACTTCGCGGCGCAGCGGGTGCAGGGCATCGGGATGGGCCTGATCACCCTGCAGCAGAACGGTTCGGCTGATCCGTCGGTGACCCTGGACGAGATCACCGGGCCGGACGAGGAACTCACCGGTGACGAGGTCGACGGCTTCCTGCACCGGCGTGCGTGGATGGAGCGCACCACCGATCGCGCGCTGCTGGCCACCCGGCTGGCGTTGTCGCCGCAGGCGGTCCTCGAGCAGCGTTCGCTGGCCGGCCACCAGGGCTGGGTGCCGGTGCTACGACTGCTGCGCCGGGTCGGCGCACCAGGAGCGACGCTCCAGTTGGACGAGTGGGGCCAGGCCCTGCTCGGCGGCTGCACCGGGGTCGCGCCGCTGAGCCTGGTCATCGAACTGCTGGCGGCCGCGCACGGCCTGTCCGAGGATGCGCTGGCCGCAGCGGTGCTGCCAGCCGTGCGCGTGGCGGTGCTCCGTGGCCTGCTCACGCCGGTCACCGACTGACCCGGCCCGCGCCTCAGCCGCCGAGCGTGAACCTGCCGCCGGGCGAACGTGGCCCGACAACCGGGCCGTCGCCGATGGAGCGCAGCGAGCCGGCCGAGCGAGACGACACCATCGGGTCACGGTGCACCGCTGCCGGCCGGGGGCAGCACGATGCGACCATGTCGTCGTGCGAGCCGTCGTCAGCAGGGTCAGCAGCGCCGATGTCACCGTCGGCGGCGAGGTCGTCGGGCGGATCGACCAGCCCGGTCTCCTGGTGCTGGTAGGGGTGACGCACACCGACTCCCCCGACACCGCGCGGCGACTGGCCGTGAAGGTGCACGAGATGCGCATCCTGCGGGACGACGAGTCCTGCGCGACGACGGGCGCGCCCCTGCTGGTGGTCAGTCAGTTCACCCTGTACGCGAGAACCGACAAGGGCCGCCGCCCGTCCTGGAGCCTCGCCGCGCCGGGTGGCCATGCCGAGCCGCTCGTCGCCGAGGTGATTGCCGAGCTGCGCCGCCTGGGCGCTGCGGTGCAGACAGGTCGATTCGGCGCCATGATGGCGGTCGCCAGCGTCAACGACGGGCCGTTCACGGTGATCGTCGAGGTGTGATCCGGCACTGCCGTCCGGCGCATCGGCCGGCTGGACCGATGTGAGGATCGCCGCACACGTTCTTGCATCCGTTCCGCGCTTTTCACTGATGGCTCCGGGCGGTGACGCAGCGCAGCAGAAATCGGCGGGGCCTGCCGCCGCCATCACCCTTGTGAAGCGATTCACATGCTCTTCCCATGCACGGCACACCCCGGACCACAGCCTCGCCGGTTTATCTACTCCGCAAGCTCATCCGTCGGGCGGCCCGGCTCGGTAGACAGTTGTGGAGCAGCCAGTTCAGGGAACTAAAAAAGGGCTGACAGGCGTTCGAATAATTGCCGGGTCGACAGTGATCGGTCCGCAGAACGTAACGAAGGGAGCATGACATGGCCGCCTCTTCCCTTGCGACGACCGATATCAATGCCGCCACCCCGACCCTGCGCGCTGTCACCCGTGACGAGGACCTGGACGCCCAGGGCCCCTCCGCGGATCTCGTCCGCGTGTACCTCAACGGAATCGGCAAGACCGCACTGCTGACCGCCGAGCAGGAGGTCGACCTCGCCAAGCGCATCGAGGCCGGTGTGTTCGCCGGCCACATGCTGGAGTCGGGCAAGCGGATCTCTCCACAGCGCCGCATCGACCTGAAGATGATCGTCCGTGACGGTGCCCGCGCCCGGAACCACCTGCTGGTCGCGAACCTCCGCCTGGTCGTGTCGCTGGCCAAGCGGTACACCGGCCGCGGCATGCCACTGCTGGACCTGATCCAGGAGGGCAACCTGGGGCTGATCAGAGCCGTCGAAAAGTTCGACTACACCAAGGGTTTCAAGTTCTCGACGTATGCGACATGGTGGATCCGGCAGGCCATCTCGAGGGGTATGGCCGACCAGGGACGGACCATCCGGCTCCCCGTCCACCTCGTCGAGCAGGTCAACAAGCTGTCCCGGTTGAAGCGGGAGCTGCACCAGCAGCTCGGCCGGGACGCGACGATGGCGGAGCTGGCGAACGAGTCGGGCATTCCGGAGGAGAAGATCGCCGATCTCCTCGATCACGCCCGTGACCCGGTCAGCCTCGACATGCCGGTCGGCTCGGACGAGGAGGCGCCGCTCGGCGACTTCATCGAGGACAGCGAGTCGACGTCGGCGGAGGCTGCCGTCGTGGCCGGTTTCATGCACGACGACATCAACCGGGTGCTGCGGACGCTCGACGAGCGCGAGCAGACGGTCGTGCGGCTGCGGTACGGACTCGACGACGGCAGGCCGCGCACCCTGGACGAGATCGGTCGGGTCTTCGGCATCTCCCGCGAGCGGGTTCGTCAGATCGAGCGCGACTCGATGGCCAAGCTGCGGGTCGGCGACCGCTCCGACGTCCTTCGGTCGTACGCCAGCTGAGCACTCCGCGGCGAACACGGAGCCGTCGGGCCCCTTGAGTCGTCGTTTCCGGAGAGACCGGGTCTGCCGCGCGGCGGACCCGGTCTTTCGGTTTTCCGGGCGCGTGGAGACCACCCGTTTCGGATACTTGCGACGGCGGTCCGGTCTGCGAGGATCGTTCCGTGGCTACCTCGGGTTCCGGTGCGGCGAAGACATCCGGTGCGGGTTTGGTCCTCGCAGTGCTGGCCAGCAGTCAATTCCTGATGACGCTGGACAGCTCGGTGATGAACGTGTCCATGGCGACCGTGGCCGCCGACCTGGGCACCACCATCACCGGCATCCAGACGGCCATCACCCTGTACACCCTGGTGATGGCGACGTTGATGATCACCGGCGGAAAGCTCGGCAGCATCATGGGCCGCCGCCGGGCGATGGGCATCGGCCTGATCATCTACGCCGCCGGCTCCTTCACCACCGCCATCGCTCCCAACCTCGCCGTTCTGCTGGTGGGTTGGTCGCTGCTGGAGGGAATCGGCGCCGCCCTGATCATGCCGGCCATCGTCGCGCTCGTTGCATCGAACTTCCCCGCGGAGAAGCGTTCGGCCGCATACGGAATGGTGGCGGCCGCGAGCGCCATCGCGGTCGCCGCCGGGCCGCTCATCGGCGGCGCGGTGACCACCTACGCGTCGTGGCGCTACGTGTTCGTCGGCGAGGTCGTCCTGGTCATCGCGATTCTCGCGGTGCTGCGGAAGGTCCGGGACGTCGCACCCAAGCCCGGACGCATCGACCTGATCGGCTCGCTGCTGTCGGTCATCGGCCTCGGGTTGTTCGTCTTCGGGGTCCTGCGCTCCGGCGAATGGGGCTGGGTGATCGCGAAGCCCGGCGCCCCGACGATCCTGAACATGACCCTGACCGTCTGGTGCATCGGGGCCGGGCTGTTGGTGGTGTACGGCTTCCTGCGCTGGGAGACCAGGCTGGAGCGACTGCACACCGCCGACCCGCGCGCCCTGGAACCGCTGCTCCGGCCGGCGATGCTGGCCAACAAGCAGCTGTCCGGCGGGCTGAGCATGTTCTTCGCGCAGTTCATGATCCAGGCCGGAGCATTCTTCGCGGTCCCACTGTTCCTGTCGGTGGTGCTCGGACTGACGGCGCTGCAAACGGGCGTTCGGCTGGTTCCGCTGTCCATCGCGCTGCTCATCACGGCGATCGGCGTGCCCAAGCTCTGGCCGCGGGCGAACCCGCAACGCGTGGTGCGGCTCGGCTTGCTGCTGATGATCGTCGGCATCGGATTCCTGGTGGCGGGCATGGACCCGGACGCCGACGCCGGCGTGCTGACCATCCCGCTGGTGCTGATGGGCCTCGGCCTGGGCGCGCTGGCGTCGCAGCTCGGCGCGGTGACGGTGTCGGCGGTGACCCAGCGGGAAACCGCCGAGGTCGGCGGCCTGCAGAACACCGCGACCAACCTGGGCGCCTCGATGGGCACGGCGCTGATCGGCTCGGTGCTGATCGCCACGCTGAGCAGCGTCGCGCTGACCGGCGTCGCGGACAGTCCGGCGATCAGCGACTCGCTCAAATCCCAGATCTCCACCGAACTGGTCGGCGGCGTCCCGTTCATCTCCGACCAGCAGCTGACCACCGGGCTTCAGGCGGCGGGCGTCAGTCAAGCCGAGATCGACTCGATCACCGCGATCAACGCCGACGCCCGGCTGCAGGCACTGCAGGTCGCCTTCGCACTCGTCGGGCTGGTCGCCATCGGCGCGCTGTTCCTCACCGCCCGGCTCCCCACCGTGCCGCCCGGCAAGAGCCCGGATCCGGCCGGCCGCGAGCCGGACCGGGAACCGGACCCCGAGCCGGCGCAGGACTGACGGCGGACCCGGCCGGGCGCGACTGCGCTGTGACCGACGGCTGTGACCGACGGCGTCAGGGCAGCCGGCGCCGGAGATCGGGCTTCGGCGAGGGCGGGCCGATCCGCGCGGTCGCGCCCGTCACCACCACACCGGCCGGTCCGGACAGCACCGGCTGCAGCTGCAGCTGCACCAGTTCGGGCAGGTCGTCCGCCATTGCCGAGAGCCGCAGCGCCAGTTCGATCAACGGCTCCTTGGGCACGATCCGGGAGCCCCGGTATCCGTTGAGCAGCGGGGACGCCCGCGGCGCGGCGATCAGATCGGCGGCGTCGGTGTCGGTGAGCGGCACGGCGCGGTACGCCCGGTCGTCGAGCAGTTCGGTGGCCACTCCCCCGATACCGAACGAGATCAGCGCACCGAACGACGGGTCGGCGTTGATCCGGAAGACCGTCGGCACCTCCGCGTGCTCGCGCGGAACCTGCTTCTGCACATAGAGCCAGGGCCCGGCGATGGACAGCAGGTTGTCGTAGGCGCTGCGCAGGTGCTCCGGCGACTCGATGCCGAGCCGGACCCCGGTCTGGTCCAGCCGGTGACGCAGTGACTGGTCGAACGATTTCAAGGCGACGGGGTAACCGATCTCGTCGGCCGCCGCCAGCGCCTCGTCGATGGAACCGATGGCTTTGAACTCGGCCAGGTCGATCCCGTAGCAGCGCAGCAGTGCGACGACCTCGGTATCGGTGGTGGCCCGTTCCTGCTCCCCATCACTCTCGGACCGCATGGCGTTGATGGCACTGCGCGCCGCGGCGGCGTCGATCCCGTCCAGCATCGGGAAGCTGCCGGGCGGGCGGGCCAGCCACTGGCCGTAGCGGACCGCGCTGGCCAGCGCAGCGACCGCACGTTCCGGGGTGCGAAACGACGGTAGCGACCCACGGGCCGCACTGCCGTCGTCGGACATCACCGACAGCGGCTGCATCAGCCCGTCGACCGCCAGGAAGGTGGTGACGATCGGGATCGGCGCCTTCACCACCGCGTCGTGCAGGGCTGCCGCATGACGCAGCCCCTTGGTCGCCACCGACGGTGCGTACACGACGACGAGAGCGTCGACGTCATCCCGTTGAGCGGCCTGGCTGACGGCCTCGGCCAGGTCCTTCGCGCTGACGGCGGCGCCCATGTCCAGTGCCGAGCCGTCCACGATTTCAAGACCCTCGTCGATGCCCGCGTCGACCGCCAGCATGCCGAGCGCGCTGGAGTTGCCGATGATGGCGACCCGGTTGCCCGTGGGCACCCGCTGCGTCGAGAGCAGTTGCGCGACATCGAAGGCCGCCGTCAGCGAGTCGGTGCGGATCACCCCGGACTGGGCGAACAGCGTGCCGACGGCGGCCTCCGAGACCTGCTGAGAACTCGCCGCCAGCGCCGGGCTGAGCGAGGCATGCCGACCGGACTTCACCGCGATGACGGGCTTCTTCCTGGCGAGCACCCTGGCCAGCCGGGCGAACTTGCGCGGGTTGCCGAACGACTCCAGGTAGAGCAGCACCACCTCGGTCCGGTCGTCGCCCTGCCAGAACTGCAGCAGGTCGTTGCCGGAGACGTCCGCTCGGTTGCCGGCCGAGACGAAGGTCGACAGGCCGAGGCCGCGGGCCGCCGCGTCGGCCAGGATGGCGATCCCGAGCGCACCCGACTGGCAGAAGAAACCGATCCGGCCGGGCGGTGGAACGACCGGCGCCAGCGTGGCATTCATCCGGACCGCGGGGTCGGTGTTGACCAGCCCGAGGCAGTTCGGCCCCAGCACCCGCATTCCGGCTGCCCTGGCCACCTCGACCAGATGTCGTTGTGCTGCAGCGCCTTCGGGGCCTTCGTCGGCGAATCCGGCGGTCATCACCACCAGCCCGTGCACGCCCTTGACGCGGCACGACTCGACCACTTCGGCAACTTTTGCGGCCGGCACCGTCACGATCGCCAGGTCCACGTCATCGGGGATGTCGGTCACCGAGCCGTAGGCCCGGACCCCCCGGATCGAGGTGACATTCGGGTGCACGGGGAAGACCGGTCCGGTGAAGTCGCTGCTCAGCAGGTTGATGAGCACGGCGTGCCCGAGTTTGGAACGTTCGACCGAGGCACCGATGACGGCGATCGACCGGGGCGACAGCAGCCGGGCGATGGACCTGGCCTCGGCACGGTGTTCCCGGGAGATGATGACGGCTCGCGACCGCTCGGTCGGCTGGATGTCGAAAGCCAGGTCCACCACGCCGGACTCGTACTCCCGCCGCACCGAGTAGCCCGCGTCCAGGAACACCCGCATCATCGAGGTGTTCTCGCCCAGCACCTCCGCGGTGAACCGGCGGATGCCCCGTTCCTCCGCGGCGGCCGCCAGGTGCTCGAGCAGGACGGAACCCAGTCCCCTGCGCTGCTGTGAATCCTCGACCAGGAACGCGACCTCCGCCGCATCGGTGTCACCGGTCCGGTTCCGGTGGTAGGTGCCGGCGGCGATGATGTGCCCGGCGAGCACTGCGACGATGCCCGCGGAGTCGTAGTGGTCGACGGCCGTGAACAGCGACACATGCTCCTCGGACACCTCCTCGAACACCGAGAAGTAGCGCAGGTACAGGCTCCTGGAGCTCATCCGACCGTGCATGGCGCGGATCTCGTCCGCGTCGGCCGGTCCGGACGGGCGCAGGTGCACCACGCCGCCATCCGCCAACAGGACGTCCGCTTCCCAGTGCTGCGGGTACGGCTGCTCCGGCGGCGCGGTGGTCAGCGCCGTGGCCGCCACCGCCTGCGGATCAGTCACGCGGATCGCGCGGATCGAGTCCGTGCAACGGGTACAGGTGGTAGCGGGTGTCCTCGATGGCCCGGTCCACCGTCACTCCCTGCGCACCGTCCCAGGGGTCGAACTCGACCAGACCCGTCGTGCCCTCGTTCATCTCGGTGGGCAACTCGATGTCCGGCCGGGCCACCCCGGCCTCCGACAGCCAGCCGGGCGGCACCATCGCGGCCGGGTCGACGTCATGGCCGGACACGATCCCCAGCAGGTGTGTCCACGCCCGTGGGACCACCCGCACCGGCGAGTAACCGCCGCCGCCGAGCGCGAGCCAACGGCCGTCCGTCACCGACTCCGCCAGATCACGCAGCGCCCGGTACGACGTGCGCTGCCCGTCGATGGTCAGGTTCAGGTTCGCCAGCGGGTCCTCCCGGTGGGTGTCGGTGCCCTGCTGGGTCACCAGCACCTCGGGCGCGAACGCCCGCACCATCGCCGGTACCACCGCGTGGAAGGCCCGCAGCCACTGCGCGTCGGAGGTGCCGCTCGGCAGCGCGATGTTCACGGCCGTGCCCTGGGCGGCGTCGCGGCCCACCTCCCCGGCGAACCCGGTGCCCGGGAACAGCGACAGCGGAGTCTCGTGGATCGACACGGTCAGCACCCGGGGGTCGTCGTAGAAGGCGGCCTGCACGCCGTCGCCGTGGTGGGCATCGACGTCGACGTAGGCCACCCGCCGGACGCCCTCGTCCAGCAGAGCCTTGATGGCAAGAGCCACGTCGTTGTAGACGCAGAAGCCGGAAGCGTAATCCGGCATGGCGTGATGCAACCCGCCGCAGAAGTTGACCGCCCGTTCCACCTCGCGGTGCGCGATCGCCTTGGCGGCGGCGATCGACCCACCGGCGATCAGTGCCGCGTTGTCGTGCATGCCGTGGAACACCGGGTTGTCGTCGGTTCCCAGACCGTGCTGCAGGGCGCCGAGCGCGCCGTACTGGGAGGCGTCCCGGACCGCGGCGATATAGCCGGGTGTGTGGATGCCGCCGAGGGTCTCGTCGTCGGCAAGGTCGGGTTTGAGGATCTGATAGTGGTCGAGCACGCCGAGTTCCGCCGACAACGCCCAGGTCAGTTCCCAGCGCAACGGGTGCAGTGGATGGTCACCGCCCAGGTCGTAACCGAGCATGCGGGGATCCCACACCACCAGTGGCGCTGTCATCTGCCCAGGCTAACGGCGGGCCGCCCAACGCTCTACCGCACGCGATATGACGGGTCAGCCACCGACCGCGACCGGCCGGTCCAGCGCACACCACTGTGAGTACGAGCCCGGGTACAGGGCAAGCCGCACACCGGCGAGCTCGCCGGCCAGCACCAGTTGGCAGGCGGTCACCCCAGAGCCGCAGGACGCTGCCGCGGCCGGTCTGCCGGTGTCCCGCCCGGTCTCCGCCGTCCCCACCACTCCGGCCGCGCCCAGCGCGGCGGCCAGTTCGGCGGCGGGCCGGTAGGTCCCCGTTTCGTGCAGCAGCCGACTGATGGGTAGGTTCACCGAACCCGGGATGTGGCCCGCGACCGGGTCGATCGGCTCCACCTCACCGCGGAACCGCTCCGCCGCGCGCACATCCAACAGCACACCGTCCGGAGCGGCGGCGACCGCGGCCGCTCCGTCGGCGTCGACCACGGGCATCGCACCGGGGGTGACGACCACCGTCCCGGGCCGGCCGGGCGCCGATTCACCGCGTTCAACGGGCCGGTCCGGGTCGGAGGTCCAGGCCGGCAATCCGCCGTCGAGGACCTGCACCGACTCCAGGCCCGACCAGCGCAGCAGCCACCAGGCCCGGGCCGCGCCGAGTCCGTTGCCGCCGTCATAGACCACCACGTGCGATCCGTCGTCGATGCCCGCCGCCCGCCAGACCCGTTGCAGCGCGGCCGCTTCTGGCAGCGGGTGCCGTCCGCCGGCACCGGGCGGACCGGCCAGGTCGCGGTCGAGATCGACGAAGACGGCACCGGGCAGGTGCTCCTGCAGGTATCCCGCGCGGTCCGGGCCGGCCAGCGACCACCGCACGTCCAGCAGTACCGGCGGCGTGGACCGGCCCGCCGTCGTCAGCACGGCGGCCAGGGCTGCCGAGTCGAGAAGCGGGCCGGGAACGGGACGGGAATCGGTGCTCGGCTCGGACACCGGGCTCATTCTGCTGCACCGTCCCGTCGGCCGTCCCGGCGCCTTGCCGAACACTGCCGCGGTCCGCGGGCCGGTAGGATCGGCCAGGCCAAGAAGGGGACCGCCAGGGTGAACGACCTCATCGATACGACCGAGATGTACTTGCGTACGATCTTCGAACTCGAAGAGGAAGGCATCGTCCCGCTGCGGGCCCGGATCGCCGAGCGGCTCAACCAGAGCGGCCCGACCGTCAGCCAAACGGTGGCCAGGATGCAGCGCGACGGCCTGCTGGTGGTCTCCGACGACCGGCACCTGGAGCTGACCGCGCAGGGCCGGGAACGGGCGACGTCGGTGATGCGCAAACACCGGCTCGCCGAGCGATTGCTGCTGGACGTCATCGGCCTGGATTGGCAGGACGTGCACGTGGAGGCGTGCCGCTGGGAGCACGTGATGAGCGAGCAGGTCGAACAGCGGTTGATCGCCCTGCTCGGGCATCCGCAGACCTCCCCCTACGGCAACCCGATCCCGGGCCTTGATCACCTGGGCGACGCCAACCCGCCGGCGGAGACGCACCTGGACCTGATCGGCGCGGACGTCGCCGCCGGCCGGGGCGGCCGGTACGAGGTACGGCGGATCATCGAGATCGTGCAGAACCAGCCGACCGTCATGGACGGGCTGCGCCGCGGCGGCGTGATTCCCGGTGCGGTGCTGGAATTCTCCGAGCGCGGCGGCACGCTGATCGTCGCCGACGGCACCACCACGACCGAGCTGTCCCGGGACATCGCGCACGGCATCCACGTGCGGCCCGCCGCCTGAACCGTTGCGTCCGGTCGACCCGGACGAGACCGGCGCGGTCAACCCGCGGTCACCCCGCGGTCGACGTCGCAGCGGGCCCATACCGGGGTTTCTGCGTGAGGAGCGCCGAAGACGTCAATGCGTCGCGGGCCGAACCGGTCCGCGCGCCCAGGTCCCGCGCTCTCCGGTCACGTCGGTGCCCACGGTTCGCTCGGTCATCCGGCGGCGGAGGTACTTGTCTGTGGCGACGACGAGTGAGGTGAGGGCGGCGACGCCCAGAATCCGCAGCCATGCCTCCAGGGTGATCGGGGCGGTCTGGAACAGCTGATTCATGCCCGGGAGGTAGGTCAGGGCCAGTTGGCCGAGCAATTGCGCGGTCACCCCGACGATGATCCAGCGGTTGCTCAGCGGCCCGACGTGCCACATCGAGTGGGTCAGTGATCGGCAGCTGAACAGGTAGAACGTCTCCACCAGCACGAACAGGTTGACCGCTGCCGTCCTGGCCTGTTCCAGGGTTGCCCCGTTGGTCGACTCCCAGGCGAACAGCCACCACGAGCCGCCGACCAGCAGGGCGGAGACCAGCAGGATGCGGGCCATCAGGGCACCGGTCAACAGCGGTTGCCGAGGATCCCGCGGCGGCCGGTTCATGATCCCGGGTTCCTTGGGTTCGAAGGCCAGCATCAGGCCCAGCGCGACGGCGGTGGTCATGTTGATCCACAGGATCTGGGTGGGCAGGATCGGCAGGGTCGCGCCGAGCAGGATCGCGGTCAGGATGACCATGCCCTCGCCCATGTTCGTCGGCAGGGTCCACACGATGAACTTGGTGAGGTTGTCGAAGACGCCGCGACCCTCCTCGACGCCGGCCTCGATGGTCGCGAAGTCGTCGTCGGTGAGCACCATGTCGGCGGCGTCCTTGGCGACCTCGGTGCCGCCGCAGCCCATTGCGACGCCGACGTTCGCCTGACGCAGGGCCGGCGCGTCGTTGACCCCGTCACCGGTCATGGCGACCACGTGACCCCGCGCCTGCAGCGCCTCGACCAGCCGCAATTTCTGCTCGGGGGACACCCTCGCGAAGACCCGGGCGTTGTTCACGGCGTCGGGCCATTCCTCCGCGGAGAGCCGGCGGAGGTTCTCACCGGTGAGCAGGTGCCCGTCCGTGGGTTCCTCGAGCAGGCCCAGCCGACCGGCGATGGCCGCAGCGGTCGCGGCGTGGTCCCCGGTGATCATTTTGACGTCGATTCCGGCGGTGTGGCAGGCGCGCACCGCCGCGGCGGCCGCGGCGCGGGGCGGGTCGTGCATGGCCTGCAACCCGGTGAACACCAGATGATCCACCCCGTCTTCCCGGAAGGCGTCCGGATCGGCCGACGGATACACGGCGGTGGCCAAGACCCGCAGTCCGCGGCCGGCGAGGTCCTCGGCCGCCGTGAGAGCCGCGGCCGCGTTCAGCGGTTGGCGAGTGCCGACCGCATCCATCTGCGTGGTGCACAACGGCAGAACCCGCTCAACGGCACCCTTGACGAGCACGACGTGGTCACCGGAGGACGGCTGCCGGTGCAGGGTGGCCATGTATTGCCGGTCGGAGCTGAACGGGATCGTCGCTTCCCGGGGATAGGCCTGCGCGATCTCCACCGGGTCGATCCCGGCGTTGGCCGCAACAACCAGCAGAGCCCCCTCGGTGGGGTCACCGGACCATTCCCAGGCCCCGTGCTGCCGGCTGATCGTGGCGTCGTTGCAGCAGGTACCGGCGATCAGGCACCACCGCAACGCCCGATCGAACGGTGCGGTCATCGCGGCACCGCCTGCGTCGACCAGCGCGCCCCCTTGGCCGGCCGCCGAATCGGGGAGCTGAAAGGCGCGGTCGGGAGTCCACACCGCCCGGACCGTCATCCGGTTCTCCGTCAGGGTGCCGGTCTTGTCCGAGCAGATCACCGTGGTACTGCCCAGTGTCTCCACCACCGGCAACCGGCGGACCACCGCACGCCGCTTGGCCATCCGGGCCACCCCGATGGCCAGCGTGATCGTCACTGCCGCCGGCAGTCCTTCGGGGATGGCCCCGACCGCCAGGGCGATCGCCGCGGTGAAGGTCTGCACCGCGTCCTGCCCACGGACCAGCCCGATCCCGAAGGTCACCGCGGCCATGGCCAGGATGAACACCGTCAGCACCTTGCTGAACCGGGCCAGCTTGACCGTCAGCGGGGTATCCAGGACTTGCGCGGACCCGACCAGTCGGTGGATTTCCCCGAGCTCGGTCTCCGCGCCGGTGGCCACCACGATCCCGGCGCCGTGACCGGCGGTCACCAAGGTGCCCGAGTAGACCATGTTCCGCCGATCGGCCACCGGGGTGGCTTCCGGCAGGACCACCTCGTCCTTCACCACCGGCACCGATTCACCGGTCAGCGTCGACTCGTCCACCTGGAGATCGGCCATCCGGATCAGCCGCAGGTCCGCCGGCACCTTGTCGCCCGCATCCAGCAGCACCACGTCACCGGGGACGAGATCTTCCGAGGGCACCGCCAGCGGCTGCCCGCCGCGCATCACCCGGGCCTGGGTGTGTACCAGCGCCCGCAGGCTGTCCAACGCGGCCTGGGCCTTCGACTCCTGAATGACGCCGACCAGCACATTGACCAGCACCACCCCGAAGATCACCACCGAGTCGATGTACTCGCCCAACGCCGCGGTGATCACGCCGGCCGCGATCAGCACGTAGATCAACGGGTGGCGCACCTGCTCGCCGACGCGGCTCAGCACGCCGCGGCGGGCGGCGGCCTCGAAGGCGTTCGGTCCGTATCGGTCCAGCCGGGCCGCCGCCTCCTCCGCCGTCAGCCCACGGTGCAGGTCGGTCTCCAGCAGCAACACGACCTGATGAACGGCCAGCAGGTGATGGGCGGTGGCCGACGAGGAGAGTTGGGTCGAGTTCACACTTCAGCGTGTCGCGTCCACGGACTTGCCGGGCAGAGGAATAGGTCCCAAGCCGAGCCCGGATCTGCCGATGCCATGGCGGGCCGAGGTGATGAGCCGGCCGGATGCAGCCCGTCGTCGAGGTTGTCGCGCTCGGCGAGACGGGCGCCGCCCCGGGGTCACGGGTTCGGCCACATTCGGTCACCGGTGCGCGATGATCGTTCCCGGAACGCCGCGGAACATCACCCGCGGGACTCGGTCATCCGGAGGTAGGCGTGGCACCGGTCACCATTTCCTCGCTCATCGCCGTCCCCGCTGCCGCGGTGCTGGCTCCGCTCCTGGCCGCGTCGATCACGCGCTTCGTCCGGATCCCGCTGATCGTCTTCGAGATACTGCTCGGCATCCTCATCGGACCCGCGGTCACCGGGTGGGTGGAACCCACCGAGTTCACCACCCGGCTGGGCGAACTGGGCTTGGCGATGCTGTTCTTCCTGGCCGGCAACGAGATCGACTTCCAGCGCATCAAGGGTCGCCCGCTGAACCGCTCGATCTTCGGCTGGCTGATCTCACTGGCCGTCGGCATCGGCGCGGGGCTGCTGCTCGCACCGTCACCGGCTGCCGGCATCTTCATCGGGGTCGCGCTGACCAGCACGGCACTGGGCGCCCTGATGCCGATCCTGCGTGACGCCGGCGAGTTGCACACGCCCTTCGGTGCCGCCGTCATCGCGGTCGGAGCGGTTGGCGAGTTCGGTCCGTTGATCGCCATCTCGCTGTTCCTGTCCGGTCGTCAGCCGGGGATCTCCGCCGTCGTCCTGCTGCTGTTCGTTGCGGTCGCGGCCGTGGCCATGTACTTCGCGGGCCGGGGCGCGCACCCGTACATCCAGTCGCTGGTCAGCGCGACGATGCGGACCAGCGGGCAGTTCGCGGTGCGGCTCGTGATCCTGCTGATCCTGAGCCTGGTGGCGCTGAGCATTGCGTTGGACCTCGATATGCTGCTCGGCGCCTTCGCCGCCGGCGTCATCACCAAGTTGCTGCTGTCCGGCGCCACCCCCGCCGATGCGGAACTGATCGACTCGAAGCTCGAGGCCGTCGGGTTCGGGTTTCTGGTGCCTTTCTTCTTCATCAACACCGGGATCACGTTCGACCTGGACGCGTTGGTGTCCAGCACACGGGCACTGGTCCTGCTGCCGGTGTTCGTGCTGCTGCTGCTGATCATCCGCGGGCTGCCCGGTCTGCTCACCGCTCCGCGCGGAGCGGCCGCCCCGGACAAGCGGGCCATCGTGCTGTTCTGCGCCACCGGCCTGCCGATCATCGTCGCAGTCACCGCCATCGGAGTCGACTCCGGTGACCTGTCGTCCGGGACGGCGGCCTCCCTGGTCGGGGCCGGCATGCTGTCGGT
Source organism: uncultured Actinomycetota bacterium (assembly GCA_963785455.1). GTDB lineage: Bacteria > Actinomycetota > Actinomycetes > Mycobacteriales > Nakamurellaceae > Nakamurella. Next base: position 164,359 of record CAWAVL010000004.1, read on the forward strand.
GTTGCTGTTCCCGGCGCTCGGACTGCGGCAGCACCGCAAGGCGCCCGACGGCGGAATCAAGCCACCGGACCTCGACGACGCGATCGTGGACGAGGGCTGACCGGCAGTCCGTACCCTCGACATGTGACCCGTATTCCCGCTGCGGACCGGTCCGCCGCCGCCATCGCCGACACCCCGCGCACCGGTTGCCGCAGTGCACCACTGGGCACGGTGGGTGACGCCGCTGCCGTGCTGCACGGCCGGCGCACGGTCGTGCTGACCGGCGCGGGGCTGAGCACGGACTCCGGGATCCCCGATTACCGCGGCCCGGACAGCCCCCCGCGCTCCCCCATGACGTATCAGGAGTTCGTCTCGGGACGCGTTGCCCAGCAACGGTACTGGGCACGCAGCCACGTCGGCTGGCAGCGAATGGGGCTGGCCCGGCCGAACCCCGGCCACACCGCAACGGCGAAGCTGCAGCGGGCCGGGATGGTGCACGGCCTGATCACCCAGAACGTGGACGGCCTGCACGGCGAGGCGGGCGCCCGGCCGGTGATCGACCTGCACGGCCGGATCGACGAGGTGCTGTGCCTGTCCTGCCGCGACGTCACCCCGCGGGTGGAGCTGCACGAACGGTTGACCGACCTGAACCCCGATGCCGGCAACCGGTCGGACGTCAGCACCGCCCCGGACGGCGACGTCGAACTGGAGGACACGGCGGGGTTCGTGCTCGCCGACTGCCGGTTCTGCGCCGGACCGCTCAAGCCGCACGTCGTCTTCTTCGGCGAGAACGTGCCGCCGGAGCGGGTGGTGCTGTCCTTCCGGGCGGTCGACGAGGCCGATGCGATTCTGGTCGCCGGTTCGTCCCTGACGGTGATGTCCGGGCTGCGCTTCGTCCGGCACGCCGCGCGCCGTGGCATCCCGATCGTGATCGTCAACCGGGGCGTCACCCGCGGCGACCCGTTGGCCGCCCTGCGGGTGGACGCCGGCTGCTCCGAGACGCTGTCCGCGTTGGCCGACCTGCTGGCCTGACACCGGATCATCTGCGGTCATCATCGGACGCAGCAGCGACTCGCCGATCACACGCCGGCAACTGCGTGCCGAGGGTCGTGATCAACGACGGGTCGGGCCGTCAGCGCGCGGGGGCTTCGCCGTACACCCGCCGGTACTCCTTGGCGAACGCCCTGCGCCCCAGCACTTTCCACGCCACCCGGGCGGCGAACGGGATGGTGGCGAAGGACGTGGAGCGGGTGCCTGCTGCGGCCGGCGCAACCGGCTGAACCCATCTGAAGTTGATCATGGGGCTCAGCTCGCGACCCGCCGGCAACCCACCGACGAACCGTGCTGCGCCCCATGATCCACGCGTCTTCCGCCGTCAGGCCAGGGCGACGCTCACCTCGATCTCACCGTCGGCGGCCGGCGTATGGGTCACCGACAGCGCGAGCGTTTCCGCCTTCACCGTGTCGATCCGCGCCGCCACGGCTTCCCACAACGGCGCGGGCAGCGTCAGGCCCAGCTTGATCCGGTCGGACACGTCCAGGCCGGCGTCCTTGCGGGCCTGCTGCACCTGACGCAGCAGGTCGTTCACCGCACCCTGCGCGATCAGCTCGTCGTCGAGCACAGTGTCCAGCACGACGAACCCGCCGGACCGGAGCAACCCGACGGCGTCCGACGCGGAGCCGGCGGCCACCAGTTCCACCGCGAACTCACCGTCCGCGAGCCGAACCCCGCCGCAGACCACGGAGCCGTCGTCGGCCACCGACCAGTCCCCCGACTTGGCGGCCTTGATCACCTGCTGCACCTGCTTGCCGAGCCGTGGTCCGGCGGCCCTGGCGTTGACCGACAGCCGCCGGGTCACCCGCTCGTCGTGGTCGGCGAGTTCGGTCAACTCCACCGAACGCACGTTGACCTCATCGGACAGCAGCGATGCGAACGGCTGCAGGCGATCCGCGTCCCGGGTCGCCACCGTCAGCGACGCCAGCGGCTGCCGGACCCGCTGCCCGGCGGCCTTGCGCACCGACAACGCGACCGAGGCGATCTCCCGGACCTCGTCCATGGCCGCGACCAGATCGGCGTCCCTGGGCAGGGTGTCGTCGGCGGGCCAGTCGGTCAGGTGCACCGAGCGTCCACCGGTCAACCCCCGCCAGATCACCTCGCTGGTCAGCGGCAGCAACGGCGCCACCACCCGGCACAGCACCTCCAGCACGGTGTGCAGAGTGTCGACGGCGTCGGCATCGCCGTCCCAGAACCGTTGCCGGGATCGGCGGATGTACCAGTTCGTCAGGCCCTCCAGGTACAGCCGCACCGACGCGCAGGCACCGGCGAGGTCGTACCCGTCCAATGCGGCGGTGACGTCGGTGACCAGTTCGGCGGTCTTGGACAGCACGTACCGGTCGAGCACGTCGGCGGAGTCGGTGCGCCGGACACCGACCCGATCCGACGCGCCCGCGTACAGCACCAGGAAGTACCACGCGTTCCACAGCGGCAGCACCGCCTGCCGGACGCTCTCCCGGATGCCGGCCTCGGTGACGATCAGGTCCGCCCCGCGCAGGATCGGCGAGGACATCAGGAACCAGCGCATCGCGTCGGATCCGTCCCGCTCGAAGACCTGCCCGACGTCGGGGTAGTTGCGCCGGGACTTGGACATCTTCTGGCCGTCGTCACCGAGCACGATGCCGTGCGCCATGCAGGTGTCGAACGCCCTGCGGTCGAACAGCGCCGTGGCCAGCACGTGCATGGTGTAGAACCAGCCGCGGGTCTGGCCGTTGTACTCGACGATGAAGTCGCCGGGGAAATGGTTGTCGAACCAGCTCGAATCATCGGTCGGACCCGCAAGCGGTCCTCCCGCGTTCTCGAACGGGTAGTGCACCTGCGCGTACGGCATCGACCCTGACTCGAACCAGCAGTCCAGTACCTCCGGTACCCGGCGCATGACTGAGCGCCCGGTCGGGTCGTCCGGGTTCGGCCGGGTCAGCTCGTCGATGTAGGGCCGGTGCAGATCATCCGGGCGCACCCCGAAGTCGCGCTCGAGCTCGTCGAGCGATCCGTACACGTCGACCCGGGGATGGGCCGGATCGTCGGAGGTCCACACCGGGATCGGCGAGCCCCAGAACCGGTTGCGGGAGATCGACCAGTCCCGTGCACCCTCCAGCCACTTGCCGAACTGGCCGTCCTTGATGTGCCCCGGCACCCAGGTGATGTCCTGGTTCAGCTCGATCATCCGGTCGCGGAACTGGGTGACCGCCACGAACCACGACGACACCGCACGCTGGATCAGCGGGGTGCCGCAGCGCCAGCAGTGCGGGTAGGGGTGCTCGTAGCTGTCCCGACGCACCAGCAGCCCGGCCGCTCGCAGGTCGGCGATGATCGGCACGTTGGCGTCGAAGACGTGCATGCCCTCGTACGGCGGGACCAGCGATGTGAACCTGCCCTGTCCGTCGACCGGGTTGACCACCTCGATGCCCGCGGCGTCGGTGACCGCCTTGTCCTCCTCACCGAAGGCCGGCGCGATGTGCACGACGCCGGTGCCGTCCTCGGTGGTCACGTAGTCCGCGGCGAGAAACCGGTGCGCCCCTTCCCTGCCGGTGAAGAAGTCGAACGGCGGGGTGTACCGGGTGCCGACCAGCTGGGCGCCGGTGAAGGTGCCGAGCACCTCCGGCTCTTCCCCCAGCTCGCGCGCGTAGGCGCCGACCCGGGCGGCGGCCAGCAGGTACCGGCCGGCGAACGGCCCGGCGGACTCGACGACGACGTAGTCCACTTCGGCGTTCACCGCCGCGGCGAGGTTGGACGGCAGCGTCCACGGCGTCGTGGTCCAGACCAGCGCGTTGACCCCGTCCAGCAGTGGATCGGCCGACCGCAGCCGCAGCGACACCGTCACCGCGGGGTCCTGCCGCGACCGGTAGGTGTCGTCCATCCTGGTTTCCGTTGCCGACAGCGGGGTTTCGCAGCGCGTGCAGTACCACAGCACCCGGTAGCCCTCGTAGATCAAGCCCTTGTCCCACAAGGTCTTGAAGGCCCACATCACGGACTCCATGTAGTCCAGGTCGAGGGTCTTGTAGTCGTGCTCGAAGTCAACCCAGCGGGCCTGCCGGGTGACGTACTCCTGCCATTCGTGGGTGTATCGCAGGACGGACTCGCGGCAGGCTTCGTTGAACGCCTCGATGCCGAGCTCGACGATCTCGGACTTGTGCTTGATCCCCAGCTGCCGTTCGGCCTCCACCTCGGCGGGTAGGCCGTGGGTGTCCCAGCCGAAGCGCCGCTCGACGCGCCGTCCGCGCATCGTCTGGTACCGCGGGACGACGTCCTTGACGTAACCGGTCAGCAGGTGCCCGTAGTGCGGCAGGCCGTTCGCGAAGGGCGGCCCGTCGTAGAAGACGTACTCGTTGGAGCCGTTGTCGCCGGCCGGTCGCTGCTCGACGGACGCGGCGAACGTGCGGTCCCGCTCCCAGAAGGTGAGGACCTCCCGCTCGAGGGAGGGGAAATCGGGATGACCGGTCACCTCGGCGCTGCCGGCCCGCGGGTAGCCGGCGGTGGGCGGGGCGTCATGGGGATCGGTGCGCGCAGTGGCGGTGTCGGGTGCGGTGCCGGTCATGGGTACTCCTCGTCGCTGCAGCTGCTGTCACTGCAGGGACGAAGCCCGACCGGTGTCGATCAGGTTCCGCGGTACCACCCCGCTTGCCGGCGCCGCCGTGGCGTGCCGACCGCTCGTTTCCCGGCTGTGACGGGCCGGACCCGTTCGGTTCTAATGAGGACCGGTGGGTCCCGTTCTTCCGAATGGCTCGCCGGTGATGGCCGGGTCGACGCCGAACTGCTCGATCGTGCGCAAAGGATAACGTCCGGCGGAACCGAATTCGTCCCGCCGGACGTGGGGTCATCCGGCGGCGGGGGTCACTCCCCCGGGTCCGGTGAGCACGGGCGCCGCCTGCTCGCGAGTGCTCTCGCTGTCGAGTTGGGCCAGCTGCTCGCTGATCCAGGACTTGAGCCGGCCGCGGTACTCCCGCTCGTAGCTGCGGAGGTCGGCGATCTTCTTCTCCAGGCCGACCCGGTCGCCGGCCAGCTTGCCGAGCACCTCGTCGTACTTGGCCTTCGCCTCTGCCTCCAGGGCCTCGGCCTTGGAGCGGCTCTCCCGCTCGGTCGCCTCGGCCCGGGTGGTGGCGTCGCCCAGCAGGGCCTCGGACTGGGCCTTCGCGTCGGCCATGACCTTCTCCGACTCGGCCTTGGCCTCGTCGGTCACCTGGTCGGCGGTCTGCTGGGCCAGCGCAAGGATGCGGGCGGCCTGGGTGGAGACGTCACCCGTCGGTGCGGGCGCGGCCGCCGGGGCCTTCTCCGCCGCGGGCGCTGCCGCTGTCGCGCCGCCGTCGCTGGAGGCCAACCGGGCGGTGAGGGTGTTGTTCTCCTCGATGAGCCGGCTCAACTCCGCCTCGACCACGTCGAGGAAGGCGTCGACCTCGTCCTCGTCATACCCACGCTTGCCGATCGAGGGCTTCTTGAAGGCGACGTTGTGGACGTCGGCTGGGGTGAGCGGCATCGACTACTCCTCGTTGGATCATCACTGAAGGCTCGGTGCGGGCGGCGCAGCACTGTTCGCGGCACGGCGCCGGATGCAGTGTGACCGTGGAATCCTAGAGCGCCGCCAGGGCAAGCCGGGCGACAATCTCCATCAGGACGTACACGAGTATGAGCAGCACCACAATGCTGAGATCGAATCCGACGCCACCCAGCTTGACCTGCGGGATGATCTTGCGGAACAGCTTCACCGGCGGGTCGGTGCTGGAGTACAGCAGTTCCATGGCCACCGCCGGCGTGCCTGCGGGCCGCCACGTCCGCGCGAACACCCGGACGAATTCGATGACGATCCTGCCGAGCAGCGCCAGCCGGAACAGCCAGAGCAGCAGGTACACGACCTGCCAGAGAATGTTCACCACTCCATTTTTACCGGATGGACCGGCAGGTCCGGAACCGCCGGCCGGCTCCGGCTGCGGTCAGCGTCCGGCTCGGGCACCGGCGTAGGCCTGCCGATCACGACCGACCGGCTCCGCGAAACCGCCGGAGAAGCCCCCGCTCGCGGGTTCGTACTCGGGCAGGTCCGCCATGTCTGTGTCCGGCGGCAGCAGCATGAACACCTTGGTGGTGACCTTGTCGATCGATCCGCGGAGGGCGAACGCCAGGCCGGCGGCGAAGTCGACCAGGCGGCGGGCACCGGCGTCGTCCATCTCGGTCATGTCCAGGATCACCGGCTTGCCCTCGCGGAACTTCTCGCCGATCACCCTGGCCTCGCTGAAGCCGGTCAGCTTGACGGTGACCGGGCGGATGGCGGCGGCGGATTCGACGTCCCGGCGCACGTCCGGCCGGGGCTGTACGGCCAGCGCGCCGTGCGTCAGCTGCTCGTCGGGGTAGCCGGTCGGCACCGCGCGCGGAGCGTGCTGGTACCCGTCGCGCGGTTCGTCGGCGTAGTCGTCGTCGGCGTAGTCGGCCGAACGGTGGTCCCGCGCGTAGTCGTCCCGGTAGCCGTCACCGTCGTGGTACTCGTCGCCGAATTCGTCGCGGGGTCCGCCTTCCGGGACGAGTCCGAGAAAGGCCCCCACCTTGCGCCATGATCCCATTGTCGTCCTGATCCTTCCGCCGTCAGTGCGTGTCGTGCGATGCGTACCGGCAATGCTGTCCAGTGCCGACCTCGGGTGCGGGGACAAGCGGCAAAGGCACGCTGTGCGAACCGTTTTCCACGCCTGTCGGTCAGGCTATCGCCCACCGTGGGACCGGCCCGGCTGCGACACACCGGGTCCGCGCACCTGGTCCGCCGGCATCCAGATGAGCCCGGCCAGCCGGCCGGTGGGCGCGCCCCGCCGGTGACTGAACAGGTCCGCGTCGGTGGCGGTGCAGCGCGGGTCGACGACGACGGCCGCCACACCGTTGTCCCGCAGTTGCCGGTCCAGGCCGGCCCGCAGGTCCAGGGCGGGCGTCCCCCGGTCGGTGACGCAGGCCGAACCCGGCAGGGCCGCATCGACCTCGTCCCGCATGTCGCCGGGCACCTCGTAGCAGGCGCCGCAGATGGCCGGCCCGAGCAGCACGTCGACCCGCTCCGGCCGGGCACCGAGTGCGGTCATCTGCTCGAGCATGCGGGCGGCGATGCCGTCCGCGGCGCCCCGCCGGCCGGCGTGCACGGCGGCGATCACCCCCGCGACCGGGTCGGCGGCCAGGATCGGCACACAATCGGCGACCAGCACAGCCAGCCCGAGACCCCTGGTGGCGGTAACGATTCCGTCCGTTTCCGGCAGCGATCCACCGGTCGCGGCCACGGACGCGCTCGTCACCGGCCGCACCGCACTGCCGTGCACCTGGCGCATCCAGACCAGGTGTTCCGGCTCGAGACCGGCGGCCGCGGCCAGCCGGACCCGGTTCGCGGCGACGGCGGCCGGATCGTCGCCGACCCCGGCGCCGAGGTTGAAGCTGTCGTAGGGCGGCCGGGAGACCCCGCCGCGGCGGGTGGTGACGATACGCCGAACGCCCGGAACAGCCGCTGCGGCAGCTGTTCCGGGCGTCATCGGATCACGGTAACCCGGTCGCGCAGGGCGATCGTCAGCGCTTCATGAACGACGGCACGTCGACGTCGTCGTCATCCAGATCGGCCAGTCGTGGGTTGCGGGCCGGCGCGGCCTGGTAGGCCGGTGCCGATCCGTACTGCCCGACCGGCGCCGGCTGCTGCTGATACGACGGCACGGGCTGGCGCGGCGCCGGCTGCGGGGTGGCGGCGTACTGCGGCTGCGCCGCCGGCCGCGCGGGTGCCGGCTGCGAGAACCCGTTCGTGGCACCGTTGGTACCGCGTTCGGCGGCGGCGCGGGCCCGCTGGTCGATGCTCGGCGGCAGCACCGACGGCGTGGAATCGAAGCCGGCGGCGATGACCGTGACCCGGACCTCGTCGCCGAGGGAATCGTCGATCACGGTGCCGAAGATGATGTTCGCCTCCTCGTGCGCTGCCTCCTGCACGAGCGAAGCCGCCTCGTTGATCTCGAACAGCCCGAGGTCGGACCCGCCGGCGATCGACAACAGCACGCCGTGCGCGCCGTCCATCGAGGCCTCCAGCAGCGGCGAGTTGATCGCCTTCTGCGCGGCCTGGATCGCGCGTCCCTCACCGCGGGCGGAACCGATGCCCATCAACGCGGTCCCGGCGCCGGCCATCACGGATTTGACGTCGGCGAAGTCGACGTTGATCAGGCCCGGGGTGGTGATCAGATCGGTGATGCCCTGCACGCCGTTGAGCAGCACCTCGTCGGCGGACCGGAAGGCGTCCATCAGCGAGACACCGCTGTCGCCCAGCTGCAGCAGCCGGTCGTTGGGGATCACGATGAGCGTGTCGCACTCGTTGCGCAGTTCCTTGATCCCGCTCTCGGCCTGCCCACCGCGCCGGCGGCCCTCGAACGCGAACGGGCGGGTGACCACTCCGATGGTCAGCGCGCCCAGCTTGCGGGCGATGGAGGCGACCACCGGGGCGCCGCCGGTTCCCGTTCCACCGCCTTCCCCGGCGGTGACGAAGACCATGTCGGCACCCTTGAGCACCTCCTCGATCTCCTCGCGGTGATCCTCGGCGGCCTTGCGGCCGACGTCGGGGTTGGCCCCGGCGCCGAGGCCGCGGGTCATCTCCCGGCCGACGTCGAGCTTGACGTCGGCGTCGCTCATCAGCAGTGCCTGCGCATCGGTGTTGATCGCGATGAACTCGACCCCACGCAGGCCGACCTCGATCATCCGGTTGATGGCGTTCACACCACCGCCGCCGATGCCGACGACCTTGATGACGGCCAGGTAGTTGTGCGGTGGCGTCATTCGCCTGAGCCTTTCTGCTCGATCCCTGCTGATCCACGCTCAGCCGCGTGGATGTGGTGGTCAACCGGCCGGTGTGTCAAACCCTCAACCTCAACCGGACGGTTATAGTTATGTCAGGTAGCGCTGGGATTGAAAGTAGGTCGGGCATACCGGCTGACCTCGGAGGCGCGCCGGTGTGGCGCGCCGTTTGTTGGTTGTTTCGTCAGCAGAACGCGCGCGTCGGACCCGTCAGTCGGCCGGCTCCGCGGGAGGAGCGGAATCGGGCACGTCGGTCTGCCCGTAGCGGTTCCAGTAGGTGAACCGCTCGATCGGCAGCCGCCGTGCCGGCCGGAAGTCGGTGCCGACCGTGTACGCCACCGGCAGCAGGGCCACCTGCGTGACGCTTGCCGGGATGCCGAGCAACTCCGCCACCTCGAGCTCGTGCGCCAGGTGCAGGGTGGTCCAGACGGAGCCCAGATCGCGCGACCGCAGGGCAAGGGCGAAGCTCCACACTGCCGGCAGGATGGATCCGAAGTAGGCAGCGGCCTGGACACCCTCCGGTGGCCTTCCCTTCATGCAAGGGATGACGTGCACCGGCACCCGGTGCAGGTTCTCCATCAGGTGGACCGACGACTGGGCAACCCGGCGCTGCGCATCGGTTCTCGCCGCGGCGACCCCGGCAGCGAGGTAGTCCTGAGCGCCCCTGCGATAGAACTCGGCGACCCCGCGCCGCAGCGCGGGATCTGTCACCACGATGAACCGCCAGCTCTGCACGTTGCCGCCCGTCGGCGCCTGGGCCGCCAGCCGCAGGCACTCGGTGATCACCCCGCGTGGGACGGGCCGATCGAGGTCGAGCCGCTTGCGGACCGCCCGGGTGGTGGTGAGGATGTCGTCGAATTCCCGCACGCTGCCGTCCCTTCGCCGCGCCACCGAGCGGCGGCACCCGATCATCGCGCCTGGCGCCATCGCCGACCAATTTTTGCCGGCGCCGGGATATTGCGGCCAGGAGCTGACCGGTACTCGCCCTAGCGTGACCACCATCGGCAAGGGCTCACCGGGAGCCGCCACATCGGAGGTCGCCATGTTCCGTCCCGCCCAGCTGACCGAGAGCGAAACACTCGTCGGCTACCTCGATCAGCAACTGACGGCCATCCGCGCCGCGGCGTACGGGCTCAGTGACCAGCAGGCGCGCGAAACGCCGTGCCGCAGCTCGTTGTCCGTCGGCGGGATCGTCAAGCACGCCACCTACGTGATGGCCGGCCGGGCGAAGGTCGACCCGGCACGCGTGCTCGACCGGTCCGCGATCGAGCAATTCATGAACAGCTTCGTGCTCGGTCCGGACGAGACCCTCGCCGATGCGCTGGACTCCTTCGACCGGGCCCGCGAGAGGTATCTGCAGGACGTCCGATCGACCGATCCCGCCGCCGAGGTGATCGTGCCACCGGCTCCATGGGACGGCCTCGTCTCGCCGACGCCGTCGGTGCAGCGCTTCTCGCTCGTGCACCACATCGAGGAGTTCGCCCGGCACGCCGGGCATGCCGACATCATCCGGGAGCAGGTCGACGGCGCCACTGCCGGACCGTTGCTGATGGCGGTCGAGGGGCGGCCGGGCAACCACTTCGTCCAGCCCTGGCAACCGGCGCTCGCCTGACGCCGGGACGCAGGTCGGCGTGATCACCGCCCGATAGCGGGCACGATGGGCGGATGGCCGTACCCGTTCCCGCCGATGCCGCGATCCTTCGCCCGCCCGCCCACCGGGTGTCGCCCCGCGCCGTCTGGTACTGGCTCACCCGGGCGCTGATCGGTTGGTCGGTGCTGGTGACGGTGCAGGTGGTGGCGTGGGTCTTCAGCTGGCCACTGCCGCCGGCCAAGCCGCAGGTGCTGGTGGCCACCCTGGTGCTCGCGGCGGCCCACCTGCTGGTGATGCCGCAGTGGCGGTACCGGGTGCACCGGTGGGAACTGACGTCCGATGCCGTCTACACGCGGTCCGGCTGGTTCACCCAGGAATGGCGGATCGCCCCGGTGGCGCGGATCCAGACCGTCGATACCGAGCGTGGCCCGATCGGCCGGATGTTCCACCTGGCGAAGGTCACCGTGACCACAGCCTCCGCGGCCGGCCCGCTGATCATCGACGGCCTGGACGAGAAGGCGGCCCTGCAGTTCGCCGGCGAGGTCACCGCCGCCGCCCCGATCGCCGGGAACGACGCGACATGACCGACGGCCACGGAGAGGCGATCGACACCGCGCCACCGAACGGAAACCCGACCGCCGGCGCCGACCCCGACATCCCCTGGCGCCGGCTGGCGCCGGGGATGTTGCTGGTCGAGCCCGTCCGTGAGGTCATCCGGTTCGTCCCCATGCTGGTGATCCTGTTGTTCGCGGGCACCGTGCGCGACTCGGGGCCGCCGTGGGGGCTGATCGCCACCGCCGCCGTCATCACGCTCGGCATCAGCCGGTATGCGACCACCCGGTACCGGATCACCCCCACGGTGGTCGAGGTGCGCCGGGGCGTCTTCCAGCGCAAGCACCTCACTGTCCCTCGCGACCGGGTGCGGACGGTCGACATCAGCGCGCACCCCCTGCAGCGGGTGCTGCACCTGGTCAAGCTCCGCATCGGCACGGGCACCTCGCACCATGCCGCCGAGGGGCTGGCGCTCGACGGGCTGCCGGCCGCCGTCGCGCAGCCGTTGCGGGCCGAACTGCTGCACCACGGTCGGATCCCCGGAGGCGCCGGCGCATCCGGCGTCACCGCTGCTGCCGCGCCGCCGCCGAACCCGGCCGCCGGTGAGACGGAACTGACCAGGTTGCGCCCCGGATGGATCCGGTTCGCGCCGGCCACGCTGTCCGGGGTGATCACGGCTGCCTTCCTGATCGGACTCGGCTGGCGGTTGGTCAACGAGGCCAGCGTCGATCCCCGGCAGTTCGACGTGGTGCGCAACGCGGTGCGCTATCTGCAGGCCTCCCCGCTGTGGCTGGACGTGGTGCAGGGCGCCGTCGCGATCGTCGTCGTCGTCACCCTCCTTTCGTTGGCCGGATACGTGGTGTCGTTCTGGGGCTTTCGCCTCGCCCGGCACGCGGGCGGCAGCCTGCAGGTCAGCCGGGGCCTGCTGACGACCAGGGCCACCAGCATCGAGGAGCGGCGCCTGTACGGCGTGGAACGGATCGAGCCGCTGCTGCTGCGGGCCGTTGGCGGCGCCCGCCTCGGTGCCATCGCAACCGGACTGCGGGAACGGGGAGCCGACCGCGGGGGCGCGCTGCTGGTTCCCCCGTCACCCGTCTCGACGGTCGTCCGGGTGGAGGCCGACGTCCTGGGTTCCACCTGGCCGGACGGTGCCGGCTCGGTCGTGCTCACCGCCCACGGATCGGCGGCGCGCCGCCGGCGCCATACCCGGGCGATCGGCGCCACGGTGTTCCTGCTGGTCGTGTTCCTCGGGCTCTCCGCGCGGGCCGGGTGGCTGCCGGCCGCGTTCGTCGCGGCACCGGTCGCACTCGTCGTGGCGGGATGGCTCGGCCACGACCGCTACCGCAGCCTCGGCCATGCCCTGGTGAAATCGGCTCCTTCGGACCGCGGTCCGGCGGGCGACCGCCTGGTGGTCAGAACCGGATCCGTCGTCCGCAGGCGCGTGGTGCTCGCGGTGCCCGGGGTGATCGGGGTGACGCTGCGGCAATCGCTGTTCCAGCGACGGAACGGCCTGGTGTCGCTGACCGCCACCACCGCCGCCGGGGAACAGCACTACGTCGTCCCCGACCTGCCCGCGTCGATGGCGGCAACTCTGCTGCCGGTGCTGGTGCCGCAGACCGCCGACCTGATGCGGGAACCGTGACCGTCGGACTTGATCGTCAGTACCCATCGAGCGGTCCCAGAGGCGGTCCGGCGGCGGCGGCATTATGGTCAGGCGGTGCCCAGGGTTGACGAGAAACCGACCGCAGACGCCATCAGAAACGGCTCCGGCGAATGAACGAGACGACCCGACAACAGACCGACAACGGCCGGGTGGAGCCGATCCGCAACATCGTTCTGGTCGGCCCCGGCGGCGGCGGCAAGACGATGCTGGTGGAGGCCGTCCTGGCCGCCACCGGCGCGGTCCCCCGGCCGGGCTCCATCGAAAGCGGCACCACCGTCTGCGATTTCGAGGACGTCGAGAAACGCAGCGGTCGCTCCGTGTCACTCGCCGTCGCCAGCACCCTCGTCCGGTCGACCGGAAACATCCCGTTGCCGACCAAGGCACCCGACGTGGTCCGGCTCAACCTGGTCGACACCCCCGGCCACGCCGATTTCGTCGGTGAGTTGCGCGCCGGCCTGCGTGCGGCGGACGCCGCACTGTTCGTGATCTCGGCGTCCGAGACTGCCGCCGACGGCGGCGTGATCGACGGGGCGACCAGAATCCTCTGGCAGGAGTGCGCGGACGTCGGCATGCCGCGAGCGGTTGTCGTGACCCACCTGGATCAGCCGCGGGGCGACTTCGCCACCGCCCTGGAGGACTGCCAACTGGTCTTCGGCGACGGCGTCCATCCGCTGTTCCTGCCGCTGGACGAGAGCCGCGCCGGCGGGCCGACCGCACTCATCGGGTTGCTCACCGGCACCGTCTACGACAGCGGCGACGGCTCCCGGGTGACCAGGCCCGCCGACGAAGCCGAATCGGACGCCATTGCCGGCCGCCGCGACGCGCTGATCGAGGCGATCATCACCGAGTCCGAGGACGACGGTCTGCTGGACAGGTACCTCGGCGGCGAGCAGGTCGGCTTCGACACCATCGTCGACGACCTCGAGATGGCCGTTGCCCGCGGCGCTTTCCACCCCGTCATGCCCTGCGTGCCGACCACCGGCCTCGGCGTGCCCGAACTGCTCGAGGTGATCGCCCGCGGGTTCCCGTCACCGGTCGAGCACGTACTCCCGCCGGTGTACACACCCGCGGGCAAGCAGCGGGAACCGTTGACCGGCAGCACCGACGGTCCGCTCGTCGCCGAGGTGGTCAAGACCACCACCGACCCGTACGTCGGCCGGGTATCGATCGTCCGGGTCTTCTCCGGCACCCTGGAACCCGACGTGCCGGTGCACGTGAGCGGCCACTTCGCCCGGTTCTCCGGCCACGCGGACGACGAGAGCTGGCACGCGGAACACGATCTGGACGAACGGGCCGGGGCGATCTCCCGGCCACTCGGTTCCACCCTGACCCCGCTGGCGCATGCCCTGGCCGGCGACATCGTCGCGGTGGCAAGGCTTTCCCACGCCGAGACCGGCGACACACTGTCCGACCCGGCCGATCCGCTGGTGCTCTCGCCGTGGACGATGCCCGAACCGCTGCTGCCGGTGGCCATCTCGGCCCGAACCTCCAGCGAGGAAGACAAGCTGGTGCAGGGCCTGGCCCGGCTGCAGGCCGAGGACCCGACCGTCAGGGTCGAGGTGAACCCGGCCACCGAGCAGCTGGTCATGTGGACCATGGGCGAGCAGCAGCTGGAAGTGCTGCTGGACCGGCTGCGGACCCGGGCGGGCATCGAGGTGGTGGTCGAGCCGGTCAGGGTCGCGGTCCGGGAGACGGTGAAGGCGGCGGGCGGCGGTCTGGGCCGGCATGTCAAGCAGTCCGGCGGGCACGGCCAGTATGCGGTCGCACAGATCGAGATCGCCCCGCTGCCGGAGGGCGGTGGCTTCGAGTTCGTCGATCGGGTGGTCGGCGGCGCTGTTCCCCGGCAGTTCATCCCGAGCGTCGAGAAGGGCATCAGGGCGCAGCTGGAACGTGGGGTCAACGGTCATCCGATGGTCGACATCCAGGTGACCCTGGTCGGCGGGAAGGCGCACAGCGTCGATTCCTCCGACGCGGCCTTCCAGCTGGCCGGGTCGCTCGCGCTCAAGGAGGCCTCGCACGCCGCCGGCGTACAGGTCCTGGAGCCGATGGACTCCGTCACGATCACCGTCGACGACGACTACGTCGGCGCGGTCCTGGCTGACCTGGCGTCCCGCCGCGCCAGGGTGCGCGGCACCGAGCCCGCCGGCTCGGGCCGGACATCGGTGCTGGCCGAGGTGCCGGAGGTCGAGTTCCTGCGCTACGCGGTCGATCTGCGTTCGATCGCGCACGGCACGGGAACCTTCACCAAGCAGTATCTCCGGCACGCCCCCGCGCCCGAGCACGTCCTCGACCGGCTGACCCCGGTCAAGCAGGACCACTGACCCACAGCGAGTGGCCTCCACCCGCTGTGGGTGGTTCACCGCCCGACACGGGTCACCCCGGGAGCGTTTGTTCGGCTTCCCGGGTCTACCTTGGTCCGCATGGGGTATGTGCCCACCCGGGAGAGCCCGCCGGCCGCGGCAGCACCGGTCGCCGGCACTGCCGCCGTCACCGGGGTCGGCAAGGCGGAGCTGTCGGCCTCGTACACCGCCGCGGTGCAGCGACTGTCGGCGAGCTTCCGGGCCATACCGCCCGGAGCATCGGTGCGGCTCGCGAAGCGCACCTCCAACCTCTTCCGTGGCCGCGAAGCGGGCACCGCTCCGGGCCTGGACGTCAGCGGCCTGCGCGGCGTCCTGTCCGTCGATGCCACCGCAAGGACCGCCGACGTCGCGGGCATGTGCACCTACGAGGACCTGGTCGACGAGACGCTGAAATACGGCCTGGCACCACTTGTCGTGCCGCAACTGAAGACGATCACGGTCGGTGGCGCCGCCACCGGTCTGGGCATCGAGTCCAGCAGCTTCCGCAACGGCCTGCCGCACGACGGCATCGTGGAGATGGACGTGCTCACCGGCGCCGGTGAGATCCTCACCGTGTCACCGGAGCGGCACAGCGACCTGTACTACGGCTTCCCGAACTCCTACGGCACCCTCGGGTACGCCACCCGGCTCCGCATCCGGCTGGAGCCGGTCCGACCGTTCGTCGCCCTGCGACACCTCCCGTTCGGTGACATCGGCGCTCTGCAAGCGGTTCTCACGCGGATCGTCGATACCGGTGAGCACGAAGGCGTCGCCGTGCACTACCTCGACGGGGTGATCTTCAGCGCGGACGAGAGTTACCTGACCCTGGGCACTCTCACCGACGAGCCCGGCACGACGAGCGACTACACCGGTCAGCAGATCTATTACCGGTCGATCCGACACCGCCGGACCGACCGGCTGACCATCGCGGACTACCTGTGGCGCTGGGACACCGACTGGTTCTGGTGCTCACGGGCTTTCGGTGCGCAGCAGCCGCTGATTCGCCGGCTGTGGCCCAGGCGGCTGCGGCGCAGCTCGTTCTACTGGAAGCTGGTCGCTCTCGACCGGAGATTCTCCGTTGCCGACCGGCTCGAGGCCCTGCACCGCCGGCCGCCGCTGGAACGGGTGGTGCAGGACATCGAGGTGCCGATCGAGCGGACCGCGGAATTCGTCGAGTGGTTCCTGCGGACGGTTCCCATCGAGCCGGTGTGGCTGTGCCCGCTGCGACTGCCGGCCGATCCGCGCGGCGACCGCGACGTCACCTGGCCGCTGTACCCGATCAAGACCGAGAAGCCTTACGTGAACGTGGGGTTCTGGTCCACCGTGCCGACCCGTCCCGGTGAGCCGGACGGCGCGACGAATCGGTTGATCGAAGCGAAGGTGGCCGAGTGCGGCGGCCAGAAATCGCTGTACTCGGACTCGTACTATTCGGAAGAGGAATTCGCCGCGCTGTACGGAGGTGAGGCCTATGCCGACCTCAGGGCGCGCTACGACCCTGACTCCCGGTTGTTGAACCTTTACGACAAGGCGGTGCGGCGCAAATGACAACGTTCAAACCTTCGGTGAACGCAAGCGATCGGCGCGTCCCCGGATCGACCGAGCTGACCACGGTCGGTGACATCGCCGCCACCGTTACACAGGGTCCGCTGCCCTTCCGGCTGACCGCGTTCGACGGCAGCGCGGTCGGCCCGTCGGAGGGTCCCGGTCTGCACATCAACAACCGCCGCGCGCTCACCTACGTTGTCACCGCGCCCGGTGATCTGGGCCTCGCCCGCGCCTACGTCAACGGCGACATCGACTTCCTGGACATGCATCCCGCCAACCCGTACGAGCTGCTCAAGCTGATGGACGACGGCCTGCATCTGCGGCGGCCGTCGGCGTCGGAGATCAAGGAAATCGTGCTCGGCCTCGGGATGAAGACGTTCGTCCCGGTGCCGCCGCCGCCGCAGGAGGCGGTCCCGCGCTGGCTGCGGATGGCGAACGGCCTGCGTCATTCCAAGAGGCGCGACTCGGTCGCCATCAGCAAGCACTACGACGTCTCGAACGCGTTCTACGAGTACGTCCTCGGCCCCTCGATGACGTACACCTGCGCGGTCTTCCACAGCCCCGACGATTCCCTCGAGCAGGCCCAGGACGCCAAGCACGCGCTGGTGTTCGACAAGCTCGGGCTGCAGCCGGGACAGCGCCTGCTCGACATCGGCTGCGGCTGGGGCTCGATGGTGCGGCACGCCGCACGCCGCGGCGTGCAGGCCCTGGGCGTGACGTTGTCCCGTCAGCAGGCCGAATGGGGTCAGAAGGCGATCGTCGAGGAGGGCCTGCAGCATCTGGCCGAGATCCGTTACCTGGACTACCGGGACGTGCCGGAGACCGACTTCGACGCGGTGTCCTCGATCGGTCTGACCGAGCACATCGGGGTCAAGCAGTACCCGGCCTACTTCACCACGCTGAAGAACAAGCTGCGGCCCGGCGGCCGGTTGCTCAACCACTGCATCACCCGCCCGGACAACGTCAGCAACCCCCATCCGGATGCGTTCATCGACCGGTATGTGTTCCCGGACGGCGAACTGACCGGATCCGGCCGGATCATCGCGAGCATGCAGGATGTCGGGTTCGATGTGCGGCACTCCGAGAACCTGCGTGAGCACTACGCTCTCACCCTGCGGGACTGGTGCTCGAACCTGCAGACCAACTGGGATGAGTGTGTCCACGAGGTCGGCCAGGGCACCGCCCGGGTGTGGGGGCTGTACATGGCCGCGTCCCGGCTGAGCTTCGAACGCAACGGGATCCAGCTGCACCAGGTCCTCGGGGTGAAGCCGGGCGACAAGGGCGGCGTGGACGTCCCGCTGCGGCCTTGGTGGTCCGGCTGAGCGGTCCGGCCGGGCGGTCCGGCTGAGCGGTCCGGCCGAGCGGTCCGGCTCGGCGGTCCGGCGGACCACGGTCGCCCTCGATCATCGACGGCGGGCCGGCGGCTCGGGAATCTGCTTCGCGGCCACGACGGCGGACAGCGGCACCCGGATCTCGCCGCGCCGGGTGTCCAGCACGCAGTCCCGCTCGTCACATTCCCGGAGGTAGCCGAGGGCATCGGTGAAACCGCCCGGGATGCGGTAGCGGGCCACCACCCTGGTCCCTGCGGCGGCGGATCTCAGGAAGGCGGCGCCGTCGTTCGTCACGTCCGTACGTTATGCCGCAACGTCCCCCGTCCGGCCGCCTGCCGGCTGGTTGACTCCGCGGCGCCCGGGGAATCAATCCTGCGGGCCGCCCACATCCGGTGGGGGGCGGAGGATCACGGCCCGACGCAGGTCACCGGGCCCGGAGCAGGAGCGGTGTGAGCAGCCAGGTCGAACCCAGGGTCGACGAGGTCGTCGACGCGCCCGAGGATCCACGGGTCAGCGTGGTGGTGATGAGCCGGGACCGTCGCGAGGAGCTGGTGACGACGTTGGGCCGGCACCGCGCCGAGGTGATCCTGGTCGACAACGCCTCGACCGACGGCAGCGTCGCCGCCGTCCGGGAAAGCCACCCGCGAGTGCAGACCATCGAGCTGGACCGGAACGCCGGCGCCCGTGCCCGCACGCTGGGTGTCCGCCGGGCGACCACGGAGTACGTCGCCTTCGCCGACGACGACTCGTGGTGGGCGGACGGCTCGCTGGCGGCCGCAGCCGAACTGTTGGCCCGCGAACCGGACGTCGCGGTGGTGAACGCGCGGATCCTGGTGGGTCCGGAGAACCGGCTCGACGGCGTGTGCACCGTCATGGCGGAGTCGCCGCTTCAGCGGCCGGCCGGCTCGCCGTACCCGTCGCTGCTCGGCTTCGTGGCGTGCGCCGCCGTCGTCCGCCGGTCGGCGTTCCTGCAGGTCGGCGGGTTCGATGACGTCGTGCACTTCCCCGGCGAGGAGGAGCGGGTCGCGCTCGACCTGATCGAGGCAGGCTGGCGGATCGTCTACGCCGACGAGTTGATCGTGCACCACCACCCGTCCCCGCGCCGGCATTCGGCGGACAGGCGGATCGCCGCCGTGACCCGGTCGGCCCTGCTGACCGCCGTGATGAGGCTGTCCTGGTCGCGGGTGCTGCGCCGCGCGCGGACCGCGATCAGGTCGGGTTCCGCGGCCCGGCGCGGCTTGCTCGCCGCACTGCGCGACGTCCCCGGCGCCATTCGCCGACGGCGGCCCGTCTCCGCGGACGTCCAGCGGATCGTCGACGAGTTGTCCTGACCCACCTGCGAGAGGTTGTCTCTGCCATGAGGTTTGCCGCTGCGCGAAACGAGCCGGCATGACGGCGGTCGACGCCATCCGGGCCGCAGCCGAGCGGGTGGCCAGCGATGAATTCGGGTGGGCAGCACTGCGGCCCGCGCAGTCGGAGGCGATCTCCGCGGTCGTTTCCGGCCGGGACACCCTGGCGGTGATGCCCACCGGATCGGGCAAGTCCGCGATCTACCAGATCGCCGGCCGGCTGCTGGATGGACCGACGATCATCGTCAGCCCGCTGATCGCATTGCAGCGTGATCAGCGCGAGTCGATCGAGGCGCTGGCCGAGTCCGGCCAGGCGGCGCCGCGGGTCGCCGTCCTGAACAGCACACTCACCGCGCGTGCCCGGGATGAGCTGCTGCACGAGAGTGCCGATGGCGCCGTCGATTTCCTTTTCCTGGCACCGGAACAGCTGGGCAATCCCGAGGTGGTCGCCGGGCTGCGCGATGCGAACCCGGCCCTGCTGGTCATCGACGAGGCCCACTGCATCGTGTCCTGGGGCGCCGACTTCCGGCCGGACTACCGGCGGTTGGGGTCGGTGGCGCAGGCCCTCGGCGGGCCGACGGTGCTGGCGTTGACGGCGACGGCTGCCCCGCCGGTCCGCACCGACATCATCGACCAGCTGCGCCTGCGGGATCCGCGGGTGCTGGTCGCCTCGTTCGACCGGCCGAATCTTTACCTCCAGGTCCGCTCATTCCTGGAGGCCGAGGACAAGGTGCGGGCCGTGATCGACACCGCTGCCGAATTGCCGGGACCGGGCATCGTCTACGTCGCGAAGCGGCGCGAGGCGCAGGAGTTCGCGGATCTCCTTGTCCGGCAGGGCGTCGCGGCGGCGCCCTACCACGCCGGCATGAAAGCCGCTGAGCGCGCGGAACATCAGGACCGCTTCCTGAGTGGGGAGGTCGATGTCCTCGTGGCCACAACCGCTTTCGGGATGGGCATCGACAAGCCCGACATCCGCTTCGTGCTGCACGCCACGGTCGCCGAGTCGCTGGACGCGTACTACCAGGAGATCGGCCGGGCCGGCCGTGACGGAGACCCGGCCACCGTCGTGCTGTTCTACCGGCAGGCGGACCTCGGGCTGCGGCGATTCTTCACCGGGGGCGGCTTCGACGACGAAGCGGTCCGCGCCGTGCTGGGCACCGTCCGCAAGAACCGGGTCGGGCTGCGGACCAAGGACATCGCGGCCCGCACGGGCCTGCCCCGCAGGCGCGTCGTCAACGCGGTGAACGTCCTGGAACAGGTTCACGCCGTCGAGATGGACGCTCGGAGCGGGGTCTCCCCGGTCGGCGCGCAGAAGTCCTCCGTGGTCCTGGGGCGCGCCGAGCAGGTGACGGACCGGCGCCGGGCATTCGATGCGTCGCGCATCGAGATGATGCGCGGCTACGCGGAGACCACCACGTGCCGGCGGGTGCTGCTGTTGTCGTACTTCGGGGAGAACCCGGAAGACTTCTGCGGGAACTGCGACGTCTGCGACGCGCGGACCGCCGTCGACCGGAGCACGGACACCGCTCGCGCCGCAGCGGGACCGGGCGGCGCCGCGCGACAGCCGGATTCGCCTTTCGCGGTGGGAGATCGCGTCGATCACCACGAGTTCGGCGCCGGCACGGTGATGCGGTTCGAGGAACCGGAGCGGATCGTGGTGCTGTTCGACGAGCAGGGATACCGCATGCTCAGCCTGCCCGCGGTCGTGGACCACCGACTGCTGCGGGCAGCGTCCTGAACCCCGGATCCCGGACCTGCTGCACGCCGGGGGTTTTCACCTCTCGGCATGACGGGAACCTTTCACACCGACCGACATCGGAGTTCCGGACACGAGAGGGAGGATCCATGGCGCACGAGCCCGATGGCCACGCATCTGCAGCGGCCAAGAGCGCGCAAGCGGTCGACGACGTCGAGCGCAACACCAAGTCGCAGACCACCGCTGCGAGTTACACCACCACCAACCACGACGTGATCCGCGCCTGGGCCGAGGCGCGCGGCGCATGCCCGGCGGCCGTCGAAGGCACCGGGTCGAACGGTGACGCGGACGCCGGGATCCTGCGTCTGGATTTCCCGGGCCGCGGGGACGACGATCGGCTCGACGACGTCGATTGGGAACCGTTCTTCCGCACGTTCGACGACCGAAAGCTGTCCTTCGTCTACCAGGAGAAGACGAGCGACGGCGAGATCAGCCGGTTCAACAAGTTCGTGCGGCCCGGCGACTGACGGCACCGGCCGTTCCGCGAGTGCCCGTCTCGGGCGGTGACACCGAGCGCGGTCAGGTGATCACACCGAGGCGGCGCCGGCGGCCACCATGGCGCCCTGGTCGGGAGCCCCCAGTTCAACGCCGATCTGCCGCAGGTGCCGCTTCACCGCCGAGCGCGAGACGCCCAGTTCGTGGGAGATCCGCTTGACCGAAAGGCCATCGGCGAGACAGCGCAGGATGGCGACCTGACGGCGGGACAGGGATGGATGCAGGTCCGCGTCGCGGCCCCGAACCCGTACACCGAGGTCGGCATCCTCCCCGGTCAGCACTGCGGAGATCAACGGTGCGGGATCGGTCCCCGTAGCCAGTGCCAGCACCCGGTGCCACCCGGCCGCACGGAGCTTGCGGACGATCTTCCTGGTCTTGCCGCCCAACGCGGTACTGACCAGCGCGAGGTCGCCGGGGGAACGCTGAGCGATGATCGCGTCGACGGCTGCGGCTGACTCGGCCCGCAGCACCCGACCGATTCCCATCTCCAGCATCCCCGCGGTCAGCGGCGCCCAGGCCGCATGCCCCGGTGCGACCACCAGTACCGTGCTCGACCGCAGTGCGCCCGCAACGGGATGAAGGGGGGCAGCCCGGTGCGGCGGGACGGCGATCTCGACCGTCCGCGCATTCGCGCGTCCCGTGCGGCCGCGAACGGCGAGGGCGGCGGTGGCCGAAGTGCTCATCGGGCACTACTTCCTGCTGAGGAGGAATCCGGTCGGTTGACGGAGTCGGCACCCAGTTACCCGGATTCGGCGACGGCAAACAGGCAGCGCCGTACGGTTGGACCGCTCGGCCGGGCATGGGAGGCAACAGGGCCGGGCACGGGAGGCAACGGGCGGCGCCCCGCACAGCGCTCGGTGGCCCGCTGCCTAGCATGAAGTGGTGATCGAGTTCAGCAGAGCAGGCCTCCGATTCCCCGTCCTCGACAGGGGTCCAGCGGACGGCGAGCCGGTCGTGCTGCTGCACGGGTTCCCGCAGGACGGGACCGCCTATGACGCCGTCACCCCGTTGCTGAACGCCCGCGGCCTGCGCACCCTGGCCCCCACTCAGCGCGGGTACGCGCCCACCGCCCGGCCGACGCGGCGCCGGGACTACCGCCTGACCGAACTGGTTGCGGATGTTCGTGCATTGGTCGGCGACCTCGGAACCCCCGTGCACCTGGTGGGGCACGACTGGGGCGGCGGCGTCGCCTGGGCGGTGGCCGACCGGCATCCGGACATGATCCGGTCGCTGACGGTGCTGTCGACGCCCCATCCGGCGGCGATGAAGAGCGCGCTGTGGCGCAGCAACCAAGGGTTGCGGTCCTGGTACATGGGCTATTTCCAGTTGCCCTTGCTGCCCGAGTTGACCCTCGCACCGATGCTCGACAAGTCGTTGCGCAGCAGTGGCCTGCCCGCCGAGCGGGCGGATCACTACGCCGCGGCCATGCGCCAGCACGGCGCACTCACCACCGCCTTGCACTGGTATC
Source organism: uncultured Actinomycetota bacterium (assembly GCA_963785455.1). Taxonomy (GTDB): domain Bacteria; phylum Actinomycetota; class Actinomycetes; order Mycobacteriales; family Nakamurellaceae; genus Nakamurella. Next base: position 187,262 of record CAWAVL010000004.1, read on the forward strand.
GGGCGGTCCCGCTGGACCGGGTGCTCACGGTCGGAGCCATCGGAGTTCCGACGAGTTACGTCTGGGGACGGAAGGACTTCGCGCTCGGGCCGTACGCCGCACACGCGACCGGGGAGCATGTGCACGCCGACTACGAGTTCATCCCGCTGGACGCGGGGCACTGGCTGCCCGAGACCCACCCGGCCGAAGTGGCCGCGGCCATTGCGCGGCGGGCGGGGCACGGGCAGGGTTGACCGCCGTGGTTCGGTGACGCAGGCAGCACGATCCTGATCGGCCGGGGCTGCGCCGGGCCGTGGCGCTCGAAGCTCCCGGGATGTCGGACCCGCGGCTGCGACAATCGGTCGATGCTCGCGTTGGCCGCCGCCGCTCCCGGTTGCGTGACCGTGGAGATCGACGGTCTGCTCGAGCTCCTGCTGGCGCTCGGCGCCATCGCGGTACCGGCACTGGCTGTTCCGCTGCTGATGCGAACGGCGAGGCGGCATCCCAGCCGATCGTTCCTCCGCGACGGACGGCGACCCGGTGGCGTGGCGGCGTGCCGCTGGGGGATGGGCGCGGCCGCCCTCGGTCTGGCGGGAATGGTCACTGCGCTGGTCATCGGCACCGTCGACCCGCAACCGTGTGACTCTCCCGCCAGCGCGTTGGCGGTGACGTCGGTGGTGCTGGCCGTCCTGGGCGCGCTCATGGCAGGCGGTGGGTGGGCATTCAGCCTGCGGGCGAACTGGGTGGTGCTTGGGACGCTCGCGGCGGTGGACGTCTGGATCGTCTTCCTGACAGTGGTCGTCGGCCTCGAGATCCAGCAGTCCATCAGCCTTCTGGCCGTGCTGGCGTTCACCATCCACGCCTGCTGCACCGGGGTCGCTGCGCGCTGGTCGTTCACTGCCATGGATCTGGGCCCGATCGGCCGGGCCAAGGCCGGCGAAGCGGGCCGAACGCTGGGCGCCGTGTGGGTGTTTCTCGCGACGTACTCGCTGGCCGCCTGGCTGCGGGACGACAACGATGTCTTTCAGAGCGGTGCCGGATCGGCGGTTGTCGGGGCGCTGACGGTCGGGGCGCTGGCCGTGACGATGGGCAGTGGCTACACCAAGTACTCCGAGGCCATTCACGGTGATCGGCCGACGCCATCACCGGTCTGGGAGCAGAGGCAGCACCAGGAGCAGGGGGGTCAGGAGCAGGAACCGGGTCAGGCGCGGTGACGCCGGGATGTCGACAGGCACCGGATCACAGGTACGGGTTGTGGCTTCCGGTGTGGTGGCGCCGTCGCTGGCACGGGAAGGGATCCTCGGCGTAACCGCAGCGAGGGGTGTGACAGACCAGGCATCGGGCGACCCGCTCGTTGGGATTGAAGAGCCGCTCCACCACGACGATCTCCCAGTCGTGGTCGCACTCGTCCTTGGCGGGACGGTTTTCCCAGTCCCAGGGCCAGGCGGGCTGGAAACCCAGGTGGTGTCCGAGTTTCGCGGACCGTGGCGGCGTTGCCGTGTCCATTGCCAATCACCCTCGTCCTGTGACGCGGAACCCTGTGGGTCCTCCCCGACAACGATGTCGAAAAAGGACGTCGGCAGGTCCACCTGAGTGATCGACCTGCCAACGAAAGGAGCATATCGCCCGAATTCACCGACAGCGAGGGTCCAATGTCCCCTCGATCGGGGCAATTGTCACCGCCGACGTCGTCGGCGCACGGCGGGGCACCAGCGAGTCACCGCCCGGTCTTCGCCGACCGGGGTCACGGTGGGGGGCCCACCGTCAGGGTGGGGGCGGGCCCACCGTCCCGGTGTGGCCCACGCCGTACCCCACTGTCGTACCCCGTTGTCGTAACCCGTTGTCGTACCCCGGTGTCATCATCGGTGTCACCGAACGGCGGCCTCCAGCGGGGCGATCGGCGCGCTGCCGCCGTCGGCGAGCGGAGATGCCGACGATGGACACCACGGGAGCGACCGGCGCGGAGCGGCGGCTGGCGGAGCTCGGCCTCTCGGTCGAGGTCATCGCGGCCGCGTTGCGCCGGGCCGACGACGCCGCCGACGCCTGCAGCCCGCTGGATCCGCCGATCCTGCAGGGACTGTTGCGATGGGCGCGCACCACCCGGTACCTCCGGGAGGAACTGGTGCCGGCGGGCTGGTCGTACGACAACCCGCGCAATCTCGCCCGCACCATCCACCCATCCGGGGAGTTCGCCGTGGTGATCGCCACCGGCGACGAACGCACCGGTCGACCGGACGCCACGGCGGGGCCACGTCACCCGCGGGGGTACGCCACCGAGCAGGCCGTCACCGCAAACGCCCAGTTGGCCTTCGACTTCGGCTCGCTGCAGCACGTCACCCGGACCGGCCAGGCGGCCGGCATGGATCCGCTGCGGACCTGGCTGTTGCTGTTCAGCGTCGACGAGGAGTACTTCCACGTCGAGCTGTCCATGCCGGAGGCGTACGACGACGGACGGATCACCGCCTGGACAGAGCGCATCCTGCTGCCGCCGATCCCGCGGCAGGCTGCTTCGCCGCCCGCCTATCCGGCCGAGCACCGCTCGCTGTACGCAGTGGTCGATCCGGCGTTCCCGGTCAGCTGAGACGTGGCGGGGAAAGTGCCCGACACACCGGCGATGGTCGTTGAACCGGCTGTCCCGCAGCGGTATTCCGGGAGCATGCGGCGTCAGAAGGTCAGTTCGACCAGCCTGGACTCCGTCGGGTTCGACCCGGCGACCAACGAGCTGGAGATCGCGTTCCGGGCCGGCGGCGTCTACCGGTACGCGGTCCCCCGCCGGATCTACCGCGAGCTGATGGAGGCGAGCAGTCTCGGCGCGTTCTTCGCACGGCGCATCCGGCACGCCTACCCGGGCTGGAAGGTGCACGCCTGAATCGCTGCGGCCGGCTCAGGCGCGGGTCAGCACCGTGCGCTCGGCCAGCGTCACCAGGTCCGGGGTGCGCAGCCCCGGCCAGCCGTGCAGCATCGACTGCCAGCGCTCCGGGATGGCCGATCGCCCCCACCGCGCACCGCACAGGCTCCCGGTGATGGCCGCGGTGGTGTCGGTGTCGTTGCCGGCCCGCACGGCAAGGTCGAGTGCACGTGGCACGTGCGACGGCCCGCTGTCATCGGCGTGGGTGATCGCCCACCACGCCGTCTGCAGGGCGTGCACGACCCAGCCGTTGTTGCCGAACTGGTCCGGTGTCGCCGAGGGCGCCTCTGCCTCGTCCAACCTGGCGCCCCAGAATTCCGCGGGTTCCGGGTCGGCCGTCCGCAGGTACTCCCGCACACCGTCGAAAGACCCCTGCAGCACAGCATGTCGGATCGCCAACGACCACAGCTGGCACGCCTGCGCGGCACGGGGATCGGCGTGGGTCAGGTCGCTGACCTTCTGCGCCGCCTCCACACAGGCATCCGGATCGTCCAGGTACGCAAGGCCCACCGCGGCCGTGCGCATCAGCGACCCGTTGCCGGCCGTCCGGCCGGGTATCGCCTTCGCCGTCGCCGTCATGCCCGCCCCCGTCCGGTCCCTCGTCGCGAGCACCAGCCTGGTCTGCGACCCGACGTCTTTGGGTCCGGCGTTGAACCAGGCGAGGAAGCCGGCCACCACCCCGTCGAGGCCTTCGGTGGTGCGCAGGTCCCTGCCGGACGCGGTGACCATGGCGACCGCGACGGTCATCGAGGTGTCGTCGGTCCACTCACCGGGGGCGAAGTGGAACGGGCCACCGCCGATCATGTCGACGACGGTGTCCGGACCGGGATACTCGAATTCGTAGCCGGCGCCCAGCGCGTCGCCGGTGGCCGTGCCCACCAACGCACCGGCGGCCCGGTCTGTCTGTGCGAGGTCGAGGTACATGGATCTCCCTGTCATCCGAAAGGCGGCGCTGTCCTCGGCCGCCACCTGCACGCCACCGACCGGCCGCGCACATTGCGCCGGGGCCCTCACCGCCGCCGCGGCAGCCGTCTTCGAGTCGATGATGCCCCGCCACCGGGCGGGACAGCGCACCCAGGCAGCGCGGGTGGTCCGGCTCTCAGCCGAGAACCCGTGCGACGACGGCCGGATCGGCCACCATCCCCGCGTAGGCGGTGTCCCGCTCGTCGGGGGTGCGCGCCCGCAGCACCGCAGACGGGTGGATGGTGGCCAGGGCACCTTCGACCGGCACCGTGCTACCCGCGTACGGGCCCGCTGCGGGCGGCCAGTCGAGCAGTTCACCGCGTTGTCGGGTCACCCGGAACGCCGACCCGAAGAGGGCCTGGGCGGCGGCCGCGCCGAGCGCGACCACGACGTGCGGGGTCACGGCGGCCAACTCCGCCGACAGCCATGGTTGGCAGGCGGTGACGTGCCGCGCTGCGGGTTTCTCGTGGATCCGGCGCTGCGTCCCGGCGGTGCTCTTGAAACGGAAGTGCTTGACCGCGTTCGTGACGTACGCGGCCGACCGGTCGATGCCGGCCTCGGCGAGCGCGCGGTCGAGCAACCGGCCCGCTGGGCCCACGAACGGCGCCCCGTCCCGGTCCTCGACGTCGCCGGGTTGTTCCCCGACGAGCATCACCCGGGCTCCCGGCGAGCCGGCGCCGAACACCGTCTGGGTGGCGTTCTCGAACAGCTCGCACCCCGGCACCCACGCGCCGCGACCGCGAGTTCGGCGAGATCGGCGTCCGCCGGAACGAAGGGCTGCGCCGACCCGGTTGCCGTCATGCCGGGACAGGTTCCCCACCGGGCGGGACCGAAGCGCACGACGGCGCCGGGTGCGCCTGAGGCGGCCGTCGCCCTGGTGTGCGCGGTGGTGCCCGCCGGTCAGGCCCGGCCGACGACCGTCCGCCCGGCGCGAATCAGTGCGTCCGCCGCGTCGTCGGGATCACCCAGGTAGCCACTGATCATGGCGCCGTCCCGGAGCAGCACGAGATCGTCGGCGGCGGCGTCCGGATCCGGGGTGCCGATCTCCGCTGCGATCTCACGCATCGTCTGTCGGTACCAGTCCCGGTGCGCGGCAACGGCTTGCCGCACCGGACTTGCCGGGTCGGAGAACTCCGCGGCGGCGTTGATGTACGGGCAGCCGCGAAAGCCGGCAGTGGCGAATTGCGCACGCATCCACGCAACGATGTCCCGCATGACGGCGCGTGGGTCGTCCGGATGCGCCGCCCGGAATCCCGCGATGTCCTGTTGTTCCCGCGCGGACCGGCGCTGCAGGTAGGCGACGATCAGGACTTCTTTGGACGCGAAATGCCGGTAGAACGTCAGCCGGGAAACTTCCGATTCGGTCACCAGTCGTTCGACACCGACGACGCGGATTCCTTCGGTGCCGAACAGCCGGTCAGCGGTGTCCAGGATGCGCCGGCGCGCGGCTGACGGCTTCCGCTCCGCACGTCCGGAGGCGCCGCCTTCTTCGGTGGCAACCGACACTTGCCCTCCCCCTGTCGCGGTGCTAACTTCTCGATTGTAGGTAGAACGATCACCCTACATCGGCACTCCCGGAGGCTGCCCATGCCCGACCATCCGCCCGTCGTTTTCGTGCACGGCCTCTGGCTGCACTCGAGCAGCTGGACACCGTGGGCGGAGTTGTTCCGCAGCGAAGGTTTCGACGTCCTGATGCCGGAATGGCCCGGCGTCCCCGACTCCATCGAGGCCGCCCGCAGAAGCCCGGACGGTCAGAACGGCAAGGGCATCGCCGATGTGGCGAACCATCACGCCGCCGTCCTGCGATCCCTGGACCGCAAGCCGGTCCTGATCGGGCATTCGTTCGGCGGCCTGATCGCGCAGAAGTTGCTCGGCCAGGACCTGGCAATGGCGGCGATCGCGATCGATCCGGCGCCGATCAAGGGGGTGCGGGTGCTGCCCCTGAGCCAGTTGAAGTCGGCATCTCCGGTTCTGGCGAATCCGGCGAACCGCAAGCGCACCGTTTCCTTGACGCCGCAGCAGTTCCGGTATGCCTTCGGCAACGCCGTACCCGCGCCCGAGTCGGACGACCTGCACGCGCGATGGGCTATCCCCGCACCGGGCCGCCCACTGTTCGAGGCGGCCTTCGCCAACTTCGTCCGGAACTCCCCGGCCACGGTGGACACCGGCAACAACACCCGCGGCCCTCTCCTGCTGATCTCCGGCGGTGCCGACCACACGGTGCCCGATGTCGCCACGCGATCCACGTTCAAGCGGTACCGGGGATCCGGCGCGCTCACCGAACTGCGACAGTTCGCCGGCCGGGGGCACTCACTGACGATCGATCACGGGTGGCGGGAGCTCGCCGACGCCTGCCTGACCTGGCTGGACGCACGAAGGACGGCCGGCGCATGGACATGAACCTGGCGGGCAAGGTCGCGGTCGTCACCGGCGCATCCAAGGGCATCGGGCGTGCGGTGGCGATCGCGCTGGTGGCGGAAGGCGTCCGAGTGGTCGCCGGCGCCCGGACCGTCGACAGCCTGGCCGACATCGCCGATGTGCAGCCGGTGGCGGTCGACCTCTCCGATCCCGCGGGCCCCGGCAGGCTCGTCCGGGAAGCGGTCGGCGCGTTCGGCACCATCGACATCCTGGTCAACAATGTCGGCAGCGTCCGGCCCCATGTCGGCGGCTTCACCACCATCGGCGACGACGACTGGTTGTCGGCCCTGACGCTCAATCTGCTCATCGCCGTCAGGGCCACCAGAGCCGCGGTGCCGCACCTCATCGAGGCGGGCGGCACCATCGTCACCATCAGTTCGGTCAACGCGTTCCTGCCCGACCCCGCGATCATGGACTACACGGCCGCGAAGGCCGCCCTCACGAATTTCTCCAAGGCACTGTCCAAGGAGCTGGGGCCGAAGGGTGTCCGGGTGAACACGGTCAGCCCAGGCCCGGTCAGCACGCCGCTGTGGCTCGGCCACGGCGGTGTGGCCGAGACCTTCGCTGCGGCAGGCGGTGTCGACCCGGCAGAGGTTGCTGCCGCCGCTGCAGCGGGCGCGGCCACCGGCCGGTTCACCACTGCCGAAGAGGTCGCGGATCTGGTCGTCCTTCTCGCCGGCGGCCGGGCCGGGAACGTGACCGGGTCCGACTTCGTGATCGATGGCGGGCTGGTCCAGACTCTCTGACTCCCGATCGTCTGAATCCCGATCGTGCTGACCCCGATCGGCCTGTGCCGCGCCGGTGCGGCGTTCCGCCGGCCCCGCGGTCGCCGTCACACCCGCCCTAGACTGAGCAGGTACACCGACACCTCCTCCCGACCGTCGATGCCGAGCAGTGCATCGATCCCCGCGTCGTCGTACGCGCCCACCGCGCACGCTCCCAATCCGAGCGAGGTGGCGCTGAGATAGAGGTTCTGGCCGAGGTGTCCGGCCTCGAGCAGGCCGTACCGATAGCTGCGCTCGCCGTATTTGAACCGCATTCGCTGGAAGATCATCGTCAGGTACACCACTGCGCCGCACTCGCCGAGGAACTGCTGGTTGAGGCCGTGCCGGACCACGGCGTCCCTGAAGTCGCCGGCCCGAACCTGTTCCAGCACATGACCTTGCACGCCGTAGTGGTAGACGCCGGGGGCGATCCCGGTGACGTTGTGGACGACGACATAGGTCTCGATCGGGTACAGCGCCCCGGACGAGGGGTGAAAGCGACGGTCGTCGGAGGACGAGCCGGCGGTGAGCAGCAGCACCTGGGACAGCTCCTCGGGCGCCATCGGCTGCGATGAGTACGCCCGCACCGAGCGTCGCCGGTTCATCACCGTCTCGCTCGATCCGGCCGCGAACGACACGTTCGGCAGCGCCACCCGGGGGGCGTCGTCGTAGCTCTTGTACAGCGGTGGTTGCCGCCCGAGGTTGGTCAGCGCCCCCACCGCATCGATCATCCCCGGCTGGGACGACCACTGGTGGTAAACCAGTCCCAGATCCGTTCCGCGCTCCAGCGCCACTATGGGACGGACTCCGTGGCCGATCGCATAGCCCCCGGCGGCTCCGAGTGCCAGGCCGATCAGACCTCGGCGGGACAGCACCACAGCCTTCGACGTCGCGGCGACGCCCACCGGCGGAGCGATCTTTTTCGGTGCCGCGGGGCGACCCCCGCCGGACACCGCCCTGATTCCCTGCTTCAGCCGAAAACTGCTGTAAGCCATCAGTTTTCGCATATTCAACGACAGGTGAACGATGACCGCAATGGTCATCGCGTACCCGAGATAGGTATGCCAGGTGAAGCCGTGCAGATCCCACAGATGCACGATGAGACCGGTGAGGATGGTGCCGGCCGTCACCACCAGGAGAACCCAGTTGTTGATGTGGTCCAGATCTTGGCGCACGCGCCGGAGCTTCATCGGCGTCCTCCTCGGACGGACGAGGGCGTGCGCTCCATGGTAAGCGGACCAGCTCACCGCGGAGCACCCTGAAACCGGCGTCCGGTGACAAACTGGGTGGATGCCCAGGAAGCGACAGACCGCCGACCAACCCTCCGACGCCGGTTCGCCGACCGGGAAACTGAAGGAGAAGCAGTACCAGAAGGAACTGCGCCCGCTGCACGTGGAGTTGGTGCACCTGCAGGAGTGGGTGAAGAAGACGGGCGCCAAGGTCTGCATCGTCTTCGAGGGCCGGGACACGGCGGGCAAGGGCGGCACCATCAAGGCGCTCACGGAGCGGGTGAGCCCTCGGGTGTTCAAGGTCGTCGCCCTGCAAGCACCCACCGAACGGGAGCAGAGCCAGATGTACATCCAGCGGTACATCGGCCACCTGCCGGCGGGCGGCGAGGTCGTCATCTTCGACCGCAGTTGGTACAACCGCGCGGGAGTCGAACCGGTGATGGGCTTCTGCACACCGGAGCAGACCGAATATTTCCTGCGAGTGGCCCCGGCGGTCGAGCGGGCGATCGTCGATTCCGGCGTCATCCTGCTCAAGTACTGGCTCGAGGTCAGCCGTGCCGAACAGACCCGCCGGCTGAGGAACCGGATCGACGACGGCCGCAAGACCTGGAAGCTGTCACCGATGGATCTGAGGTCGTATGCCCGCTGGTACGACTACTCCCGCGCCAGGGACGCGATGATCGAGGCAACCGACTCCGCCTGGGCGCCGTGGTACCTGGCCCGCACGGACGACAAGAAGCGCGGCCGGATCGACATCATCACGCACCTGCTGGGACAGGTCCCGTACGAACCCGAGCCGATCAAGCCGGTGAAGCTGCCCGCGGCGCAGAAGCCTGGCCGGTACCGGGAGACCGACTACCCCTTCACCTTCATTCCCAGCACGGCGATTCCCAGCACGGCGATTCCCAGCACGGCGATTCCCAGCACCGCGACTCCCAGCACGCCCTGACGTCGCAGAGCGGCGGGCATCCCCCCTGCCCAGTGCTGTACAACGGCCACCGTCGAACCTATGTTCGACAGATGTCCGGTCCGGCCGTCTCGGAGACGCCGCCGTCGGACTGTCCGGGGGGCCACGCCTACGTCGGCGGCGCGGTCATCGTCGGCTGGGAACCGTGTGGCTGCACGGTCGGTCACACGGGTCACCGCACGTACTGGTGTCTGAACTGAGCGGAATTGCATCCGATGCAACAGGCCCCCTTCGGGCACTGTTGTGGCTGGTCAGGTGGCATCGAACAGCCAGGACGGGCTGCGGTCAAGAGATTGCACTGGTGAAATGGTGTCTGCTGGGCCGCAGAGAGACTGATCTAGGCTGGTGGCCCCCCAGGTCTCGACTGCATGAACTTGCGGCATAGCCGAGACTGAAGGCCGAGATCTGCTCCTGGGCAACATGACTACCTCGCGAGGAAAGATTGCCGGGCCAGCCGATGCTTCAGTCCCGAGCCGGAACATCGGAATCGAGAGAAGGGGGCCGTCCCGACCAGCTGCAACAATATTGCATCTGATACAACAGACCCTGTGATCGACGGGGAGCATTCGCGTCGCCCAGGGGCGGTGATGTCGCTTGCCGCGAACGTGCATCATTTGGACCCTGAGGCGGGGATGTTCGCTGCGATGATCTCGGGTTGGGAAGATCAGCAGCGGGCTCGCTTTCTGCGGCCCGCGACGATTGAGCAGCGGGTGTCGGTGGTGCGCCGCTTCGCGGCGTTCGCCGATCTGTTCCCGTGGCAGTGGACGCCGGCGGAGGCAGAGGCGTGGTTGGCCGAGCTGTCGTCGAAAACCGGTCAATCGATGGCGTTCTCGACCGTCCGCGGATACCAGTTGTCGCTGCGGTTGTTCTGCGACTACCTGACCGATCAGCGATATGGGTGGGTCGTGCTCTGTATGGAGCGATTCGGAGCTGCGCCGACGCAGATCCTGCACGAGTGGAACACGGTCGTCCATGTCAATGAATTCGAGGGCCGGCCAGGGCGACGGGCCTTGACCTACGACGAGGTGCAGACGCTGTTCGACGCCGCGGACGTGCAGGTGGAGGAGATCCGTGAGCGTGCCCGCAAAGGCTCCTTGCAGGCACTGCGGAATGCCGTTCTGCTGAAGACGGTCTACGCGTTCGGCCTGCGGCGCAGCGAGGCGATTGGGCTGGATCTGTCCGATCTGCGCGTCAATCCGAAGGCTGCTGATTACGGCCGGTTCGGTGGTCTGTTCGTCCGGTGGGCCAAGTCGTCCCGCGGTGGGCCGCCCAAGCGGCGCACCGTGCTGACGGTGCCGGAGATGGACTGGATTGTGGGGATCCTGGGGCATTACCTCGATGAGGTCCGGCCGCATTTCGCGGCCGGAGCTCACCCTGCCTTCTGGTTGACCGAACGCTGCGGTCGGATCAGCACTCGCGGGGTGAACGAGGCCTTCGCCGATGCCCGCGACGCGGCGGGCCTGCCGGAGGAACTTGACCTGCACTCGCTGAGGCATTCCTACATCACTCACCTGGTCGAGTTCGGGTACCCGGAAAAGTTCGTTCAGGACCAGGTTGGGCACAGCTATGCGAGCACAACCGCTATCTATACGCATGTTTCGGATGAATACCGGACCCGGCTGATTCGGAATGCGCTGAGCAAACGCGACCTCTGGGAGGACCCGAAGTGATCAAGAAAATGGGCTACGACTGGCAGTTGCGGCAGCTCATGGCCAACCACGGCATGTTTCAGACCTCAGATCTCGCGGCACCGCTGGCCGAGCGGGGAATCACCCTGTCTCGGGAGCAGTTGTGGCGGCTGGTCAGTCAGCCACCGCAACGATTGTCAATGGACGTGCTGGCCGCGATTTGCGACATCCTCGGCTGCGAGCCCAACGACCTGATCAAGGTCCGGGTCGAGAACGCGTCGGTCAAGAAGACCGGCACCGGCCCGGAAGGGGTTGCCCCGGCGCCGCGGCGCACCACGGTCCGACGACCACGTCCGACGTCGTGACCCGTGCGCAGGAATCGGCGACCGCCGCGCAACAGCGATTGCGGGAGCGCCTGCTCCGTGACGTGCCGTCCATTGCCGCTGATGAGATCGACGCGCTCCTGACCGAAGCGCGCGTTGATCGGCCGCGGACGGTGCGGCAAATCGACACCTACCTCTCGAGGAACCCGGTAGGGCTGCTCGCCCCAGATCCATTGTGTCCGTTAGGGATCGTCCGGCTCACGCAGGTGCTGGTCAGCCACGGGCATCCGGTCATTCCGCCCGCCTGCACAGGATGCGGCCGCCGCGTCCACCTTCCCCGCCAAGGACCTGACGGAAGGATCTGCGCAAACTGCCATCACCTCGCCCAACCCTCCATCTGCACGCGATGCGGCCGCACGGGCAAACCCCAGGCGCGGTTCGAAGCGGAATTGTTATGCCGCAACTGTTACCGACAGGACACTCGGTCACACCGGGAATGCACCAAGTGTGGCCGCATCCGGCCGATCGAGCAGCGGACGGACGACGGCGGGCCCATATGCCCATCCTGCGCGCAGCGCCCGGTGCACACCTGTATCGACTGCGGCCGGCAGCGACCCGCGCACACCATGACGGCGGCTGGCCCCGTTTGCGCCGGGTGCTATCCCAAACACCGGGCGCGCCGGCCGTGCGGTCAGTGCGGGAAAGTCGCGGTGATCGCCGTCCGCGCCGTCGGAGAGAGTCCCGATCTTTGTCATCACTGCTGGTATCCCCACACCAAACGGGCCGTCGAACGCCGAGCAACGTCGCGGGAGCCATCTGCCCCGTCGTCCAGTCGACGACGTGAACCACAGCCGAAACAGCCGCGGCTCGCTCCTTGCAGCCTGTGTGATCGGACCCGGACGATCACCGTGACCTGGCCGATCGGCCCGGTCTGCGCATCGTGTTATCTCTCTGCGAAAGAGCATCCGGGGGTTTGTAATCAGTGCTCCACGATCCGCGTCCTCATCGCCAAAGATGCTCAGGGACAACCGATCTGCGGCCCCTGTGCAGGAAGCCGGTTCGACTACCGGTGCAGCAGATGCGGCACCGCCGGACGGGTCTACTCGGCCGGGAACTGCTACCGGTGCTGCGTCGAGATACAGCTCACAGCACTCCTTAGTGGCGGTCAGGGACAGATCCCCGACCACCTCGCCCCGTTGGCGGTTGCACTACTTGCCGCAGAGAAACCGCGCAGTGTCCTCGTCTGGCTCGGCAAGAGCCCCGCCGCGCAACTGCTCGCCCAACTCGCCGCCCGGACGGACCCGCTCACCCACGCTGTCCTGGATTCGCTGCCACCAAGCCGGCCCGTGCACTTCGTCCGCCGGATGCTGATGGACACCGGTGTCCTCCCCGACCGCATGGAACACCTCGACCGCATCGTTCCCTGGCTCGATGCGCAGCTCGAATCCCGACCCGCGGCCCACGCCCGGCTCATTCGTCCCTACGTGCAATGGCACCTGCTGCACCGCGCCCGACGGCGAGCCCAACGCCGCGGAGACAGCAGTGGCTCTGCCCATGGTCTGCGCGAGACCATTCGAGTCGCAATGAACTTCCTGCAATGGCTCGATGAAGATCAGCTCGACCTCGCGGTGCTCACCCAACATCACGTAGACGGTTGGCTCGCCGAGCCGGGCGGTTCGCACCGCCGATACTTCGCTCGGGACTTCCTGAAATGGGCCGTCAGCAAGCGACTTGCCCCCAGGAACGTCTCGATCCCGGCCCGCAAAAGCGGTCAACCCAGAACCTTCGCCGATTCCGCGGACTACACGCAGCAGCTGCGCCGGTGCCTGCACGACGAGGACCTCCCCACCGACATCCGCGCCGCTGGTGCGCTGATCCTGCTCTACGGGCTACGCACCACCGACGTGCTCGGTCTTCGCCGTGATCAGCTCGTCGAGCGGGAGCATGACCATTTCCTCCAACTCGCCGGCAACCTCCTCCTACTGCCGCCACCGCTTGCGGCCTTGCTGGCCCAACTTCCATTGCGCCGCATCAACAACCGCAGCGTCATTCCTGCCTCCGCCAACTCGGCGCCACTGCTTTTCCCGGGGTTCAATCATTCACACCCAGTCGACTCCCACACCTTCGGCGGACGCCTACTCCGTTCCGGCATCACCCCCCACGCCGGACGGAATACCGCAATGATCACCCTGGCGGCCGACCTGCCCGCCGCCGTGCTCGCCGACCTGCTCGGCATCCACGAAGTCACCGCAACCCGGTGGGCACACCGAACCAAGCGGGACTGGCACACCTACCTGGCCCAACGCCGAGCGGACGACAACGACCAGCCCCCTCGCCTACGTTCCGAACATGTGTTCGAATGAGCGGATGCTGACCCCTGAGGACTTCGGTCTGTCAGACCGGCACTACCGGATTCAAGGGCATGAACTCTTCGAGGCCACGCCTGATGTTTGCCCCACAGGGCACGTGCTGGGCAAGAACAACATTCTGTTGAGCAACCACCCCTGCACAAGCTGCACCGGATCTTCCCATCGCACTTGGCGCTGTCGCGAGTGCGACGCCTGCTGGATCTGGCCCGCCTGCGCCGATCGCCCCGACTGGCCGGAGTGGCCCGGCATCAAGATTGCTCAAACTGAACGACGACCCTGAACCAAGGCACGAATCTAGCGGTTATCGTCGATAACAACGATGCATCTTGACCGGCGGAGGCCACCATGGGACGGAACCGAGCGGATCACACCAACAACATCATCGCGGTTCCCAACATTGTTGGGCTGACAGTCGCCGATGGACTGAAGGCGGCGGCCGATGCGGATGTCGTTTTGACTGCAGCGGATTCCGATGGACCTTCCCTTCAGGCAACGCAGTCAGCTCAGTGGCGGATTGTCTGGCAACTCCCCTCTCCAGGATCTCGCCGGAATCGCGGCGAGCAAGTCTTGGTCGGTTACGACGAGCACGGCGGCGACTGGTCTGGAGTGCGTGAACCACGCCGCCCTCTACCGAACCTGTTGCAGGCGGTCGCTCCACACGAGGGCGACCAGTCGACCGAAAACTAGGGCTGAGTTCCGCTCTCCTCGGACCTCAGATCAGTAACCAAAGGTGCGAGGGGGCCGACTACCCGGCCTTCAACGCCGCTGGCGTGCCGCGCTCGCAAGGCGCTGTGGTGCTATCGCCTCTTCATCTCCGCTCGTCCCCAACGACCACGGGGCCAGCGTTGGGGATGAATAACGCACGGTTGCAATATGTCCTACCGCCAGTCCGGTGCGGGCACGTGCTGGAGGTGCCTCCGTGCGTGCGGATGGGCATCGGCACCTCCGAGGCGCTGGGCATCGGCCGACCGAATTGGGGCCGCCCCGATCCGGAATGAGAGAGAACCGCACCGAGCCGGGACAATGAAGTCACCGCCGGCCAGCGCCTCGCTGACCGGCAGGACTGCCGCCGGTTGGGAGGACAAGCCGTGAACGACCCCTGGGCCTTTCTCGACGTCGGGGTCTGGATCGTGTTCCTGGCCTGGGGCATCGCCATCCACATCTGCCAGGGCGACACCGCCTGACGGCGCACCGACCGGGCCCGGGCCGCTCAGACCAGTTCCGTGCTGGTCCCGGTCAGCAGCCGGAACCACCGCGCCCCGTAGGGTTCCATCGGAATCTCCAGCGATCCGTCGTCGCCGACGATCAATTCGGTGACCTGGTCGCACAGGTCCACGCACCGCGTTCCGGGCTCCGTACCGGGTAGGGACAGCGTGACCGTCTCCTCGGACGCGCCGAGGTTGTGGCACATCAGCAGGCTGCCGCGGGCCCAGTCGCAGCGGTGCGCGAACACCGACGGAACCGGGTGTTCCAGGATCGACACCGCACCCCAGCCCAGTTCCGGGGATTCCCGGTACGCGCGAATCCTTCCCCGGAGAAAAGAGAACAGGGACTCCGGATCGCGCCGCTGATCGACAACGTTGACCTGGTCCGGACCGTAGGGCGCCGGTGGAAATGGCCGGCAGATCACCGCCGGGTCCTCCGCGGTCGTGAAACCGCCGAGCGCACCGGAATGCCATTGCATCGGTGTGCGGACCGCTATCCTGCCGTTGAGATCGAGGTTCTCCCCCATGCCGATCTCCTCGCCGTAGAACAGCGTGGGCGTTCCCGGCAATGACAGCGTCAGGGAATACGCCATTCGCAGCCTGCGGGCATCCCCATCGAGCATCGGCGGCAGCCGCCGGCGCAACCCGCGTCCGTACAGCTGCATCTCCTCCTCCGGCCCGAAGGCGGCGAACACCTCCTCGCGCTCTGCGCCGCTGAGCTTGTCCAGCGTCAGCTCATCGTGGTTGCGGGCGAAGACCGCCCACTGCGAATCGCTCGGACACTTCGGCCGGCCCATCAGGGCCGACCGCAACGGCCCGGCCTCCTGTCGCGCGAGGCTCAGGTACATCGCCTGCATCGTCGGGAAATCGAACTGCATCGTGAGTTGGTTCCCGTTCGCGTTCCCGAAGAATTCCAGCGCGTCGGTGTGCGGAAGATTCACCTCGCCCAGCAGAATCGCCTCACCGTTGCGGCGATTGAGGAACGACCGCAGATCGCGCAGGTAATCGTGCGGGCGCGGCAGTTCTTCTGCGCCATCGTCGATCCCGGTCGTTTCCAGCAGGAACGGCACCGCGTCCACCCGGAATCCGGACAATCCCAGTTCCATCCAGAATCCGATGATCCTGGTGATCTCGTCGCGGACGGCCGGGTTGGCGACGTTGAGATCGGGCTGACTGCGATAGAAGCGGTGCAGGTAGTACTGCCCGGTCTTGCGATCCTTCTGCCAGATGCTGGTCTCCCGGTCGGGAAAGACCACGTCTCCCGGCGCCTCGGGCCCCGGCTCGTCGCGCCACACGTACCAGTCGCGGTAGGGCGAATCCAGCGAGGAGCGGGACGAGACGAACCACGGATGCTGCGCGCTGGTGTGGTTGACCACCAGATCGGCGATCACCTTCAGGCCCTTGCTGCGGGCCGTCCGCACGAACTCCACGAAATCACCCAGCGTTCCCAGACGGGGGTCCACGCTGTAGAAGTCGGTGATGTCGTAGCCGTCGTCGACATCGGCGGTGGGATAGAACGGCATCAGCCACACCACCGTGACGCCGAGCTCCACCAGGTGGTCGAGCCGCTCGGACAGGCCGGCGAAGTCGCCGATGCCGTCGCCGTTGGAGTCGTAGAAGGTCTGCACGTCCAGGCAGTAGATGACGGCCGTCTTCCACCACAGGTCACCGGTGCGGGACGCCCTCATGCCGCGGTCCGCAGGGCGGGCAGCACCTTGGCACTGAAGGCATCCACGAACGCATCGTTGTCCGGGCCGACATGGTGCAGGAACAACTCGTCGAACCCGAGCTCGACATACTCCTGCAACCAGTCCCGGTGCTGCGCGGGATCGGACGACACCCGCACATTGGCGGCCACTTCCGACGGCGGTACATGCCTGGTGGCCGCCTCGAACTCCTCCGGGGTCTGGAGTTCCCACGCCAGCACCGTCGGCACGCAGTTGCCGCGCCACTGCTCGACCGCGATGGCCAGCGCCTCGTCGTCCGTCTCGGCGTAGGACAGGTGCACCTGCAGGCGCAGCGGTCCGCGGCCACCGGCGTCCCGGTAGGCGTCGACGATCGTCCGCAGCTGTTCAGGCGGCTGGTTGACGGTGATCAGTCCGTCGGCCCAGCTCGCCGCCCACGCCGCGGTTTCCGGGCTCATCGCGCCAGCGACCAGCTCCGGTGGCTGCTCCGGCAGCGACCACAGCCGGGCTCGGTCCACCACGACGTGCCCGCGGTGACTGACCTCCTCGCCCCGCCACAGCGCCCGCATCACGTCGACGCACTCCCGCAGCCGCGCCATCCGATCCGTCTTCGCCGGCCACCGATCCCCGGTGACGTGTTCGTTCAGCGCCTCGCCGCTGCCCAGAGCGACCCAGGGCAGCCGGCCGGGGAACATCGCCGCCGTGGTCGCCATCGCATGCGCTGAGATCACCGGGTGGTAGCGCTGTCCCGGCGCGTGGAAGGCACCCATCGTGACCGTTTCGGTGGCCTGGAGTGCGGCACCCAGCCAGGTCCAGGTGAAGCCCGAATGCCCCTGGGCGTTGGTCCACGGCGCCAGATGGTCGGAGCACATCACCGCATCGAACCCGGCTTGTTCGGCGCGGACGGCATCGCGCAACAACCGGCGTGGATGGATCTGTTCGTGCGATGCGTGGAATCCGATGGCGACCATGTCCGCTGCGGTTCCCTGGGCCCAGGACCCCGAAACGGGCGCACAGGACGAAGCAACGCTGACTGTTCGGGGCGCGGCGGGCAACGGCCGGTGCCGGTCCGCCGCCCGGGTCACCAGTGCAGCGGCTCGGGTGGTTGCCCGTGTTCGCGGGGACCGTGAATCCGTGCGGCGTGTGGGGCGACGAACTCCTGCCCGTACGGGCCGTGCACGACGATGCCGGTGAAGACGGCGACCGAGCCGCGCCCACTGCCGGTCATGCCGCCGATCTCCATCAGGTCGGCCGCCGCGACGTCACGAGCCAGGGCGGTGAGGGCCGGCAGGTCGGGAAGTCCGCCGCGCAACACCGCGGGAGCCAAACGCGTTCGCAGCAGGCTCATCTCGGGATCGAGGCGGTCGTACTCGAGCCGCAGTTCACCGGACGCGACCTCCTGCTGGAACATCGACAGCGCCCCGCAGGCCGGCGAGGGTTCGGTCTGACCCGGCCGGTGCACGACGCCGACCGTCCCGTCCATGCCGATGCCCAGGTGCGGCATCACGAACAGCACGAAGCGTCGCCGGCCCTGATCGGGTGCGTGCCCGACGGCGGCCGCGATCCCACTCCGGCCGGCCAGCACCATGCCGCCCAGTGCACCGACGGCGAAGTACGGACCCCATGCCCGGTCCACCATCTCGGTGAAACCGACCATCAACTCGTCCCGGCAGGTGGCAACCACCGGCAGCGTGTCGCCGCTGGAGAACCCGGCACGCCGGGCCGCGGCCACCGTCCTGGTGAGGTACTCCTCGGCGGGCAGCACGCCGGGGAGCAGCCGGTCGGCCAGTTCATGCCAGGACACTTCGTTCAGCACCGTCACGGTCGGCTGCCTTTCCGCGACCGCACCGCCGGCCGCGTGTCACCGGGAGAGATTACGCACGAACAGCACCAGCGGGATCAGGCCCACCACCGCCAAGGTGCCCAACGGCAGCACCATCGAAGCAGCGGCCACGGTGGACGCCGGGTCCGCCTGCGATCCGAACCATTGGTCGACCGCGACGGTGGCACTCTCCAGCACCCACATCGCGAGCAGACCGCCGACCACCAGGTAGCCCCACGCTGCACGGCGGAGCAGCCAGACACCGGCTGTCGCCGCGAGGGGGAGCCAGATGGCCAGGTCCTGGACGAACACCGGATTGGTGGCGATGCCCGTTCCGTCGAGCACGGACGCCGGCCGGTCGCTGACGACGGCCGGCACGATCGTGCGCAGCCACATCAGGGCGTTGAGTGCGGCGACCACCCACACGTACCCCGCCAGCACACGCAGCGGCATCCGGTCCCCCGCGTGCTCCGCCAGTCGGTCCGCCGTTCCGCCTACCAGCAGGGCACCGATCGACCAGAGCGACAATCCCAGCATCGCAACGTATATCAGGAACAGCTGATTGAAGGGCGTTGCGTACAGGAACATCTGCGCGTTGTACAGCACGACGCCGAGGGCGCCGAGCCACACGATCAGCCCGCCCGCCGACCCGCGGGCGGCCAGCGCCATCGCCACCGCGATCACCGGCACGGTCAGCACCAACAGGGTCAGGGCGGTGCCGCGAGCGGATCCGTTCATCACCGCGGGCCCGGTCAACAGCCCGTCCCAGAAGAAGGTCAACCCGGCGGCGACACAGGTGATCAACACCAGGACGCCGGACAGCCAGTAGGCGAGTTCGGCGCGCCCGACGAGCGGCGCCGATCTGCCGTCCGACCGCTGCGTCAGCGCCGCTCTGCGCATGCTCGACGGTCGAGGTCGCCGGGTCCCCGCGGTTGTCATGTCCTCACCCCACTTCAGCGACAACGACGGCCGTCGCCGCACCCTTCAGCGTCACTCTCATGGGGGAAGGACCGCCAGGGTCGAACGTCCTGGTTGCCCGCATTGCCGCGGCGCAGCGCCAATCATGACCGAAATGGGTGCGGCCGAATGGGCCTAAACGTCCCGGTCTTTGCTACACTCTGAAGGACATATACTACAGAGAGTCACACACCAGCGCCGACGCAGTGGTCGTCACGCATCCTCGCTGATCGTGCCCCGCCAAGGAGCGTGATGACTGCCGCCCGAGCAGGTGCACACGTTCGCGCATGCCTCCGTTGAACCGGGCCGGCGCCGAGCCGCCCGATGGCGTGGGGACCGGCGACCGGCTCACCGCCGATGCACTGGCCGAGCTGCGCAGGCTGGCCGATGATGCCCGGCATGCGCCCTGCGGCCTGCTCGCCGCAACGCCGGACGGCACGGTCCTGCGGGTCAACGACACCTTCCTGCAGTGGACCGGCTGGCTGCCGGAACAGATTCTGGGCAGGTCCGTCGACGACCTCCTGACTCCCGGCAGCCGCCTGGTCTACCGGCGCCGCGTACGCCCGGCGATCCGCGACGCCACCGACATCCGGGAGGTCGCCCTGGTGCTGCAGGGCCCGGAGCAAACGCTGCCGGTGCTGGTCAACGCCAACCTGCGCACCGCCGGGGGATCGCCGGTTCTCCGTTTCGCCGTCCTCGATGCCTCCCGGCGGCAGGATGCCGAACACCAACTGCTCGACGCCCGGCGAGCACTCGCGCGATCCGAGGACCGGCTGCTGGTGCTGCAGCGATCCTCGGAAACCTTCGGGGACGCAAAGACGGCGGAAGCGCTGACGGCCTTGCTGGCTGACGCAACGAGAACGGCGTTCGACGCGACCGTTTCGACGTTGATGATCCTGGATCCGGCGGCCGGTGTGCTCAAATCGGTCGGTGGCTCCTCTCCGCTCGGCGAGACGGCGCCGGCGGACTCGGACCGACCGGAAGCGACCGCGGTGCGCACCGGGGACGTGGTGCGCGTTGCCGTCGATGACGCCGCCGTGCCGGCCGTCGCGGCGGAGCTGCGGCGGTCCGCGCTGCAGAGCATGGTGGTGGCACCCCTGCTGGACAATCACGAGCCGTTCGGCGCGCTGGCCTGCTTCTTCGGCCGCCTCACGGTGCTGGACGAGGAAGACCTGGACCTGATGAGGGCGCTGGCCCGCCAGGCCGCGCAGGGACTGCTCCGAATCCGGCTGCAGGAGCAATTGCGCTTCCAGGCCATGCACGACCAGCTCACCGGGTTGGCGAACCGGCAGTTGTTGCAGTACCGGCTGGCCCAGGCATTGAGCCGCAGCGGTCGCCAGCAGCACCCCATGGCGGTCATCTTCCTGGACCTGGACGGGTTCAAACCCATCAACGACGATCTGGGCCATCTAGTGGGCGACGTTGTGCTGGAGCAGGTTTCGACCCGAATTCGCCAGTCGGTGCGGGCCAGCGACACCGCGGCGCGGTTCGGCGGCGACGAGTTCGTGGTGCTGTGCGAGGACACCGATGCCGACGCTGCCGTCACCGTGGCGAAGCGCATCAGGACCGAGATCCGCCGGCCACTGGACGGTGCAGCGGCCGACTTCCCGCTGACCGCCAGCGTCGGGGTGGTGGTGTACCACCCGTCGGAGGGTCCGGCGCCGGCACCGAAGGTGATCCTGGGCCACGCCGACGCGGCGATGTACCGGTCGAAGGCAGCGGGGAAGGACCGGGAGACAGTGCTGGAGATCTGACGGTGCCGGCCTGACGGTGCCGACCTGATGGTGCCGACCTGATGGTGCAGGTCTGATGGGTGCAGGTCTGATCGCACCGGTCACACTGGCCCCGTGCGCCTGTTGATCATGTCCGACACCCACGTACCGGCCAGGGCGAAGGATCTGCCCGAAGTCCTGTGGGACGAGGTGTCGCTGGCGGACGTCGTCGTGCACGCCGGTGATTGGGTTGCCCCGGACCTGCTCGATCGACTCCAGGAGCGCGCCGCCCGGCTGATCGGCGTGTACGGCAACAACGACGGGGCGGAGTTACGTGCCCGGCTGCCCGAGGTCGCGCACGCCACCATCGACGGCGTTCGGATCGCCGTGGCGCACGAGACGGGCGGCAAGGCCGGCCGGGAGGTGCGCGCCGACCGCCACCACCCCGACACCGACCTGCTGATCTTCGGGCACAGCCACATTCCATGGGACACCACGAGTCCCGCGGGGCTGCGGCTGCTCAACCCCGGCTCCCCCACCGACCGGCGCCGTCAGCCCGCATGCACGTACATGACCGCCGCGATCGACGACGGCCGGCTGACCGGGGTGGTACTGCACCGGCTGACGCCGGTGCGGTGATCGGCGGATTCGCCGCCCACACTGGTCAACTGTGCCGTGGGTCACTACAGTCCGCTCAGCACTGGAACCGCTGCCACCACTCCCAACGCCGCCCTGTCCTGCCGTTGTGAAACCCGGCCCCCTCGGGTACGGCCGGCAGGGCGAAGCCAGAAGGCAGGTCGCCGCACCGTGACAGACACCCCGCTTCCGCACGCCGAGAACGCTCCGCACCGCCGCACCGGATTTCGCCGCGGCCGCCGTTGGACGGCCGTCGCCGCCGCACTGGCTCTGATGACCACCGCGCTCGCCGCCCCGGCGGCCTCCGCGGCGCCCGCTCCGGCGGCCGCCCCGTCGCCGTCAGCCGGACACGGCTACGGCTCGCCCGATCTCGGGCCCAACGTCAAGGTGTTCTCCCCTGACATGTCGACCGCCCAGATCCAGGCGGCCGTCGATGCGGTGTACGCCGAGCAGGTCGACAACGAGATGGGCACGAGCAGGTACGCGCTGCTGTTCGAGCCCGGCACCTACGGCACCGCAGAAGAGCCGCTGATCGTCCCGGTGGGGTACTACACCGAGGTCGCGGGGCTCGGGCAGTCACCGACCGATGTGACGATCAACGGGCACGTCGATGTCTACAACCGGTGCTTCGGGGTGGACGAGAACGGTCAGCCCAACGACTGCTTTGCGCTCAACAACTTCTGGCGGTCGCTGTCCAACCTGACGATCAACGTCAGCAGCAACGGCCTGGACGGCTGCCGGGCCGGCGCAAACTTCTGGGCGGCATCGCAGGCCTCCCCGATGCGCCGGGTCGACGTCACCGGCGCGAACCTCAGCTTGATGGATTACTGCACCGCAAGCCCGCAGTACGCCAGCGGCGGTTTCATCGCCGATTCCACGACGGGCTTCGTGATCAACGGCTCGCAGCAGCAGTACCTGGCGCGGGACAGCAGCATCGGCGGTTGGTCGAACGCAGTGTGGAACCAGGTGTTCTCCGGCGTGCAAGGAGCACCGGCACAGTCGTTCCCGGACCCGCCGTACACCACCCTGCCGACGACTCCCGCCAGTCGGGAGAAGCCCTACCTGTATGTCGACAAGGGCGGCGACTACCGGGTGTTCGTGCCGAGGCCGCGGACCGACTCCTCGGGTCCGTCGTGGGCGCACAAACCGACGCCCGGTCGCTCCCTTCCGCTCTCGGACTTCTACGTGGCGCGCCCGTCCGACTCGGTGCAGACGATCAACAGCCAGCTGGCCCGCGGGAAGAACCTGCTGTTGACCCCCGGCGTGTACGACATCGACCGGACCATCAAGATCAAGCGCGCCAACACGATCGTCCTCGGCCTGGGTATCGCCACGCTGACGGCGGTCAACGGTGCGGTCGTGATGAGCGTCGCCGACGTCCAGGGTGTCGACATCGCCGGCATCATGATTGACGCAGGAACCGTCAACTCGCCGGTGTTGCTGCAGATCGGCAGTCGGCATCCGGGTAAGGACCATTCCCGGGACGACCAGCACCATGGCAGTGCCGCCAATCCGACCGGCTTGCAGGATGTGTTCTTCCGCATCGGCGGCCCGCATGTGGGCAAGGCCACCGTCAGCCTCGAGGTCAACAGCGACCACGTCATTCTCGACGACATCTGGGCCTGGCGGGCCGATCACGGCAACCCCGGCAGTTTCGGCTGGAAGGTCAGCACGGGCCGCAACGGGGTGATCGTCAACGGTGACGACGTCACCGCCACCGGACTGTTCGTCGAGCATTATCAGCAGTACAACGTGATCTGGAACGGTGAGCGGGGCCGCACGGTCTTCTTCCAGAACGAGCTGCCCTACGACCCACCGAACCAGGCGGCGTGGCAGCACGACGGTGTGCTCGGCTGGGCGGCCTACAAGGTCGCGGACTCGGTGAAGACCCACGAACTGTGGGGCGGTGGCAGCTACATCTACACCAACGTGAACCCGAGTTTGCACGCCACGCGTGCGTTCGAGGTGCCGGTGACCCCAGGCGTGCGATTGCACGATCTGGTGACGGTGTCGCTGAACAAGGCGGGCACCATCGACCACATCGTGAACGACACGGGTGCCGCGGCACTGCCCAACCCCCCGGACAACATCCAGTACCTGACCTCGTTCCCCGAATAACCCGCCCGCTGAGAAAGGACCGGTCGCCCACCACGGGCGACCGGTCCTTTCTGCCTGCGGGTGCGAGCCGTCAGCGCGCCGGCACTCGCACCACGGTGTAGTCGGTCGACGGGGTCGGCGGCGTGCCGAAGCGGGCGTTCACCGCGTACAGCGACGACCCGAACTTCGCGACCGTGGTCGGCACCTGGAAGTCCTGGCTGCCGATCGTGCGGGTCACCGTCCCCGACCGGTAGTCGGGCGACAGTTGGATGACGGCGATGCGATTCAGTCGGTTCTGCACCGCGTACAGCGTCGTGCCCTGGCGGAGCAGCCCGTCGCCGTTGGTCAGGGCAACACCGCCCAGGTCGACCTCCGAGGCGACACCGGTGGTCGCCGGGATCGCGAACAGCTTTGCGGTGTTCGACTGCACCGCGAGCAGCGTCCGCCCGTTCGGCGACGCCTCGATGCCGTTCAGGTTGAAGCCGGGACCATAGGTGATCTCGCCGCTGAGCGGCAGTGTCCGGAACTCGTTGTCGGCAGGCAGTTTCCCGCCCGGACCGAACGGCACGACGTAGATCACCGGGTTCAGCGAGTCGGTGAAGTAGGCGGCGTCACTGGTCACCACGACGTCGTTGACGAAGCCCGTCCCGGCGGCCGCGAACTGGTAGGTCCGCAGCAGTTGACCCGATGCGACGTCATAGATCCGGCCGGAGCCGTCGGTCGCCCCGGAGACGAACAGCCGATTGCGGTCGACCTCGGTGCCCGCGGCGACCAGACCGGGTCGGCCGGCCACGAGCAGCGCCCCTTCCCCGGTGCGAACGTCACCGCGATAGATCGCGCCATCCACCAGCGACCCGACGTAGAAGGAGGTGCCCCGGCCCGTCGAGATGCCTTCGGGCTGGAAACCGTCCGGCAGGTCGATCACCGCCGGGAACCGCTCCGCGGGTGCAGACGCCGCCACCGCCTGGCCGCCGGACACGGCGAGTGCTCCTGTCACCAGCACCGCGGTGAGCGTCGTCCTGATTGTCGCCTTCTTGACCGCCGTCTTCTTGGGTGTCGTCTTCTCGAGCGTCGTCTTCTTGAGCGTCGTCTTCATCGCGCTGTGGCCTCCCGTTTCGCCGCCGGTGGAGTTGCTTGCTTCCGTTACTACCCGGTGACGGGGCGGTGCGGATTCATCGGTCGGCGAAGGCGTGGGGCGGACGGCAGGGCGGGTCAGCCGATGGTCAGCGTTATCTGCGGGGTGGTCAGCCCCGCACTCCGCACCGAGTACACGTACGGAGTGTTCGGCAGCAGGCCGATGTCGGTGAAGTTGGTCCCGGTGACGGTCGCGATCCGCTCCCCCGCCTCGCCGCGCAGGATGTCGTAGGTGCCGGTCGCCGAGCCGGACCAGCCGAGGGTGATCGAGCTGGCGGTCTGCCCGGTCTTGCGCAGATTGCCGGGAGCACCGGTGACGGTCGGTGCGCTGGTGCTGGTCGTCGGCGTGGTCGTGGTCGGTGGAGTGGGTGCCGTCGTACTCGCCGGCGTGCGGCCCGTGATCACGGTGATCTGCGGTGTCGTCCCGCCGGGTCCACGCACCGAATACACGTATGGCGTGTTGTTGTTCAAACCCGAGTCGGTGAACGTCAGCCCGGTGACGCCGGCGATCGCGACACCTCCTTCGCCGCGGAGGATCTGGTACGTCGCGGCCGGATCACCCGTCCAGGTCAGCGTCACGCTGTTGCTGGTGGTGGTGGCCCGGAGGTTGGCCGGCCCACCGGTCGACGTGCTGGTCGCAGTGCTGGCGACGGGAGTCGTCGGAGTGCCGGTGACGGGCGTCGTGGGAGTGCTGGTGACCGGCGTGCTGGTGGGCGGCGGTGGGGTGCCACACGGCTGCACGGTGACCACCGGCGGCGTGTACGGGGTACTGGTGGCACCCGCCGGAAAATGCGTGACGAAGCTGGGCGCCGCAACGGGTCCGGGGGTGACGGCGCCGGTGTCGTTGACGACATGATCGATCAGCCCGGCAAGGAGCTGCACGGTCAGCAGGCTGTGCATCTTCACGCCGGGGGTGACCGGCACCTCGAACGCGCGGGTGGCATGGATGCTGGGGTCGACGTTGGTGTAGATGTAGCTGCCGCCGCCCCACAGTTCGTGGTGCTTCACCGTGTCGGCAACCTTGTAGCCGGCGTAGCCCAGGACGGGACCGGTGCGCCAGGCGGTCTGGTTCGGCGGGTCGTACGGCATCTCGTTCTGGAAGAAGATGGTGCGGCCGTCGTCGCCGTCCCAGATCACGTTGTACTTCTTGTAGTGCTCGACGAAAAGCCCTGTGGCGTTGACATGGTCGCCGTGCACTATGAGCCCGGTGTCCGCCGGGCTGACGTCCCAGCCGAACGTCCCGGGGTTGCCGTGATCGGCGCGCCACGACCAGATGTCGTCCATCAACACGTGATCGCTGTTCACGATCAGGGCGGCGGTGGCCTTCCCGACGTGTGGTCCGCCGATCCGGAAGAAGACGTCGCTGAGCGTGGTGGGGTCGGCCGGATCGGTGCAGCCGGGTCCTGTTCCGAGGCTGCCGACCGTCATCAGCGCCGGCGACGTGACCGTTCCGGCGTCGATCATGATGCCCGCGATCACCACGCCCTTGACGTCACCGACGGTCAGCGGCACCGCCCCGTTGACGGCGGTGAGCGTTGCCATTCCCATCCCCAGGACGACGGTGTCCGCGCGGTTGACCGTGATGGACTGCGCGACCTGGTAGACGCCGGGCGTGAGGATCAGGTTCTTGCCGGCGGCCAACTGCGAGTTGATGGTGCCGACCGAATCGGCGGGCGAGGCCAGGTAGAAGCCGGACAGCGGAAGGGACACCCCCAGGACCGTGCCGTTCTCCCACGTCGTGCCGGTGGAGTCGATCCGCGCGTCGGGCACGAACACGTTGTAGGCACCGGCGACATCGGTGTAGAGGAAGGGTTTCTCGCGGCTCACCGGGGTGGAAGGCAGGGTGGTGTACGTGCCGCTGGTCGGCTGGCCGTTGTTCGGGTCGGTGATCGGTTGCGCGAAGTTGCTCGCCGGGGCGCCGCGGGTGCCGGCGAACACCTGGTTCCACACGCCGTTGGACCAGGAGCCGATTGTGCTGTTGCGGACCAGGTATTGCTGCTGGGATCCGTTGACGACATTGCCGGCCTTGGAGTCGGCGATGAAGCCGCCGCTCGCCCATTGCGGCTGGTCGGTGCAGTAGTCCATCAGCGTCAGATTGCCGTTGATGTTGACCCGACGCATCGGCGACGCCTGCGAGGCGGCCCAGAACATCCCGGTCTTCCGGCAGTCGGTGGTCCCGCCGGCAACGTTGATCGTGACATTGGACAGCGAGCGCCAGAAGTTGTTCAGCGCAACGCAATACGTGCTCATGGTGGAACCGGCCGGCGGCGGCAGGCACCGATTGTAGACGTCGACGCTCCCGTTGATGGTGACGTCGGTCGGCTTCGCGCCGAGCCCGGCGACCTCGGTGTAGTAGCCGACCTGGAACTTCAACGGGGCGGCCGGCGTGCCGTACGTTCCCGGCTTGAACAGCAGTGCGTACCGGGCGGTGCCCATCTCGTTGTCGATCTGCTGGGCGGCGATCGCGTCCACCGTCGCCTGGATCTGCGCCGTGGACATGCTCGGGTCGAACACGGTCACGTTGGGCCCGAATGCCGGCGCCGTGGCCGCCGCGGCGGCCGGCGACACGATGGTGCTTGCCACCCCGCTGATGGAAACCGCGACCAGAACCACCGTCAGCCCGATGACGGTCGCGGCGCCGCGACCCCTTCGCCGCAGGGCCACCCGGGGCCGGTGGAGGAATTCGGGGCGTGCTGCCGGGAACAGGGACATGCCGTGCGACCTACCTTCATCGGTGACCGAGCGTGATCTGCACACGTGAGAAGCCAGCAGTCACCGGAGCCGACATCGATCACGCGGGCACCTGTACCGGCTTTTGGGAACGCTCTCAGTACGCTCGACCCTAAATGACCAGGTCTGGACCGCGCCACTGCAGACGCGCGAGGGACCAAGGGATCTGGCGATGTCATCTCATCGGCGGCTTCTGTCCGCCATCGCCATCTCACACGGTGACGGGTCCGCGGATCACTCCACCGAATGCGCCACGGAGCCCGATCCCGGCCGAATAGACGCCGCGGCCGCGATCACTGAGCGTTAACTGTACAGCGGGCTGCTGCCGTCGCTGGCCGACGACCCGCTCCACCAGGTCGTCGATCAACGAGTTTCTCGGCCCTCGAGTTCGGCCGGCAGCACCTGGACATCCTCCTTGCCGCGTGGCGAACCAGATCTTTGCGCAAGGATGCGGCGCAGTGGTTCGCAGCCCGCCTCCGGAGCGCTCGACATCGGCTTTCTCCGCATCGAGGAGAAAACGTCGGGCGGCGGCGATAGGGTCCGCATCGAGCCCATCATCGTCACCGGCGGTGACCGCTGCGGTCGCGTCGGCACAACAGCAAAGATGCGGTGCGCCATGACCTCGCTCGATTCGTCCCAGCCCGGCGGCGAGCCGGATGTTCGCCTGAACCCGGCTCCGGATTCGCAACCCATCGTGTTGTGGGGCGCCGCGCTGATCGCATGCCTCGCCGGCGTCGCGCTCACCACCATCCAGATCCTCGAGAAGATCGCCATCCTCAAGGACCCGTTCACGACGCTGTCCTGTGACGTCAACGAAACACTTTCCTGCAGCAACGTTCTCATGGCGTGGCAGTCGTCCGTGTTGGGGCCGCCGAACTCGCTGATCGGCGCGGTGATGTTCGCGGTCCTCGGGTCCGCAGCGCTGGCCGGCCTCCTCGGCAGTGACCTGCGCGCCGGATACGTCACCACGATGTGGGGGCTGGCCGTCTTCTTCCTGTGCTTCGCGTCGTGGTTCATGTTCGAGACGGCGTTCAGCATCGGCGCACTGTGTCTGTGGTGCACCGGGATCACCACCGCGATCGTTGTCATCTGCGCCGCGCTGACCCGGGTCGCTGACCGTTCCGGCGCCCTCGGCGACGGCGCGATCGGCCGCGCGGTCGCGTCCGCCGTGCGGGTCAAGGTCGACCTGCTGGTGTGGGGTGGCTGGTGGGTGGCGCTCGGCGGACTGGTCTGGTTCGGGCTCGCCCAGTGACCTGATCACCGGGCCTCGTCGGTCCGGACGCCCGATGGCGTCGGGAGGCCCCGGAGGAGGTCGATCACGTCGGCCAGCGTGTCGTCGGTGCCCACGTTGCCGGCGAAGACGACGTACGGGATCCCGACCGCCTCCGGGGCCGCTTCGACGGGACGGAACACCGACACCATCCCTGGGAGCAGCTGACCGATCACCTCGGCGCGACGGATGCCCAGGCCGCGGACCGCCACGTCATGCGAGGTGATGCCGCCCTTGGCCACCACCCACGACGGATGTGCGGCACGTGCGGCGCGGACGACGTCGACGACGGCGGCAGAGACGTTTCGGGCAATGGCCAGGCTGTCATCGGCGTCGACTCCCCGCTGCAGCGCTCGACTGGTGAAGAGCAGGACGTCGGATGTCGCGAGCACATCGACCACCTGAGCACCGGTCATTTCGACGTGTGCATCCCGGCGTGACCGATCAGTGAGCGTCGGGACGTCCAGCTCGAATCCGACCACTGCACCGCGTTGCTGCACCCTCACCACCTGACGGCTGGTCAGGCCGATGTGCGATCCGACGACGACCAGGCCGTGGCCGCCAGGGTGTCCGCCCGGCCAGATCTGCTGAATGGTCAGCGGTTCCTGCGGCTGAAGACCGGCCAGCACCTGCGGGAACGACGGGCCACAGCGATACCCGAACGTCTTGCCGGCCGCCCGCGCTGCGAGCAGACCCAGAACGACGATCTCGAGATCGGCATAGTCGGTGGCGTTGACCACGACAAAGGCGCCGCCAGTGACGTCGGTCAGGAGTTCCGCGACGCGCTCGGGGCCGCCGAGCCGGATGTCGCTCAAGGTCAACGAGCGCACATCGCCGCGGGTGACGGTGCCGTTGCTCTTCTCGGCGACGAAATCCCGCAGATTCGACGACCGATAACCAAAGGTCGCGTCACGGGCGAATTCGGTGTCGCCCACCGGAATCGGCTCGCCATCGACGACGGCCCAGTGGACGTCGCCCGCAGTGAACCTGCCCGCTTCGAAGTAGGCCGGCACGAGCAGCACACCGTCGAAGCCGGTGCCGTCGACCCGACGGCTGGCCTCCTCGATGGTCCGAATCTCGGCGAGCACGTGGCCGCGCAGAGTGGAGTCGCTGCGGCTGACCACCTCGACCGGCGCCTGCAGTGTCCGTCCGAGTTCGAACAGGTCAGCGGCGACGCGGTGATCCATTGCCACCGCGGCATTCTCGGGCACACTCCGGGTGTTGGTCAGGATGAAGCAGGTGGCGCCGGCATCGGCGAGACCCACCGCGTACTCGTCGGGCTCCAGCACGGTGACGATTGAGACGCCGTGCACCGTCTGCGACCCGGTGGGGTCGTCATCGAGGACGGCGATGCGGCGCCCGGCCGCGACGTTTGCCGCCCGGATGCGCTCGCGCGCATCGGGCTCCCGGCGGAGCGGCGGTGAGGACGCCAGGACGTCCGCAGCCGCCTGAACCTCATTCCGCTCCAACGTCTTGCTCCGCCCGGCTCGACCGCCGTTCCATCCGGCGCCTGTCCGCGTTGTGCGCTGCGTGCAGCAATCGAAGGCAGGTGGTCGTCGTGCGGTGCGGATTGACCACGGCGATCCACCCGAGCGAGCCGTACACGGGGTGCGGCAGGACGACGTCAGCCTCGCTGAAATCGCGCGCGCCGAAGGATCGTGGTGCTTCGCCGATCAACTCGGTGAAGAGCGCAGAACCGACATGGATGTTGAGCCGCCACCTGTCGGCCGCGTCGAGCCGAGACTCCGCATCACCGGGATAGTCCTTCGTGACGATGGTGGCGTACGGCTGACGGTTCTGCGGGACGGTTCCGTCCGGGGAGTAGTAGAAGAAGTGATCGCCCCAGGCGACCGACGGCGCTTCGCTCCCGGGGCCCGGCGCCAACTCCAGCACACCGTCGAATGCCCTGATTGCCGTGAGAAGCCGCTCCATGCCCATGGTTCCAGTGTGAGCCGTGCGCCGGCCGGCCGTCAGCACGGCCGGATCACCGTCCCGCTCTTCGTCAATGCCGTCACGCGGAGCCTTTCCTCTTCATCGGCTGCCATGCTACGATTGTACACATGTTCGAGTTCGATGCCACACCGGCCCAGACGGGCACGGTGTCTGCTGCTGAACTCGCCGGTTGGGTGGACCGACTGAGCCGTGTCGATGCCACCGGCGCCGACGCCGAGCTGATCAACCGGATCACCGAGTTGGAACGGATCAAGTCCGCGTGCGCTGCGGCACAGGCCGCACTGACTCTGGCGTTCGTCACCTCACAGACGGCCGGCCTGAGTGCCAAGGAGCAGAAGCAGGAGGGAACGCACCGGAGCATCGCCGGACAGATCGCACTGGCCCGCAGGGATTCCCCCTTTCGCGGCGGCCGGCACGTCGGCCTGGCCACGGCGCTGATCCGGGAAATGCCGCATACCTACCGCGCACTACAAACAGGGTCGATCAGCGAATGGCGCGCGACCCTGCTGGTCCGCGAAACCGCGTGCCTTTCTGCCGAGGACCGGGGCCTGGTCGACGCCGAGCTTGCGCCCCGGTTGGGTTCGATGGGTGACAAGCGCACAGTCCAGGCGGCGGCAATGATCGCGCAACGACTCGACGCCGCGAACTGCGTCAAGCGGCACCGCAAGGCCGTCGGCGACCGGCGGGTGAGCATCCGCCCCGCACCCGACACCATGGCTTACCTCACCGCACTGCTGCCGGTCGCGCAGGGCGTGGCGGTGTACGCCGCATTGACCCGGCACGCCAACAGCAGCACAGCGGTCGGCGATACCCGCGGCCGCGGACAGATCATGGCCGACGAGCTGGTGCACCGGGTCATCGGCGTGGGCAACCCCAGCATCGTCGGCGTGTCGCCGCCTGGTCCGGAATCCTCATCGCACTGCGAGAACCAGCCCATCGCAGACGAACTCGGCGACGCGGGTACCGTCCCCGCCGGGGTCAACATCGACATCCAGCTGGTGATGACCGACAGCACACTGCTGGGACGTGATCTCGAGCCGGCCGTCCTGGCCGGATATGGCCCGATCCCAGCTGACCTCGCCCGCCGGATCGTCCGTACTGCGCCACCACAGGCGAAGACGTTCATTCGCCGGCTGTTCACGCATCCCGGCACCGGCCAGCTGATCACGGCGGACGCGCAACGACGCGTTTTCACCCCGGTCATGCGGCAATTCCTCAGTGCGCGGGATCAGACGTGCCGAACGTCGTGGTGCGACGCTCCCATCCGGCACGCCGACCACGTCACGAGCCACCATCAGCGCGGGCCGACCACCATCGAGAACGGCCAGGGCTTGTGCGAACGGTGCAACTACATCAAGGCGTCGCCCGGCTGGCGGGCGATCGCCGACAAGGACGGAATCGGCATCATCACCATCACGCCAACCGGTCATACCGCCCGCAGTGACCCACCGCTGCCACCGCGATCCGAACGCCAGGTGGAAGTGAGCTATCTGATGGCCAGGCTGCGGAACGCCGTGGTGGCCTCTTAACCTGAATCCGCAGATGGATTCGGGGGTCGGGCTGCGTGTGAGATGACGAAAGTGCCCTTTGACCTGCAACGATGGGTTTTCTGAAGACCTCATCAACGCCGGATCAGAAGGGCACTTTCGGTGAAATTGTCGCATGGGTGGGACCGTGGTGTCGCCGCGTTCGATGACGTGAATCTGGTGTCGTGCGCGGGGCTGGTCCCGGTGCTGGAACTGGCCGAGCAGACCGGGTTGTCGGACTTGTTGGATGAGCACGTGCGGTTCACCAGCGAGCTGGTCCGGTCTGGTGCGGCCAGCCCGACACCGAAGTTGACGTCGGTCATCGCCGGGCTGTTGGCCGGTGCGGACAGCATCGGTGAGCTGAATGTGATCCGGTCCGGTGGAATGCACCGGTTGTTCACCGGGGTGTACGCGCCGACCACCCTGGGCACGCTGCTGCGGGAGTTCACCGGCGGTCATGTGCGTCAGTTGCAGGCGGTCCAGCGGCGCCACCTGCTCGCCCTGGCCGAACGGACCGGTGTGTTGGGCGGTATCACCGAGCGGGCGTTCGTGGACATCGACTCGCTGCTGCGGCCGGTGTACGGGCACGCGAAGCAGGGCGCGTCGTTCGGGCACACCAAGATCGCCGGCAAGCAGGTGTTGCGCCGTGGCCTGTCACCGCTGGCCACCACGATCAGCACGCCGAGCGCTGCGCCGGTGGTGTCCGGGATCCGGTTGCGGGCCGGCCGGGCCGGGTCCGGTCGGGGCGCGGGCAGCATGGTCACCGAGGCGATCACCATCGCCAAAGCCGCTGGCGCCACGCAGATCCTGGTCCGCGGGGACGCCGCCTACGGCACCAGCGCGGTGATCAGGGCCGCGCTGCGCGGCAAGGTCGGCTTCTCGGTGGTGCTGACCCGGCAGCCGTCGGTGAACCGGGCCATCGACTCCATCCCGCAGGATGCGTGGACACCGGTGCAGTACCCGGGTGCGGTGAAAGACCCGGACACCGGCGAGTGGATCTCCGACGCCGAGGTCGCCGAAGTCGCCTACACCGCGTTCGCCGACACTGGTCAGGCGGTCACCGCCCGGCTGGTCGTGCGTCGGGTCCGGGACCGCAACACCGGTCCGGAGGATGAGATGTTCCCCGTCTGGCGGTATCACCCGTTCTTCACCAACAGCAGCGAACCGGTGGTCGACGCGGACATCACCCACCGCCGGCACGCGATCATCGAGACCCTGTTCGCGGACCTGATCGATGGACCCCTGGCCCACCTGCCCTCCGGGTCGTTCTGGGCCAACAGTGCCTGGACGGTGCTGGCCGCGATCACCCACAACCTGCTCCGCGCGGCCGGCACCCTGACCGGCACGGCGCTCGCGGTCGCCCGCGGTGCCACGTTGCGCCGGCACCTGGTCAACGTGCCCGCCCGGTTCACCCGCCCACAGGGCCGACCCACCCTCCGGCTGCCCGCCCACTGGCCGCACAACAAGGCATGGAACATGCTGTGGCACAACGTGTTCAACCGCCAAGCCGTGGTTCAAGTCGCAGCCTGACCATCCATCCGCCGGCCACCCAAGGCCCAACCCGGAACCCCGCACGTGGAAGAGCTGGACCCGGCCAGCAGATGCCGCATGCGCTCAGCACCAGCGACCACAGCCAGACCCCCGCAAACCCAGCCGAAGATCAACAAACCATCAGATCTGCGGATTCAGGCTTAATGCCCGACGCCGAAAGCAGTCGTGGTTTTCCGATAACGAGCTTCGGCAATTGCACACGCCGCGCCGCGCTTGTCAACATTGGTGACGCTCTGCATAATAAGCCGCGGCAACTAGTTACGCGGGGAACAATGCCCGTTCACGGCCACAGTGGCGTGGCGCGCGGGGTACGCGCCAGGTCGGGGTGTGGATCATGAACGTGCGCCGCGCATTTGCTGCAGTGGGAGGCTCCTGGAGGCGGGGGCTACGCTCCGGGAACTTCCCACTGCCGCCACATCCTCGGCTGGGCGTTGCAAAAGTATCAGTAGTTTTCGCCGGTTCTCCAGGCCATTTCCTGCAGCGCCATCGAATTCCCGTCGGGGTCGGCGAACCAGGCGTACCGCACGCCGCCCCCGACATCTTGGGTGTCGCCGACCTCCACTCCACGCTCGACGAGCTCGCGGCGAGCCGCCTCCACGTCCTCCACCACGAGGTGCAGGCCCTGTTGAGCGCCGGCCGCCAGTTGATCAATTCCGGGCATGCCTTCGCCCAGGACGATGGAGCAAGCCGACCCGGGCGGCGTCAGCTGCACGAAGCGAACACCCGGTGCCGGGCGCACGTCGACATCCATCGCGAACCCCACCTTGTCGGTGTAGAACGCCTTGGCGCGGTCGATGTCCGTCACTGGCACCGGCACCAGTTCCAGCTTCATCCTCACGGCACTGTCTCCTCTTATTCAACACATCGGTTGATCATCGCTCGCGACTGCAACCTACCCGTGCGGGGGCGACCTCGGCAAAACCTTGAGAAATCCAGTGGTTCGATGTCGAGAAACGATGACGGGCCTCGCTCATCCCGTGAGGGCCGCGACCACCGCGGCCACGACGTCAGGAGATCATCATGCCGAAGTACCTGCTGCTCAAGCATTACCGCGGCGGCCCCGACCCGCATCAGCCGTTCCCGCCGATGGATGAATGGGATCCCAAAGACGTGGAAGCCCACATGGCCTTTCTCCACCACTTCGGTGAGCTGCTGGAGAAGCGCGGCGAGTTCGTCGACGCGCAGGCGCTCACGCCCACCCGGACGTGGGTGCGGTACGGCGGACCCGACGCCGCACCGGTCACCACGGAGGGGCCGCATCCGGAGACCAGCGACCTGGTCGCGGGCTGGTACATGATCGACGTCGACTCCCACGAACGTGCGCTGGAATTGGCCGCGTACGTCTCGTCCGAACCCGGCCCTGGCGGTCAGCCGCTGTACGAGTGGATCGACGTCCGGGAAGTGATGACCGGCGGCTGATGGACATCTCCGGTGGCCAGGCACTCCCGGTGAACGACGGCGAGCTCCGCGCCCTCGTTCCCGGGGTGCTTGCCGGGCTCGTCCGGCGCGGCGAGGATTTCGATGCCGCCGAGGACGCCCTGCAGGAGGCGCTGCTGGAGGCGATTCGCGTCTGGCCGGAGCACCCACCGCTGGAACCGCGACGCTGGCTGACCGCGGTCGCGGTCCGGCGATTGATCGACGCCCGGCGCAGCGAGTCCGCCCGGCGGGGTCGCGAGGACGCCATCCACGCGCAGTCCGATGCCGCACCACCGCGCACCGAGACCGGTGACGACACGCTGTTTCTGCTCTTCTGTTGCGCTCACCCGGAATTGGCGCCCGCTTCCCAGGTGGCCTTGACCCTGCGGGCTGTCGGCGGTCTCACCACGCGCGAGATCGCCGACGCCTTCTACGTTCCCGAGGCCACCATGGCGCAGCGCATCAGCCGCGCGAAACGGGCGCTGCGTGGTCGGCGGCTGGACGCACCTGGCGACCTGGCGGTGGTGCTTCGCGTGCTCTACCTGATCTACACGACCGGGCACGGCGGCCGGGGCGATCTGGCCGGCGAGGCCATCCGACTCGCCCGCCAACTCACGCTGGCCACCGACGAACCGGAGGCCCGCGGCCTGCTGGCACTGATGTTGCTCAACCACGCCCGGATCCCGGCGCGGCTGGACGGTGCCGGCCGCATCGTTCCGCTCGACCGGCAGGACCGCGGCCGGTGGGACACCACCGAAATCGCCGAGGGAGTGCGCATCCTGCAGTCGGCACTGGTCCACGACCGGCCCGGTCGGTATCAGATCGAGGCGGCCATCGCCGCCCTGCACGACGACGCGGCGACCGCCGCCGAGACGGACTGGCCGCAGATCCTTTCCTGGTACGACGATCTCGTGGCGCTCACCGATGACCCGGTGCGCCACGACCCCGCCGCCGTCCTCGGCCGGGCCGTCGCGGTCGGACACGTCGTCGGTCCATCCGCGGGGCTCGGCGAAGCCGATCGGCTCGGCGACGTTCTCGGCGAGCGTCACCGGTGGCACGCCGCCCGCGGGTACCTGCACGAACTCGGCGGGGACCTGGCAGCAGCCGCTGCCGCCTACTCGGAGGGTGCTCGGCGCGCCACCGACGTCACCGAACGCGCGCACCTGGTGCGCCAGGCGGCACGGGCCCGGGCCGCCCTCACTTCGGCGGCAACGACCTCGCATAGCCGACCCCGCGGCTGATCCAGTCCGCCAGCTCGTCGTCGGACACTCCCCCGTTGACGTACAACCAGCCGCGCATCTCCCGACCGCGCATCACGAACGGGCGGGCCGCCGGCTCCCGACGCAGCAGCTCGGCCTCCGCGGGATCCGCGCGCAGCAACATGCCGCCTCGACTGCTGGCGCTGACCGCCATGTTGCCGTTGATCAGGAAGGCGAGCCCACCGAACATCGCCTTCTCGGTGACGTTCTTCTCCCCCGCGACGTGCTCGCGGATCCGGTCGGCCAGCTCGTGGTCGTACGCCATCGCAGCAGTTTCCCGCAGCCGGGGCACCGTCGCCAGTGCCCCGGATGACCGGCCCGATGTCAGGCCGGCCTCGGCCTCCACCACGTCCACTCTCGGAATGGGTGTCGGTGACCAGCCGCCCACCCTTCGATGATCTGTTCGATGTGACTCCGGCCCGATCCCGGGGACAACAACCTGGGGCAACAACCCCGGGGCAACAGCACTGTCGTCCCGCTGTGCGACGCTTCGTGATGAACGGAGGGAGGGACAGGATGGGCTCAGCGGAACAGGTGCGGTGGCGTCCGGCCCGGGCCGGAATCCTCAACGTCTATCAGTACGAGGACGAAACCCTGCACTTCGCCGACGGACGCCTGCTGTTGCGCGGCGTCAACGGGTCGGGGAAGTCGACGGCGATGAACATGCTGTTGCCGTTCCTGCTCGAGGCCGACACCCGTCGGATCGACGCCGCGGGCGATCAGGTGGGTGTCCTCAAGTCCTGGATGCTCGCCGGTACCGAGGAGACGCAGCGAACCGGGTACCTCTGGCTCGAGTTCGAACGCCGCGACGCCGCGGTCGCCGGCGGGACGACCCATCGCACCGTCGGGTGCGGCATCCGCGCCAACCGCAGCACGGATCGGGTCACCATCTGGTGGTTCTCCACCTCGCGCCGGCCGCGCATCGAGTTTTCGCTGACCGCCTCCCGGGTGCCGCTGTCCATCGACGCGCTCCGCCTCGAACTCGGCAGCGAGTCCGTCTTCACCGCCGCGTCGGACTACCGGAAGGAGGTCGCCCGGCGGCTGTTCGGCGGCGCC
This sequence comes from uncultured Actinomycetota bacterium, assembly GCA_963785455.1. Taxonomy (GTDB): domain Bacteria; phylum Actinomycetota; class Actinomycetes; order Mycobacteriales; family Nakamurellaceae; genus Nakamurella. Next base: position 224,819 of record CAWAVL010000004.1, read on the forward strand.
GATCCCTCCGGTTACCTGGCCTTGTTGCATCAGGTCCGCAACCCGCGGATCGGCGACCGGGTTGACGCCGACCTGCCCCACCGCCTGCAGGAGGCGTTACCCCCGGTGCCCGAGGCAGCGGTCGCGGACGCCGCCCAGCCGCTGGAGGATCTCGAGGAGCACCGCCGCAACGTCACCGCGCTGGAACGAACGGACCGCGCGCTCGGCAGCGTCCTGGAGACCTATCGGCTCTATGCGCGACGGGTGCTGCGCGCGGCTGCCGACCGGGCCGCCGAATCGGTCACCGAGGCTCGATCGGCGGCTCAACGGCGGGGTCGGCTGCGCACCGCGACGGACGACGCGGACGCCGCCGTGCAACGGCTGAACACTGAAGTGGCCGCCCTCGGCAGGGCGCGCGAGGCGACGTCGGCGACGCTCGTCGGAATCCTCAGCTCCCGGGCATACCAGCAACTCGAGGCGCTGATCGCCCGCCGCGAGACCGTTGCGACGCAGGAGGCGCAGGCGGCCGGCCTGGTGACGCAGAGCGAGATCTGGAAGAGGCGGGTGGACACGTCGGCCAGGGCGGCACAGACCCGGCGCGAACGTCTCGACGGCGACCTGACCAGGCTCGACACCGAGTTGACCGACGCACGGCGGCACTGCCGCAGTGCCGGCATCGATGCAGCGATCCCGGTAACGCCCGAGCTACCGCTCCGCGTCGAAGATGGCCAGGAGGGTCCGGTGCCCGGCTCAGATCCGCTGCAGGGGCTGGACATCACGCCGGTTGCCGATGCGGTGCGGCAGCGTCGCCAGGTCGTCGTCCAGCTCCGCAAACTCGTCGACCGCGCCGACCGGGAGCGGACCGCCGCGGTCGCGGCACGAGACGAGGCGGAGCGAGCAGAGAACAGGGCCACCGACGCCCAGGCGCTCGCGTACGACGCGCGAAGGTCCGCCGAGTTGGTCGCCGAGACGCACCGGTCGGCGATCGACGAATGGGCGGGACAGCTCGCGGATCACGTGCTCGCGGTCCCGCCGGCTGCGGCTGATTCAGCGGGAGGTTGGCTCACCGTCCCGGTGATCACCGATCCCGAGCCGCTCGACCTGCGGGCGCTGGCGGCCGGCCGCGTGGAGAAGGCGCGCGCCGCCGCCGACTCGCTGGGCGGCAACGTGGAGCAGGCAGTGGCCGACGCGACGCTCCGGGTCCGCGCGACCGCTGCGCAGTACCAGGATGTGGCCGATGAACTCGACCGGGTGCGGTCGGCGTTGGAACTGCCGATTCCCAGGGCGCCTTGGCAACGCCGGGACGGCACGGACGGCACATCCTTCGCTGCGCTCGTCGACTTCCCGGAAAGCCTCGACGACGCAACGCGTTCCGGCCTGGAAGCGGCTTGCGAGGCGGCCGGACTGCTGGCTGCAGAGGTCCGATCCGATGGGACACTGATCGCCGAGAGCGGCGAACTACTCCTGGCGCCGTCGACCGCGGTGACGCCGAATCTCACAGCCGTGCTGACACCCGCGTCAGACGTCGAAGCAGACGCAGCCGTGGTCACCGCAGTCCTGTCAGCCATCGGGCTCGGAGCGGCCTCTGCTGCGCCGCTCTGGGTGGACGTCGACGGACGGTTCGGTTCCGGTGCCCTTCGGGGGCGCCATTCCAAAGCGGCGGCGGAACACATCGGTGTCGGCGCCCGGGCGGCGGCACGGCGGCGGCGGATAGCGGCGCTCGAGGCCGAACTCGCGGTGTTGGATTCCCGGCGCGACACCGAGAACGCCGTTCTGACGGCGCTGCTGAGCTGGCGGGAGGCACTGCGGCAACTGGTCCGCACCATCCCGTCGACGGGGCCGGTGGACGATGCGGTCGCGGCTGCGGTGGGTGCCGCCCGGGATGCGGACCGCGAAACCCGGGCCGCGGAGGCCGCGCTCGGCGAAGCGGCCGCCGCTGAGCGCCGGGCCGAGCACGCTTGGGCGTTCGCCGAGACGGAGGCCGCACGCCATGGCCTCCCGGCCACCGACGAGGAGTTGCAGCTGGTGCTGTACGAGGTGGAGGAATCCGCCGTACTGGTGCGCCGGCTGCCCGACCGCATCGACTCCACCCGCCGGTCCTTTCGTGACTGGGCCGAGGCCGTGGCGGCCCAGAAACGGGACGTCACCGACCTTGCGCAGGCCGAGCACGCTGCTGCGCAGGCCCAGCACGTGGCCGCCGATGCCCGGACGGCTCTGGATGCCGCCGAGGCGGCGCTCGGCGACGAGCCGACACGCGTCGCCGCGACGGTCGAAGAAGTCAAGGCGCAGCTCGCCGGTCTTGACGAGGACCTGGAGGCTCGGCGATCTGCGCAGACGGCGGCCGTCGAGCACGCCTCGACCGCCCGTGCGGAGTTGGCCGGCGCGGACGAGGAGACCCGGCGCACCGAGATGCTCTGTGCCGACCAGCGGGAAACACTCCGAGCCGTCCTCGACGTCGACGGGCTGCTCGTCGCGGCTCGCGACGGCGAAGACCAACCGGCGGGGCCGGTCCCCGACACCGTCGACGGCACCGCCCGCCTGGTTGCCGCTGTTCGCCAGGTCGTGCCAGAACCGTCGCGTGTGGTGGCCGAAGACGCGCTCGACCGGTCCCTGCGCCAGATCCGGGACGCGCTCGGGGCCGGCTGGGACGCCGGGTCACGGCGCGGCGAAGACGGTGCGCCGGTCGCCGTCGAGGTGTCCGGACCCTACGGGCGCCGCGCCCTGCCCGACGCCGCCGTCCAGGTCGCCGCGGATCTCCGGCGCTCCCGCGGTCTGCTCAGCGCGCAGCAGGATCAGGCGTTGCGCAACCTGTTGCACGGCCGCGTGGCCCGCGAGGTTGCCGAGGCCCTCTTCGCTGCGGCGGAGCTGGTGCGGAACATGAACGCGATCCTCGGCGAGGTGACCACCAGTCAGGGCATCGGCGTCCGGCTCGAGTGGCGCACTCGGGACGATCTCGACCAGGCGACCGCCACGGCTCTCCGGTTGCTGGCCAAGGACCCCGACGCGCGCAGCGACGAGGAGGACGCCGCCGTCCGGAAGGCGGTGACCGGGCTGGTGGAGGACGCGCGCGCAGCCGACCCGGAGCTGTCCTACCGGCTGGTGATCGCCCGTGTCCTGGACTACCGGAGCTGGCACGAACTCAAGATCTTCGTGCGGCGGCCGGGACAGCCGGACGAGCGCCTGCGCCGGCGGACCAAGCTTTCCGAGGGCGAGAAGAAGCTGGTCACCTATCTGCCGATGGCGGCGGCGGCAGCGGCATCGGCCGCGGCTCACGATCCCTTCAGGGTGGGCGCGCCACGGCTGATCCTGCTGGACGACGCTTTCGCGAAGGTCTCCGAGGACAACCACGCCCGGTTGTTCGGCCTGCTCGTCGGCCTCGACCTGGATTTTATCGTCACCAGCGAACGGCTGTTCGGAACGCACGCCACCGTTCCCCAACTGTCCATCGTGGAGGTGCTGCGCGATCCGGATCTGCGCGCCATCGCCTTGATCCACTACCACTGGGACGGCCGGCACCGCACGGAACTGGTTCCGCGATGAGCCGGGTCGAGGTCTTCGCCTACATCAACGAGAGCCCGGAGTACCGATCCATCCTGGCCGTCTTCGCCGGCACCTTCTTCGCCGAACTCGCTCCCGACGACGTCGCCGCCCGACTCGCCGTCGAGGGCATCGACCTGCCCGTCGACACCGTGGCCCAACGCCTGGAAAGCCTCCGCGCGTGGGGGAATCTGGATGTTTCCGCATCAGTGGGTGCGGTCAGCACCATCGCGGACTACTACCGCCGACGGAACCGCTACCTGATCACCCGCATCGGGCAGGAGGTGCACGAGCTCGTCGAGGCCGTCCTCGCCCAGGTGGACGAGGTCCGCGACGTTTCGGTCGGTCGGCTCGACGGGATCGCCGCGGCCCTGGAGACCCTGCTGCGCATCGACGTCACGACGGCGGATCCCGGTGACCTGTCCGATGCCGTCCGCGCGGTGTTCGATCCGCACCGGGCGTTCTCCGCGGAGATCACCCAGTTCTTCGCGGCCATCAATCAGTGGCAGGCTCGATACGACCTCGACGAGACCGAGTTCGCGTTCTTCTCCGAGGTGCTGGTCGGCTATGTCGGGGAGCGTCTGGAGGCGCTGGAGCGCCGGGCCCGACCTATCGGCACGCTGCTCGAACGGCTCGGCCCGCGCATCCCGGTGCTGGTCGAACGAGCCGGCGGTGGTCTCGCCGCCCGGGTCGCCGAAGCCGGGCTCGCCGATGTCCGCGTCCGCACCGAGTTGGGCAGTCGGATCGAGGACTGGGAAAACCTGAGCGCGTGGTTCCGCGGTCGTGCCGGAACCCCAAGCCGGATCACCACACTCGGCCGGGACGCCGTGGACGCGGTGCGCACCCTGACCCAGAACCTCACCCGTCTCTCGCGGTCGGGGTTGGGCGGCTCTTCGCGGCGCGCGGATCACCTTCGACTGGCCTCCTGGTTCCAGGACGCGGGCCGCACCGACCCCGATCGGCTGCCCCGGCTCGCCGCAGCCGCATTCGGGATGTTCTCCTGCCGTCACCTCAGCGGCGTCCCCGGCGACGAGGCGGATCAAGTCCCTCCGACGACGTCCTGGTGGGACGCTCCCCCGACACCGGTCCCGCTCAGTCTGCGCGAACGTGGTGACACCACCAATCGCGGTCGGTCCGCCCAGATGGTCGACCGGTCGGTGCAGCGACAACACCTGCTGCAGCGGCGATATGCCGAGGAACAACAGGCCGCGCAGGCCAGATCGGAGTTGTTGCGCGCTGCCGCCGGCAACGGCGCCCTGATGGACGGCACCTTGCTGTCGGCTCGCGGGCTGCGCGCATTGCAACGTCTGCTCGGGCCGGCGACCGCGGCGATGGGCCCGGGACGGAACAAGGGCGAGGCCGAGGACGAGGACCTCCGCTGCATCGTCGAACGGCGCACCGGTGAATCCACGTCCGTCAGGACGCCCGACGGCGCCTTCGTCATGGACGACATCGCCGTCACGGTGCTGCCCGCGGAGCAGTTGTGATGGCCGAGAACCCGCAGCACGCCGGTGAACGGACCGCGGCCGCGCGCGCCCTGCTCGTCGCACCGTGGCAGCCCGCGGAACAGGATCCCGGTCTGTTCGTCCTCATCCGGCGGCACGCCGAGACGCTCGACAGATGGTTCACCCAGCGGTTGGGTTACCGCCTCGTCGTGCAGGCGGACACGGCGCGACTGGTCAAAGCCGGACACCTGCCCGCCGACCGCCCGCTGCTGACCCACACCGGGCGCCCGTTCACCGGTCGCGAATATGTCATGTTGGCGCTCGTGCTCGCCGCGACCGCGTCCGGGCCGGATCGGATCAGCCTGCGTGATCTCGTTCTCCAGGTCCGGTCCGCCGCAGCCGACGCCGGAGTCGCTGTCGAGGCAGGCAGGGTCGAGCGCAAACTGCTGGCGACCGCCCTGCGCTGGCTGATCGCGCGCGGCGTGGTCCGCGAACTGGACCGGACCGTGGCGGGCTTCGA
>CAWAVL010000005.1:0-34757 GCA_963785455.1 uncultured Actinomycetota bacterium
ATCTGCGGATTCAGGTTAAGTAGGCCGTGATCTCGATGGGGCGGCGACATCCGGGGCGCAGTCACCGCCAGATCGACCGGCAGCGCGAGGTCGCTCAACAGGGACTCCAACCCGCTGCGCAGGCCGCCCCGGGTCAGTGACGCGGGCAGGATGCCGCGGACGATCTCCCGCAGTTCCTTGCTCGCCCGCTTGGCGTTGGTCAGCGCCTCGTCGAGCAGGTCGGCCGGTGAGCCGCCGGACATCGCCGCATCCCGCGCCATCTTCAGCACGATGATGGTGTGCACCAGTCGTTGCTGTGCACCGTCATGGACGTCACGCTGGACCCGGCGCCGGGTCTCGTCAGCGGTGGCGATGACCCTGGCCCGGGACGCGGTCAGCTTGGACTTGTTGTCGGCGTTGGCGATGGCGACGGCGGTCAGTTCGGCGAACGGCGTCAGTCGCTGCTCGATCCCGGGCGGCATCGGGGTCGTCGGGACGACCACCGTCAACGCGCCCCATGCCCGCCCCTCGACGGTGACCGGCACAACCAGCACGGCGACTTCTCTGTTGCGGACGGCGCCTTCCGGGTCACCGCCAGCACCTCGGCGTCGGCGCCGTGGTCGTAGCGCAGCACGGACGTCGGCAGGTCCAGGATCGCGGAGGTCTCGGCGGCGACGGCGGAGAAGATCTGCTCCTGCGTCGCACCGCGGGCGACCAGTGCGGCCACCCGTCGCACCGCTGCCTGCTCGTTGGCCAGCAACCGCAATTCTCGGCGCGCATCGGCGGCCGACACGGCGGTTCCGGCCAGGTCGGCGAAGGTCGGCGAAGTTCGCCAGGTGCTCCTCGATCGAACGCGGGATGGAGTCCCCGTCGCTCACCACGATCACGGCGCCCCACAGCGCCCCGTGGATGACGATGGGCACCCCGGCACTGCAGGTGAAGCCGCGCTCGTGGGCCAGCCGGGGCCACAGGCCCGCCACCGCACCGAGGTCGTCGACGAGCGCCGGTCGGCCGGTGCTCCACACCCGTTGGGCCGAACCGTCTCCCGGGCCGGTTCGCAGCCCGACGGCGAAGGTGTCGGACGCGCCGTCCAGGCCCACGATCAAGGTGGAGCCGTCGTGCCCCTCGTATTGCAGGACCATGCCGAACGCGACACCGGCCAGTCCGGACGCCTCGACGGCGACCGCCTGCAGCACCTCATCCGCGGGGGCGTCGTGGGCGGCCAGTTCGGCGACCCGGCGCAGCGCGGCTTGTTGATCGGCGAAGTCCTGCAGCCGGCCGCGGGCCTCGGCGTTGGCGACCGCGGCGGCCATCAATCCGGCGAATTGCTGCAGGCTCTGCTCGGTGGTGGTCAGCAATCGGCGGCTGGTGGCGGCCGCACTCAGCACGCCCCACAACCGGTCGCCGACGATGATCGGCACGCCGACACTGGGCGTCAGGCCGCGCAGATGATCCTCGTCGGGATGGTCGTCGCGTTCACTGAACCGCTCCACCCGGTGCGGAAGCCGGGTGCGCAGAATCTGTGCCACGAGGTCGTCGTCGGGCGCCGGATCGACGCGCGAACCGCCCGATGCTGTCCCGCCGCTGCTGGCGACCACCGTCGCAGAACCGGACTCGTCGCAGCGGATCAGCGCGGCGGTCTCGTGGACGATGTCCGCGGCTGCGCTGGTGACGGCGGCGTAGATGGCGCTCCGCTCTCCCCCCGGGCGATGAGTTCGGCGACCCGTCGCAGTGCCGCCTGTTCGTGGGCCAGCGCCCGCAACTCGGCCCGGGCCTGGGCGCCGGCGATGGCCGTGGCGACGGTCTCGGCGAACTGGGAGAGCCGGTCCTCCACGTCGACCGGCAGCGGACCGGCCACCGAACTCGCCGCCAGCATGCCCCAGAGTTGCCCACCGTCACCGGGACGCCGGCCGACGCCCGCAGCCCGATGATCGCGCCGGCGAGGTGGTTGGCGGGGGGTCCCGCGGTAGTCATCGATGCGCGCAGGGCGACCGGTGCGCCGGACCTGCGCGGTGACGCTGACCGGGTCGATGACGATCCGTTTGCCGGTGGGCGGGATGCCCGGCCCGCTGGACGCCAGCACGTCGGCAACGTCGTCGTCCACGAAGCGGATCAGGGTGGTCAGCCGGCCGTCCAGCACCGATGACGCCGACCGGACGACCGCGGCGAACACCTCGACGGGATCGGCGCCGGCGGCAGCGATCCCGGCCACCTCCCGCAACGCAGACTGCTCCCGCGCCCGTTCCTGCAGCTCGTCGTTGGCCCGCGCGTTCGACAGGGCCGTGGACACCAGGGGGGAAAGCGGTGATGCCGCTGTCGACGTCATCGGCGAACGGCTCGTCCCCGGTGCTGCCGAGCAGGCTGACCCCCCACCCGGCTCCGTGCAGCGAGATCGGCACGCCGATGCACCAGCGGCACGGCCGCCGTCGGCGTGCGGTCGGTCGGCGATGGCGAGTAGTAGCTGTGCAGTGACACCAACCGGTCCCCGCGCAACCGGAGCACCTCGCAGGTCACACCGTCCAGGCGGCACGGCACGGCCGCAGCACCGGCCGGTCGGTCCGCCGCGGCGGCGGACAACACCGGGTTCGCCAACCGGAACTCGGATACCACCGCGTCGCCGGAGACCGCGACCACCCGGCGACCGGACACGGTCACCCCCGGGTAGGCCCGGAGGATCCCGTTGACGTACTGCAGCGCCGCCGCACGGCCGTGCAGCACGCCCGCGTCGACGACGATCTGCACGTCCTCGCCGAGGGTGTCGAGCCAGCCGTCCAGGTCGCGGGCGTTGAACGCGGCGTAGTACCGCTCCGCGAGTGCGAGCGACGCCGTACCGGCTACCGGCCCGGACGCGGTCACGGGTGGGTCCGCTCCTGCAGGTACGACAGCCCAGCGAGCACGCGCCGATGGCCGGTGTCGGCGACCGGCAGGTTCAGCTTGCGGAAGATCGCGGTGACGTACTTCCCCACCGACGCCAGGCTCATGTGCAGGCGCTGCGAAATGCCCAGGTTCGAACTGCCCTCGGCCATCGACGCCAGCACCTGCCGCTCACGCGGGGTCAATGCGTGCAGGGGATCGGCCGTCGCGCGGCGATCCAGCATCAGCGCGATGACCTCGGGATCGAGCGCGCTGCCGCCGGCGGCCACCCGGCGGACGGCATCGACGAAGGCGGGCACGTCACCGACCCGTTCCTTGAGCAGGTACCCGACACCGGCCGGGTGGTCGTCGATCAGGTCGGTGACGAAACTCGGTCCTCGTCCACGGAGGCGTACTGCCCGGTCAGGCCGATGGTGCGGCGGACCGCCCCGGCGTCCCCGACGACGTCGTGGCCGGCGATGGTGGCGCGCCCGGCATCGGCCGCGAGCAGCGTCGCCAGCACCCGGACGGCGGTGGTCTTGCCGGCGCCGTTCGGCCCGAGAACGCCGAGCACGGTGCCCTCTCGTGCCGCCAGGTCGACTCCATCCAGCGCCTGGGTGGTGCCGAAACGCTTCTTCAGGCCCTCGGCCTCGATGATCATGGTCATGGCGCTGCTCCTCAGCTCGGGTGGTGAGCCGAGGATGCGGTGCGCCGCTGTCAGCGTCCGCACACGACGCTGAGACGCCGTGACGGCGCGCTGTCAGGCAGTTGACTCCGGGTCGGCCCGGTCCTCCTCCGGGAACGCCAGGGCCCGACCCGGCCCGGAGAGCCGGTCGCGCTGCCACTCCAGTTCGGCGGCTGTCGACTCGGGGTCGTTCGGCTCTGCCTGCATGACGGCGGCAACCGCGTAGGCGGCCGCATGTCTGGCCTGACCGCCCATCTGCGCGACGGCGCACGCCTGACCCGCCGCCCTGGCCGCCGACCGGGCCGCCCGGTCCGCGACCGCCCTGGCCGCTTCGTGCGCCGCCAGCGTCAGCGCCTGCGCGCGCTCTGCCGGGATGTCGCCGCGGACCCATGCCCTGGCCCCGTCGATGGCGGCTCGTGGCCGCGGGTCGCCCGGAGCGGAGTCCTCGAAGATCGGCAGCACCCGCTCGGCGCAGTCCGCCGCCCACGCCGCCAGGAGGCGCCGGTCGTCCTCGCTCATCGTCAGGGAGCTCGAATGACGTTCCACGGGTGCGAGTGTTTCACCGTGCGGCCGGGCGGGGACGTACCACGGGCACAATGGCCGCGACACCGTGGAGGCGATCGATGAGAGCAGAGGTGACCGGCTCGGCCGGCGCCGCCGACCGGGCGGAGGTGACCGCGGTGGACGTCCTCATCGTCGGGGCTGGTTTGTCCGGGATCGGCGCCGCGTGCGTGCTGCGCCAACAGTGCCCGGACAAGGCCTTTGCCATCCTCGAGGCGCGTGAGGTGATCGGTGGCACCTGGGATCTCTTCCGCTATCCAGGAGTCCGGTCCGACTCCGACATGTTCACCCTCGGCTATTCCTTCCGGCCGTGGGACGAGGCGCAGGCCATCGCCGACGGGCCGTCGATCCTGAAGTACATCAGGGACACCGCCCGGGAATACGAGGTGGACCGGGCGGTGCGCTTCGGGCACCGGGTGGTCGCCGCCGACTGGGACGGCGACAGCGCCCGGTGGGAGGTCACCGCCAGGCGCGCGGACGGAACCACGGCCCGGTTCAGCTGCTCGTGGTTGTCGGTGTGCTCGGGCTACTACGACTATTCCGCCGGGTACCGGCCGCCGCTGCCGGGCGAGGAGGCATACCAGGGCGTCTTCGTCCACCCTCAGCAATGGCCGGCGAATCTGGACTGGACTGGACGCCGGGTCGTGGTGATCGGCAGCGGTGCGACGGCCGTGACCCTGGTGCCGGCGCTGGCCGACCGCGCTGCGCACGTCACCATGCTGCAACGCACGCCCAGCTACATCGTGTCGCTGCCGGCCAGGGACCCGCTGGCGGAGAAGGTGCTGCGGATGCTGCCGAAGCGCGCGGCGCACGGCGTCGTCCGGTGGAAGAGCATCCTGCTCAACACGGCGTCGTACCAGTTCGCCCGGCGGCAGCCGGAGCGGATGAAAGCCTTTGTGCAGAAGGGGATCATCCGTGCCCTGCCAGCCGGATATGACGTGCAGCGGCATTTCACCCCGCCGTACGACCCTTGGGACCAGCGACTGTGCCTGGTACCGGACGGGGACCTGTTCAAGGCGCTGCGGTCGGGCCGGGCCGATGTCGTCACCGACCAGATCGACGCCTTCGCGCCTGGCGGTGTCAAACTGCGGTCCGGCCGCGTCCTGGACGCCGACATCGTCGTCACCGCAACAGGGTTGAATGTGCTCGCGCTCGGGGGGATGCGGCTGAGCGTCGACGGCGGCGAGGTGGATCTCGCTGCCACGGTGGCTTACAAGGGCATGATGCTGTCCGGCGTGCCCAACTTCAACCTGGTGGTCGGGTACACGAACAGTTCCTGGACTCTGAAGGCCGATCTGGTCAACCGATACATGGTCAGGTTGCTCAAGTACCTGGATCGGCGCGGATACGACCGGGCCACACCAGTGGTGCCGGTCGGTGAACCGGCGGACCAGCCGTTCCTGGATTTTCAGGCCGGGTACGTGTTGCGTGCCATCGATCGTTTCCCGCGGCAGGGCCGGCGTGCCCCGTGGCGGCTGTATCAGAATTACCTGCCGGACGTGCTGCTGATGCGGTACGGCCGGCTCCGGGACGGGGCAATGCACTTCGGTTCCGCCCACGCGGGGGTCGACCGGCAACCGAGCCGCACCCGTGCGGAGCTGGCCGCGTGAAGCGGCCGTTCGACTTCGCGGCCGGCACCGCCGTCGTCACCGGCGCCGCGAGCGGCATCGGCGAGCAACTCGCGTACCAGTTGGCCGGCAGGGGTTCTGCGCTCGCGCTGGTCGACCGGGACGCCGACCGGTTGGACCGCGTCGCGGGACTTGCACGTTCGGCGTCCGGTAGGCCCGTCACCAGCTATCTGGTCGACCTGGCGGATGCGGACGCGACCCGTGACCTCGGTGCCACCCTCGCGGCCGCGCACCCGGACACCACCCTGCTGATCAACAATGCCGGCGTGGCGTTGGGTGGAATGTTCGACCAGGTCAGCGAGGAGGAGTTCGACTGGCTGATCGCCATCAACTTCCGGGCCGGGGTGATGCTGACCAGGGCAATGCTGCCGGTGCTGCGCCGTTCACCGGGATCGCATCTGGTCAATGTGTCCAGCATCTTCGGCATCATCGCCCCGGCCGGGCAGGTCGCGTACGCCAGCAGCAAGTTCGCGGTCCGCGGCTTCACCGAGGCACTCCGCGCCGAACTGGCTCCGGCGATCGGTGTGACGGTGGTCCATCCCGGTGGCATCCGCACCCGCATCGCGCGGACCGCCCGGATCGCCGCCGCGGTGCCGGCCGTGCAGCGCGATCAGGGGCGCGGTGGCTTCGATCGGCTGCTGACGTTTCCGCCGGAACGGGCCGCCGCCCTGATTCTCCGTGCGGTGGAGCGCCGACGTCCCCGGTTGCTGATCGGGACGACCGCGGTGGTGCCCGATCTCCTGACGCGGGCACTCCCGTCCGGTTCGCCGGCCCTGCTGGCTGCGGTGCAACGGCTCGGTGATCGCCGGAAACGGTCGGCCCACCCCTGACGGCTGTCAACCGCCGGTCGGATCGTCTCGGGCGCAATCGTTCTCACAATCGCCGGGTGTTCCGGTGGTTACTGTGGGAACCATGACACCCACCAGCGACAAGACCACCAGCGGCGGCCCGTTCAGCCCGGACGTCACCCCTGCTCAAGGCAAGCCCGTGCTCGCCGACGTGGAAGAGCCGGCAGAGGTGGAGGTTTCGCTCGGCGACGACGCCGAGGGTGCGGTGGGCAGTGGTGCCCCCGCCGAGTCGGCCGGTGTGGACACCGGCGACTCCTGACCGGCCGAGAGCTGTCCGATCTGCCCTGGATTTGCCAGCGCCCCGGCCAGCAGCGCGGCACGCTGGAGATCCGTGTGTGACGGATCAGCGCCGTCGCAGCCGCCGGGCGATCACCCAGGCGGAGAGCACTGCCACCAGTGCGGCGAGGCCGTAGCGGCGGACCGGTACCTGGGCCGACAACGTCGATGCCAACACCCTGACGGACCCGAATTCCACCGCGGGACTGCCCGTGGCGACCCGGCCCAGGGTGGAATCGGCGCTGTTCCCCAGCAGGACAAGGGTGCCGCTCGGCCCGGTCACCTGCACCGAGAGGCCCGCGCCGGCAAGGAGATCGGCGGCCCGGCCGAGCGCGCGGGGACCGTTGACCCGGCCGACTCCGGACGGCAGCGCTGCCCGGTTGATGGTGGACCACAACCGCAGCGGGCTGTCGGTGTGCAGGACCAGCGCCGTACCGTCTGCGACGAGATGCGCTCTCTCGCCGTCACTGTCGAGGCGGAGATCGGCGTACACCGATACCGCCGGCCGCTGACCGGCCGGCGGCACGGCGGTACGGGCGCGCACCGTCATGCGGCGCCGGCGCCCTCCGCGGTGGTGATCCGCAGCGTGCCGTTCAGCCGCCACGTCGCCCGGGGCGCCTGCGAACCGGTCTCTCGTGGCACCTCGATGTGCATGTCCACGAACTCGTAGTTGATCGCGGCACCGCGTTCGGTCAGGTACGACCACAGGTCCCTGGCGATGTCGGTGAAGCTGGACTGCTGCTGCGGCACGGAACGAAGTTCGGTCACGATGCGCTCCTTGGATTCTGGTCCCGTCGGCCCCGGGCGATGCTGCTCGGGGATCGGACACACCAGGTACCGCCGAACGGCGGCGTCCGGATGCGTCATGCACAACATCCGCGGCCGCCGGGGGTTCGCTCCGGAGCGCCGGGGCGCCCGGGGTCCGGCGCGACAGCCGCTCAGCCGGCGGCCTTCCGTGGGCGACCCCGGCGGGCCGCCGGCTTGGGTGGATCGGGTGTCGGGTCCGGCGTCGGTTCGGCCGTCGGGTCCGGCGTCGGTTCGGGCATCCGGTCCGCCGGGGACTCGTCAACCGGAGCGCGGTCGGCCGGCGCGGATGTCCGCCCTGCTGCTGGCCCGGCCGGCTGCGCCGGGAGGTCGCGCCACTTCAGCTCGATTTCGATCTCCGTCTGGTCCCCGTCGACCTCGATCTCCAGTTCCCACTGGATCTGGTCGGCGACGGTGATCTTGATGGAGTCGTCATCGGATTCCAGCTCGACGTCGACGCCGGCCGCCAGGGCGTTGCCCCAGGCGATCAACCGCTCGGCGACCTCTTGTCGGGTGAGGCTGGTCTTGCGGGTCACTTCGATCTTCGGCACGACGGTTCCCTTCAGCGCGCACGGCGGGCGGTGCTCGTCGGTGATCGCCCCGGCCGACAGTAGTGACGGTGCGGGCGGAATGGATCACCCCTACGGGATGACGTCGGCCGGCATGTGCCCTGGTGGCGCGTCAGAACCGGCCGCCGCCGCCACTGACGCTGCCGCCGCCGCCTCCGAAGCCGCCGCCCCCGAAGCCGCCGCCTCCGAAGCCGCCGCCTCCGAAGCCACCGCCCCAACCCCCGCCGCCCCGACCGCCCCGGCCGGAGTTGAGCACCGAGCTCAGGATGATGCCACCGAGGATGGCGCCGTTGATGCCGCCGCCGCGCGGCGCACCGCCGCCGCCCCATCCACCGACGTCCTGCTGGGCAAGGTCGGCTGCCTGCCGCGCGAGGGTGGCGGCCTGCTGCGCCTCCGTCAGACCCGCTGCAGCGTCGGTCATCCCGACGCTTTCGGCCGCCGCGAGATGACGCTTTGCCTCCGCCAACCGGGTGCGCGCCCGGCTGCCCACGGCGCCGCGCCTGGTGGAGATGAAGTCGTCCGCGGCCGCGACCTCGGCGCGCGCGGTCGACAACGCCTGGGCCAGGCCCGCGCGTGCCCGTTGTTCCCGCTGCTGCGCGTCCCGGGTCGCGGCCAGGATCGCGTCGAGGGCCTCGTCCGCCTCCTGCACCTTGTGCAGCGCGGCCAGCGGATCCGCGGCGCCCTGCGGCCCGCGCGCCATCGCCAGCAGCGCCTGGATCTGGTCCAGCTGTGCGCCGAGTGCGGCCCCGGACGGCCCGGCCTCCGCCTCGGACAGCGCCCGGCGCGCGGCGGCGAGTTCGGCATCGACCGCGGTGATGGCCGTGGTCAGCTGCCCGGCTGCAGTCGGCAGGTCCGTGGCAGTGCGTTGGACCGCGTCGAGCAAGGTCGTCGCCTGCCCGACCGCCTCCTGCGCTGCGCCCGCCGCCAGCACCGCCGGGGCAGCGGGCGCCGGGGCGGTGGCCGGGGAAACCGGGGGTGCCGGGGACACCGCCGGTACGCCGGGTTGGGGCAACGTCGGTGGCCCGTCGGCGACGGCACCGGCGGGCACCCCGTTGGGTAGGGTCGGGTCCTGGTTGTCGCCGACCGGGGTCGGCGCGGCCGCGGCCCGCTGTGCCTCCTGCAGGCTCGTCAGGGCGAAGGTCAAGCGGGAGGTCGCCTCGTCGACGTTGTTCGCGACGGTGGCAATCGCCGCAGGCGCGTACTGCTTTTGCAGCGATTGCAGTGTCGCGCCGATCGGCCCGATCCGGGCCTGTTGCCGCTCGATGGCGGCCGGTAGTTCGGCCAGCACCTGGGGCAGCCGGGAACGCAGGTCGCGCAACGCGTCGAACCGGTCACTCTCGTCGTCCAGCTTCTGTGCGGCGTCGGTGCACCGCTGCAGGATCTCGTTCATCATCGAGCGTTTCGTGGCGTCGTCCTCCGGGATCTCGTCATCCACCCGCTGCCGGATCTCGAAGGCTGCGGTGAGCGACTCCCGGGCGGAGTCGAACGCGGCCCGGAATTGTGCGACGGCATCGGCGCCGAAGTCGGACTCGGCCGCGGAGAGCTCGAACTCGCTGGCCCGCACGGCGTTGTCGGTGTCGATCAGGGCCTGCACGCTGCGTGCGGACAGCTGCTCCAGTGGTTCCAGCGGTTCCTGCGGCGCGCCGTCCGGTCCCGCACCGGCCGGGCCGCCGTTCTGCTGCGCGGCGGCGTTCCGCCTGCGCCGGCTGATCAGGTAGGCCCCACCGCCGACCACCACGATTCCCCCGGCGACCCACCACAGCGCCGACGACGATGACCCGCCGAGTGCCTCCCGGTAGCCGTTCGCGGCGGCGATGGCGGCGCCCGCCCAGTCGCTCGCCACCAGTTGCGGGCGGATGTCGTTCTGGTCGACCTTCGCGAGCTGACTGCTGCTCAGCTTGAAATTCTGCGGGACCTGAACGCTGTAGGCGCGGCCGTCAGTCGCGATGGCGAGCAGCATGTCGTTCGCGCCGAACCCGGACAGTCCGAACGTCTGCCGCGCCCACGCATCGCCGTCGGACGGATCGTCGAAGTTCTGGACGTAGACGACGAAGAGGTTGACGTTCTCCTCGCTGGACAGCTGGTTCAGCGCCGCCTGGACGTCGGCCATGTCACCGCCACTGAGGGCCCCGGCCCGGTCGGTGATCTGCCCCGGCACCCGGAACGGCGGCTCGGCGGCGGCGGCGGTCGGCAGCACGACGGCAAGGAGCACAGCGATCGCCCCCGCCATGCCGGCCCACCGGGAGAGTGTCTTGGCCATCTCGGTCCTTCCCCGTCGGAACGCTGGACCGACCTTACCGAGCGGGGCGCGCGCCGGGCTGGGTGCGCGCCGGGCGGGGTGCGCGCCGGGCTGGGTGCGCGCCGGGCTGGCGGTGCGCGGTCGATGACCGCCGGCCGACGCGGGTCGATCGGCGGTGGTTGGTCGCCGCCGGTATCAGGCCTGCCGGTTCGCGGGCGCGAACCCGTGGGCGCGGGAGCTCTCCTCCGCCCTGATGACGTGGGTGACGGCGTTGATCAGCGCGAGGTGGGTGAACGCCTGTGGGAAGTTGCCGAGGTGCCGGCCGGTCAGCGGGTCGAGTTCTTCGGCGTACAGCCCCAGCACGGACGCGTGGGACAGCAGCCGTTCGCACAGCGCCCGCGCCCGTTCGATCTCACCGATCTCGACCAGCGCGGACACCAACCAGAAGGAGCAGATGGTGAAGCTGCCCTCCTCGCCCCGAAGGCCGTCGTCGGTTTCCTCGACCCGGTAGCGCAGGACAAGGCCGTCGTGGGTGAGTTCGTTGGCGATGGCGATCACGGTGGCGCGGATCCGTGGGTCGTCCGGGGGCAGGAACCGCACCAGCGGCGCCAGCAGCAGCGAGGCGTCCAGGGCCGGCGAGCCGTAGCGCTGCACCAGCACGCCGCGTTCATCGACGCCGTTGGCCAGCACGTCGGCGTGGATCTCGTCGGCGATCTTCTGCCACTTGTCGGCGATGTCCGGTGAGTCGTGCAACCGTGCGAGCCGCACCCCGCGGTCCAGGGCGACCCAGCACATGATCTTCGATGCGGTGAAGTGCTGCGGATCGCCGCGTACCTCCCAGATGCCGCGGTCCGGTGCGCGCCAGTGCGCCGCCGCCTGTTCCACCTGTGCGATGACGATGGGCCAGAGTTCTTCGGGCATCTGTTCCCGCGAGCGGGTGTGCAGGTAGATCGAGTCCAGCAACGCACCCCAGACGTCGTGCTGTTGCTGGTTGTAGGCACCGTTGCCGACCCGGACCGGCCGCGCGTCGTCATACCCGGAGAGGTGGTCGAGGATCACCTCGTCCAAACGTCTTTCACCACCGACGCCGTACATGATCTGCAGGTCGTTCGGGTTGTCGCGGCAGACGTCGTGGATGAAGAAGAAGAAGTCGTTGGCCTCCCGGTCGAATCCGAGGGTGTACAGACCCCACAGCGCGAAGGTGGAATCCCGGATCCAGGTGTAGCGGTAGTCCCAGTTCCGTTCTCCGCCAGGGGTTTCCGGCAGTGACGTGGTGGCGGCGGCGAGCAGGGCACCGGTCGGTGCATACGACAGGCCCTTGAGCGCGAGCGCCGACGACTGCAGGTACGACCGCCAGGGGTGGTCGGGAAAGGTGCCCTGACTCAACCACTGTCGCCAGTACTCGCACGTCCGTTCCATCCACTCCTTGGCCTCGTCGGTGTGCTGGGGCGGCGGGAGCTCGGAGAACGCGAGTGCGACGTAGTGCACGTCACCGCGCTTCATCTTGGTGCGGGCCATCGCGGTGCGCCCCTCGAGGCCGATCCGCAAGGAGCTCGACAGTTTCAGCGTCGGCTGGCCCTTGGCGCCTGCGACCACATCGGAGTAGCCGGAACCGGGGTATTGCCATTTGGCGCCCTTGCGGGCGTAATCGAACACCGGTTCGCAGCTCATCTGCAGGTCCACGTTGCCGTAGATGCAGGTGATCGTGCGGAGCAGGACGTGCGCCGCGTCGTCGTCGGTGGGCGAGCGGCGGTGTGTCTTGGAGCGCTGGTCGGTGTTGTGCCAGGGCGCCATGATCAGGGCGTCACAGACGACCAGCCATCCGGTGGGCGTTTGCCAGGTGGTCTCCAGCACGAGGGTGCCGGGGAGGTAGCGGCGCGCGGCCGGCACGGCAACGCCGAACGGCGCCACCCGGAACGACCCGCCGGCCCGGTCCAGTAGGGCGGTGAAGACGCTCGGCGAATCCGGCCGGGGCACGCACATCCATTCGATGGCGCCGGACGGCGCAATCAGGCAGTTCGACTCGCAGTCCGAGAGAAACGCGTAGTCGCCGATGCCGGGGAAGTTGCGGGCGCTGTGCAGCAGCGGATGCGCGGGCGCCATGCTGGTGGAGACCACCGGCGAGTCCGGCGCCGAGGTGTCCACGACGTCAACGATGTCGACCAACTCCTGGTTGCTCACCAAAACATTCTCAGTCATGAAGCGGAATTCCAGATAGCAAGCAGATCACCGATGTGTGACGGCCGGGCCGGATCGCCGGGCCGCACTTCCTACCGACGCGGTGGCGGTTGGCATCGGCCCGGCCCCTCATGACCCGATGAGGTCGAACTGTTCCCACGGGCCGATCAGCGTTCGGTTCGCGATCAGCGGTGTCCTGCCGGCAGTCTCGGCGCAGACCAACTTGCTGTTGATCTGTGCTCGTAGGCTGATCGTGCCGTTGGAGTTGCTGATCAGGGTGAATCGTTCGGTGCCACCGACGGCGGTGTGGTCGGCGATCAGCGCTGACGCGCCCGCGTTCGCGGCCGAGACGTACCGCTTGTTGACCTGAGCACGCAGGGCGATGGTGGTGTAGCCGAGGCTGATCAGGTCGAATCGCTCCCAGAGGGCGATGGCGGAGCGGTTGGCGATCAGCGACGCGGCTCCCGCGCGCTCCGCGGTGACGAGTCTGCCGTTCGCCCGGGCCCGCAGGCTGGCGACCAACGGGGTGGTGCAGGGGGTGCCGGTCGGACCGGCCGCGGCCCAGGGCAGGGAGATTGCAGGCGCGTCCTGGTTGGCCTTGACGTAGGTGGTCGCCGGAGCCTCCCACTTGGCGTAGTACGACGGATACAGGCTGCCCTGAACGGCATTGGCCGCGTAGGTCGGCGCCATGTTCTGCCAGTTGTAGATGTCCAGCAGACCCCGGTTCGGAGCGGCACTGCGCGATCCGCCGAAGAAGGCCATCGACTCCCACCGGGGGTCCAGCAGCCGCTTGACGACTGCGGCCGGGTCGTTGACGCCGGTGCTCGTGCCGTAATTCCCCCAACCCGATGACGGACGCTGCTGGAACAGCCCGATGGAGTCCGTGTCGTGGGCTCCATCGGAGTACCCGAACTTGTCGTGCGGGTTCTTCAGCGACAGTTTCGTGACGGCCATCCAGTAGGCCTTCCCCGGCGAGGACCAGTAGGTGGACTGCAGGCTGGTGCCGTCGTTGGCCAGGTTCCGGATGGAGCTTTCCTGGTACATCACCATCACCGCGATGATCTGCCCCTTGACGGGCACGCCCATGGTCTTGGCGATGCCGATCATGGTCCGGACCGCGGCCCGCCCCGACGACGGGGTGGGGACGCCTTGCGGGACCGGGGTGCAGCCCGCCGCGGCGGCCAACCGAGCGGGGGCGGACGCCGCTGCCCGGGTGGCGCCGGCGACGGCGGGGTTCGCGGCGGCGATCCCCAGCGAAGCGACGAGGACGATCAACAGGCCGGCGAAGCACAGCCGGCTGGAAGGGCGGCCAGGGCGGCGGTTGCCGTCGATGGGGATGGTCATCTGTGAAACCTTCGTTCTGATCGTCGGCAGTCGGGTGGGCGTGGTGGCAAGGCAGGAGCACTGGTACGAACGCGTGAATGACTGGTCCACACGGGTAGCAACCTGCTTTTTTCTAAAACACCGCGTGTCGCTGTCGTAGCCTAGCGTAGTTGTGTGATAGCGCACCGTGACAAGATGCTCTTTCGGCCTAGGCCTTTCGCCCTGGGGTCGGACTGCGCCTCGAGGGGCGGCCGCCGCGGCGGTACGCGCCCGTCGCGCCCAACGGCCACTTTCCTCGGCAGCCGGGAATCATCACGTCCACCGTGCCGTTGTACGAATCAGTAAAGTTGAGTCGAACAGACTCAGGTCGGTTGACACGGGGAACAGCCGCAGGCATTGTGGCGTCAAGACCACAGGGATGTGCCTGTTCGGCCGTGCGACCTGAGAGTTGCCGATCGGACTTTCACGTGCGGAGCCATCCGGCGTCGCACGAACGAAGAAGACTCGCCGACATCCATCGGCGGGAGTAGCAGCTGGAGGATTGCATGTCGCGTGCCGTCGGTATCGACCTCGGTACCACCAACTCGGTCGTCGCCGTCCTGGAGGGCGGGGAGCCGACCGTCATCGCCAACGCCGAAGGCGCCCGCACGACCCCGTCCATCGTCGCCTTCGCCAAGAACGGCGAGGTGCTGGTCGGTGAGGTCGCCAAGCGTCAGGCGGTCACGAACGTCGACCGGACCATCCGTTCGGTCAAGCGTCATATGGGCACCAACTGGACCGTCAACATCGACGGCAAGACCTATACCGCGCAGGAGATCAGCGCGCGCGTGCTGGGCAAGCTGAAGCGCGACGCCGAGTCGTACCTGGGTGAGCCGGTCGTCGACGCGGTCATCACCGTCCCGGCGTACTTCAATGACGCCCAGCGGCAGTCCACCAAGGAGGCCGGCGAGATCGCGGGCCTCAACGTGCTGCGCATCGTCAACGAGCCGACCGCGGCCGCGCTGGCCTACGGCCTGGACAAGGGCGAGAAGGAGCAGACCATCCTGGTCTTCGACCTCGGTGGTGGCACCTTCGACGTGTCCCTGCTGGAGATCGGCGACGGTGTCGTCGAGGTGAAGGCCACCGCCGGTGACAACAAGCTCGGCGGCGACGACTGGGACGAGCGGGTCGTCAAGTACCTGGTCGACAAGTTCAAGATGGCCAACGGCATCGACCTGACCAAGGACAAGATGGCCATGCAGCGGATCCGTGAGGCCGCCGAGAAGGCCAAGATCGAGCTGTCGTCCTCGCAGCAGACCTCCATCAACCTGCCGTACATCACGGTCGACGCGGAGAAGAACCCGCTGTTCCTGGACGAGTCGCTGTCCCGCGCCGAGTTCCAGAAGATCACCTCCGATCTGCTGGACCGCACCCGCAACCCGTTCCATCAGGTGATCAAGGACGCCGGCGTCAAGGTCGGCGACATCGACCACGTGGTGATGGTCGGCGGCTCCACCCGGATGCCCGCCGTGACCGAACTGGTGAAGGAGCTGACCGGGGGCAAGGAGCCCAACAAGGGCGTCAACCCGGACGAGGTCGTCGCCGTCGGCGCCGCCCTGCAGGCCGGCGTGCTGCGCGGCGAGGTCAAGGACGTGCTGTTGCTGGACGTCACCCCGCTGTCCCTGGGCATCGAGACCAAGGGCGGCATCATGACCAAGCTGATCGAGCGCAACACCACGATCCCCACCAAGCGGTCCGAGATCTTCACCACGGCGGAGGACAACCAGCCGTCCGTGCAGATCCAGGTCTTCCAGGGTGAGCGCGAGATCGCTGCCTACAACAAGAAGCTCGGCATGTTCGAGCTGACCGGGCTGCCGCCGGCACCGCGCAACGTGCCGCAGATCGAGGTCACCTTCGACATCGACGCCAACGGCATCGTGCACGTGTCCGCCAAGGACCTGGGCACCGGCAAGTCCCAGTCGATGACGATCACCGGCGGCTCCGCGCTGCCCAAGGACGACATCGACCGGATGATGCGGGAGGCCGAGGCGCACGCCGAGGAGGACAAGGCCCGCCGTGAAGAGGCCGAGGTCCGCAACCAGGCCGAGGCGCTGGTCTACCAGACAGAGAAGTTCGTCAAGGACAACGACGAGAAGCTGCCGGAGGAGCCCAAGGAGCGGGTCAAGAACTCGATCACCAAGGTGACCGAGGCGCTCAAGGGCACCGACATCCAGGCGCTGAAGTCGGCCGTCGAGGAGCTGGCCAACGAGTCGCAGCAGCTCGGGTCGGCGCTGTACGCGCAGACCCAGGCGGACGCGGCGTCCGGCGCCGGCGACGGCTCGGCCAACGGCTCCACCGGTGAGTCGTCCTCGCACGAGGAGGAGATCGTCGACGCCGAGATCGTGGACGAGGCTGAGAAGAAGTGACCGAATCAGGCGCCGAGGGCGCGCACGGAGAGGAGCCGGTGATCCGGGACAAACGACGGATCGATCCGCAGACCGGCAAGCTCCGGGACGGGGGCGCGGCACCGCAGGGCGGCACCAGCCCCTTCCCGGGCGGCCGGCATCAGGCCCCGGATCCTGGGGATCCCAACGACGCGGCGCAGCCGTTGTCGGTGGACCTGAGCGCGGCCGAGCTGGACCTGGCCCGCCAGGAGGCGGCCGAGCGGACTGCCGATCTGCAGCGGGTGACGGCGGAGTACGCCAACTACCGCAAGCGGGTCGATCGGGACCGGGAGTCCGTCGTCACCGCCGCGAAGGCGAGCGTCGTGCTCGAGTTGCTGCCGGTGGTGGACGATCTGGACCGTGCCCGGGCGCACGGTGACCTGGTCGGCTCGTTCGGCGCGGTCGCGGAGCGGTTGACCGGAGCGCTGACCAAGCTGGGGCTCGCCCCGGTCGGCGCGGCCGGTGACCCGTTCGACCCGGCCGTGCACGAGGCCGTGCAGTTCGAGACGTCCACGGACGTCTCCGAACCCACCGTCACCTCGGTGTTCCGCAGCGGCTACACCCTCGGCGATCGGCTGGTCCGTCCGGCCGTCGTCGTGGTGACCGGTCCGGAGCACGACGCCCCGGCCGACCAGGCCGACGGGGACGTCACCGATCCGGCGGAGGCACCGGTCGAGACGGGACCCGCGGGAGCATGATCACCAGTGCCGGTCGGCGTCCGCTCTTGCAGCGAAGCGCCGACCGGCACGTGCCCGTCTCCGGAGTTCTCGAGATCGGCACGCAACTCGAGCGAGAAAGTACTCAACTGAACAACACTGGGTTGACGATGCTCGGTTCGACGAGCATGCGATGGACGGTGCCCGGCGCGGCCGATGCAGCCGCGACGACGAGGAAGGGAGGTTCCGAGTGAGCGCGAAGGACTACTACGAGAAGGACTTCTACAAGGAATTGGGCGTGACCAAGAGCGCGTCCAGCGCCGACATCAAGAAGGCCTACCGCAAGCTCGCCCGGGACCTGCACCCTGACAAGAACCCCGGCAACAAGGTTTCCGAGGACAAGTTCAAGGCCATCTCCGAGGCCTATGACGTGCTGTCCGACGACGCCAGGCGCAAGGAGTACGACGAGGCAAGGGACCTGATGTCCTCCGGGGCGTTCCGTGGCTTCGGCGGTGCGGCTGGCGGTAACCCAGGCGCCGCAGGCGGTTTCGATGTCAGTGACATCTTCCGCAACGCCGGGGCCGGCGGCGGTGGGGCCGGTGGTCTCGGCGACCTGTTCGGCGGTCTGTTCAACCGGACGAACGCCGGCAGTGCCCGCCAGTCGCGGGCGCGTCGCGGTGCCGACGTGGAGACCGAGGTCCGGCTCGCGTTCACCGATGCGGTGACCGGTGTGACGGTGCCGCTGCAGATCACCGAGCGGACCACCTGCCCGACCTGTCACGGGGTCGGCGCGCGACCCGGCACGTCGCCCCGCGACTGCCCGGTCTGCCACGGCACCGGATTGACCACCCGCAACCAGGGTTCGTTCGCCTTCTCCGAGCCGTGCGCCAACTGCCACGGCACCGGAGCGGTGATCGACGATCCTTGCCCCACCTGCCACGGTGAGCGGACGGTGGTGCACAACCGCCGGCTGACCACGCGCATCCCGGCAGGTGTCTCGGACGGGCAGCGGATCAAGCTGGTCGGCAAGGGCGAGCCGGGACCCGGTGGTGGTCCGGCCGGCGACCTGTTCGTGCTGGTGCACGTGTCGCCGCACGAGATCTTCGGGCGCAGCGGCGACAACCTCACGCTGACAGTGCCGGTGACCTTCCCGGAGTTGGCTCTGGGTACGACGTTGACGGTTCCGACCCTGGCCGGGGCGGTCAGCCTGCGGGTGCCGGCCGGCACCAGCAACGGCCGCAAGTTCCGCGTCAAGGGCGCCGGCGTGGCCCGCAGGGACAGCACCGGTGACCTCATCGTCACGGTCGAAGTGGCTGTGCCGCAACGACTGTCCGCCGACGGAAAGGCGGCGTTGGAGGCGTTTGCGAAGGCGCAGACCGATGATCCCCGCGAGGCCATCACCCGTGCCCTGCGTGCCCGGAACGGAGCGCAGGCCGCTGGTGCGACCGCCGGCAGCACGTCATGACCGGGCCGCGGTCGCGCGGCGGGTCGGCCGGTCGCCGCGGGCCCGGGGACAGCACACCCCCGGCTGCGGCGTCCGGCGGTGCCGCTGGTCGGGCCGCTGACGCGGGAGCCGGCGCCGATGCCAAGGGCGCAGGTGAGGCGGCCCAGGCTTCGTCTGGCGCACGGCATTCCGGCGGGCGCGGATTCGAGATGGACGCCCCGCTGTTCGTCATCTCCGTTGCCGCACAACTGGCCGGGATGCACGCCCAGACGCTGCGGTCCTACGACCGGGAGGGGCTGGTGTCGCCCGGCCGCACCACCGGCGGCGGAAGGCGTTACTCGCAGCGGGACATCGAACTCCTCCGTGAGGTGCAGCGGCTGAGCCAGGACGAGGGCGTGAACCGGGCGGGCATCCGCCGGATCATCGAACTCGAGGCGTTGGTCGACGTGCTGCGCGGACAACTGGACGAGGCCACCGCCCAGATCGCCGAGCTGCGAGCGGATCTCCTGGAGTCGCGGATGGACGCGGCCAATGCCGCGGCCAACGCCATCGCCGGTCTGCGCCGGGACGTGGTGCCTTGGCAGGAGTCCAGTACGGCACTGGTGGCCTGGCGTCGGCAGCGCCGCGGCTGACCCAGCCTGCAGTGGATGTGCGGCCTGCTGTCGGTTGCGGTCCGCCAGCGCCCCTCAGCGCGGTGGGTTGGCGGCCTCGACCTCTTCGGGCGCCAGATCGATGATGTTGGTCTACTGCTGGTCCGCCGCGGAGCTGACCCGATTCGGCAGTGGGATCGCCTCCTCCGGCTGACCCTCGGGACCGCGCCGCTCCGCATTCGTCAGCGGGCTCCCGTTCATGTGTATGTTGCTCTCCCTGACGATCGCGCCGTTGGTGTGGGTGACCGCGTCCTGTTTCGCTGCCTGCAGGCCGGCGAACATCTGGCCCGCCGATCACTTCCACGCCCGTGGTCGGTCTGCCCCACCGCCGGCGCTGCCGGGACCGTCGGCTGATCACGAGTGGGTCGATCGGCCGCCGGCCGATCAGAAATCGAGAAGCACGGCGGGTCGTACTGTCCGATGCTGGACGGGTCGATCGACGCTTGATCGCTGTGACGGTCGCGAACTGGGATGGAGAGACCATGAGTGTGGCCACGAAACCGGAGACCGGTTCGGACGTGCACGTTGCGGACACCCACGACCTGATCCGGGTGCACGGCGCGCGGGAGAACAACCTCAAGAACATCAGTGTCGAACTGCCCAAACGCCGGCTGACGGTCTTCACCGGCGTCTCCGGATCGGGGAAGAGTTCGCTGGTGTTCGGGACGATCGCCGCCGAGTCGCAGCGGATGATCAACGAGACGTACAGCACCTTCGTGCAGGGCTTCATGCCGACGCTGGCCCGGCCGGACGTCGATGTCTTGGACGGGCTCACCACGGCAATCATCGTCGACCAGGAGCGGATGGGCGCCAACGTCCGCTCCACGGTGGGCACGGCGACCGACGCCAATGCCATGTTGCGCATCCTTTTCAGCCGCCTCGGCGTGCCGCACATCGGTTCGTCACAAGCGTTCTCGTTCAACGTCGCGTCGATCAGCGGGGCCGGCGCTGTGACGATGGAGCGGGGCGGGGAGAAGGTCAAGGAACGGCGGAGCTTCTCCATCACCGGTGGAATGTGCCCGCGGTGCGAGGGCCGGGGGTCGGTCAACGACATTGATCTGACCGCCCTGTACGACGACAGCAAGTCACTGCGGGAGGGACCGTTCACCATCCCCGGGTACAGCATGGACGGCTGGTACGGCCGCATCTTCATCGGTTCGGGCTTCTTCGACCCGGACAAGCCGATCAGCAAGTACACGAAACGGGAATTGCGCGACCTGCTGCACCGGGAACCGACGAAGATCAAGGTCGACGGCATCAACCTCACCTACGAGGGTCTGATCCCCAGGCTGCAGCGCTCGATGCTGTCCAAGGACGTCGACTCCCTGCAACCGCACATCAGGGCCTTCGTCGAGCGGGCCGTCACGTTCACCACCTGCCCGGACTGTGCCGGCACCCGGCTTTCCGAGGCCGCACGGTCGTCAAGGATCGACCGCATCAGCATCGCCGACGCGTGCGCAATGCAGATCAGCGACCTGGCCGGATGGGTGCGGGGCATCCACGACCGCTCCGTGGCACCGCTGCTCACCGGTCTGACGGAGACGCTGGACTCGTTCGTCGAGATCGGGCTGGGCTACCTGTCGCTGGACAGGTCGTCCGGCACGCTGTCGGGCGGCGAGGCGCAGCGGATCAAGATGATCCGCCACCTCGGGTCGTCGCTGACCGACGTCACGTACGTGTTCGACGAACCGACCATCGGCATGCACCCGCACGACATCGCTCGGATGAACAACCTGCTCCTGCAGTTGCGGGACAAGGGCAACACGGTGCTGGTGGTGGAGCACAAGCCGGAGGCGATCGCGATCGCCGATCACGTCGTCGACCTCGGTCCCGGCGCCGGCACGGCCGGCGGTGAGGTGGTGTTCGAGGGCACCGTCGAGCAGCTGCGGAGCAGCGGGACGCTGACCGGCCGGCACCTGGACGACCGGGCGAAGCTCAAGTCGTCTGTGCGCACACCCGTTGGGAGGCTGGAGGTTCGCGGGGCGTCGACGCACAACCTGCAGGGCGTCGACGTGGACATCCCGCTGGGCGTGCTGGTGGTCGTCACCGGTGTCGCCGGTTCCGGGAAGAGCTCGCTGATCCACGGCTCGGTCTCCGGCAGGGACGGCGTGGTGACCGTCGACCAGGGCGCGATCCGCGGTTCCCGACGCAGCAACCCCGCCACCTACACCGGGCTGCTGGACCCGATCCGCAAGGCCTTCGCGAAGGCGAACAGCGTCAAGCCGGCCCTGTTCAGCGCCAACTCCGAGGGCGCCTGCCCGACCTGCAACGGCGCCGGGGTGATCTACACAGACCTGGCGATGATGGCCGGCGTCGCCACCGTCTGCGAGGAGTGCGAGGGCAAGCGCTTCCAGGCGTCGGTCCTCGAGTACCACCTGGGCGGCCGGGACATCAGCGAGGTGCTCGCGATGTCGGTGACCGAGGCGGAGACGTTCTTCGGCAGCGGTGCCGCTCGCACCCCCGCGGCGCACGCCATTCTCGACCGGCTGGCCGACGTCGGGCTCGGCTACATCAGCCTCGGCCAACCGCTCACCACGCTGTCCGGTGGGGAGCGGCAGCGGCTGAAGCTTGCCACCCGGATGGCCGAGAAGGGCGGGGTGTACATCCTCGACGAACCCACCACCGGGCTACATCTGGCCGACGTCGACAACCTGTTGGGGCTGCTGGACCGGCTCGTCGACTCGGGGAAGTCGGTGATCGTCATCGAGCACCACCAGGCGGTGATGGCGCACGCCGACTGGATCATCGACCTCGGGCCGGGTGCCGGTCACGACGGTGGTCGCGTCGTCTTCGAGGGCACGCCCGACGAGCTGGTCCGGGACTGGTCGACGCTGACCGGCGAGCACCTGGCGCGGTACATCGCGGGGTGAGCGGGCCGCTGACCCGTCCGCTGCTGGCGAACGCCGGCCCGCGGCCGCCATGTTGCGCCTACCGTCGCGGTAGCGACCGAGAGGAGCAGGCCATGGGCGAGGTGGTTCCGTTCGGACCGAGGCCGGTGCGCGGCTCCCGGCGAGGCGAGCGCCGGACGTTACTGGACCTCGGGAGCGCACAGGGTTCTCGAGCGGTGGGTCCGCAGGCTGTGGGCCCGCAGGCTGTGGGCCGTCAAGCTGGGGGGCGACGAGTTGTAGGCCCCCGCTCCCCCGAGCCTGTCCGCTCCGATGTCGGGGAACCATTGTGGCGCAACGTCAGTGGTGCGGTATTGGCGGAAGAGCGACGCCGTCAGGGACGTACCCTCGCGCAGGTCGCCGGTCGCGCGGGGATGTCCGTGCAGTATCTCTCCGAGTTGGAGCGGGGCCGCAAGGAGGCATCGTCGGAGATGCTGGCCGCGGCCTGCGGATCGCTGCGGCTTTCCCTGGCGGAGTTCGCCACCCGGTGTGCGCGGCTGCTCGGCTCCGCCGCGGGTCGACCGGGTGGTCCGACCCTGCTGGCCGCCTGAGAGCTGCTCCCGTTCCCCGCCTGACCAGAGTTCTCATCTTGTTCGCCAGAAGAAGCCCTGCGGCAGGCGTCCCCCGCGGCGGCGCCTGCCGCACGAACCCCCGGCTGCGTGCCGGGTCAGGCCGGTCGCGCGACCGTCAGTACCCGGTTGCTGATGATGTGATCGGCCAGTCCGTACTCCACCGCCTGCTGCGCGGTGAAGATCTTGTCCCGATCGGTGTCCGCACGCAGCCGTTCCAAACTCTGCCCGGTGTGCGCGCTGAGCACCTGTTCCGTCGCCGCACGCACCCGGAGGATCTCCTGCGCCTGCAGTGCAAGGTCGGAGATCGTGCCCTGCCCACCGGTGGACGGTTGGTGCAGCAGCACCCGGGTGTGCGGCAACACCGAACGTCGGCCGGCGGCGCCGGCAGCCAGCAGCACGGCGGCGGCCGATGCCGCCTGCCCGACGCAGGTCGTGGCCACGGGTGCGCGCACGAACTGCATGGTGTCGTAGATGGCCGTCATCGCCGACATCGATCCGCCGGGCGAGTTGATGTACAGGCCGATCTCCCGGTCGGCGTCGTCGGACTCCAGGTACAGCAGCTGCGCGACGATGACATTGGCGACCTCGTCGTCGATCTCGGTGCCGAGATAGATGATCCGGTCGGACAGCAGCCGGCTGTAGACGTCGACGATGCGCTCGCCGTTCGGAGTCTTTTCGACCACCGTCGGCACGGTGTAGTGACCCATGTCAGCTCAGCCCGATCCGCTGCCGGTCGGCGGACGGCCGGACGTCGGCCACCGACTCCAGCACCGCGTCGATGAACCCGTACTCCCGAGCGGCTGCCGCGGTGAACCAGCGGTCCCGATCGGCATCGTGGGCGATGGTCTCGACGTCCTGCCCGGTGTGCTCGGCGATCAGCCGGGTCATCAGGTTCTTGGTGTACTCGAGATTCTCGGCCTGGATGGCGATGTCGACCGCTGTGCCACGGATCCCGGCCGAACCCTGGTGCATCAGGATGCGGGCGTTCGGCAGGGCGAACCGCTTTCCCGGTGTCCCCGCGGACAGCAGGAATTGGCCCATGCTCGCGGCGATCCCCATCGCGAGGGTGCTGACGTCGTTGGGAATCAGCCGCATGGTGTCGTAGATGGCCAACCCCGCGGACACCGATCCACCGGGAGAGTTGATGTACAGGCTGATGTCCCGGCGTTGGTCCTCGGCGGACAGCAGGAGCAGCTGGGCGCAGATCCGGTTGGCGACCGGATCGTCGACCTCCTGCCCGAGCACGATGATCCGCTGGTGCAGCAGCCTGCTGGCCAGCTGGTCGTCGAACGGTCCACCCAGCGGTGCCTCCGCCCGCATCTCGTTGAGGCGCATGCGTTGTCCTTTCGTCGGCTGCCCGGTTCGGCATGTCCCGACGATGCGTCACGGGCGGTACCGACCGCGCCCCTTTCTGCCCGGGGCTGATCCGCCCGCCGTTGATCTGCCGGCAGCTGAGCGGTTGTCGGATGCCTCGGCAGCTCACCGAAGGTGGTGAGGGATGCGTCGGACGGGTGTTCTCGTCGGACGGTGTTCTCGTCGGACGGTGTTGTCATCGGACGGTGTTCTCAGGCACCGGGGGACCGCATCGGTGCGGTACCGCTGTCACCCTTCACGCCGCCTGATGACACTCCGGTCTGCACGATGACTGGTCCCGGGCGGCCTCGAGCGGTGAAGGGTCCGCTGCCAATGCGGATTCGCCCTGGCCGGCGATCAGACCTTCGCGTCGGCGGTGATCCCGTTCACCCACGCCCGGGCAGCGTCGAAATTGCGCCGCGCGTGTGCGCCGAGCACCGCGCTACGGTCCCGGACGCGGGCACCGGTGTCCGCCCGCTGTTCGATCAGCGCGGACAGCTTTTCGGCGACGTCGGCTGCGGCGAACGGCTCGTTGATGTCCGTTGTCCACCGGGTCAGCTCGAGCATGGCGGCGAGCTCGCGGACCTTGACGTCGTAGGCGAGAACATACGACGGGACACCGAGAATGGACGCCATCACGATCGCGTGCAGCCGTTCGGACACCAGGACGTCGCAGCTGCGGATCAGCTGCGCCGCGTCGGCGTGAGTGGTCAACCGGTGCTGGTGCATGGTGACGTCCGGGACCCTGGTGGCGAAGGCGGCGAGGATCTCCCCGTCGTCGTGCTGCTTGAACCCGATCTGCATCGGCAGCGCATGCACCTCGATGGGACGGGCGGAGTTCACCTGCTGCAGCGCCGCGGCAAGCCGGTCGAGGAAAAGCTCCCAGTTGTCGGGGTTCTCGATGTCGTAGTTGAGATTGAGGGCAACCCTGATGCGATCGCCGTCCGTGCTCGCCGGAATGGTGACATCCTGCTGGCCGAGCAGCCATTCCGGTTCGGCAGCGAAGACCGCGTCCGTCGCGCGGAGCGGGCTCAACCCCAGCTGTTGGCAGGTGGTCAGCGACTTCTCGTCCCGGACGGTCACCTCGTCGACCTGCGCCAGGATCATCTTCGCGAGCCGGTGCCCACCCTTGCTGTGCAGCGGGCCGACGCCGATGTTGAACATCGCGATGGGCTTGCGGGCGATCCACCGGGTGAACGTGACGATCGCCAGGATCATCAGCAGGGTGGAGTACCGGTTGCGGCCGGTGGAGGCGTACAGCTCCTTGATGATCGAGCCGCCACCGAAACAGAGTCGGTCGCAGCGGCGCAACTCCTGCAGAAGCCGGCGGCGATCCCGAGTCGTGTCGATGACCTCGACGTTGAAGCGCCCGGCCAATTGCCGTGCGGTGAACGCCGGGTCGTAGCTGTTCACCACGTAGTGGTGCTGGGCGCCGAGTTGCGTCAGGAAGGTTTCCAGCAAAAGTTCGTCGCCGATGTTGTATTGCCCGTGGGTGCCGAGGAACACGATCCTGCGTGCGGTGCTGGTCATGGTGCTGCCTCCGTCGTCGGCGGATGGGGCGGTGCGCCGGCGGCTGCGGGCGATCGCTGTTCGTTGTCGGAGCTGTTGCCGGGACGCTGCTTCCGGAGCCGCAGGCGTGGCCGGGGTTTCCCGGCCGGACCGGTGGGTGGCGGACCGGTGGGTGGTGGACCGGTGGGTGGTGGACCGGTTCCGGATGGACCCGTGCCGGGTGGACCGGTCACCGGCGGGTCGGTGTCCGGCGGGTCCGTGCCGCCTGGTGGATCGATCTCGCCGGCGGGTGGGTCGCCGTCCTCGGTGGCGCGGCGGGCCCGCCAGCGCACCAACAGCACGCTGAGCATGAGCAGCAGGCCGGTGGCCCCGAGTCCCAGCCAGGTGGGGCCGACGACACCACCCTCGCCCGGCGTGAGGTCCTGCACGTCCGCGGCCGCCAGGTTGAGCAGTTCGTCCTGCGTGAGGTCGGCATGCTCCGGATTGGCTGCCGGATCGACATACCCGTCCGTCGTCCCGGTCGACGTGGTGCGCTCGGAGCAGCCGAGATCCTTTGGGTCGGTGATTGGGGTGACGTTCGGCGGCAGCTCGAGGTTCTGGTACGTGTCCTCGGGGATGAGCATCATGCCCTCGACGAGCATCGGATTGCTGTCGCTCTTGTCCACCGAGAACGTGTGCGTGCCGACCTTCGCGTCGACGACACCGAGATCCTGGTAGCTGTAACCGAAATTGACCGGAACCAGTTCGTCGGGCATCGCGGATTCCAGCTGGGCCACCGTCATCGACGAGGTGTCGACCGGTTTGCGGTCGGACTGGAACACGTCGTCGATGTTGAAGAATTTCACCTTTGATGTTGGTGAGCGCAGCTCCAACTTCCGGTCATAGGACAGCGACGGGGAGGTGACCCGGACGGTGTTGCCGGTATCGGCGGTGCGCATCAGCACTCGGTAACGGCCCGCCTTCTTGACCTTGACGGGCAAGTTGAACTCAGTGGCTCGCGGCACCCCGATGAAGGAGCCGCGCAGGGTGCCGAAAACTCCGGGCGTGATGATGTTGGTGCGATTCCACTTGGTGTTGGAGAACAGCAGGAACGCGCGGAACATCGGCGACAGGTAATAGTTGGACGCCACGATGTTCGGGTTGAACGCGAACATCCTGGTGTCGGGCGGGGTAACCGCCTCGGGATGGTCGAGCAGGTAGAGGTCGATGGCGGACGTGCGCGGATCGTCGGTCAGCATTTGGATCGGCGCACCGGGCTCTGCCTTCGCCGCGTCGTAGTACGGCGTGTACTCGAACTTGTAGCAGCGACTGAGGTTCCGCCGGTTGAAGACCAGGTTCAGATAGCTCTGCCAGCTGGAATCGACGAGGAGCGTCGGCCGGTTCGGCTCAGCCTGATCGGTGATCTCGTACAGGGCGTAGCTCTCGTTCTCGAACCGGAGCGCGACATCGTCCTTCAGCCGCTGGAGCGCGGGTTCCACGTAGGTCTCCACCTTCGGCAGGTACTCGGCACCGATGCCGTTGTTGTCGTGGATCTTCCGGTTCACCACGATGTACCGGATGCCGATGTCGCGTGCCGTGTTGATCCACCAGTCCTGCTGGTAGTACAGGCCGCGCAGGATGAGGAAGAACTCGAACTTGTTCTTCACGTCACCGGTCAGGCCGTAGTAGAAGCTGGGTTTGTCGAGGTAGTAGATGAAGAACTTGTCGATGAATTTGTGGTCGACACCGTTCTCGTCACCGACCAGCTTTGCCGTCTCGGTCGGCGGCACGACGACGGTCTTGCCCTCCGGCAGTTCGTTGAGGGCCTGTTTCAGCTCCTTGAGGTCACCGAGCGGGAACGGGGCGAGGAAGCCCGCCATGTCACCCGAGGCGAAGACCCGGCGGTAGGGGTCGCTCGACCACAACGGTGTGAAGAAGACCGCCGCGATGCAGGCGGTGGCCAGCAACCGCAGCAGCAATCCGGTGCGCGACGCCGCCTTGGCCGGGTCGCCCGGGCGACGCACCTGGGCCTGGCGGTGGCGACCCACTACCAACCGCGGCGGGCGACCGGCGGATTCCCGTACCGGGGCGTCGCTCGGCGTGGTGCGCGTCGGCCCGGACGCCGTGCGCGCCCAGCGACCACCGATGGCGTCGATGAGGTACGCGAGCGTCAGCGACATCACCATCGGCGCCAGCATGAACAGGATCAGCTGGAACCGGTGCGGGAAGCGGAGAATCTGCACCACCGTGCCGGCCGCCGTCACGACCAGGTTCCCGATCGGCGAGTGGCTGGAGTTGGCCGCGATGGCCAGGTTCGCGAGCGTGCGGTGGAAAGTCGGGAACCACAGCGGCTGCGCGTAGCCGATCGTCGCCCACAGCGCGAACGCGATGGCGACATACAGCACCCCCAGCAGCTGGCGGTGCGGACGCGTAGGGAACAGCCGCCGGCGGATCGGCGGCACGATCAGCGGGGTCAGGATGAGCAGTGTGTAGACGGCGTTGAGGTACCGGGGGACTTTGGCCAGGTAGTCACCGAAGAGGATCTTGTCGGTGATCCCGGCCAGGTCCCAGGACAGCAGGTGCAACCACGAGACGGATGCGTCTTGGATGAAGTAGAAGTCGCCCGGGACCGTGTCGGACAGGTTCGTCACACCCGCCAGCGCCACGTACTTGACGAACAGCGCGTAGGGGATCAGTGTGACCAGCCCGTAGAGCACCCCGGCGAGGATGCAGCGGCCGATCACCGTCTGCGTCCCGTGCCGCACCGCCGCGCGGACCCGGCGCCGGCGCCCTCGATGGAAGATCAGCCGCCACGCCCGCCCGGGCAGCAGGCGCACCCGTGCCGGACCGCCCCGGCGGATCCATCGGCCGATCTCGCCGACCGTCAGCGTCACCACGGTGATGCCGAAGAACAGGCTGAACAGGATGAGGTAATGGATCGCTGGATTGAACAGGTTGGCCAGGCTGGACAGCACCATGTAGCGCTTCCATTTTCCGCCGGCGAACAGCAAGGCGTAGAGCATCCACAGTGACGAGATCGTCATCAAGACCAAGCCGAGGATCAACGTGTAGAAATGCGTGATCTTCGAGTAGGTCATGATCAGGTAGATCAACGTCACCGGGAACGCGGTGGCCAGGTAGATCGCCTGGGTCGACAGGGCGCTGAAGACCTTGTCCATGAAACGGGCGACCGTCAGGTACACGACCCAGAACAACGTCGGGATGACGATCAGGATCGCAAACGGCAGCACCTTGTAGTAGCGCAACCATGTCGTGAGAAAGGCGTAGCGGACCCGGAACTCGTATCCGTTGACCAGCTCGTTGAATTCGCCTGCTGCTTGTTCGAGCAATTGGCTGCGCGGGTTGAAGAACGGCACCAGTTCGTCACCGGCGATGACGGCGTCGCCGCGGAGAACCGAGGGAATGGCCGTCAGGACATGTCGGAAGATGATCAGCGAGCCGATGTAGAACACCGCCCCGACGACGAGCGAGATCGTCCTGGCGGAGAAGCCCGCACCACCGGCGGGTCGGCTGACCGCCTGCGCGGTCGCAGCGGTGGGCGGCTGATCGTCAAGCGGGGGTGCTCCCGGGGCGTGTCCACCCATCATGCCGATCACTGCGAAACCGTCGTCTGTGTCGCAGATCTCGGTGCACCGAAGACGGTCGGTTCGCTATTCACGGCGACCCGCACACCTTCCACTCGAGTTCCGGGCGAAACGGGACGTCGTCGGACGCCCCGGTACCGAGCGACGGGCAGGCAACTGCGTTGGAGAGGCGGAACCGCTGATCCAGGCGCTCATCCGATCGGCTTCCGCACTCATTCAATGGGGTCGTCGCCAGGACCAGGTCTGACCAACCTCAAGATTTCGTCAAGATCCCGGCGCAAGTGACGACGGAGCAGGTAAGTCCGACATACGTTGCTCCGGGCGCGATCTCCACCCGCCCCCCGCAGCTTGACTAAATCTTGATGGCGCGCAGAACCGAACTCTGATCCTGGGCGATCATCCTGAGCATTATGACACGCGGCTGCGATCCGAAAGTTTTCCCGGTCACTCATTCAGGTAGCGATACCGTCGAAATCTGTATGGCGCACCGCCCGCCGGTCGCTCTGCGCAGATCTCGCTGTGCCGACCAGTTTCCCTTCGGTACAACGAATCTGCGCAGAACCACCCGGCCAGGTGTGGGTGGTCACTCGACGTCATCGGCGCGGCAGGCGCGACGGCATAGTGTGTCCCACTGGATCACGGCGTTATGACCGCGGAAACTCCCACACTCCCGAAGGCCGGTCAGGAAATGGCAACTTCTCACTCCGAGAATGTCCGCGGCGAAAAGCCTTTGCGTGTCGCAGTGGTGACGGCCTTTCCCCCGGGCCGGAACAGTCTCAACGAGTTCGGTTTCCACCTCGTCAGGCACCTGGCCAACGAGCCGGAGGTCGAGGAAGTCGTTCTGCTGGCCGACCTGACGGAAGCGGGTCCCCCCGCGCCGATGGCGAAGGTGCGCATCGTTCCGTGCTGGACCTTCAACGGCGTGGGGAACGGCGTGCGCATCGCCCGGGCGGTTCGTGCAGCCCGGGCCGATGCCGTGCTGCTGAATCTCCAGTTCGCCACCTTCGGCGACCGGCGGGTGCCGGGTGCGTTGGGCTTGCTGCTGCCGTTCGTGCTGCGGCTGATGCGGGTGCCGTCGGTGGTCATCCTGCACAACCTCGCCGACAACGTCGACATGCAGGACGCCGGGTTCGCGGGCTCGGCGCTCACCGCACGCCTGATGACCCTGGCCGGCCGGGTGCTGACCCGTGCCCTGCTGACGGCCGACCTCGTCGCCGTGACGATCCCGCGGTACGTCGAGTACCTGCAGGACAGTTACGGCGCCAAGAACGCCGTGCTCGCCCCGCACGGCAGCTTCGAGGAGGTCGCGGTGCCGTCGTTCACCGTGCCGCCCGGGCCCCGCCGGATCATGGCGTTCGGCAAATGGGGAACCTACAAGACCGTCGACGTGCTGATCGCCGCCTACCGGCAACTGCTGGAGCGCGGCTACACCGACGTCGAACTCGTACTTGCCGGCGGTGACAGCCCCAACTCGGCGGGATACATGGCGGGCGTTGCCGAACAGAATCGTGGCGTGCCCGGTCTGGTGTTCACCGGCTACGTCGAGGAGGCCGACATCGCAGCACTGTTCCGGTCATCGACCGTCGTGGCCTTCCCGTACACGTCGACGACCGGGAGCTCCGGCGTGCTGCACCAGGCCGGTGAATACGGCCGGGCCGCGGTGCTGCCCCGCATCGGTGACCTGGTGGACATCATCGAGGAGGAGGGCTTCCGCGGCATCTACTTCGAGCCCGGCGACCCGGCCGGCCTGGCCGACGCGCTTGCGAAGGTGCTGGACGACCCGGGCCTGCAGGTCGAGCTGGGCCGGCAGAACTTCGCCGCCGCGGCCGGGATACCGCTGTCCGAGGTGGTGCACTGGCACCTCGTGCACGTGCGACGGGTGATCGGCCGGACCGCGGATCGCGCAGCGGCCCGAGGATGACGACGGTGGACACGGGGACGGATCAGCCGCGGGCACGTACCGACGAGCCCGGGACCGGATCACGCCAGCTGGTCGCCGGCGGCAGCCTGCTGGTACTGGCGATCCTGGTCACCAACGCCGGCAATTACCTGTTGAACCTGCTTCTCGGACGCTGGCTGACACCGGCCGAGTTCTCCGACGCGAATCTGATGGTCACGCTGATGCTGACCTTCACCTCGATCTCGGTGTGCCTGGTGCTGGTCTCGGCGCGGTTCATCGGAACCCGGGACGCCGAGGGTCGCTACGACGATGCGGAGCGGCTCGCGCGCACCTTCCGCAAGTGGGCGCTGATCGCCGGCCTGGGCATCGCGGTGGTCCTCGCGGGAGCGGCCCCGCTGTGGAGCACCCTGTTCCGCACCGGGTCGGCCGTTCCGTTCGTGATCCTGGCCTGCGGCATGCCGTTCTACTTCCGGTGCGCGGTCGGCCGCGGGGTGATGCAGGGCCGCTTCCGGTTCCGGCCCCTCGCGGTGACCTACATGGTGGAGATGGCGGTCCGGCTGGGCCTCGGAACAGCTCTGGTGGCACTGGGTTTCGGCGTTGACGGGGCGACGGCCGCCGTGTCGCTGTCACTCGTCGTGGCGTGGGGAACGGTCACGCTGCTGAGCCGCCACACGGTCAGGGGATCGTCGCGCGGGACCGCCGACACGACCGGCGTCCGGAAGTACGCGTTGTTCGTCTCGGTCCTGCTGACCGGTCAGATCATCATCAACAACGGAGATGTGCTCATCTCCAAGATCTTCCTGGCGCCGACGGAGGCCGGCCTGTACTCGGCTGTCGCTCTGGTGGGGCGCGCGGTGTTCTTCCTGTCCTGGTCGGTGGCCACCGTCGTCTTCCCGGTGGTCGCCTCGCGGCATGCGAAGGGCCACAGCGGGCAAGGCATCCTGGCCGGCGGGGTGATCGCCGTTGTCGGCCTCGGTATCACCTGCACGCTCGGGGCGCTGTTCGTCGGCGGACCCGTGCTCGGCGTCGTGCTCGGACCGGAGTACGCGGGCCTCAGTGTTCCGCTCGCCGTTTACGCGCTCGCCACCACGCTGTTCGCGGTCGCCAACCTGACCGCGAGCCATCACCTGGCCACCCACCGGTTGCGCGAATCGTGGGTGATCCTGGCCGGTGCCGGAGTCCAGACCTGCCTGCTGCTGCTCATGCACGGGTCGATCGCGCAGCTGATCACCGCGCAGCTGCTGGCCATGAGCCTGCTGCTGATCGCGGTGGTTGCCAGTCACTTCCTGCCGGCGCCACAGCGCTCGGGTTCGGCTGCCGCGTCCGTGGTGGCCTCGGCGGGGCCGGTCAGCTGAGGGTTGCTGCTGCACCCTCCTGTTGCGCGTCCGGTTTGGCCGCCACCTGCGCGCGGTTCGTTGTTGATCATGGCGACGCGCTGTAGGCGTCTTCCGGCGTGTCGACGCGGGTCGTCGGCGGGCGTCGGTAGGTTGCGCGGGCGGGCGGGCGCGGGCGGGCGTCGGCGTGTGGCCGGCTGAGCGCCGTGATCAACCTCTGCGGGCGGGACGCGTGTCGACCGCCGCACATCTTTCCGGTGGTTCAGCCGCTTCGGTGGGCGCCCAGGATCTGCCGCCTGGTCGGGGCGGGGCGGCCGGGCGCTACCAGCGCGGGTGGATGTCGGCCCTGAGCCGCTCGTCGTACACCGACCGCACCGCATCGGCAAAGCCGTCGGGGAGCTGCCCGCGGCCGGCGTCGGAGTTGCCGCGGGCTTGCGCGGGACTACGCGCACCCGGGATGACGGTGGTGACTCCCGACTGATCGATGATCCAGCGCAGGGCGGCCCGGGGCAGTGTTGCACCCTCGGGCAGCGCGGCGGTGAGGTCGCTGACGGCGGCCAGTCCGGTCTCGAAGTCCACCCCGGAGAAGGTCTCACCGACGTCGAAGGCCTGGCCGCCCCGGTTGAAATTGCGGTGGTCGTTCTCCGCGAACGTCGTGCTCGCCGAGTACCGGCCGGATAGCAGGCCGCTGGCCAGCGGAACCCGGGCGATGATGCCCACGCCTGCCTCCGATGCCGCCGGCAGCACCTGGTCCAGCGGCTTGAGCCGGAAGGCATTGAGGATGATCTGCAAGCTGACCACCCCTGGCCGAGCTATCGCGGTGAGTGCCTCATCGCATGTCTCGACGGAGACGCCATACCCGGCAAGGGCTTTCTCCGCCCGGAGGGCATCCAGGACGTCGAACACGGTGTCGTCGGAGTAGGTGGCAGTCGGCGGGCAATGCAGCTGGACCAGGTCGAGGGTGTCGACGCCCAGGTTGGTGCGGGATCGATCGACCCACGACCGCAGGTTGTGCTCGGTGAAGGTTTCCGGGGCAAACGGATCGGCGCGGCGGCCGACCTTCGTCGCCACCATCACCTCGCGCGCGGCGGTGCTGTTGCTGCGCAGGAACCGGCCGATCAGCTGTTCGCTTCGGCCGTCACCGTAGACATCGGCAGTGTCGAAGAACCGGACGCCCGCGTCGAAGGCGGCCCGTAGTACCGCGAGGGCGTCGTCCTCACCGACGTCACCCCAATCCGCGCCGAGCTGCCAGCTACCGAGCCCGACCACCGAGGCGGCCGCATGAGCAGCACCCGACGCGGCCAGGCGTGGGAACGGACGTTGTTCGAGGGAGGTCGGCTCGGTCACGACTGCACCGTACCCAGCGGTTCCCCGCCCACGCTGGCGGCATGACCAGCACACTCACGGCTGCAGCATCCCCGCGCGTCGCGGAACCGTTGGCGGCTGGACCAGCCGCTGCGCGGCCGCGTGATCGAGAGTCCGATCACGCTGCTGCGCTGAGGTTCTCCGCGATGCCCTCCAAGCACCACTGCCAGCCCACCCGCATCTGCTCAGCGGTGAGCGCGCCCGACAAGCCTTCGACCGTCAACTCGAGGCGTGTCCCGACGTCGACGGGAACGAGAAGGATTGTGCAGCGGGATCGCTCGGACATGTCATCGCCAGACGTCAGGACGTCCATGACCAGTCGCTGCACGGGCTCGAAGACCGCGAAGGTCGCCGTCTCGCTGTACTCGTCACCCGCCGGGCGCGGTCCGAAGCGCACGCGGTAGCCACCCGCGGCCCGGGCATCCACGTCGCATTCGGACACGACCCAGTCCGGGTCCGGGCAGACCCAGCGCTCCAGGACTTCGGCACGGGTGAACATCGTCCAGACCCGCTCGGGCGGCGCCGGGTAGGTGCGGTCGAGGTCGAACGACAGGAGCGGAGCGGTGGTCACGAGTCCTCCAAGAGTGTGCCGATGGCGTCCAGCCGGGTTGACCAGAGCGTTTGTTGATGAGTGATCCAGGTGGCGACCCCCGCGAGAGCATCGTCGCGCAAACGACATTCGCGAACGCGGCCTCGCTTCACGGTTTTCACCAGGCCGGCCTCTTCCAACACCCGCAGGTGCTTGAGAACAGCCGGCAGCGACAGGGTTGTCGGTGACGCCAGCACCCCGACCGACGTCGGCCCTTGAGCCAGCCGCTCGACGATGGCCAGTCGGGTCGGGTCGCCGAGGGCTGCAAACTGTTGGTGAACCACAAAGTTAACTATCCCGCGAGACGAGTGGTGGTGTCAACCCTGTTCAGCGCCCGTCGACCGCCCGGTGAGTGAAAGCGCGGTCGCTGGGAGCAGATGAGGTGACCGACCCTTCGCCGGATATGAGTTGTAGCGCTGAGAGTTTCAGCGAAATGGCCCCAGTCTGCGACCCTCGCCTGGTTCCTCGCCGGCGCCGGGGACGTGCGCACGTCGACGGGTATCCGCGGGTGGGCTGCGGCGATGGGAGCGGTCGTCATCAGATGCCGAGC
>CAWAVL010000006.1:0-85700 GCA_963785455.1 uncultured Actinomycetota bacterium
ACCACACCTGCGACGGACCGTCGGCGACCAGTTCCGGTTTCACCCGCGGCGGATGCGTGGCCTGCCGCCGCCGTCCCCGGGTCTGCCCCGCGGCCCGCGCGATCCGGTACATGCTCGACAGGGAGCACCCATACCGGCCCTCGTCCAATTCTCGGGCCCAGATCTGCCCGATCGAGAGATCGGCGTAGCCCGTCGAGTTGATGACCTGCAGGACCGCTGCCTGCTCGGCCGGGGCCAACCCCTGCGGCCCTGGTGGGCGCCGCTGGCGCGGCCCGTGGACCGGCGGCCGGACATGCCGGTAGTGGCTGGCCCTGGCCCGGCCGACGAGGCAGCACGCCGTCGTCACCGGCAGCCCCACGCCGGTCAGCGCGGGGAACGTCTCGTCCATCACCTGTTCGACCCGCTCGGCGGTTCCGAGCTCTCGGCCAGACTCTCCAAGAGCTCGTGTGCTTTTTCCATGATCGACAACGCTGCCTGGGTCTGCGCGAGTTTCCCGGTCAGGCGCTGGTTCTCGGCCATTAACCGGTCGATCTCAGCCTGATCGGCGCGCCGCTGCCGCCGATCCGACGTGCTGCCGGCACGGTCCGGCCCGGCCAGGCCGCCGGCGTCACGGGTCGCCGCCCACTCCCGGACGTGGGAGTGGAACAGGCCCTCCCGCCGCAGCACCGCCGACTTCTCCCCGTGCGGTGCCGTTTCGTACTCGGACACGACCCGCGCCTTGTACTCAGCGGTGAACGTCCGCCGCGTCGGACGCGGAGCCGGATCAACCGGCCCGGACATCCCATCGCCCGGCTCCTGCCTGCTGCTGCTCACGAACACATCTCCAGTCACGCCCTACAAGCCGACCCCGATCGCCGGGATGTCTCACCCAAGGCTGACATAGAGGGCACCTCAGTCCACACAAGGCTGACATGGAGGGACGAGATTCTATGAGGCTGTGATCCCGCACTCGGTATTCCCGCACGGACCCTGAGCCCGCGTTCGGGACCCGATCGTCAAACGGGACAGCCCCGGTCACTGGTGAGGCAGATCAGCGACCTGCGCCGCACGGTCAGAGGAGTTTCAGGTCACGGGCCCGGCCGACGGCGTCCCTGCGGGTGGTGACCCCGAGTTTGCGGTAGATGGACCGCTGGTGAGTTTTGATGGTGTTGACCGTGACGAACAGGTCGGCGGCGATTTCGCCGGACTTGAGCATGGTCGGCAGGTAGGCCAGAACGGCGAGTTCCCGTTCGGTCAACCCGCCGACAGGGGTTGCCGATGTCCAGTCGCTCCGGGAGCTGCCGGTGTCCTCGGGCGCGAGGCCGCGGGTGAAATCGAGGTGCCGGGCCACGACGTGCCGGTGCCGGGCGAGTAATGCAGTGACCCGAGGTCCGGCCGCCAGGAATGGCCTGACGATGCCTGCGCTGTGGGCCAGGTCGACCGCCTCGGTGATCGCGGCCATCGCGGCCGTGTCCTTGTGCATCTGGTCGGCTGCCACCGCGGCCAGGATCCTGGCCTCGACGACCGCTCCCCGATAGGGCGACCAGGTCGCCGGCACCGCGTCCAGCAGGTCGAACGCCGCATCGGGCTGGTTGAGCATCAGGTGGGCCTTGGCCAGGGCAGCCCGGTCCAGGGCGTCCGGGTAACCCGCAGGTTCCCGGGTCATGCCGAGCCGGTGGATCGCCGCGGTTGGTTCCGCCGCGGCCAGGTGGGCGTCGGCGTGGGCGACAGTGCACCACCGGGCCAGCAGCGGTGGGAGTTCCCCGGCCAGATTTTGGATCTGGCCGAGCCGGGCGGACGCGGCGACGGCCGCGGCGGAGTCACGGCGGGCCACGGCAACACCGACCGCGGCGATGTGCAGGACCAGCCGGCAGGGCATGTCCGATCCGCTGTTGCTGACGGTCAGGCCGGAGTCGATAGCCGCGGTGGCCGCATCGAGCTGGTTCCACTCCAAGTGGGTCAGCGCCGACGCCGCGTGCAGGGCGAGCGCCTGGGGTTCGGAGGCCCAGCCCCGGCGGTCGGCGACGTCACGTGTTGCGCCTGCGCGACGGTGGGCGTCTGGTAGTCGGCCGTGGATCACGTCGAGCAGCGCGAGG
This sequence comes from uncultured Actinomycetota bacterium, assembly GCA_963785455.1. GTDB lineage: Bacteria > Actinomycetota > Actinomycetes > Mycobacteriales > Nakamurellaceae > Nakamurella. Next base: position 2,076 of record CAWAVL010000006.1, read on the forward strand.
TGGGCCTGTGCGGTCATCTCGGTCAGACCGAGGCCGAGCTCGTGGGAGCGAGTCTTGATGATCGACAGGGTTTGGTGGGCCTGGGTGAGCCGCCCGGTCCATATCTGCCCGATGGCGAGGTTGGTGGTAGCGATGGCCCGGTACTGCTCGGCCGTTGGCAGCCGGCCCCGGGGTGTCTTCTCCAGAAGGTCGAGCAGGTGCGTGGCCGATGGCACTGTCAGCGCGGGGTTCCGGGCCCGCGATCCGATCAGCTGGAACACCGCGATGACCACTTCGGCCGGGGATCGGTCGGCCTCCGGGACACCGGCGATGAGTTCCGCGGCGTCGTTCGCGTCCCGGGTCATCGACTCGTAGTCATGCCGTTGGTAGTGGCAGGCCGCCGCGGCCAGCAGTGTGTTGGCGGTGGGATGCACCCGGGCTCTGGCTGCGGCGGGTCCGAGCGCGGCTACCAGGGCCGGGGCGCTGGGGGTGACCAGTAGGGGCAGGGCGAGCCCGGTCAGCAGCCGCCCGACCTCGTCCCACTGCTCCGCGGCACTCGTGTGCCGGATCGCCGGGATCGGTTCACCCTGGGCGGCGAACCAGCGGGCGGCCCGCAGGTGCAGGTCGGTGACGGCACCCGGTTGTTCCAGGGCCAGTCGGTGCCGCAGCAGGTCCCGCAACAGGGGGTGAACACTGAACCAGTCGTTCCGGCTGGCAAGGCCCACGACCAGGGCGTTCTGCGCGACGAGTCGTTCCATGACCAGCTGGGCGTCGCTGCGGCCGGTCAGCTGGTTCGCCAGGCCCGCGCTGAGGCGGTCGGCCACGCTGGTCGTCAGCAGGAACTGTCGGTCCTGCTCCGGTAACCGGTCGGTGACCTCCTCGACCAGGTACTCGCCGACGATGCGATCGCTGCCGGTGAAGCGGGAGATCCCGCCGTCAATATCGCCCGGGTCCAGGCACATGATGGCCAGCCGGAGTCCGGCGGCCCACCCAAGGGTGCGGTCGAGGAGTATACCGAGCCGGTGACCTGGTAGGTGCATGCCGTTGCGGTCGAACAGCTCTGCGGTTTCCGTTGCGGTGAAGGCCAGATCGGTGGCCCGGATGTCGGTCAGCTGACCGTTGACCCGCAGCCGGTGCAGGCGCAGTGCCGGGTCGGCGCGGGCGGCCAGCACCAGACGCAACTGCGGCGGTTGATGCTCGAGCAGCTGACCGAATGACTCCAGTACCCGCCGGTCGTGGATCAGGTGGAAATCGTCCAACACCAGGGTCACCATTGTCGGCAACTCGGCCAGACCGGCGGGGATCAGTTGGGCCTGTTCGGGGCCGAACCCGGCGGCCGGTACCACCTCCAGCAACGCGCTGCCAGGCGGGAGGGCGCCGCCGATCGCCAAAGCACCCAGCACGTCGGACCAGAACGCCTGCAGGTTGTTGTCCGTCTCATCCATGGTCAGCCATGCCACCACGCCGGAGGTGACACCGGGCCGGGCCCAGGACGCCAGGGTCAGTGTCTTGCCGTAGCCGGGCCCGGCGCTGACCAGTGTCACCGGATGGGCGACCCCATGGGTCAGCCGTTCCTCCAGGCGTGGTCGTCGGACGAACCCCGTCGGCACCGCCGGCGGCGACGCCCGCAGACGCAATGGGCCGATGAACCGTTCACGCACCAAGCTCTCCAAGGAAGAACGGCAGGAACCGCGACCACCGGTTCGAGCGAACCGGGCCGCCGGCGTCCATCGGTGTTCCTCTCGACGGCGGTTCGGTCGAAAACGGGCTTTGGGCAGCATACGGTTCCATCCTGTTCGAATGATCCCGGTCCGCGTCCGTGGTGGAACGTTCACCGGATGGGAAGCGATCGTCGGCGGGAGTCAGACAGGTGACAGCACTGGAGTTCGAGATCCGGGTGGGGGGCACGGTCCCGGCCGAGGTGCTGGAGGAACTCGAGGACGTCCGGGTCGTCACCGAGTCCGTTGAGACCGTGCTGAGGGGGCCCGTGCCGGATCAGGCGGCGCTGATCGGCATCATCAATCGGCTGCAGGGCTGGGGCATCGAACTGCGCGGGGTCAGGCAACTCGGACCGGTAGGCGCCCTACCACCGCACCGGCACCTGGCGAGCCCGTAGCCGGGGGCATACAGATGCCGGACTATGAGATTCGCGTGGGCGGCCCGATCGGGCGGGTCGTCGCGTCCTGCCTGCCCGGGTTCAGTACCACCTTGGTACCCCCGGCGACGGTGCTGCGCGGCAGGGTCGCCGGCCCGGACGAGCTGCGCCGCATCCTGGACGTCCTCAGCGCGCACGGACTTCCACCGCTCGACATCCAGATCGATGCCGGATGACGACCCTGACCGACCGCCCGTGGCCTGCCCGGCTGCCGTGCCTCGTTCGGGTTGGATGAGGCGAGACCCACAGCTGCTGCCCTACGGTCCGCTCAGCCGAATCAACCGCCCCAACCACGTGATGGAGAGATGATGGCGATCAAGGAGTACCGGGCCGGCGAGCCGTTTCCAGGGGTGATCGGCCGAACCACGGACGATTCGTCCCCGGCGTGGCCGGCCCAGGTCCGGGCCGCTGCGGGTGCACCGAACGTGATCACGATCGTGTTGGACGACACCGGGTTCGGTCAGCTCGGGTGTTACGGCAGTCCGATCGAGACCCCGAACTTCGACGGGATCGCCGCGAATGGGCTGCGGTACAACAACATGCACACCACCGCGTTGTGTTCACCGAGCCGCTCCTGCATCGTCACCGGCCGCAACCACCACGCCAACGGGATGGCCGCGATCACCGAACTGGCATCCGGATTCCCCGGCTATGACGGCGTGACCCCGATGGAGAACGGGTTCCTGTCCGAGATCCTGTTGGAGAACGGTTACAACACCTACATGGTCGGCAAATGGCACCTCACGCCGAGTAACGAGGAGACCGCGGTCGGCCCGTATGACCGGTGGCCGCTGGGTAGGGGCTTTCAGCGGTTCTACGGGTTCCTCGGCGGGGACACCAGCCAGTGGTACCCGGACCTGGTGTACGACAACCACCAGGTGGAGCCGCCGAAAACCCCGGAGCAGGGCTACCACCTCACCGAAGACCTGATCGACCACTCGATCCAGTTCATCGCCGACGCCCAGCAGGTCGACCCCGACAAACCGTTCCACCTACACCTGTGCTTCGGTGCCACCCACGCCCCGCACCACGTCCCCGCGGAATGGTCCGACAAGTACGCCGGCAAGTTCGACGAGGGGTGGGACGCCTACCGGGAGCTCACCTTCGCCCGGCAGCAAGAACTCGGCATCGCCCCACCGGACGCCGTGCTGTCCCGGCACGACCCGGACGTCCCGGACTGGGACACCTTGTCCCCGGAAGCCAGGCGACTGTTCAGCCGGATGATGGAGGTCTTCGCCGGGTTCCTCAGTCATACCGATCATCACTTGGGCCGGTTGTTGGACTTCCTGCGTTCCTTGGGCAAACTCGACAACACGCTGATCATGGTGATCTCGGACAACGGCGCCAGCGCCGAGGGCGGCCCCACCGGTACCACCAACGAGGCGCAGTTCTTCAACAACGCGCAGGAACCCCTCGAGGACAGCCTGAAGGTCATCGACGAGATCGGCGGACCCAACCATTTCAACCACTACCCGTGGGGCTGGACCTGGGCCGGGAACACCCCGTTCCGGCGGTGGAAGCGGGAGACCTACCGGGGCGGGGTCAGTGACCCGTTCCTGGTCAGTTGGCCGGGCGGCATCACCGCGAAGGGCGCGGTGCGTCAGCAGTACGCGCACATTGTCGACATGGTGCCGACGATCCTGGACCTGCTCGGTATCCAGCCGCCGAAGGCGATCCGTGGGGTGACCCAGGCGCCGTTCCACGGGGTCAGCTTCGCGCACACGATGGATGACGACGCCGCCGAAAGTCGCAGGCGTACCCAGTATTTCGAGATGCTAGGGCACCGGGCGATTTACCATGACGGATGGCGGGCGGTCTGCCCGTGGCCCGGGCCGTCGTTCACCGAGGCGGGTGTCGGGTTCGGTCAGCCGATCAGCGCCGACCGGTTGTCGGAGTTGGACGCGAAGGGCTGGGAGCTGTACCACGTCGCCGAGGATTTCGCGGAGAACCACAACGTCGCCGACGAGCACCGGGACCGGCTGATTGCGCTGATCGGCACCTGGTACGTGGAGGCCGGCAAGTACGGGGTGCTGCCCATCGACGGCAGCGGCCTGGCCCGGATGGTCGCCGAGAAACCCTTGGTCGCACCCCAGCGTCCGCGCTACCGGTACTACCCGGACACCCAGTCGATCCCGTTCTTCGCCGGACCCAGGGTGCTCAACCGGCCGCACAGCATCACCGCCGAGGTGGACATCCCGGAAGGTGGCGCCGAGGGCGTGCTGCTGTGCCAGGGCACCGCAGCGGGTGGGTACTCACTGTTCGTCAAGGACGGCAAGCTGCGTTATGTGCACAACTACGTCGGCCGAGGCCTCTACGGGGTGGCATCGGAATCGCCGGTGCCGACCGGCAAACACTCCTTGCGGTTCGAGTTCGAACCCACCGGTCAGCCTGACCTGGCCGCCGGGAAGGGCGCGCCCGGCTCAATGCAGCTCTACGTTGACGGCGCCCTGGTGGGGGCCGCGGTGGCGCCGGTCACCACCCCGTTCGCGTTCAATCCGGGTGCGTTGTCCTGCGGAACGAACCCGGGGTCGCCGGTCACGCGGGACTACCCGAGCCCCTTCCGGTTCACCGGGCACATCGATCACGTCACGATCGACGTCAGCGGCGAGCTCATCGAGGACCCGGAGGCCGAACTCCGGATACACCTGGCCCGGCAATGAACCCGGCCGCGACGACCCGCTCGGTTTTGTTGCCCGGCGGCGAGTACGCCATGGGCTCGAACGAGTTCTACCCCGACGAGTCGCCGGTGCACCGGGCGCGGGTCGATGCGTTCGAGATCGACCGGTACCCGGTCACCAACGCGGAGTTCGGTGAGTTCGTCGCCGCCACCGGCTACCTCACCGTCGCCGAACGACCACTGAACCCCGCCGACTACCCCGGCGTCCCCGCCGCCGACCGGGCCCCCGGGGCGCTTGTCTTCACCCCGACCCCAGGGCATGTCGACCTGCGGGACTTCGCCCAGTGGTGGCGGTGGGTGCCGGGCACCCGCTGGTCGGAGCCGGCAGGTCCCAGGTCGACACTGGCCGGGAAAGCCGATCACCCGGTCGTGCAGGTCAGCTTCGCCGACGCCGCTGCCTACGCCCGGTGGGCGGGCAAGGACCTGCCGACCGAGGCCGAATGGGAATACGCCGCCCGCGGCGGCCTGGACCAGGCCACCTACACGTGGGGCAACGAGCTGCGACCCGGCGACGAGCTGATGGCCAACACCTGGCAGGGGCACTTCCCGTACGACAACCACGGCGCGAACGGGTGGATCGGTACATCGCCGGTCGGGTCGTTCCCGCCGAACGGGTTCGGCCTGTTCGACATGGCCGGCAACGTCTGGGAATGGACCACCGACTTCTACCACCCGAGGCACGGCGTCATCACCGACTCCTGTTGCGCACCAGGGAATCCGAGGGTCCTCGACCCTGCAGGGAGCGCCGAACCGGGATCAGCCATCCCGCGCCGGGTGCTCAAGGGCGGATCACACCTCTGCGCCCCCGAATACTGCCTGCGGTACCGCCCGGCCGCCCGCTCGCCCCAAGCGGTGGACACCGCCACCAGCCACATCGGCTTCCGCTGCATTCGGCGGACGTCCCCCAAAGTGAGAGACCAAGATGAGGTCTACCTCCGGATTCCAGCCGGGCCAGAGCATTCCGATCGCGACCGTTCCCAACCTTCGTGATCTCGGTGGCTGGCCACCCCCGCTGGCAAGGTGCGCAGCGGCCCGCTCTACCGATCGGCCGAGTTATCCAAGCTGACCGGCGACGACGCGTCGGCCTTCGGCAACCTCGGCATTCGCTCGGTTTCTGACTTTCGCACAGAGCGCGAATGGTCCGCGCAGCCAGACGTCGTACCGGCCGGCGTCGAGTACGTCGTACTCGGCATTCTCGCCGACTCCACCAACGCCGCCCCGGCACAGATCCTGAAAGTCCTGGGCGACCCGAAGGGCGCAGCGAACTGCTCGGCGGCAACAAGGCGGCGGCAATGTTCGAAACCGGATACCGCGGAATCGTCTCCCTACCCAGTGCTTTGATCGGCTACCGCCAGTTCTTCACCGACATCGGCGAGAAGGAACATCGACCGGCGGTTTTTCATTGCACCACGGGCAAGGATCGAACCCGATGATCGAGAAATTCACGTCCATCGGCGGCGACCCCGATCTGTTGACGCCGGTGCTCGGAGTGGCAAAGCCCTACCTCGCCGCAGGAATCACCGAGATGAAGTCCAAATTCGGGACTATATGAGACTACTTCTCCGCGGGGCTCGGGTTGGATACGGCCACCATCGAAAACCTCAAGACCACGTACGTGGAGGCCACCTGCAATTGGGCGATGCGACCGTTATCGGCATTCTCATCAAACCCAACCAAACGATGGGGTCCGACTCCTGTTCACAGGTCTCAGGCCGCACGAAGTCAGGTTCGCCGTCGCGGCGTCGCCGGTGACGTCGACTGCGTCGCGCCCGATCAGCCTGGTCCCGCCCGCGTAAAGTGCGCCCGTCAAGGATCGCGATCTCCGCACGCTCGGAGAATGACAGATACCGGCCCGACGGCTCGGCCAGATTCATTGGCGGCATGCCGCCACCCTGACGGAACCATCTGACCCCGATGACGTCCGACACGCCCACCCGTCGGCCGCTCCACGGTGCGCTGCCCCTCCGCGATCAGGCGCCAGACTGCAACCTCCACACGCCGCGAAAAACCCCACCGACCCGGAGACCTCATCTCTGGCCGCTGCGCACGATCGGCTGCCTGCTGACGACGAACCATCCAACACCTCCCACTCGAGGTGTTGCGACGACCAGTTGAATCCGGGTTGAGACCCGGTATCGGAATGATGAATAGTGCTGCCGGGCAACGGGTGTCCCTCCCGTCGGCGTTTGTCGGCGGCCTGCCGGATCGCACGTTCCACGAACGCGGTGGCCTTGCTCGTCGAGCATTCCCACCCGACGATCGTGCCGGCGTACAGCGACTCCGGCTTCCGCCGGCCGTGCTCGTCCGGTTCGTACAGGGCGGCGAGCACCTCGGTGATCACCAAGTCCGACAACGCCCGCTTCGACGGCGCCCGCCGGGCCCACGCCCAGTAGGTCCTCGGGGCGATCTGGCAGCCGTGCGCACTCAACGCCCGGCAGATCGGTGCGACCCCGAACCTCGCCCTGTTCTCGGCGACGAACCGGCAGATCAACGGCGTGGCGCGTCGCACTCCCGCACGAAGAAAGACGTTGCCGCCTTGAGGATCTCAATCGTCCGTTCCAGCTCGGCGTTCTTCCGCTTCAACTCCCGGATCTGCGCCGCGGACTCCGACGGCACCCCCGGCGCCTCACCGGCGTCGACCGCGGCCTGCCGAATCCACTTCCGCAGCGTCTCAGCGCTCATCCCCAACCGCGCCGACACCGCAGTGATCGCCGCCCACTCCGAGTCGTCATCACCGACGTGATCACACACCAACCGGACCGCCTTGGCCCCCCGGGCCACCGCTACCTTCCTCTCGGCGCTGCGACGAACCGGACACATCACCAAGAGATGTCGCGGGCTCCGTCCCATGTTCACATGACGGTCACCGCCGACCAACGTCAGCATCGCAGCGTCATGCGGCCGGGAACCTGACGATCAACTGACGTTCATTCGAGAAGGAAGGCGTCGACACCGGCGGCGATCATCATGCCTTCCCGCCACTTCCGTCCCGGGAGTAGCCAATTCGGCATTCGACGAAAGCACACAGAATGCCGCCGGTTGAGTAAGGCCAGCGGCACCGCTACCAGTCGACGCCGCGGTCGTTGTCGGGGCCCCGTTCGTCGTCGCGGACGTCGTCGACGGACCGGCCACGCCGGCCTGCTCCCGTGGCGGTGTCGCTGCCGGTGTCCCGGTTGGCGGTGTCCATGGCGTGGATCCGGGCGACGTTGCGGGCGATCCGTCCATCTCACCATTCTGGGAGCAACGACAATGCGTGCCATCCGAATCACCGAACAGGGCTCAGCCGAGGCGCTTCAACCGGTCGACATCGACCGGCGGCCCGGCCCGGGCCAGGTGCTGATCGAAGTCAGATCGGCGTCGGTCAATTACTCCGACGTGATGCGGCGGGCGGGATACACCTACCCGTTCCCGACACCGCTGCCGTTCATCCCGGGCGCCGAGGTCGCGGGACTGGTCAGCGAGTTGGGTCCAGGTGTGGCCGGGCCGCCGGTGGGGACGCCGGTCTTCGCGCTCGCCGGTGACGAGGGTTCCGGCGGCTACGCCGAGTACGCCGTCGCCGCCGCACAGCAGGTCATCCGGATCCCGGCGGGTCTGGACTTCGAACAGGCGGCCGGCATCGTCATCGCCGGAACCACCGCCACCCTGCTGCTGACCGAGACCGCTCCGGTGGAAGCCGGCCAGACGGTCCTGTTGCCCGCGGCGGCCGGCGGGGTCGGTTCCTATGCGGTGCAGATCGCCCAGTTGCTCGGCGCAGGAAAGGTTCTCGCGACCGCCGGCACGGACGCGAAACGCCGCATCGCGCTGTCCCTCGGCGCCGATCACGCCATCGACCCGGCACCGGGCTGGCATCGCACCGTCCGCGAGCTCACCGGTGGCGTCGGCGTCGACGTGGCGCTGGAGATGAGCGGCGGCACGCAGCTCGACGAGGCGACCCGCAGCCTGGCCCCGTTCGGCCGAGTCGTGGTGTACGGAATGGCCAGCGGCCGAGCGGGAAGCATCTCCGCCGAGACCTGGACCCGGCTGCCGTATGCACCGTCGACGAACCAGTCGATCCTCACCTACAACCTGGGCTCGTGTTTCGGGCAGCGGACCGACCGGGCGGTGCAGGCGCTGACGACCCTGATCCGGTGGATCGCGACCGGTCGCATCCGCACACCCGCGATCCACCCGTTGCCGCTCGACGAGGCGGCGCGGGCTCGTCGGCTGTTGCAGGAGCGCCGGACCGACGGGAAGCTGGTGCTGCGGCCGTGACGCCGGCGCGCCGTTCGCCGCTCACGCCAGGTCCGGCAGCTCCAACAACTCGGTGACCAGCGCGGCGATCGGCGACCGCTCCGACCGGGTCAGCGTCACGTGGGCGAACAGCGGATGCCCCTTGAGCGTCTCGATGACGGCCGCGATGCCGTCGTGCCGGCCCACCCGCAGGTTGTCCCGCTGCGCCACGTCGTGGGTCAGCACGACCCGGGAATTGGTCCCGAGCCGGGACAGCACGGTCAACAGAACGTTGCGTTCCAACGACTGTGCCTCGTCGACGATGACGAACGAGTCGTGCAGCGACCGGCCCCGGATGTGGGTCAGCGGCAACACCTCGAGCATCCCGCGGGCGATGACCTCCTCGATGACCGCCGGTGACGCCACCGCCGACAGCGTGTCGAACACGGCCTGCGCCCAGGGCTGCATCTTGTCGCCCTCGCTGCCCGGCAGGTAGCCCAGCTCCTGGCCGCCGACGGCGTACAGCGGCCGGAACACCACCACCTTGCGGTGCGCGCGCCGCTCCATCACCAGCTCCAGGCCGGCGCACAGGGCCAGCGCCGACTTGCCGGTGCCGGCCCGGCCGCCGAGCGAGACGATGCCGACCTCGTCGTCCATCAGCAGATCCAGCGCGATCCGCTGCTCGGCGGACCGGCCGCGCAGCCCGAACGCCTCCCGCTCGCCGCGGACCAGCCGAATCTGCTTGCCGGGGGTGATCCGGCCGAGCGCCTTGCTGGACGGCGTCAGGAGTTTGACGCCGGTGTGGCACGGCAGCTCGCGGGCCTCGTCGACGTCGATCAGGCCAGCGTGGAACAGCGTGTCCACCTGCTCGGCGGTCACCGGCAGCTCGGCCATTCCGGTCCAGCCGGACGGGACGATGTCCTGCGCGTGGTACTCGTCGGCGGCCAGGCCGACGGCGGACGCCTTCACCCGCAGCGGCATGTCCTTGGTGACCAGGATGACGGTGTCCGGCGGCCGCTCCAGGGCGAGGTTCAGCGCGCAGGCGAGGATGCGGGAGTCGTTGCTGTCATTGCGAAATCCCGCCGGCAGCACGGTGGAATCGGTGTGGTTGAGCTCGACGTGCAGGGTGCCGCCGGACGTCCCGACCGGCACCGGCGCATCGAGGCGGCCGTGGTCGATCCGCAGTTCGTCCAGAATGCGCAGCGCCTGCCGGGCGAAGTACCCCAGCTCGGGATGGTGCCTTTTGGCCTCCAGCTCGCCGATCACCACCAGCGGCAGGATGACCTCGTGCTCGTCGAAGCGGTTCATCGCCCACGGATCGGACAGCAGCACGGAGGTGTCGATGACGTACGTCAGGCGCTGCGGCGCCGGTGCTGCCGCTTCCGCCGCGGCGGGCCCGGTCAGAGTCGTTGACGCCGAACGAGTGTGCGGTGGCGGGCTGTCCGCCGCCGCGCCGCCGATGCCCGAGCCGCCCGGAACGGCGGTCCCCCCGGAGGCATCTGCAGGTGTGGCAGTGGCGGATGTGGCGGAACGACGTGTGACCACGAGCGGCTCCCCAACGGGCGCGGACCAACGCGCCCGGTTCCACAAGAAGGGCCGGCGGTGTCCCTCTGGCCCTGACCGACGCTCGGTCGGCGGGCGCGGGGGCCCGGTGCCGGCCCCCTCGTGATCAGTGCTGCGATGGCACGCACGATTCGGGGCCTCCCGTATGGACCACAGATGGTGCGGTCCACCCCTCGGACGCTACCCGCGACCCTGCGTGCACCACCGCTAACACGCGAACATCGCGGTGAACATCAGATTGCCGGGATGTTCCCCGAGGCCGGTTGCGGGGACGCAGCTTCCGCCGGGGCGGGCGGCACGGCCGCGGTGCCGGTCGCCCTGGGCAGGACGACCGTCATCGTCAGTCCGCCGCCCGGCGTGTGCGAGGCCTCGATCCGGCCGCCGTGTGAGCGGACGATGGCCGCCACGATCGACAGGCCCAGGCCCGTGCCGCCGTTCGCCCGGCTCCGCGACGCTTCGACGCGGTAGAACCGGTCGAACAACCGCCCGAGCGCCTCGTCCGACACCCCTGGACCGTCATCGCTGACGATGACGGCGATCTCCTCCAGCCCCGGCAGCACCGACACGGTGGTGGTCGTCCCGGGGGCGGTGTGCGTGCGCACGTTACCGAGCAGATTCGCGAACAGCTGATGCAGCCGCAGCCGGTCGCCGGCGACGACGACCGGTCCGTAGCCGGTGACCAGCCGCCAGGTGCGGGTCGGGTCGATCACCGCCGCGTCGTCGACCACCCCGGTCAGCAGGTCGGCGAGGTCCACGGATTCGTGGGTCATGGTCCGTTCCGCATCGGCCTGGATCAGGGTCAGCAGGTCGTCGACCAGGGCGCCCATCCGCCGGGACTCGAAGCCCATGCGTTCCATCGCGCGTTGCACGGCGGCCTCGTCGGGCAGCGCCCCGGCCGCGTAGAGGTCGGTGTACCCGCGGACCGCGGCGACCGGCGTCCGCAACTCGTGCGAGGCGTCCGCGACGAACTGGCGCAGCCGGTGCTCGCTGCGGCGACGCTCGTCGAGGAGGGTGGAGATGCCGTCGAGCATGTCGTTGAAGGCGACGCCCAGCCGGCCGATCTCCGTGCTGCGGTCCGACTCGTCCACCCGGCGCTGCAGATCACCCTGTGCGATCGCGTCGGCGGCGCCGGCCATCGACTCCAGCGGTCGCAGTTCGCGGCGGATCACCAGCGACGCCGTCGCCCCGAGCAGAACCAGCAGGCCCGCGGTCACCGCCAGTTCGATCACGATCAGCCGGCGGAACGTCTGGTCGACGTCGGTGAGCGGCATCCAGGCGACCAGGTAGCCGGGTTCCCCGTTCACCAGCACCGGGTAGCCGCGCGCCCGGTAGCGCAGATCCGGATTGCTGGAATCGCGGACGGTGCTGGGCCTGTTGACCCATTCCAGCCCGCTCAGATCCGGGTTCGCTTCCGCGTCGCTGACCGTCGGGACCTGCACCTGCGAGATCCCGGTCTCCGATACCGACGACCAACCGATCTCACCGCGCAGCTGGGCGAGGCTGCTCAGGTTCGACAGCATGCGGGCGCTGACGTTGAAGTCCCGGCTCGCGGTGGTGATCACTCCGGTGAGGGTGGCGTCCTTGGCGGCGATGGCGGCGTCCCGCACCACCAGCGGCAGCACGATGTTGACGGCGACCAGCGCGATCGCCGCGGTGGCCACCACCAGGGCGATGAGCCGGGCGCGCAGGCTCCAGCGGGGCGGTGAGACCTGCGCCGGCCCGGGCCGGTGACCGACCGGCACCGCGGCGGCCGGAGCAGCCGGTTCCGCCGCCGGCGCAGTGCTCGGCTGGGGGCGGGCCACCCGGCCCTCGGTGTCGACCATCTCGCCCCTGTCCGTGTGCCGTGCCCCGTCGCCGGTGTCCGCGAGGCGAGCCGGTTGTCGTTCGCTCCGTGCTGTTGCCGTGCGCTGGGCCGTTGCCCGTCCTCAGTGCCGCTGCCCCCGCAGCACATAACCGAACCCGCGGTGCGTGTGGATCAGCGGTTCACCGGTGGCATCCACCTTGCGCCGAAGATAGGAGATGTAGGTCGCGACGACCGAATCGTCACCGTAGAAGTCGGTGCCCCACACCGCGTCCAGCAGTTGCTGGCGGGACAGCACCACGTTCGCGTTGATCATCAGGTGGCGGAGCATCTTGTACTCCGTCGGAGCCAGCTCGATAGGAACGCCGGCCCTGGTCACCTGGTAGGTCTCCGGATCCAGTTCGAGGTCGGCGACCCGCAACACGCCGTCCTCGGCGGTCTCCGGCCGGGTGCGACGCAGCACCGCCGCGACGCGCGCCGCCAGTTCCTCGAGTCCGAACGGTTTGGTCACGTAGTCGTCGCCGCCGGCGGTCAGGCCGGCGATCTTGTCAGCGGGGGTGTCCCGGGCGGACAGGAAGACGACCCCGGATGCGACGCCGGCCGACCGCACCCGCTTCATCACCTCCAGACCGTCGAAGTCGGGCAGCATCACGTCGAGGATGATCAGGTCCGGGTGGGTGTCCGTGGCGATGCGGACCGCCTCCCGGCCGGTGCCTGCCACCGCCACCTGGTACCCGAGGAACCTCATCGAGGTCGCGACGATGTCCTGCAGGGACGGTTCGTCATCGACAACTAGCAATTTGGCCTGACCACTCATCGGCACTCCCGCTCGTTTCTCGGCCCGCAGCCGGGGCGCACATCGTCGACCAGCACATCAACACCGAACCTGACCGGCCGAAGAATCCCATGGGAACCGCCCGTGAAGGGCGTTTCGCCGCGCGCGTCCGCGCGCCGGATGCAGCTGGTTGCTTGCGCACAGCAACCGCGCTCTCGTTAGACAGTCTAACTTAGCTGCGCTAAGCACTAAGCTTGCGGCTCCTTTCCCCTGGAGGACCGATGGCCGTCACGGCCGACAGCTGCCTCGCGCTGCTCGAGGAATTGCCCGTGCTGGCCGTCGTCAAGCGCGAGCTCCGCCGCTTCGCCGCGCGGCCAGGTTCCGCCGCGATGATGGCGCTGGCAGTGCTCGACCATTCCGCCGCGGAGGCCGGCGGCAGCCGCTGCGGCTGACCACCCTGGCCGAGAAGTTGCAGGTCGACCTGTCGGTGGCCAGCCGTCAGGTCGCGTCGCTGATCGAGCTGGGCGCGGTCGAGCGGGTGCTGGACCCGCCGCTGCCGGCCGTCGACCCGCCGACGGCCGGCACCCCCGAAGCCGCGTCACACCTTTCCCGGCGGGCGCAGGGTGCTCGGCCGGCAGCACCCCCCACGCCGCCAAACCTTTCCGGAGTTGCCCTCTGATGACGACCACCAACCCCTCCTCCGCCGGGACACCGACCACCGGCCGGCCGGCCGATCCGGGTTCCCCGGGCGCCGCCGGTGCGGGAATGACCCACCGGGAGATCCTGCAGGCGCTGTCCGGGCTGCTGCTCGGGCTGTTCGTCGCGATCCTGTCGTCCACGGTGGTCTCCAACGCGCTGCCGCGGATCATCAGCGACCTGCACGGCTCGCAGTCCGGATACACCTGGGTTGTCACCGCGACGCTGCTGGCCACCACCGCGAGCACCCCGATCTGGGGGAAGCTCAGTGACCTGTTCAGCAAGAAACTGCTGGTCCAGCTGTCGCTGATCGTCTTCGTGGTCGGGTCCACCGCCGCCGGGCCCGCCGAGTCGATCGGCCCGCTGATCGCCGCCCGAGTGGTGCAGGGCCTGGGTGCCGGCGGCCTGACCGCTCTGACGCAGGTCCGCATCGCCGCAATGATCCCGCCGCGCGAACGCGGTCGGTACAGCGGCTACCTCGGTGCCGTACTGGCCGTCGCCACCGTGGCCGGCCCGCTGATCGGCGGCGTCATCGTCGACACCAGGTGGCTCGGCTGGCGCTGGTGCTTCTACGTCGGTGTGCCGTTCGCCGCCGCCGCGATCGTGCTGCTGCAGAAGACCCTGCACCTGGTGACGATCCGGCGCAGCAACGTCAAGATCGATTGGCTGGGCGCGACCCTGATCACCGGCTCGGTCTCGCTGCTGTTGATCTGGGTGTCGTTGGCCGGCAACAACTTCCACTGGTGGTCGGGGGAGACCGTCGTGATGGTGCTCGGCGCAATCGTGATCGGTGCGCTGGCCGTTCTCTTCGAGTCCCGGGCCGCCGAACCGGTCATCCCGCTGGGCCTGTTCAAGCACCGCAACATCTCGCTCGCCGTGGTGGCCAGCCTCTTTCGTCGGCATCGCACTGTTCGGCGCGACCGTCTTCCTCAGTCAGTACTTCCAGATCGGCCGCGGCGACAGTCCCACCCAGGCCGGCCTGAGCACCACCCCGCTGATCCTGGGGCTGTTCGTCTCGTCGCTCGTCTCCTGGCGGATCATCACCCGCACCGGCAAGTGGAAGAAGTTCCTGGTCTCCGGCGCAGTGTTGATCACCATCGGCTTCGCCGCGATGGGCACGCTGCGGATGGACACCCCGTATTGGGCGGTGGCCTGCTACATGGCGGTCATCGGTCTCGGGCTCGGCATGACGATGCAGAACCTGGTGCTGTCGGTGCAGAACGCCGTCGCGATGCGCCAACTCGGCGCGGCCAGCTCCACCGTCGCCTTCTTCCGCAGCCTCGGCGGTGCGGTCGGAGTTGCCGTCCTGGGCGCCGTCCTCGGCCACCAGGTGACCTTGCACATCACCTCCGGCCTTGCGGCGCTGGGTGTTTCGGCCGGCGCCAGTGGCGGCGGGAGCCAGATCCCGGATCTGGCGACACTCCCGGCGCCGGTCACCCAGGTGGTTCAGGAGTCGTACGGCATCGGCGCCGGGGACATCCTCCTGGTCGCCGCGCCGGTGACCTTCCTGGCGCTCATCGCCGTGCTGTTCATCAAGGAGGTGCCGCTGCGGACCAGCAACGACACCGCCGAGCAGTTGCGGGACACCGCGGATGCGGCGGCGTTGTCCGAGGGTGCCGCGGTCATCGAGCTCGGCAATCTCACCCCGGAAACCGGCTCCGCCGCCGACGGCCCGGGCGCCGGTCGGGACCAGGCCGGCGCTGACGGCGGCGGCGTATCCGGTGGTTCCGGTGCCGGCGGTCCGCAGGTGGGCGCTGCGGTCGGCGGCACCGCCGCGGTCGCCACGACCGGCACGGCGCACAACTCCGGCGGGCACAACGGCGGCGGGCACAACTCCGGCATGCACAACGCTGGCATGCACAACGGCGGTGCTGAGAACGGCGGTTCGGGTAACGGCAGCTCCCATGGTGTGCCGCGCCTGCTGAGCACTCATGCGGCGCTGACCGGCACCGTCCGGGCCGCCGACGGGACACCGGTGGGCGCGGCGGATGTCACCGTGCCGGCTTCGGCGGGCGGTGAGATCGCCCGCGTCGCAACCGGTGCCGACGGCCGGTATGCCGTGCCGCTGCCCACCGGTGGCTCCTTCTTGCTGGTCGTCAACAGCGCGGGCCACCGGCCGGCGGTCACCGCCGTGACGGTCGACGACGGGCGGCTGGAACGCAATTTCCAACTCGATGTGGTCGGCAGCCTCGGCGGCCTGGTCCGGGACGCCGCCGGCCGTCCGCGCCGCGGGGTGACCGTCACGGTCGTCGACGCCCGCGGCGATGTCGCCGCCGTCGCGGTGACGGGAGCGACCGGGCAGTACGAACTGGCCGACCTCCCGCCCGGCGATCACACCCTGACGGCCGTCGTCGCCGGGTCGAACCCGGCCGCCTTCGGTGTGCACATCCCGCAGCACGGCCGTGCCGAGTTCGACGTGGAGCTGCCGGAGAACGGATCGCTGCGCGGCACGATCCGCGGGCGGTCGGATCTTCCGGTGGCGCACGCTGCCGTGCGGGTGCTGGACCGCAGCGGCATGGTCGTGTGGTCGGTGCATGCCGACGAGACCGGCCGGTACGAGATCGACGCGCTGACGCCCGGTGAGTACACGGTGGTGGCCAGTGGCTACGGGCCGGTCTCCCGCCAGGTGACCGTTGCGCCGCTGCAGGGTCAGGACTTCGACCTGACCCTCGGCGACGACGACGCGCTTCCGTCCGGCCGGCACGCGAGGCTGGGCGGCGTGGCCGGCCCGGTGCCGACGGACCGTTGCTGCGTCAGCGCGGGATCGATGCCATCTCGTCCATGATCACGGCCGGGGTCAGCGGTTCGTCCAGGAGTCGCTGAAACCGTTGCAGCGCCGTCGTTTCCGGGCTCCGCGCCGCCAGCCACGGACGCAGCAGCCGGTCACCCTCGACATAGGTGGAGGTGTAGGCACGCCACAGCGGGTCGGTGAGGAACCGCATCCGCTGCCGGGCCTGTTCGAGCGTGGACAGCGCCCAACGCTGCTGATAGGCCACCACGTCATCCGGGTCCGCGCCGCGGTCGTGCAACAGGATGGCGGCGTTCTGCCGCACGGTGTTCAGCGGTCGCGACGCCACCTCGAGCGCCTCGGCCAGCTCGGGGTCGAAGGACGGGCCGATACCGTCGAGCACCTCCGCGAGCCATTGCCCCCAGCGCGGGCCGACCGCGGCGGCCAGCGCCAGATCACCCAGACCCTCGGCCATCAGACATTGCGGGGTGTTGACCAGGAAGATGGTGTGCTCCGCCTCGCCGCCGCGGTTGACCAGCAGGTCTTCCTTGCGGCAGTGCTCGGTGTGATGGCCGGGATAGCACTCGTGGGCGACCAGGACGCCGAACTGGCTCATCCGGTGGCCGATGTCCGCGTTCACCGCGACCCTGGAACCGAACCCGCCCAGGTAGTAGTTGAACCCGCTCCAGGCCACGTCCCGGGCGATCTCGAAGTCGATGTGTTCGGGCAGCTCCGCCAGGCCGGTCGGGCCGACCACGCGTTCCCGCAGCGCGGCCGCGACCGTCTGCACGGCGCGCTCGACCAGCTCCGGCGGGCACATCTCGCTCGACCGAAGCGCGGCAAGTCGGTCCGCGACCGACCCGGAACCGCCCAGCAGGGAACAGATCTCGTCGTGGGCTGCGGCGTAGACATCGGTGTCGACCTCGCTGATCCGTACCTGGAAGTAGCTGTGCACCTCGTCGATGAAGGACATCTGCTCACCGGCCAACCGGCGGCCCGCGGCGGACAGGGCATCCAGGTGCGCCGTGAGGAACGCGGCCCTGGCCGGCGTGAGATCGCTGTCGGCCACCGCCTCCGACAGCGCCGCGGCCTGCAGGGACAGGTTCGCGGGATCGGGCGCCGTCTCGTCCGCGACCTGTTCGCGCAGCGCCGGGTCACCGGTATACGCGTCGACGAAACCCTCGACCACCCGGTCGAAACGAAGGCCCAGCTTGAGGTACTCGGTGACCAGCTCCACCGGGTCAGCGTAGTGGCGGCGATATGACCGTCCGTTCGGTGCCCGTTGCAGCCGTGGCAACGGGTCCGCGCTGATCTCGACGGGTGGGTGGATTTGCGCGGGGCCGGTGCCGACGTCGCACCTTCTTCGATGATGCATCGATCGCACCGAATGTCAGAATTGATAATTTGACTCCTTCCGGTGGGGCATGACGTCGTGGAAGCGTGCTGGATGCTGGAATGTGCTTCGGGGTCGGGGTTGGAGACCATGATCATGTTTGATCTGGCGAGTACCTCGGCGAACCGTTCGTCGTCGAAGATGGCCCCGGGCCAAAGGCACGACGCGAACAGCCGCGGTGTTTGGCCGACCGCGGATTGAGCGGCGGCTACGGCACATCAAACCCGGACCGACCTGCCGGTGACCCGCCGGAATATCGCCTCGACACCGAATGCGAGTGCCACCATCCCGACGAACACGGCAATCGCCCCGAGGGCGCTGATTGCGACCAATGCGGTCAGCGCCCCCACGCACACCGCAGCCGCCAGCGAGGACACCCACGGCGCGGACCCGCGGCTCCGCGCGGTCTTGGCCTCAGCGACGTTCACCACCGCGAAGATGATCAGGAAACCGGCACTGCCCATGGTGGAGATGCTGTCCAGGTTGAGGACGTTTGCCAGCAGCAGGGTCGCTCCAGCGGTGATCAGCAGGCCTTCCAGGGGTTGATTCCAGATCCGCCGTTCGAGTTGGGCGGGTAGCTCACGGGATTTCGCGATGCTGTAGGTCAGGCGACCGGTTCCGTAGAGAGTGGCGTTGATTGCCGACGCCGTCGAGAGCAGGGCGGCGACGGCGACCAACGTGAAACCGGCTGTCCCGAGCGCCGGCCGCGCGGCTTCGGCGAGCGCATAGTCACGAGCGTCCACCAAAGATGACACCGGCAGCGATCCCACAGAAACGATGGCGACAAGAACGTAGAGTGCGATCACGAACAGCACCGATATGTAGTACGCCCTGGCCAGCGTGCGACCCGGGTCGGCGACATCCTCGGCCGCGTTGGCGATGAGCTCAAATCCCTCGTAGGCCAGGAAGATGATCATTCCGCCGGCCACGACGGCAAGTGGTGAGCTCCACCTGTCCGGGGCGAGTCGGTCGGCCGAAACACCGGCCATCCCGACGACGACGAAGAACACCAGAATCGCGACCTTGATCGCCACGATGTACCGCTCGGCACGAGCAACCGTGGCTGCGCCGGCGAGGTTGAGCAACGTGACGAGCACGATCGCCGCGGAGAGAAACACGTGCATGCCCACGCCGCGGAGATCTGCGGGGAGGAAGCTGGCCGCGTAGCTGCCGAACGCCTGGGCGTACAAGGAGAGCATCACGATGTAACTCAGCCACAGCAGAACGTTGATCCCGCCGGAAAACAACCCGGACCCGAATGCGCGGTTGACGAACGTGACCGTGCCGCCGCGGCTCGGGAACGACTTCGACAACAACGCATACGACCTCGCGGTCAGCAGCGCCACCAGACCGGCCAGTAGGAACGCGACCGGCGCGGCCCCCTTGGTGGTCTCGACTGACAGCCCGAGGACCGCAAAAATTCCGCCTCCGACCATGCCACCGACTCCGATGGCCACGACGCCCCATAGCCGAACTTGCCGTCCACCGCCGGGCGCGGACTCTGGCATCGCAGCAGAGTACTACCGCCTGTCGCGCCGTCCACCGTGATGCGGGCGCGATCCGGGCACGGATCCGGATGAACTCGACCATCCAATCAGGCTGTCCGGTCGCGTTGTGGCGGGCTCGATCGCAGGTGGGCGGCACCGACGGCGCTTCGCCGGCTCAGCCCTGCGGCACCCCCCGACTGCGGAAGCCGACCGCCGCGGCCGCGCCGAGGACCGCGGCGATGGCGCCGAGGACCAGCAGGGGCAGCGCCTCGACGGTGCCCAGCGGAGGGTCGCCGACATGGGTCGTCGGGGACAGGTCGAGCACCCACCCGGCCAGCTTGAGGCCGGGGCCGAGAAAGGCGATGAAGGCGACGAAGGCGAAGATCGCCCAGGCCGCCGGAAACGCCCTGGGCCGCAGGCCGAACAGTGCGAGCGCCAGCCCGCCCACGAGAAGCTCGGCCGGCAGGTAGGCCGCGCCCGCACCGACGACTGGCCCCACGCGCGCCGATGTGCCCATCGACCACGCCGTCGTCGCGGCCAGCACGACCGAGGAGACAACGACGATGACGACAAGCCCGGTGACGATGACGATGCCGTGCGCGGCCAGCCAGCGCATGCGGGACAGCGTGCCGGACAGCCGAGGCTCGAGACGTCCGGCGGTCTCCTCGCCGCGCAGGCTGCCGACGGCCTGCACGGCATACCCCGTGGCGATGATGGCGATGTAGAGCTGGGTGACCGCGACGAACCCGTCCTCGGGTTGCGCCCCCGACATCCCGATGGCCTGGGCCATCGCCGGGTTCCCGGCGACGGCGTCGACGAACTGCTGCGCGAGCGCGCCCATCATGCCCGCGATGACCAGGGCACCGGCGAGCCAACCAAGGACCGCCGCGCGGTGGATGGCGGTCGCCAGCCCGAGCGGGCTGCGCAGCCATGTCGTCGCCCGGGCCGATCCCGCGCCCGCGCGGGCGAGGGAGCTACCGAGGTCACGGCGTCCGGCGACGAGGACGGCGAGCGTGGCGAGCAGCCCGCCGACGGCGAGGGGAATGAGCAGGGTCCACCACCGCATCGCCCCGAACGGGGCGGCCTTCTCGGCCCAGCCGAGCGGTGAGAGCCAGGTCAACCACGTCTTGGTCACGTCTCCGACGCCCCGCAGCAGGTAGGCAACGGCAAGGACGAGCAGGCTCCACACGTAGACGCCGCGGGAGTGCAGGGTGAGTTGGGCGATCAGCGCCGCAAGCCCGGCGAAGACGAAGGCGAGAGCGCCGAGGGAAGCGGCGTAGAGGACCGATCGGGTGCCGGGCACCGCGGAGACGATGAGCCCGAGGGCGAACGCGATGACGGTGACGAAGATGGCGGCGGCGGCGACGATGAGCCCGGCCAGCACCGGGACGTGGCGCGCGACCCGGCCGCCGAGGACCGCCTCGAGCCGCCCGGCTTCCTCCTCCCGCCGGGTGACCTGCGCGACGAGGCTGATCCCGAGCAGCGGGAGGAGGAAGGCAGCGAGGAAGCCGAACTCGTCCTGGATGATGCCGCCGAGACTGTCGATGCCCTCGACCCTGCCGTTGATCGCGACGAGGGCGTCACCGGAAGTGACGGCCTGGGCGTAGGTGTGGATCTCCTCTGGGGTGGTGTAAAGGGCGGCGACCGCCCCCGCCGTTCCGACCATGGTGGCGATGAGCGCGAACATCCAGACGATGGTGCCGCGGCGGTGCGTCCGCCATTGCACACCGAGCATGGCCCGCAGGCCGGTCGCGCTCATCGCCGCGCCTCCTCCGGCTCGCCGAGCTCGGTGGCGTCCAGGGGCAGGTCGTTCCCGTCATAGGTGCGCAGGAAGAGGGCGTCCAGGCTCGGTGGGGTGGCGGTGAGGGTGTGGATCCGCGCGGCGTGCAGCCGGCCGACGACGGCGTCGAGGTGCTCGGCGTCGATGGTGAACCGGCTGTCGACGTGGCCGTCGAGCCGCTCGCAGATGTAGTCCGCGACGCCCGGGGCGTCGGCGAGGCCAGCGGGTGCGTCGACGGTGACCACGTGGACGTGGGTGCGGGTATGCCGTCGCAGCTCGGCGAGGGTTCCGGTCGTCACGGTCCGGCCCCGGCGGATGATGCTCACCCGGTCGGCGAGGGCCTCGACCTCGCCGAGGATGTGGCTCGACAGCATGACCGTGCAGCCCTCCGCGCGCCGCTCACGGACAACCTCCTGGAACGCCCGTTCCATCAGCGGGTCCAGCCCGGAGGTGGGCTCGTCGAGCACCAGCAGGTCGGCGTCGGCGGCGAGCGCGGCGATCAGGGCCACCTTCTGCCGGTTGCCTTTGGAGTAGTCGCGGACCCGCTTGGTCGGGTCGAGGTCGAACCGCTCGATGAGGGCTGTCCTTCGGGCGTCGTCCAGCCCGCCCTGGGTTGCGCCGAGGACGTCGAGGCACTGGCCGCCGGTGAGCCCCGGCCAGAGTGCGACGTCGCCTGCGACATAGGCGAGCCGTTCGTGGAGCTTCGCGGCCTCGCGCCAGGGGTCGCCGCCGAAGAGCTCGACGTGGCCGCCGCTGGCGCGGATGAGGCCGAGGACGACCCGGATCGTCGTCGACTTGCCCGCTCCGTTGGGGCCGAGGAAACCGTGGACCTCGCCGGGGGCCACCTCGAAGTCGAGCCCATCGAGGGCGTGGACCGGGCCGAAACTCTTGGTCAGCCCCTCGGTGCGGATGACGGATTGGGTCGTGCTCACGGGTGTACTCCTTTCCGCAGGGCACTCAGCGCGCCTCGGCGTAGACGGATGGTGGCTTCCCCGGCCCACCGGTCGATCCCCTCGGAGTCAGCGCTCGGCACCGATCGCTGTGGCGATCGGGCTTCTCCGGAGGATGAGTGCGGGGTCGTTGCGCCGGCGACGACCGGCTGGGCTCCAGGCGGTTCCGAACGTCTTGGTCAACGGCCTGACCTCGATCGCTGCGCTCATTCCCTTCTCCGGTCAGCCTCGTCGGGAACGGTGAAGGCTCCGCCGCGGTAGACCTCCATCACGGTGTTTCCCCAGCGGCGTAAACCCTGTCTGCTCAGCGGATCAACTCCCAGCACCCGGGTCACCTCATCGCGGAGCAGCACCACCGCGAGGTCGTTGATCAGCAGGAACGCGGCCCGCGCCGCTGCGTCGGCGGTTGGCCGCAGGACGCCGGCCGATTCCAGGTCTGCCAAACTGGCGACGGTCGCCGCGTACAACGACCCGAACAGCGCGGTCGCCGCGGGGCCGCCGTCGATCAGCAGTCGCCGCAGGTAGGCCAGCACCGCACTGTCGGAGCCGGCCCGGTCGTGGAACGCGGCCGCGATCGACACGAACCACCCGCCCTCCAGGTCGGCGTCACCCAGCTGCTCGGCGTCTCCCAGCTGCTTGACCAGCTCGGCGAAGACCTCGGTCACCCGGGTGTCAACCGCCTCCCGCAAACGCCTCTTCGTGCCGAAATGGTGAACAACCAACGATGACGACACACCGGCGTTCGCGGCGATGTCCCGGATCGACACAGCAGCCCACCCGCGCTCAGCGGTCAGCCGCATCGCGCTTTCCCGGATCAACGCCAGACCGGTCAAATCGGCGGCTGCACGCATGTGCAGAACCATAGCACGTCTGTGCAGCCGACTGTGCGTGTCGTTCAGTGACCATGTCACCGATCAGTCCACCGGTGCGAAGACCACCCCAACGTCGCTCGGTGAGCAGCACCTGCCGTCCGGCGTGAACCCTGACGACCAGATCGACGCCGACGCCGTTGCTGGTTCGGGCGGCGCTGACCGGTGCGACGCCGACCCGATCCGACAGGCCGGGGGCGACGCACTCCACGAGGTAGTTGTCATTTCGCGTCGTGCGCCGGGCACGAGCTGTAGCGCCTCTCGGTCACCGTCGCTGCGCGGCACAACCTTTCCCGGCAACCACCCCGGTGACGGTCGGGACGGGCATCGCGGGGGGCGACCGGCGTGGTCGTCCACCGGCATCGGCCCCCGCCTACTCCCCGTACCGTCGGTGACGGGCTGCGTAGTCCCGCAGCGCGCGGAGAAAGTCCACCCGCCGGAAGTCGGGCCAGTACGCCTCGGCGAACCAGAACTCCGAGTGCGCGCTCTGCCAGAGCAGGAACCCGGACAGCCGCTGCTCCCCCGATGTTCTGATCACCAGGTCGGGGTCGGGCTGGCCGGAGGTGTAGAGGTGCTCGCCGATGGTGTCGACATCCAGCGAGTCGATCAGTTCCCGGATGCTGTGGCCGCGTTGGAGTCCGGACTCGAGCATGGACTTCACCGCATCGACGATTTCCTGACGTCCGCCGTACCCGACGGCGATGTTGACCTCGAGCCCGCTCCGCGTCGCGGTACGCATCTCGGCAGCGGCAAGACGGGTGGACATGGCGCTCGGCAGCATGTCCTGAGCACCGACGATGCGCAGCTTCCACGGCAGTCCGGGTGCCGCGATCTCGTCGACGACGTCGGTGATGATCTCCAGCAGCGGAAGGAGTTCGTCATCCGAGCGGCGGAGGTTCTCCGTCGACAGCAACCACAGGGTCACCATGCTGATGCCCGCCTCCTGGCACCACTGCAGCAGATCGGCAATGTGCGCCGCCCCCGCGCGATGACCCTCGGTCGGGTCGGTGAACCCGGCCTTCCGCGCCCACCGCCGGTTGCCGTCGAGCATGACGCCGACGTGATGCGGAATTTGCGCTCCGATCAGTTCCCGGGTCAACTTGCGTTCGTAAACGCGATAGACCAGCGACGGGAGCCTCACGGGTGATGACCCTACTGTCGCGGCGGTACAGGACCGCGGATCGGCACCACTGCTTGCCACCATCGGTCAACCGGCAGTGAACGAGGACGATGGAGTCATGACCACAGGCCAGCTCGCCGCTCCGGCGGTCCACGGCCGGCCGCGGGCCCGCGGCTGGATCCACGTGTATTCGGCGATTGTCGCGGCAGCCATGAGCCTGGCGCTGATACCGATGGCCGCGATCTTCGTCGGCCTCGGCGCCGCGGTGGCGTGCGCCGTGTATGCCGTCACCCTGATCGGCCTGTTCAGCGTCAGCGCCACGTACCACCGGCACCTCTGGGTCTCGCACCGGGCTCGCACCTGGATGAAGCGAGCCGACCACTCGATGATCTTTCTGTTCATCGCGGGGTCGTACACACCGCTCGCGGCCCTCGCCCTGATGCCGCCGACCAGCACTGTGGTGCTGGTCGTCGTCTGGGTCGGTGCGGCCGGCGGGGTGGCACTGAAGATGCTGTGGCCGCACGCTCCGCGCTGGGTGGGCGTGCCGTTCTACCTGGGTCTGGGCTGGGTGGCGGTCTTCGTGCTACCGGACATCCTGCACAGCGGCGGCGTGGCGGTGCTCGTGCTCATCGCGGCCGGCGGGATCCTGTACTCGCTCGGCGCGGTCTGCTACGCCTTCCGTTGGCCCAATACGTGGCCGGGGACCTTCGGTTACCACGAGTACTTCCACGCCTGCGTGACGCTCGCCGCGCTCTGCCACTGCGTGGCGATCTGGTTGCTGCTGTTCAGGGTGAGCTGACCGTTTGCGCGATGCAGTGCCCGCGGACCCCGTGCGCCGGCCAGGTTGGGTCCGCTGACCGCCGGGTGCGGCTCGGGCTCGGTTGGCCGCTTGCGCGGCTCGGCTGATCGCCGGGCGGCTCGATCGGTCGACCTGCGGGTTTCGGCGCCGGCCGCGGTGGCCGGCGCCTCGCCCGCCGCGCAGCGGACATCAGCCGAGGTCGGGACCCTGATCCCGGAGCCGGTTGACCTCCTGCATGGCGGCGCGGAGATCGCCGAGCCACGCGTCTGCGTTCTCCCCCACCAGTCGGACCGCCCAGACCAGGGCATCCGACCGGGACCGGGCGACACCCGAGTCCACCAGGGTGTCCAGGATCTGCCGTTCCGGCTGACGGAGCCGGGTCATCACCGGCGCTGACAGGGTGGTGAACAGCTCCTCCGAGCTGCCGAGCCGTGCGCCCCAGGAGATTT
This sequence comes from uncultured Actinomycetota bacterium, assembly GCA_963785455.1. GTDB lineage: Bacteria > Actinomycetota > Actinomycetes > Mycobacteriales > Nakamurellaceae > Nakamurella. The sequence continues at coordinate 27,506 of CAWAVL010000006.1, forward strand.
CCCGGCCGTACCGGTGCTGCCCCTGACGCGCAATCTCGATGCGCTGCTCGCGGGTGTCCTCGCGGAACCGGGCTATCCTGCCCGCCTCCGCCGCCGCGCGGGCCGCCTCGTCGGCGAACTCCTCGGTCAACGGCGGCAACTCACCGACGATGATCACCTCGTCGCGGTCGACGGTGACCGTCGGCGCGCCGGTGAACCAGTCGTCCGGCAAGCGGCCGGCGAACCAGGCCGCGGCGTCGGAGGCATCAGGAGCCTCCGGTGCGCCGCCGCGTCCACGACCGCGCGGACCGAAGCCGCGGCCGGGACCGTAGCCACCGAAGCCGGGACCGCGGCCCCTGCCGCCGCCTCCGCCCCGTCCGTGGCCGTGCTTTCCTCTTGCGTCGGGGCCGGGCTGCTCGCCCTCGCCCCACGCTGCGAAGTATCCCTTCATGGGAGCCTCCCTTTCATGTCTGAACGTTGCAATGATTACAACGTTACATCCGCTACAACGACCAGTGCGGCGATTTGTTCCCGGGTCGGTCCGGTGCGGTGCACGAGCGGTGCGCAGATGCCGGTTGGCACTCATGGGGTGGCGGGCAGGAAGCAGCGAGGTACCGGTGGTGTCAGGCGGCTCGGTGAGGTCGGCGGCCGGCCGCCCGAGGTGCGGATGCGCAGCTGTTCAGCCGCGGGCACGACGGTGACAGACCGCCGCACCACCACGCCGGCCCGCCACCCGTTGCACCGTTGCACGCCGAGGGCGGCGGCCGGCGGCATGTGTGCGGAACCGTTTCACCCGATGGCCGGCCGATCGGCACAGCAATCACCGGCTGCGTGCGGCGCAGCATGCGCGCGACGGCCGACGCCTGGTGCCGCGGCACCGCAACCGAAAGCGAGCGTCAGCGCCGGTCGACCGGCTGCTGGTCGGCGGGCGGCGCCGCCTGTTCGTCATCGGAGGCCTCGGCGCCACTGTCTGCGCCGTCGGCCGGGGGCACCACCTTGTCCGCGTCGGACTGGACAACGGCGCGGTCGTCCGGGGGGTCGAAGCTGGCCGGGACCTTGCGCATGTTCCTGGTCATCGACCGCAGCAGGAAGAACACGGCGACGCACAACAGCAGGATGATCAGCAGGCCGACGGGTGCGGCCTTGCCCCATTCCGCGCCCTTGCCGGTGGTGGGATCGATGTCGGTCGGCGGGTTCTCCGCCAGCGCGATGACCGCGGTCGTCAGCAGGCTCATCGAGCGACTCCGTCCCGTAGGCCTGCGAACAGGTCCTCCTCGGGCAGCGGCGAGTCCACCAGCGAGCGCGCGAGTTCGTAGTCGTCGGTTCCCCAGATCTCGGCCTCGAGCTCGTGCGGCACCGCGAACCAGTGCGAGTCGGGGTCGATCTGCGTCTCGTGCGCCTTCAGCGCGGCGTCACGCTGCGGGAAGTAGTCGGCGACCGGGACCTGCGTGGTGATCCGGCTCGCGGGATCGGGGCGGGGATGCTCGGCGAACCGCTTGATCCATTCGTCGAACGGACCCTCGCCCGTGCGTTCCTTCACGGCGTCGTTGATCGCCAGGATCCGCTCCCGGGAGAACCCGACGTTGTAGTACAGCTTCGACGGCTGCCAGGGCTCGCCGGCGTCCGGGTAGGCGTCCGGATCGCCCGCTGCCTCGAAGGCACCGACGGAGACGACGTGGCAGCGGATGTGATCGGGGTGCGGGTATCCGCCGTTCTCGTCGTAGGTGGTCATGACATGCGGCCGGTACCGCCGCACCACCCTCACCAGGGCCTCGATCTCCTGTTCGACGGGCAGCGCCCCGAAGCAGTCGGCGGGCAGATCCCAACTCTCCGGCGGTCCCTCGTGGTAACCGGAGTCGTGAAAGCCCAGCCACACGTGCGCGACCCCGAGGATCTCCGCAGCCTTCGCCATCTCGGCAATCCGCAGCGCGGGGACGTCGATGCCGTCGACCGCGAATTTGGGGTTGAGGATGTCACCGCGCTCACCACCGGTGCAGGACACGACGACCACGCCGGCACCCTCGCCGGCGTACTTCGCGAGCGACGCCGCACCTTTGCTGGACTCGTCGTCGGGGTGCGCATGGACGGCCATCAGCCGAAGCGGCGCGAGTCGGGCCCGTTGGTCGCGCTCGGCGGCCGCACCGGTCAGCAGGTCTCCCGCCCGGTTCACATCGGACGCAATGACGGCGCCGTTGCCGCCGTTGGCCATCGCGACGTCCGGCGCGCCGGACGCGGCCTCCGCCACCTTGATATCGCTGTTGTTCACCGTGTGCTGTTCCCCTTCCGGTCCCGCCGAGCCGCCGGGACGGTTCCATTCTCCACGTCTCACCGACAGCCGACGAACAGCGCCGGACCCCGGTCGAGCGCGAAAGGATCACCGCAGGTCAACTGGGGTGCCGATAACTGACGAATACGACTTCGGGATTGATGTCGGCAGGTTGCCGTGTGGACAAATCCAGACAGTCGGGCGTCCTACCGTGGTAGAATTGGTCACGCCAACGGCCCCCGGACGGGGCCGTGACGTGTTTCTCGGCCCGGTGGAGCGCGCTCCTTGCCCCGCATCGGTCCAGTACGTCAGCACAACCCGCCCCCGCGTCGCCGATTTCGGTGCTGCGCACGATATTTGCAGTAGTGAGGAGTTGCCATGACCGGCACAGTCGTGACCTGGCTGACCCAGGACGCCCACGACCGCCTCAAGCAGGAGTTGGACGACCTTGTCGCCCATCGCCCGGTCATCGCGGCGGAGATCAATGCCCGCCGCGAAGAGGGCGACCTGAAGGAGAACGGCGGCTACCACGCGGCGCGCGACGAGCAGGCGAAGCAGGAGGCCCGGATCAGGCATCTGCAGGAGATCCTGCGCAGCGCGCAGGTCGGCGTCCCACCGGCCGACGACGGGGTGGTCGAGCCGGGCATGGTGGTCACCATCTCCTATGACGGTGACGACGAGGACCGCGAGACCTTCCTGCTCGGTTCGCGCGAGGAGGGCGTGCACGGTTCGATGCAGGTCTACTCCCCGCAGTCACCGCTGGGTCAGGCAATCCTGGGCGCCAGCCGCGGCGAGCAGCGCGAATACATCCTGCCGAACGGTCGGGTACAGAAGGTCAGCGTCATCGACGCGAAACCGTTCACCGGCTGACCTCCGCGCGGGCTCCCCTACCCGACGGCCACGCACCGCCATCGCGGTGCGTGGCCGTCGTCGTGCCCGGCCCGGCATCGCGCACCGCCGGCTCGAAGGTGCTCAGCGTTGCTCGAGCACCCGGAAATCGGCGGCGGTGAGCGCCTGAACGATGTCGGCGCAGTGTGCGGCACCCTTCGTCTCCAGGCGAAGGTTCACCTCGACGTCCCCGAGGGGCAGCGAGGACCCGACCCTCGAGTGCTCGACGTCCACCACGTTGCCGCCCAGTTCGCCCACCAGCGCCAGCAGCCGCGCGAGGGAGCCCGGCCGGTCGGTGATTTCCAGCCGCAACGACAGGAACCGCCGGGCCGCGACGAGGCCGTGTTGGGTGACGTGCAACAGCACGAGCGGGTCGATGTTGCCGCCGGACAGGATGGCGACGACGGGCGGTGTGAAGGCCTCCGGCCGCGCCATGATGGCTGCCACCGCGGCGGCCCCGGCCGGTTCCACGACCAGTTTCGCCCGCTCCAGGCAGAGCAGCATGGCCTGCGACAGCTGGTCCTCCGTGACCGTGATGATGTCGTCGACCAGTTTCCTGACGTGTCGGAACGTCAGCTCCGACGGTGCGCCGACCGCGATGCCGTCGGCCAGCGTTGCCATCTCGTGCAACCGGACCGGGTGGCCGGCGCGCAGCGACCCGGGCCACGCCGCGGCCTGTTCCGCCTGTACCCCGACGATCCGCACATCGGGACGCAACTGCCGGACCACGGCCGCGACCCCGCTGAGCAGGCCGCCGCCGCCCGTCGCCACCACCACGGTGGCGACATCGGGCACCTGATCGATGATTTCGAGCCCGACCGTGCCCTGCCCGCGCAACACATCGGGGTGGTCGAAGGGATGCACGAGCACCGCACCGGTGCGGGCCGCGAACTCGGTCGCGGCGATCAACGCGTCGTCCAGGCTGTCCCCGACCAGATCGACCGTGGCGCCGTACGCCCGGGTCGCGGTGAGTTTGGCGATGGATGCGCCGACCGGCATGAAGACCGTCGCCTTGGTGCCGACAAGTTCGGCCGCCAGGGCAACGCCCTGCGCATGGTTGCCGGCGGATGCGGCAACCACACCGGCCGCCTTTTCCTGGTCGGACAACCGGGAGATGCGGACATAGGCGCCGCGGATCTTGAACGAGCCGGTCCGCTGCAGGTTCTCGCACTTGAGATAGACGGGGCCACCGACCGCGGTCGCCAACGGCCGCGACGACTCCATCGGCGTGTACCGCGCCACCCCGTGCAGCAGTTCGGCGGCGGCCCGGACCTCGTCGACGTTGACCTGTTCCATGCCCAGCATCCTGCCAGCCCCCGCCAGGCCCGGCGGCCGATCCGTCCGACCCGCGCTCGTGGCCGGGACCGACAGCACTCAGGACTGCGCGGGCCAGTAGGCGTCGGGAGCGAGCGCCACGGCGGCGGCACCGAGCAACCCCGCCGCGCCGCCGAGCTGCGCCGGCACCACCCGGGGTCGCACCGCGAAACCCAATGTGGCGTATCGGGAGTAGGCCGCGGCCAACGGTTCGAACAGCGTCCTCCCCGCCGCCTGCACCCCGCCGCCGATCACCACCAGATCAAGATCCAGCAGGGTCACCGCGCCGGCGATCACCAGCCCGAGCGCCGCACCGGCGCGCCGGAACGCCGCGGCGGCGATGTCGTCGCCGTCCGCCGCGGCCCGGGCGGCACCGGCCGCGGTGCCGTCACCGCCGGTGAAGCCGTTCCGCTCCGCCCACCGCACGATCGACGGCCCGCTGGCGATGGCCTCCACGCAGCCGATCCCGCCGCACACGCACAACGGCCCGTCCGGGTCGACACTGACGTGCCCGATGTGACCGGCGTTGCCGCTCGCGCCCACGACGGCGCGTCCGCCGAGGATGACGCCGCCGCCCACACCCGTCGACACCACCATCCCGAGCACGTTCTCGGCGCCGCGCGCCGCACCCTTCCAATGCTCCCCGACCGCGAACGCCACGCCGTCCCCGATCATCCCGACCGGCACGTCGTAGTGGTCGGAAAGCCGGGGACGCAACGGAAATCCGCGCCACGCCGGAATGTTGACCGGGGACACCGTGCCGTCGCGCTGGTCCAGCGGCGCGGCCGTGCCGACCCCGATCGCGCGGTTCACCCGCGGATCGTCCAAGCCCAGCCCGGCCGCGCTCAGCACCCCGTCGATGGCGGCCAGCGCGGCATCGAAGACGACATCGGCGTCCGTGCTGACCGGAGTGGGAACGCGGTGCGTCGCAACGACATCCCCGTCACCGGTGACGACGGCGGCGGCGAACTTGGTGCCGCCGACATCGAGTGCCACCGCGAGCGGGCCCGGGCCGGTCGTCATCGGCCGGCGGGCAGGTGAAGGTGGTGCTGCGGTGGTGTCATCAGTCCAGTGCGTCCCGCAGGTCCACCAGCAGGTCGTCGATGTCCTCGATGCCCACGGACAGCCGGATCAGGTCGTTGGGCACCTGCAGCGACGAGCCGACGACGCTGACGTGCGTCATCTGTCCCGGGTGCTCGATGAGTGACTCCACCCCGCCCAGCGACTCGCCCAGGGTGAACAGGCGGGTCCGCTCACAGACCTTGACCGCCTCGTCCTGGCCACCGATGACGGTGAACGACACCATCCCACCGAACCGCAGCATCTGACCGGCGGCCACCTGATGCCCCGGGTGGTCGGGCAGCCCAGGGTAGTACACCCGGCCCACCCTCGGGTGCCCGGTGAGCAGATCGGCGATGGCCTCGGCGTTGTCGCAGTGCCGCTCCATCCGCACGGCCAGTGTCTTCAGACCGCGCAGGGTCAGCCAGGCGTCGAAGGGCCCGGGCACCGCGCCCATCGACTTGGCGTGGAAACCGAAGGTCTCGGCAAGCGTTGCGTCGTTGGTGACCAGCGCGCCACCGATGACGTCGGAGTGCCCGCCGATGTACTTGGTGGTCGAGTGCAGCACGACGTCTGCACCCAGCGCCAGCGGCTGCTGCAGATACGGGGACGCAAAGGTGTTGTCCACCAGCAGTTTTGCACCGGATGAGTGGGCGAGATCGGCAAGCTCGGCAATGTCGGCGATGCCGAGCAGCGGATTGGTGGGGGTCTCGCACCACACCAGCCTGGTCTCCGGACGGATCGCGGAACGGACCGCGTCCAGATCACCGAGCGGCACGGTCGAGTAGCTCAAACCCCATGGCACACCGATCTTGTCGATCAGCCGGAAGGTGCCGCCGTAGGCGTCGTCCGGAATGATCAGGTGGTCACCGGGTCGGAGCACGGCGCGGATCATGGTGTCCGACGCCGCCATTCCGGACGCGAAGGCGTGCGCGTGCCGCGCGCCCTCGAGGCTCGCGAGCGCGGCTTCCAACGCCGTCCGGGTGGGGTTGCCGGCCCGGGAATAGTCGTAACCCGCGCGGGTCTGCCCGACAACATCCTGCGCGTAGGTGGACGTCTGGTAGATCGGGATGGCGACGGAGCCGGTGAGCGGATCCGGTTCCTGGCCGGCGTGGATGGCGCGGGTGGAGAAGCCGTCACCGGCCGAGAACGTCATGCCCCCCAGGGTAATGGCGCAGGCGAGAGTGGTTGAGCGGGCGGCTCACATGCCGGGCCACAGCACGGCGCCGGTTGAGGTGGTGCCGATGACCGTGGACGCCTTCTCCTTCGTCGCGCTCTTGCCGAGCCACCGGCCGGTCGCCGGCAGCACGGCGAGCACCGCAACTGCGGCGCCACCCCAGTACAGCGGCCACTGGTCGACCACGACCGTGGAGCCGGCCCCACCGTAACCAAGGCCCCACTGCGCCCACGCCGTGGTGGCGACGGCGACCAGCGCGCCGAGGATCAGCAACTTGCGCCCACGCCGGAACAACAGCAGCAGGGCACCGATCACCATCAGGACTGCGGCCAGGGCCCACCCCGCGGTCGGCACGGCAGTGGTTGCCAGAGAAGACGTCAGCGCGTCCTGCTGCGCCTGGGTCAGTTCACCGCGGGCGCCGTCGACGACCTGCCGGACCACCGGGTAGGCCTGCTGACCGAGCACCCACGAGGTGATCAGCGCGACCGTGGTGGTGAGGATCGCGGACAATGTCGCGGCCAGGTCGTCCTGCTGCGGAGATTCGTACGGAGCCGGCAGATAGGTCACGGGACCTCCCAGGCGGACGTGACGGCCCCGTTCGGGGTGGCCTCACCATGGTAGGTCCCGAGCCACCGATACGGCGATCGAGCGGGCAATTCCGGCAGGCTGTCAATCCCTCCGGGTCACACCCGCCGTTCCGTGGCCAGGAACGTCAGCAGGTCCGCGCGGGTCAGCACGCCGACCGGTTTGCCGTCGTCGATCACCATCACGGCGTCCCGCTCGTGCAGCGACTCCCGCAACGTGGCGATGTTCTCACCCGAACCCACCAATGGGAACGCCGTGGCCATGTGTCGGGAGACGGCATCGGAGAGCGCGGCGGTCCCGGCGAACAATCTGTCCAGCAGTTCCCGCTCGGACACCGCCCCGACGACCTCACCGGCCATCACCGGCGGTTCGGCGGACACGACCGGCATCTGGGAAACCCCGTACTCGTGCATGATCTCGACGGCGTCGCGGACCGTCTCGTTGGGGTGGGTGTGCACCAGCGACGGCAGCTCCCCGCTCTTGCCGCGCAGCACCTGACCGACGGTCGCCTCGCCGTCCCGGGCGAGGAAGCCGTAGGACGCCATCCAGCCGTCAGAAAAGATCTTGGACAGGTATCCCCGGCCGCCGTCGGGCAGCAGGACGACGACGACGTCGTCGGCGGTCAGTCGCTCCGCCAGCCGCAGCGCGGCGGCGACCGCCATCCCGCAGGATCCGCCGACCAGCAGCCCCTCCTCGCGGGCCAGCCGGCGGGTGGTGGCGAACGACTCCGCATCGGAGATCGCGATGATCTCGTCGGTCACCGATGGGTCGTAGGCCGACGGCCAGAAGTCCTCGCCCACGCCCTCCACCAGGTACGGCCGACCCGTTCCGCCGGAATACACCGACCCCTCCGGGTCGGCGCCGACGATCTTCACCCGACCGTCGGACACCTCCTTGAGGTACCGGCCGGCGCCGGAGATGGTGCCGCCGGTGCCGACCCCGGTGACGAAATGGGTGACCCGGCCATCGGTGTCGGCCCAGATCTCCGGGCCGGTGGTCTCGTAGTGGCTGGCCGCGTTCTGGGGGTTGGAGTACTGATCTGGCTTCCAGGCCGCCGGGGTCTCCCGGACCAAGCGGTCGGACACCGAGTAATACGAGTGCGGGTCCTCCGGGGCGACCGCCGTCGGGCAGACCACCACCTCGGCGCCGTACGCCCGCAACACGTTCCGCTTGTCCTCACTGACCTTGTCCGGGCAGACGAAGATGCACCGGTAACCGCGTTGCTGGGCAACCAGGGCCAACCCGACACCGGTGTTGCCGCTGGTCGGCTCGACGATGGTGCCGCCCGGCTGCAGCTCCCCCGACTTCTCCGCCGCGAGGATCATGTTCAACGCGATCCGGTCCTTGACCGACCCCCCGGGGTTGAGGTACTCGACCTTGGCCAGTACCAGGGGCGCGACGCCCTCGGCCAGCCGGCCCAGCTTCACCAGCGGGGTGTTCCCGACAAGATCGATGACGGACTGCGCGTACCGCACAGGGGTTCTCCTCGGGTCGTGGAAAAGGTCGATGTGGAACAGGTCGATGTGGAAAAGGTCGATGTGGAACAGGTCGATGACGGGCGTCCGGTGCGATCCGCCCGCGCCCGGGCTCACCCAGGCTATCGGCCGCGCGGGTGGCGGCCGGACCGCCAATGGCGACGACAACGCCCGTTCGCCGGTGTTACAACAGACGCTGTTGTCACAGACCGTGTCGACAACCGGACCACAGTCGCGGTCGGGGAACCTGACGCGATCAAAACCCACGGGGTGGAACGCCAGCATGACGACAACCCGATCCGCCGGCACGCGCCCGCACTCACCCAGCGGTCCGCCGGCTGCCCGGGTGGCGACAACCGGACTCGGTTGGGTGGGCGTCGGCGCGGTGGCGGGGCTCGGCCTGCTCGCCGGTGTGAGCAGTGCTGTCCTCGCACTGTTGGGTCAGGCGCGCAGTACCACCCGCACGATCGAGCAAGCCGGGGTGGAGGCCGCGCTCGCCGAGGGCACGCTGGTTCCGCCCGCGGTCCCCGGGGCGAGCCGGGCCCAGCAGCGGATGTCCGACCATCTGGTCCATATGCGCCTGCCGCAGGGCGACGGGTTGCACGCGCCGGACGGCAGCCGCCCGGCGACGGCCGGCGACTTCCCGGTGCTGCGGCTGGCGATGCTGGGTGACTCCACGTCCGTCGGGTACGGCACCCGCACCCCTGACGAACTACCCGGGGTGCTGTTGGCCCGCGGGATCGCCGCAGCGACCGGCCGTACCGTGGCCCTGGTGTCGCACGGCCTCACCGGGGCGCGCACGTCCGACCTGTGGCGTCAGCTGGAACGGTGTCTGGCCGATCCGCCCGACGTCGCGGTGATCCTGGTCGGAGCGAACGACCTGCGGGACATGGTGCCGCCGCGGCGCTCGGCCGCGCAGCTGGGTCGCGCCGTCGACCTGCTCACCTCGAGCGGGATCCCGGTGGTCGTCGGCACCTGCCCGGACTTCGGCGTCATCACCGCGATCCCGCAGCCGTTGCGAACGGTGCTGAGCACCTGGTCGCTGCGGCTGGCCGCCCTGCAGGAGCGGGCCACCGTGGCCGCCGGTGGGGAGTCGGTCGCGCTGGGCCGCCTGGTCAGCCCGCAGTTCGTCGGCAATCCGGAGATGTTCGCCGGCGACCGTTTCCACCCGTCGGGTGCCGGCTACGAGCGCGCGATGGTCGCACTTCTGCCGGTCGCGGTCGACCTGCTGCGGCAGCGGACCACCGCGCCGCCCGGGGTGTGATCACCGGCGAACACCTGGCGCAGCACAAGGCCCGGGCCCGCTCCGACGGATCGGTGCGGGCCCGGGCCTGTTGGTGGGTCGAGCGGCCGGCGGTTACTGCCGCATGTAGCTCAGCAGTCGCAGGATCTCCAGGTACAGCCAGACCAGGGTGACCATCAGGCCGAACGCGAAGTACCAGGCGGTGCTGGCCGGCGCGCCCTCCTTGATCGCCTTGTCGATGGCATCGAAGTCGAGCAGGAAGCTGAACGCGGCCAGGGCGATGCAGACGATCGAGAAGACGATCGCCATGGTGCCGCCGTCCCGCAGGCCCATGTTGACGCCGAACAGGCCCATCACCAGGTTGAACAGCATCAGCACGACGACGCCGATGATGCCGCCGATGATCATCTTGGTCAGGCGCGGGGTGACCCGGATGGCGCCGGTCTTGTAGACGACCAGCATGCCGCCGAACACGCCGAGCGTGCCGACGATCGCCTGTGCCGCGATGCCCGGGTACCACTGGTTGAACACGCCGGTGATGGCGCCGAGGAAGATGCCCTCGGCGATGGCGTAACCGATGATCAGCGGCGGGCTGATCTTCCGCCTGAAGATGACCACCAGGGACAGCACGAACCCGATGAGGGCCGCCGGCAGCGCCAGGTAGTACGCCTGGAACCACGCGGTGGCGAAGCCGGCGACCACGGCCAGTACCAGGATCGCCGCGGTCTTGGTGACGACGTCGTCCACCGTGAGGAAGCGCTCTCGGGCCGGCGCCTGGTAGGCCGGCTGCTGGTACATCTGGTCCAGGTACTCGGCGCTGGGTGCGGCCTGCTGCTGGGCGCCGATCACCTTCTCCATGTTCTTGAAAGCCGGGTTACTGCTGCTCTGCACGGTGACCTCCGGTGAGGCGGGTTGATGCTGACGTTGTCTTCGGTCCCGGCGGCGGTACCGAGGAGCAACGCGCTCCCCGGATGACCACTGCGGGCTCCACTTGCTGCAACGCCGGCATCATCGCCGAAGTTCCCGCATGCGGCGGGGATGCGGGCGGAGCGTCGCCGGGGCTGTTCCGATCGGCACGGGCGGGGTCATGAGCGCCTTGCCGCGAGACCCGGAGGCGCCGATCACGCTCGATCGGCCTCGCGGTCCGCCGCGGCTATGGTCGTCGGCATGGGCGGCGCGGGACTGCGGCACGCCGGCGGGGCCGGACGGCAGATCCGACCGGATCCGACCGTCGACGAGGCCGACTATGTGATCGTCGGCGGCGGCAGCGCTGGTTGCGTGCTCGCCGCGCGGCTCACCGAGGACCCCGCGGTCACCGTGCTCCTGCTGGAGGCCGGGCCGCCGGAGCACTCCGATGACATCGCCGTCCCGCTCGCGTTCTCGAAGCTCTTCAAGACCCGCTGGGATTGGAATTACCGGACGACGCCGCAGAAGCAGCTCGGCGGGCGGAGCGACTACTGGCCACGGATGAAGGCCTTGGGCGGCTGCTCGTCGATGAACGCGATGATCTACATCCGGGGCAATCGGCTGGATTACGACCAGTGGCGGGACCGGCACGGCGCCACCGGGTGGGGGTACGACGACGTGCTGCCGTACTTCCTGCGTTCGGAGGGCAACGCGCGGCTGGAGGCGCCGTTCCACAGTCGCACCGGGCCGCTGCGGGTGCAGGATCCGCGGTTCCGCCACGAGGTGACGTCGGCCTGGCTGGACGCGGCGTCGGCCTGGGGGCTGACCCCGTCCGACGACTTCAACGGCGCCGAACAGCGCGGTGCCGGTCGATACCAACTGACCTGCCGACGCGGACGGCGCTGGTCGGCGGCGGACGCCTTTCTCCGGCCGGCGTCGACCAGGCCGAATCTGCACGTCCGGACCGGTGCGCAGGCGACCCGACTACTGCTGGGCGGTGGCCGTGCGGCCGGGGTGGTGTACCGCCACGGCGGCCGATCCCGCACGGCCCGCGCGGGGCGCGAGGTGCTGCTGGCCGGCGGCGCGGTGAACTCGCCGCAACTGCTGATGCTGTCCGGTATCGGACCGGCCGACCACCTGCGCGACCACGACATCGACCCGGTCGTCCACCTGCCCGTGGGCGAGAACCTCCAGGACCACCCCGTGGTGCCGCTGCTCTGGCACACCCGGAACACCACCGACCTCCAGGACTTCCTGACCCCGGCCCGGCTCGCCCAGTGGCGGCTCGCCGGGCGGGGTCCGCTGACGTCCAACGTCGCCGAGGCGGGCGCCTTCCTCGACAGCCGCGACGGTCTGCCCGCGCCGGACCTGCAGGTGCACATGGCCCCCACCGGTTTCCTGGACAACGGGCTGCGGGAGGCCACGGCCCGATTGATGACGACGGGGGTGACGCTGGTCAGCGTCGGCAGCCGCGGCACCGTCCGGCTCGCATCGGCGGACCCGTTCTGGCGCCCGCTGATCGACCCCGGTTACCTCGACGACCCGGCCGATCTCGACGCGTTGGTCGCGGGGTGCCGGACCCTGTTGGAGATCGCCGAGCAGGCTCCGCTGTCGCGGCTGCGCGACAAACCGTTCCTGCCCCGAGCCGGTCGGTCCGTCACCGACGGGGATCTGATCGAGCACATCCGGGTCACCGCCCAGACGCTCTATCACCCGGTCGGCACCTGCGCAATGGGTCCGGCGGACGCCGCCGTCGTCGACCCGGAATTGCGGGTGTACGGCATCGACGGTCTGCGCGTGGTGGATGCCTCGGTGATGCCGGCGGTACCGCGTGGGAACACCAACGCGCCCACCATCATGATCGCCGAGCGGGCAGCCGACCTGATCAGGGGCCGGCAGCCGGTCCACCGTTCCGCACTCGCTGCCGGGAAGGTCTCTGGATGACAACGACCTTGTCCGACACTCCGGGGCCGGAAAGTGCTGTGCCCACCTCCACTTTCGAGTCGCTGGACCCCGCCACCGACGAAGTGGTCGGCGTGTATCCGGTGCACGACGAACAGCAGGTCAGGGCCACGGTCGAACGCGCACGAGCGGGGGCGCAGTTCTGGTCGTCGTTGTCCTACCGGGAACGCCGCCGACGGCTCGACGCCTGGGCCGGCGTTCTCACCCGGCGGATCGCTCAGCTCGCCGACGTGGTGCACCGGGAGACCGGCAAGCCGCATTCGGATGCGCAGCTCGAGATCATCATGGCCGTCGGCCATATCGCCTGGGCCGCCCGGAACGCCGGCACGGTCCTCCGCCGTCGCCGGGTGGCTGCCGGCCCGCTGAGCATCAACGTCACCGCCTCGGTGACGTACCGGCCATTCGGCGTGGTCGGCGTCATCGGCCCGTGGAACTACCCCGTCTACACCCCGATGGGCTCCCTCGCGTACGCGCTGGCGGCCGGTAATGCTGTCGTCTACAAGCCCAGCGAGTACGCCCCCGGCGTCGGTGCGTGGCTCGTCGACGCCTTCGCCCAGGTGGTCCCGGAAGCGCCCGTGCTGCAGCTGGTCACCGGATTCGGCGGCACCGGCGAGGCGCTGTGCCGGGCCGGGGTGGACAAGATCGCCTTCACGGGCAGTGGCGCGACCGGCAAGCGGGTGATGCGCGCGTGCGCCGACGGCCTGGTACCGGTCGTCGTCGAGGGCGGCGGGAAGGACCCGCTGCTGGTCGACGCCGATGCCGACGTGTCCGCCGCCGCCCAGGCAGCCGTCTGGGGCGGCATGTTCAACGCCGGGCAGATGTGCATCGGGGTGGAGCGGGTCTACGTCCACACCGCCGTGTATGACCGGTTCCTGTCCGAGATCCGGCGGCAGACCGAGGACCTGCGTGCCGGACCGGGGCAGAAGATCGGGCCGATGACGATGCCCAGCCAACTCGACGTCGTCCGCCGGCACATCGACGACGCGCTCGAGCGCGGCGGCGCCGCCATCGTCGGCGGCGCGGATGCCGTCGGCGACCGGCACATCCAGCCCACCGTGCTGATCGACGTCCCGCAGGATTCTGCGGCGATCGGCGAGGAGACGTTCGGCCCCACCCTGACGGTCAACCGGGTCCGCGACATGGACGAGGCGATCCGGCTCGCCAACGCGTCGGACTACGGTCTCGGCGCGACGGTGTTCTCCCGCGCCCGCGGCGACGACATCGCCCGACGGCTGCACTGCGGTGTCGTCTCGGTCAATTCGGTCATCCAGTTCACGGCCATTCCGGCGCTACCGATGGGCGGGGTCAAGCAATCCGGATTCGGACGCATCCACGGCGCGGACGGCCTGCGCGAGTTCAGCTGGGCGCAGTCGATCGCCAACGCGCGGTTCCGGAGCCCGCTGCCGGTGGCGACCTTCGCCCGCACCGCAGCGACGGACACCACCCTGGTGACGATCACGACGCTGCTGCGCGGACGAAAAGGCGCCCTGCCACCCCGTCCGCGGTTCGGGCGGAGGAGGTAGCGGCACGCATCGCACCGTCGTGAGCGTGGCGGCCGGCGGTCGCGATCCGACGAGACGGCTGGCGTGACTGTCGGACCTGGTGGCTACCGTTCGGTCGCCGGCTGCGGGACAGCCGGGTGACCGGTGCCGGGGAGCAGTCATGGCGGACATCATCGTGTTTCACCACGCCCCCGGACTCACCAGCGGGATCCGGGCATTCGCGGACGGTCTCCGCTCGGCCGGGGTTTGGCGACGCGGGTTGCCCGGTGACTCGTGGTGCCCCCGGTGGGACTCGAACCCACACTGGGACCATTTTAAGTGGCCTGCCTCTGCCGATTGGGCTACGGGGGCGTGCACCGCGGGCGGGCACACGACCCGTCATCGGCAAGGGCAAGGGTAGGAGACGCAGCCGCACCGCCGCCGCCCGGGCGTGGGCGTCAGGGCGCCAACGACAGTGCGATGCCGTCGAGGATGTCGTGCTCGGACACGGTGATCTCGGTGATCGGTGCCCGCTGTGCGACCAACTCCACCGTCGTCGAGAGGATCAGCGCGCCGCCGCCGATCACGTCGACCCGCCCCGGGTGCATGTACTGCAACGCGGCGCGATGGGAACGGTTGGCGCCCATGAGGAACGCCGCCATCTGGTGCACCCGCTCGGCGGGGATGCGGGACAGGTGGATTCGGGCGGGGTCGTAGCACGGCAGCTTCAGCGCCGCGGCCGCGACGGTGGTGGCCGTCCCGGACACCGGGACCAGCCGTCGCACCGACTCCACCGGCAGTTGAGCCAACCCACCGGCCAGCATGTGCCTGGCCCAACGGGTCGCCGCCTCCCGCTCGGCGGGCGTCGGCGGATCGGACCGCAGGATCCGCTCTGTGATGCGTACGCATCCGATGTCCAAACTCACCGATCCGGTGATGGTGTTCACCCCGGCCTTCCGGGTGCCGATGACGAGTTCGGTGGACCCGCCGCCGATGTCGACCACCATGAACGGCCCGGTCGCGGCATCGAGCTCCCCCACCGCGCCGGCGAAGGACAGCTCGGCCTCCTCCGCGCCGGTGATGACCTCGGGATCCTGTCCGATGGTGGACCGCACCATGGTCACGAAGTCGGCCCGGTTCTCTGCGTCGCGGGTCGCGGAGGTCGCCGTCATCCGCACCCGGACGGCTCCGGACGCGGTGATGACGGCGGCGTAGTCCGCGAGCGCCCGCCACGTGCGGTCCAGCGCCGACGTGGCGATCCGGCCGGTGGCGTCCACGCCTTCGCCGAGCCGGACGACGCGCATCTCCCGGTGGACGTCGACGAGCTGCGGCGACCCGTCGTCGTCGCGGACGACGTCGGCGACCAGCAGCCTGATGGAGTTGGTGCCGCAGTCGATGGCCGCGACCCGCATGCGCGCGGCGGTCACCGGGTCGCTCGTCCGGGTTGCTGGGCTGCCCGGCGCGGCGGCCGGTGAACGACGACGCGGTCCGTGGACGTCACCGGAGCCGTCCATGCCGCATGATCGGACGGTACCCCAGCGGTCCTCGGGCTCGAGGAGGTCCCCAGCCGTGCCGACCAAGCCACCGCCTCAGTCGCCATCGCCGCATGCCGCGCCGACCAAGCCACCGCCCCAGTCGCCATCGCCGCATGCCGCGCCGACCGGCGAGCCGCATCCGGCGAGCGCCGGCAGTCCGGCTGCTCCCACTCACGCAGGTCCGAACCACACGACTGCAGACGACCCGGACGGCCAATACCCGGCTGGCCCGGACCACCGCACTGCCCGTACCCACACGGTGCTGAACCAGGTGCCGCCGCTGGTCGATTGCGACGTCAGCGAGTGTGATCCGGCCCTGGCGGCCGCGCTGGCGGCGGCAGGCGCATCGCTGACGCCGTCATTGCGGTCACTCGCACGGCAGGCCGGCACGGCGGAGATCGCCGAGACCGTGCGTCTGGCGGACACGCACACCCCCGTCCTGCACACCCACGATCGAGCCGGCAACCGGATCGACGAGGTTGAATACCACCCCGCGTGGCACGCCCTGATGTCCCGTGCGGTCGCGGCCGGTCTCGGGGCGGCGCCGTGGGCACCGGACGCGCCGGCCGGTGCCCACCTGGAGCGGGCCGCCGGGTTCTACCTGTGGACGCAGACCGAATCCGGGCACCTGTGCCCGATCTCGATGACATACTCGGCGGTCCCGACCCTGCGGCACCATCCCGGCCTGGCCGCACGGTACGAACCCGGCCTGCGATCCCGCCGGTACGACTTCGGGTTGCGCGAGCCGGGCAGCAAGGACGGCCTGCTGGCGGGGATGTCGATGACCGAGAAGCAGGGTGGCTCCGACGTCCGGGCCGGCACGACCGCCGCGCTTCCGGTCGCCGGGACCGCGGACGAGTACCGGCTCACCGGGCACAAGTGGTTCACCTCCGCGCCGATGAACGACCTGTTCCTCACCCTGGCGCAGGCTCCCGGTGGGCTGACCTGCTTCCTGCTGCCCAGGGTGCTGCCCGACGGCTCGCGCAATGCCATTGCGCTGCAACGGTTGAAGGACAAGCTGGGCAACCGGTCCAACGCCTCTGCCGAACTCGAGTACGGCGGCGCGACCGGGTGGCGCATCGGCGACGAGGGTCGCGGCGTGCCGACGATCCTGGAGATGGTGGCGAGTACCCGGCTGGACTGCGTGCTCGGGTCGGCCGGCCAGATGCGCGCCGCGTTGTCGCAGGCCGCCTTCTACGCCTCGCGGCGGGTGGCGTTCGGCCGGGCACTGATCGATCAGCCGGCGATGACCGCCGTGCTGGCGGATCTCGCCGTGGAGTCGTGGGCGGCGACGCTGACGGCGATCCGGCTGGCATCGCTGTATCAGTCGGCCGTCTCGCAGCCGAGCATGGCCGGCGCGGATCGGGCACTGCTCCGGGTGGCGTTGCCGGTGTCGAAGTTCTGGGTCTGCAAGCGAGCCGTTCCGATGATCGCCGAGGCCCTGGAATGCCTGGGCGGCAACGGTTTCGTGGAGACCTACCCGATGGCGCGGCTGTTCCGGGAGTCGCCACTGAACGGGATCTGGGAGGGGTCCGGAACGGTCGCCGCCCTGGATGCCGTGCGCGCACTGGAGCGGTCCCCCGGCTCCGCCGATGCACTGCTGGCGGAGCTGGCGCCGGCGCTGGGGGTGACAGCAGCGTACGACCGCTCGATGAGCCACTTGGCAGCCATGCTGGGGGTGGCGGACGGCGCCACCTCGGCCCGCAGGCTGTCATCACTGGCGGCCAGGATGTTCGCCGCCGCTCAGCTGATCCGGCACGCTCCCGCCGAGGTGGCCGACCTCTATTGCGCAACCCGGTTGGACAACCCCGGCGACCGGGTGTTCGGCGAACTGCCCGCCGGCTACCCGGTGCGCGACATGGTCGCGGCGGTCACGCCCGCACCCCGCGGGTGATCACCGATCCGGAACCGCGGGAGCCGAGTTCGGCCGTCGTCGTCACCCACGGTGGTCACCGCGTTCAGCGCCAGGTCCGATGCGAACGGCCGGCAGCCGCCGGACCAAGAGTCAATCGAGCCGCGCGCAGACCGGCCGCCCGCGGAAGTACTCCGGCAGCGCATCGACGGCCCGGTCACCCAGCGGGTTGACGCCCCGCCCCACGGCCAGCGAGTGCGCCACCAGCACGTGCAGGCATTTCACCCGGTCCGGCATGCCGCCGGCGGTGACCGGTATCCCGAGGTCGGCCAACTCGTTGCGCATCGCGAGGTAGCTTTCGTGCGCCGCGCGGTACTGTCCCTCGAGTTCCGGGTCGGCCTGCAGGTCGGCGGTCATCTCCCGCATCAACCCGCCGGATTCCATCCGGCTGACAGCGGCGTTCAGCTCCGAGCAGCAGAGATAGAACATGGTCGGGAACGGCGTGCCGTCGGGCAGTCGCGGCGCCGTCTGGACGACGGCCGGCACACCGTGATCACAGCGGTAGGCGACGGCGAGCGCACCGCGCGGCGGCCGGCCGAGTTCGCGGGTCAGCAGGTCGACGTCGGCGGCCGTGACGTCCGTCCACTGTCCGATCACGCACTGCCCTTCCATCTGCCCGCCCGATCGCCGTCACGGATGCACTCATCCGGTCGGCGTACTGCCCTCGGACAGGGTGGACCAGAGCGATCCGTACCACGACTCACCCGCGGCGGGTCCGGTGGATGCCGGGTCACTCGCGGCGGGTAACGCCGGGGCGTGCACGACGAACACGGTGTCGCCCGGTGTGACGTATTGCAGCCGCCGTCGGGCTTCGGCGGCGATGTAGCTGGGATCCGTGAGCGCGGTCTTGCGCGCCTGCAACTCGTCCCGCTGCCGCTCCAGATCCTGTTGCGCGGCCACCGCCTGCGCCAACTCCGTCCGTTGCTCCAGGTAGGTCCGCAGCGGGAACGCGATGGTGAGCGCGATGGCGCACAGCACGAGTCCGAGAATGGCCACCTGACGCGCCAACGCCGACTGCGGCAACAGGGTGCGCCCCGGCAGCGCGGGAATCGTCATGCGCCGTCCGGACCGCCGCGCCAGCCCGGTGGCCGACGCGGCGGGGGCGGAGGCCGGCCGCGATGCGGCCGGCCGGGAGGAAGCTGCCCTGGTTCGGCGGGCGGACCCGGTTGACGTCGTCCGCTCCCCCGCGGCGCCCGCCCGGGACGATCGCGAACCGCGGGAGCGGTCTCCCGGGCGGCGCTGCGGTGAGGAGGTCATGTCGGCGTCAGGAGCCGGGGGTGTAACGGGGGAACGCCAGCTCGCCGAGGTAGCGCGCCGCGTCGCCGAGGTTCTCCTCGATCCGCAGCAGCTGGTTGTACTTGGCGACCCGCTCGGAACGGGCCGGCGCGCCGGTCTTGATCTGCCCGCAGCCGGTGGCGACGGCGAGGTCGGCGATGGTGACGTCCTCGGTCTCGCCGGACCGGTGGCTCATCATGCAGCGGTAGCCGGCGTTGTGCGCCAGTGCAACGGCGTCCAGCGTCTCGGACAACGTGCCGATCTGGTTCACCTTCACCAGCAGCGCATTTGCCGCGCCGCGGGCGATGCCGTCCTCCAGCCGCTCCGGATTCGTCACGAACAGGTCGTCGCCGACGATCTGGATCTTGCTGCCGAGCTGGCCGGTCATCGAGATCCAGCCCTCCCAGTCGTCCTCGGAGAGCGGGTCCTCGATGGAGACGATCGGGTAGTTGGCGATGAGATCGGTGTAGATGGCGATCATCTCGTCCGACGTGCGGGTGCTGCCCTCGTAGGCGTAGCCGGCGTCGGAGTGGAACTCGGTGGCGGCGACGTCCATGGCGAGCACGACGTCGGAGCCGAAGGCGAAGCCCGCCTTGCTGATCGCCTCGGAGATCAGGTCCAGTGCCGCCTTGCTGGATGCCGCGGCCGGCGCGAAGCCGCCCTCGTCACCGAGCGCGGTGGAGAAGCCGGCCTTCTTGAGCACGGACTTGAGGGAGTGGTAGACCTCCGCGCCCCAGCGCAATGCCTCGCGGAAGGTCGGTGCGCCGATGGGCGCGATCATGAATTCCTGGACGTCGACGCCGCTGTCGGCGTGTGCGCCGCCGTTGACGATGTTCATCATCGGAACCGGCAGCACGTGCGCGTTCGGGCCGCCGATGTAGCGGAAGAGCTCCAGTTCGGCCGACTCGGCGGCGGCCTTGGCGACGGCGAGGGAGACACCCAGGATGGCGTTGGCACCGATCCGGCCCTTGTCCGGCGTGCCGTCCAGGTCGATCAGCTTCTGGTCGATCACCCGCTGTTCGATGGCGTCGTAACCGATCAGTGCCGGGCCGATTTCCTCGAGCACGAACTCGACGGCCTTGAGCACGCCCTTGCCGGAGTAGCGGTCGGGGTCGCCGTCACGCAGCTCCACGGCCTCGTGCTCGCCGGTGGATGCTCCCGAAGGCACCGCCGCGCGGGCCAGTGATCCGTCGTCGAGGGCGACCTCCACCTCGACAGTGGGGTTTCCTCGGGAGTCGAGGATCTCGCGGGCGCCGATGAGTTCGATGGCCGCCACAGGGCACATCCCTTCGCTTGCGGTTGGTGGGTTGACGGATGGATCGGTGTCCGGCGAACACTACTGACGGGCGTGCCGCCGACAGCAGGGTGGTGGACGGGCGCTGTTTCCGGAGGCTGGTGGACGGAGGTGTCGGGTCGGGGGCCGGCGGGGAAGCCGGCGGATGAACGTGGGCGGTCGCTCCCTGCCCGCGGATCCCGACGATGGCCGGCGAAACCCGGGACACGGAGCGGCGCCGACCTGGCCGGGCGACGCCGGAATCAGACTAGAGGCGAACGCCCACCGACTCTCGTCGGACTCGCCAGGACCGCGACCGACAACACCTGGCCGAGTGACGAAGCGATCACCCTGCGGCGATGGCGCGGATCCGCGGCAGGACGTGCTCGCCGTAGAGAGTGAGGAAACGCTCCTGATCGGGGCCCGGCGCATGGAACACCAGATGCCGGAATCCGAGATCCAGATATCGCTTGATCTTCTCGACGTGCTCGTCGGCGTCATCGGAAACGATCCACCGGGAGGCCGCCTGCTCGACCGGCAGCGCGTCCGCCAGTCGTTGCATCTCGATCGGGTCCTCCACGCCGCTCTTCTGTTCGGGGGTCAGGGCCAGGGCGCCCCAGTACTTGGTGTCCTCCAGTGCGCGGGCCCGGTCCGGGTCGAACGACACCTTCATCTCGATGAGCAGGTCCAGGTCGTCGAGCGTCCGGCCGGCCTTCCCCGCCCCCTCGGCCAGCGCGGGCAGCAGAGTTTCCGAGTACAGCGAATCCGCCTTGCCCGAGGTGGTGATGAAACCGTCGGCCACCCGGCCGGCGAGCCTGGTGGCGGCCGGACCGGAGGCGCCGATGTAGAGGGGCACCGGCACCTCGGGCCGGTCGTAGATGGTGGCCTTGTCGGTGGTGAAGAAGGTGCCGTCGAATGTCACCCGCTCGCCGGTCCACAGTTCGCCGATGAGCGTGACGGCTTCCTTCAGCCGGGCGAACCGCTCCTTGCCGTCGGGCCACTCGAGTCCGAGCGGCACCTCGTTCAGCGACTCCCCCGAGCCCACGCCGAGGATGACCCGCCCGGGGTACATCACGCCCAGAGTCGCGAACGCCTGCGCGATCACCGCGGGGTGGTAGCGGAACGTGGGGGTCAGCACGGACGTACCGAGCAGCACCCGCTCCGTCCGTGCACCGATCGCCCCCAGCCACGGCAGCGCCGCGGGGGCGTGTCCGCCGTCGTGTCGCCAGGGTTGCAGGTGATCGGAGATGAAGACCGAGTCGAACCCTGCCTGTTCGGCCTGGACGGCGAAGTCGCCGAGCTCAACCGGGCCGAACTGCTCGGCAGATGCCTTGTAGCCCAATCGCACTGGCATGAAGTCTCCTTCTGGTCCGGTCGGCGGCTGGCCGGCCGCACGCCGTCGCCGTGCACCCGCTGAGCGTGCACCGGCGCTGATCGGGCGGCCTCGGCCAGCCTAATGACCGGCCGACGGGCGCATCACCCGGTCGGCGAGCCGGTGGCCATCGCCTCCCGCACCGCGGCGGCGATGGCGTCGGCCTCGATGAGGAAGCCGTCGTGCCCGTAGTCGGAGCGCAGGGTGATCAGCGGCCGGGCGGTCGGCGCGGTGGCGAGCGCGACTCCTTGCGCGGGGAGGAACAGCCGGTCGGAGTCCACGACGGCCACCGTCAGTTCAGCGGTCATCCGGCGCAGGGCGGCGTCGAGACCTCCTCGATCCCGGCCGAGGTCGTGGCTGTTCATCGACTCGGTGAGCACCAGGTAGGAGTTGGGGTCGAATCGCCGGCCCAGCTTCGTCCCGTGGTGCTCGAGGTAGGACTGCACGGCGAAACGCCCCCCGGTCAGCGGGTTCTCGTCCCCCTGCGCCGAGCGGCCGAAGCGGGTGTCCAGTTCCAGCGCGGAGCGGTAGGTGGTGTGTGCGATCTGCCGGGCGACGGCCATCCCGGCCAGGGGTGGTGGGCCGTCGTAGTAGTCGCCGCCCCGGAAGTCGGCGTCCATCCGGATGGCCGCGAGTTGCGGGACGCTCCAGGCGATCTGGTCACCGGTGAACGCGCCGCAGGTGGCGATCGCGATGCACCGTTCGACGCGATCGGGGTAGCTGACCGCCCATTCCAGCGCCCGCATGCCGCCCATCGACCCGCCGAGGACCGCGGCGAACCGAGCGATCCCGAGCAGGTCGGCGAGCCGGTGTTCGGCGCTCACCTGGTCGCGGATGGTCACGGTCGGGAACCGCGAGCCGTACGGACGACCGTCGGGGGCGGTCGATGACGGTCCGGTGGTGCCCCGGCAGCCGCCGAGAACGTTGGCCGCGACGGCGAAGTAGCGGTCCGTGTCGATCGGGGCGCCGGGGCCGATCAACCCGTCCCACCAACCCGGGGTGGGTTGATCGGGGCCGGCCGGGCCGACGACGTGTGAGTCGCCGGTCAGGGCGTGCAGGACGAGCACGGCGTTGTCGCGCTGCTCGTTCAGGGTCCCCCACGTCTCGTACGCCATCGTCACGTCATCGAGCCGCCGACCCGATTCGGTCGACAGGTCCCCGATGCGCGCGTACCGCCGACCGCCGACCGCTTCCGGGATTGCTTCCGGTGCGGTCGGCGGTGCGACGAAGGTGCCGATGGTGACGCTCACTCCCCTTTGGCGGCGGTGAAGCCTGCCTCCAGATCCGCGAGGATGTCGTCGATGTGCTCGATCCCGATGGCGAGCCGGATCAGGCCGGGGGTGACGCCGGTCGACAGTTGTTCGGCGGGCGACAGCTGCGCATGGGTGGTCGACGCGGGATGGATGACGAGCGATCGGACGTCACCGATGTTCGCCAGGTTGGAGAACAGCTCCAGGGCGTCGGTGAAGGTCTGTCCGGCCTCGACGCCACCCTTGATCTCGAACGCGACGATCGGCCCGCCGCCGAGCGGTGCGTACCTGAGCTGGTTCGCGTGCCACGGGCTGGACTCGAGTCCCGGGTAGGAGACGGACTCGACTTCGTCGCGGCTGCTGAGCCACTCGGCCACCCGGGTCGCGTTGGACACGTGCCGGTCGATGCGCAACGACAGCGTCTCGATGCCCTGCGAGATGAGGAACGCGTTGAACGGGGAGATTGCCGGGCCGATGTCCCGCAGACCCTGCAGCCGCGCCTTGAAGATGAACGCGACGTTCGACTTGAACAGCCCATCCGGTCCGAGATCCACGCCCCAGGTCAGGTTGTTGTAGCTGGGGTCGGGGGTGTTGAAGTTCGGGAACCGCTCGGCGTTCGCGACCCAGTCGAAGTTGCCCGAATCGACGATCACCCCACCGATCGCGGTGCCGTGACCGCCCAGGTACTTGGTGGCCGAATGCACGACGATGTCCGCGCCGTGCTCGAACGGACGGATGAGATACGGGGTGGGCACGGTGTTGTCGACGATCAACGGCACACCCACCTCGTGCGCGACGGCGGCAACGGCGGCGAAGTCGAGGATGTCGAGCTGGGGATTGGAAATCGATTCCCCGTAGAAGGCCTTGGTCTGCGGGGTGACGGCGGCTCGCCAGGAGTCCGGGTCATCCGGGTTCTCGACGAAGCTGACGCTGATGCCGAACTTCGGCAGCGTGTAATGGAACAGGTTGTAGGTGCCGCCGTACAGCCGCGGCGACGAGACGATGTGGTCGCCGGCTTCGGCAATCGTAAGGATGGCCAGCGTTTCCGCGGACTGTCCCGAGGCCACCAGCAGCGCGCCGACGCCGCCCTCCAGTGAATTGATGCGGTCCTCGACCACCGCCTGGGTGGGATTCATGATGCGGGTGTAGATGTTGCCGAGCTCTTCCAGCGCGAACAGCTTCCGGCCGTGTTCGGAGGAATCGAACGCGTAGGACGTCGTCTGATAGATCGGCAGGGCCCTGGCCTTGGTGGTCGGGTCAGGGGTCTGGCCGGCATGGATCTGGCGGGTCTCGAAGGACCAGTTGGGGCTCATCGATGTGCTCCTCGGGGTGGTGGACGGCCTGTCCACGGGAACGGGAAGGTGCCCCGCGGCGGGGCGGGGCGGGGCGGGGCAGGGGCGCATGCCGGATCCGGACGGCGGGCGGCCCGTCGGGTCCGGCGTGCGCCGATGCACCTCGCGGTGCGGGAGGGCGGCAGCGGGCCGCCGCCGTCAGTCGCTACAACACATTGCTGTCCGCATCGCGGCACTCCTGTCCGTCGTCGACAGGGCCCGGCGTGTGCGGACCCGCGCTTGCGAACCACCCGGGACCGGGAGTTCGCCTGGTCATCACCCGGGGCACCCCACCGCGTGTGGAGGGTTGCCGTCCAGCGAGCCGGGGCTGGTGCTGGAACTCATGACCTGCGGCGAGTCTAGCGAGCAACCTCACCGGAAGCGATGGGCCGGCTTCGCGGGTTTGCTGCGATCGGTGTCACGTCATCCATCCGCCCGACGCCGTCCTCCTTGTCCACCCCTGCGGCGGCGGATCGACTGCCGGCAGCCGGACGGGCGGCGGAATCGTCGGTGTCAGAAGCCGACGACGACACCGAAGATCAACACCGCGTTCAGGGTGACGATCGCCGCCGTGATCAGCCACCCGACGAACTTGACCGCCGCCCCGTTGCGCTCCTGCCCCATCACCTCGGCGTCAGAGGTCAGCCGGAGCAGTGGGACGAGGGCGAACGGCAGGCCGAAGGACAGCACCACCTGGGAGATCACCAGCACCGTGGTCGGATCGGCCCCGATCGCCAGCACGATGAGCGCAGGTATCAGGGTGATCACCCGGCGGGTGAGCAGGTGGATCCGGATCCGGAGTAGACCGTCCATGATGACGCTGCCGGCGTAACACCCCACCGAAGTGGACGCCAGCCCGGACGCGAGCAGTCCGACGGCGAACAGCATGCCCACCGCCGGTCCGAGGGACTGCTCCACGGCGGCGTGCGCGCCTTCGATGGTGTCGACCCCGTCGGAGCCCTGCAACGAGGAGGCGGCCAGCAACAACATCGAGACGTTCACGGTCCCGGCCAGGACCATCGCAACGGAGACGTCGGTCTTGGTGGCACTGAGCAGTCGCCGCCGCGGTTCACCGGGCGGAACCTTCCCGAAGCGGTCCCGGGTGAGGGCGGAGTGCAGATACACGACGTGCGGCATGACGGTGGCGCCCAGCATCGCCGTTGCCAGCAGCACGGAATCCACGCCGTCAAACCGCGGCACCAGGCCGGCCGCGACCTCCGCGGGTGACGGCGGCGACACGAAAAGGCCCGCGATGAAGCCGATGGCGATGATCAGCAACAGGCCGGTGATGGCCCGCTCGAACGGTCGTTGACCGCGCCGGTTCTGTACGGAGAGCAGCGCGAGGGACACAACGCCGGCGATGACGCCACCGAGCACCAACGGCAGGTCGAACAGCAGGTTGAGGGCGATGGCCCCACCGATCACCTCGGCCAGGTCCGTCGCCATGGCGACACCCTCGGCCTGCAACCAGTAAGTGACCCGGGCCGGCCGCCCCAGGCGCTGCCCCACCAGTTCCGGCAGCGATGCACCGGTCGCGACGCCGAGCTTCGCGGACAGGTACTGGACGACGCCGGCCGACGCTGTCGCCACGACCAACACCCACACGAGCAGGTAGCCGTACCGGGCACCGGCCTGCACGTTCGTCGCGACGTTGCCCGGATCGACATACGCCACCGCAGCGACGAACGCCGGCCCGAGCATGCCGATCCGGACGGCCAGTCGGCGGCGGCGGCCCCCGGCGCTGCCCTCGGGCGCAGCGGCCTCCCGCTCAGCCGGGTGGTGATCCGCCGATGTCACCACTTCATCGTCATCCATTGCATGCGTCGGACGCGCGGCGGGCGGGGTGAGAGTCCCGCCACGTCGATCGCCGGCTCGGCCGATGTGTTGCTCGCCGGCCCGCAGATGTGGTGAGGGTGAGTAACTTCGATCACAGAGTGCGTTGGTGCCATAGCAAGGGGTGACAAGGGATTCCGGCGACAGTGGTGATGACCGTCGCATTTCCGCGCATTGAACACCTTGGGGGCGGTACCGAGCACGCTTCACCACAGTCAGTGACAACAACGCCCCAAAGGTGCATACGGACGGGTTCTGGCGTCATCGCGAAGCATCCATGACAATTGCTGTTAGTCCAAACGGCACGGTTCACCCGGTAGGGAACGTGTGAGCCGGATGGGCGATCGGTTGGACACACCGGCAGCGCTCGGTTCTATGGGGTCGAAGGGATGGGTCACCGTGAGCGAAAACGTCACCGCGACCTACGTCGGCCAAGTGGAGCGTGACCCGGACGGCGTGTTGTGGGCGGTTCTGTACTGCGGAGACCTGCTGATCAGCAGGGAGCGGGTCCGGTCACTGCGCAAGGGCAAGCGACGCGTCGCGGACCTGGTACTCGGTGCCGCCGACACGTCCGCGCCCGAGCCGTACCGCGCGCACCCCATCTCGATGAACCGGTGGGTCGACGACCGCACGTCCGCTTCGCGGCGCCGGGAACCCGCCGCGCTCAGTGCCGCTCAGCGGGATCGCGATGCCGCGCCGATGGAAGTAGCACTGAGTCCGCGGCCGCTGCTGGCTCCCTGAAGTCCGCCCATCCTGCGCCTCGTGAGTGACCTCGCTAGGCGGTCACTGCGTTGCTCTTCGGGCTCATCAAGGTGTTGCCGAACGGGTCCTTGATTCGTACCTGATAGGTGTGAGTGCTTCCGGCGGGGACGGTGTCGGTGACCGTTCTGTTCGGCAGGGTCCAGAAATTGGTCTTCACGGTCGCCGTGTTGACCAGGGTCACGCCGTCCCGGATCACCTCACAGGTCAATGATTGGTTGTCGTAGTCCCAGGCTGTCCCGTAGCTCACACTGATCTTGCCACTGGCTGTCTTCGAAGCCGTGGTAGCCGGGATCGGCTTCGCCGGTTTCGTGGCGTACGTGGGTCCCCGCTTGTTGGGCGCGCTGGCCGAAATGGCCATCCGCACCAAGCCCTGCTGAGAAACGCCGTTGACCTTGGGGAACTCCCCGCCGAGCGCGATGTACGTCGAGTTGCCGGTGAGCGCCCATGCCGCCTGCGACTGGCCGGTGTAGGTTCCGGACGGCAAGTCGGGGAACCATTGCAGCACCGCCGATGCGGGCAAGCCGTTGTAGTTCCAGCCGTAGCTGTCCGGTCCCTTGTTGGTTGTGGTCGCAGCTGTTGTCTGGGCCAGTGCGCGCTGCCATCTCACCCGAGGGCTCGTGTCCGGGAACGATCCGATCGCCTTACAGTCATGCGCGTGACCAACGCTGTACAGCACCGATCCCAATGGCAGGACGTCGTAGGTGTCTCCGTGACAATCGTTGACCAGCAGCAAATTGCCCGTCGCAGGGTCTGCGGCGAAGGTTCCTTCGAAGCTGGAACCTGAACCGTACGCGTACCCGGATCCATAGATTCGTCCGCCACTCGTTCGTAGGGACGTGATCGCCCCGCTGGACGTGGCATCTCGGATCTTCTGGTTCGCCGCCCACGGCAAATTGGCCCCTGTGGACGCGTTGAGCGAGCCCATCCCGTAGGCAGATTTTGAGTTGAGGGTGGTGAACGATCCTCCCACGATCACTCTGGTGCCATCGGGGGAAAGGGTCATGGCCCGCACCAAGCCGTTGTCCGCCTTTGGTGCCCAGGGCAATACGGACCCGGTCCCCGGCGAAACTGCACCGAGGCCCTTCCGGCTTGCCCCATTGACCGTCGTGAAACTTCCACCGATGAAGATGGCCGTGCTCTTGGCGGCCAGCGCTCTCACTGCACTGCTGACCGAAGGCTTGAACGAACCGTTCAGAGCACCGGTGGCCACGTCGAACGCTGCGAGGTGTCCGCGGGCGATGCCATCGACCGTCGTGAAGTCCCCGCCGACGTAGACCCGCTTCCCGTCGAGGGACGCCGCCACAACCCGGCCTTGCCCGTTCAACTTGTGGTTGAAGGTGGTCACCCGGTTGCCGGTCCGAATGTCGTACGCGAAGATATTGTTCGCGTTCACCTCGCCGGCGCCGCCTGCGGCGACCCCAGGCGGCCGAGCCTTCGTGAAACTGCCCGTCGCATAGACGATGTTGTTGACGACAACCTGACTCCAGACCACACCGTTGATCTGCCATGTTGGTAGCCCATCGGCACTTACTGTGGCGGGAACGCCGCTCGGCGGAACGGTGTCAGCGTTTGCCGGCGTTCGGAGGAGCACAGACTGAGTCGCGAGACCAACGACCGAAGCCAGCACGATAACAACGGCGCGACCCAGCGCGTGCGTTGTGAACCATTCTCTCAACATCAGACATCCCCCGTTGTCGGGCGTGACGCCGTCGGCGCTGGCCCAGTGTGCTGACCCGTCGTCGCGGATCGTCTACTAAGCAACGGAGCCGCTGAAGACAGCCGCGGCGTGCGCTCCGTCGAAGTCGACAATGACCGACACGTTCTCACGGTCTGCCAGCGGCACCGCGAAGAAATAGGCAGCAGATGCCTTGCTGTTGCGCGAGACAGTGCCGGTGAAGTCTTGGGCCGCCGGGTCCTCGTACACCGGCGCGGCGACGCGCGCTGGTGTCCCGTAGGTGACTGTCACGACGACTTGGCTGAGATCGATGACACGACTGGACTTGTTGTCGATCCGAATGTCGAATCCAACGTATGGTCGTCCATCGATGACTCCGGGTCCCTGTCCAGCCTCTCTCCCTTTCTTGAAGGTGTCGACAGTCACGACCACGCCGTCGGAATACTTCACCGGCGCTTTCGCGCCAATTAGGCCCGCACGGCCGGAAATCCGGGCTCCTGTCGTTAGACCCGATCGCACCGCCGGAGCGATTCTCTGCGCTGCCAGGGGATCCAGCGCGTCACCGACGTCGCGACCACCAGCACTCGGCGCGTCGTTCGCCGGTCCGGCCGACGACGGAACCGGTGGTTGAGCGGCAGGAGCGACATGTGGTGCGGCGCAGGCCGAGACGACCAAGAGTGCACCTACCAGGACCCCCCACCACTTGGGATGCGGGCGGGGCAATCTCTGCGACGCCGCAGCACTGCCCTGACCGGCGCAACGGCGTCCCGACGTACTCCCCATGCTGAACCCCCGGTACATCCCCCTGGACTTGACGGGGTCACTATCCCATCCCGAAGGCCAAACGCAAATAAGCAGAAAGAGACCGACCGTTGCGGTACGTATTCGCGCGGGGGTACACAACCATCGACAATATCGTCCGTCGCGGCATTCGTGCCCAGGTGGCTCCCACCATCGAATGAACGAATCGAAATCGGCCGACGTAACGAATACAAACCGATCACGGACGGGTTGTTCGGTGTGCGAACTGTCCCCTATCGGGGCTCCCCGGGCACAACGCCTAAGCTCGGAACGAGCGAACCAGGGCTAATCGCTGCGTGACACGATGTGCAGCGTGACCGGTCTACCACGTTCCTTCCCCCTCTCCCGCATCCCGGACCCGATGACGGCACCGCCGCTGCGCTGGGGCGTCCTGGCGCCAGGCAAGATCGCCGGTGCCTTCGCCGATGCTGTCCACCGCAACACCTGCCAGCGCGTCGTGGCCGTCGGATCCAGGTCTTCGGACCGCGCCAAAGCATTCGCGGCTCAACATGGCGCAGAGCGCGCCTTCGGCTCCTACGAGCAACTGGTCGCCGATCCCGGTGTCGACGCGGTGTATGTCGCATCGCCGCACAGCGAGCACCGATCGCTTGCGTTGCTTGCCATCGCAGCCGGGAAGCCGGTGCTGGTCGAGAAGGCATTCACCCGCAACGCCATCGAAGCTCGAGAGGTTGTTTCCGCCGCGCGCGCCCAGAAGGTTCTTGTGATGGAAGCCATGTGGACCCGCTTTCTCCCACAGATGGACGTCATCGCCCAATTACTCGACAGACGGAACACTGGGCACGGTCACGACTGTGCTCGCAGACCATGGTCAGTACTTCGTCGAGGATCCGACGAGTCGGCTGTTCGATCCAGCGCTGGCCGGCGGTGCACTCCTGGATCTGGGTGTTTACCCGGTTTCGTTCGCCTCCTTTGTCCTGGGCCAGCCGCAGAGACATCGGCGCTACCGGCCAGTTGACGTCGACCGGGGTCGATGCTCAGGTGTCGCTTGCACTGACGGTCCAGGCCACACAGGCAACGATCAATACGACGCTGCTGGCAAAGACCCCGACGCGCGCCTCGGTCTCCGGCACAGCGGCGACTATTGAGATCGCCGGGCCCTTCTACGCGCCCGGTGTGCTGACGCTCACGTCCAATGACGGACGCCGTCTGGTGCGCAAGTGCGACCCGATCACCGGACATCACGGCTTGTGTTTCGAGGCCGCTCATCTGGCCACTCTCGTCGCCGAGGGTGCAACCGAATCGTCGCTTCTCCCCCTCGACGAGATTGTTTCCGTACTCAGGACCTTGGATGAGATCCGGCGCCAGATCGGCGTGACGTACCCGGGCGAGTAGAGCTCGCCGACTGAGACGCGCTGAGAGGACCCAAGATGGCCGCTGACCCGTATCGCCTCGATCGCTTTGTCGACGCGCAGGACGCCCAAGGTATCTATGACCGCGCCGTCACCGAACTGCGGGAGGGGCAGAAGGTTTCGCATTGGATGTGGTTTGTCTTCCCGCAGATTTCGGGTCTGGGCGTCAGCCACACGTCGCGCCACTTTGCAATCTCGGGTCTCGACGAGGCCCGCGCATATCTGGCGCATCCGGTGTTGGGCCCTCGACTACTCGAAACCGCCGAACTGGTTGCAGCTCCCGGCGAAGCCTCCGCCGAGGACATCCTCGGGTCGATCGATGCGCAGAAGCTCCGGTCGAGCATGACGCTGTTTCTCCGCGCCGCACCGAGTCAGCCGGCCTTTCAACGGGTGCTGGACCGCTTCTTCGATGGTGTCCCCGACCCGGTGACCGATCGGCTGCTGCAGCAGCACCCAGCCTGAGCACAACCATGTGTGTCCGGTTCACTTGGATGCAGAGGCACTTGCCGGTGCACTGAACAACTGTTTAGCATACTGTTCATGCATTCAGCAGCGCACGACCGCGAGGATCTGACCACCCGTGCCAAGATCCGCGATGCCGCCATCGTCCATTTCGGCAGGAGCGGGTTCGGCGGGACCACCATCCGGACGATAGCGGAGGCCGCCGGCGTCTCACCGGCTCTGGTCATCCACCACTTCCGCTCGAAGGACGGGCTCCGCGAGGTCTGCGACCGCTTCATCACCGATCTGATCGACGAACAGACCGCACGCGCCGCACAAGCGTTGGCCGCTGCCGACGTGTTGGCAATGCTGGCGACCCGGCCCGATTTCGTGCAGGTGGCGCCGTATCTCATCACCGCGATCACCGAGGGAGGAGCTTTCGCGGAGCGCTTGTTCGCGCGTCTGGTCGATGACATGGAGGCCTACCTCAAGGCCATTGTGTCCGCAGGTGTCGCCCATCCGACCGACGACGAACGTGCACGCGCGGAACTGGTCACGTTGATCAAGCTCGGCATGCTGTCATTCGGGTCCTTCGTCGCCCCGGACGGAACGCCGGAGGACGACGTCCTGGCGGTGGTGGCGGATCGGCTCACCGTGCCTGCGCTCGAGTTGTTCACCCATGGGCTCTACACGACTCCGGATTACCTGGATGCCTATCGAAGCCAGGCGCGGCAGAGGGCCGGACCCAACGGTTCGGAATCGGTGACTGCCTCAGACACGCCGCACCGCAGTACCAACGGCGGCGCGGCACCCCAACGACCCGCTCCTCGGAAAGGTGAGAACACATGAGTACTGAGGACAACGCCGTCATCACCGACGGTCTCGTCAAGAGGTTCGGCCCGATCACCGCGCTCCAGGACCTGGATCTGTCCGTTCGCAGGGGCGAGGTACACGGTTTCCTGGGACCGAACGGCTCAGGCAAGTCCACCACCATCCGGGTGCTACTCGGGCAATTACGCGCTGACTCGGGCAGCGCTCGGGTGCTGGGTGGTGATCCCTGGCGCGACGCCGTGCAACTTCATCGTCGTCTGGCGTACGTGCCCGGCGAAGTGAACCTGTGGCCGAACCTGACCGGCGGTGAGGTCATCGACCTGCTGGCGCGCTTGCGCGGCGGGATCGACACGCGGCGCCGCGACGAACTGCTCGAACGATTCGAGCTCGACCCACGCAAGAAGGGTCGCACCTACTCGAAGGGCAACAGGCAGAAGGTGGCCATCGTGGCCGCGCTGGCCTCCGACGTCGAGCTGCTGATTCTCGATGAACCGACAACGGGCCTTGATCCGCTGATGGAAGAGGTCTTCCAGCAGTGCATCAACGCCGAGAAGGACAGGGGTCGTACCGTCCTGCTCTCGAGCCACATCCTGTCGGAGGTGGAGGCGCTCTGCGACCGGGTGAGCATCATCCGGTCCGGGACGATCGTCGAGACCGGGACTCTCGCCGAACTTCGGCATTTGACGAGAACCGCGATCAACGCCGAACTCGACGCGGTGCCGGAGGGGCTGCGATCTGGTCGTGGCGTGCACGACCTCGTCCTGGAGGGCAATCGCGCCCGCTTCGATGTCGATTCCACCGAACTCGACCGGGTGCTGCGGGTCCTGATCGACGGGGGCGTCCGCAGTCTGACCGCCACCCCGCCGACCCTCGAAGAGCTCTTCCTGCGACACTACGGCGATCGCGTGGACGGCGAACCGTCGGAAGGTGCCCCGCACGGAACCGCGGCGAAAGAAGTCGGCCGCCACGATGAGGCGGTGACACTGTGACAGCCATCATGCTCGACCGAGCGCCCACCACCAGTGGTCCATCCCGTGATCCGTTTGCCGGGACCGGATCGCTCGTTCGATTGAACCTCCGGCGGGAGCGGGTACCGCTTGCCGCCTGGACACTGTCATTCGTCGCGGTTGCCGGATCCACCTTCTCCGCCATTGCCGCGCTGTACCCAGAGCCGGCCGAGCGGGCCGCACTCCAGCTGTCGATCTCGAGCAATCCATCTTTTCTGGCGATCACCGGTCCGATCACAAACCCGTCGATCGGCGGTATCGGTGCGTGGCGGATCGCTGCCGTCGGAACCACCCTTGTCGGCCTGATGGCAATCTTCACGGTGATCCGCCGAACTCGAGGGGACGAGGAAACGGGCCGCGCCGAGTTGGTCGCGTCAGCCGTCGTCGGGCGGGCAGCTCCGTTGGCTGCGGCGGTCATCGTGGCCGCCGCGGCGAGCCTGGCCGTCGGCGCCTTGGTGGCCGTGGCGGGAATCGCCAGCGGTGAATCCGCAGTCGGGTCCATGCTGTTCGGCGCGGCGCTCGCGGGATGCGGCCTGACGTTCGCGGCTGTCGGCGCAATCGCCGCCCAGATCGCCGAAACATCCCGCGCGGCAGTAGGAATCGCCTCGTCGGTGTTGGCCGGGACGTTCGCATTGCGCGCGTTCGGCGACGTCCAACCGAACCTCGAATGGTTGACCTGGTTGAGCCCACAGGGCTGGGCGGCGCACGTCGAACCGTTCGGAGCCAACAACGCCGCGGTACTCGCACTGTTCGTTCTCGCGACCGCGGTTGCCCTGGCGGTGGCCGGCGCGATGCTCGAACGCCGCGACCTCGGGCTCGGCATGGTGACCACTCGTCTCGGTCCTGCCGAGAACCCGCGGATGTCTTCCCCCACGGCTCTCGCGTTCCGTCTCCACGGCGGCTCGTTGTTGGGGTGGACGATCGGGTTCGCTGTCCTGGGCGCGGTCACGGGCGGCATTGCCTCCACGAGCACCGACCTGCTCGCGGGTAACCCCCAGATGGAGGAGTTGCTGGCAAAGATCGGCGGCAGCGGAGCGATGGCGGACATGCTGCTGGCCACGATGGGCGCAGTCGCGGGGTTGATCGCAGCCGGGTATGCGATGTCGGCGGCGTTGCGGATGAACACCGAGGAGGGTGCCGACCGCGTCGGACCGGTTCTGGCCACGTCGGTCAGCCGGCCGGCGTGGATGGCCGGACACCTCGTGTTCGCCGTCCTCGGACCTGCCGTCCTGCTGGCGACCGCGGGGCTGGTCGCCGGCATCTTCAACGGCATTCAGGCCGCGAACTTTGCGGACGGAATGGCCTCCGCCTTCGACGCCATGATCGTCCAGGTACCGGCGGCGCTCGTCCTGGGTGGGCTTGCGGTGGCGCTGTTCGGCTGGCTCCCGCGGCTGACATCCATGGCCTGGGCTGCTCTGGTGCTGGCACTGCTCCTCGGGCAATTGGGCCCACTGCTTCAATTCCCGCAATGGCTGATGGACATCTCCCCGTTTACGCACATCCCGACCGTGCCGACACAGGACGTGGGGTGGGCACCCCTGGTGGTGCTGTCCTTGCTCGCGGCCGTCCTGATTCTCGCCGGTGTGACCGGTTTCCGCCGCCGGGATGTCAGCTGACGTCGGTTCCCTGGGCGGACACGTGCTCTGCGGCTGCCATCGCGTCGGCGTGCGCCAACGCAACTGCTCGGAGAGCGGACTCCGGATCCTCACCGCGGGCGCCGGCCGCGTAGGCGATGCGGAAGATTGCCGCGGCCGCCGACTCCCCCGTCGGCGGTTCGACGGCAATGCCGAATTTCGCTGCCCGGGAGCCGAGTTTCGCGGCGAGGGCGGTCGACGGCTGGCCGAACGCCACACCGTCGAGCGCGCCGGCCCGCCCTCGTTCGGTCTTCTTCAGCTCATCCCAGCGCCGCTCCTGATCCGACGCCGTGTGCACCGGTCCGTGGTCGGCGTCGAAGACATGAGGATGGCGGCGCACCAACTTGGCGACGAGATTGCCGGCCACGTCGTCGATGTCGAACCCACCGAGCTGGACCGGGCGCTCCGCGGCGATCCGGGCGTGGAAGAGTACCTGCAACAGGACGTCGCCCAGCTCTTCACGAACAGCAGAGCTGTCCCCGTCTTCCACGGCCTCGACGAGCTCGTAGCATTCCTCGATGAGATACCTCAACAATGACTCGTGGGTCTGCTCCGCATCCCACGGGCATCCCCCCGGCGAGCGCAGCCGATCCATCACGGCGACTGCCTCGAGCAGGCGACTGCCGGTCTGGCCTGCCTGGGCGACGCTGTCGGGCGGCTCGGGGTAGGAGTTCGTCACAACCCGCTGCCGCCGGGAACAACCTGCAGCGACAACGGGTCCCAGGTTCCGAGTCGCGGATTGACAGTCACACCTGCCTTGTCCGCGTACGGAGCCAGCAGAAGGGCACCCAGGTCGAACTTGCCGACCAACTGCTGCGGTGCCAGGTCAGCTGCCGTGAGCAGTGCGGGCTGCACCGTGCGATCCAGGATGCGGATGACGTAGAACCCGTCCTGGCTGGGATAGACGATGACGTCACCCTTGTCGGCGTTGAACACACCGGTGGGAGCCACCGTCGGGTTCGCCAGCAACCTGACCGTCTGTGGTTGCACCGGTGATGCGGACTCGGCGATGGCGGAATCGACGTCACCCGGATCAGCAAGGAACTGGCTTCTGGTGGTGACAGCCTCTTCCCTGGACGGGACGGACACCCCGTCGATGCGAACGGTGACGTCGGTGACGGGTGTGCCGTTGGCCGGTTGGGTCGACACCAGACCTTCGAGCCGGAGCAGATCGCGAACGGTTTGCTCGACCATCGACTCAGGTACACCGAGCTGGCCGGCTGCGCTCGAACCCTGGCCGCCGGCCATCGCCGTGTTGACCTGATCGTTGGTCACCACCACACCGCGATCCGCGGCCGCCACTTGCAGGAGTTGGCTCCGGATCGCAGCGGTTGTCTGGGCCCGGTTCAAGACGGCCAGCGTGGCCGGTTCGATCGGTGCGGCATCGGAGGTCTGCGCCTGATCGACGACGGCGCTCGTCCGTTCGAAGATCGCGGCTTCGGAGATGGCGACGTCGCCGACCTGGGCCGCCGACGTGGCAGGGGTCGTGCCGCATCCTGCGGCGCTCAGCCCGACCGCGCCGATCACACCGGCAATGGTCAACATTCGACGAGCAGAGAGCACCCGTACCGCCTTTCGGGTTCGCTTGCCGCCGCGATGCTTGCGGCCTTCACCCGACACCATCCCACAGACCCGCCGCTCACCTCGCTGCAGCGGGGCGTGCGTTGCCCAGGTCGGCTCAGTAGGCTCCGGCGGAGGAGACGACGGCCTTCCACGTTTTCCAGATGATGACCATGTCACCGGTGATGGACCAGTTCTCGACGTAGTACACGTCGAGACGAACAGTGTCGTCCCAGGTCAGATCCGATCGCCCCGAAACCTGCCACAGTCCGGTCATTCCCGGTTTGACCAGCAACCGCCGGCGGGCCTCGTCCTCATAGAGGTCGACCTCTGCCTTCAGCGGCGGGCGAGGCCCGACCAGGCTCATGTCACCGATCACGACGTTGAACAACTGCGGCAGCTCATCGATGCTGAATCGACGGATGAATTTGCCGACAGCGGTCACCCGTGGATCGTTCTTCATCTTGAACAGGATGGTGTTGCCGGCGTCGCGCTGTTCCTCCTGCAATACGTCCAATCGTGATTCTGCATCGATCACCATTGACCGGAATTTGATCATGCGGAAGATCTCACCGTTGATGCCGACACGGTTCTGCCGGAAGAACACCGGTCCCCTGCTGGTCGCCTTGATCGCCAGCGCGACGGACATCAGGATCGGCGAGAACAGCAGGATCAGCAGCAAGCTCCCCACCATGTCGAAGGACTTCTTGAGGATGCGGTTCGCTCCGTGGTAGGTCGGCCTGTCGACGTGTATCAACGGAAGGCCGGCCACCGGCTGGGTGTGCACCCGCGGACCGGCAATGTTGGTCAGCGCAGGCGCGAGGATGAGCTCGGCGTCGGTGTCCTCGAGCTCCCAACTGAGCTTGCGAACCCGGCTCGGCCCGTACGACGCCGTCGACGTCACCGCGACGGTGTCAGCACCCGACGTGCGGACCATCTCGGCGACGTTGTCCAGGCCGCCGAGGATGGGCACGCCGTCGATGCTCAGCAGCGGACCCCCGTCGGCGTCGATGGCCTTGGTGTTCTGGCTCAGGCACACGCCGATCACCTTGTATCCGGCCTGCGGCGCCCGGCGGAGATCGCGCAACAACTCGGTCACGGTATGGACGTTGCCGACTGCGAGTACCTGGGACTGGTACTCGCCGGACGCACGCTTGAGATGCAGCCACCTGCGCCAGGCGTATCGGGTCACCACCAGGGCGGCGAGACCCACCGGCATCATGACCAGCAGGTAACCTCGCGAAATCTCGAGCTTGAAAAGGTAGGAGACAGTCGCCATCACGCCGAATACCGCAAAGGTGGCGTGAATGATGCGCTTGTACTCCAGGGCCCCGTAGCCGATGGATTTCCGGTCCCGACTGCCGGACCACGTCAGCGCCAGCATCCAGGTGATCAGCAGGCCCGCGGTGAGAGCAAAGTGGCCGGGCGCCAATTGGTCCATGGCTTCTTCCGGCGTCACCGCCGGCATTCGCACGATGAGCACGAGCGCGGACGCCACGAAAAGCACCAGAAAATCGGTGACGAACAGCCGAGCCGCGTACCGGCGTCCCCAGCCACGGTAACTCGACTGTTCGGGCAGAACTTGCTCGGCGTTGTGCGTCGAGTCTTCCGCCGGCACGGCGGACACAGATCCGGCAGGCCCCCCCGCAGCGACATTTCGCTTGAAGGACTCGCCCGTCCGCCACCGTCCCCGCCGGCCTGAGACCAGAGGTTCGCCGACGAGCGCCATCCTGGTTCCCCCACCCTGCCGTCAATAACCTCGTCACGATCACCGACCCGCCGCCGGTGCTGTGACCTGTCGTGCTGCCGAGCCCAGCTTCACAATCCCGGGCCGACAACATCAATCGGGGTCCCCGCGCCCTCTTGATCCAGTCCTATCTAACTCTACGCAACCGTTGTCCGAACACTTCTCGCCACAAGTCCGCCCGATTGGGTGACAACAGGGCCCTGCAAGCTGTCTGTGCGTGCACCGAAGAGCCTAGCCCGTTGCCTCGGAGTCGGCGCGACCGGCCTCGATCGTCGCCAGGACCCTGCGGAGCATGCTGCTCGACGTGTGCATGGTGTACGGGAAGTACACGACCTCCACGCCGACAGCGTGGAACTCGCGTTCCAACTTGTTACCTTTCGGTGTTCCCCGCCAATCGTCGCCTTTGAACAAGACGTTGAAGCGCAACTGTTTCCAGGTCTCGATTTTGTCCGGCACCGTTTCGGCGAACACATCATCCACGAATGAGATGTGAGAAACGATCTCGATGCGCTCCGCCAAAGGGATGACCGGGGGCCGGCCTTTCGCCACCTCGCACATCTCATCCGACACGACGCCGGCTACCAGCCGATCACAGTGAGACTTGGCATGACGGAGAATGTTCAGGTGCCCGACATGGAACAGGTCGTATGCCCCGGGCGCATAGCCGATACGCACACTCACTGGTCCCCCAATTTCGTTCCTCCAGCAACCGACTCTCGTCGGCCGGCGACCAAGTCACCCTGATGCGCCTGTCACCCTGATGCGCCGGTTCCGTCGAAGATCGTAACGCATATGGCCACACTTGGGTGGCGGACAACCCCATCGGGACTCGAGTCACCGTCACGCTGGTTGCGGGGCGTGGTGAGTCTTCGCTGCGACAATCCCATCTGTTCCCAAGGCGCTCAAGCGCGGCGCAGACCGCGGGGCTCGACTCGTGTCGCTGTAGGACCCGGCGGCGGTCCGCCCGCTTTGGCCATCACTCAGCGGGTGCGCCCGGCTTCATCCGTAATACTCGCCGCGGTGCGGGGCGATCCGCCGATCCGTTGCCGCTCGCGGTGAGTCGGAAACCCTCGGGTGCAGCATCAGCCCCCGACGGGGCGGGCACCGTCCGCCACGGAACAGGACCGCCCTGGCCTTCAACGCGGTCCTTGGTAACACCTGCACTGCTCGTGTCGATGGGTTCGGCCGGAATTACGGTGTTCTTTGACGGATCGTTGTCGTAGTAACCGTACCCGTACGACTCGTAACCATCTGCGCCCTTTCGCGGGGTCATATTGAGGATGGTGCCGAGCAATCGCGCATCAACCGACTTCAGAGAACGGACCGCGTTGATGATCTGCCCACGAGACGTCTTCCCATAACGCACGACGAGCACCGCACCGTCAGCATGAGCCGCAGCGACCGCCCCGTCGGTCACAGGCAACAACGGCGGCGTGTCGATCACAAGCACATCGAACAGCGTCTTGAGGTACTCCAACAGCTCCAGCATCCTGGGACTGCCCAGCAACTCGGATGGATTCGGTGGGATGGATCCGCTCGGGAGCACAGTGAGTCCGCCCTCGCCCCACTGCTGCAGTACGTCGGCGATCTCGACCTGGCCGGCCAAGACGTTTGTGAGACCCACGGATCTCTCGAGATTGAGATAGTCAGCGACCCTCGGCCGGCGCAGATCTGCCTCGACGAGCAGCACCCGCCGTCCCGACTCGGCAAACGCGACGGCCAAATTGGTCGCCGTCGTCGACTTGCCCTCATCCGCAACGGATGACGTCACAACGAGCACCCGGACCGGTCGCTCCACATCGACGAACTGGAGGTTGGTGCGAAGTTGGCGAAGAGCTTCTGCGCGGATCGATCGCCCGCCGCCATCGACGACGAGCGGCGATTTTCGCGCGGACTTCTCGAAGGGAATGATCCCTAGAACCGGTGCGTCCGTCAGCCCGCGGAGCAGCTGAGGCTGACGCACAGTGGTGTCGAGTACCTGCCTCATCAGCGCTACGACAACGCCAACCACCAGCCCGAGCAACACGCCGGCCGCAAGATTCAGCGTCGTCCGGGGCGAAATCGGAACTGGATTCAGCGTGGGACCCGAGATGGTTCTCAGTACGACATTGTCAGGCCCGATAGGGTCCACGTCATTCACGATGGCGCCGAACTGCTTCGCAATCCCGTCGGCGATCGCAAATGACCTCTCGGGTGAGGAATCCGTGGCCGTCGCCGTCAGCAACACCGTATTGAGGTCGGCGTCCCCGGTGATCCGCGCCTTGACCTCGGACTCGGTAAGATCAACTCCAGTCGTATCGAGCACCCGTTGAGCAACCACATCGCTGCTCAACAATCCGACGTAGGAGGTGATCCTACGGGTGGCGAACTGATCCGCTGCCAGTGGCGAAGTGCCACCCTCTGTGGCGGTGCTGATGAAGAAGGTGACCGTGCTGGCATATTGCGGGGTGGCGCGCACATTGACCAACGCGCCGCAGCCGGCTCCTAGCAACACAGCGAGCACGATGATCCACCAACCCTTGCGCAGGGCAGTAACGTACTGTCGTAGATCCATGGTCTACCGCCACTCCACCCTTCATGCGACCGCCTGCGCCGCCCCGACCCCACACCGCGTGGTCTGCGCCGAGGCCCCACCACGGGCGCCAGGTACCGACGATCAGTCGGAACAGTTTGGCATACCTTTGGCGGTCCGACGTTCGTAGCGCCGAACGCGCAGAATCCTTGTCACCCACGACACCGCGATCGTGCGGCTCTGCGCACCAGTGCGGAGCTGTATACGTCTGCGTGTTGCTGCCCTATCGAGCGCCATTGCCGCCGGCTCAAGTCCGGTCGTTCTCCCCGGCTCCGCGCCGATTTACGGACAGCATCCAACGCATCACGGAGCGTCGTTCCTTGAAGCTCGCCGTCGAAACACAGAACCCAGCCGGGACCGACCTCGTCGGCGAGTTGTCGGGTCGCCTCCGAGCCAGGAAGGAGAACCGGCCGGTCGAGGGACAGCGCTAGCAAGGCGGCACCGGAGTTCGTCATCTCGCGGTACGCCAGCACGACCAGTTCGGACTCGCCGATCTCATGAGTCAGCTCCGCGTCGGTCCGGTGATCCAGTCGCAACGTGATTCTCGCATCCCCCGCCGCCGCGTTGCGTACGCTCGCGGCGAGCCGATGCGACTGGGGTTGCCCGACGACATGAAGCGTCAGTGAACTGGAGCCAACGGACTGGAACGCGGACAACAGGTTCTCGACCTGCTTGTACGGTCGAATGAAGCCAAAGAACAGCAGCCTTCCGGGGACCGGATCGGGAATGGTATACCGCGCGAACCAGTCACGGTAATGCCCATGGAGGATGACAGTCTGCGGACGGTCCCTCGCAACCACGGTGCATGGCGTCAGTTTGATGAACTCGCTGGTCCAACGGTCCAGCAACCACAGGAGTACCGAC
Organism: uncultured Actinomycetota bacterium; assembly: GCA_963785455.1. Classification (GTDB taxonomy): domain Bacteria; phylum Actinomycetota; class Actinomycetes; order Mycobacteriales; family Nakamurellaceae; genus Nakamurella. The sequence goes on from CAWAVL010000006.1 coordinate 68,886, forward strand.
TGCACTCTGGTTTGCGGTTCGTGAGGTCGGACATTGTGCAGTGTCCGAACCATCGGTTTCCCTGTGAACCTTATGCGAAACAACAGCCACAAGGTGAGCGCCTGCCTGCCGAGTGATCGCCACCACGAACTGCCACGCATGAGGATTTCCGGCCAGTGAACATGGAACACGTCCCAGCGCCCAAATATTGCCCGCGGCCAGGAGAACGTCAGAATGCCGATCTCCGACGGCATGCTCGCGGCAAGCTGCGCAACGTAGGGGTTGGACGTGGCGCGCGGCTGCGGGAACGACTGCAACACGACCACGCGCTGTTGCTTGATGGTAACCGCCCCCCGCAGACGATGCACTTTATGCGGATCACGCTTTGCCCGACGCCGCGGCCCACTCGACCGGGCGATCGACGACTTTACCAAGAGCCCAGGCACAGAGCGTGGAACACATACCCCCGCCACCAGCTGCGCTTGCGGGCCACCGTTCACTCGAGTTGTCGCGTATAGCCTGATCCAGATGAGCAGCACATCGAACCGCGAAGACGCGACGGCAGGTGTGCCTCGCGCATCGGCTGCCACACAGGACACTGTGCTGCCGGCCTCACGTGCACAATCCTGGACCTTCGCGTCCCGTCTGGTCGCGGCAGGATCGATTGTCGTGCTTGCAATGCGAACCGACCTTCCGCAGGGTTTGACGGTAGGATTCGCCGTTTGCTGCGCCCTGCTGCCGGTGTGGTTTCCGTTGCTTCGGTTGTACCGTGGCGCAACGAACTTCATGATCCTCGGGCTATTGGCCGTTGCGGCCGGAATTCTGTTGACGCAACTCGCCCGCATCGACCATTCGGTCAGCACCAGTGCGATGCTGGCCTACAGCTTCCTCATGCTGGGCCTGTTGTTCGGCGTCGGACTGGTGCTGTGGGCTCGGACGCTTCTGTCCGACGCCGCCGTGTCGGTGTGGTTCGGTATCGGATTGCTGGCAGGCATCTCTCCGAGCAGCGCGGCCTTCGCGTCGAATCCCTGGCGTTTCGGTTTCTCGGTCGCCGTCACAGTGGTAGCCCTCGGTCTGGCTCAACTGAGCGGAAAACGTTGGGTCGAACTGACCGCATTGCTCGTCCTGGCCGCCGCCTCCGGGCTGACGGATGCTCGATCCTCATTCGCGATCCTCCTGCTGACGGCATTATTGGTCGCCTGGCAGATGCGGTCTAGGTCCTCGACACGCCGAGGGTCCGCGCTCAAGGCACTTCTCGCCGTTGCCGCGATCGGCGTCGTCGTCTTCAGTGTGGGGCAGGCCCTGATCCTCGAAGGATTTCTCGGGCAAGCCACTCAGGAACGATCGCAGGCCCAGATCAGCGCCTCTGGTTCTCTCATCCTCGGCGGACGGCCCGAGCTCGCCGCCACGACGTCGCTGATGGGCAGCAATCCGTGGGGTTTCGGCTCCGGGGTGCATGCAAATCTGCACGATATCCTTATCGCGAAGTCGGGCATGATTTCAATCGGGTATCAACCAGACAACGGCTACGTCGAACGGTACATGTTCGGAGATGGATTTGAACTCCACTCGGTCGTCGGGGACCTATGGGCCAACTTCGGGCTGGTCGGGGTCCTCTTTGCGGCTTTTTTCTTGTTTGTGCTTCTTCGGTCATTGGGAACGCGACTCTCGCAGAGGACGGCAAGCGCAATCTTCCTGTACCTCGGCATCAAGGCGCTGTGGAATCTGATGTTTGCACCGTTGTACAGTTCCGCTCCACTGATGATCCTGCTCGGAGGCCTGATATTCGTTCGCTCTTCATCGTCTGGAGGATCCACGCGCAATGCGGAATTTCTGGACGACTCGTCCGCCGCCAGAGAAGTGGTCACCGAGGAACCGGTACTCGGACGAATTGACGCACAGAATCCAGTAGGCCTGTCCACGAACGCCGCTCGACAAACCCCAAAGATCTCAGCAGCGCGTCGTCGGACGTCAAAGTACCCGCGGGGTCGCCGTTCCTCCTGATGACCCACACGGCCGATGCACCGTCCAGCCGATCGACCGCCGCCCCCAGCAACACCGACCTGCCGGTCAATGTGCCGTCGTCATCGGGCGGCACGTCGAGAGTCAGGTCGATCAACTGGGCAAAAGGCCACGGATACGCCGTGCTGACACCTCGCGTTGTCTGGCCCACTGTTGACTCGAGCACGGGGTACCGGGGGGCGAAGTACACGGCATCTCCGGCTGTGCTGTTCTGCTCGATGAAGGTCGCGACCTGAACCCAATCGCTGCTGCTCTTGGCGTTGACCGTGCGTTGGGACCAGTACACCGACAACGTCAGGACGATGACCAGCGTGGCAACCATGAGCTTGACCGACGACCGCTGCAGTGCCGCGAACCCGATCGCCACCAGCAAGGCAAGCGCCGGAGTGCAGAAGGAGAAGTACCGCGGGTTGTACAAGGGGCCAACCAACACGCCGTACGTCCCCACCAGCAGGGTCGGCAGAACCAGCCACGGCACCAGCCACCGAAATGCGTCGGTTTCACTCGCGCCCATCCGGGGCGATCGGCGGCCGGCCGAAAGTGCTCCCAGCAACACCAGGCTCCAGCCGAACACGGCCAGACAGACGGCCGCCATCGGCCAGAAGGTTCCAGCGCTCACCAGCGATTTGATGTCAACCGATTCAACTGCCCCGACGGTCGGAGTGTCACCGAGGAAGAACTGATTGACGCCGATGTTGCGGACCAATGTGCCAAGAGTCAGGCGACCCCCACCGAGTTGACCGGATTGCTGTGATGCCTGGTAGAGGACCGGGAGGCTGAGAGCGACGCCTGCCGCAGCGCAGCCCAACCACCTCCAACGAAGCCTGGGCGACACACGACGCAGCAGCACAAGCGTGAGTCCGTGCGCGATCAGCAGCAAAACCAGGTAGATGTTCAGCACCGCCGACAGCGCACAGCCGACCGAGTACAGAATCCACCACGGGTACGGACGTGCTTCCCGTTGATGGCTGCTCGACGTCGTCAGGCGTACCAGCAATACGGTGAGCCACACCGCCGCCGCGGCCGACATTGCATACGATCGACCCTCGACGCCCATCCAGGTGACCCTCGGCAGGAGGGCGAAGACCACGGATCCGACAACCCCGACAGACTGGCTGACCAGTCGCCGGCCTAAGACATAGACACCGGCCGCTGCCACTCCCACCGCGATGGCGCTCGGTGCTCGGAGGCTGACCGGCGAGGTCCCGAAAACGTCAAGCCAGTAGTGCATGACGAGGTAATAACCACCATGGACAGCATCGATATTACCGACCATCCTCCACAGGTCCTCAATACTGCGGTCCGCGGCGGATATTGTGGCTGCTTCGTCGGTCCAGAGCGAGGGTGTCCAAGAACCCACCATCGAGAGGAACGCGCCGATCATCCCCAAGCCCAGGGCCGAGAGGGAGTGGCGGCGCCGATTGGCGAAGGCGTCAAGCGAACGGGGTTTGTCGCGTTGACCTCCGGCAATCTCGGCCGCAGAACCCGCAGGACTCATCGTTGCTCCAAGTAACAGCCGTTACGGCGACCGCTATCGCCTTCCCCGCCGCGCACCGGTCAGCTTGCTCGTCCACCGCTCCACTCGTGCGGGAGGTTCGTAAAGGAATCGTATGCTGTGGCGAACCGAGAAGTGATAAAGCTGCAGAGAGAGATAGACGGCAAGCCATGCGATCACCGGAGGAACAATAGGCGCGACAACGTCGGCCGGCACGAGAAGAAATCTGCCGACAATCGCCGAGAAGATGATGATGATCGGAGTGTGAGCAAGATATATCGGCAGGGTTTGCTGGCCTATCCTTCCGAGTAACTTCACACGAGCCAGTGCGCGACTGAGCACAATACCGGCGAGGACGCCGAGCACGCAGTCAAGGAAGTACAGGCCGACAACGTCGTGCGCGTCAAAGAAAACCAGGGCCACCGATGCAATCAACCACATCAGCACCACAGCTGAGAGCAACAAAATGTTGCCGTTCCGGCCGAACCGTAATATCGGCACGCGGAGGTAGATGCCGGAGAGGAAGAAGAAGTAGTACTTGGCCGATCCCGTCCAGCCAGTGGTCTTTGTTGCCCACAGTGTGAGTCCCACCACAGCGATGGATGCCGCCAAGACAAGCTGGAGACGAACGTCGAGGCGGCGGGTCGCCTTCGCGATGACGAAGAACAGCATCAGCGCCCAGATGAACCAGAGTTCGAATCTGGGCAGAACCGGCGACATCAAGAGCGCCTCTGCGGAGCCCAGCAGGTTGATGGCTGTTCCGGTTGCCGCCTGACCCAGAAGAAACACGAACGATCCGATGATCTCCCACACCGCAAACACCCATGCGAACAACAGCAACTTCGAACGCAGCAGTGTGCCCCAGTCGACAGCGAGCCACTTCGGCGCGAATAAGCCTGCGAGGGTGAAGAACAGCGGCATCCGTAAGGTCGCAAGAACGTTGTTGATCTGGATCCAGTAGGTGATATCCAGTCCAGTGCCAATCAGCCAGTTGGTCGCATGGTAGACCGGCACCAACAAGATGGCGATTCCGCGGCCCGTATCGACCCATGGGACCCGTTCGTTCGAGGCTTCCTGACTCTTTTGATTCATGCTGTTAACCAAGCCATGTGATCGGAACGGGATTCGCTGTCGCCCGACATGAGCCAGCGGTCGGCAGCGATGCGCTGATCCGCATCGGGAAGATCCGCGACGACAGCGAGGCGCTGACGGACCAACGCCCTCCTGAGGATGGCTGGAGCGAGCCCTTCCATCCGCACACCCGGTTCGACCACCACATGGCCGTGGGACTCCAGCCAGGCGGCGAGCCCGGTTTCAGAGGTCGTGACGATCTCACAACCGTGCGCCAGACCTTCGACGATCGGAAGTCCGATCTGCTCCCGCCACGCTCCCACCCGCTGTGACAGCAACACCAGGGTCCCGGAGCTGCGCAGTACCTCGTGGATCCGATCGCGAGGTGGGTCGAGTTCAACGGTGACTTCCCGCCGATCGGCGGCCCAATTGAGAACAGCATCGGTCAGCGGGCCCTTACCAAGGACACGAAGCGTCCACTCCGGACGCTCGGCAGACAGCCGCTCCCAGAGTCGGAGCGTCACCCGGATCCCTTTGCGATCGTCGAAAGAGCCGAGGAACACGAACGATGACGATCGATCGTCACCCGCGGGATGTAGCTTCAAACAGGCGCATGGAGACGGAAGAGCCTCGAAGAGTCGTGCCTTGTTGGTGAGCAGAGATTTCGGCACGTACCTCCCGTACAGGTCGAGCGACCCCGCCGTGCCGAACGCCAGCCGGTCAGTCATCGCGGCCAACGACGTGGCGACGACCGCAGCCCAGAGGCGCGCAACGATCCTGGGAATCGGTCGGCGTGCCGCGATGTCGTCGGCCGGATCCGCATAACCGATGCAGTAGGTCACCACGCGCGTCCGGCGGCGTCTGAGCAATGAGCGCACACGCACGGCGATCGTCTGGGCCATCAAATCCGGCCAACGCCCGGTCATCAGGGGTTCGTTGAGTTCCACGACGTCGTAGTCGTGCAGGAAGAGGTCCCTGACGATGCCCCAGCGTGACAGCCGCCGAGGACGAGACTCCTCCGTGACCAGCGTCTCATCAAAGTCATAGCGAGTGCGGTTGTACAGCACCTTCGCAGGGGTCATCGAGCGAAACCGCTCCAGGTGCGCCGTTCTCAGGGAAGCGTAGACCCTTACGGCACTCAGGTCAGTGCGATCCTGGCGGTCCGCGTCACTGCTGAGCCCAGCCCGAAGCCGCGTGGCTGCGGCGCTCGACGCACGACGGGACAGCGTCCCCATCATGAACGCGGCGCCCACCAACGATCCACCAACTGCGGACACCAGGGGACTCAAAGACACCACCATCTGACGCCGTCCGCCGCGATACAGGATGCGCTTGCTCGCTCCAGGAGTTCTGAGCAGCCAACCCAGCGCCGTTCTCGCGGGTAGATTCCGCCCCGCGAACAGCAGTCGATTCCTGCAGTTGTAGTAGTAGTACAACGCGGACTTACCCGTGCCCTTCTGGGTCCCTCCCGGATCATGGAAAGCCGTCAGATCGTGCCTCACCAGGAGAACTCCACCCGCGGCGACAGCCCTCCAGCTGAGGTCGACATCTTCCCAGTACAAGAAGTACCTGGGATCGAAGCCGCCGATCCGCTCCCACAAACCTTTATGGACGAGGAAGCATGCCCCTGAGACCCATCCCCCCGTATCAGGCAACCCATACCGCGCCGTGCCGGTGACGTCACCGCTCCGACCATCCATGGCTCCGCCGCTGAACCAGGTCGTGCGGTCGCTGCGCAGGATGACCGGCGCGATCAGCGCATCAGGATGGATCCGACACTCGTCCAACAGACTCCTGACCACGGCCGGCTCCACGAAGGCATCGGGATTCAGGATCAGCGCGACATCGAAGCCGTTGCTGAAAGCCCAGCTGACCCCGTGATTCACCGCTGCGCCGAATCCGATGTTCGCGTCCATAGCCAAGAAGGTCCAACCGCGCTGCTGCGTGAGGGCCCGTATCGCGGTCCGCTCACCGGACGAATGGAGATTGTCCACGATGACGACTCCGTCGGCTGCCTCGTCGACGCTCATCCGTCCGAGGTTGGACTCCAAGAGGTGATGACTTCCGTACGTCACGACCACCACGGCAAGGCGGAACTTATCGGACCGCGGATTCATGGCCGATGTCCTTCCGTCGTCAGCTCAGGGGTCAACAGGTCATCGAGTTCCGAGGGCCGAACATACTCAGAGAAGACGAATCCGTATGCGCCGACCAGCATCCCTACGCCGCGTGCGATCGTTCGCGCGCCGCGCGCGCGCTGGCTCACGGAGCCGGCCAGCAGTCCCGCCACGCAACGGCCGACCCCGCCGAGGACCCGGACACCCGCATTGAAAGTGAGACGCAATCGCGTGACCCCGCGGCTCACAGGTGAGGAAGCCAGGAGAATCGAGGTCCTGCTCCATCCGTTCCCGCTCCGGAACGCGCGACGAAGGACCCACCGTCGAGTCAGCCGTTGGACCGGCACCATGTCGACCACGATCGCTTCGTCGCACCAGAAGAGGCGGCCTCCGCGCTGTACCAGTTGGCGGGTGAACAGCGTATCGGAGCCCCCGGAGATCCCGAATCGCTCATCGAAGCGGACCATCAGGCGTCGAACGGCGCCGAGATCGATCAGCAGGTTGTTGGTGGCTGCCACTCGAACCGCGGTACCTGTCGGCAGGCGGCGACGGTCGAAGAACCTGCCTGCCGCAATCCATTGATCCGGTGTCCCGGCGAAGCGAGAAATGACTGGTCCGACCACTCCCGCCCCCCGACAGTGTGCGTGTGTCGAGAGCAGCTCTGCGAGCCACCGTGGGGAAGGCCGCTCGTCGTCATCGATGAACACCAGAAGGTCAGTGGAGGCCACGTCCAGCGCTCGGTTCCGAGCGGCCGCGATCCCCGGTCTCGGCTCTACCTCCGCGCTGATAAGGGCGTTGCCCAGTCCCATCGCGACCGCGGCACCGGCGCCGTGTACGTCGTTGTCGATGATAAGGATTCGGCAATCGTGCCGGACCGATTCGGCCTGCTCGATCAGCAACGGGAGGAGTGCCGCCAAGTCGGCAGGGCGTCGGTAGGTGAGGACAGCGACCGTCACCGATGGAAGGTGGTGCCCGCTGGCTTTGTCGCAACGGGGGCCGACGTGGTCGGGCTTCCCTGCGACTGGAGGCGTCGTCACGGCATCGCCAGCGTCGACGGGGCCGGCGTGCCGACGAGTTCACCAGCGATCCGACAGGCGTCTTGCTGGTATCGCGGTGCACAACGTGACGCGGTCTCGACCACGTCGACCGCTAGCAGACGAGGACGGGCAGCCCGATCCGCGATGGTCTGGGCGAGCGGCTGCGCCGGTGCAGCAGATTCCCCGGTCCGAACCAGGTGAGCGAATCTGACACCCATGACCACCTCACGCATGATCACCTCACGCATCCCTCGGGTAGCAACCACGGCGACGGGTTGCAGAGCGAGAATTGCTTCCAGCGCAATTTCGCTGATGGCGACGATGCGATGAACAAGCAGGATCGGCAAAGCCAACAACCGCGGCCCAGACGCGGCTGCCGTTCCTTCCACCTCGTGCAACTGGCATAGAACCTTGGTGCGCAACAACAGGGAGAGAAGGATCCAGGACAGGACTGTCGACAGGACTGTCACTGTCTTGACCAGCGCGACGGTGGGCTGGGTGAGCCGCAGCAGCTTGACGCCGGGGGCTGATGCCTCCAGGGCTTCCAGTTGTCTCATCCGGCCCAGCGCGCTGGGCGCACTCCTGCACAGCACAGGCGCCGGGCAGAACAACACGGCAGCCCCGCGGTCATCCGGCACCGCGCCGAACGGGCCCTCTGAAGGAACGGTGACAGTCACGTTCCAACCCCCGGCCACCGGCAGGATGCTGTCCGATCCGCAGGAGTCGGCGGCTGGATGGGCTATCAGGACTTGCGTGTACGGGGCTGCGAAGAAGTGCATCGTCATCGGCGGTAGCCCGCTGGGTTCTCGTCACCAAGAGCTGTCACGGCGTCGTCACCTGTGCAGAGTCCAGCTCCTTCATGTCTCCAAACCATTTTCCCAGAGCAAGCACAAGGAAGACAGCATTGCAGACGAACAAGAAGACATACACGGCAAAAAAGATCTGCGGGACGCCGAGCAAGACATACACCCAGCACAAGACACCGTAATCTGTGGCAATAACCGCAAGGGACCGCATGGGAGACGTTGTGCCTTCTTTGCGCGACAAGAGGTTGTCGCGACCGGGAACCTTGTTTCGGCGCAGCTGGTCGTTCAGCGTCATTGCGAAAAATGCGACCGCTCCCACCACGGCGAAGCCGATGGGAACGAGCAACCACTCGGAGTTGTCCAGTTCGAAGAACCGGTACGCGGAAACCAGGGTAGCGAGATGCAGTGACGAAATCTTTGTCGCATCGACGATGTGGTCGAGCCACTCACCCGAAGTGGAACCACCGCCTCGCAGTCGTGCCAGTTGGCCGTCCGCCGAATCCAACGCGTAACCGACGACCAAGCCGATCGTCACGGCAATTCCGCTGAGCCATGACGGTGGTACAAGTGCCAAGACCGCAATCGCCGCGAACGAGAACAGCGCGCTGATCGCAGTGACGATGTTCGGCGTCACTCCCAAGCGATAGGCGACGGCGGCCAAATGCCGGCCGGCGCGCCGGTTGATGAAGCGGGAGTACGCCGGGGCACCTTTCGACGACTTCTGTGCCGACGACAGAGCATCAACGATTTGGCGATGCCCATGGATCTGTGGATTTTTCCTCCAAGAGGGGGCCGCCGACGTCACCACTTCCTCAGAATTTGACATGAGCCACCCTGCCTTGATCCTGATGCGACGTCGGATCCTGATGCGCCGGCGCGGCAGGCACATCCTCTGGCACGCTCATCATTGCCGCGTGGCCCCAGCGATCGGCCAATCGGAGACAGAGTGCCTCGTACCTGTCCGCGACGTCATCCCAGCTGTAGTCGGCCGATCGCTGAAAACTCTCTCGAGCGCGAACCCGGAGAGGGGAGGTGTCGGACTCCTCCCGCTCGATGATGGTTGCGAGCCCCATCGGAGTCGTGAAATAGCGCCCTGCAGATCCGAGAGCCGACCGATCATCGACGGAACCGCTGGATAGGACCGCGAAAGACTCCTGGAAAGTGACTCGGCCAGATTCAGGCGTCAGCACCTGCTCGCGCCGTTCATCTCAATTGCGAACGCTGATTCGGTCCGCCGGCCGGCCAGACGGAGGCACAATGACTCGTACCTGTCGGCAACGTCGTCCCAGCTGTAATCCGCTGATCTCCGGAAGCCGCTCTGGGCGCGCGTGTGCAGCGTGGAGGCATCCCGCTCCTCTTCCTCGATGATCGCCGCGAGCTCAGCGGGAGTGCTGAAGTAACGGCCCGCATCTCCTAAGACCTCCCGGTTGAAGCCGACATCAAACGCTGTCGTGGCAGTCGCCAGCACCGATTGCCCGCAGCAATGATGGGTTCGTTCCGCCGACAGAATGCCCATGCAAATAGGAGCGTGCGCCGGCATACAACTGGTCGAGGAGGTCCTGGTCCCACACCCCGCCGAGGAACCGCACACGACTGTCTGCGGCACGCCTGACCGACATCGTGTAGCCGTCCGAGTACGGCGCGGACCCGACGACGACCAACGGAAGCGTCGACAAACTGGCAGAGTATCCCCGTACTATTTCCTCGACGTGATTCTCCGGTTCGAATCGCGCAACCACCAAATGGTAACCGTCCGGGGAGAGGCCTAATTCGCGAAGGCGTTCAGTGTCAGCACCGATTTGCGGTGCGCCGTAGGCGATCAGGTCGGTATCGGCATTGTGCTTCTCGCGGTAGTACTCGGAAATTCCCGCAGCATCCGCGATCAGCGCATTGGACCAGCGAACCGCCATCTTTTCGGCCCACCGATAGTACCGCTTGCCGGCGCTCCCCCATTTGGCTCGCTGCCATTCCAAACCATCCACATGAGTAGCGACCGGGATTCCACGCGCGCGAATGACGGGCAACAATGGCGCATTCGCGCAGTTGAACACGAGTGCAGCGTCGGTCCGGTGTGCCAGCAGGTGGCCTGCCGACAGGCCGGTGTGACTCAGAGTCTCGGCCGTCCGCCTCTTCATCGCAGGCAGGTGAACCAGTGACATGCCGAGATAGGTGTCCAGCCGATCCTGCGGTTCGACGCCGCGGCAATACACGATCACCTCGTGACCCTTGTCGACCAGCCGGGCGCCGACCTCTTCAACGCAGGTCTCGAAGCCTCCGTAATGCGCCGGGACACCGCGTGTACCGATCATCGCGATGCTGAGCCCGGTCCGGGCGCTATTCATCAACATGCCTACCACCCGCCCGGGACGCCCGGTTCCGGGAACCCCTCCGTGCTATCCGGGGCCATCGCATCGAACAGGACAACGAGCGATGCACGCTCAACCCCCTTACGGCACAACTGGCGCCATTTCGTGACTGTCTGTGGTCCCCCGACCAACGCGGCGCCGTTGCCTCCATTCGGTCTACTCAATTTAACAGTCGGTGTCGGTATCGCCAACACTCGCCGCCTGGCGCACATCGGCTTCACCCTTTGGAGGGTCGCATTGTCACCGATCGGACCAGTCCCTTCGCTGCGCATCCGCCTGGCCGGACAGACAATTGGTGCCAAGCGACCGAGCGTGACCATTCGGAGTCCGTGCCCGGCTTCCGTGTACCCATGTCACCCAGCTGTAACTCACGTCGAGGCAAGATGAGCGCGTGACGACAAGCGCCGAAGCAGCGGTAGGCATGTATGAGCTGACGCCGAGCACTGCTGACCTCCGGGCTGACGTCAGGCGTGTCAGCACCATCCTCGGGAAGTCTCTCGTCCGGCAGAACGGTGACCAGCTGCTTGTCACGGTGGAAGAAGTGCGGTCCCTGACGAAGGAATCGCGCGAGTCACACACGGAGGACGAACGGCGGGCGGCAACCGATGCGGTGCGCGCCAAGCTCGCGGCACTGCCCATCCGGGCGGCGACGGATCTGGTCCGAGCCTTTGCAACGTATTTCCAGCTGGCGAATGGCGCCGAACAGGTCCACCGCGTGCGGATGCTGAGAAGTCGCCCCTCCGGAGACGGTCATCTCGGCGCCGTCGTCGATGAGATTGCACAGCAACTCGGCGTCGAGCCCTTGGCCGAGGCCATCGGCAGCCTCGCTGTGCAACCTGTCTTCACTGCGCATCCCACCGAGGCCACCCGCCGCTCGGTGCTGCTGAAGCTTCGGGCAGTTGCCGACATTCTCGCCGTCCGTAGCGAACCGGACAGCGCCGCACGCGGCCGTCAGGATCGCAAACTCGCGGAGATCATCGACCTGCTGTGGCAGACCGACGAGTTGCGGCAATCGAGACCTACACCGATCGACGAAGCCCGCAATGCGCTCTTCTATCTCGAGGCAATCGCCGGCGACACCATCCCCGAGGTGACGGACAACTTGGTGGCAGCCCTGGCGAAGCACGGCCTTACCCTGCCCGCCGATGCCACTCCGCTGTTGTTGGGCAGCTGGATCGGCGGCGACCGCGACGGTAACCCGAACGTCACCGCCGACATCACCCATGAGGTGCTCAGACTGCAGCATGCAACTGCTTACAAGATCGCCATCGAGAAGGTGGACGAGCTGATCATGGCGCTGTCCAGCTCGACGGTCGTCACACCGGTGTCCGAGGAGTTGCAGGCGTCCATCGAGCAGGACCTGCGCAAGCTCCCGGGGCTCGATCCTCGGGTCAAGGAACTGAACAGTGCCGAGCCGATGAGGCTCAAGCTCACCTGCATCAAGGCCAAGCTGATGAACACCCGGGCCAGGGTCAACGGCGCGAGGCCCCATGAGCCCGGCCGCGACTACGCCGACAAGGCCGAACTGCTCGACGACCTGTCCGTCATCAGCCGGTCCTTGCTGGAGAACAACGGCTCGTTGGCGGCGAAGGGTGTGCTCGCCACCGTGCAACGCACGCTCGCGGTGAGCGGGCTGAGCACCGCCTACATGGACATCCGCGAACACGCCGACGCGCACCACCAGGTCGTGGCCCAGTTGATCGACAGGCTCGGCGAGCTGGACCGCCCCTACCGAACGCTCAACCGGAACGAGCGGCGGGACCTGTTGGCGGCGGAACTGACCTCGCACCGGCCGCTGACGTCGCTGCCCGCACCGCTGGATGCCGCCGGCGCGAAGACGTTTTCGGTCTTCGCCGAGATCAAGGCTGCACAGGCCACCTATGGCCGCGGCGTCATCGTCACCTACATCACGTCGATGACCATGGGGTCGGATGACATCCTGGCTGCCGCGATCCTTGCCAGGGAGGCCGGCCTGCTGGATGTGTACGGCACACCGGGCGACCCGGACCGCGGACCGTACGCGCATCTCGGGTTCGCGCCGCTGCTGGAAACCGTGGACGAGCTGCGGCGATCCGCCGACGTGATCGACGAGTTGCTCAGTGACCCGACCTACCGGCAGATCGTGCGGCTCCGCGGCGACGTGCAGGAGGTCATGCTGGGCTATTCGGATTCCAACAAACAGTCCGGGATCACCACCAGCCAGTGGGAGATCCACAAGACCCAGCGGGTGCTGCGCGACGTCGCTGCCAAGCACGGGGTCTCGCTCACGCTGTTCCACGGCCGGGGCGGGACGGTGGGCCGCGGCGGCGGCCCGACGTACGACTCCATCCTTGCCCAACCGCACGGTGTACTGACCGGTGCGATCAAGTTCACCGAGCAGGGTGAGGTGATCAGCGACAAGTACGGACTCCCGGACCTCGCCAAGGAGAACCTCGAGCTCACGCTGGCCGCGACTCTGCGCGCGGCCGCCCTGCACCAGCAGGCTCGGCAGACGCCCAGCCAACTTCGCGAGTGGGACGCGCTGATGAACACCGTCAGCGACGCCGCCTACGCCACCTACTGCGGACTGGTCGACCATCCCGATCTGCCGGCCTATTTCTTGTCGTCAACGCCGGTGGATCAACTCGCCAAGCTCAACATCGGCTCCCGGCCGGCGCGCCGCCCTGATTCGGGGGGCGGTATCGCCGGCCTGCGGGCGATCCCGTGGGTCTTCGGCTGGACGCAGTCCAGGCAGATCGTCCCCGGCTGGTTCGGGGTCGGGTCCGGCCTGCGCGCAGCCCGGGAATCGGGGGCCACCGACGGGCTGGACGAGATGTTCCGCGACTGGCACTTCTTCCGCACCTTCATCTCCAACGTGCAGATGACGCTCGCGAAGACGGACATGGAGATCGCGTCGTTGTACGTCCATGCCCTGGTGCCCACTGAGCTGCACCATCTGTTCGACAGCATCCGGGCCGAGCACGAACTGACGGTGGCGGAGGTCCTGAGGGTCACCGGCGGCTCCGAGTTGCTGGACGACCAACCCGAGTTGAAACGGACCCTCGCCGTTCGCGAGCCCTACCTGGCTCCGATCTCCTACCTCCAGGTGGACCTGCTGGGCCGGATCCGTGAGGCAGAGCGCTCCGGCCCGGTCGAAGACGAACTCCGGCGGGCGATGTTGCTGACCATCAACGGGGTGGCCGCCGGCATGCGCAACACGGGCTAGGAGCTCGCCTGCTCGTGGCAGGATCACTCCCTGGCGTTTGTCGGTGGTCGGCAGACCGGGATCCTGCAGGGGGCAGCACTTCCATGACGAAGATGACCGTGATCGGCTGCGGCTACCTGGGGGCTGTCCACGCGGCGTGCATGGCCCAGCTCGGCCATGACGTCGTCGGCATCGACGTCGACGCTGCGAAAGTGCAGTTGCTCGCCGCCGGCGAAACACCATTCTTCGAGCCGGGCTTCGCCGACGTCCTGAAGGCCGCCCTGACAACCGGCCGGCTCAGCTTCACCACCGACATGGCGGCCGCCAAGGGTCGCACGGTGCACTTCGTCTGTGTCGGCACACCGCAGAAGCGCAACGAGTACGCCGCCGACCTCGCCTACGTGGACGCCGCGGTGACCTCGCTGATCCCGCACCTGTCGCAGGGAGACCTGGTGGTCGGCAAGTCCACGGTTCCGGTGGGGACCGCAGGCCGCCTGTCCGAACTCGTGACAGCAGCCGAACCGGCCGCGCTACTGGCCTGGAACCCGGAATTCCTGCGTGAAGGTTTCGCCGTGCAGGACACCCTCCATCCCGATCGCCTCGTGTACGGGTTGCCGGCGGGTGACGGGGGCGCGCACGCCAGGTCACTACTGGACGAGGTCTACGCAACACCACTGACTGACGGCGTCCCGCTCGTCGTCACGGACTATGCGACCGCCGAATTGGTGAAGGCCGCGGCGAATTCGTTTCTGGCAACAAAGATCTCGTTCATCAACGCAATGGCGGAAGTGTGCGAGGCGAGCGGAGCGGACGTCGTCCAACTGGCGGATGCGATCGGCCACGACACCCGGATCGGCCGGCGATTCCTCAACGCCGGCCTCGGGTTCGGCGGTGGCTGCCTGCCCAAGGACATCCGCGCCTTCATGGCACGGGCGGGCGAGCTGGGGGCGGACCAGGCACTGGCCTTCCTGCGGGAGATCGACTCCATCAACATGCGCCGACGGGTCAGGATGGTGGACCTCGCCCGGGATGTCTGCGGTGGGTCCATCGTCGGCCGGCGCATCGCGGTGCTCGGTCTGGCGTTCAAGCCCAACAGCGACGACATCCGGGACTCACCGGCGTTGAACGTGGCCGCGCAGATCCAACTCCAGGGAGCCTCCGTGGTGGTCACCGACCCGGAGGCTGTCGAGAACGCCCGACGCAAGTGGCCCGACCTCGCGTACGCGGAATCCGCGGAAGAGGCCTCCAAGGAGGCCGACCTCGTCCTGCTGCTCACCGAGTGGGACGAGTACAAGCAACTCGACCCCGTCGCCTTCGGCAGCGTCGTCGCGCAGAAGCGGATGCTCGACGGTCGCAATGCGCTCGATCCGGCGGCCTGGCGGGCGGCTGGATGGACGTACCGGGCGCTCGGGCGGCCCTAGCCGGTCAGGCTCTGGGCACCTTTCTCACTGACCGCGACACCTGCGCTACGTCCCGTGCTGATGGCTCCTCTCGATCGGGTGATTCCCGTGGGTGTGGCCAAGGAAGTGAGCAGAAAGTAGCGGATCCTGCGTTAGAGTCAGCCCGTCAGGGTGGTCGCAGTTCCGGGGGACGCGGTCATGTCACTCTCAGAGATGGGTTGTTCACATGCTTCGCAGGATCGTCACCACACTCACGATGGTCGTCGTCGGCCTTCTGGCCATCCCCGCGCTGGCATTTGCCGGCAACCCTCCCTACCCGGCGCCGCCGGTTGATCCGGGTGCCAGCAACTACGTGCCGGTCGCCGACACGGCTTCGACCACGACCAGCCTGGCCAGCACCGGTGCCGGGTTCAGCGTCGGTACCGCGGTCCTGATCGGGGTTGCCGTGCTCGTCGTCGGCCTTGTCCTGGCCTTCGCCGGTAACCGCATTCGGAAGTCGACTGTCTGACAGAAGTCACAATGACGGAGCCGCGCCCGGTTTTCGGTGCGCGGCTCCGCCATTTTGTCGGCCTGGTGCAAAGTTGATCGCCCGAGCAAGTGAGTTGAATTGCGCTGAGAACCACCACTCAGCTCTCATTCGCGTTTTTCCAATTCCGGGAGCCAACTTCGGGCCGGCTGATAATGATCTCGGCGGTCGACTGTCTGATTGGACTCGCTCGCGCTCATAACAGCCGCGTCCCGATCATTCGGTACGTGGCTGTTTGCGTTACCCGCTCCCTGCCCCCGACTTCGTTACGCCGTAGTCGGCACCGCAACCAAATTCTCCAGTACGGAGCCGCAATACCGAAGAAGTGCGCGGTCTCGCAACGGAGCACCGCCCGTCCGCCCACCTTCGGTGGGCGGACGGAGCGTGAGTGTCGAGGTCAGCTCGCGGTACTTCGACCCCGGGTACATCCGGGCCAGTCTCATCTGACCGGACTCCGGCAGGTGGATCGGCGCCATCCGGAGTCCCTGCGGGCCCATCGCCACTTCGGTGACACCCACCGACCGGCACAGCTGGCGGAACGAGGCCACCGCGAGCAGGTTCTCGACCTGCTCCCCCAGCGGGCCGTACCGGTCGACCAACTCCTCCCGGACGGCGGCCACATCCCCGGGTGACGTGGCCGCCGCGATCCGACGGTAGGCGTCCAGCCGTAGTCGCTCGACCGGGATGTAGTCGTGCGGGATGTTGGCGTCGATCGGCAGCTCGACGCGCACCTCGGCAGGTTCATCCTCGACCTCGCCTCCGCCGTCGGCCGACGACGCTGCCTTCTTGAAGGCATTCACCGCCTCACCGAC
>CAWAVL010000007.1:0-701550 GCA_963785455.1 uncultured Actinomycetota bacterium
CTGATGTAGAGGTCGAAACCGACGCCGGCGATGTGGCCGCTCTGCTCCGCGCCGAGGATGGACCCGGCGCCGCGAATTTCCAGGTCCTTCATCGCCACGGCCATCCCGGCGCCGAGATCGGAGTTCTGCGCGATGGTGGCCAGCCGGTCGTGAGCGGTCTCGGTGAGCGGCTTCTCCCCGGGGTAGAGGAAGTAGGCGTAGCCGCGTTCCCGCCCCCGGCCGACCCGGCCGCGGAGCTGGTGCATCTGCGACAGGCCGAGCACCTCGGCGTGATCGACGATCAAGGTGTTGGCGTTGGAGATGTCCAGGCCCGTCTCGACGATGGTGGTGCAGAGCAGCACGTCCCACTCGCGGGCCCAGAAGCCGTCGATGATCTTCTCGAGACGGTCCTCGGCCATCTGCCCGTGCGCCACGGCGATCCTCGCTTCGGGCACCGCCTCGCGGATCCGCCGGGCGACGGATTCGATGTCCGCCACCCGGTTGTGGACGTAGAACACCTGCCCCTCGCGGAGCAGCTCACGCCGGATCGCGGCGGCGACCAGCTTGTCGTCAAAGGCCCCGACGTAGGTCAGGATCGGATGCCGCTCCTCCGGCGGGGTGGTGATCGTCGACATCTCCCGGATCCCGGCAAGGCTCATCTCCAGCGTCCGCGGGATCGGGGTCGCCGACATGGTCAGCATGTCGACGTGCGCCCGCAGGGCGGTGATGTGCTCCTTGTGTTCGACACCGAAGCGCTGCTCCTCGTCGACCACCACGAGCCCGAGGTCCTTCCACCGGATGTTGGGCTGCAGCAGCCGGTGGGTGCCGATGACGATGTCGACGCTGCCGTCCGCCAGACCCTTGATCGTCTGGGCGGCCTCGGTATTCGACGTGAACCGGGACAGCCCGCGGACGGTGATCGGGAACTGCTCCATCCGGTCGGAGAACGTCGACAGATGCTGCTGCGCCAGCAACGTCGTCGGCACCAGGATGGCGACCTGCTTGCCGTCCTGCACCGCCTTGAACGCGGCGCGAACAGCGATCTCGGTCTTGCCGTAGCCCACGTCACCGGAGATGACGCGGTCCATCGGCACGGGCTTTTCCATGTCGGCCTTGACCTCGTCGATCGCCGCCATCTGGTCCCGGGTCTCGGTGTACGGGAACGCGTCCTCGAGCTCACGCTGCCAGGGGGTGTCGGCACCGAACGCGTGACCGGGTGCCGAGGCGCGGGCGGCGTAGAGCTGGACGAGTTTCGCGGCGATCTGCCGGACGGCCTTCCGGGCGCGGCCCTTGGTCTTCGCCCAGTCCGCCCCGCCGAGTTTGTTCAGCGAAGGCACCTCGCCGCCGACGTAACGGGTCAACAGATCGAGGGCGTCGGTGGGCACGAACAACCGGTCGCCCGGATGGCCGCGCTTGCTCGGTGCGTACTCCACCACCAGGTATTCCCTGGTCGCACCGCCGGAGGTGCGCTGCACCATGTCGACGTACTTGCCGATGCCGTGCTGAGCGTGCACCACATAATCGCCCGGCTTGAGCGAAACCGGGTCGACGGCGTTCCGGCGGCGGCTCGGCATCCGGACCCCGGACGCCTCCGGATTGACCCCGCGGGTCCCGGTGAGGTCCGCCTCGGTCAGGACGGCCAGCCCGGAATCGCGGAGCACGAAGCCGTTCTCCAGACGACCGCAGGCCACCGTGACGACATCCTTGCGTGGCGCCTCGACCAGCCCCTTGCCGGCCACCACCACTCCCATGTCGGACTCCGCCAGCCGCTCGCCGGCCCGGGCGGCGGTACCGGCCCCGGCGACGATCAGCACGGTCGATCCGCCGGCCGCCTGGCGCTCCCGAGCGTCCTGGAGCGCGACCGCCAGTTCGCCCCGGTAAGCCGGAGCGGCGATGACCGCCGGCTGATCCCCCGCACCGGCGGCATCCCCCTCGGCGACGGAGTCACCGGTGTCGAACGGGGCGATCCGCCAGATCGGTAGCTCGGCGTCCCGGACCACATCAAGGGTGTCCTCGAGGCTGCGATACGCCGATGACCCCAGATCAATAGGTGCTCGACCGCCGGTGGCGGCCGCCATCCACGACGCGGCGAGGAACTCGTTGCCGGTCCGGACAAGGTCGGCGGCCCTGGTCCGGATCCGTTCCGGATCGGCCAGCAGAACGTGCGTGCCGGGGCGGAGCAGATTCGGCAGCAGAGTCGAGCTCCTCGCCCACCAGCACGGGGATCAGGGACTCCATTCCCTCGACCGCGATGCCGTTCGACAAGTTGTCGAGCATCTGCGCCAGCGTCGGGTCCCCGGTGTTCTCGGCGGACAGCGCCGCAGCTCGAGCTCGGACCTCCGGAGTCAGCAGAATCTCCCGGCACGGCGGCGCGACGATCTCATCGACGGCCGCGATCGACCGCTGGTCGATGACCCCGAACGTACGGAGATCGGTGATCTCGTCACCGAAGAATTCCACCCGCACGGGGTGGTCAGCGGTCGGTGGGAACACGTCGAGCAGTCCACCGCGGACGGCGATCTCACCGCGCTTCTCCACCATGTCGACCCGGGTGTACGCCAGCGACACCAGCTGCTCGACCAGCGACGACAGGTCGACTTCGTCACCGACCTGCAGCCGCACCGGGACCATCTCGCCGAGGTGCGGTGCCATCGGCTGGATCATCGACCGGATGGTGGCGACCACGACGGCGGGATAACCGGCCGGATGTGCTTCCGGATGCGCGATCCGGCGCAGCGTCGACAACCGCCGACCCACGGTGTCCGCGCGCGGGGAAAGCCGCTCGTGCGGCAGCGTTTCCCAGGACGGGAACAACTCGACGTTCTCATCGCCGATGAGATCGCCGATCGCGGTGACGGCCGCCTCCGCCTCCCGCCCGGTCGCGGCAACGAGCAGCACCGGGACCCCGTCCTCGGACTCGGGAAAGCCGGCCGCGAGGGCGGCTGCGACGAACGGGCGGATCGCGGGTGGCCCCGTCACCCTCTTCGTGATGGCCCCTGTCGATGCCCGCAGCGAACCGAAGAAGGGGTCGGCCAACGCCGCGGTCAGCAAGCCTCGCAGCGCACCGGAACTCACAGTGACAGCACTCCCTCGATCGCCATGCTCACGCCAGAAACCCCCCGCCGGAGCGACGAGGGGTTGACACAAAGAACTTTACTCCGCCGGTAAGCCGGTTCGGTTGCAGTCGGTTCTCAGTCGACCTGACGGCCAAGAGTGCGGCGAGCGAAGCGGCTCACCGTCAAGGCGTCGCTCCTTCGGAAACCGAAGAAGATGCGTGGACTCACACCAAACCGTCGCCACAGGAAGACAAGGTTCAAGTTGCTGTACACGAGCTGACCGCCCAGAGTCGCGAGGGCCGCGCCGAGGGAGCCACCCGCCGGCACCAGGACGAGGAGCAATAGCACGTTTACGACGCACGCGATGACCAAGGCAACGCTCCGCAGGCCCGGACGGCCTCGCGCACTGAGACCTGCTCCCGCGATCGAGCCTGGCGTGCTGATCACAACGGATAACAGAATGATTGCCGCCGAGGGGATCGCGGCGGCGAATCCAGCCCCGAACATGACAGGCACCCACCACGTCATGGTGGCCCCGATCAAGATGCCGGCGACTGCACAGGCGACCCCCGATATCCGCGCAGAAGCACCCAGACGTTCATCGACACTTTTCCTGGCGTCTGCGGCGAAAGTGACGTCTCGTACGGCGCTATTGATGATCAGGGGTAGCTCGCCGATGCTCACAGCAACCACATACAAACCGAGCTGGCTGGAACTGCTCAGCGGCGTTAGTAAGGTCTGGTCCAACCTCGCGAGAAGTCGGCCTGAGATTGACCCGACCCACATGCGCAGGCCATAGCTCGTCATCGCGCGATAGGTGGCCGACTCTCGTGTAGCGCCCTCCGTGTGGACCGCAGACTTCCGCGCCCTCGCCAGCGGAATATAGGCCAGGGCACCGAACAACGGCATGACGGCGAGCAGAACAGTCGCCGTGAGCGGAGTGAGATTTCCTGACAACCAGAAAGGTATAAGCGAGAGGAGACGGAGCAAGGACGAGATGATCCGTTCGTTGGCGACCCACCGCCAACGGTGAAGGCCCGAGGCTATCCCCCGTAGCACACCGACCAGCAAGTTGGGCACGATGGCAAGGGATGCGATCATAATCAGCTGGGCGATGTACGGGTCCCCGCCGCTGAGCCACTCCCTTGCCAAGAGCACCATGCCTGTCGAGAACAGACCAGCGGCGGTCATGATCGCAAATGCTCGTCCCCCGATCGATCGCAGCAGCGCCGGGGATCGAGCGGTGAAGTAGGTTGTTGCCTCTGGAATGCCGAACGTCGCGACAACCGTGATCAGTGCCAGGGGAGCAGTCGCGGCGGCGACCTCTCCCCGACCGTCCACCCCGAGGGCATGGCCAAGAATCGGACCGCTGAACAGCGCGGCCAATGGCGGGAAGAGGTTCCCCACCATCGTCGTCATCATGTTGCGGGACAGTGCGCCCGTGCCATCAGGATTGCTTGGTTCCCGCTTCTTGGCTGATTCAGCGGGGCCCGTCGTCACCAGAACGTCACGCCTTCCGCGAAGTGCTGTCGATCGCCACTCTGATCGTCGACGGGTGCCGGCTGGCCTTCTCAGCCCCGACATCATGATGCCATGGGCGGACGTAGGAGGAGACGGTCGCGTCCAAGGATTGCGGCACCATACTCCATAGTGATGCAGATCACACAGGGTTCTCACCCAGAATTTGGACCCGCTCAATGGTGATTTTCAATCGGTCGATTTCACCCGTATGCGCATTGCATCTGCACACGCAGTCGGCATCTCGTCCATCTGTTCGTGATGCAACCGTTATAGACGCCGCCATGCGGATGTCGGCCAGCTCGATGTCTTCGCTCCGTCACTAGATTAACTCGACTGGCGTGGTACTGGCCACGCATCGGTGAACCGTCCATATTCCAGTCGGGAGCCGCGAGACGTAGCGGCAACCGGCCGCGACTCGTTAGGGTCCTCCAGTCCCGAATGGCACCCCCAGGGAACCAGGTGATTGCTCGCGTCGCAGTGGCAGGCCGGATAATGCCGCACCGCAAATGTTTGGCGACAGCGACCTGTCCGACCGTTGCATGACTGTCCAGTTCGAATGACTGTCTATTTGGAAAGGCGTGGAATATGAGCGACGACGTCACCGCTGCTGGGCCCAGTACCGGGTTGAGCCGCCGAAGTGTTCTCCGCCTGGCGCTCGCATCGGCACCCGTGGTCGCGGGGTTCGGTCTGACGCAAAGTGCGGCGGCGGCCGCTGTGGCCCGGCCAACCGGCTCGGATTACGTTCGCTACGAGGACTTGTATCGGTCCGGAGACAATCTGCAGACCGTGATCAACAAGGTGACCGGGAACAGAATTCTAACGTTGCCCGAGGGGAGCTTTACCGTTCGTGACTTCCGGAACGGCTACCGTGACGGCTTCAGGATCGGAACCGACGCATCTGCTGGTTGCCGGGGGCTGGTGGGCTCAGGCCGCAACACCATCCTGCGGGTAGCGGCGAACACCGCAACGCGCAACTTCGGCAGCGGTATTTGCGGCACCCAGATGACTGTGTCAAGCAAGTCCAACGTTGTCCTCAGTCAGTTCAGCTTGCGTGGATACCCGCAAAACGGGATGTATTACGCTGGACTTGTGGTGTCAAACTGCAAAGGCGCCAAATTATCCAACTTGTACTTGCGCGGCGCTTCGCGAGGATGGTCGATGTCTCCCCCCGGAGAGACTTTCGGAATCAACGTTCTGCGAACTGACGGCGTGAACATCTCGGATTGCGAAGTAGATGGACGCGATGACGGTGGCAACCGCGTCGCCGCCGCTCCTATCGGATTCAACTACGCCACCAACTCCAAGGTGTACAGGACCTACGTCCACCATGGCGTGGCAAGTACGATGACCATGTTCAGGAGCACGAACCTCTACACGGAGGACTACCACGCATTCGCCACCTCGTCAGGTTCTGGCGGTAAGAGCGGGCACGGCATCAACCACGAGCAGTCCGGGGGAACGATCAAGCACGTCCGGCCGAAGCTTTTCATCAATGGGAAGTACTCACAGGTCGCGGGCCGCTCGGATTCCAGCGGCATGCATATGATGCTCGTCAGCACACTTGGTGATGTGCAGAACTTCACCGTCATCGATCCGTCCTACGATCACGGCCCATCCAAGACGGACATGTTCTGCATCGCCATGTACAACGGCTACACCGTTTCCGGCGTGAAACAGCAGATCAGGACCACGCCCAAAATCATCCGAAACGGCGTCACATTGGCCCGCTCCGATCACCCCAACTCCGGCTGGGGCAGTAAGGACCCGAGCAAGTACTTCGCCATCATTCACTGACCGCCACCGGCGCTTGAGCGGCCCACAGTCAACGGTGGTCAGCGTGCGGCTGTGACTCCAACGCCAGTCAGCACGGAATTTTCGACCGATGTGGCTGATGCCGGAATTCGTTGCGGAGCAGGAGAGATGCCTGACTTGGCTCAATTTGGTGCGCGCCACTGACCGCAACCGCGGCGCGCCGACGGGCGTCGCTGGGCAAACACGTGCCCGATCGTCGGCCCTGGAGGATGGAGAATCAGCCCGACCGTTTCTATAGCGGCCTGGTTGCCGGTGAAGACAGCCAGGTGTCAGCGGATGGTGACATCGCACTACCGTGCGCCGCCCTGAACTGCTTAGATGGAAGGCAACATGGCTGTGGTCTTGGCCTTATTGCTCGCGACCGCCTAAACCAGCAGCGGGTACGCGGCATCCTCGCGAGCAGATCGATGCTGATCTCCGGCTCCAGTCGCCGCTCCTTGGAAAACTCGGCCTCCCCGCAGGTCAAGCGTCGGTGGTTTTTGACCGTCGCCGCCGGCGGGGCGGGAGGTGGTCCTGTCGAGGCGATTGGCAGCGCCGCCCCCCTCGGTCCGGCAAGGGATCTGAGCTGATCCAGGCATCATCACACGACCCCGCCCGACATCATCCGAGACGGCGTCACGTTTGGCCCGCTCCTATCGGGACTCGGAGTCCAGCCGGGCCGGTAAAGGACTCGGGCAACAACTTCGCCGGCATTCACTGAGGACGCGGACGCTTGGCGGAGCGGCCAACAGTCACCCCGTGGTCATGCGCGCGCTCACGGCTCCACCGCAGTCACAACGAGATTGTCGACGGAAGTGACTACCGGCGCGTTCGTTGCAGAGCCGGAGAGATACGGATACAGGGCGACGGATCCACCGGGCAACGTGTCGCTCGAGTCCGTCGCCGTGTTCTGCCATTGGCCCGGTTCGGTGGTTCCCGACTTCCACAGCTTGCTGTTCAAGGTCACCGTCGTGGCACCACTGACCTCGAATCGGAGTTTCAGGACATCACCAGCCGCGTAGGTCACGTCCGGAACTGACACCGTGCGCAACGTTTTCGAGACGCCATCAGCAATCTTCACCAATTGCAGTTGAACGGCACCCGTCGACAGGATCTTCGCAGTGGTGCGGTATTCCGAATTACCGACCTTTCGCGCTGCGGCGGACAGGAAGACACCACCGCCCGTAGCGGCCTTGTCCAATGCGAGGTCGACAGACAGGGAGACGTCTGATGCCGAAACAGACCCGAGGGTTGCCGATGGACCGAACCCCGCCTTCGCCAGTTTTATCTTGCCCACCCCGCCCACCACAGAGAAGTAGGTCGAACCACCCGCAACAGACCAGGCGCCGCCCGTGTCGGCGTCACCCCACCCGCTGCCCAGGGTGCGCCCGAACGCGTCCTTCGCAAGCGTGGTCGGTGTCGTAGCGGTAACGGTTACGGGCTTGATCACCGCCGCAGTCGCACCCTCGTTGTCAGTGACGGTCAAAGTCACCTGATAGGTCCCCGCCGCCAGATAGGCGTGCTGAACCGTTGCGGTGGACGCCAGGTCGGTGGTGCTATCCCCGAAGTCCCAAGCGTAGTTGCTGATCGTTCCATCGGAATCGGTTGACGTCGAGGTGAAGGTCGACGTCAGTCCCGCTGCCGAAAAGGTAAAATTCGCCACTGGATCCGCATTTGCAGGCGGGGCTGCAGTGACCGAAACCTTGGTCGTCTTGCTCGCCGTTTCACCGTTGTTGTCAGTCACCGTCAAGGTGACGTCGTACGTACCGCTGGCGTCATAGGAATGAACCGCTGTCGCCGTCGTCGCGGTCGAGCCGTCACCCAAATCCCAAGCGTAGCTGGCGATAGTGCCATCGGAATCCGTGGACGTCGACTCAAAGTTCACCGTCAACCCTGCCGTCGTCGCGGTGAAGTCTGCGACCGGCGGTACGTTCACAGGCGGCGCCACGACCTGCAGCGGTTGAGACGACGAGGCTGTCGCACCCTTGTTATCGGTCACGGTCAAGGTGATCGTCTTACTTCCGGCAGTGCTGTAGGCGTGTGACGCGGTGACACCAGTAGTGGTGAAGCCATCACCGAAGTCCCAGGCGTAGCTGACAATCTGACCGTCTGGGTCCGACGAATCAGCAGCATCGACGTTGGCCGTCAGCTGGTTGGCCGTCGCGGTGAACACCGGCTTCGGTGGCGCATTGACCGGCGGTGCGGTAACGGTGACGGTCTTGGTCACAGCGTTCGTTGCGCCCGCATTGTCAGCAACAGTGAGCGTTACGGAGTAGGTACCTGCCTTTGCATAGTTGTGGCTGATTGTTGCCCCAGTTCCGGTCTTACCGTCCCCGAAGTCCCATTCGTACGTCGCGATGGTGCCGTCGGGATCGGTCGATGCCGAACCATCGAATGCGACATCGACATTCGTAGCCGAGAATTGGAATGCGGCTGTTGGCGCGCCGTTCTGCGCGCCCCCGACGTTACCAAGACTGAAGTGGTTCGCGACTCGGGCAGCCGAGAGCACCGAATCGTAGATGGCGGCTTCATCAAATGTTGCCGACAAATATCGGGATCCCGACGCCCAATGGGTATCACCACCGACTCGCCAGAAACCTGTATAGCTTTGCGCGCCTGTCTGCGGGTTTGTTCCGACGAGCAATCCATCGATGTACAGCTTCATGCCATCCGTTGTCGACTGGGTGGCGACAACATGATGCCAGGTGCCGTCGTTCAAGGAGGCGGGCGCTGTGATCGTATTCGCTTGTCCGGTCCAGACGCCGAAGGTGACCTTCCCGGCGGTATCCATGTAGACGTGCCGGTCGTAACTGCTGGAGTCGCCGTCCTGAGCGTTGCCGAAGCCGATCAACTTGCCGCCGCCGGAAGAAGTTGTCTTGAACCACACCTCCTCACTGTAATTTCGGGGATCTGTGTAGCTGTTGACGCTGGCAACCACGTCGTCGGCACCGTCAAATGACGCCGCGGTATTCGTCGTGCCTTTGATGCCACCGGGAGCAGCCAAGGTGACTCCGTTCTCGTACTGACCCTTCTGTGCCCCGTTCGGCCCGGAGTCGGCCGCTGTGGTCCCGGTGGACTCGCCGAGACGCCAGTAGAGAAGCGGGTCGTCTTGAAAGACCGATGCACCGTACGCGTCGGTAGGAGCTGTTGGGACCGTTGACGAGCGCCCGCTGGCGACCCACTGATCGTTGATCGTCTGGCGCGAAAGCACGGTCGGGTAGATCGCGACCTCGTCAACCACACCGGCGAAGTAACTACTCGAAGGCCTGCTCGGCCAGCCATTGAGGTTGTCCCCACCCAGTCGCCAGTAGCCGGAATATGCCTGGCCGACAGTGACATCGCTGCGTTGTCCGGCCAGCTTCGCGTCAACGTACAACTTCATGCCGTCCGGCCCCAGACTCGCGGTGATCTGATGCCACTGTCCGTCGTTGTAAGAGGCCGAGGTATTCAGCGTGGCGACACCGTTCGGGTACACGCCGAACCAGATCCGTCCGGAGTTGTCCATGTACACGTGGCGGTCGTAACTTCCGGAGTTGCCAGTACTGCTTGCTCCGAACCCAAGGATCTTTCCACCGGAAGTGGTGGTTGTCTTGATCCAAACTTGGCTGGTGTAGGTGTTGGGACCAGCGATCGGAGTGCGGGTGGAGGCACTGGTAGATCCATCGAACGACGTCGCCGGATCACTGCTCAGCGCTCCCGGGACGCCCCGAGTCAACTGGCGCCCGGCGTCCGCATCATCGAAAGCGGTGGAGTTATCGAAAAGCACTGTCCCGGACGGCTCATTCATCGGCCAGTATGGTGCCGCCCCGTCAGCCAACACGCGGCTCGCATACGCGTTGGCCGTGCCCGCGGCTGGCGCGGTGAAGCTGACCGTCTCGCTCTGTGAAACGTTGCCCCGCGAGTCGGTTGCGCTGAGCCTGTACTTGTATGCCCTGCCCGGAGTGAGATTCGACGATGGATCGATGTAGCCCATCGTGGGTCGATCCCAAAACGTTGATTTCGCATCTACCTGATAGATTTCCTCGCCGTCGCGGGTCAATTTGTAGGTCAAGTTATTGTCGTCCTTGTCCCAATTCGCCTTCCACGCGATCCGCACAGCACCGGAGGGCAATGAGATGATCCCTGGGTTGAAGGTCGCACCCTGGACGTCGGGACCGATCTTCTTCGGGGCGATACTTGGCACAGCGAAACGGACAAGACCCTGCTGAGCAACATTGTTAACCCGCGGAAATTCCCCGCCGAGGACCACGTATTGGCCATTGCCGGTGACCGACCACGCTGCCTGTGACTTTCCTGTGTAAGTGCCGACTTCGAGATCGGGAAACCAGTTGATCATCGAAGGACTGGGAGTTCCGAAGTAGTCGAAATAGCCGTGCGGGTCGTGCCCGAGCGTGCCCGTGGCAGCAGTCGTGAAGGCCAATGCGTGGCGCATGTTGATCGACCACGGGTCGGACTGGAAGAAGCCGCCGAGATTACCGCAGTAGTGGGCATGGCTGACCGTGTAGACGGCCGTGCTGTCGGAGTATGCGTCGTAGGTGTCGCCGTGGCAGTCCTCGACCCACTTGATGTCACCACTGACAGGGTCAGCGGAGAAGGTGCCTTCCAGATTTCCACCGGCTCCGAAGTGGTACCCGGTGCCGAGTACCGATTTGCCGTCTGTGGTCAAGCTCAGGATCGCGGCATTGGGACCTGCGTTCCGGATGAGGTTCCCAGCGTTCCATGGAAGCAGAGCGCCCGAGGAAGCATCCAAAGCCGCCAGACCATAAGCAGGTGATCCGTTGACGTTCTGGAATGACCCTCCGACGATGATCTTCCCGTCAGGCGACACCACCATGGCGTTGACTGTCGCGTCCGCGGTCGGAGCCCACCCGGTCAACGCACCATTGGACGCGCTGAAAGCGGCGAGCCTGGTACGAGTTTGACCACCGACGACAGAGAAGATACCCCCGACGTAAACGTTCGTGTTGGTGGCGACAACGGCATTTACTGTCGCATTGATGGTCGGAGCGAAGCTGGTGATCAAAGCCCCCGTTGACGCGCTGTAGGCGGCCAGTCGATACCGCTTCGAACCATTCGCGGTGTTGAAGCTTCCGCCAACGTAGACGCGACTTCCGTCCGGTGAAGTCGCCACCACCTTGACCTGAGCGTTGAGAGAAGGCGCAGTGGACGTGCTGAGCACTCCGCTTGTCAGGTTGTAGGCAAGCAAGTTGCCTCTCGGTGTCAGCTGCGTACCGGGTGCCGCGCCGGCAGGCCGGGCATTGGCAAACTGGCCGCCCACCCACACGTTCGGACCCGCAATGGCCTGATCCCAGGCGACACCGTCGATCTGCACCGTGGGGAGGGCGTCCGCCGTTACGGTGTCCTCGCTGGAGTCGGCGATAGGCGACGTTTCAGCAATCGCGTATGGCGCTGTGATGACCGACGCACCGACGCCCGTCGCAACCAGGGCGATGATTGCAAGCATGGATGTCAGCCGAAGCCGGACACCGGATGTAGTCTTCATCATTCTCTTTCGGCTCATCTGGCATTGCCCGTGAACACGGCAACGGGTGATTGGGCGGCGTAGCTGACGGTAATGGTCGCTGGGTTCTTGTACGTCGTCGGAACGGTGAAGACGTAAACAGCTTGCGCCTTATTACCGGGATCAACCTCACCAGTGAACGGCTTGGCGGGAGAAGCCGTCATGGGAATGGCGGGTGTTCGAGCACCGTCGACGAGGTTCACCACAACGTTGTCGAGAGAGACCGGCGACTGGGAGCCGTTGGCGATCTCGACCGTAACCTCGATCCCTGGGCCCGAGATCTCGCCTGGTAACTCTGCGGTGGTGGTGAGCGACTCGATGCCAGCCAGCCGCACCGTCACGCCGTCGTTGACATCCGAGGGCTCCGACAGTGCAACGGGAGCCTTGCTGGACACCTGCACCGAGGGAACGGTCTGGTTGATATCCCCGCCTCCGGGTGCAGGGACGGGCACCGTGGCGAGGGGCGCTCGCGAATCGACGGCCGACGATGATGGCGCGGCGGTGTCGCCGCTCGCCTCGGCGCTGTCGATGCCCGAATCACCGGCCGTCTCGGGGACTGATGAGCTCGATGACGTGTCGCCGTCCCCCGCGGCATTCGACGTCTGAGCGTTCTGTGTCTGAGCGTTCTGTGTCTGAGCGTTCTGTGTCTGAGCGTTCTGTGTCACGGACTCGCCCGGCAACTGGCCGGCCGTCGTCGACGTGTCATTGGTGCTGGTGCAGCCAGCCAGCACAAGGGTGAATCCCACCGCGGTCAAGCTGAACAGCGACCGAAGTCGATCTGTGCGCTTCATCGGTCGCGCCCTACAAAGTCAGGCGACGGACTGGTCAAGACAACGGCCACCTGGACGGAAACCCCATCGGTTGCAGACTGCACGACAGCTCCTTCGGTCCACGGCGGACAGCCAAGAAGGTTTCGTGCCGACAGCTACAACAGCGCCCCCGCGCGAGTGCACCCATGAACTGTGTCGAACCCCCTGTACTGCACGATCTCGGTCGCGATCTTGATCATCACGCCCAGCAGTTACCCTAGCAGCGAGATAGCCCGAACGAGGACGCATTCACCCGGAATCGTCGCGCAGTACACCCGTTAGTGACGGTATTGCGGGAGAAGGTACGGATCCGATCCTCACAGCATGGAGGTAAGAGGCCGTCGATGACGCACTGTGCCTGCGGGATGAGAGCGGACCGGTGATGCCCATCGCCCGGATGCCACCGAGACTTGATGTCGCCGCGCCACCGACCGAGGCGCTGCTGGAGTCCCCTGCTGGAGGACCCTGCTGGAAGCGACCGATCGGCTCGGGCGCTCGAGCCGTAAGATACTCGTTGCGATCCGCCGTGGTGTAACGGCAGCACCTTGGATTTTGGTTCCAATGGTTCAGGTTCGAATCCTGGCGGCGGAGCGTGCGGCAGCTCTGGAGCTACCGCCAAGTGGTCGCTCCCTGAGCCCACATGCACAGGTGTCGCACCGCACGATGCCTTCAACCGCGGGCAAATGCGGCGCTCGGTCTACGATCGGTCGCGGGTCGGCCTACGTCGACCACTTGCCTGCCCGGAACGAGCGCCAGAATCCCGCGAAGTCGCTTCGCAGGAGGGATGAGCCGTGCCCCCCGTGTCCCCCGACTCGGAGCCTACTTCCGTTGCATTGCAGGCGTCCGGCATCACGGCTGTGATCGTGCTTGCTGCCGGTGCTGGCACTCGGATGAAGTCGAATCGGCCGAAAGTGCTGCACGAGCTGGCAGGGAAACCGATGCTCTGGCATTCCTTGAAGGCGGCCGCCGGCCTGGCACCGGCGCAGTTGGTCGCAGTCCTGGGACACGGCCGCGAGGTGGTCACCCAGTTCCTGGCTGAATCGGAGGATCTGCCGCCAGTCTCCACGGCGATCCAGGATCGGCAGAAGGGCACCGGGCACGCGTGTGCCTGCGCCCTGAAGGTGACCGGTGAGCTCACCGGCACGGTTCTCGTAACGTACGGCGACGTACCGCTGCTGCGGACGGAAACGTTGCAGTCTCTGGCCGCGGAACACGTGACGAGCCGCAATGCAGTCACGGTGCTGACCGCCGTCGTACGGGACCCCGTCGGCTACGGGCGAATCCTGCGCGACGATTCCGGTGAGCTGGTGGGCATCGTGGAACATAAGGACGCCGATCACGCCCAGCTCGCCATCACCGAGATCAACTCGGGCGTGTACGCCTTCGACGGCGTGGTTCTGACCGAGGCTCTTGGGCGGCTGTCCGACGCCAATGCCGCGGGTGAGCGGTATCTCACGGACGTTGTGGGCATCGCGAAGTCCGACGGCCTCCGAGTCGGCTCCGCCACGGCACCGGACGCCATCGAGACGGAGGGCATCAACGACCGCGTGCAATTGGCCGAGCTGGCACGGGTGCTCAATGCGCGGCTGGTGCGCCAGGCACAGCTGAGCGGAGTCACCGTTCACGATCCCGCAACGACCTGGCTGCACGCCGACGTGAGCATCGGGTCGGATACCGAAATCCTTCCCGGCACCCAACTGCAGGCCGGAACGACCATCGGAACCGGCTGCTCGGTCGGCCCGGACACCACGCTGATCGCTTGCACCGTGCACGACGGGGCGAGCGTGGTCAGGTCGCACTGCCACGGCGCCACCATCGGACCGGACTCAAAGGTCGGACCGTACAGCTACCTTCGGCCGGACACCGTGCTGTTGACCGGCAGCAAGGTGGGCGCCTACGTCGAGGTCAAGAAGTCTACAGTTGGCCGCGGGTCGAAAGTGCCGCACCTTTCTTATATAGGGGACACCACCATCGGCTGCGGAGCGAACATAGGTGCGGGCACGATCACCGCAAACTACGACGGCGACCACAAGTACCCGACGACGATCGGGGACCATGTTTTTGTGGGCAGTGATTCGACGCTGGTGGCCCCCGTGGCACTTCAGGACGGCGCCTACGTCGCGGCAGGTTCCACCATCACCCAGGACCTGGGACCAGGTGACCTTGGCATC
This sequence comes from uncultured Actinomycetota bacterium, assembly GCA_963785455.1. GTDB lineage: Bacteria > Actinomycetota > Actinomycetes > Mycobacteriales > Nakamurellaceae > Nakamurella. The sequence goes on from CAWAVL010000007.1 coordinate 14,849, forward strand.
GCTCGGGGCCGCCAGCATTCCGTCGATGGTTGGGTCCTCCGCAAGCGCACCGGATCCAAGGCAGCGCTCGCCGCGGAAGCCGCGATCGCCGATGAGCCCGTTCACCTTCCCGCCGGCTCACGGCAGGGCACGACCACCACGCAACAAGGAGATCCTCCCCCGTGAGTTCGCTGTCGATCACGACCCGCAAGAGCCTGATGCTGTTCTCGGGTCGCGGGTACCCCGAACTGGCGGAAGAAGTGGGCAAGTACCTGGACGTCACGGTGACGCCGCAGTCCGCTTACGACTTCGCGAACGGCGAAATCTTCGTCCGCTTCGAGGAATCCGTCCGGGGGTCCGACGCCTTCCTGATCCAGTCCTGCGGTGTGCCGATCAACACGTGGGTGATGGAAACGCTGATCATGATCGACGCCCTCAAACGGGCGTCGGCGAAACGGATCACCGTTGTACTGCCGTTCTACCCCTACGCCCGGCAGGACAAGAAGCACCGCGGCCGGGAGCCGATCTCCGCCCGGTTGATCGCCGATCTGCTGAAGACCGCCGGTGCCCAGCGTCTGATGACTGTCGACCTGCACACTGATCAGATTCAGGGATTCTTCGACGGACCGGTGGACCACCTCTTCGCCCAGCCACTGCTCACGGGCTACATCGGGAAGAAGTACAGCAGCGATGACCTCGCCGTGGTGTCCCCCGACTCGGGGCGCGTCCGCACGGCGGAGCGATGGGCGGATCGACTCGGCGGTGCACCGATCGCATTCATCCACAAGACCCGCGATCCCAGCCGGCCGAATCAGGTGGTCGCCAACCGGGTCGTCGGCGAAGTTCAGGGCCGCACCTGCGTGGTGGTCGATGACATGATCGACACCGGGGGGACGATCGCCAAGGCGGTCAAGCAGGTGCTAGACGCTGGCGCGACCAAAGTCGTAGTCGCCGCCACCCATGGGGTGCTGTCCGATCCCGCCGCGGAACGGCTCGCGGCGAGCGGCGCCTGCGAGGTGGTCCTCACCAACACCCTGGCCATCCCGGCGGCCCACCAATTCGAGCAGTTGACCGTGCTGTCCATCGCACCGCTGATCGCCAAGGCCATCCACGAAGTGTTCGAGGACGGATCGGTCACCTCCCTGTTCGACAACTGACCCAGCGTTCGGCACGCCTGTTCGAGCCGTTGGGCTACGGCATTGGCTCTGGTGACGACGCGGCCCGCGTCGCCGAGGCGTCAAATTGCACCGACCGTGCAGACGAACCAAGCTGACGAGTGCGGGACGACGGTTTTCGGGTGCGGACTGTTCGTTCGCCGCCGCCCACGGCGGCCAAGTAATCGTTCGGAGTAGGTCAACTGCACTACTTGCATAGTGCAATATGTCCACTGCTGTTACCAAAATCCGTGCGAAATCAGTTTTGAACGACCTTGCTTTTCCATGTTCCTTGACGCTTTTTGCGGCCGGCAACTACTCTTCGTGACAGTGCAACTACGCATCGTCATTAGCCGGATGTGCAGCAGTCCCTGACCGACGAATGGACTGTATGGCATCTGCTCGGACAAGGGGAGTCGGCCGTGCCACTCGATATCACCAATCACCACGACATTCCTGGTTGCGCGTTCCCGGCGACCGAGACGAGCTCTGGACCCGAAACGGAGGCGAAGCCGGTATTTGATCGGCGCCAAGCCCTGCGGCTTGCCGCCATTGCCGTTCCGCTCGTGGCCGGCCTCGCACTTCCGGCGTCGATCGCCAAGGCCAGCACGCCGTCATCCGCAACGAAAAATGTTGCCTCTCGCACGTCACAGTTGTCGCTCGCTCGCGCCGCACTGACTCCGGGCACCTACATTCCTGGAGGAAGTACAACCGGGCCGGTAAGGGGCGCGACCTTGAAAGTCATCCCAGGAAACGTCCGCGCAGCGTACGACGGCCAGGTCATACAAAACCTCGACATCCGCGGCAGTATCGAGCTCGGACTGCACAGCAACGTCGTCGTCAGGAACTGCATCGTCCGCGGAACCGAAAGCACCGGCAAGCTGACCAGCTTCATTTATGGATCCGGAGACAACCAACGAGGGCTGCTCATCGAGGACTGCATCCTGGTCGGAAATGGAAACGTATGGTGTAGCGCTATGCGCGGCGGAAATTACACCATCCGGCGGACTGAGATCAGCATGGTGCCCGACGGCCTGTGCTTCACATCACCACTGGGCAATGTCAAGGCCGAAGCAAATTGGATCCACAACGGACTGTACAAAGAGTGGAATTCCACTACACGAAATATGCCTTACGCCGGCAGTTACTACACCCACACGGACGGCATCCAGTTCCATCGGGGCAGAAATTATGTCATCCGCGGGAATAGGATCGGTGGTACACGTGTACCCGGGAGACATCACACCGGCATGGCGTCGGCCATCAGTAGTGGCGATGACATGTACAACTCGTGCCTCATGATCAAGCAGGAGGTCGACAGCAGTTGGGCGAACAAGATCGAGAACGTTCTGATCGAACGAAACTGGCTCACAGGCGGACAGGCATCAATCAACCTGGCATCGGGACGCGGGAACAACTTCGCGTCCACGATCATCCGAGGCAACAGGTTCCGGATCTCTACCTGGGGAAAGCAATACTACATTTTGCGCTCCCCTGGCTTGGGACAGTTCTCGCACAACACATTCATGGGCACGAATGGACCTGTCCCCATCTCGCGGGGCGCGTAGGCGGTCACACAGAGTGGTGTCCGATCTCACCATCGCCGGGTAGCGGCGCAGGCCTCAACCACTGCACTGTCACTGTCGAAGGGCATTCCCAGACGGAGATTTCCGGTTTCCAACGCAACGGCGTTGGGGGCCAGGGTAGGCGGGGTATCGCGCTCTTGCCGACGACCTTGCGAAGAGCCCTTACAACACACGACCGCATGAGAGCAACTGACACGCTCCCCCAACACGCCGGCCATCCCGCCGGCGCATCAGTTCGACCAGCTCACCGTGCTGTCCATCGCCCCGCTCATTGCCAAAGCCATCCACGAGGTGTTCGAGGACGGATCCGTCACCTCGCTCTTCGACAACTGAGTCGCCGTGGCGGAGAATCCGCCGCTGTCGCGCGCACCAGCGGCAAGATTTCTGGTGTCAGCGCTGTATGCCGATCAATCTCCTTATCTGACTGATTGACCGGACAACATTCGGCCGATACCCTCCTTGGCAGGAGATTCTCTACGTCAAGGGGTTGATCATGACAGTGTTTCCACGGGTAGCCGTTCTGGACGGTGCGCCGCGGGCTGACCGACTCCGCGATCTTGTTGCCTCCCGTGGCTACACCGCGGTGCAGGCGGATCGACCGGACGTGGTTGTCGTCGGCGGCACCTCGGACCTCGCCCCGGCGCTGCTCGAGCGCGTGCAGTCCGGCACCGGCGTCGTTGCGGTGGTCGAAGCGTCGAGGGTCGTCGGTGACCAGCTGCGCGCCCTGCTCGACGAGGCGGGGATCAGGGTTGCGACCGCTGACACCGCCGCGACGATGGCCGTCCCCGACGAGACCGCCTCGATCACCGATCTGGACCTGCTGGCACGGGTGTCGCCGGCGGACCTGGTCGCCACCGCCAGCCTGGACGTCACCGCACCGGCCGCTCCCCTGCTCCGGCAGGCCACCGCTGCCCGGGGCGGCGCGCCCGTCGCCGCGGTCTCGGAGGTCGGCGCGGGGCGCATCGTCGTCCTCGCGATCGACATCACCGACGACCATTCGTCGAAGCGAGCTGATGTTCAACGCGATCACCTGGGCGGCCGGTCACCTGCGTCACCGGCGTGCCCCCATCCTGTCCACCCTGACCAGCGACCCCGCGTGGCTGAACCTGAAGGCCGCCGTCACGGAGATCCAGGCCCTGCAGGTCAAGGACGGCTCCATCCCGGAGTCGGCGGACCACCCCCGGGCCGACGAACTCGTCACCACCATCACCGCTGCCATCACCGACCTGGCCCCGCGCTTTCCGCACGACCGCGACTACCTGGCCGCACTGGTGAAGGACTTCACGAGGTGGTCGGACGGCGGATTCGCCGAACCTGACTTCCTGGACTCGCTGGGCGCGTTCCATCCCGAGATCCAGCGGGTCGACGGCCGGGAGCACCTGGTCGTCTTCCCGATGTACACCCAGAACGGCAGCCCCGACCGGCACGTCGAAGCGGTTCTGGTGCAGGTGATCTGGCCGGACTTCATCGCCGACCTCGAGGCCGGCGCGTACTCCAACAAGCTGTTCGTACCGATCCGGTTCCTGGATTTCACCGCGGGTTACGACACGAACTCCGCGGTGCTCTTCCCGGAGACCATCGCCATGCGCGAGGTGCCGAAGTTCACCTGGGGCGCCATCTTCGCCGACCGCGAGGCCGCCCGCTTCCGCACGGTCGTCGCCGCCGCGGCCGAGACCACGAAGCTGGCGCTGCCGCCGGACGCGGCCCGACTGCTCGAGGATCAACAGCTGACCGAAGAGACGTTCGTGATGTGGGACCTGATCCACGACCGCACGCACATGCACGGCGACCTGCCGTTCGACCCGTTCATGATCAAGCAGCGGATGCCGTACTTCCTGTACTCGCTGGAGGAACTGCGCTGCGACCTCACCGCCTTCCGTGAGGCCGTCAGACTGGAGAAGGACGGTCACCCGCACGCGAGGCTGGTGCAGTATGCGGTGATCTTCGACCGCATCTTCCGGTTCGCCATCACCGGCAGCCGGGTCCGTAACTACGACGGTCTCGGCGGCCAGCTGATGTTCGCCTGGCTGCACCAGCACCACGTGCTGCACTGGACCGACAACCGGCTGACCATCGACTGGGACGGCGTCACCGGACCCGTGCTGGAGCTCGGCCAGCAGATCGAGACGCTGTACTGGCGCTCCATCGACCGGCCGAAGATCAGCCACTGGCTCGCCGCCTACGAATTGGTGTCCGGCACGGTGCAGCCGCATCCCGCGTCGACGTGGGCGAAGGGCGCCGAGGCCCTGCCGGTGTCCGGCCCACCGAAGGGCCTGACCGACGCCGTGCTGCCCGACGAGTTCCCGCTGTCGATGTTCTACGAGGCGCTGAGCCGTAAACTCGCGCCGGTGATCACGTCGACGGCGGGCATCACCGGATGACGGAGCCTCGCGGGCGGGTTGTACTGGTCACCGGGGCGGCCGGTGCCGCCGGCCCCGCAGTGTGCTCGGCCCTGCACGAGGCGGGTGCCACCGTGGTCGCCGTCGAGTACAGCCAGCGGTCGCTCGAACCGCTCACCGCCGCGCTCCCGGGTGTCGCCACGGACGTCGCCGACCTCACGGACCCGGCCGCCGTCGCCGATCTCACGACCCGGGTTCACGAGCGCCATGGCAGCATCGCCGGCCTGGTGCACCTGGTCGGCGGGTACCGGGGCGGTGCCGGGTTCGCCAGCAACACCGAGGACGACTGGCGGGTGCTGTCGTCGTTGCTGATCGACACCCTCCGTCATGTGACCCTGGCGTTCCACGATGACGTGGCCGGGTCCCCCGCGGGCCGGGCGGTGATCGTGTCGGCGCAGAGCGCGCAGCTGCCGACGGCCGGCTCCGCCAACTACGCGGCTGCCAAGGCCGCGGCGGAGGCATGGATGCTGGCGTTGGCGGACTCCTTCCGGCGGCTGCAGTCGGGGCGGAAGAACGACCCGTTGCCGCAGACATCGGCGGCCACCATTCTTGTCGTGAAAGGCCTGGTCAATGACCGGATGCGGGCCGCCGAGCCGGATCGGCGATTCCCCGGCTTCACCGACGTCGGCGTGTTGGCCGCCCGGATCACAGGGTTATGGTCGGAAGACGCCGCGGCGCTCAACGGCGTACGGATCCCGCTGACGGGCTGACGACGTCGTCGGTCAGTCGGCGGGGAAGTCGCCGCGGCGCTGAGCGCGGCCGACCCTTCGAACACGAAAGAATTTCCACGTGACCACCTTGCACGACAGCAACAGCCGCGGATTCGCGTCCGACAACTACGCCGGCGCGCATCCGGAGATCCTGCAGGCCCTTGCCGACGCGAACGGCGGGCATCAAATCTCTTACGGCGAGGATGTGTACACCGAACGGCTGCACGAGGTGATGGCGCATCACTTCGGTCCCGATGTCGAGGTGTTCCCGGTGTTCAACGGCACCGGTGCGAATGTGTTGTCGCTGCAGTCGATGTTGCCGCGCTGGGGTGCGGTCATCTGCACCGAGACCGCGCACATCAACACCGACGAGAACGGCGCGCCCGAGCGGGTCGGCGGCCTCAAGCTGCTCACCGTTCCCACACCCGACGGGAAGCTGACGCCGGAGCTCATCGACCGGCAGGCGTACGGCTGGGGCGACGAGCACCGCGCGCAACCGCTGGCGGTGTCCATCACCCAGACCACCGAGCTCGGCACCGCCTACACGCCTGACGAAATTCGCGCCATTGCCGACCACATCCACCCGCTGGGGATGCACCTGCATTTGGACGGCGCGCGGATCGCCAATGCTGGAGCCACTCTGGACGTCCCCCTGCGGGAATTCACCACCGACGCCGGCGTCGACATCCTTTCGTTCGGTGGTACCAAGAACGGTTTGCTGTTCGGCGAGGCCGTCGTCGTCCTGCGACCCGAGGTCTCCGCCGGGCTGCTGTACCTGCGCAAGATGAACATGCAATTGGCGTCCAAGATGCGGTTCGTCTCGGCTCAGCTGATCGCCCTGCTGGAAGGCGATCTCTGGATCCGCTCGGCCCGTCACGCGAACGCGATGGCCGCAAGGTTGCATGCGGCGGTGCGCGACCTGCCGGGTGTGACCGTCACCCAGCCCGTGCAGGCCAACGCCGTCTTCGCGATCATCGACCGCGACGTTGCCGACCGGCTGCGCCGGAAGTTCCGCTTCTACGACTGGAATCCCTCCACCGGCGAGGTCCGCTGGATGTGCGCCTTCGACACTACGGAAGCCGATATCGATGCCTTTGCCGCCGCGTTGGCGGAGGAGCTCAAGGTTTAGGTTGCTGGCGCGTTCGCAAGCCCGGTAGCGGGCCGCAACGCACGCGGCGTTGTCGACGAATGGCTTCGCGCCCTGCGGCAGGTCGATCCGGCCGGCGCACACGGACGGAGGCCGTATCGCTCACCCCGTGGCTGCGGCCGGGACGTTGTCGGACACGTACGACCGGCCCTCGACCGGCACCCCGCCGGGCGCGTCGCGGGTGACCGCCCGGTCGGCGAACGAGACCGGCACGGACGGGGTGAACCAGTCCGCGGCAACGGTGTTCTCGACCTGGAAGTGCAGGTGCGGCCGGCACTGCGTCAGGCCGGTCTTGCCGCTGTGGCCGAGCATCTCGCCCTGCCCGACATTGCCTCGGGACTTCGCTTTCTCCAGGATGGCCGGTGCGACGTCCCGCAGGTGCAGGTACAGCGCCGACGTTCCGTCGCCGTGGTCGATGCGCACGAAATTCGCCTGGTTGCCCATGAGGCCGTTGACGAGATACCCCGGCGGTGGGTCGGCGATCGACGTCAGACCCCCGCAGTGCGACGGTGACCAACCGCCCTGCGCGAGCCCGACCGTGCCGCCGCGCGCCACCAGCACCGGAGTTCCCTCGGCCAGGTCGAAGTCCAGAGCGAACTGCATGCCGTCGTCCCGGTGCGTGGCGCAGCCGCTGGTGCAAGCGCCGCTGACGGAATCCATGGTCAGCACGCCCTGCAGGACGCGCTCGGCGGAACCCGCCGGCCATGGCAGGCGATACGCAGCCGCGGAAGCACTCGTGCCCGAACCGGCACAGCCGGTGACGGCCACCGCCAGCACAGCTGCAACGGCGAGCGACCCCGCGGACCTGGCGATCCGGGGTCGTCGACGGATGTGTTGGGTCACCAGCCGTACAGCGCGGGCTTCTCGATCAGCTTGACTGTCACCCGGGAGCCGTCGTGCAGCGCCTCGATGGCGGCGTCGGAGACGACCGCCGCGGCGTACCCGTCCCACGAACTGGGCCCGAAATGTCCTTCACCGCGAACCGCGTCGACCCACTCCTGGATCTCGATGTCGTAGGCGCGCAGGAACCTCTCGCGCCAATCCTGAGGTACCCGGCCGGTGAAGCCGCCGTCACGGCGGACGGTGACCGGGGCGGTCTCCGCGAGCGCGACGGTTCCCTGCTCACCGACCACCTCACCGCGGATGTCGTACCCGTAGCGGACGTTCACGTTGGTCTCGACGTCGACCAGAACGCCGCTCTCGGTCTCGAAGACGATCAGCAATGGATCCTCCAGCTCGCCGCCGAGGCTGTTCTTCCGCGGCTTGAGCACCTGCACGGCGACGATCTCCTCGCCGAGCATCCACCGGGTGAGGTCGATGTCGTGCACGGCGGTGTCGGTGATCGCCATCTCGCGGGTGTAGTGACCGGGCACCGACGGGTTGCGGTGCGTGCCGTGCATCAGCAGCGGCGCGCCGATGTCACCGCTGTCCAGCACAGCCTTCATCGCCCGGTACGCCGGGTCGTACCGGCGCATGTAGCCGACCTGGACCAGGCGCCGCCCCGCCGCTACTTCGGCGTCCAGGATGCGCTGACAGGCCTCTTGCGTTGTCGCGAGCGGCTTCTCACAGAACACCGGTTTGCCCGCAGCGATCGCGGCCAGCACGTACTCCTCGTGCGTCGGACCCCAGGAGCACACCAGAACCGCATCGACATCCTGGCTGCCGATCAGTTCCTGACCGGTGGAGTGCACCGTGGCCCCGGGAATTCCTGCGGCCACCTTCGCCGCCTCATCGAGGTTCACGTCGGTCACCGCCACCACGGAGGCGCCCGCGAGAACGGTGGTCAGCCGGCGGATGTGGTCCTTGCCGATCATCCCGACGCCGATGACTGCGACCTTGACTGTCACGTGTTCAACCCTTCTGTTGCGATTCTGTTGTCGAGCAATGGGGATCGAGAGGATCGGCTCAATGGGATCGAACCGGCCCGGCACCGCTCGATCAGCGGCCCTGCAGTTCGTGGGACAGCTCGGCGAGTTCGCGGCCACCGGCCATTTCGGCGGTGAGTTCTTCCAGGGTCACCTCGGAGCGCTTCTTGTCCAGCACCCGCTGGCCGAGCTTGAGGATGATGAAGTGATTGCCGACAAGGTAGGCGTGGTGCGGGTTGTGGGTGATGAAGACGACGCCCAGGCCGGCGTCACGCGCCGCGGCGGTGTACTTGAGCACGACACCGGACTGCTTGACACCCAGGGCGGCAGTGGGCTCGTCCAGGATCAGCACCCGGGCGCCGAAGTACACCGCACGGGCGATGGCGACGCACTGCCGCTGGCCGCCGGACAGGGTGCCGATGGGCTGGTTGATGTCCTTGACGGCGATGCCCATCTTCTTCAGCTCGGCGTCGGCGATCTGGCGCATTTCCTTGATCTTCATGGGCGCCAGCGGATAGCCGCCGGCACGCAGCTCGGAGCCGAGGAAGAAGTTGCGCCACACCTCCATCAGCCCCACGACGGCGAGATCCTGGTACACGGTGGCGATCCCGTGATCCAGAGCCTCGCGGGGGGAGCCGAAGTGGACCTCCTTGCCGTCGACCTTCAGCGATCCCTCCGAGTGGCCGTGCAGCCCGGACATGATCTTGATCAGGGTCGACTTGCCGGCGCCGTTGTCGCCGAGCACGCAGGTCACCTCGCCGGCGTTGACCTGGAGGTTGATGCCCTTGAGGGCCCGGATGGCGCCGTAGGTCTTGCCGACGTCCGTCATCTGGATCAGCGGATCGCCCCTGTGCAGGCTGGGATCCGCGTGGTGCTGCAAGGTGTCGGTCATCGGGAACCCCTCAGGCCTTCCGGGTGCTGGACAGTTTCTTGACGTACAGGTTCACCGCGACGGCGAGCAGGAGCATGACCCCGAGGAAGGCCCGGAACCAGTTCGGGTCCCACCCGGCGAAGACGATGCCCTGCTGGGTCATCCCGAAGATGAAGGCGCCCAACGCGGTACCGATCGCCGATCCGTAGCCACCGGTGAGCAGCGTCCCGCCGACGACCGCGGCGATGATGAACAGGAATTCCTGTCCCACACCGCCACCGGCCTGGATGGTGTTGAACTGGAACAACTGGTGCATGCCGGAGAACCAGGCGAGGAACCCGACGCCCATGAACAGGCCGATCTTGACCTTGTTCACCGGCACGCCGACTGCCCTGGCGCTGGCCGCATTGCCGCCGACGGCGAAGATCCAGTTCCCCGTGCGGGTCCGGTTCAGGATCCAGGTGGCCAGCAGCACGAACAGGATCCACCAGATCACCGTGATCCGGACGGTGACACCGAAGATGGCGAAGGAGGAGGCGAAGATCGCGTTCATGAAGTTGAACCCCTCCATGTCGGAGATGCTCTGGGTGGACACCGCTCCGGTCACCAGCTTGGTGACGCCGAGATTGACCCCCTGCAGCACGAAGAAGGTGCCCAGGGTGATGAGGAAGCTGGGAATTCCCGTCTTCACCACCAGATAGCCGTTGACGAAGCCGATGAACAACGCCAGGAACAGGGCGCACACAGCGCCGACAATGACGTTGAGATTGAACTGGTAGCTCAACATCGCCGCCGTCAAGGCTGATGTGACGACGGCGACGCCGGCCGACAGGTCGAACTCCCCGCCGATCATCAACAGCCCCACGCCCACCGCGACGATCCCGATCAACGAGCTCGTGTAGAGGACGGTGGAGAGCGCCTCGGGCGAACGGAACGCCGGCGCGACGATGAAGAAGAAGATGTAGATGACCACGGCGGCGAGGAACGCGCCCAATTCGGGTCGGGCCAACGCCCTGGTGACGATGGACGGAGACGCCTTGGTGGGCGCCTCGGCCGGTGTGGCGCCCGACGGGGCCGGCGGTGGCGACTTGACTGACTGACTCATCAGATTCTCCCGGGGTAGGGGTTCCGAGGGAGCGGTCGGCCGGCGCCGGCCGGATCGGTGCCCCCTCGAGGTGCGGACATCAACGGGTGTTGTTCGCCGCGTACTCGGCGATGGCGTCGATATTGGTGCTGTCCACGAAGGAGGGACCGGTCAGCACCGGCTGCCCCCCACCGATGTCGTTCTTGTTGGTCAGATACAGCCACAGTGAGTCCACCGCCAGGTATCCCTGCAGGTAGGGCTGCTGGTCGACGCTGAACAGGATCTTGCCGTCCTTGATCTGCTTTGCCACCTCGGCGTTCAGGTCGAAGGTCACCAGCTCGGCCTTGCTACCGGATTGCTCGATCGACTGCTGCGCCGCCAGCGCGATCGGGGCACCCAGGGTCACCACGTAGTCGATGCTCGGATCCTGCTGCAACTTGGCACCGATCGTGGAGGTGACGGAGGGGATGTCGGTACCGGTGACCTGGACGTTCTCGGTGCCCGGGGCATTGGCCTTCACACCCGCGCAGCGCGCCTCGAGCGCCACGGAGCCCTGCTCCTGGATGACGCACAGCGGATGCTTCGCACCGGCCGCGGTGATCTTCTCCCCCACTGCCTTACCGGCGATGTCCTCGTCGGAGCCGAAGTACATCAGGGCGCCGAGTTCCTTGTACTGCTCGATGCCGGTGTTGAACCCCACGACGGGAATGTCCGCGTCAACCGCCGCCTGGACGGCGCCCTGCATCGCGTCGGGCGACAGGAATGTCGCGGCGATGCCGTCGACCTTGCTGTCCACGGCATTCTGGACCAGGTTGGCCTCACCCGGCGCCGTCGGATCGTTGGAGTACTTCAAGTCCACGTTGTCCTTCGCCGCGGCCACTTCGGCCCCGGCGCGGACCTTGTCCCAGAAGGAATCTCCCGGGGCCTCGTGGGTCACCATGGCGATGGTCAGCCGGGGCGTGTCGGCCACTGCCCCTCCACCACCCGCAGCGGCTGCCGCCTGCGAGTCCGCCGCCCGCTTCCCACCGGTGGCACTGCATGCGGTCAGCGCGAGCGCAGCGGCAACGGCGATGGCAGTCAGGCCGGTCGCCTTTGTGCGAATCGTCATCGATTCGAGTCCTTTCCCTGCGGGACACCGCGTCCCGGCTGATGGAGTCAAACGGGTGGCATCACCGTCGCGGTCGGCGAGCGGCGTGATTCGTGGTACTTGTGTGCTCCGGAGTTACCCGAAGCGATCGATCACCAGACGGGCAGCCGGCAGCTGTTGAGGTACTGCAGGGTGCGAGTGGCGATCGGTGCGGGAACGTCCGGAGCGCAGGGGTAGAGATCCTGTTCCACGATGGCGAACAGCGGCCGGCCCAGCGCATCGAGGGCGTCGAGCACGGGCGGCATCTCCGGGATGCCCTGCGGCGGTTCGCACATCGCCCCGAGCTTGACGGCCGGGCCGAACGGGAGGTCCTCGGCGTTCACCTTGGCCAGCACGGCCGGATCCACCTGCTTGAGGTGCACGTATCCGATCCGCGACGGGTAGTCGCGGATCAGGGCCAGGTTGTCGCCGCCGCAGTAGCTGATGTGCCCGGTGTCCAGGCACAGCGACACCAGGTCCGGATCGGTGTTCTGCAGGAAGCGGCCGACGCGGGAGTTGGTATCAACGTGTGAATCGGCGTGCGGGTGGTACACGACCTTCATCCCGTACTCGTCCAGAATTGCCTTCGCGAGCCGGTCCATGCCCTTGGTCTTGCGATCCCACTGCTCGGCCGTCAGGTCGCGCGGTTCGAGCACCTCGGCAGTGGTGTCGTCCCGCCACATCTCGGGGATGACGACGACGTACTCGGCACCCTGCGTCTTTGCCAGGCCGGCGACGTCCGACACCTGCTTCCAGACGCTGTCCCACGAGTCCGGCCTGTGCAGGTGCTCGAACACCGTGCCCGCGGACAGCTTGAGATTGCGGGCGGCCAGCTCGTCGGTCAGTCTGGCCGGGTCGGTCGGCAGGTAGCCGAACGGGCCGAGTTCGATCCAGGTGTATCCGGCCTGCGCGACCTCGTCGAGGAAGACGTTCCAGGACACCTGCACCGGATCGTCCGCGTGCCACACACCCCACGAATCGGGAGCTGATCCGATCATCAGATTCCCGGCGTCACCATTGGCGCCCATGTCTTCCTCCGTTTCCGGGCCGATCGCATCGGCCTGCTTCAGAGTGGCCTCCGCCACAGGTCTTGTCAATACTTTGTTCTGACATACTGACGTCTTTACGGACTCGTGATCCGTTTCCCGCGCAGCCGAGCGAAAGCACCACCGCAGCCGCAACGACTCCCGCTGCGAGGACCGCTGAATCGTCTGCAGCCCAAACGGTTCAGCGGTGGGGGACCGGCGGCGGCGTCGCTCCCACGGTGCGGGGAATGAGAATCCACGCCGCGAGGGCGTCAGTCGTTCTGCGGAAAGCCGAGATTCAGACCGCCGTGGCTGGGATCCAGCCAGCGGGTGGTGATCACCTTGTTGCGCGTGTAGAAGCCGAAGCCCTCGCTACCGTGCGCGTGCGTGTCCCCGAACAGGGACGCCTTCCAGCCGCCGAATGAGTAGTAACCCACCGGTACCGGCACCGGAACGTTGATACCGACCATTCCGACCTCGACCTCATTCTGGTAACGCCGGGCCGCCCCGCCGTCGTTGGTGAAGATCGCGGTGCCGTTGCCATAGGGGTTGCTGTTCACCAGCTCCAGCGCCTGATCGTAGGAATCGACCCGGACGACGGACAGCACGGGGCCGAAGATCTCGTCGGTGTAGATCGACATGTCGGTGGTGACCTTGTCGAAGAGCGTTGGGCCGAGCCAGAACCCGTCGCCGTCACCGTCGACCACCGGGTCTCGACCGTCCACCACCAACTCGGCACCGGCAGCCATACCCGCGTCCACGTACGACAACACCTTGTCCCGGTGCGCGCCGGTGACCAGGGGACCCATGTCGCAGCCACGGCGGCCGTCCCCGGTCCGCAAGGTCGCCATCCGGTCGGTGATCTTGCCGATCAACTCGTCGGCGATGGAGTCGACGGCGACCAGGGCCGAGATGGCCATGCACCGCTCCCCCGCCGAGCCGAACCCGGCGTTCACCGCAGCATCGGCCGCCAGGTCGAGGTCCGCATCGGGCAGCACCACCATGTGGTTCTTCGCTCCGCCCAGCGCCTGCACCCGCTTGCCGTTGCGGGTGCAGGTCTCGTACACGTACCGGGCGATCGGCGTGGAGCCGACGAACGAGACCGCCTTCACCCGTGGGTCTTCCAGCAGGGCGTCGACCGCTACCTTGTCGCCGTGCAACACGTTGAAGACGCCGTCGGGCAACCCTGCCTCCTTCCACAGCGCACCGAGCCAGTTCGCCGTCGACGGGTCCTTCTCGCTCGGCTTCAGGACGACGGCGTTGCCGGCGGCGATCGCGATGGGAAAGAACCACATCGGCACCATCGCCGGGAAGTTGAACGGGGAGATCACCCCCACCACGCCCAGCGGCTGCCGCAGCGACGACACGTCCACGTTCGTCGACGCGTTCTCCGTCTGGCTGCCCTTCAGCAGATGCGCCAGCCCGCAGGCGAACTCGACCACCTCCTGGCCGCGGGTCACCTCACCGAGCGCATCGGACAGCACCTTGCCGTGCTCGCTGGTGATGATCTCGGCGGCCTCGTGCTTGCGCTCGTTGAGCAGTTCGCGGAACCGGAACAGCACCTGGGTGCGCCGGGCCAGGGAGGTGTCCCGCCAGCCGGGCCAGGCGGCGGCGGCCGCCGCGATGACCGCATCCGCGTCCGCGGGTGAGGCCAGCACCAGGTGCTTGGTCACCCGGCCGGTCGCCGGGTCGAACACCTCGGAGGTGCGCACACCGTCCCCGGGAAACGAGGCACCGGCCTTCCAGTGCGGCACCGTCGGCAGCGTTGCCGGCGGGTGGTGGACGTCGCCCGTCGGCAGCGCGTCCGGATCGGTGATCGTGGTCATGGTGGGTCCTTCCAACTGCCGGACATCCGGCGGGGCGGGCGGAATGGGTGGTTGCGCTGCTCAGATCAGTGGCCGCTGTGCAGCCTTGAAGGAGTCGTAGGTGTCCTTCGCCCGCCGGGTGGAGTCCAGCTCCGACACCTCCGCGACCGGCACGTCCCACCAGCCGTCACCGGCCGGTGACTGGTATTCCAGGTCGGTGTCCACGTGCACCAGGACGGCGGTGTCGGACGCCTTGGCGGTGGCGAGGGCGTCCTTCAGCTCCTCCAGGGTGGAGGCCTTGAGCACCGTGACGCCGAGGCTTGCCGCGTTCGCCGCCAGGTCGACGGGCAGGATGTCGCCGTCCAGCCGTCCCGAGGCACTGTTGCGGTACCGGTACTTGGTGCCGAAGCGTTGCACACCAAGGCTTTCGGTCAACGACCCGATCGACGCGTACCCGTGGTTCTGCAGCAGCACCACGATGATCTTGATACCTTCCTGCACGGCGGTGACCAGTTCGGTCGGCATCATCAGATACGAGCCGTCGCCGACCGTCACGAAGACGTCCCGGTCCGGTGCGGCCAGCCGGATGCCGATGCCGCCGGGAATCTCGTATCCCATGCAGGAGTATCCGTATTCGACGTGGTAACCCTTGCGGTCGCGGGTGCGCCACATGCCGTGCAGATCGCCCGGCAGCGACCCGGCCGCGCAGACGACGACGTCCCGCGGCTGCATCGCCTCATCGACGGCGCCCAGCACCTCCGCCTGGGCCAGCACGCCGGTTCTCGCCCCATAGCCCGAGCTGAACGAGGCCACCACCTCGTCGTCCCAGGCCTTGGCGCGGTCACGGGCGTCCTGCTGGAAAGCGGAGTCGGTGGAATACCCCTGCAGGGCCTTGGTCAACGCCTCCAACGCGCGGCGGGCGTCGGCGTGCACGGGTAAACCGGCGTGTTTCACCGCGTCGATGGCCGCGACATTGATGTTGACGAACCGGACCCCGGGGTTCTTGAAGATGGTGCGGGAGGCCGTGGTGAAGTCCGAGTACCGCGTGCCGATGCCGATCACCACGTCGGCCTGCCGCGCGAAGTGGTTCGCCGCGGGATTGCCGGTGGCGCCGACCGCGCCCAGGTTCAGCGGGTGGTCGAACGGCAGACTGCCCTTACCCGCCTGCGTCTCGGTGATCGGGATGCCGGTCGCCTCGACGAAGGTGCGCAGCGCATCGTTGGCGTCGGAGTAGGTCACCCCACCCCCCGACACGATGATCGGCCTCGTCGCACTCCGGATCAGGGCGGCCGCGTCGGCCACCGTTTCCGGCTCCGGCATCGGACGGCCGATCCGCCACACCCGCTTGCGGAACAGCTCGACCGGCCAGTCGTGGGCCTCCGCCTGCACGTCCTCGGGCAGCGCAATGGTCGCCGCCCCGGTTTCCGCCGGGTCGGTGAGGACGCGCATGGCACCCAGCAGGGCCGCCGGGAGCTGCTCGGGCCGCCACACCCGGTCGAAGAACCGGGACACCGGTCGGAATGTGTCGTTCACCGAGATGTCGTAGCCGTAGGGCTGTTCCAGCTCCTGCAGCACGGGCGAGGCGACCCTGGTGGCGAAGATGTCGCTGGGCAGCAGCAGCACCGGCAGCCGGTTGATGGTGGCCAGCGCCGCCCCGGTGATCATGTTGCTGGCGCCGGGGCCGACGGACGCGGTGACGGCGAAGGTCTGGAGCCGATCCGACTGCCGCGCGAAACCGACGGCGATGTGCACCATCGCCTGCTCGTTGCGGCCCTGGTGATAGGGCAGCTCGTCGGGGTCGGACAACTCGGACTGCAGCAGCGCCTGCCCGAGTCCGGCGACGTTGCCGTGGCCGAAGATGCCGAAACACCCGGCAAAGAATTTGCGCTGCACGCCGTCCCGCTCGGAATACTGCTGTCCGAGGAACCTGACGACCGCCTGCGCGACGGTCAGCCGGACGGTTTCCGTGGTGGCCTGTGCGTCGTTGCTCGCGCTTTTCACCAACGCTCTCCTTGTCTGCAAATGATGCCTGCTGCGGGGGTGGGTGCCGCGGTGGTCACGTCGCCGGGTCCGGTGCGCGGTAGAACGGCAGTCGCGGATCGGTCGGCTGATCGGGCCACGTGTCCCGGACCCAGCCGTGGTCGGGGTCGTCGGTGATCCCCCAGGCCCGCTCGGCGCCCGGCCCGGCCATCACGTTGAGGTAGTACATGTGGTGCGACGGCGACGCGATCGACGGACCGTGCCAGCCGTGCGGGATCAGCACGGTGTCGCCGTCGCTGACCTCCTCCAGCAATTCGATCGGCCGCGCCGCGGTCCCGTAGACCCGTTGATAGCCAACCGCTCTCGCCTGCCGAGCGGCGGTCTGTTCGACGGGCGCCGCGGAGGCGAACCGGTAGTGGTAGATCTCCTCCAACTCCGTCTCGGCACCGGTGGTCTCGTCATGCTTGTGCGGCGGGTAGGACGACCAGTTGGACGCCGGGGTGAGCACCTCCGTCGCGAGCAGCCGGACGCAGTCCATCCCGCTGCCCATGCCGAAGTTGTTGACCTGCCGCGTGCTCGAACCGGTGCCGCGCAGCGACACGTCCACTGCGGAGGCCGGTTGGTACCGGAACGGCATGCTGCGCTCCGCGCGGGCGCCGGGCAGAGCGACCGTCGCGCCGTGCGGGCTGGTGAGCCGCGCGTGCGAGTCGACGGGCAGGTACGCGGTGTCCGTGACGGCGTCGAAAACGCCTGTCCGGCCCGCCAATCGGTGCGTGACGTCACCGATGGAGACCTCGACGCCGCCGGCGAACGGCAACACGATCATCTCGTCAGGGCCGGTGGCGAACTCGATCTCGGCACCCGGCGCCAGGGTGGCCACCCGCAGGCTGGAATAGCCCCAGCCCGCGGACTCCGGTGTGACGACGAGGTCGAACGGCGCCGCAGCGGCGGTCTCCGCGGGCAGGAACAGGTTCATCCGGCTCACCGCACCATCGACACGGCGGTGTCCACTGCGGCGCCGACGTCGTCGTCCGGTGGGTACAGCAGCGTCCTGCCCACGACCAGGCCGCGCACCGCCGGCAGGGCGAGCGCCGCCCGCCACGACGCGTAGGTCTCTTCCGGGCTGATGTCGGGGTCACCGCCGAGCAGCAACGTGGGCAACGTCGTGGATTCCATGACGCGGTCCATCTCCGGCACCACCGGCAGCTTCAGCCAGGTGTAGGCGGATGTCCGCCCCAGCGCGGTGCAGATCCCGACGGATTTGATCACCGCGTCGGCGGACAGGTCGTTGCGAACCTTCCCGTCCACCCGGGACGACCAGAACGGTTCCACCATGGCCATCAGCCTGCGCTCGGCCAGTTCGTTGATGGCTCTGGCGGTTCCGGTCATGGTGTCGAGCGTTCCCGGGTCGTCCGGCGCGATCCGGGTGAGGGTCTTGCCGCCGTTGAGACCCATGTCGGCGCAGCCTTGGGCGTCGTAGCCGGTGAACCGGTCGTCCAGCTCGAAGCTCGCGCCCTGCAGCCCGCCGCGGTTCATCGAGCCGATGACGACCTTGCCCTCCAGTGCACCGAGCAGCAGCAGGTCCTCGAGGATGTCCGGGCTCGCCAGCAGGCCGTCGACGCCGGGGCGGGACAGCGCCACCTCCAGGCGCTCGAGCAGCTGGAGCCGGTTGCCCATCACCAGCGGCCGGCTGCCGACGCCGTTCGCGCCGCGCGCCGGGTGGTCCGCGGCGATGATCATCAACCGGCCGTCGGTGCCGTTCAGCGAGCGCTTGGTGCGGGCGGTGGCGGCCCGGCGGATCGCGTCCGGATCCTGCGCCCTGATCTCCGTCAGCGCCCGGTAGCGCTCACCGGCAGCGCCAGCGGAGCGGATCGGGGACGCAACGGGATGGCCCGGCGACGTTGTTGACGGCACGGCCACCGGGGTCGCCAGGTCAGACATGGGAAACCTCCCGCAGCAGTTCCCGCACTTCCTCCGTGGTGGGCATGGCGGTCGAGCACTCCCGGCGGGACGCCACGATCGCGCCCGCCGCGTTGCCGAACCGCAGGACCGTCTCCAGATCCCAGCCGGACAGCAGGCCGTGGCAGACCGCGCCACCGAAGCTGTCACCGGCGCCCAGACCGTTGACCACCGACACCGGCGTCGGCGGCACCTCGACGACCGCGTCGCGGGTCATGCCGAGAACCCCTTTCGGCCCCTGCTTGACGATGGCCAACTCGACCCCGGCGTCCAGCAGGGCCTTCCCGGCGCGAACCGGATCGGTCTCGCCGACCGCGATCTCACATTCCTCTCGGTTGCCGATGGCCACGGTGACGTGCGGCAGCGCCGCCCGCACCTGCTCGGCGGCGGTGTGCGGGTCGCTCCAGAACATCGGCCGGTAGTCCAGGTCGAGGATGGTGAGCGGTCGCCCGCCCCGGGCGGTCCACGCCGCGTGGTGCGCGGACCGGCTCGGCTCGGCGGACAGTCCGGTGACCGTCGACCAGAAGATGTCCGCCTGCGCAACGGCTTCCAGGTCCAGCTCGTCGGCGTTGATCACCAGGTCGGGGGCCACCGGCAACCGGTAGAACAGCAGCGGGAAATGGTCCGGCGGATACATCTCGCAGAACGTCAGCGGCGTCAGCAGCTCGGGCACCGTGCTGATGTACCGGTCGTCGACGTTCATCCGCCGCAGCGCCTGGTGGACGAAGCGGCCGAAGGCATCCGGACCCGTCCGGGAGATCAGCGCGGTGCGGCGGCCGTGCTTGGCCGCCGCGATGGCGACATTTCCCGCACTGCCGCCCACCGATTTGCTGAAGGTGTCGACCTCCTCCAGCCCGACATTGTCCTGGAGTGGGTACAGGTCGACACCGACCCGGCCCATCGTCAACACCTCGAAATGCTCGGCCACTGGGGTCCTTCCGTCTTCTGAGACGATGCGCGATGCTCACGTGGCCCTGCCGGAGCCGGATGCAACGCTCCCCGGGCGGCGCTGCCGTGACGCGAGCAAAGCCTTCCGCGTCCGAGCCGCGGTGTCAAGACTTTGATAGGACATACAGTCATGTTGTTGTCGGGCGGATATGGACTACCATCGGCACACCAGCGGGCGAGAGGATGCGATGACACAGCTGTTCGTCGATCTCGACCGGTCCAGCCCCGTGCCGCTGTACTTTCAGGTCGCCCAGCAGATCGAACATGCGATCAACGAGGGCGGGCTCGCTCCCGGCGACCGGCTGGACAACGAGATCAGCCTCGCCGAACAATTCGGGCTGTCCCGTCCGACCATGCGCCGGGCGATCCAGGAACTCGTCGACAAGGGACTGCTGGTCCGCAAGCGCGGGGTCGGAACACAGGTTGTTCACGGCCAGGTCACCAGGCCGGTCGAGCTGACAAGCCTGTACGACGACCTCGCGGCCCACCATCAGGCGCCGACCACCACCGTCTTGACCAACGAGACGATCCGGGCCACCGACGAGGTGAGCGTGATGCTCGCCGTGCCCGCGGGAAGCATCGTGCTGCACCTGCGCCGGCTGCGATTCGCGCACGGCGAACCGCTGGCCATCATGGAGAACTTCCTGCCCGAGGACCTGATCAGCATCGGCGAAATGGACCTGAGCACCCGCGGTCTGTACCAGTTGATGCGCGGCAAGGGCGTCAACATCCGGGTGGCCAAGCAGCGGATCGGTGCGCGCACCGGCACGCCGGAGGAGTGCGGGCTGCTGCACGAGAAGCGCGGAACGCCGGTGCTCACGATGGAACGGGCCGCCCATGACGACTCCGGACGCCCGGTCGAATGGGGCAGGCACTGCTACCGCGCCAGCCAGTACTCGTTCGAGGTGACGCTCGTCGACCACTGAGTTGCTCCTGCCCGGGGTGCCCACGCATCGGTGAGCAACCCCGCCGCTCAGCCACCGGCACCTCGTTTCGCGACCAGCACCTCTCCCCCGACACTTGACCACGCGCCCGGTGACGGGCCAGACCGCGCCCTCGGGCCTGACGATGGAGGACATCGTGACAACGACGCAGCCCGACGCATTCGGGACCGCGACACCGTCCGTTGCGGCCGGTGTTCCCGACCAGCCGATGCTCATCGGCGGCGAGTGGGTACCGGCGCTGGACGGTGAGTGGAGCGAGGTGCGGTCACCCGGGCACCGGGGCACCGTCCTCGCCCGTGTCCCGGTCGGCACCGCACCGGACGCCGACCGTGCGGTCCGGGCGGCGCGTGCCGCGTTCCCCGAGTGGCGTGATCTGCACTTCAAGGAGCGGCAGAAGGCGTTGCTCCGCGTCGCCGGCGCACTGGAGGACAGGGCGGAGGAGCTGGCTCGGCTGACCGCCGCGGACACCGGAAATGCACTGCGCACCCAGGCCCGCCCGGAATCCCAGACACTGGTCGACCTCTTCCGGTACTTCGGCGGCGTCGCCGGTGAATTCAAGGGCACCGTGCTGCCGGCGGGCAATGACCAATTGCAATACAGCCGCCGGGAACCGCTGGGTGTGGTGGCCGGCATCCTGCCGTGGAATTCACCGTTGATGATCGCGGGAATGAAGACGCCCGCCGCACTCGCGGCGGGCAACACGTTGATCCTGAAGACCGCCGAGGACGCGCCGCTGACCATCCTGAGAATGGCCGAGATCGCCGCCGAATTCCTGCCGCCGGGAGTGCTGAACGTCGTCACCGGGTACGGCTCGGTGATCGGCGAAGCCCTGGTCGTCCATCCGGACGTGGACAAGGTGTCGTTCACCGGCTCCACCGGTGTCGGGCGGCACGTCGCCGAGGCCACCGGGAAGCGTTTGGCGCACGCCTCTCTCGAGCTCGGTGGCAAGAGCCCGAACATCGTTTTCGCCGACGCCGCCTCCCCGGAGCGGATCGACGCGACCGCCGCGGGCGTCCTGACCGCGATGCGGTTCACCCGGCAGGGGCAGTCCTGCACCGCCGGTTCCCGGTTGTTCGTGCACGCCGATGTCTACGACGAATTCCTCGCCGTCCTGGTGGAAAAGGTGCGAGCACTCAAGGTCGGCGACCCGCTGGACGAGGCCACCGACATGGGGTCGATCATCAACCGGAAACAGTTCGAATCGGTGCTGGGCTACATCGCGGACGGGAAATCCGAGCCGGGCATCAGCGTTCCGCTCGACGGAACGGCCTTTCGGGCCGACGGGCTGGACGGTTACTACACCGGGCCGACCATTTTCGCCGGCGTCGACAACGGGTGGCGCATCGCCCAGGAGGAGATCTTCGGGCCGGTGCTGGTGGCGATCCCCTGGCGGGACCGCGACGAGGTGATCGCCATGGCCAACGACTCGCACTACGGGCTGGGCGCCTATATCTGGTCGCAGAGCCTGACCGATGCGCTGGACACGGCGCACCGCATCGAGTCCGGCTGGATCCAGGTGAACCAGGGTGGCGGCCAGGTGATCGGCCAGTCGTACGGCGGCTACAAGGCCAGCGGCATCGGCCGTGAGTTCTCCATCGAGGGTGCCCTGGAGTCGTTCACCCAGATCAAGCAGATCAACGTCAAGATCGGCTGATCCGGGCTCGGCAGGCCAAACCGACAACAGCAAGGGAGCAATCGTGACCGGTGGACCGCTGGCCGACATCACCGTCGTGGACCTGACCCGGGCACTGGCCGGCCCGCACGCGGCCATGATGCTCGGCGACCTCGGGGCTCGGGTGATCAAGGTGGAAACCCCCGGCGCCGGGGACGACACCCGCGGCTGGGGGCCACCTTTCGTCGGTCCGGCCGATCCCGCGGGCGACCCGGACTCGCCGACCGCGACGGCCCCCAGCGGCGCGATCTCCACGTACTTCCTGTCCTGCAACAGGAACAAGCAATCCGTGGTGCTCGACCTGAAGAGCCCGGAAGGTACGGCGGCGCTCACCGAACTGATCCGGCGCAGCGACGTGCTGCTGGAGAACTTCCGGCCCGGCGTGCTCGACCGGCTGGGCTTCCCGATGGAGCGGCTCACCGAACTCAATCCCGGGCTGGTGGTGCTGTCCATCTCCGGATTCGGCCACGACGGACCCGAGGGCGGGCGGGCCGGATACGACCAGATCGCCCAGGGCGAGGCTGGTCTGATGTCGATGACCGGTCCCGACCCGCTCACGCCCACCAAGGTGGGGGTGCCGATCTCCGACCTACTGGCCGGCATGTACGGGGCCTACGGGGTGCTCGCCAAACTGCACGAGCGTTCCAGCACCGGCGTCGGCGGCCTGGTCCGCACCTCACTGCTCGCCGGCGTCATCGGGGTGCACGCCTACCAGGGAACCCGCTGGACCGTCGCCGGCGAGATCCCGAAGGCCGAGGGGCCGCACCATCCGTCCATCTGCCCGTACGGCCTGTTCCACTCGTCCGACGGCGTCGTGCAGATCTCCATCGGTTCCGAGGGGCTGTGGGCCCGGTTCGCGCCGGCATTCGGGTTGTCGGTGCACGCACCCGGCTTCGCCAGCAACGAGGACCGGGTGCGGAACGGGCCGGTGGTGCGCGCTGCCATCGAGGAGGCGTTCCGCTCGCACACCACCGCCGACCTGCTGACCAAGCTGACGGAGATCGGCGTGCCCAGCGGTGAGGTGAAGAACCTGCAGCAGGTCTACGACTGGGAGCAGACCCGATCGCAGGGCCTGCTGATCGAGGTCGATCACCCCGTGCTCGGAACCGTCGAGCTGCCAGGGCCGCCGCTGCGCTTCTTCGACCCGTTCGGCGACGAGTGGCACCGCCGGCACACCGCTCCCCCGCTGCTGGGTCAGCACACCGACGAGGTCTTGGGCTGGTTGGCGCAGCCGCCGGCGGAACCGGGGTCCTGACCCCTGGGGCGGCTCCGGCGGGGCGCTCCGCGCCGGTTTGGGATGGTCGGGTGGAACCCGTAAGATCGTGGGGTTGCCTCGGCGAGGGCGACCTGGCGGCGTCAACCGCGGGTCTGCCGTGATCGGCGCGGTGGGCCTTCTGCCCCCGTGCCGTGAGCCGGGTCGAGCCAGTACCCACCGCACGCATTCACCCGATGAAGTCGTTTGCCCGAGGAGTCCGCAGTGTCTGAAGTTCGCTTGCCCGCCGAGATCCGCACCGAGTTCGGCAAGGGCGGTGCCCGGCGCGTCCGCCGCGCCGGGAAGATCCCGGCGGTGCTGTACGGGCACGGCACCGAGCCCCGGCACCTCTCGCTGCCGGCCCGCGACTTCTCGCACGCGCTGAAGGGCGGCGCCAACACCGTGATGACGCTGCAGTTCCCGGACGGCGACGAGCTGGCGCTGCCGAAGTCGGTGGTCCGGCATCCGTTGCGCGACTACGTCGAGCACGTCGACCTGCTGCTGATCCGCCGCGGCGAGAAGGTGACCGTCGACATCGGGCTGCACTTCACCGGGGACGCAGCACCCGGCACGCTGGTGCTGACCGAGACCAACTCGATCTCGGTCGAGGTGGAGGCGATGAGCATCCCGGAGAACCTGGTCGTGGATCTCTCCGGCGTAGCGGCCGGGAGCCAGATCCTGGCCCGAGACGTCGCCCTGCCCGCCGGCGCCGTGCTGATCACCGATCCCGAGGCCCTGGTTGTTTCCGTGCAGAACGCGCCGAGCGCCGAGGAGCTGGAGGCCGAGACCGAGCAGGCCGAGGCGGACGCCGGTGTGGTCCGGGAGGAGACGTCGCAGAACGAGTCCGAGACCGAATCCGGGGAGTGAGCATGACGGCCGGGACGTTCCTCGTCATCGGCCTCGGCAATCCGGGAAAGCAGTACGCCGGCAACCGGCACAACGTCGGAGCCATGGTTGTCGATGCGCTCGCGCGGCGGGCGGGTGGCTCGTTCAAGAGCCACAAGGCCGGCGCCGACATCCTCGAGACCCGGGTCGCCGGGCAGCGGGCCGTGCTGGCGAAACCCCGCTCCTACATGAACCTCTCGGGCGGGCCCACCGCGGGGCTCGCCCGGTTCTTCGGCGTCGCACCGTCATCGGTGATCGCCGTTCATGACGACCTCGACCTGCCGCCGGCCACCATCAGATTGAAGGCCGGCGGCGGCGAGGGCGGTCACAACGGGTTGCGCTCGATCTCCGCCGCGCTGGGCACCAAGGATTACCTGCGGGTCCGGTTCGGCGTCGGCCGGCCGCCCGGACGGATGGACCCCGCCGACTTCGTGCTGCGGGACTTCTCCGCCGCCGAACGCAGGGAGCTGGGCGTCGATCTCGAGCACGCCGCCGATGCGGTGGAGTTGCTCATCGAGGTCGGGCTCGAGGCGGCGCAGAACCGGCTGCACGTGCCGTGAGCACGGCACCCGCCCCCGAGGCGCCCGGAAGGCCGCGGGTTCTCTTCCTGCATTCCTCCGACGAGCTCTACGGCGCCGACCGGATGCTGTTGGAAATCGCGGACGCCGCCCGCTCGGACGTCGATGTCCAGGTCTGGCTGCCGACCGACCTCGCCCATCCGACCCATCCGCTGTGCGTCGAGCTGGAAGGTCGGGGCATCGCCGTGCGCCACGTCGCACTGCCCATCCTGCGGCGCGCTCTGCGGACACCGGTCGGCATGTTGACGTTGCTGCGGCGGTCCGCCGCACTCGTCTCGACGCTGCGGAAGACCCGACCACAGGCCGTCTACTGCGTCACCAGCGCCGCGTTGCTGGCCGCACCGGTGGCCCGGCTCACGCGGGTGCCGACCGTGATGGCGCACTTCCAGGAGATCTGGTCGGCCACCGACCGCCGGATACTCGGAACACTCGCGCGTGCCTGCCACTGCGCCATCGCCATCTCCGACGCGGTCGGCGCATCGTTACCGGCCGGACTCCGGGCTCGCACCACGGTCGTTCTCAACGGCACACCGGAGCCGGCGGACACCGCACCGCTGGAGGGCCGCCACGGGCCGCTGCAATTCCTGGTCGCCAGCCGGTGGAATGCCTGGAAAGGGCACGCAACGCTCTTGCGCGCCTGGGATCGGGCCGATTCACCCGGCCTCCTGGTGGTTCTCGGTGGCCCTCCGCCGAGCGGAGACGCGGTCGATGTGCCCCGCATCGTGAGCGGACTGCACAGACCGGAAAGCGTTGCGGTGACAGGAGAAGTGAGCAGTACCTCGGACGCCGTGCTCGCCGCTGACGTCGTCATCATGCCGTCGGACCAACCCGAACCATTCGGGCTTGTCGCAATAGAGGCATTCGCCCGGTCGCGCCCGGTGATCGCGAGCGCGGCCGGCGGACTGGTGGAAATCGTCACGCCCGGGCGGGACGGTTGGCTCTTCCCGCCCGGTGCCGTCGACGCGCTGGCCACCATCCTTCGCACCTTGACCCGTGCCGACGTCGAGGCCGCGGGACGCGAGGCCGGAAAGACGTACCGGGAGAAGTTCACCTCGAAGGCCTACGCCGAACGGTGGCGCCGGGCCGTCCTGCCCGCCATCACGTCACGACGGCACTGACCCTGCTGCTCAGCCGATCAGAACCGCTGCGGCCGAGCGCTTCAGCTTCCCCGACGGCGTCTTCGGCAAGGTGCCGACCGGAAGCACCGTCACCTGGGCGGGACGGACGCCGATCGCCGAGGTCACGGCGGAGCGCACCTCGGTCGAGATCCGCTCCGCCGCCTCGGCGTCCCCCGCCTGGCGGGACTCCACGGCCAGCGCGAAGGACTCGCGACCACCCGAGGTGGTCCAGCGCACCGCGACGGCGTTGCCGGCACGCACGCCCTCGACCGTTTCGGCGATGCGCTCCACATCCGTCGGGTAGATGTTGCGGCCGCCCATGATGATCAGATCCTTCACCCGGCCGCAGATCACCACCTCGCCGTTCACCAGGTAGCCGAGGTCACCGGTGTCCAGCCAGCCGTCGGGATCCTTCGTCGGCACCGGACCGTCCACCGTCAGGTAGCTGTCGGTGATCGATTCGCCGCGCAGGTGCAGCGTCCCGACCTGCCGGTCGCCGAGCGGCGCGCCGTCGGGTCCCATCGCCGTCACCTCGATGCCCTGCAACGGCGGGCCGAGCACCGGGAACGTCCGGGTGGCCGCCGCCGCGGCACCGTTCCTGCCCGACGGGTCCACCGGGACCGCGAGCCGGCGTTCCTCGAGGTCCGTGGCGTCGACGGTGTCCACCTCGAGCGGCGTGCCCCACGGATGGAACGACACCCCGAGGGTGGCCTCGGCCATCCCGTAGGCGCAGACCATCGCGGTGGAGGGCAGGCCGAACCTGGCACCGGCGTCGAGAAAGGCCCGCACCGCCGCGACGTCGATGGGTTCGGCGCCGTTCAGCGCGAACCGCATCGTCGACAGGTCCAGCTGCAGCCCGGCGTGACCGGCCCTGGACAGCACCTTTGCGGTGAGTGCGTACGCGAAGTTCGGTGCCGCCGTGATGGTTCCCGAGTACTTGCTGATCAATGCCGGCCACAGCACCGGCGAGCCGAGGAAATCGGCCGGGGTGACCGTCACGAGTTCCACGCCCCGGCACATCGGCAGGGTCAGGAAACCCACCATGCCCATGTCGTGGAAGAGCGGCAGCCAGGAGACCATCACCTCGCCGGGCTTGATGCCGGCGCTGGCGCACATCGCCTCGATGTTCGCCCACAGGTTGCGATGCCGGATGACGACGGCCTTCGGCGTGGATGTGGACCCCGAGGTGAGCTGCAACAACGCCGGGTCGTCCTCCCCGATCGTCACGTCCGGCGCCGGCCCGCCCGGCTCGCTGACCAGCCCGTCGACGGTCAGCGCCGTCACTCCGGACGCCTGGACCATCTCGGCGAACTCGGTGAACGGGTCACCCAGGACGATCGCCTTGGCGCCGATCAGGGACAGCACGGCGGCGGTGTCGGCGGCGTAGGTGGCCAGATTCGTCCTGGCCGTCGGCTGGTGCAGCATGGTGACCGACGCCCCCGCCAGCCAGGCGGCCTGCGCGACCGGTGCCACCTCGAACGGCTTGGCGGCCAGCACGGCAACGGCGTCACCGGGCCGCACGCCGTTCTGGGCAAGCACTCTGGCTCCCGCGCAGGCCGCGGCATGGACCTGCGCCCAGGTGGTGCGGACCGGTTCGTGCGGTTCGCCGGTGGTCATCCCGGCATCGCCCTCGGCGGCACGGCGCAGTGCATCAGTGAACGCGCTCATTCCCGACACCGTAAGGCACGCGGCGGTGCCCGCCGGAACGTCGCCGGTCGAGCAAGCCCTGCCGCCCGAATTCTCCCGTCGGCTATCGTCGCCGCGTGCCGCAGCCGCCGGATGGTCCATTGCCGCAGACGCTGTCGCGGAACCGACCGCCGTCGGTCGGCCGGCCCCGCTCTGCGGTTCGACGCCCGCCGAGGATCACCGTGCTCGGCAGCATCAACATGGACCTTGCCGTCCGGGCACCGCGGCTGCCGGCGCCCGGTCAGACCGTGCTGGGCTCGGATTTCCGGGCCGGCCAGGGCGGCAAGGGCGCCAACCAGGCGATCGCCGCGGCCCGGGCCGGCGCCGAGGTCACGATGATCGGCGCCGTCGGCGGCGACGCCTTCGGCAGCGAACTCCTCGAGGCGTTGCGGTCCGAGGGAATCGGCACCGACCCGGTTCGCCGGGTCGACGGCCCCAGCGGCATCGCGGTGATCACCGTGAACGACAACGCGGAGAACACCATCGTGGTTGCACCGGGCGCCAACGGTGAGGTCACCGCCCTGACCGATGCCGACCAGCAGCGCATCCGGCGGTCGGACGTGCTGGTCGTGCAGTTGGAGATCCCGGTTGCCGCCGTGCTCGCGGGCGCCCGGGCCGCGCACGACGCCGCGGTGCCGGTGCTGCTCAATCCCTCACCGGCCCGCCCCCTGCCATCGGACCTGCTGGACCTGGTGACGATGCTCGTGGTCAACGAGGGCGAGGCGGCCCTGCTGGGCGACGACGCCCTGGCAGCCGTGCCTCATGCGGTGACCACCCTGGGCGCCCGGGGAGCCCGGTACCGCGGGCGCGACGGTGCCACCCTCGAGGTCGGTGCACCCGGTGTGAGGCCGATCGACACCACCGGCGCGGGCGACGCGTTCAGCGGTGCCCTGGCGGTCCGCTGGGCGGAGGCCGCGCTGACCGGAGCGTCGAGCCGATCCGCGGCCGGGTCGGGCGCGGATCCCTGGGCTGGCGGTCCCCGGACCGGAGCCGTCGTCGATGCGTCGGTGCTGTCCTGGGCGTGCGCCGCCGGCGCACTGGCGACCACCGTGCGCGGCGCAGGAGAATCCGCGCCCCGCCGCGCGGACATCGACAACCTGGCCGCTGACACCGCTCGCCAGCCGCAGATCTCATCGGGTGGAATCTGACACACCCGTCGACGGGATGGCACGATGCCCGGATGGCTTTCAGCGCGATCTTCGACCTGGTCATCGGCGACCGGGACGTCCGTATCTACTCCAACGGCGCGGGTCAGCCGATCCTGATGCTGCCGGACCTCGGCTCCTCCGCGGCGACCTGGGAGTGCCTGACCGGGCGCGTGGTGCAGGCCAACCGGCAACTGGTCGCGGTCGACCTGCCCGGCACCGGGCACTGCGACCCGGTCCGCGGGTCGGACCTGGGCGCGTTCGTCGACCACGTCCGGCAGGTCGTCGAGCACCTGGGCACCGATCCGATCGACATCGTCGGCTGTGGATTCGGCGCGTACCTCGCGGCCGGCCTCGCCGCCAAGGACCCGCACCTGGTGCGGCGCCTGGTGCTGGAGAACCCGCTGCTGCCGCCGCGGTCGGGACCACCGGTGAGCAGCCGGATGCCCGCCGGGATGGCCGTCAGCGGTGCGGTCACCACACTGCGACGGGGACGGCTGAAGCAGAACGTCCTGGGCTTCGCGCGGGCGCGGGCCGTACTGGAGCAGCTGTCCAGGTCCGATCCCCGCTGGTGGGACTCGCTGGCCCAGATCACCGCACCCACCCTGGTACTCGGCACCGGGACGACCGAGGCCAGTGACCGGGCGCTGCTGGACCTGTTCGCGACCGCCGTCCCTGGCGCGGTCCGGACGGACCTGGCCAGGGTGAAACGGGGGCATGCCAGCGATCCCGAGGCCTTCGCCGCCGCAGTGCTGCCGTTTCTGCTGCGCTGAACGGCGGACCGGCGTCGGAAAATGATCCGGCGACGCGGTCGTGGCCCGGGCTCGGAGTGGCACCCGTGAGGAATTCGGTCATCTCCCCACGTACTGCGCCGGGTGCGCTGCGCGACCGGATTCTGGGGCAGACTGGGGTCATCCCTGCACGTCGGCGGGGTCCGGCGGGTCACGCACTGGGGCGGAGGACGGTGAAACGCTTCTGCTGCCGCGACGTCATTCCCGGTTGTGACCGCGAGTTCACCGGCGTCGATGTGAACAGTGTCCTCAACCAGGTGATCGCCCATGCCGCCGCCGACCACGGGCTCACCCAGCCGCCTGCGGCGCTGACCGAATTGGTCGCGGCCACCACGCACTCCGTCCCCGGCGGCCGGCTCCGCGGCCACCTGCGGCTCATCGACGGCCAGCACCAGGCACCGCCCCCGGCCGCGGAACCCCAGATGGAACATCCCGCCGCGGCCGGTCACCACCAGCACTCACGGGGGGCAGCGGTCCTGACCTTTCCGCGGCCACGGCTGCCGATGGACGCCGAGGACCCGCGCACGACGTCCGGCGAAGCGGAGACGCCACCGGCCCGGTGCCCGCCGGACGGCACCCTGCACGCCGGCACACCGGACGCCGGCGTGCAGGACGCCGAGGACCTGCCCCACCACGGTTACCGCCACGAATGCGCCTTCTACCGGGGCACCGACGACTTCGTGGCCACCCTGCTCCCGTTCATCCGCGGCGGCCTGGCGCTCGGCCAGCCGGTGATGGTGGCCGTGACCGAGCCCCGCGCGTCGGCGTTGCGGGCGGCCCTGGGCAGCGACGCCGAGGCGGTGCACTTCGTCGACATGGCCGTCCTCGGTGCGAACCCGGCCCGCATCATCCCGGCCTGGCTGGACTTCGCCGAGGACGCCCGCGGCCGCCCGATGCGGGGGGTCGGTGAGCCGATCTGGGCCGGTCGCCGGCCGGTGGAGATCACCGAAGCGCAGTTCCACGAGGCCCTGCTGAACCTGTGCCCGGACGTCGGCACACCGCTGTGGCTGGTCTGCCCGTATGACGTGGACGCGCTCGATCCGTGCATCATCCAGCAGGCCGGCCGAGCACATGCCTTCCCGCCCGCCGCACCGGACGGAACCCGGCGCGACGCGCACCTGTCGAGTGAAGCACTTGCGCTGGAACACTTCTCCGCTCCGTTGCCCGAGCCGGCCGGCCCGGTCACCGAGCTGCACGGCGGGTCCGGTGTGGTGGCATCACACCTGCTCCGGCGCGCGGCCGAGGCCGGGCTGACGGAACTGGCGTCGGCCCGGCTCGCCACGGCCGCCGACGCCGTGGCCAGTACCACGACCGACCTGCTGAGCGTGCGGGTGTGGCAGGAACAGGCGGCTCTCGTCTGCCAGATCGATGACGCCGTCCGCACTTCCGATCCGTTCGTCGGACGATCGAGCAGCCTGCCGGCGCAGGGACGGGAACGCGGGATCCGGCTCGCGAACGAGCTGTGCGACCTCGTCCAGGTGCGGTCGGGCGCGTTCGGCACCTCGGTGCGGCTGCACAGCTGGCTCTGACGACCGCGGCCTCAGCCCTCGAGAACCTCTGCGGCGTCGAGCCATTCGGCCTCGACCTCGGCGATCTCCGCCTCCAACGCGCGCAACTGCGCAGACAGCTCCGCGGCCCGGCCGTAATCGGCGGCGGTGGCGGCCAGCTGCTCGTGCAGGCCGGACTCCTTGCGGTGCAGCGATTCAAGCCTGCGTTCCAGCCGTTGCAGCTCCTTGCGCAGCGCCCGTGACTGCGCCGCATCCGGCGCTGCGGCGGTCCCGTTCGACGCACCGTTTGCGACGGCGGTGGTGCCCGCGGCAGTGGTGGGTGCCTGCTCGCGCGCCGACCCGGTCTGCCGGGCCGCCCGCCGGCGCAGGTACTCGTCCACCCCGCCGGGCAGGTGGGTGATCCGGCCGTCACCGAGCAGCGCAACGGTGCTGTCGGCCACCCGTTCGACCAGGTAGCGGTCGTGGCTGACCACCAGCAGGGTCCCCGGCCAGGAGTCCAGCAGATCCTCCAGTGCCGCGAGGGTATCGGTGTCGAGGTCGTTCGTCGGTTCGTCCAGCACCAGCACGTTGGGTTCGTCCATCAGGATGCGCAGCAGTTGCAGGCGACGGCGCTCGCCGCCGGACAGCTCGGCCACCCGGGTCCACTGGTTGGCGTTGGTGAATCCGAACCGCTCGGCGAGCTGGCCCGCGGTGAGCGTCTTGCCGCCGAGTTCCACGACGCCGGCCACCTGGGTGACCGCCTCGATGAGCCGTAGATCGCCGGGCAGTTCGGCGACCTCCTGGGACAGGTAACCCAACCGCACCGTGGAGCCGCGCCGCACGACACCGCTCTCCGGTGGCAGGTCGCCGATCAGGATCCGCAGCAGGGTGGATTTGCCGGACCCGTTGATGCCGACCACACCGATCCGGTCCCCCGGTCCGACGATCCAGTTCACGTGGTCGAGCAACGTGCGGCGGGTGCCGTCGACGGCGGTCACCGAGGCGGTGACATCCTTCAGTTCGAGGACGTCCTTGCCCAGCCGTCGGCGGGCAAAGGCATGCAGTTCCACCGAGTTTCGCGGCTCCGGCTCACCGGCGATGATCGCTTCTGCGGCCTCGATCCGGTAGCGCGGTTTGGAGGTTCGCGCGGGCGGTCCGCGCCGCAGCCAGGCGAGTTCCTTGCGGGCCAGGTTCCTTCGGCGATCCTCGGCCGCCTGATCCAGCCGGAGCCGTTCCGCCCGGGCGAAAACCCAGTCGGAGTAACCACCCTCGCGCCCGAGGACCGCGGCATCGACCACCTCCCAGGTGGAGGTTGCGGTCGCGTCGAGGAACCAGCGGTCGTGGGTGACGGCGACCACACCGCCCGACCGGGCGGTCAGGTGGGCGGCCAGCCACGCGACCGCCTCGATGTCCAGGTGGTTGGTCGGCTCATCGAGCAGCAGCAGGTCGGCGTCGGTGACCAGTGCCGCACCGAGGGCGACGCGGCGCTGCTCGCCGCCGGAAAGGGTGCCGACCACCGACTGCAGCCCGATGTCCCGCAGCCCCAGACCGGCCAGCACCGCACGGACCGCGGCGTCCGACGCCCAGGCATGTTCGGCGTCACCGAAGGAGTGCAACACCGCTTCCCGCACGGTGTCCGACTCGGCCAGGTTCGAGTTCTGCGACACGAAGGCGACACTCGTGGCGCCGGCGCGGGAAACCCTTCCGCTGTCCGGCTTGTCGAGCCCCGCCAGCAATCGCAGCAATGTCGTCTTGCCCGAGCCGTTCAGGCCGAGGACACCGATCCGGTCACCGGTCTGCACGCCCAACGACACGCGGTCCAGCACCGTCCTGATGCCGTGCGTCACGCCGGCCGCCTCGAGGTTGACCAGGTTCGCCATCAGTGCCGCACCGATCCGGATCCGACCACGCGGGCCCCCGGCGCCGGCCCGGACGCGACCCGCACCGTGCGGCAGGTCCCCGACCCGGCCAGTTCGGCGGCGACCCCGCCGGCCGACTCGGCGTCGGCGCAGAGCAACGCAACGGTCGGGCCGGACCCGGAGACGACACCGCCGAGGGCGCCCGCGGACAGTCCCGCGCGCAGCGTCCGGCGCAGCCCGGGTTGCAGGGAGATGGCCGCCGGCTGCAGGTCGTTGGCGAGCGCACCGGCGACCTGCGCCGGGTCCCCGCTGGCCAGGGCCGCCAGCATCCGGGTGACGGCGCCCACCCGCGGCGGTGCGGACACCGCGCGCAACCGGTCGAGTTCGGCGAAGACGGCGGGTGTGGACAGACCGCCCTCGGCCAGCGCCAGCACCCAGTGCAGTGGGGTCCGGGCGAGCACGGGCGAGAGCCGATCACCGCGGCCGGTGCCGACCGCCGAGCCGCCGGTCAGCGCGAAGGGCACGTCGGCGCCGATCTGGGCGCCGATCTCGGCGAGTTCACCGCGGCCGATGTCCAGGCCCCACAGCGCGGCGCAGCCGACCAACGCGGCGGCGGCGTCGGCGCTGCCCCCGGCCATCCCGCCGGCCACCGGGATCTGCTTCGCGATCTCGATCGCCACCGGGCCACCGCCGCCGCTGCGCCGGGCGAGCATCCGGGCCGCGACTCCGGCCAGGTTCTTGGCCCCCACCGGCACCCCGTCCGCCGGGATGGTGCGCACGGAATGCCGTTCCGCGGCCTGCACGGTGACTTCGTCCGCCAGGTCGACGGCGTGGAACACGGTGACCAGGTCGTGGTAGCCGTCCGGGCGCAGGTCACCGACGGCCAGGTGCAGGTTGATCTTCGCGGAGGCCCGGACCCGGACGACGGCCGGCGCCCGATGCGCGGTGGTGCCGATCATCGCGGCGCCGTCACCCCGGCTCCACGGCGTCGATGACCTCGGCGGCGCGGGCGATCCTGGCGAAGTCGTCCACACTGAGCACCTCGCCGCGCGCCGACGGATCCACCCGTGCGCGGGTCAGCACGTTCTCCGCGTACGCGGGCGACCCGGCCCACTCGGCGAGCGCGGACCGCAGGGTCTTGCGGCGTTGCGCGAAGGCCGCGTCGATGACGGCGAACACCGCTGCCCGGTCGCCGGTGCGGGGCTCCGGCCGGCGCTCGAACGCGACGAGCGCGGAGTCGACGCCGGGAACCGGCCAGAACACCGATCGGCTGATCGAGCCGGCCCGTCGGGCGGTGCCGTACCAGGCGGTCTTCACGCTGGGCGAACCGTACGTCTTGGAGCCGGGGCCGGCCACCAGCCGGTCCGCGACCTCCGCCTGCACCATCACCAGCGCCCGGCGCAGGGTGGGCACCTCGGCCAGCAGATGCAGCAACACCGGCACCGCGACGTTGTACGGCAGATTCGCGACCAGCGCCGTCGGGTACTCGGGTGCGGCCAGGTCGGGGTCGTTCAGGGCCAACCGATCCGCCGTCACGTGCAGCGCGTCGGCGGTCACGACCTGCAGGGCGGTGCACCGCCGGGGGGCGTGCTGGGCGATCGTGACCGGCAACAGCTCGGCCAGCCGGGGATCGATCTCCACGGCGGTGACGGCGGCGGCCACGTCGAGCAGACCCAGGGTCAACGAGCCCAGACCCGGGCCGACCTCGACGACGTGGTCGGTGGATCGGAGGTCTGCGGCGGCGACGATGCGCCTGACCGTGTTGCCATCAAGAACGAAATTCTGGCCGAGCGCCTTCGTCGGCCGCAGCCCGATCTCGCCGGCCAGCCGACGGATCTCGACGGCACCGAGCAGGCTCACCGGAGAACGATCGGACACCCGATCATCCTCACACGTCGGACAGGGCCCCGTGGACCGTCCGGGCCGTGCACGCCCCGGACCGTGCACCCCCAGGACGGTCCAGCCCAGGAACCTGCAGCCCAGGACCGCGGCGACCGGGGCGGCCTCGTTGGGGATCACCGCGACACGGTGCACCGCTGCCCCACCGTGGGCCCATCCCGCGGGGCGTGGCGGCACGTCTGAGATTTCTCTGACCATGGCTGCGCATGCTCGGAGCTGCCCGAGCATTGTCGCGCTACCGAAAAGAGCAGATCTTGGCTGTCAGGAGCACCGCACCCCGCCGGTCCGGCGGGCACAGCATGCGCCGACGGGTCCGTGCGATCACCGGTGGGCTCGCTGCTGCCGCGGGAGCGGGATCCGTCGCACTGACCGTCGGTTTGGCGGCGGCGCCGCACCACGTGGCAGCGGCGTCGACTGCCGACGCCGCACCGGTGCGGACCTCCCCTGACGGGGGCACGGCATCATCGACTCCGACTCGCGCTGCAACCGCTGACCCGGCAGCGCCGCCGTCCACCACCGCGGCTGCGGCCCCGCGCCCGGCCCTCGGCACGCCGGCACCGGCGCCGACATCTCCGGCGCCGCCGACCGTCGCGCCGGCGCCGCGGACCGTCGCGCCGGCGCCGCGGACGGTCGCGGATCCGCCGGCCGGGCCGCCCCCGGCCGCCGTGCCGCAGGCTGCCGCACCGCAGGCACCCGCCGCCGCGACTCCACCGGCCAGCACATCCCTCGCGGCACCCACGTTGGCTCCCGCACCGAACTGGGGACCTCCGCAGGCCGCTTCCGGTGGGTCCTGATCACTCAGCAACCCAACCGGGCACGCACAGCGCGCACACAGCCTCAGCTTGGAAGGTCGTCGAGAGACGGTCGACCAGACCGGACCGGAAAGGTGGCACCACCGATGACACGGAACGGAAACGAGCAGCCCAGGGGCCCGCAGCTGCGGCGCCGGGTCCGCGGCCTGACCTGGGGAGTGACCGGTGCAGCGGTGCTGGCCTCCGCGGGCGTCACCGCAACGATTGCCTACTCGCAGAGCCGGCAGACGGCGGACACCAGCGCGGCCGGGCTCGCTGTCGACAACGCGGGGGGCTCCGACGACTCCGCCGCGTCGGCCGGGTCAGCACGCTCCAATGACGACGGCGAGTCGGACGACTCCATCAGCTCGAGTGGCTCGGGCGGCCTGGCAGCACCGATTCAGCCGCCGACGTCGTGGAGCGGCACCGGCGGCGGCTCCATCACCGGCCACGCGAACTCGGGCGGATCCTGATGGCCGCCCCGGCCGTGGGCACCGAGGACGTCGCGCGGCTCGACTTCCTGATCTGGTCCACCACCGCGTCGCTGGTCGTCACAGATCCCGATGCGCTCGACACTGCCGGCGCCCTGCTGCACAACGTCCTGGACGAGGTCGACGCCACCTGCAGCCGCTTCCGGCCCGATTCCGAGCTCAACCGAATACTGCGCCGGCCCGGTGACCCGGTCGAGCTGTCACCAATGCTGAATGCCGCCATGACGCAGGCGTTGCGGGCTGCGTCCGCGACCGATCACCTGGTCGATCCCACCGTCGCCGCTGCGGTGATCGCCGCGGGCTACGACCGGGACATCGCGGCCGTGCTGAACCGCCCGACGCCGGTGAGAGCAGTCCACGGCGGTTCCGCGGCCGGTGCCGCGGCACCCGGTGCCTGGCGACTGCGCCACGACCCGAACACCGCAACGTTGACCGTCCCGCCGGGCGTCGGCATCGACCTCGGCGCAACCGCAAAGGCGTTCGCCGCCGACCTCGCCGCCACCCGGATTGCCGGCGCCGTCGATGGCGGGGTGCTCGTCGCGCTCGGCGGCGACATCGCCGTCGCCGGCACCGCACCCGAGGGCGGCTGGCGGATCACGGTGGCCGACGATCACCGCGCACGGACGACCCCACACCAGACGGTGTCGATCACCTCCGGAGGACTGGCCACGTCATCGACCACGACACGTCGCTGGCCGAGCGGCACCGGGTGGAAGCACCACATCATCGACCCGCGGACCGGCGCCAATCCCGATCCTCGGTGGCGCACGGCGTCTGTCGCTGCAGCCACCTGTGTCGACGCCAACGCTGCTGCGACCGCCGCCATCATCCTCGGCGACCAAGCCGTGCAATGGCTGGCCGCGCAGCATCTTCCAGCCCTGCTCGTCACGGAAGACGGAGACATCTGCGGGGTAGCACGCTGGCCCGCGGCTCAGGAGGCTCGATGAACACGCAGTTGCTCTGGTTCGCGAGCCGGGCCACCGGTGCGGTGTCGCTCGCCCTGTTCACCGCGGTGCTGGTGCTCGGCATCGTCACGGCAGGTCGGGCCGAACTTCCCGCTCTGCCCAGGGCGGGCATGCAGCGGCTGCACCGTTCCCTGTCGTTGGTGTCGGTGGTGTTCCTGACCGTGCACATCGTCACCGCGATCGCCGATGGATACGTCGACCTCAACTACTGGGACATCGTGCTGCCCTTCGGGGCGGGTTACGACCCGTTCTGGATCGGACTGGCCACCGTGGCGGTCGACCTGACCATCGCGATCGGGGTCACCAGCGCGCTTCGCCGACGACTGCCGCTGCGGCTCTGGCGCTGGGTACACCTGTCCGCCTACGCGATGTGGCCGCTGGCGCTGCTGCACGGCTGGGGCGTCGCGGGTGGGGACGGCCACAAGTTGTGGATGGTTGCGCTCGACATCGTCTGCCTGTCGGCCGTTCTCGCTGCAGTCGGTTACCGCCTCCGGCCGGACCGGCACCCCGACACCGTCGCCCGTGCGTCCGCTGCCGTGATCCACCCGCCGACCCGAATGGACGCAAGCCGATGAGCGGTTCCATGACTCGCCCGCAGCCGGGGTCCATGGGCATCAGTCACGTCGCGGCACGACCGCCGTCCACCGTGCATCGACTGCTGCCCGCCCACGGCGGCGCTTCGCTGGTCGAGCACCACGACCGGCTCGGGTCGCCGCCGCACCTGTCGGCGGCCGAAACGGTGCAGATGTTGGACGGCGCCGGGCTGCTCGGCCGCGGGGGCGCGGCATTTCCGACTGCGAGGAAGGTGGCGGCTGTCGCCAAGGCCGTCGCGAAGACCCGGGTTCCGGCCGTGGTGGTGGCCAACTGTTGCGAAGGTGACCCCACGTCCGTCAAGGACGCGGTGCTGATCGACCGATCGCCCCACCTGGTGATCGACGGAGCAGTGGCTGCGGCCGCTGCGGTCGGCGCTGACCGGATCGTCCTGGCCGTGCATCAGGGATCGTCGGCGCAGCGGACGTTGAGGTGGGCACTGGCCGAACGGCCCAGCTCGGAGGTTCCGCTCGAACTGGTCGCCATTCCGGCCCGCTACCTGGCGTCGGAAGCGACCGCGCTCGTCCGGTTCCTCAACACGGGTGACGCGAGACCTGCGGGGCGGCTGCCGATCTGGGAGAAGGGTGTGGAGGGTCGTCCGACCCTGGTGGACAACGCCGAGACACTGGCACAGCTGTCACTGATCACCCGGTTCGGGTCGGCCTGGTTCGCCGCGATCGGGTCACCCGCCGAGCCGGGCACCGCGCTGATCACCGTCGGCGGCGCGGTGCCGCGGCCCGGTGTGCTGGAGGTGCCCACGAATGCGGCCATCCGGGAGGTCCTCACGCTGGCCGGGTCTGCGTCTGTCGGCTGGGCATTGATCGGCGGCCTCGCAGGGCGCTGGGTGAACCTGGCCGGCGTCGCCGGAATCGGGATCAGCGCTGCCGAACTGCAGGCGGCCGCGGGCGCCACGCGTGGCGTCGGATCCATCACGGTGCTGCCGGCCGGCGCGTGTGTGCTGACCGAAACGGTACGGATCGTGCAGCACCAGGCGGGTGCGGGCGCACGGCAGTGCGGGCCGTGCATGTTCGGGTTGCCGGCGATCGCTGACGACCTCGCGGGCCTGGCCCGCGGTGACCGCACCGCGCTGGACCGGTTGCGCCGCCGGCTGCCGACGATCAACGGCCGAGGGGCGTGTGGCCATCCCGACGGCACCGTTGCGCTCGCCGCCAGTGCCTTGAACTCCATCACGGCCCACGAGCCCGGCCATCTCGAGCGGCACCTGTCCGGACACCAGTGCGCCACATCGGCCGCGGTGCCGCTGCGGAGCATCCCGACACCGGCCATCGCCGGCCGGCGACACCGAGGAATGTCATGACCGCCGAACGCATGCTGACCATCGATCCGATCGCCTGCCGCGCCCACGGCCTGTGCGCCGACGAGCTGCCGGAAGCGATCACGTTGGACGAGTGGGGTTACCCGATCCTGCCGACCGGCGCGTTGCCACCGAAGCTGGTGCGCCGCGCCAAGGCGGCCGCCGCTGCCTGCCCGGTCCTCGCGCTGCGGATGACCACTCGGCGGTCGTGAGCCGTTCCGCCTGCGCCTCGGACAGCCCAGAACGGCAGAACGGGCCCCGACCTGTGGTCGGGGCCCGTTCTCCGGAGAGCAGAGATGGTGCGGGCGGTCAGCCGGCGGGCGGGCCGCTGGCCGCGTAGGCGCACAGCCACGGCTCCAGGCCGCGCTGCTGGTACAGCAGCTTGGCGCGCTGGAGCTGCTCCGCCGGGCCGGCATCGCCCGGGTTGCCGCTGCCGCCGACGGATTCCCAGGTGGGCAGGTCGAACTGGAACAGCCCGTAGGTGGACAGGAAGCCGGGCGGGTTGTTCACCGCATGCGGGTTGTTGGTGGACTCGCAGTACGCCAGCCCGTCCCAGTTGACGCCGAACTCCGTGTCGTGGAAGAAGACCCGTCCGCCCTGCACGTCGATCG
Source organism: uncultured Actinomycetota bacterium (assembly GCA_963785455.1). GTDB lineage: Bacteria > Actinomycetota > Actinomycetes > Mycobacteriales > Nakamurellaceae > Nakamurella. The sequence continues at coordinate 54,567 of CAWAVL010000007.1, forward strand.
CGGCCTTCGTGCCGACGCGGATCTGGTTCGGGGTGGCCGCTGTCACGGTCTTTCGGGAGATCTCCTTGCGGGCGGTCTCCTTGCCGTTGACCGTGGTGACCCGGGTGACGACCCGCTGCTTCCCCGGTGTGCCGGCCTTCGCAACGACCGTCTTGCCGCTGTCCAGCGCGGGGTCGTCGGTCTTGACGTCCTTGGGGGCGATGTCGGCGGTGGTGGTGACGTCGGTGGTCTTGACCCGGGACACGCTGATGGCCAGCCCGTCCCTGACCGCCGTGGCGGTCTTCGGGGTGGTGGTGTCGGCGGCGCCCAGCGTCACGCCCTGCTCCTTGAGGACGTCGGCGACGGTCTTGGCGCCCGTGCGCACGGACTTCGCCGGGGCGCCGGCGACCGACAGCTTGACCGTGCGCAGCGGAGTGGCCGTCACGGCGAGCCCGCCCAACGGGATCTCCCGGGACCGGTCGGCGGACAGTTGGAGGGCACGCGGGTCCTGCCCGAGCTGGGTCAGCGCCTGGTCGACGGTGTGCGCCGTCGTCCAGATGTCACGCTCCTTGCCGTCGATCGTCAGGCTCAGTTGTTTGGCCCGCTCCAGGGCGATGGTGGAGCCGTCCGAGATCGGCGCATCGGCGGCCGGCGCCAGCAGGTCGTGTTTGCCGGCCTGCAGGCCCGCGGAGGAAAGCGCACCGGCCACCGACCCGGCCAGCGTGCGAACCTCACGCTGCTGACCGTCAACGGTGATCGTGACCTCCTTGCTCATGGCGGCCGCGGTACCGCCGCCGAGGCCGAGCAGGCCGATGGAGACGGCTGAGGCGACCAGCAGGCCCTTGCGGCCGATCCGGCGCCGCTGCGTCGGAAGCGGGTTGGTTGAACCGGTGCGGGTGGGGCTATCGTCCGGCGCGGTGCCCGCGGCGGTGTCGTCGGCGTTCGTCGGCTCGGGGGCGCTAACGTTGTCGGCGCTTGTGTTCACGTCACATCCGTCATGTCGGTGGGTGGCTCCGGGCAGGGCGGACGTCATCGCACGAATGCCAGCTGTTTGTCGACATGCCGGTCGGCCCACTCCGAGCTGCGCGGCGGACTCGACCGCCTTCTGCGCTGCACTCGACTGACCTGCGAGGACTCCGGGGGTATCGCCCATCCCGGCTTCTATCACAGAACGATAACGGCGCGCGTTCATGATCGCAATGGGGCGGCGAAGTCGATTTCTTTCGAATGCGTCACACACAAGTATTGAATTCGCCCGGAACGGCACAAAGCCCCGATTCGGAAACCGAATCGGGGCTCTGCCCTGTGGTACTTGTCACGTCATAGGTGCATGCGCGTGAATTGATCTGGGTCCGGTCAGCCGGCTCCGCCGCACGCCCACGGGGAGGTGCCCCGGCTGGCGTACAGGTTCTCCGCGACGGCGATCTGCTGCTCGCGGGTGGCCAGATCCGGCCGGGACGCGTAGGCGCCACCGCCCGCGCTCATCCAGGTCGGGATGTCGAACTGCAGGCCACCGTAGTAGCCGTTGCCGGTGTTGATGGACCAGTTGTTGGTCGACTCGCAATTGGCGATGCCGTCCCAGTTGACCCCGGACGAGCCGGAGGACGCGGGGGCGGGGGCGGCGGGCTCGGCGGCCGGCTGCGGAGCGGCGGCCTGCGCCGGGGCGTCAGACGGGGCAGAGCTGTCGGCCGTCGAAGAGCCGCTGCTCGACGAATCGGTGCTCGACGAACCGCTGCTCGACGAACCGCTGCTCGACGAATCACTGCTCGAGGTGTCACTGCCGGCGGCGGGTGCGACGGGTTCGGTCACGACCTCCTGGGTGCCGACGGCGACGATGGTGGCCTTCGCCGGGGTGACAGCGGTGCGCTTCACCTCTTTCTTGGCGGTCTGCTTGCCGTTGACGGTGGTGACCTCGTAGGTCACCTTGTCCTGACCCGCCGAGCCCTGCTGGGTGACATTGGTGGTGCCGACGGTCAGCGACGCGTCCTCGATCTGCTGGTCGGCGGGCTGGGCCACCGCGACGACCTCGTCGACGTTCTTCTTGACCACGCGGGAGACGGAGACCTTGAGGCCGTTGCTGACGGCGGTCTTCGCGGCCGGCTCGACCTTGTCCAGCGGGCCGAGAACGATCTTGCGCTCCTTGAGCAGGTCGCCGACGGTCGTCGCGGTCGTCTTGACCGACACGGCCGGCTTGCCGCCGTCGGCAACGCTGGTGGTGCGCAACGTCTTTGCGGTGACGGTGAGGCCGGCGGCCGGGATGGACCGCGAGCGGTCGGCCGACAGCTGGAACGCGGCGGGGTTCTGGCCGAGCTGGGCCAGCGCCTCCTCAACGGTGGTTGCGGTGGTCCAGACCTCGCGGGTCTTGCCGTCGATGGTCAGCGTCAGCAACCTGCCGCGCTCGACCACGATCTGGGATCCGTCCGAGATGGCGGTGTCGGCGGCGGGCGCGACGACGTCGTGCTCGGAGACGGTCAGGCCGGCGGAGTCCAGGGCCCCGTCCACCGAACCGGCGAAGGTGCCCACCTCCTGCTGCTGGCCGTCGACGGTGACGGACACCGTCTTGTGCGCCGCGGAGGCCACGCCGCCGCCGGCGACGAGGGCCACCACGAGGGCGGCGACGCCGACCAGGACCGGCTTGCGCAGGGTGCGGCCGGTGCGGGCGGGGGAGTTGGTGGTGGTGTCGAGGTCGTCGGTGCTGCCGGCGGGCTCGAGGGTGTCGGTGGCGGCAGCCCGTGCTCCATCGGTGTCGGTGGAGGTGAACAGGTCGTCGTTGGAAGCCAAGGTTTTTTCGTCCATCGGGGTGGTGGTGTCCGGGCAGGGCTCGGATCGTCGGCGTGCATCAGGTTTTCCCGGATACATCACAGGTCGTTTCTGCTCGGGCCGCGACTCGCCATTTCCTTGGCGAATGTCAAATTCCTGCTGCCCTACAACCTGATGCGACGAGCTCGATGATTTCCCATCCCAGCTGCTATCACGAAACGATAAACGAGGATTTCGATCGCCGATAGGGCTGCCACCAAACTGTGGCGCAGATGACACGCGCTCTTGATCGCTTCAGGGTGCTAAGCGGTGCTCGGCAACCGGAATCAGGGGTACATTGCGCCCGCCGCAGCCACCCCTTCTCGATCCCCTCGATACCCTCTCAGCAGCGCTTTTACCTGCTATCACGGCGCGATAACGCCGGGCGCGCGGCCGGTCACTCCGGTCGGACTCGCCCGCTGCGCTGCGGTCAACCGGCATAGCCGCAGACCCACGGCGACAGGCCGCGGGCGGCGTACACCCGCTCGGCGATGGCGATCTGCTGCTCCCGCGTCGCGAGGTCGGCCCGGGGCGCGTACGCGCCGCCACCGTTGCTCAGCCAGGTCGGGATGTCGAACTGCAGCCCGCCGTAGTAGCCGTTGCCGGTGTTGATCGACCAGTTGTTGGTCGACTCGCAGTTCGCGATGCCGTCCCAGTTCACCCCGGAGCCCCCGGAAGGCGCCGCGGGCGCAGGCGCGGGCGCCGGCTGCGGTGCGGGGGCCGGCGCGGGCGCCGGTTCCGGTGCGGGGGCCGGCGCAGGCGCCGGATCTGCCGCGCGGGCCGGTTGTGGCGCGGCCGCCGGAGCGGGGGCGGGCGCTGCCGCCGGCGCCGGAGCGGCTGCCTTGGGCGCGGGGGCGGGGGTCGGGGCGGGCGGCGGTGGCTGTTTGGTCCCGACCGCCACGATCCGCGGGGTCGCCGGTGCGACGGTGCGGCGGGCGATCTCCGCACGCTGCCCCTTGACGCCGTTGGTCACCTTGGTTCGGTAGGTCACCTCGGCGACACCGGGCGCACCGTCCTGCACCACCGTGCTGGTGCCGACCAGCTGTGAGTCGTCGTCACGGGTCTGGTCGGCGGGCTGCTCGATCGGCTGCTGCTCGGCGGCGGTGACGAAGGAGACGCGCGTGACGACGATCGCCTGCCCGCCCTTCAGCGGAGTCTTGACTGCCGGCGTGACCGTGTCGTCCCGCCCCAGCGTCACCTTCGCGGCGGCGAGCGCGTCGGCGACGGTGCGGCCGTCGACGATCACGGACTTCGCCGGGTCCTTCCCGGCGGTGATCTTCACCGTCGGGAGCGTCCGGATGGTGATCGCCGCACCGTTGCTGACGGCGGCGGTGAGAGGCACCGACACCCGCTGGTTCTTGGCCGGGGTGAGCTTGTTCTCCGCCAGCAGGGCACCCACGGTGGCGGCCGTGCTGGTGTACCGCGTGGTCTTGCCGCCGACCGTCACCGAGACGGTGTGCAGCGTGTTGGCGCTGACCTGCAGCCCGTCGAGCGGGATGGCCCGCGACCGGTCGGCGGACAGCTGGAACGAGGCCGGGTCCTGACCGATCTGGGCCAGGGCCTGCTCCACGGTGGTGGCGGTGGTCCACAGCCGGCGGGTCTGACCGTCGATGGTGAGCGTCAGTAACCTGCCGCGTTGGATGACAATGGCTGAGCCGTCAGTGATCTCGGCGTCACCAGTGGGGGCGAGGGTGTCGTGCGGGGCGATCGTCAGACCGGCAGAATCCAGGGCGCCGCCCACCGACCCGGCCAGCGTCGTGACGTCCTGGCTGACCCCGTCGACGGTGATGGACACGGTCTTGTGCATCGCGGCGACGGTGCCGCCGCCCGCGGCGAGCAAGCACACCAGGGCGGCGGCGCCCACCAGGACGGGCTTGCGCCAGCGGCTGCCGCCGGCGGGCGCCGAGTCGTCGGCGTCCGTGTCGGTCGGCCCGGCGGGCGGCGGATCGTCGAGGTCGGTGAGACCGTCGCCGGCAGCCCCATCGGCGTCGGCGTCCCGCAGTCCTCGATCGTCGGGCGCGTCGGTGACGGGGTGATCGGCGGCAGCCGCGGCACCGCCGTCGCTCCCGATCGCGCCGGCGCCTGCGCCCACCAGCGCGGTCGCAACGCTCGCGTCGCGCTCGGCATCGGTGGACTGCCGGCGGTGAGCACCGCGCCGTCGCCGGGCAGGAGGTGGGGTGTCCGCGTCGTCGGCGGCCGGCTGGTGGGTGAACAGGGCGTCGAAGCCGGAGCCGAGGCTGTCCAGCACCGCCTGCGGGTCGGTGTCGCCGCCGTCGGAACCCGTCGCGTCATCTGCCGCCGAACCGTGCGGGCCGAATTGGCCGTGCGTCGTGGTCACGGATCTCCGTACGTCGCCGCGTCCGGACAGGGGCGAGCGGAGCCACCGATGGCCCCGGCGCCCGTTGTGGGGACAACGACGTCGTCTGGGCACAAAAAAGCAGGGCCTGTCCCCAGCGCGGTACGGGTGACCACCCGTCTTCGGCCGACGCTGCCGACAAGTCCTGCCCCAGTGGCACCCGGGCCTTACCCCATCCCGGCTGTCATCACGGGAGGGTAACGACGAGAACACGAACCGGCAACCGCGGGTTGGCCGCTGGTCCATCGGCTGTTCGTGCGGTGCCGGTGACGTACCGGCTGATCTCCGGTTATCCCGTGCGCTCCGGCAGCCCGTACACCGCTCGTGTGGTCGAGGTCACTGCTGCACAGAGCTCCTCGACATCCTGCCCGCGGAGTGCGGCCAGCGCCCGCACCGTGTACGGCAACGCGTACGGCTCGTTCCGCTTGCCGCGGTGTGGATGTGGGGTCAGGAACGGTGCGTCGGTCTCCACCATCAGCAGCTCTGCCGGTACCAGCGCCGCCGCCTCGGCCAGCTCTCGTGCGTTGCGAAAGCTGACCGGACCGGCGAAGGACAGGTGATAGCCGGCATCCGCGCACATCCGGGCCATCGAGGCGTCCCCGGAGAAGCAGTGGAAGATCACCCGCTCGGGCGCGCCCTCGCTGCGCAGAATCGCCAGCACGTCGTCATGGGCGTCCCGGTCGTGAATCATCACCGGCTTGCCGAGCCGCTTGGCCAGATCGATGTGCCAGGCGAAGGCCTCCGCCTGAGCCGAGTGCGGCGCCGCATCCCAGTAGTGGTCCAGCCCGGTCTCCCCCACCGCCACCACCCGGGGGTCGGCCGCCAATTGCCCGAGTTCGGCCCTCGCGGCGTCGTCCAGCAGGTCGGCCCGGGTGGGATGCAGCGCCACCGCCGCGTACAGGTCCGGGTGCCGACCGGCCGCTCTCACCACCCAACGCGCGGATTTCATGTCGTCGGCGACGGTGACGACCTGTCGCACCCCGACAGCGGCCGCCCTCGCCATCGCGCCGGCGACGTCCTCGGCACTGTCGCAGCCGCACGCGTCGAGATGGGTGTGCGCGTCCACGACCGGTCCTGGCAGCGGGTCGGGCGGCGGTGCGAGCGGCCGTTCGGTCACTGCGGGGTGCGGTGTGCCGCTCATCTGCCTCTCCCTTTCGTCGGTCCGTCGCCCACACCCGCTGTTGATCATGACGAAAGTCGCGTCCAACACGGCGTGTCCCGGGCATTTGGTGCAAGTTTTGCCATGATCAACACCGCCGCGGGCTGGGTCGACCGGGCCGCCGGAGAACCGGGCTCAGCCGATCGGTGCCCAGGGCGGGCCGGTCTCGCCGAGCTTCGGGTCGAGCTTGGCGAACAACGGTGTCGGCTTGGCCAGGCTCCGACCGACCTCGATGTCCCGGCGGCGCCAGGTCGCCTGCTCGGCCGCGTAATCGCCGGTGATCACCGGGTAGTCCCGCACCTCGGGCACCCCGACACCCTCCACGTCGTCGTCGAAGTCGGTCACCTCGCGGATCTCCGGCTGAGCCGCCCACACCCCCTCGCCCCCGAGGGCCTGGAACACCTGCTGCGACGAATGCGGCAGGAACGGCGTCAGCAGGGTCTTGGTGTCGTCGACGACCTGAAGTGCGGTGTGCAGCACGGTTGCCTGACGCTCCTTGTCGTCCGCCAGCTTCCAGGGCTCGGACTCCGAGATGTACTTGTTGGCCAACCCCGCCAGCCGCATGGCTTCCCCGGAAGCCGCTTTGAACCGGCTGCGGGACAGCAGATCTCCGACCGTGTCGAAGGACTGCTCCGCGGCCCGCAGCAGCGCGGTGTCCAGGTCGGTACGCGGCCCCGGCTGCGGGATGGCACCGAAGTTCTTGTGCGCCATCGAGATCGACCTGTTGACGAGGTTGCCCCACTCGTTGGCCAGTTCGAAGTTGGTCCGGCGCACGAACTCCTCCCAGGTGAAGTCGGCATCCTGGTTCTCCGGACCGGCAGCGGCGATGAAGTACCGCAGCGCGTCCGGCCCGTACTCGCGGAGGAAGTCGCCGACGTAGATGACCGTCTTGCGGGACGTCGAGAACTTCGATCCGCTCATCGTGAGGAACTCGCTGGACACGACCTCGGTGGGCAGGTTGAGCGCCCCCAGAGTGCCCGCAGCGCCACCGCGCTCACCGGAGCCGTTGTACGCCAACAACTCCGCCGGCCAGATCTGGGAGTGAAAGGTGATGTTGTCCTTGCCCATGAAGTAATAGGCACGAGCTGCGGCGTCACCGCCCTGCCACCATCGCTGCCACGCGTCCGGGTCCGGCCGACCGTGGTCGCCGTACCGGCGGGCCCACTCGATGGACGCCGACAGGTAGCCGATCACGGCGTCGAACCAGACGTACAGCTTCTTGTCCGGGCGGTCGCGCCAGCCGTCGAGGGGCACCGGGATGCCCCAGTCGATGTCCCGGGTCATCGCCCGCGGCCGCAGGTCGTCCAGCAGGTTGAGCGAGAACCGCAGCACGTTCGGTCGCCAGTCGGTGCGCGTCTGCAGCCAGGCACCCAATGCCCCCGCCAGCGCCGGGAGGTCCAGGAAGTAGTGCTCGGACTCGGTGAAAACCGGTGTCTCACCGTTGATCCGGGACCGCGGATTGATCAGGTCGATGGGATCGAGCTGGTTGCCGCAGTTGTCGCACTGGTCGCCGCGAGCGCCGTCGTACCCGCAGATCGGGCAGGTGCCCTCGATGTACCGGTCGGGAAGGGTGCGGCCGGTGGACGGGGAAATCGCCGACATCGTTGTCCGCGGCACGAAATAGCCGTTGCGGTGCACCGTCCGGAACAGTTCCTGCACCACCGCGTAGTGGTTGCGGGTGGTGGTCCGGGTGAACAGGTCGTACGAGAGCCCCAGCCCCTGCAGGTCACCGACGATCACCCGGTTGTACCGGTCCGCCAGGTCCTTCGCCGGAACGCCCTCCGCGTCGGCCTGCACCAGGATCGGCGTCCCGTGCTCGTCGGTGCCGGACACCATCAGCACATCGTTGCCGGCCATCCGCTGGTAGCGGGAGAAGACGTCGGCGGGGACACCGAAACCGGAGACGTGGCCGATGTGCCGGGGGCCGTTGGCGTACGGCCAGGCCACCGCTGTCAGGACGGGCGAGCTCATTCCGATGAGATTAGTGGTCCGGTTCCGCCGGCGCGGACGCATGACCTGCTGCGCGGAGCCCCCCGGTCACGGTGATCATGGCAAAACTCGCAGCCGAAGCCCGCGACACGCCGAGCTGGGTGGGAGTTTCGCCATGATCAACACCCAACCGATCAGTCGGCGGGGGCGAGACGAGGTCGGCGGGGTCAGGCGGGGCGGACGTCCAAGGTGAAGCCACTGGCACGGAGCCGGGAAACCAGCGCGCCGTCCATCGCGACGGCGGGGGTCAGCACGCCACCGGCGGTCGGCAGGTCGTCCTGCGCCAGGCAGAGCGCGGACTCGCTCAGCATGACGGCCGTGGCCTGATAGCCGGGGTCACCCTCGGCCGCGACCGTCGCGGTGTACCGGGCGCCGGTGTTCGTGACGCCGCGGATCTCCAGGCGGAAGTACCCGGTGCGGCGGGCCTTCTCGCTCGGCCCCTCGCCCGGCGCGGGCAGCACCCGATCCAGCAGCGGCCGGGTCCACCGGTTGGCCAGTCCCGCCGCCAGGGCTCCGGTGCCGAACGCGACACCCGCCGCGGTTGCCGCCCCGAGCGGCGAGCTGCCGGTTCGCACCACCTCCCGGTATCGCAGCTCCCGGCCGTACCGGTGACCCTGCAGAGCGTTGCTGCGGCGGACGATCCGCGAGTTGAACGCCGACATGACGGACGGGGCGACCCAGCTGCCGTCGTCCAGCCGCTGCACGAAGAACGCGTCCGACTGCCGGCCCAGGTCCGGTTCGCTCCCGCGGTCCGGGCTGAGCAGGTACGGGTCGGCGAGTCGGCGGCGCAGCGCCGGATCGGCCCGGACGTCGTCGATGAGCCCGCGCATCGAGTCGATGGTGCCGCCGCTGATCCCGCCGCGGATCGCCACCACCAGCAACGTCGCCTCGGCCAGCTGACCGGCGCCGTCCTCGATCACCCGGTCGGCCAGCAGCTGCACACCCAGGTCGGACGGCACCGAGTCGAAGCCGCAGGAATGGACGATCCGCGCGCCACTGGCGACGGCGGGCTCCTGGAACTCGTCGATGCTCCGCCGGACGAAAGTCGGCTCGCCAGTCAGATCGGCGTACGACGTCCCCGCGGCCGCGCACGCCCCGACCAGCGGCAGCCCGCGCCGCGCGTAGGGACCGACGGTGCTGACCACCACCCTCGCCGAGCCGGCCAGTCGCTGCAGGGACGGCTCGTCCTGCGAGTCGGCGACCAGCACCGGCCAGTCGACGCCGAGGTCGCGCCGCAGCTGCGCCAACCGGTCCTTCGACCGACCGGCAAGGCCGACCCGCAACCCGCCGAGATCGACGGTGGCCAACCGCTGCGCCACCAAGCGGCCGACGAATCCCGTCGCACCGAACACCACCACGTCGAGATCGGAGTCGCTCACCCGATCGACAGTACAAACGTGCGCGGGGCCGGGGTTCAGGCCCCGGCGGGCGGCGCCTGGTTGACCCCCGCGGTGGGTCCGTCCTCCCGGATCTCCGAGCGGTCACCGGACCAGAGGGTGTGGAAGGTGCCCTCCTTGTCGACCCGCTTGTAGGTGTGGGCGCCGAAGAAATCGCGCTGGCCCTGGATCAGCGCGGCGGGCAGCCGGTCGGACCGCAGGCCGTCGTAGTACGACAGCGCGGCCGCGAAACCGGGCGTCGGGATGCCGCTCTGCGCCGCGCCGGCCACCACCCGGCGCCACGAGTCCTGGGCGTGCGTGATGGCGTCGGTGAAGTACGGGGCCAGCAGCAGCGACTCCGGTAGGGAGCCGACGGCCGTGTTGTCATAGGCCTCGGTGATGCGGTTGAGGAACTTCGCCCGGATGATGCAGCCGCCCCGCCAGATCCGGGCCACCGCACCGACATTGATGTCCCAGTCGTACTCGGCGGCGCCGGCGAAGATCTCGTCCAGGCCCTGCGCGTAGGCGACGATCTTGGAGGCGTACAGCGCGATCCGGACGTCCTCGACGAACTGGTCCCTGTCCTTCACCGACCAGCCGCTGGTCGGCCCGGGAAGTTTGCCGGCGGCCGCGGCCCGCTGCTTCGCCGCCGACGACAACCCGCGGGCGAACACCGCCTCGGCGATGCCGGACACCGGGATACCGAGGTCGAGGGCCGTCTGTACGGTCCAGGTGCCGGTGCCCTTCATGCCGGCCGCGTCGAGCACGACATCGATGAAGGGTGAACCGGTTTCGGCGTCGACGTGGCGAAGCACCTCGGCGGTGATCTCCACCAGGAACGAGTCGAGATCGCCGGAGTTCCATTCGGCGAAGATGTCGCCGATCTCCGCCGGGCTGAGCCCCGCGCGGCGGAGCAGGTCGTAGGCCTCGGCGATCAGCTGCATGTCGGCGTACTCGATGCCGTTGTGCACCATCTTCACGAAGTGGCCGGCCCCGTCGGTGCCGATGTGCGTGCAGCACGGCGCACCGTCCACGTGCGCAGAGATCTTCTCCAGGATCGGGCCGAGCGACTCGTACGACTTCGCCGACCCGCCCGGCATGATGGACGGCCCGTTCAGGGCGCCCTCCTCACCACCGGAGACGCCGCAGCCGACGAAGTGGATGCCCTTCTCCTGCAACGCGGCCTGCCGACGCCGGGTGTCGGTGAACTTCGCGTTGCCGCCGTCGATGATGATGTCGCCGGGCTCCACCAGCGCGGCCAATTCGTCGATGACGGCGTCGGTGGGGCCGCCGGCCTTGACCATGATCAGGATCTTGCGCGGCACCGCCAGCGACGCCACGAAGTCCGCGGTGGACTCCGACGGGACGAAGGTGCCGTCGCCGCCGTGCTCGGAGATCAACGCCCGGGTCTTGGACGCGGTGCGGTTGTGCACCGCGGTGACGAAGCCGTTCCGAGCGAAGTTGCGGGCGAGATTGGAGCCCATGACGGCCAGCCCGGTGACGCCGATGTCGGCCTTCGGGGTCTGCTGCGCGGCAGCACTGGTGGTGGTCGCGGGATCACTCATGCTCTGGCCTCCGGACGGGAAGAACGGGTGGAAACCCCAGCCTTCCCCACCACCGGGGGAGCCGCACGAGCGGGGTGAACTGCCCGCACCGGCGCGAAGGCCCGCGCCGTGGCCGGTACCGCGAAGGCGCCGCCCGCTCAGCCGGTGAGCGCCGCCTTCACCGCCGCCGAGATCCTGGCCCCGTCGGCGCGGCCGGCGGCGGCCGCCTGCACGCGCTTGATCACCGGGCCCATGTGCCGCATTGTCACCGGCGCTCCGGTGTCGCCGGCAACGGCGTCGACGGCGGTGCGCACCAGCGCGGTGATCTCGTCGTCGGTCAGCTGTTTCGGCAGGTAGCCCGACAAGATGTCACCCTCGGCGCGTTCCTTGGCGGCCTGGTCGGCGCGGCCGGCGCCCTCGAAGGCCTCCGCGGCCTCCGCGCGCTTGCGCACCTCCTTGGCCAACACCGCCTGCACCTCGGTGTCGGTCAGTTCCTTTGCCGACGTGCCGGCGACCTCGGCGGTGGTCACCGCGGCGAGTGCCATCCGCAGCGTGCCGGTGGTCAGGGTGTCCCGCGCCTTCATGGCGGATGTCAGGTCCGCGCGCAGCCGTCCCTTGAGTCCACTCGGGGTGCCGCTCTGCTGCGTCATGTCCACGTGCCTCCTGCGTCTCGCCCCCCGCTGCGCACCCGCTGCTGCCGGCCGGTCACCGGCGATCAACGGCCGGCGGGGAGTACCCGGCCATGATTCTTCCGCATGGGTCTTGACGGCGTCGGCTATGTATATTAGCTTTTTGGCTATGAGCAACCAACCAGAGCCCACGACCACCCCGCCCACGTCGCCGACCGGGAGCAACGCGCAGATCACCCGCCGCCTCGACCGCGGAGAGGGACGGATCGCGTACGACGTGACGGGCGCCGGCCCGCTGGTGATCGCCGTGCCCGGCATGGGCGACCTGCGCCGGATCTACCGGCACCTGGTGCCGGCCCTGGTCTCGGCCGGCTTCCGGGTCGCCACCATGGACCTGCGCGGGCACGGCGACAGCGACACCACCTTCACCACGTACGACGACCGGGCAGCCGCGACCGACATCGTCGCGCTGGCCGAGCATCTCGGCGGGCCGGCAATGGTTCTCGGCAACTCGATGGGCGCCGGGGCCGCCGTTCTCGCCGCCGCGGATCGCGCCGAGCTGGTGTCCGGGCTGGTGCTGATCGGGCCGTTCGTCCGGGACGTGCCGGTGGCAGCCTGGCAACGATTGCTGCTGCGGGCCATGATGGGCGGTCCGTGGGCGCGCCGGGCGTGGCTCGCGTACCTGCCGTCGCTCTACCCCACCCGCCGGGACGCCGAGTTCACCGCGCACCGCGCCGCCATCGCCGCCGCCCTCGCCCGGCCGGCGTACCGGGCCGCGTTCCAGAAGACGACCCACACCTCCCACGCGCCCGCCGAGGCCGTTCTCGACCGGGTGACGGCCCCCACGCTGGTCGTGATGGGCAGCAAGGACCCGGATTTTCCGGATCCGCAGGCCGAGGCCCGGTTGATCGCCGACCGGCTGCACGGGTCAAGTGTCATGGTCCCGGACGCCGGTCACTATCCGCAGGCGGAATTCCCGGAACTGACCACGCCGGCGATCGTGGAGTTCGCCCAGCGGCTGGCCCCCGGTGCCTAGGGCTGGGCTGTCCCGGCCGGTGATCGCCGCGGCGGCCGCCGACATCGCCGACGACAGCGGCTGGGACCAGCTCACCCTCGCCGCCCTGGCGGCCCGGTTCGGGGTCCGGCAACCCAGCCTCTACAAGCACGTGACCGGGCTCGGTGAGGTGCGCCGCGACGTCTCCGTGCTGGCCTGCCGCGAGCTGCACGCGGCGATCAGCGCGGCGGCGGTCGGCCGGTCCGGGGCGGACGCCCTGCAGGCGATGGCCGACGCCTACCGGATCTTCGCCAAGAAACACCCCGGCCGATACGCGGCCTCGGTCATCGCGCCACCGCCGGCCGACACCGAGTACCAGCAGGTCGCCGGGTCCATCGTGGCGACGGTCGCCGCGGTGCTGGCCGGATTCGGTCTCGAGGGGGACGGCGCCATCCACGCCATCCGCGGCCTGCGGTCGCTGATGCACGGGTTCGTCAGCCTCGAGGAGTCGGGCGGTTTCGCCCTCCCCCAGGACCTCGACGAGAGTTACCGCCGGCTGATCGAGGGGTTCGGCGCATCGCTGCAGCGATGACTGTGCCGGTGCCGTCCGGCTGCGGAGTGGGCTCGATCGGCCCGGCGCATCACCGGCGTCAGCGCCGGGTGGCGGCGGCGTACACCACCCGGCGGGCCAGTCCGTGCCGGGCCGCGACCGCGTCCACCGCGTCCCGCCGGCTGCCTCCGGCCGCCACCAATTCCTGCACGGCCGCGGCCAGGTCGGCGTCGTCCGGCACCGTCACCGTCACGCTCGCACCGGCCACCACCAGCGTGACCTCGCCGCGCACCCCGGCCCGCGCCATCGCCACGAGATCGGCCAGGGTTCCGCGTCGGACCTCCTCGTAGGTCTTGGTCAGCTCGCGGCAGAGGGCGGCCGGCCGATCCGCACCGAACGCGGTCGCCATCGCGGTCAGTGCCTCCGGCAACCGGTGCACGGACTCGAAGAACACCATCGTGCGGCGCTCGCCGGCCAGTTCGGCCAGCGCCCGCGCCCGGTCGCCCGGCTTGCGGGGCAGGAACCCCTCGAAGCAGAATCGGTCCGACGGCAGCCCGGACAGGGCCAGAGCGGTGATCACCGCGGACGGCCCGGGCACCGACGTCACCGACAACCCCTCGGCCGCAGCCGCCGCGACCAGCCGGTAACCAGGGTCGGACACCGACGGCATCCCGGCGTCGGTGACCAGGACGACGGTCTGGCCGTCCCGGATGCGCTGCAGCAGAGCCGGGATGCGGGCCTGCTCGACGGACTCGTAGTACGACACGATCGGTGCGGACAACGACACCCCGAGGTCCGCGGCCAGCCGGTGCAGGCGTCGGGTGTCCTCGGCGGCGACGACGTCAGCGTCGGCCAGCGCGCTGCGCAGGCCGTCCGACGCGTCGGAGGCGCGACCCAGCGGCGTCCCGGCGAGCACGAGCCGCCCGGTCCTCACAGGCGCTGTCACCCCGCCACCCTACGATCGAGCCCATGTCCGCCCCGCCCACCACGGTCAGCCGCGCTGACCTCGACGGTTCCGCGGACTCCTCGCTCGACGCGGCGAGCGCCGGCCCGGCACGCGACCAGCGGCCCGACCCGGCGGCCACGGTGGTCGCCATCGGTTCGGTGCCGCCGCTGGCCAGGCCGGTGCGGGCGGCGCGCCGGGTGCTACCGCCAATGCCGACCGACCGGGGCCGCGGCTGGGCGGTGACGGCGATCGTCACCGGCCTCGCGGCCGTGGTACGCCTGGTGAACCTGGGCTACGCGACCGACGGCGGGACCCCGCTGTTCGACGAGAAGTACTACGCCATCCAGGCGCAGGAGATGCTGCGCAACGGCGGCGTCGAGGAGAACCAGGCGTTCGGGGTGGTCGTCCACCCGCCGCTGGGCAAGCAACTGATCGCGATCGGCGAGTGGCTGATCGGCAACACGCCCACCGGTTGGCGGCTGGCGTCGGCGGTGGCCGGGATCGTCAGCGTGCTGCTGATCATCCGGGTGGTGCGGCGGATGACCCGCTCCACGCTGCTCGGCGGCATCGCCGGTGTGCTGCTGATCTGCGACGGCGTGAGCCACGTCCAGTCCCGTTCCGCGCTGCTGGACATCTTCCAGGCGGTGTTCGTGCTGGCCGCCTTCGCCTGCCTGATCGCCGACCGGGACCAGGTGCGGCAGCGACTCGCCGCCGCGGTCACCGACGGATCCATCGCGACACACAAGGCGGGGACATCGCTCGGCGCCCGCTGGTGGCGGTTCGGGGCCGGCGTGCTGCTCGGCCTGAGCACGGCGGTGAAGTGGTCCGGCGCCTACTGGATCGTGGCGTTCGGCGTGCTGACGCTGGTGTGGGACTACACCGCCCGCCGGGAGGCGGGCGTCCGGCGGCCCGTCCGGGCTGTCGCCCGGCGGGATCTGCTGCCGAACCTGTGGTCGCTGTGGGTCGTGCCGCTGCTCACCTACATCGCCACCTGGTGGGCGTGGTTCGCGTCCGAGACGGCGTGGCCGCGGCACACCCTGGTGGCGGTCACCGGCAACCGGTCGGACTGGAAGAGCGGGACGCTGTACGACCTGGCGTCCCTGTGGAGCAACGAGCTGTGGCAGTGGACGTGGAAGATGCTCGACTTCCACTCCCACCTGCTGACGCCCACCGACCCGAGCCAGCGGCACCCGTGGGAATCCAAGCCGTGGACGTGGCCGATCGGCACCCGGCCGGTGCTGTACTACTCGCCCGCGAACGGCACCAACTGCGGCGACGGACCGGTGGACTGTGTCCGGCGGATCTTCCTCATCGGCACCCCGGCGCTGTGGTGGATCTCGCTGTTCGTGCTGGCCTGGGCGCTGTGGAAGGCGATCGGCCGGCTCGACTGGCGCTACGCCGCGGTCCTGGTCGCCTACGGCGCCGGGTACCTGCCCTGGTTCACCAACCTCGACCGGCAGATGTACTACTTCTACGCCACCCCGCTCGCGCCGTTCCTCGTCATCGGCATCACCCTGGTGCTCGGCGACGTCCTGGGCCGCGGGATGGGCACCGGCAGCCGCGTCGGTCTGGAGAAACGCCTCACCTCGGTGGCCGTCGTGGCGATCTACGTGGGCCTGGTGGTCGCCAACTTCGTCTGGCTGTGGCCGATCCTCAACGGGGATCCGATCAGCCAGGAGCGGCTCGTGATGGAGACCTGGCTGCCGTCCTGGGGGTGATTCGGGTCGCACTTCCCGATCCCCCTGGGGGGCCTGAAAGGCACCGGACCAGCAGGTATATCGTCGATCGGGTCGCGATCACACCAGTGCATCGCCACCCGTCCATCCGCGGGGACACCCTCAGCAGTCGAAGGAGACCACATGGGTCAGTACACCTTGCCGGACCTGCCATACGACTACGCGGCGCTCGAGCCCCACATCTCGGGCCAGATCATGGAACTGCACCACGACAAGCACCATCAGAGCTACGTGACCGGTGCGAACACCACACTGGATCAGCTCGCCGAAGCGCGCGAGAAGGACTCGTTCACCTCCATCAACGGACTGGAGAAGAGCCTGGCGTTCCATCTGGGTGGGCACATCAACCACTCGGTGTTCTGGCCGAACCTGTCCCCCGACGGCGGTGACAAGCCCGACGGCGAGCTGGGCGCGGCGATCGACGAGTACTTCGGGTCGTTCGACGGCTTCAAGCGACAGTTCACCGCGAACGCGAACGCCATTCAGGGCTCCGGCTGGTCGATCCTCGCGTGGGACACCCTCGGCCAGCGGTTGAACGTCCTGCAGTTGTTCGACCAGCAGGGCAACATCCCGGCGGCCCAGATCCCGATCGTGCTGCTGGACATGTGGGAGCACGCCTTCTACCTGCAGTACAAGAACGTCAAGGCCGACTACGTCAAGGCGTGGTGGAACGTGGTCAACTGGGCCGACGCCACCGCCCGGTTCAACGCCGCCCGGACCAAGACCGGCGGCCTGATCCTGCTGTAGCACCGCTCAGCCGTCCTACGGGCCCCCGGTCGCAGGTGACCGCGGGGCCCGCGGCGTCTGCGCATTGCCGCGTCTGCGCATTGCGGCGTCACTGCCCGGGGCCCGGACCGCACCCCGAGCAAGGCCCCTCAGCCACCGACCGGCTCGTACGGCAGCGGGTCGGCGAGCGGCACGGCCACCCCGAGCCGGCGCGCCAGCCGCCGCGCGTCGTACGGGGCCCTGGCCTGCGCGTCGTTGTCGAAGTACACGTGGACCTGCTGCACCCCCGGCGTCTGCGCCCAGCCCGCGACCCGGCCGGCCCACCAGTCGATGCCCTGGTCGGTGTAGCCGCTGACGTACAACTCCTGATCGCCGTGCAGCCGCACGTAGACGATGTCCGCGGTGACCTCGTCGACCCAGGTGAACCGCCCGGCGGTGTCGGCGACGACCAGGCCGATGCCGAACTGCCGGCACAACGCCGCGAACGCCCCGGTCGCGAACGAGTCGTGCCGCACCTCGACGACGTGCCGGATCGGCGCCTCCGGCCGCTCCGCGGTGAGCACCGGCTCCTCGCCGAACCGGGTCTTGACCCGCTCGTCGCACCGGGCGGCCAGCGCCGCCGCCTGCTCACCGTTCGCCGGCAGCGACGAGAAGAACTCGATCATCCGGTCCTCGCGGTACGGCAGCGTCGGCGGCAGCTGCCACAGGAACGGGCCCAGCTTCGGCCCCAGCGCCAGCACCCCGGAGGCCAGGAAATTGCACAGTGCCTGATCGCCGCCGCCGAGCTTGCGCATGTGGGTGATGTACCGGCTGCCCTTGACGGCGAAGGTGAAACCGTCCGGGGTGATCGCGCGCCATCGGCGGTAACTGCCGGGCCGCTGCAGCGAGTAGAACGAGCCGTTGATCTCCACGGCGTCGAAGGCGCGGGACGCGAACTCCAGCTCCCGGCGCTGCGGCAGGCCGCGGGGATAGAACCGACCCCGCCAGTGCGGGTAGTTCCAGCCGGAAACGCCGATCCTGATCCGTGCCGTCATTCCGCTTCGGCAGCGGCCGGGCCCGCGGCGGGGTTCTCCCGCAGCAGGTTCTGCACCCTGCCCACCTTGGCGGTCAGCTGTCCGGTCCAGCCGGGGCGGATGTCCGCCTTGAGTACCAGGGACACCCGGCTGCCGTACCGGCCGACGACCTCGCAGGCCTGCTTGACGACCGCCATGCACTCGTCCCATTCACCCTCGACGGTGGTGAACATCGCATCCGTACTGTTCGGCAGGCCGGAGTCGCGCACCACGCGCACCGCCTCGGCGACCGCCGCGGACACCGAGCCGGAAGGGTCGGCGGAGCCGTGTTCGCCGACACCCGACGGAGCCACCGAGAACGCAATCAGCATGCGGGCCACCGTATCCGAGGCGTCGGCGGCAACAGCGGGCCCCGGTTGCCGGGGCAGCACGACGGGTTGCCGCTGAACCGGCAACCAGCCGGTCCGGTCCGCGACGTCCAGCTGGGACGGCGGATCGTTGCGGGCGAGGGCGTCGTTGACGGCCGCGACCCGCGCACGGTGGGTGGCCCAGCGGTCAGGAATGATCGGCATCTGATACCTCCTCCTTCACTGGAGGACACAGGGGCACCTGACGATCCCGTCCGGGGACCGCACCGCGGGAGCGGTGGTAGGCCCCACGACTCCCGGTGGGGACTCGTCCGTACGGGTGGTCTTCGTGATCGTCGGCCGATCCGGATGGGTGACAATCCCAGGGTAACCCCGCGGTGACGGCTGCCGGGCCCGGAATGGGCGCCGCCACGCGGCCGGATCTGCGGATCAGCGACGCTCGGCCTTGGCGACGGCCGCCGCGAGCTCGTCCCGCGTCATCGTCGAGCGACCCGGGATCTCCAGTTGCTGCGCGGCGCCGTAGAGCTCGGCTCTGGTGCGCTCGCGCGCCGGTGCCGGCGCCGCCGCCCGCCCGCGGGCCGGTGTGCTGGACCGCCTCGGTGCCGGGCGTGGCTTCGGGGTGCGCCCGGTGGCCGCGGGCGCCTGAGTCGCCGCGCGGCCGGTCGTGCGTTCGGTCGGACGGTCAGCCGTGCGGTCGGCGGTGCGGTTGGCCGTGCGGTCGGCGGTGCGGTCGGCGGTGCGGTTGCTCGACCGGGCCGCAGCGGCGGCCGGGGCGGCCGAATCCGCCGCGACGGCCTCGGTGCTCGTGGCCGATTTCTCCGGCGCCGATCCATTCGATGTCGGTTCGTTCGATGTCGATGCGGCGGCGCCCCCGTCCGTGACGGGCAGCATCGGGGCATCCGAGCCGCCGGGCACCAGGCCCGGCAAGGTGGGCTCGACCGGCGGCGGCACCTGCGCACCGCTTCCGCTTCCGGTCACCCCGGAAGAGCCGTCCTTCTTGCCGGCCGGCTTCTTCGCCGCCGCCTTGCCGGCACCGGACTTCTTGACGGCCTTCTTGTCAGCAGCATTCTTCGCCGCCTTCTTGCCAGCACCGGACTTCTTGGCGGCCTTCTTGTCCGCCTTCTTCGCGGCAACCTTCTTGTCCGCCTTCTTCGCCGCCTTCTGGTCAGCAGCCTTCTTCGCGGCCTTCTTCGCCTTGCGCTTGTCGTCCTTTGACCGGTCGGACTTCTTGGAACCTGCCATGGGCCACCTCCGGCTGGTAACGGGCGAGCGGGCGGTATGTGATCACCGCAGTTGTGACCGACCTCATCACAGATCGGTGCGGTTGGCGCGCAGACGCCCCGGTAAAAGGGTCACTCAAGGGACATTCGGAACACGGACCGGGCCATTCAGCGCACTGAACCACCTACCGAGGTGTCCGTTGCCGTCGAGGGGGCGGTGGCCCTCACCTGCGCCCCGGCGAGGGTGCCCTCGCCGGCGCCGGCCGCCGCGACCTGCTCCGGATGGAAGATGTCCGGTTCGATGTACAGCACCCTGGCGACCGGCACCGCGGCGCGCACCCGCTTCTCCACGGCGTTGATCGCGTCGGCGATGTCCTGGCCGGAGCGGCCGCGGCTGACCGCCACCTTCATCGCCACCAGCAGCTCGTCGGGTCCCAGGTACAGGGTCTTCATGTGGATGATGCGGTCGACGTCGTCACCGGATTCGACGGCCTCGCGGATGGCCGCGACGTCGGCCGGTGAGGCTCCCTCACCGATCAGCAGGCTCTTCGTCTCGACGCCCAGGATGATCGCCACCACGATCAGCAGCAGGCCGATGAACACGGTGCCGATACCGTCGAAGACCCCGTTGCCGGTCAGCACGGCGGCGCCGACGCCGAACAACGCCAGCGTCAGGCCGACCAGGGCGGCGATGTCCTCCAGGACGACGACGGGAAGTTCCGGCGCCTTGGCCCGCCGGACGAATTCCAGGATGGAGATGCCGCGGCGGTCCGGCGCCGATGCGCGCAAAGCGGTGCGCAGCGACAACGACTCGAGCGCGATCGCGATCAGCAGCACCGTCAGCGGGATCCACGCCCGTTCGATCGGCTCGGGGTGCTGGATCTTGTGCACGCCCTCGTAGATGGAGAACACCCCGCCCACGCTGAACAGGATGATCGACACCAGGAATGCGAAGACGTACCGCTCCCGGCCGTAGCCGAACGGATGGTCGGGTGTCGCGGCCCTGGCCGCCCGCTTGCCGCCGATCAGCAGCAGCACCTGGTTGCCGGAGTCGGCGAGGGAGTGCACGGACTCCGCCAGCATGGACGACGACCCGGACAGCAGGAACGCCACGAACTTCGTCAGCGCGATGCCGAGGTTGGCCAACAGCGCGGCGATGATCGCCTTGGTGCCACCGGATGTGCTCATGCCCTGTTGCTCCTCGAGGGTTTACGGAACTGATTCAGCGAAGCGAATCACACCAGAGCATCCGTACCCGGCGCAGCCGTGGCAAGACGCCGATTGTCCCTGCCCCGACGGTTCGTCAGGCGTCGGCCATCACCCGGCGGGCGTGGCAGCGGGACAGCGGCGACCGGTTGTGTCGGGTCGGACACAATTCTGTTCATGCCCTTGCAACATGGCGGCCCTACGGTGCAGCCCATGGCGGACTTGTTCGAGGAGTACCCGTTCGGGCGGGCGTGGGACGAGATGTTCTCTGCCCCCGGGCAGATCAGACCCGCCTATGAGTCGGTCTTTGCGACGCTGCAGACACTCGACGCCAGCGATCTCAAGGCCAGGGCCGACATCATGGGCCGCACGTTTCTCGACCAGGGCATCACCTTCGCGCTCGGCGGGGTGGAACGGCCGTTTCCGCTGGACCTGATTCCCCGGATCGTCACCGCCGCGGAGTGGTCGGCCGTGGAAAGGGGTGTGCCGCAACGGGTGCGGGCGCTGGAGGCCTTCCTGGCGGACGTCTACGGACCGGGCAGGATCTTCACCGACGGCGTCATCCCGCGGCGGCTGGTGACCACGTCGCCGCACTTCCACCGACAGGTGATGGGGATGGACGCGCAGGACGGGGCGCGGATCGTCATCTCCGGGGTGGACCTGATCCGGGACGAGCACGGCCGGTTCCGGGTGCTGGAGGACAACGTCCGCATCCCGTCGGGGGTGTCGTACGTCCTGGAGAACCGACACGCCGTCACCCAGGTGCTGTCCGAGGCGGGCGCCGACCAGCGGGTCCGGCCGGTGTCGGAGTACCCCGGCCGGTTGGTGGCCGCACTGCGCGCGGTCGCCCCGTGGAACGTCACCGACCCGAACGTGGTCGTGCTGACCCCCGGCGTCTACAACTCGGCGTATTTCGAGCACACCCTGCTGGCCCGGGAGATGGGCGTGGAGCTCGTCGAGGGCCGGGACCTGATCTGCCGCAACAACCGGGTCTACCTGCGCACCACGTCCAGCGAGATGCCGGTGCACGTGATCTACCGCCGGGTGGACGACGAGTTCCTCGACCCGATGCAGTTCCGGCCGGACAGCCTGCTCGGCTCCCCCGGGCTGCTCAACGCGGCCCGGGCCGGCAACCTCACCATCGCCAATGCGGTGGGCAACGGCATCGCCGACGACAAGCTGGTCTACACCTACGTGCCGGACATCATCCGGTACTACCTGGGCGAGGACCCGATCCTGCTCAATGTCGACACGTACCGGATGGAGGACGAGGAACAGCGGGAGTACGCCCTGGAGTATCTGGGTGAGCTGGTGCTCAAGCCGGTTGACGGGTCGGGCGGCAAGGGCATCGTCATCGGCTCCCGTGCCGACTCCGTGACGCTGTCCCGGGCACGATCGGCGATCCTGGACAACCCGCGGGGCTGGATCTGCCAGCGGGAGATCGCGCTGTCCACCGTCCCGACGCTGATTGGGGACAAGATGCGTCCCCGACACGTGGATCTGCGGCCGTTCGCGGTGAACAACGGCAACTCGGTGTGGGTGCTGCCGGGTGGGCTGACCCGGGTGGCGCTGCCGGAGGGCGAGCTGGTGGTGAACTCCTCGCAGGGCGGCGGTTCCAAGGACACCTGGGTGCTGGCCGGAACGGTGGAGCCCGAGCCCGGACCGGCGGCGGAGGCCACCCAGGTGATGCGCCGGCTCGACTTCGACGACCTGGTGTTCGACAGCCCACCGCATCCCGACCAGGCAACCGGCGAGCTGCGCAGTCAGCACGGCCAGCAACAACAGGCGGCGCTGCGGGCCACCGGCGCGCCCTCGACGAACGGCGCCGGCCCGTGCTGAGCCGGATCGCCGAATCCCTCTACTGGCTCGGCCGGCACGTGGAGCGGGCCGATTGCACCGCCCGGATCCTGGACACCTACCTGCACCTGCTGCCCGCCGGATCCTGGCAGGCCGATCACCAGGTGATCCGGTCGCTGCTGGACTCGATGGGACTGGCCGACGACGACACGGTCGGTCAAGGCAGCTCGGCCGATTCCGGCCAGCTGGTGAGGGCGCTGGTGTTCGACAGCGACCGGCCCTCCTCGGTCGCCGGAGCGCTGACCGCGGCCCGGGAGAACGCGCGGGGCGTGCGGGACGCGATCCCGTTGGATGTCTGGGAGTGCCTCAACGTCACCTGGCACGGGCTGCGCACCCGGGAGGCGAACGGCGCCGGCCCGCACATGTTCCTGCGCTGGGTCGGCGAGCGGTGCGCCATCGCGAACGGGCTGGTGTCCGAGGTGATGAGCCACGACGAGGGCTGGCACTTCCTGGTCGTCGGCCGGTCCCTTGAGCGGGCGGACATGACGATCCGGTTGCTGGCCGCCGCCGAGTCGGAGACCGGGTCGGTGCCGCCGTGGCGGGCGCTGGTCAGCGCCTGCGGCGGCTGGGAGCCGTACGTCCGGTCGCACGGCGGGTCGATCGGGCAGCGCACCGCGACCGAGTTCGTGCTGCTCGACCGGCAGTTCCCCCGGTCGGTGCTGCGTTCGCTGACGGCGGCGGAGACCTGCCTGGCGGAGCTGGAGGCGGTCGGTGCCACCCGGTACCTGGACCCGCGCCGCGACCCGTCGTCCGCGCGGCGGATCGTCGGGCGCACCCGCACCAGCCTGGACTACCGGACGGGCACCGAGCTGGCCGCGGACCGTGCCCACCTGCTGGGCACCCTGCAACGGACGGTGGCCAGCGCCCACACGGCGGTGACCACATCGTTCTTCCGCCGCGAGGACGCGGTGACCTGGGCCAACATCGGTGCGGACGGGGGCGCGGCATGACAGTCGACGCGACACACGACCAGGCGCCCGGCTCGGACGCCGGCCCGCAGCAGCCGGAGATCTGGCGGCTGCTGATCGTGCACCGAACGGTGCTGGCCTACCCGGACACGGTGACCACCTCGTACAACGAGGTGCGGATGCAGCCGTCGGACGAACCGGGCCAGGCCGTGCTGTCCGCGCGGCTGGAGATCGACCCCTTCGAGGGCGTGCTCTCCTACGTCGACTACTTCGGCACCCGCGTCTCGGCCTTCGACGTGCACCGGCCGCACCGGCACCTGGCCGTCACCGCCACCACCACGGTGGAGACCTTCCCGCCGACGGCCAGTTGGCCCGGCGCCACCCCGGGCGGCGCATCCGGCGGCCCGGCTCCGATGACATGGGCAGACCTGGCAGCGGCCGGGCTGGACGACCCGTTCGAGGAGTACCTGGGCCCGACGCCGCTCACCGCCCTGGACGACGAGCTGAGCGGCATCGCCGTCGACATCAAGAAGGATTCGGCGGGGCCGTCCGACGCGGCCGCCGAGGTGTGTTCGTGGGTGCACTCCACCCTGACCTACGAGACCGGGGCAACCGGCGTGAGTACCTCCGCGGTGGAGGCCTACCTGGCCAGACGCGGTGTCTGCCAAGACCTCTCGCACCTGGCGATCGGGATGCTCCGGTCGATGGGGGTGCCCACCCGGTACGTCTCGGGGTATCTGCACCCGGGCGGAACCGTGGAGGTCGGCAAGGCGATCACCGGTGAGTCGCACGCCTGGATCGAATGGTTCGACGGGACCTGGAACCGGTTCGACCCGACGAACCTGACCGCGCCCGGGCAGGCGCACGTCGTGGTCGGCCGCGGGCGCGACTACCGTGATGTCCCGCCGATGAAGGGCGTCTACGCCGGGCCGGACGCGACAGGCAACGACGTGACGGTGCGGATCACTCGCCTACGCTGACGTGCGCGTCCCCGCCCGAGGCGATCTGGCCCGTCAAATACCGCCGGCGCGACACATCGGACCGCGGTGACGCGCGTCACGTAAAGTTGCTGCCAGCCGGTTGCTCGGGACTGCCTCGCATCGAGGGCCGTCCGGCGAGCCGGCCCGTCGAGGAGGACGAGTTCATGACCGCCACATTGACCGAGCGGGCGCAGTCGTTCGGGCACCTGTTCGTGGACCGGGTGAACAAGACCCCGGCCGGTGAGGCGTTCCGGTACCGCAGCGGCGACGAGTGGGTCTCGCTCACCTGGGCGCAGACCAAGGATCGGGTGTTCCAGCTCGCCGCCGGGCTGGTCGAGCTGGGCGTGCAGCCGCAGCAGCGCGTCGCGATCGCCTCCACCACGCGCATCGAATGGTTGCTCGCCGACCTGTCGATCCTCTGTGCGGCCGCGGCGACCACGTCGATCTACCCCTCGACGGCGGCGCCGGACGTCGCCTACATCCTGGGCGACTCCGAGTCGGTGCTGATGTTTGCCGAGGACCACGACCAGGCCACGAAGGCGCTGGAGGCCGGGCTGCCCGATCTGCGGGCCATCGTGCTGTTCGACGGCGACGGTGCCGACCTGGCGGACGTCCGCGGGGACGTCCAGATCCTGACGCTGGATCAACTGGCGGCCCGCGGCGAACAGCGCCTGGCATCCGAGCCGGACGTCGTGGACGACCGGATCGCCGGCTGCGGCCCGGAGGACCTCGCCACGCTGATCTACACCTCGGGCACCACGGGCCGACCGAAGGGCGTCCGGCTGGTGCACGACAACTGGACCTACGAGGGCAAAGCCGTTGCCGCCCTGAACATCCTCGGTCCCGACGACGTGCAGTACCTGTGGCTGCCGTTGTCCCACGTGCTGGGCAAGGTGCTGTCCGCGGTACAGCTGGAATTCGGCTTCAGCACAGCAGTCGACGGCGACCTGACCCGGATCGTGGAGAACCTGGGCGTCATCAAGCCGACGTTCATGGGCGGTGCGCCCCGGATCTTCGAGAAGGTCCGCGCCAAGGTCACCCTCACCGCACAGGCCCATGGCGGGCTGAAGGCGAAGATCTTCGACTGGGCCATCGGCGTCGGACTGCAGGCCTCCCGGCTGCGACAGCAGCGGAAGGAGCCGCCGCTGTTGCTCCGGCTCCAGCTGATGCTCGCCGACCGGTTGGTGTTCAAGACCGTGCGTGAACGGCTGGGCGGCCGGATCCGGTTCTTCGTCTCCGGGTCGGCCGCACTGTCCGGCGAGGTCGCCGAATGGTTCGACGCGGTGGGCATGCCGATCCTCGAGGGCTACGGGCTGACCGAATCCAGCGCGGCCGCCGCGGTGAACCTGCCCGGTGACATCCGGATCGGCACGGTCGGCCCGGCGCTGCCCGGCTCGGAATTCCGCATCGCCGACGACGGCGAGATCCTGCTGCGCGGCGACGGCGTGATGCGCGGCTACCACAGCAACCCGGGCGCGACCGCGGAGGTGCTCACCGAGGACGGCTGGCTGCACACCGGTGACATCGGCGAGCTGGTGGACGGCTACCTGAAGGTGACCGACCGGAAGAAGGACCTGATCAAGACCTCCGGCGGCAAGTACGTCGCGCCGCAGAAGGTCGAGGTCATCTTCAGCGCCGAGTGCCCATGGGCCGGCCACATCGTGGTGCACGGTGAGGGCCGCAAGTTCGTCTCCGCGCTGATCTCCCTGGACCCGGAGATGATCACCGAATGGGCGGACAAGCACGGGTTGCCGGGCCGCACCCCGGAGCAGCTGGCCGACGAGCCGGCGGTGCACGAGTTGATCCAGACCCACATCGACCAGCTGAACAGCCAACTCGAGCGGTGGGAGACGATCAAGAAGTTCGTCATCCTGCCGCACGACCTCACCGTCGAGGACGGTGAGTTGACGCCGTCGATGAAGGTGCGACGAACGGTCGTGGAGCGCAAGTACATCGAGAACCTGGACGCGCTGTACCAGGAGTGACCACCGTCGCCGGACGGGCCGGCGGCAACGAGCCGTGCAGGGGCGGACCGGCTCGCGTCAGTCCTGACCGGCGACGTACTGGTCGAACGGCAGCTGGAAGTCACCGAATCCGTCCCAGACCTCCAGCGGCGGCCCCACCGTGTTGGAGATGGTCACCGGGTCACCCGGGATGAAGGTGTCGTAGAACCATTTCGCGGCCTCGGTGGACACGTTGACACAGCCGTGCGACACGTTCTCCACGCCCTGCTGGTCCACCGACCACGGCGCCGCGTGCACGAACTCGCCGGATGACGAGATCCGCGTCGCCCATTCCACTTCCGTCCGGTAGGACCCGGCCCCGGTGAGCCCCCACGTCGAGCTGTCCATGATCTTCGCGGCGTACTTCTCCGCGACCACATGGATGCCGTTGTACGTCGGGTACTTGTCCCGGCCCAGGGATACCGGGATGGTCCGGATCACCTTGCCGTCCTTGCGGACGGTCATCATCTTGGTGTTGCTGTCGACCTCGGCGGACATCCACCGGCCGATGGTGAACGCGGTGGTGACGTCCTCCTGGCCGTAGAGGCCGCCACCGAGGTCGCGCCCGTAGATACCGACGTCGACCGTCACGGTGGTGCCGGCCTTCCAGAACGCCTTGGGCCGCCAGCGCAGTTCCTGATCGCTGATCCACCGGAAACCGCCGGCCTGCGCCGGTTTCGTGGTGATGGTGATCGCCTTCTGCGCCGCGGCGCGGTTGACGATCGGTTCGTCGAAGTAGATGGCGACGGGTTGCGCGACCCCGACGGTCATCCCGTCCGAGGGGAACGTCCGTGCCGCCGTGCGGTTCCCGGGCTCGACGGTGGTGAAGGTGGTGGTCGTCGTTGTGGTGGCGCCGGCAACGTTGCGGGCGGCCGCGGTGACGGTGTACGTCTTGCCGTAGCCGAGCTCCGGCGACACCTTCCACGACCGCTTGTCCCCGCCGAGCCGACCGGGGATCTGCTTGCCGTCGGCGTTCGCCAGGGTCACCGCAGCGAGAGTGCCGCCGGTGACGGCGACCGTCACCGGCGCGAGCGGGTTCACCCCGGACGCGCCGTCCGCCGGGTTCACCGTCACCTTCGCCGGCGGTGGTGGCGGCTTCGGCTCGGGCGTGGGTGACGTCGGCGCGGTGGTGGGCGTGGCCGAGGCGGTCGGATTGGCCGACGGCGCGGGCGGTGCCGGTCCGACCACAGCCGGGCCGGACGTCACTCCGGCGGAGGATGCCAACGACGTCAGCGACGATCCGGCGGAGGCCGTTGTGCACCCGGCGACCACCACTGATGCCACCAGCAGCAGCCCGATCCGGCCGGCAACCGGCACGCCGCGGCGCTCCGGTCTCGCGGGTCGCGTCATCGTGGCCCCCTTCCGGACGTCAGTGTGCGCACCCCCGCACCGGCAGCCGCGGTCATTTCGACGCGCCGAGGCAACCTTGACCCTTTTGTGATCCAGCGCTCATCCGTCCGAGATGTCCGGAGCACCGACCAGCCCGCCGCGGTCGAGGGGCATCCCGGACGTACTGATGACCAGACGGAATCCGGCGACGACCCCGATCAGCTGTCCACTGCCGTCAGATCACCCAGCCGGGCAAGATCCATTGCCCGGACGCGACCCTGGCTCGACCAGCTGTCCACAGCCATCGGCGCCACGCCGGTGCGGGCCCGTGGCACGGCGGATGCCGCAGCAGGACTCGCCGGCTCAGCGCAGCGAAACCGAGCCGGCATCCCCGATCGGCCAGCCCGGTGCTGCCCGCGCCAGCTCCCTGATCGAGCCCGGCCCCACCCGGCAGCATCCGCCCACGAGCCGTGCGCCCTCGGCGACCCAGACCGCCGCGTGCTCCGGCCCGAAGGTCGCCCGACCCGCCCAGGAACGCCGTTGCGCGTCCCACGTCTCGCCGCTGTTCGGGTAGACCACAGCCGGTCGGCGGGCCGCCTCGACCGCGGCGATGACGAGGTCGGCGGCCTCGACGGAATCGACACAATTGACGCCGACGGCAATGACCTGGTCCACCGAGCCCGCCATCGCGAAGGCCTCCTCGGCCGGTTCACCCGACCGGGCCCGACCGCCGGCACACGTCATCGACAACCACGCCGGCAGATCAACGGCGGCAAGCTCGGTCAGCAGGGCCTCCGCCTCCGCAAGGCACGGGATGGTCTCGAAGGCCAGCACATCAGCCCCCGCGTCGGCCAGGATCTGCAACCGCGGCCGGTGCCAGGCCCGCAGCTCGTCGACGGACAGGCCGTAGTCGCCTCGGTACTCCGATCCGTCGGCCAGCGCCGCCCCGTACGGGCCGACGGACACCGCCACCCAGCGCTGCGGCGGCTCACCGCCGCCCACCGCGGGCGCTGTCCGCGCCGCCTCCCGGGCCAACGCGACGGACCGCCGGAGCAGGTCCTGCGCAGCGGCGGCGTCCAACCCGAGCTCCGCGAACCCTTGGAACGAGGCCTGGTACGAGGAGGTGATCGCCACCTGGGCACCGGCGGCGAAGTACTCCCGGTGCGCGGCGGTGATGGCATCGGGGTTATCGGCGAGCAACCTGGCCGACCACAGATCTGAGGTGAGGTCGTGGCCGTGGGCCTCCAGCAGGGTGGCAAGGCCGCCGTCCAGCACGACCGGACCGACGGCCATGGCCTCCGCCAAGGTGACGGGCGACCGTCCGAATTCCGTGCTCATCGCACGGACGCTACCGGCCCCGCAGCCGCTGTCCTACCCCGATCGCACCATCCCGATCGGCTGGCTCCGCGGTCGGGTTCACCGCACCGCGGGGAGGCCGGCGCGGTCGTCCTGGCGGCCGAGATCCCAGCGGGAGGTCCAGCACACCACCCAGGCCAGTGCGCAGCCCACGACGGCGACGAACAGGCTCATCACCGCGACGAAGTGGGAGCCGCGATCGCGCGGATCGATGAACGGGTACGGGTACCAGTCGCGCTGCCGGCGTGGCCAGCGTCGCGATCGTCACCGCGACCGCGCCGATGATGTTCGACTGGATCGTTGAAGAAGCTGAAGAAGTTCGCGACGCTGGTGTTGCGGCTGATGCCGTTGGCCAGCTGGGCGATGACCGCGGCGATCACCGTCGCGGCCATCAGCAGTCGCAGCGCAGTGCCGACGGTCCTGCCCGTCATCGGGCAGACGCCCGCTCCGTTGCCATCCGCCGATGCCAGGAGGTGCACCCGTCCGGGTGGTGCCGTCGATGACGGCGCGCCGCCCGGGATGGCACACTTCGCCGGTGGGTCCGTTATCAGGCGTTTCGACCGCGGTCGTCTGGACAGCAGGCGTCCGTGCAGCGACGGTGACCCGGTGACCGCGCCGCTCGCCGTCACCGGAGCCACCGGCGTGGTCGGCGGCGGCGTCGCCCAGCAACTGGCGGCGCGCGGCATCGCCCAGCGTCTCGTCGTCCGGTCGCCACACCGGGCACCCACCATCGCCGGGGCCGAGGTGGCGGGCGCCGCCTACGGTGACGCGGCGGCGATCCGGGAAGCCCTCGAGGGCATCGACACGGTGTTCATGGTGTCCGCCGCAGAGAACCTGGACCGGGTCACCGAACACCTGACGTTCGTCGACGCCGCCGTCGCAGCCGGGGTGCGGCGCATCGTCTACACCTCCTTCCTGGGCGCCGCGGCGGACGCCGTGTTCCTGCTCGGGCGGGACCACTGGCGCACCGAGGAGCACATTCGCGATTCCGGGCTCGCGTTCACCTTCCTGCGCGACAACCTGTACGCGGATCTGATGCCGGAGTTCGCCGGTCCGGAGGGCGTCATCCGCGGACCGGCGGGTGTCGGCAGGCTGTCTGCGGTCGCCCGTGCCGACGTCATCGATGTGGCCACGGAGGTGCTGTCCGCCGCCGCGACGGCACGGTCCGGACCGTCCCCGCACGACGGCGTCACCTACCACCTCACCGGACCGGAGGCGCTGACGATGGCCGAGATGGCAGCGATCATCACCGGCGCCACCGGCCGCACCGTCCGCTTCGAGAACGAGACGATCGAGCAGGCCTACGCCTCCCGCGCCGGTGACGGTGCGCCGGACTGGCAGGTGGACGCCTGGGTCAGCACCTACACGGCTATCGCCGCCGGCGAGATGGCCGAGGTGAGAGACGATGTCGAGGGCGTGACGGGTCACCCGGCGATCAACTTCCGGGCACTGCTCGGCGGGTGAGAGCGGCGACCGGACCGGCAGCGACGGTCGGCCGAGGGCGGCCCAACGGACGCTGATGGCCGAATGGGTTGCCGGTTCCCTCTCGCGGCTGACCCCGGGGTAGACGGTGCGACGGCCCCGCCGCGCGGCCGGACCAAACGGCGCCTACCAGCGAGCACAACACCGGCATCGGACTAGGGTCCGGTGCATGGGGACTCGTGAGGTGGGGGCCGACGCATCGGTGGAACCGGCGCCGGAGGACACGGTGGATGCGCCGCGCGGGAACATTGCGATGCCGACGGGCTGGACCTTTCTCACCAACCACGCGCTGGTGTTGCTGGCGATCGCCCGGGACGGCGACATCACGCTGCGGGAGGTGGCCACCCGGGTCGGCATCACCGAGCGGTCGGCGCAGAACATCGTCGCTGACCTGGTCGACGCCGGTTACCTGACCCGGACCCGCCAGGGGCGTCGGAACAGCTACACCATTCCCAACCACCGCCCGATGCGGCATCCGCTCAACGCGGGCCACGATCTGGACGAGTTGCTGGAACTTCTCGTTCCGCCCAACCGCAAGGACTAGACATACGAACTGTGTTTCGCTAATCTGATGGCGTAGTTGAGGGGAGTACCCCACTCACGACGTCGTCGTCATCACGGCTTCTCCGCAGAAGTCCGGCGCGTCGGGGCCGCGAGGCCCGGGGAAGACCTCGGACCAGCGCAGCCGAGAGGTCCGCCATGACGATCGCTCCACCCATCACGCTGACCCCGGACGTCGAGTCCCCGCCGCCGGTGCAGGATCCGCCCGGTACCGAGTCGCCACTGTTCCTGGTGGTGATCGCCCACCACGCCGATGTCGATCGGCTGCCGATGCTGGCTTCCCTGGTCACCCTGTCCGGTGGCCGATTGTTGGTGGCCATCGCGTCGCCACGACTCGGCTTCACCACGGACGCGGCCGTGCTGTGGCGCTCCGCCATGGGCACGCCGCGCGACGTCGCGGCCCTGGCCGATGCGGTCGATCGCCAGCTGGGCGGCCGACTCGAGGGTTACGAAGTCGTCGAGATGCCCTATCGCGACAGTTCTTCGGCGGCTCGGCGGCAGCGCCGGATCGCCGCGGCCGCCGATCGGCTGGCCCGCAGGCGCCG
Source organism: uncultured Actinomycetota bacterium (assembly GCA_963785455.1). Lineage (GTDB taxonomy): Bacteria > Actinomycetota > Actinomycetes > Mycobacteriales > Nakamurellaceae > Nakamurella. The sequence continues at coordinate 86,178 of CAWAVL010000007.1, forward strand.
GGCCCGTCATCTGCGGGACTGGTTCCCCGAAGTTGCCATCGCCGAGCGCCAGGCGATCTCCCACTGATCCGGTGCCGGCACCGGTCACGCCGATGAGCAGCCACCACGCTCACCGGCCACTGTCGTTGTCGCGCGCGCGTTTTCCCCAGACCGGGCGCGTCGCTCGCTCGGCACCACTGCTCGGCCGGCTGCGCCTGCGCCCGTGCCTCCCGCCGTTCCCGTGAAAGGACTTCGATGACTGCTGCACCCTCCCCGGAACTGACCGGCCACCTCCCGGCCGGACCCACCGTCGACCAGGTTCTGCGATTACAGGCGATGCGTGCCTACCCCTCGATCTCGTTGCTGCTGACCACCACGGCGGCGCCCCGGATGACCACCAACGACACGATCGCCCTGCGCTCCCTCGCCGGCGAGGCCGTCGCCCGGGTTCGCGCATCGGAATCGGCGTCGGTGGCCGGGCCGCTCGAGGCCGCGCTGCACCGGGCCGTCGAGGACGCGACCACCGCGCCCACCAGCGCCGCCATCGCCGTGCTGGTGGGTCCCGGGCACGTCGAACTGGTGCCCCTTCCGGTGGGGGTGCGCAATCGGGCGGTGGTGGACCACACCTTCGCCACTCGTGACCTCGTCCGTTCGCTGCACCGCACCCCGCGGCATGTGGTGCTGGTGTTCAACTCCGGGCAGGCACGGTTGTTCGACGGCGGGGCCGGCGTCCTGCGGCCCGCGCCGACCGAGTCGTTCCCGATGTTCCCGGCGGAGCGTGCCAGCGGAAACGCCATCAACATCTCGTTTCTCCGCCGCGTCGATACCGCCCTCGGCGTCTACCTGCGCTTGCGACCCGCGCCACTGATCCTGATCGGCCCCGACAAGGTGCTGACCAGCTTCAGGGCGTTGTCCCGCAACACGGCCCGGCTGGCCGGAACGATCGGCGGCAACCTCGCCCGCGCGCCGTTGAGCGAACTGGCGCGCCGGTTGCAGCCCGTGCTGGACGAGTACCTGCACTCCCGGGAGACCGAAGCGCTGCAACTGCTCGCCGCCCGGCACCGTGCCGGCAAGGTCGTCACCGGCGTACCGGCGGCCTGGCTGGCCGCCCGCCACGAGCAACCGGAAATGCTGGTGGTCGAGGAGAGCCTGTTCTATCCGGCCCGGGTCAGCGACGACGGCGACTTCCTGGAGCCCGCAACGGATATCGGCAGCGCCGACGTCATCGACGACGCCGTGGACGAACTGATCGAGCTTGCGTTGCAGCGCGGGGCGTGGGTGGCACTGACCGCCGACGGTGCGTTGACCGGCTACGACCGCGTCGCGCTCACCGTCCGGCCACAGCGCTGAGATGCCGCTTCCACGTCAGTTCTCGACGCCGTACCGCGCTTCGGCGGCAGTGCCGCTGCCGGTCACGGACCCGGCACCCGCGACGGGGCAGCCCGCGCCCGACCTGGCCTGGCAGGAGCTGGTCAACGGCAACGGCCGGTTCCTGTCCGGGGAGCCGCTGCATCCCGGGCAGGACGCGGCGCGGCGCGCCGAGATCAGCGAGGCTCAAAAGCCTTTCGCGCTGGTCTTCGGCTGCAGCGACTCGCGGGTCGCGGCCGAGATCGTGTTCGACCAGGGCCTGGGTGACCTGTTCGTGGTGCGGACGGCCGGCCATATCGTCGATGCCGGTGTGATCGGCTCGGTGGAGTACGGCGTGCAGGTGCTGAAGATCGGTCTCATCGTGGTGCTGGGTCATGATGCCTGCGGTCTGGTGCGGATGGCGACCGATGCCGTCAGCAGCGGACGGACGCCACCGGGATATATCCGCGACGTGACCGAACGGATCACCCCGGCGGTGTTGAAAGTGCAACGGGCGCAACATCCGCCGGACCTGGCGGCGGCGCGGGTACCGTTGGACTACATCGAGGCCGAGCACGTCCGCGGCACCACCGCACTGCTGGTGGAACGCTCTCGCATCCTGGCCGATGCGGTCCGGGCGAGGTCGTGCCTCGTCCTGGGTGCCACATACCGGCTGGCCGACGGCCGGGTGCGACTGGTGAGCAAACAGGGGTAGCCGACCGGTGGGCCACCGGCCGGTGCCGTACTGGACCCTGGCCCTGGCACAACCGAAAGCTGTTGTACGAAGGGGAGTATCCCCAGCGCACCGTCGCCAAGCACGGCTCGTCGAGCCCGGCGTTGCGGGTCCCGTTCCGGGACCGGGAGAGACCTTCGGTTGGTGACTCGACCGAAAGGTGTTTCTGCAATGGACGTTTCGATGTGGTGGTGGGTCGCCGTACTCGCCGTGATCCTGGTGATGCTGGCGATCGACCTGTTCGCGCACCGCCGTGCGCACGTGATCGGCGTTCGCGAGGCGGCGGCCTGGTCGGTGATCTGGGTGAGCTTCGGCGTCGCCTTCGGTGCCGTGGTGTGGCAGGTATGGGGAGCCGATTTCGGCCAGCAGTACTTCGCCGGCTATCTGATCGAGAAATCGCTGGCCGTCGACAACGTGTTCGTCTGGGCCATCATCTTCAGCTATTTCGCGGTGCCCCGGGAACTGCAGCACCGGGTGCTGTTTTTGGGCGTGCTGGGCGCGCTGGTCTTCCGCGGCATCTTCATCGCGGCGGGCGCGGTGCTGATCGCGAGCTTCAGCTGGGTGCTGTACGTCTTCGCGGCCTTCCTGCTGTACACCGGCTATCGGATGATCCGCCAGCGCAACGAGCACGTGAACCCGGAATCCTCCAGGGCGCTGAAGCTGTTCCGCCGCTACGTCCCGATGACCGACACGTTCTACGGCCAGCGGTTCCTGATCCGGCGCGCCGGCGTGCTGGTGGCCACCCCGCTGCTGGCGGTGCTGGTGCTGATCGAGATCACCGACATCATCTTCGCGGTCGACTCGATCCCGGCCATCTTCGCCGTCACCGGCGAGCCGTTCCTGGTGTTCACCGCCAACGCCTTCGCGATCCTGGGGCTGCGGGCGATGTACTTCCTGCTCGCCGACCTGATCCACCGCTTCGTCTACCTCAAGATCGGTCTGGCCCTGGTGCTGATCTGGGTCGGTATCAAGATGCTGCTCAAGGTCGACATCGTCTACATCCCGACGCCGATCTCCCTGGCCGTCATCGCGGTGTTCATCGGTGGGTCGGTGGCGGCCAGCCTGTACGCCACCAGGGGCAGCGGGCGGCGCGCGATCCCCGCGCCGGAGGACCCGCCGTTCAGGTCCGCGACCGAGGAGGAGGCGGCCGAGCTGGAACCGACGTCCCGACGCCGGTCCCGCAGCACGCCGGCGGCCTGATGGCATCGGCGGTCCCGGGCGGCGCGCTTGCCCGGGCCCGGTGCAGGGAATGCTTCAACCGGAGTCCGGCGCGTTCACCGCGGCCCGCCCCGCGTACGGTCGACGCGGGGCGGGCGACGCCATGTCCCGGCTCATCGAAGACTGGGAGGGCCGCGGTGAACGCGCCGACGATGCACACCGACCGCAGCGCAACGCCCGCGGCCACACGGCAGCCATCCGCCAACGGCGCGGTGGCTGCTCGATCCCTCTGGCACGGGTTCGCCGACATGGGCGCGGTGACCGCCGACGGCGAGTTCGTCGTCTCCCGCGGTGAGGGCGCATACATCTGGGATGACGCCGGACGGCGGTATCTGGATTCCACAGCCGGATTGTGGTTCACCAACGTGGGCCACGGGCGGACCGAGATCGCCGACGCGGTGGCGGCGCAGATCGGCCGGATCGCTGCGTACTCCACCTTCGGCGACTACGCCGTCGACACCACCGTCGCGCTGGCCGACCGGCTCGCCGGTATCGCGCCGGTGTCCGGCAGCAAGATCTTCTTCACCTCCGGCGGCTCCGACTCGGTGGACACGGCCGTCAAGCTGGCCCGGCGGTACTGGCGGGAAACCGGCCGGGCGTCGAAGACGATGGTCATCGGGCGGCAGAAGGCCTACCACGGCATGCATGTCGCCGGAACCGCACTGGCCGGGATCCCGGTGAACCATGACGGCTACGGCGAGCTGATGCCCGACGTGCGCACCGTCGAGTGGAACTCCGGCAAGAGCCTGTTGGAAACCATCGAGCGGGTGGGCGCCGACAACATCGCCGCCTTCTTCTGCGAGCCGGTGATCGGCGCCGGCGGCGTGTACCCGCCGCCGGAGGGTTACCTCGCCGAGGTCCGGCAGATCTGCCGCGACCACGACATCCTGTTCGTGGTCGACGAGGTGATCACCGGGTTCGGCAGGATCGGCGGGAACTGGTTCGCCTCGACCAAGTTCGGCCTGCAGCCGGACATCATGACCACGGCCAAGGGGCTGACGTCCGGGTACGTGCCGATGGGCGCGGTTTTCGTCGCACCCGAGGTCGCCGCACCGTTCTTCGACCCGAGCGCCGGGGTGTGGTGGCGACACGGCTACACCTACGGCGGGCATGCCGCCGCGGCGGCCGCGGCGATGGCGAACCTGGACATCATCGAACGGGAGAACCTGCTCGTCGAAGCCGGCCGGCTGGAGACGACGCTGCACCAGACGCTCGCCGGCCTCGAGCAGCACCCCGCGGTCGCGGAGGTGCGCAGCGGCACCGGGGCGGTGGCCGCCGTCCAGCTCGTCGACCCGGCCGCCGCCCTCGGGCTGGCCAAAGCCGTTCGCGCGCAGGGCATCGCGACGCGGGCGGTCGGTGCGGGCGGGATCCAGATCTCGCCGGCGTTCGTGATGACCGACGACCAGGTCGGCGAGATCGCGGCCGGGATCCTTGCCGCGCTCGGCTGACCCGCCCCGGCGGGCGGGGGGCGGCTCGCCCCGGTCGGGTCAGCCGGCCGGGTGCCGGACCACGGCGACCGGCACGGCCGCGCGCGCCAGCAGAGCGCGGCTGGTGTCGCCCAGACCCGTGCCGGCCAGACTCGGGTCCGGGTCCGGGTCCGGGTCCGGGTCCGACTCCGCGGAGCCCGCTGCCCCGACGCCCGTGGCGCCGACCACCAGCAGCGACGCACCCTGCTCCGCAGCGAGCTGCAGCAGGACCCGCGCCGGGTGCCCGCGACGCACGGTCGGCGTCACGGTCACATCGGGAAACCGCTCGGTGTGACCGGCCAGCGCCGACGTCAGGTCCGCGAGCTGCTCGTTGTCGGCCTGCTCGTCGACGTGCAGATGGAAGGTGCGGCGGAAACCGTGCACCGGGCTGTCGTCCCAGGAGTGCACCGCCAGCAGCGGTACCTGCCGGGTCCGCGCGGCCTCGAACGCGAAGTCGATGGCGGATCCGCACGCCGGTGAGCCGTCGACACCCAGCACGACCGGGCCCGTCCCGGGCACCGACGAGGCGTCCCCGCGCAGGATGACGACCGGGCCCCTGCTCTGCTCGGCCGTGTAGGTGGCGACCGAACCCATCAGGGATTCCAACGCCTGGTGCCTGGCCTGGCTGGCGATCACGGTCAGCGCCGCCACCCCGGTGATCTCCAGGAGTGCGGTGGCGGCGGGCTCGTGCTCGGCCACCGTGCTGACGGTCAACGCCGGGTATTCCCGGCGGACGGCTTCCGCTGCCGCCGCCAGCAGCCGATCCGCGTCGATCTCGGCCTCCTCGTACGGGACGGACCCGGGCAGGGCGCTGTCCTTGGACCCGTAGGCGTAGAGGACGTACGCGTACAGCAGCACCAGCCGCGCACCCCGCCGCCGCGCCTCACCCGCGGCCCAGACGGCGGCCGCGGTCGAGGTCTGCGAACCGTCGATCCCGACGACGACGTCGGTCTTCCTGATGCCGTGCATGCTGTTCGCCCCCTGGCCGTCGCATCCGCACCGCCTGCGGACTCCCGACGCGAACCCTACCGACAGCCCTGCCGTGGCCGGGCGATTTGTCCGGCCGGCCGCGGGTCACCGGTGGCCGAGCAGCTGCTCGAACGGAACCAGTTGGTCGAACGGATCGGCGTCACGCGGCCGCCGGGTGGTCACCGCGGCCGGACCGGAATCCCGCGGACGAACACCGCTGCCCGGCAGCGAGCCCGGGGTCAGCATCCCGGCCAGCTCCCGGCCGGCGCGGTCGATGCGTTCGGACAGCGATCGGCCGGCCTCGTCGGAGCCGAAATCGGCCGTGGCGGCGAAGACGGCGGTCGGCACGACGGCCGCCTTCAGGTAGCTCATCAACGGCCGCAGCGCGTGGTCCAGCACGAGCGAGTGCCGGGTGGAGCCACCCGTGGCCGCGACCAGCACCGGGGTGCCGACCAGCGCGGCCGGGTCCAGGACGTCGAAGAACGACTTGAACAGCCCGCTGTAGGAGGCGCTGAACACCGGGGTCACTGCGATCAGCGCATCGGCGGAACCGACCGCGTCGAGCGCCGCGCGCAGGGCCACGCTCGGGAATCCGGTGAGCAGGTGATCGGTGATGTCGTGCGCCAACTCCCGCAGTTCCACACCGATCGCCTCCAGCCGGTCCCCGCGCCGCTCGACCACCCGGCGGGTGGCGTCGGCGAGCTGGTCGGCCAGCATCCGGGTCGACGACGGCTGACCCAACCCCGCGGACAGCACCACCACGGTGAACGTCGTCATGCCCGCTCCCCTGCGGTGGACAGCCCGTTCTGCGACGGCGCGTCGGTGGCCCGCGCCGCGGAAACTGCCGCGGCGCGCAGGCTTTCGTGCGTCGGCGCCTGCGGCACGTGCGCTGGACGCAGCGCGTCGAACTCCCGGCGCAAGGCGGGGACGACCTCCTCGCCCAACAGGTCGAGCTGCTCCAGGACGGTCTTCAGTGGCAGGCCGGCGTGGTCCATCAGGAACAGCTGACGCTGGTAGTCGCCGAAGTGGTCCCGGAACTTCAGCGTCTTCTCGATCACCTCGGCCGGGCTACCGACGGTCAGCGGCGTCATCTCGGTGAAGTCCTCCAGGGACGGTCCGTAGCCGTAGACGGGCGCGTGGTCGAAGTACGGGCGGAACTCGTTGACGGCGTCCTGCGAGTTCTTCCGCATGAAGACCTGTCCGCCGAGACCGACGATGGCCTGGTCGGCACTGCCGTGCCCGTAGTGCTCGAACCGGGTGCGGTACAGCTCGATCAGCCGCTGGAAGTGCGACTTCGGCCAGAAGATGTGGTTGGCGAAGAAGCCGTCACCGTAGTAGGCGGCCTGCTCGGCGATCTCCGGACTGCGGATGGATCCGTGCCAGACGAACGGCGGGACGCCGTCCAGCGGACGCGGGGTGGAGGTGAAGCCGCGCAGCGGGGTGCGGTAGCGGCCCTGCCAGTCGACGACGTCCTCGCGCCAGAGCCGGCGCAGCAGGTCGTAGTTCTCCACGGCCAACTCGATGCCCTTGGTGATGTCCTTGCCGAACCACGGGTAGACCGGTCCGGTGTTGCCGCGGCCCATCATCAGATCGACCCGGCCGGCGGCCAGGTGCTGCAGCATCGCGTAGTCCTCGGCGATCTTCACGGGGTCGTTGGTGGTGATCAGCGTGGTGGAGGTGGACAGGATCAGCTTCTCGGTCCTGGCCGCGATGTAGCCGAGCATGGTGGTCGGCGAAGAAGGGACGAACGGCCTGTTGTGGTGCTCACCGGTGGCGAAGACGTCGAGGCCGACCTCTTCGACCTTCTGCGCGATGGTGACCATGGCCTTGATCCGCTCGGCCTCCGACGGGGTCCGGCCGGTCGTTGGATCGGTGGTGACGTCGCCGACGGTGAAGATTCCGAACTGCATGGCGTGCTCCTCGGTGTCGATGTCGCTCCCCGGTTATTGAACGTTCAACCGGTTCTGTCGCTGTCAACCGCGCCGGACCCACTTCCATTCCCACGCATGGATCGCTGCGCCGGGCGGCTGCTGTTGTCACTTGGCGGTGTAGGTTTCGGGTGTCATGACCGAACAGCAGCCCTTTGCCGTGGTGCGTCGCTGCACAGGCTTCGACCTGCGGCGCTACCCGTCACACGCCGTCGCCCAGGTGACCGTGCGCTCCTCGTTCGATCGCGCGGGCACCATCGCGTTCGGCAGGCTGTTCGGCTACATCACCGGCCAGAATCAGTCGCGGTCCTCGGTGGCGATGACCGCCCCTGTGGTGCAGTCGACGGCCGCATCGGAGAAGGTCGCTGCAGAGACGATCGCGATGACCGCGCCGGTCCTGCAGCAGGCAATCGAGAACGGTGACCATGTGGTCGCGTTTGTGCTGCCCGCCGCGTTGACCGCCGACACCGCGCCGGTGCCGACGAACCCGGACGTGGAGGTCCGCACCATTCCAGGCAGTCTCACGGCCGCGAAGGCGTACAGCGGCCGTTGGTCGCAGTCGTCGTACGAGCGTCAGTGTTCGGGCCTTCTCGACGCCGTCGCTGCGGCCGGTCTGCGACCGATCGGTGCACCGCGCTTCGCCCGGTACGACCCGCCGTTCAAGCCCTGGTTCCTGCGCCGCAACGAGGTCCTGGTCGACGTTCAAGAGGTCGACGTTCAAGAGGTCGACGTTCAAGAGGTCGACGTTCAAGAGGTCGACGTTCAAGAGGTCGACGTTCAAGAGGTCGACTCGGAAGAGTCCGACACCAAAGACGTCGATACGGAAGAGACCCCGACCTCAAGCTGAAGCAGTTCGTCGCACTGGACTCCGATGCAGCGACGTGATGCCTCAAAGCGGTGGCAGCGCGGAATGCCCTCCCGAACGACGATCTCGCGCCCCCGGGTTTCCGGGTATGGCGGCACCGCGCCGTGTTCACCGTTTGACGTCCGACGCGATACTGCTCGGTCAGCGGGTGGCGAACTGCGTCAAGGAAAGGTTGTTTCCATCCGGATCCAGGAACCACGCAATGCGGCTGCCGTTCGGTGCGGTCCATACGCCACGTTCGTCCTGATCCATGGCTTCGTACCGGGTGAATGTCACTCCACTTGAGACAAGGTGATCGATCACCGCGTCGATATCCGGAACACTCCAACCGAGCACGGTGTAGAGCACGGGTGCAACGTGTTCGACAGCAGTAATCCGGAGCATCCCGCCTCCGACCTCCGCCACCAGCGCGAACGGTGTTTCATCACGCAGCGACAGTCCGAGCTGGTCGCCGTAGAAATGCCGGGCGCGGACCAGGTCGGCAACGCCGACGAAACTCACAAGAGCAGCGGACTCCAGCACAACGCCTCCCGATGGCCCGATCAGCCAATGGTAGGGATCACCTGAACCCTGTGGCGCGACGACCGCCGCGATTCGCCGCCAAACACCGACCGTGACTTCATCTACCACCATGGCGCCACTGCTTGCGGCGATCTTTCTGAACTCCACTTTGAGCCGAATCATCTCGAGACGGCGATCGGTATGCGGGATCTCGACCTCATCGACCCGCACGGCGCAGACGAGCGCCAAGCACACCAACAACAAGATCGACAAGCTGATCGGAAGATCAGCAACGCTGGATCCGGGCCAAATCAGTTGCCCCGCAACGGCTTCCTCTGGTGCCGTGGTGGTCGCGTCCTACGATCCGACAGGAAACCACCGTGCGAACTGCATCGATGTCCGCCTCTCTCGCCGCCTGTCGCGAGGACTCGATGCTGCATGCGCACGGTCGACCTGGGGATTCTGACCCATGCCGACACCGGTAAGACCAGCCTGACCGAACGGCTGCTGCACGAAGCCGGCGAGGCCGTGCTGGAGACGGAGTTCGACTCCTACCGCCCGGTCGTGGGCCGGTCGCCGGTCCGGCACGCAACGGGCCAGACTCGCTGCGCCGCAGGGGCGTATCTCACCGCCGTGCTGCGCAGGCTGTGAACCTGCACGGTGGATCACTTGTCCAGGGCGGCCTGCTCCCGGAGATACTCCCGCAGGTACGGCAGTGCGAAGTCGACGTAGCCGCGGCGGGTCGGGTGAATGAGCTCGGCGGCGACCAGCCGCAACCGGTACTGGCTGGCGTAATTGGCGGCGACGCCCAGGCGCGTCTGTATGTCGGCCATCTTGGACGGTCCGTCGTCCAGGCTCATCGCCAGCAGGAACGCCTTGTCCCTATCGGACGCGGCCCGCAGAGCCGGCTCGTGGACCAGCGACCCGAGCCTGCGCCGCGCGCGGGCCACTCCCTCGCGGGCGTCTGACTCCGTGATCTCCTCCTCGTCAGGGTGCAACCGCCACGTCTGTGCGCCGACGAGTTGCAGCAGGAACGGATAGCCGCTGGCGCCGTCCACCATGATCTGCAGTGCATCGTCGCCGACGCGGCGCCCCACGGCCTGGATGGGTTCGCGGAAGCCGCGTTCGACGTCCGCGCGGGCAACCGAGCCCAGCGAGTGGCGCTCCGCGCGGCGCAGGAAGGTCAGCACGTCATCGTTGACGACGTCGCTGACACTGGCGGCCAGTCCAGCCCCCGCGAAAGCCACTTCGCGGCCCTCACGGAACGCGTGCTGCACGGTGGTCGCCAACTCGCGCAACTCGCCGAGCTGGTTGTGATGGATTTCGTCGAGAGTGATCAGCACGCCGGTGCCGTGCTGGGCCAGCAGGTCCGTCAGAATCTCGAGTTGGTTGCGCAGCCCGGCTTGCACCACATGCCGTTCGATCGTGTCCCAGTCGACCCGGCCGATGTTGAGCGGTGCCGTGAGGCCTTTCATCCTGCGTTGGACAGCCGCCGGGTCGAACTCGCGCAGCAGTCGGGGAAGGTGCTGCTGGGTCATCCGCTCGATGAAGCCAGGGGTGGCGGTTTCACTGACCACGAGCCAGCCCTGTTCTCGGACGAGATCTTCGACCGCGTTGAGCATGACAGTCTTTCCGGACCCACTGGCCCCGGTGTACAGGCTGGCCCGACCTGACGAACCGGGCCCGTCCTGCAACGACTCCAGGAACTCATCGAGCACAGCTTCCCGTCCCACCAAAAGAGGGGGACTCACCCCGAAGCCCGCGTGGAAAGGATTTCGCACACTGGAATCGTAGCATTCCGCTTTAGACTCCTTTAGAAACTTTAGAGTCCTTTAGATGTTCACGTGCTTGAGGCAAAGGCGCCACGCGCTCCACGCCATCCGAGCCGTCCTCGACCTTGCGCTGACCCACTTCGGCTACCGCGGTACCCGTCTCGCCCGCAGGCTTGTCGCCTCCCGCGCGGAATCCGATCGGAACCGGGCGGTGGCGGAGGTTCTCGCCGACTACCAGATCCGTTACGGCACAGGTCGCGTCACCGTCCGGGCCAATCTGCCGCCCGCCACGGTGTGGCATCTTGCAGCGACCCCAGGAGCCGCTCGCCCCCAATCGCCGGCACGAGCGGGTCAGCAGGCAGTGCGCGGTGACCGCGGTGACCGCGGTGACGGCATGGATCGGCGAGATCCCAGCACCGCTCGCCTACGCGGTGCTCGTGGCGGCCGTGCTGGCCGAATCAGTCCTGGTCCTCGGCCCTTTCGTCCCGACCCTCACCCTGCTGCTGACGGCGGGAGCGCTGGCCGGCGCCGGTAATCTCCACCTGGTCGCGGTCATCGCCGTCGCCGCGTGCGCAGCCGTCGCCGGCGACGCCATCGGCCACGGCGTCGGCCGCGTGCTCGGGCCCCGGCTGCGAACCGGGCGGTTGGGCCGGCGCATCCCCGAGGCCGGGTGGCGGCACGCAGACACCCTGTCGGCCCGACGGGGCGGCAGCGCTGTCTTCCTGCCCAGGTACGCGCCGGTCCTGCGGACCGTGACGCCATACATCACGGGCGCAGCAGGCGTGCCCTACCGCCGCATTGCGCCGTTCAGCGTCACCGCGGGCGTCCTGTGGGCGAGCCCCGAGACCGGCGTCGGATACGCCGCCGCAGGAACGCTCCAGCACGTGATCGAGGTCGCCGGTCCCGCCGTGGCGGTCGGCTGCGCGGTGATCGCGGCCGGCGTGCTGGCCACCGTGGTCATGGCCACCGGTGCCCGCCGCCGTAGCACGATGCGGCACCGCCGGCCCGTGACCGGAGAACCGGGCGAGTCACCAACGAACTGGGTCAGCCGGCCGATCCGTCGCTGAATTCGCCGTTGGCAACGGCGTCCGCATACTTGCGGATGTCCGGACCGGGCTCGAAATCGATGAACCGGCCCTCCATCCGCTGGTACAACTCGGCGTACACGTCGTCGGAGGATTCGCCGTTCATCGACTTCCCCAGGTCCAGCACAGCCTCTCGCAGGACCCGGTCGGAGTCCTCGAGAATCTTGGCGCGGGCGGCCTCGTTCCAGTGGATATCGGTTTCTTGCATTCCGCCAATGTACGCGTGGCCCGCGTCGACAACGCGGTGCGGCCGAGCGAAAGATGTTGCACTGAGCAAGGATTGAATGTTTGAGTTCGGGCAGAAGGGGAAAGTCAGGCCCGTGCCGGGGCGGGATCGCGCGCCTCGAACGAGGCGCGCAGCAGCTCGAATCCGGCGTCGAGCGAGATCCTGGGGGCCCACCCGAGTGCGGCCCTGGTTCGCCGCTGGTCGAACCAGTGCGCCGTGCCCAGCTGCTCGGCGAGGAACCGGGTGATCGGCGGAACACCCTTGCGGCGGGCGAGCCACCAAGCGCCTTCCACGACGGTGCCGGCAGCCACGGCCAATCCGAACGGCACCCGCAGGGTCGGACCGGGTGCGCCCGCCGCTCGGCACACCCGCGCAAGGATCTCCGCCACCGGCCGCGGTTCGCCGTTGGACACCACCAGCGCCTCGCCGTGCACCGGGCCGCAGGCGTCGACGGCAGCGAGCAGGGCGTCGACGGCGTTGTCGACGTAGGTCGTGTCGACCAGCGCAGTGCCACCGGCGATCAACGGCAGCCGGCCGGCGCGGGCCCGCTCGACGATGGGCGCGATTAGCTGGGTGTCGCCGGGCCCCCAGATCAGATGCGGCCGCACGGCCAGCACGGCGAGGTCGGGGCCGTCGGCCGCCAGGGCCAGCCGCTCCGCCCACGCCTTGGACCGGGAGTAGTTCGATCGGGCCGCGGCGGGAGCCGCATCGGTGGCACCGACTCCGATCAGTGGCTCACCGCCGTGCGCGACCGACGGGGACGACACGACGACCAGGCGCGGCACGCCGGCCGCGCGGCACGCCGCCAGCACCGAACGGGTGCCGTCCACGTTGGCGTGCAGGTATTGCGGCCATGGGCCGACGACGTCGACCTTGGCGGCCATGTGCAGTACGGCGTCGTGCCCGCGGACCGCGGCCAGCATCAGCTCGTTGTCAGCGACATCGCCGAGCACTTCGGCGGTGTCGATCCCGGACGGGCGCCGCTGCAGCACCGTGACGTCGTCACCGCGGCCGAGCAGTGCCGCCGCCACGCCGCGGCCGGTCATCCCGCTCGCGCCGGTCACCAGCACCCTCATCGACGGGCGCCCCGCCCCGTTCCCCGGGCCCGGCGCCGCACGCCGCGGGATCGCCCGGCGAGCACATCCGCGGCCCAATCGGCGACGGCGACCCGGTCGATCTTGGAGTTGTGCCGGATGTCGACAGGTAGGGCGGCACGGACCAGGACCGCCGCGACCGGGTGGCCCGCCGCGTCGCGCACCGCGGCCGCGACGTCGGGGGACGCCAGCGGTCCCCGAGGTCCGGCCAGTACGAGTACGAGTTGTTGTGTGCCCGCGGGTCCGACACCGACCGCGGCGACGGTCGGGCGGCCGGCGGCACCGGCCACGGGTTGCACACCGCGCAGTGCCTGCTGCACGCGCTGCTCCACGCCCACCGGCGTGATCGGGCCGTCGGGGGTGCTGATGACGTGCACCGTGCGGCCCTGCACCCACAGCCGCCCGTGCTCGTCGAGCATCCCGACGTCACCGGTCCGGTGCCACCCGGGATGCGCCACGGAGCGCTGGTCGGTCATCCACAGCGTGTCGTAGCGGTCCTTGACATGTGCCGCGTTGACCCAGATCTCACCGCTCACGCACGGCCGGTCGGTCAGATCGGTTCCGGGCACGCCCCGATCGTCGAACGGCCCGATCAGCATCCGCACACCGGCCAACGGCCGGCCGACACAGACCCCGTCACCCGCGCCCGCCGACTCGATCTCCGGCAGCGAGATGTCCGTCAGTGGAAGGCCTTCGGTCATCCCGTACGGCGTGTGCATGGCGGCGTTCGGCAGCACCGCCTGCAACGCGCGGAGCAGCTCGGCAGGGACCGGAGCACCGGCGCTCATCAACAACCGAACCCGGGCGAGGGCAGCGCGATGCGCCTCGGACCTGCCGTCCGCGGTGGCCAGCACGTTGGCCAGCGCCGCCGGGGAGGCGAACACCACGGTGGCGTCCACGGCCGCGGCCGCATCACCCAGTGCGGCGGCGGTCAACGAGCCGGGCTTGGTCACGTCGGTGGCCGGGACCGCCGAGGGGACCCCCAGCGCCGGCCCGTACAGGGCGAACGGCGCGAAGGCCGCCACCATCCGGTCCTGCGGCCCGAGGCCGTACGTGCCGGCGATGACGGCGAGTTGCGCGCGCAGCCGGCGGTGCCGGTACAGCGCGCCCTTGGCCGGACCGGTGGCACCGGAGGTGAAAACGACTGCCGCCTCGGCGTTCTCGTCGGCGTGGACGGCACCGGCGCCGAGCCGGGAGGCCGCGATGCGCCGGCCGGCCCGCTCCAGCTCGGGCAGCGTGTGCCGCACCTTGGTCACCCGCAGCAGCCCGCGCGGCAGGGTCCGGCTCGCGATCCTGGTGCCGGGCACCCGCATCGGGCCGGCGGCGAGCAGGCCGGGTGCGTCGGCGAGAACGTGGTCGATCCGGGCGCTGCGCAACGCCCGGGCCATGCCGCGCAGCCCCAGCCCGCGGTCGACCACGACGATCACCCCGCCGGCCTGCCACACCCCGTACAGCGCCACGGTCAGGTCGATGGACGGCGGGACCAGCAGTGCCACCCGGTGTCCGGGCAGCACCCCGGCGGCCCGCAGCCCGGCGCCGGCGTCCCGCACCCTGCGGTGCAGCTGCGCCCAGCTGATCCAGTCCCCGCCCACCTCGACGACGGCGGCGGTGTCGTCGTCGGACCGGTTGTCGAGCTGGGTGAACACCGACGCGACGACCGGTGCGGGCGCATCGGCGGCCGTCGACGCGGCCGCGGAGATGTCTGCTGCGGTGTCGACCGCCCGGTGCCGGCCCGGCGGCGGCTCGGCCTCCAACTCGCCGACGAACGCGCGGACCGCCTCGACGTAATCCGGCGCATCCTCGGGCAGCAGGTGGCTGGCGTTCTCGTACCGGTGCACCCGCGCACCGGGCAGCCGCTCCTGCAGGTCGCGCAGGTGCGCCTCCAGGAAGACCGGGTCGCGGGGTCCCCACAGCAGCAATGCCGGAACGTCCAGCCCGGTCATGCCGCCGGCGATGCGGTCCAGCTCCGGCCGGCTGGAATGGTCCACGGCAAACGGGATGTCGGCGACGAAGTCGCTCACGCCGCCGCGCAGCGTGGCTCCGGAGTACGGGGCCGCAAACGCATCCCGCACCGGTCGCGGTATTCGCGGCCAGGTCAGCGACGTGGTGGTGCGGACGAACAGCGGGGTCCCCCGGACGGCGACCCGGTTGAGCAGTGGCACGTGCGCCAGCCGGATCAGCACCGGTCCGGGGGACGACTCCGGCTGGTGCACCGCGGTGTTGGTCAGCACCACACCGGCGAGCTGATCCCGGTGGTCGAGGGCCCAGCCCATCGAGATGATGCCGCCCCAGTCGTGCGCGACGGTGACAACGGGCCCGGCGATCCCCAGGGCCTCGGTCAGCCGCGCCAGGTCGTCCACCCGATCCGCCAGCACCCTCCGAGCCGACGTTCGCTCGGAGTACCCCATGCCCAGCTGGTCGGGTGCGACGACGCGCCAGCCCGCGGGCGGCGCGGCCAGCAGACGCCGCCACAGGTAGCTCCAGGTGGGGTTGCCGTGCACACACAGCAGCGTGCCGACGGGCTCGTCGCTGCGGCCCTGCCAGCTGTCCAGGACGTGGAACGTGCGGGTCAGGCCGTCACCGTCGACCACGTCGACCAGTCGCGACCAGGCCGGGTCCAGACCCGGGAGGCCATCCGGCGGCACGGCCGCCGGACGCGCCGTCGGGTCGACCCGGGAGCCCGCGGAACGCTGTCCCAGGGTTCCGGTCACCACACGAGTTCGGAGATCGAGGCGTTCAGTCCCGAGCCGATGCCCATCAGCAGCACCCGATCGCCCTGCGAGAGCTCACCGGCGATGCCGGCCAGGGTGAACGGGATGGCCGCCGGGCCGAGGTTGCCGCGGTGCGGGAACGTCAGCGGCACGCGGTCGAGGTCGATGTCCAGCGCAGCGGAGATGGCCTTGGTGTGCACGGTGCTGACCTGGTGCATGACGTACCGGTCGATGCCCTCCCGCCAGCCGAAGTCACCTGCCGACTCCGCCCACAGCTGCCTGGACAGCTCCAGCCCGGCGTTCATCAGGCCGGTGCTGTCGGTGTGCATGTAGTCCATGTCGCCGACGCACAGCAGATGGTGCTCGCTGCCGGCCCTGGTCGCGCCGCCCAGGAACCGGTGGCCCTCCGGGTGCGCGTCCGACCGGCCCAGCACCATTGCGGCGGCGCCCGAACCGAGCGTCAGCGACGCGAACTGGGCGAACACGTCCTTCGCGTCACCGGTGCCGTTCTGCAGCCGGCCGATCGTCGCATTGTGGATGCCCCTGGCATCCTCGCCGTTCACCACCAGCGCATAGTCGATCTGCCCGGATTCGAGCATCGCGGCCGCCAGTTGCATGCCGTTGACGAACCCGAGGCAGGCGTTGGTGACGTCGAAGTTCTGGCACGAGCTCGGCAGGCCGAGCGCGTGGTGGACGGCGACCGCGGTGGACGGTTCCAGGTGCGCACGGCTCACCGACGTGTTCACCATCAGCCCGATGTCGCCGGGCTGCACGCCCGCCTCGGCCATCGCCTTGGCACCCGCCATGGCGGCGCCGTCGGCGAAGGATGTTCCCCGGTTCCACCAGCGCCGTTCGTGGATCCCGGCCAGCCGCTGCATCATCCCCGGCCGCAGACCCACCCGGCGGTAGACGTCGGACAACCGGTCGTCCATCTCCGCGGAGGTCACGACATGCGGAGCGTCGATCGCGCAGACAGCGAGCACCGAGGTGTTGTCGAAGCGGTGAATGGCATTGCCGCCCATACGGTCCCTTTCGGCAAATCAGACGGACGCGAATCCGCCACCGGCGAATTCGCGCGGGTGTACCCGAAGCCGTCTCCCCGTGAGGACGGTGCTGTACCCAGAGATCACGATAATGCAACGTCGGATGAGGGCCGCCCGCTCGCCGCGATCCCACCCACGACGCGCGCGCACATCGAATGCGACTTCGGTCACCATGCCGCCGGCCGGTAATCCTTCAGGAACACCCCGGAAAGGTCGACGCCGTTCTCGCCCGCCGCGATCGGGTGGTAGACCCGGGCAGCCCCGTCGACCAGGTCCAACGGTGCGTGGAAGCCCTCCTCCGCGAGCCGCATCTTCGTCTCGTGCGGCCGCTCGTCGGTGATCCAGCCGGTGTCAACGGCGGTCATCAGGATGCCGTCGGCCAGCATCTCGGCGGCGCTGGTCCTGGTCAGCATGTTCAGCGCCGCCTTGGCCATGTTGGTGTGCGGGTGCCCCGGGCCCTTGTAGCCGCGGCTGAAGACGCCCTCCATCGCCGACACGTTGACCACGTACGTCCGCCGAGCGGAACTGGCGGCCAGCGCGGGCCGCAGCCTGCTGATCAACACGAACGGTGCCGTGGTGTTGCACAACTGCACCTCCAGCATCTCCAGCGGGTCCACCTGGTCCACCCGCTGCGTCCAGCTGTTCACGCTGCCCCGGTCGGGTACGAGACCACCGGCGTCGATCGCCGTACCGGCGGCGACCAGGTCCGCTGACGCGGAGCCGGCCAGCAGTGCGAGCCGGGAGATCTCCGCACCGCCGCGGTCGACGGGGCCGTGCGGTACCGGGTGCGCGGCCAGCGAGCCGGCGAGCGCCGCCGGGTGGGCGTCGGAGATGTGGTCGAAGGTGAGCAGCTCGGGCAGCGGCCCGTCCGGCAGCGGTTCGGATTCCGCGGCGATCAGCGGCGCGTACGCCCCGGGCGAGCGGCGCACCGTCTGCGCGGCGTTGTTGATCAGGATGTCCAGCGGTCCGGCGTCGGCGACCGCGTCGGCCAGCGCGACGACCTGGGCGGGGTCACGCAGGTCGACCCCGACGACCCGGAGCCGGCGCAGCCAGTCGGCGCTGTCCGGCAGCGCGGTGAACCGGCGCACCGCATCGGCCGGGAACCGGGTGGTGACGGTGGTGTGCGCGCCGTCCCGGAGCAGCCGTAGCGCGACGTACATGCCGATCTTCGCGCGGCCGCCGGTCAGCAGGGCACGACGACCGGTCAGGT
Organism: uncultured Actinomycetota bacterium; assembly: GCA_963785455.1. GTDB lineage: Bacteria > Actinomycetota > Actinomycetes > Mycobacteriales > Nakamurellaceae > Nakamurella. Next base: position 104,325 of record CAWAVL010000007.1, read on the forward strand.
CGGTGCGGGACGACCGATGGGCGTGGTTCTCGGCCGCACAGCCGGGGCAGAGCTGGTGGTAGAACGCGTCGACCTCGAGGTAGTCGTGTTTGCAGACGTAGCAGGGCCTGGCCCGGTGGAACCTTCCGGCGAGGGCGCCGGTGGTCGTGGAGACCAACGGGATGCCCTCGGTCTCGTCATCGATCCGCCGGGGTGAGCCGGTGGCCGTCGCGGCGACCACCGCGAGGTCGGCGGCGGCAATCGCCGCCCGGCGCTCGTTCCGGCGGGCGAGTTTGACGCTCTTGAAGATGCCCGCGGTGGCCCGACGGACGGCGACGGCGTCGGGATGCTCCGGCGGCAGTGCCTGCACGGCGCCCAGCACCCGTAGGCAGGTGGCGAGGTCGTCGGCGTCGATCAGGTCCGGCGGGCCCGGGCTGCTGCGGGGCGCGAGGGTCGGTGTCACCCGGAAAACGATAGGTGTCCGAGATGCCCCGTTCGACCGCCGGCGCCGCGTCGACCCGCACGTTCACCGAACTCGGTGCAGGTCCAGGCGAGCGCGAGCGAGGGCAACGGTGTCGGCGGGCATCGTCGCGGGCACGAGCTCGGCGAGCCGCCGGTACCCGTCGAGGACGGCCGCAAGCACGTCGTCGATGCCGACGATGCCACCGCCGGGCGCGGCGTCCGACACGGCGCCCACCGACCGCGGATCCCACTCCAGACCCAGGGCCCCGTACACCGCGTCGAGTACCGACCGCAGCGGTTCCGGATCCTGCACGACCAGCACGGTGCCGAACAGCCACCCGCCGCGGACCAGCCGCTGCGCAGTGCCGACCAGCTTGTGCCCCGCGCCGTCGTGGATGCTGAACTCACCCGGGCAGTACTCGCCGGGGACGGCCCCGATGCCGGCGTCGATACCGGCCCTCCGCAGGGCACCGGACATCAGTTCGGCGAAGGCGGCGAACCGTGGCCAGATCTGCGCCGTGTCCCGCACCGCACCCGCGCCGGCATCGGCATCGCCCGGAGCAACCGGACCGACGTGGTCCAGGCACAGCGTCCCCCGGTGGTAGGCGGCCGCGCGGCCACCGGGTCCCCGGCGCACCGGTACGAAACCCGCGACCCGCGCGGCCGCGGCCGCCGCCGCGATCCCGGGGGAGGCGCAGTCGCGCCCGCTGAAGGCGAGGGTCGGCTGCGGCCGGTAGATCCGCAGGGTCTCCGGTGCCCCGGCGGCCACCTGCTGCAGCAGCGCCGCACCGAGCGCGGCGTCCATCAGCGGCCCGTCATCGGTCGCGCCGCCGGCGCCCGCGCTCTTGCCCGACCTGTCGTCGATCAGCCGGATCGTCCGGCCGCCGGGGACATCGAACGGGCCGTCCGGGGTCGCGTTGTCGGGCACCGGCCCGATGCTGGCACACTCGCCCCATGAACCTGCGCGCCGAGATCGCCGACTGGCCGGTCGGTTACGTGGACGTAGCGGTGGTCGGCCCGTCCGGCGTGCTGGACATCGTCGACGACGGCAAGTCCCACCCGTGGGCGTCGGTGACCAAGGTCCTGACCGCGCTGACGGTGCTGGATGCGTCGGTCGAAGGCGTCGTGGACCTCGATGACGAGGCGGGTCCACCCGGTTCGACGCTGCGGCACCTGCTGTCACACACCTCCGGGCTGGCCCTGGACGAGGACCTCGTCATCGCCCGGCCCGCGACCCGCCGTTCGTACTCCAACCGGGGCATCGACCAGGCGGCCGACCATCTGGCGAGCCGGACCGGGACACCGTTCATCCGGGAGCTGTCCGACCGGGTGCTGACGTTGCTGGGCATGGACGGCACGGAACTCCAGGGAGATCCGGCGCACGGCGCACGGGGCCCCATCATCGACCTGGCCACCCTCGCCGGCGAGCTGTTGAACCCGACTCTGCTGCTGCCCCAGGTGGTCTCACTCATCTCGACGGTCGCATTCCCCGGGCTGCCCGGGGTGCTGCCCGGCTTCGGACGGCAGAGCGACAACGCGTGGGGTCTGGGCTGCGAGATCCGTGCCGGCAAGTCCCCGCACTGGACGGCACCGGGCAATTCCCCGCGGACCTTCGGCCATTTCGGCCAGGCCGGCACGTTCCTGTGGGTGGACCCGGACGCCCAGCTGGCGTGCGTGTCGGTGTCGGACACCCCGTTCGGGCCGTGGGCCGCGGACCGCTGGCCGCGGTTGTCGGCGGCCGTGCTCAAGGAGTACGCGGGCTGAGGTGGTAGCAGCGGGCCCGCGATCTGCCACCGCAGGGCCGCCCGTTCACCGCCAGGGCAGCGGGTCGTTCCGGATGCCGGTCAATCCGCCGCCGAGCCGCAGATTGCCCTCGACCCGCACCACGCACCGGGCCAGCGCGCTGCCGGCGACACCAGAACCGGACTGCGACCCGATGGTCTTGTCCAGCTCCACCGCGGGCTGCAGCCGGCCCCCGGCGGTGGGGTCGCTCATCCCGGTCACCGTCCGGACCAGCGTCGTGCAGGACGGCAGCAGGGCGGCCGCCGATGCGCCCGCCGGTGTCCACCCGAGCACCTGCGAGTCGTGCGGCAACGCGCAGGACAGGGCGCGCTCGGCCGCGGTGCCGGTGTGCGCTCGGCACCGTCCGAAGGCGTCGGCGGCCGCCCTGCTGACCGTGCCGCCGCGGACCGATTCCCAGTAGGGCGCCTGCTGCGGCAGCAGGGCGCAGGCGATCCAGCGCTGCCCGGTCAGGTACTGCGACAGGTCGGGGCCGAGCAGCACCACCGACCGGGTGATCACCGGGCGCCACGCCGCCACGGCGGCCGCGTCCGGTACCGGCCGGCCGCCGTCGGCGCTGCGATCCCAGCCGAGGTAGCCCCGGGCGGCCTGGTCGCAGGTGTCCGGCCGGGAACGGGAGTTGTCGTTGTAGGCCATCGGGGACGGAAAGGCCCGGGCATCGTCGGCCACCGAGACCACCTCGCCGAAACTGGCGGCGGTGCACGGACCGGTGGCCACCGTGAGCACCTTCGCTCCGGGGTAGTTGAGCGCGGAGTGTCGCTCGGCCGCCCCGAGCAGGCAGTGACCGACCGCCGGCGGGGGCGGGATCGGCACCCGGGTTCCGGAGCCGACCATCCGCCGGCCGTCCAGGCTCGGCACCACCAGCGCGATGACGACCGCGGCGAGCACCACCACCGCGCCCAGCCCCCGACGGTCCATACCTCAGGATGCGCCCTGCGTACCGCCGGGGCGTGGCATCTTGCGGATCCCGAGGGAGAGCAGCGCCGCCACCGCACACAGGCCGGCGGCGGCCAGCCATGCCACCGTGTAGTCACTGGTCATGTCGCGGACGAACCCGGCGGCAACGGACGCCGCCGCGGCGCCCAGCTGGTGCGCCGCGAAGACCCAGCCGAAGACGATCGTCCCGGATGCGCCGAAGATCTCCCGGCACAGCGCGGCGGTCGGCGGCACGGTGGCCACCCAATCCAGCCCGTACACGATGACGAAGGCCAGGATGCTCGGATGCACGGAGTCCGACAGCAGTGACGGCAGCATGAGCAGGCCGACACCGCGCAGCGCGTAGTACACCGCCAGCAAAATCCGCGGGTTGATCCGGTCGGTCAGGGCACCGGAGGCGATGGTGCCGACGACGTCGAAGATGCCCACGACGGCCAGCAGGCCAGCCGCCGTCGTGGTCGGCATGCCGTGATCGTGCGCAGCGGGGACGAAGTGGGTGCCGATCAGCCCGTTGGTCGACGCGCCGCAGATGGCGAACCCGCCGACCAGCGCCCAGAACGTCCGGGTGGACGCCGCATCGGCGAGCGTGCGGACGGTCCGCTTCACCGCGTTGCCCGAGCGCAGGGCCACTGCCGGGTCCGCCGCCGGTGCCGCACCGGGGTCCTCCGGCGCTGCCCCGTACGCCCGGACCCCGCGGTCGGCCGGGTAGTCGCGCAGGAACGCCAGCACCAGCGGAACGACGGCCAGCGCGGCGGCCGACACCATCAGGGTCGCGGCCCGCCAACCGTAGGTCTGCGCGAGCCAGGCCATCACCGGCAGGAACACGAGTTGACCCGTCGCCCCGGCGGCGGTCAACACGCCCATCACGAGCCCGCGGCGGCGGACGAACCATCGGTTGGCGACGGTCGCGGCGAACACCAGGGCCATGGATCCGGTGCCGAGCCCGATCAGCACCCCCCACAGCAGCACCAACTGCCAGCCGGCGGTGACGAACACCGACAGCCCGCTGCCCAGCGCCACGGTGATCAGCGCGCAGGTGGTCACCGTGCGGATGCCGAACCGGTCCATCAGCGCGGCCGCGAACGGTGCGGTCAACCCGAACAGCACCAGGTTGATGCCGACCGCGATGGACAGCAGCCCACGGGACCAGCCGAACTCGTCCTGCAACGGCACGATGAGCACGCCAGGGGCGGATCGGAACCCGGCCGCACCGATCAACGCGACGAACGCGACACCGGCCACGACCCACGCCGGGTGCACCCGGTTCCGGTGCAGGACCTCCGTGGACGGGGGTGGCTCGATGTCGTCGGGCGTGGGCTCGGGTTGCACGTCGCGTGTCGTCATGGCGACTCCCGCTCCCTTTCCGGCGCGCTGACGCCCGCTGCGGCGAACCGGAGCCCCGTCGGCGCAATCCCTGGTGACCCTATCGACGGGCGCCACCTGGTGTTCCCGACTGCCCTGCGTCTGACAGCCTGGGGTCGTGCGTCCCGCGAATCAGCCCGTCCTTCGGTGGATCGGCGGCCCGGCACCGTCGCGGTGCCTGGCGGACAGCACCCGGTGAGTGCCGTCGACCGGCAGCCCGAGCAGGTCGGCAGTTCCGGTGCCCGGCCGGATGCCACCTCGCTCGCGGCGTTCGCGACGCTGTGCACGTACACCTGGTTCCTCTACGGACTGGGGCCGACGTTGCCGCTGTTCCGCGACGAACTGGGCACGAGCAGCGCCGTCGCCGGGCTGCACAGCCTGATGCTGTCCATCGGTGTGGTGATCGCCGGGTTCAGCGGGGTGAACTTCGCCCGGCGGTGGCGCCGCTACGGGGTAGCGCAGCGCGGCATCGTGGGGCTGGCCGGCGGCGTGCTGCTGTTCACGGCGGGATCGCTGCTGTCCGGTGCCGAGCTTTTCGTCACGCTGCCCGCGATGATCGTCGTCGGGCTCGGCGGCGGGGTCGCGGTGAACACGTCGACCACCGTGCTGCAGGCACACAACGGGGTCTATGGGCCGTCGATGCTGACCATCGGCAATGCCGCGGCGGCCGGGGTGGGGCTGATCACCCCGCTCGCGGTGGGTGCGGCCACGGCGGCGGGGTGGACCTGGCGCGCGGCGATGGTGCTGATCGTCCCGTTCGCCGTGACGGCGTTCCTGCTGGTGACGCGGCACCGGAGCGTACCGGCATTCGCGGCCGTGCCGGTCGGGGCGGCGAGCTTCACGTCCCGCGGCCTACCGCCTGCGTACTGGCCGGCTGCGCTGGCGGTGGTGTGTTCGGTGGCCATCGAATTCTGCATGGTGACGTGGACCCCGGACCTGCTGACCGACCGCACCGGCATGGAACCGGGCACGGCCAGCGGGGCCGTGTCCGCGGTCGTCGGCGGGATGGCGCTGGGCCGGTTGCTGGTCGGTGCGCTCGCCACCCGCCGTTCCCCGTTGCTGCTGTTCCTGGTCAGTGTCGGGGTGACCGCGGCCGGCTGGCTGCTGGTCTGGCTCGCCGGCTCACCGGTGGCCGCCATCGGCGCGTTGCTGATCGTCGGCTTGGGCGTCGCCGGCCAGTACCCGCTCGGCGCGGCGATGGTGATGGCGCTGTCCGGTGGGCAACCGGACCGGGCGATCGCCGTGATGAGCATCGGGGTGGGGCTGGCCGCCGGGATCGGCCCCTTCGCACTGGGCGCGCTGGCCGACCAACTGGGCGTCCGGACGGCCTTTCTCATCGTCCCCGCGCTGTGCCTGATCGGCGCCGCAGCCATCACGTTCGGTGCGGCGCGCGGAAGACGGACGATTCGGTCCTGATCACCCGTATCGTCGCTGACGGCTCCAGCAGCCCAGCCGCCCGTCCCGCGCCGCAGGCGCCGGCCCTGTCGAGGAGTTGTCGATGACCGCAACCGATGCCCGGCCCAGAGTGGCCATCGCCTGCCAGGGCGGGGGTAGCCACACTGCCTTCACCGCGGGGGTGCTCGGCCGGCTGTTCACCGACGAGGTGCTGTCGCGGTACCGGATCGTCGGGTTGAGCGGCACCTCCGGCGGTGCGATCTGCGCGCTGCTCGCCTGGACCGCGCTCGTGCGCGGGGAACCGACGTCGGCGGGCCGGCTGTTGCGCCGGTTCTGGGACGCGAACGCCGCCTCGTCACCGGCCGAGCGGGTGCTCAACGCCTGGACGCTGTGGGCGGCCGAACTCGCGAACTTCGTGGCGACACCGGCGATCAGCCCCTACGACAGCCCGGTGTCGGAGATGGCGGTGGCCCAGTTGAAGGGCATGCTGACCAGGTCGGTGGACTTCGCTGCGCTCCGCGCGCCGGCGGGCGACGACCAGCCACGCTTGTTCCTCGGCGCGGTGGACGTGATGTCCGGCGACTTCAAGGCCTTCGACAGCGGGCGCGGCGAGATCAGCCCGGAGGCGGTGATCGCCTCGGCGGCGATTCCGAATCTGTTCCGGTCCGTCCACGAGGCCGGCGGCGTCTACTGGGACGGCCTGTTCTCGCAGAACCCGCCCGTCCGCGAACTGCTCGACACCGCACCGGACGAGATCTGGGTGATCCAGATCAATGCGAAGAAGTCCGACGCCGAGCCGCGCACCGTGGTGGAGATCGCCGATCGGCGCAACGAGCTGTCCGGCAACCTGTCGCTGTACCAGGAACTGCACTTCATCGAGACGATCGACAGCCTGCTCGAGGACGGGTCGCTGACCCCCGGCCGGTACAAGCCGATCACCATCCGGATCATCCAGATGAACCGATCGGCGCGGTCCCTGGCCATGGGCGCCGCCTCCAAGATCAACCGTGACCCGCGGTTCCTGGACGAGCTGATCGGTCAGGGTGAGCGGCGGACCGCGGACTTCCTCACCGCGCTGGCCTTCGAACGGGCCTGGGCGGCCGGCCGCGCAGACGACATCGCCGGTTTCTTCACCGAGGACACGGTGGTCGGTTCCGCCGCGCCGTTCGCGGTGCGGCCACCCCGGCGCGGCGCCGCCGCCGCAGGGGAATTCGTCGATGCACTGCTCGCGGCGAAGGTGGGCGTCGACCTGACCCGCAAGCAGCAGGCCGCCGACCATGTCCGCTGGCGGGTCCGCAAGCCCGCCGATGACGACGGCCGGCGCGTCATCGGGACGGCCGAGCTGCAATTCGACAACGGCGTCGTGACCGCGTTCTCGCTGGGTCCGGTGATCTGAGCCGCCGGTCGGCCGCCGGCCGGCGGGCTGCGCTGTCGGTGCCGTCGGTGAAGATGGGCGGATGTTGTTCGTCCGGCTCGCCGCCGCCTCCGCCGCCGTCGCCGCCACCCGGTCGCGGCTGGCCAAGCGGGCGTTGATCGCAGCCACGATCACCGAGGCGATCACCGACGCGTCCGCGGCGGAACCGGCCGGGTTCCCGCCGTCGACCCTGTCGCTGGTGGTGAGGTACTTGTCCGGAAGCCTGCGTCAGCGGCGGACCGGCGTGGGATGGGCGTCCCTGACGGCACTTCCACCGCCCGCCGCGCAGCCGACGCTGACCGTGCGCGACGTGGACGCCGCGTTCGAGGAGATCGCGGCGGTCGGCGGCCAGGGTTCGGCCCTGTTGCGGGCCGCTGCGGTGGGCGAGTTGTTCGGCCGGGCCACGGCCGACGAGCAGCGACTGCTCCGCGGGTTGGTGTTCGACGAGGTCCGGCAGGGTGCACTGGATGCGCTGGTGCAGGACGGGCTGGCGCAGGCCTTCGACGTGCCGGTGACGGCCGTGCACCGGGCGGCGATGCTGCTGGGCTCCACTGCGGCCGCCGCCGACGTGCTGGCGGAGGGCGGACCGGCCGCGTTGCAACGGGTTTCGCTGGTGGTCGGCCAGCCGGTGCGGCCGATGCTGGCCGCTGCCGCACCCGACCCGGACGCCGCCGTCGGCAGGTCGGGATTGCCGGCGGCCGTGGATACCAAGCTCGACGGGATCCGGGTGCAGGTGCACCGGGCGGGTGACGCGGTCAGCATCTACACCAGGAGCCTGGACGACATCACCGAGCGGCTGCCCGAGGTGGTGGCCGCGGTCCGGGAACTCCCGCTGCTGGACGTGGTGCTGGACGGTGAGGTCCTGTCCGTGGGCCGGGACGGCCGCCCGCTGCCCTTCCAGATCGTCGCATCGCGCACCATGACCAGGGCCGACAAGGGCGGACCGGCAACGGATGCCGGTACCCGGCTGTCGCTGTTCTGCTTCGATCTGCTGCACATCGACGGCCGGGACCTGCTGGACGAGCCGCTGTCGACCCGGATCGCGGAGATGGCCAGGGTGCTGCCGGCCGAGCTGATCGTCGGGCGTCGCGTCGCCGAATCGGTGGACGCTGTCGCGGCGGCCTTCTCCGACGCCGTCCGCGACGGCTTCGAGGGCGTGGTGGTGAAGAAGCTGCAGTCGCCGTACGCAGCGGGGCGACGCGACTCGGGTTGGATCAAGCTCAAACCCCGGCACACCTTCGACCTGGCGGTGATCGCCGCGGAGTGGGGGTACGGCCGACGCGAGGGCCGGCTGTCCAACCTGCATCTCGCGGCCCGCGACCCGCGGACCGGGGCGCTGGTGATGCTGGGCAAGACGTTCAAGGGCCTCACCGACGAGATGCTGGCGTGGCAGACCGAACAGTTCCTCGCCCGGGAATCCCGGCGCACCAGGGCCACGGTGTACGTCGATCCACCGCTGGTGGCGGAGATCGCCGTCGACGGCGTTCAGGCATCGACCCGGTATCCGGGCGGGGTGGCGCTGCGCTTCGCCAGGGTGCTGCGCTACCGGACCGACAAGACGGTCGACGAGGTCGACACCATCGATGCCGTCATCGCTCTCGGCACGCCCGTCGAGGCGACCGATTCCGGGCGGTGACCGGTCAGCAGAACCGAGCCTGGTGCCGGCCGAGCGGACCGGCGTCGATGTCCCAGTGCGGATCGATCCCCTCGATGCTGCCGGGCACCCTGACCCGAAGAGCCGGGCCCCAGTGGGTGCCGGTGCGCTGGAACACCGCATCGGGGAAGCCACCCGGTGCCGGCTGCCCCGAAGGCCGCGGCAGGTCGTGCAGCACGTTCGCGGTCGCCATCAGCGAGGTGGCCACATCGGTGGTGACGCCGTCCCGGGAGCCGGCGAGTCAGCGCGCGACACACGGCCGCGGCCAGCAGGTACCCGGTGGCGTGGTCCAGGGCCTGCGCCGGCAGCGGCGACGGATCCGACTCAGCGTCGAGAAAGGCGATGCCGCAACTCATCTGCACCACGCTGTCGAAGCCCCGGCGGAGCCGCCACGGGCCGGCCCAACCGTAGGCGTCCAGCCGCGCGGTGATCAGCGACGGGTTGATCGCCCGCAACCGCGGCACGCCCAGGCCCAAGCCGGTGAGTGCGTCGGCGCGCAGCCCACCGACCACGACATGCGCGTCACGGACCAATCCGACGAACCGCTCACGGTCGGTGCCGGCACGCAGATCCAATGCGGCGCAACCCTTTCCTGGAGTCATCTCGAGCACCAGCGCGGGTACCTCGGCGAACCCGGGCGGGTCGATCCGCAGCACCTGTGCGCCGTAGGCAGCCAGGAACCGGGTCGCCGCCGGGCCGGCGATCACCCTGGTGAGATCCAGCACGCGAACCCCCCGGGCAACGGCCGATCCCCGGCCGGCAGCCTGCACCCGGCCGATACCGCACGTTGCTCGGTCAGTCGTTCGGCGCGGGCCGATCGCCCCGGCGCGGAGGCGAACCAGTCTGCGGTGCTGTGCAGGACGGCGGCCGTCCCTCCCCCGGGCCACCGACGATTACAGTTCCGGCCCGGCCCGGCGCCGCACCGCGCCGGCGACGGTTGCGTGGGCGGTGCCGCCGGCCGGCAGCCCGAGCGCGCGGAGCGCGGCCGCCCGGTGATGGCGGTAGTTGGTGTGCAGCCGGATCCAGCGGTCCACGGTGCGGTAGTCGGCGGTGATCGGGTCCGACACCGGCGGCAGCCACCACCCCGCCGGCCGGAACAGCCGCTCGCCGAGGAACGCCGCGCAGGCCCCGACCCGGTCCACTCGCACCTGCCGCACCGGTTCCCCGGTTCTGACCGCCAACAGCTCCGCCACGGCGGACGTCGCTTCCCCCACCGCGTGGGCGGCCAGCGTCGTGACGTCGTACCGGGACGGCAGAACGACGGCCGGGCCGGTCATCTCGACCTGATCACCACCCATCCATTCATTCATTCATGCCGGTTCCCACTGCCCAGGGAACATCGAGCCGATCCGCGGTCGATCCGCCGGGCCGGCGCCGAAACGCCCTTGCGGCCAGGGACTCTGGCCGATCCGGGTCGATGGGCGACGCCGGCTGGACGGCGGCGCCGGATGGGACGACGATCGGCTGATGCCGACGAACCCAGGGCCCGACGAGCAACGCGGCGAGACGCCGCTGCAGCGCCTGGACCGCAACTGGGCCGACCTGCTGCAGGAGTTGCGGGTCGTGCAGACCGGGGTCCAACTGCTGACCGGGTTCCTGCTCACCCTGCCGTTCCAGGCGCGGTTCGACCAGTTGAGCCCGTCGGGACGCACCGTCTACCTGGTCACCGTGTCGCTGGCCGTCATCGCCACCGGGTTCCTCATCGCCCCGGTCAGCCTGCACCGGTTGCTGTTCCGCAGGCACGCCCGCGCGGAAACCGTCGAGGTCGCGCACCGACTCGCCCAGACCGGCATCGCGTTCCTCGCGATGGCCATGGTCGGAGTCGTCCTGCTGATCTTCGACGTGGTGGTCGGACGCGGCGCTGCCGTGCTGGCGGGCCTGCTCACCGCCGTGCTGCTGGCGGTGCTGTGGGTGCTGCTGCCGCTGCGAGTGCGGAGCCGGCACGACGAGGACTGACGACCGGTCGGGTCACCCGCCGGCAGCCCCGCGCGGACGCCGCCCCGCGGTGACCACCCGATGCGCCTCCTCGACGATCTCCGCCACGTCATCCCAATCCTGCTCGCGGTCCAGGTACACCCCCACCCACCCGCGGCCGCCGACGTACGGCGGGCGGAAGAACCTCCCGGCGTCCCGGCTCAGCCACCGCTCCTGCGCACCGTCCGGCGCAGCGGCCCAGCAGGCGACCCGGTCGTCGTGATGCCGGACGGCGAACGTCAGGAACTGCTTCCCCGCGAAGAACGCGGGCTCACCGTGACTGAGCCGTTCCGTCACGCCGGGCAGTGCCACGCACAGCCGGCGGACCCGCTCGAGCACGTCCCGCTCGGCGGGGTCGGCGGGGTCGACGGGGTCCGGCGTCACCACCGCACACCATCACGTGCCGTCACCGGGCCGCAACCGTATTCACCGACGGTCCCTGTCCGCGTTCAGCCGACAGTGAAGAGCGACGTTCGCCCGGTTCCCTCCGTTCTGTCACCGCGGCTACCCTTCAACCGGAAAGAGGTGCGATGACGGCAGATCCGCAGCAGACCGAGATCCGCACGCCGGGATCCGACGCCCGGGCGGCGATTCTCACCGTTGACGACGACCCCGGCGTCTCCCGCGCGGTGGCCAGGGACCTCCGGCGCCGTTACGGCAAGGACCACCGCATCGTTCGGGCCGAATCCGGCATGCAGGCGCTCGAGGCGCTGCGCGAGATGAAGCTGCGCGGCGATCCGGTCGCCGTCCTGCTCGCCGATCACCGGATGCCGCAGATGGACGGCGTCCAGTTCCTCGAGAAGGCGATGGACATCTACCCCACCGCGCGCCGGGTGCTGCTGACCGCCTACGCCGACACCGACGCCGCCATCACCGCGATCAACGTCGTCGACCTCGACTACTACCTGCTCAAGCCGTGGGATCCCGCGGAGGAGAAGCTGTACCCGGTGATCGACAACCAGCTGGACAGCTGGAAGCGGATCGATCACCGCAAGGTCGCCCAGACCAAGCTCATCGGTCACCGGTGGTCGGCGAGATCGTCGGACGTGAAGGACTTCCTGGCCCGGAACCAGGTGCCGTTCCTGTCGTATCTCAGTGACGACGAGGAGGGCCGCAGGCTGCTCGCCGCGGCCGGCGTCGACGATTCGAGGCTGCCGGTGGTGATCACCGCCGACGGCGAGGTGCTGGTCGAACCGGCGGACGCCGAACTCGCCGCCAAGGTCGGCATGAGCACCTCGCCGGCCAGCGACTTCTACGACCTGGTGGTGATCGGTGCCGGGCCGGCCGGCCTCGGCGCGGCGGTGTATGGGGCGTCCGAGGGCCTCCGTACGGTCCTCGTGGAACACATCGCCACCGGCGGGCAGGCCGGCCAGAGCTCCCGGATCGAGAACTATCTCGGCTTCCCGGACGGCGTCTCCGGGGCACAGCTGACCGAGCGGGCGCGCCGTCAGGCACTCAAGTTCGGTGCCGAGATGCTTTCCACCGTCGAGGTTGTCGCCGTCGAGGTGAACGGCTCGGCACGCACCGTGCGGTTCGCCGACGGGCAGCAGATCGATGCCCACGCCGTCATCCTGGCCACCGGTGTCTCCTACCGCCGGCTCACCGCCCCGGGCCTCGACGAGTTCGCCGGCCGCGGGGTGTACTACGGCTCGGCACTGTCGGAAGCACCCGGCTGCGCGGGACAAGACATCTACGTCGTCGGCGGCGCCAATTCCGCAGGCCAGGCGGCGGTGTACTTCTCCCGGTACGCCAAGTCCGTGACCATGCTGATCCGGGGTCCCTCGCTGACCGCATCGATGTCGCACTACCTGATCCAGCAGATCGAGGCGATCGAGAACATCAAGGTGCAGACCTGCACCGAGATCGTGCAGGGTCACGGGACCGATCACCTCGAGGGACTGACGTTGCGGCACAACGTGACCGGCGTCGAGGAGAAGGTGGAGACCGGATCGGTGTTCGTGTTCATCGGTGCCGCCCCGCGCACCGACTGGCTGGACGGCACCACCATCCGGGACGGCCGCGGCTTCATCGTGGCCGGACCCGACCTGCTGACCAACGGCGAGCGGCCGCCGGATTGGCCGCTGGACCGGGACCCCTACCACCTCGAGACCAGCGTCCCCGGCGTCTTCGTCGCCGGTGACGTGCGCGCCGAATCGGTGAAGCGGGTCGCGAGCGCCGTCGGCGAGGGCGCGATGGCCGTGACGCTCGTGCACCGGTACCTGGAGACGCGATGACCGAGTCAGCCGACGCCGCGGGGTCCGACGTCGCGACGACCGGACTTCGGCCGCGGACCGACGGGCCGATGACCTGCAGCCCGGACGAACTGCGGACACTGTTCCTGTTCGAGAAGCTCACCGACGAGCAGCTCGGATGGCTTTGCGGGGCAGGGCATGTCGAGTACTACGAGCCGGGACCGGTGTTCTCCGAGGGGGAACCGGCGACCTGTTTCTTTGTGCTGCTCGAGGGGACGATCGCGCTGTACCGCAGGGTGGGCACCGACGACGTGGAGACGACCAGGACCTCGCAGCGCGGGGCGTACTCGGGTGCGTGGCGCGCCTACCTCGCCGAGAAGGCGCCGCAGACCTACAACAACACCATGCGGGTGGTCGAGCCCGCACGGTTCTTCGTGCTCGACGCCGACCACTTCGCCGCCATGATGCAGGAATGGTTCCCGATGGCCCTGCATCTGTTGGAGGGACTCTTCTTCGGGATCCAGAACACCCAGGAGGTGATCGGGCAGCGGGAGCGGTTGCTGGCTCTCGGATCCCTGTCGGCCGGGCTCACCCACGAACTGAACAACCCCGCGTCCGCCGCGGTCAGCGCGACCACCGCACTGCGCAACCGGGTCGCCGGGATGCGCCACAAGCTGGGGATGATCGCGTCCGGGAAGATGGCGGCGGCCGCGCTGGAGCCGCTGATCGCCCTGCAGGAGGCCGCGGTCGAGCGGGTCGCCAAGGCTCCGACGCTGTCCCCGATGGAGGCCAGTGACCGCGAGGACCTGCTGGGGGACTGGTTCGACGACCACGACATCAGCGGCGGCTGGGACCTGGCGCCGACGTTCGTCCAGGCCGGCCTGGACGTGGAGTGGCTCGACGACGTCGCCGCCGGCGTGCCGCCGGAGACCCTCGACGGTGCCGTCCGGTGGTTGAACTACACGGTCGAGACCGAACTGCTGATGAACGAGATCCATGACGCCACCACCCGGATCTCCACGCTGGTGGGTGCCGCGAAGCAGTACTCGCAGCTGGACCGGGCACCGTTCCGGATGGTCGACGTGCACGAACTGCTCGACAGCAGCCTGACCATGCTGGGCAACAAGATCGGCGCGATCGAGGTCGTGAGGGAGTACGACCGGACGCTGCCGAAGGTGCCCGCGTACGCCGCAGAACTGAACCAGGTGTGGACCAACCTGATCGACAATGCCGTGGCGGCAATGGGTACCGCCGGCACGCTGACCGTGCGCACCGCGCTGTCAGGTGATCAGGTGATGATCGAGATCGCCGACACCGGCTCGGGAATCCCGCAAGACATCCAGTCGCGCATCTTCGAACCGTTCTTCACCACCAAGCCGGTGGGCGAGGGAACCGGTCTGGGCCTTGACATCTCGTGGCGGATCGTGGTGAACAAGCATCACGGCGACCTGTCGGTGACCTCCACCCCCGGTGACACGCGGTTCCGGGTCCAGCTGCCGCTGACCACACCCGACCCGATCGACGACGGCGCGGACGACGACGAGTGACCACCCGTCGAACGACGAACGGAGCGCGATGACCCAGACCGCCGGCATCAATCCCTCGGTACCGCCCAGCGGCCCCGGCTGCGTGGAGTGCGAGGCCACCGGAGGTTGGTGGCTGCACCTGCGTCGCTGCGCCGAGTGCGGCCATATCGGTTGCTGCGACACCTCCCCGTCACAGCACGGCAGCAAGCACGCGAAGGAGACCGGCCACCGGTTCATCGCCAGCTACGAGCCGGGCGAGTCGTGGTTCTGGAGTTTCGACGCCAACGAGTTCTATGACGGCCCGGAACTGGCCCCGCCGCTGTCGCACCCGGCCGACCAGGCGGTCCCCGGGCCGGCCGGCAGGGTTCCCCGGGACTGGCGCAGTCACCTGCACTGATTCCTTGCCGCCGGGCAGCGCGTCGACTTAGGCTTCGCCCGATACGATCGTGTCGGTTTGACCCATTCGTGCAGTGGAAGGGAAGCTCATGGGACTCGACGACCTGGTCAACAAGGCCAAGGAAATGGGCGGGCAGGGTGGCGACAAGGCGGGCACCGCGGCCGACGGCGCCGGTTCCACCGGATCGGGCATGGTGGACAAGCTCAAGGAGGTGGCCACCGACGAGCGGATCGATCAGGGCGCCGGCGCCATCAAGGACAGGGCCCCGGACAACGTCGACAACGCGGTGGACACGGCCGCCGACAAGGCGAAGGACCTGAACAACTGATGCGGTCGCCGAAATGATCCTGCTCGCAGTCCTGACGACGATCCTGCTGGCCGTCCGGCGGCTCGTCGCCGGCGGGGCGACCCGCCGCACGCGGGACCCGCAGGCGGTGGCAGCCGTCCCACCCGGCGTCCCCGCTCAGGTCGGGGACCGGTCGGCCCGGATGTACTGATCCGACCGGTTCGGGGCGGACGGCCGCCGCCCGGCGAGGATCTCCGCCAGCCAGGCGACCTGCCCCGGCCAGGACGACCCCGCCCCGCCCTCGTGTTCGTTGAACGGGTGAACGGTGATCTCCCGCGGCCCGCGGTAGTGGTTGAAAGCCGCGAACACGGTGGACGGCGGGCACACCTGATCCATCAGCGCGACGGAGAACAGCGCGGGCACTGCGGCACGGCGGGCGAAGTTGACCCCATCGAAGTAGCCCAGCGTGCGAAACGTCCGCTCGACGCCGTCCCGGTGCACGGCGAGATACCGTACCAACTCGGCGTAGGGGTCGGCATCGGTCAGCTCGACGGCTCGCTCGATGTGGCACAGGAAGGGCACGTCCGGCAGCGCGGCCACCAGCCCGTCGACGAGACCCGCGACGGCCAGGGTGATCCCGCCGCCCTGGCTTCCCCCGCACACCGAGATCCGTTCGGGATCAACGCGGTCCAGCTGCCGCGCTGCGTCGACCAGCCGGACGGCGTCGGTGAAGACGCGCCGGTAGTAATAGCTGCCGGCTGAGTCGATGCCACGAGTGAGGAACCCGGGCGCGGCCGGCCCGCTGCCCTCCGGGTCGGGCGTGATCCCACCGGTCCCCCACCCGCTGCCCTGCCCGCGGGTGTCCATGAACAGGTACGCGTAACCGGCGGACACCCAGGCGAGCCGCTCGTGCGGCAGTCCCCGTCCGCCGTTGTAGCCGTTGTACTCGATCACCGTCGGCAGCGGGCCGGAACTGCCGACCGGCACCAGGTACCAGGCCGCGATCGACTGCCCACCGAAGCCGGGGAATCGCAGATCGAAGACGTCCACCGCGGTGAGCGGGCCCGGCACCGGAGTCACCGTCGGCGCCTCGTCGAAGGCTCTCGCGTCGGCGAGGGTGTGCTTCCAGAACTCGTCGAAGTCGGCCGGCTCGGCGACGTCCGGCCGGTATCGGCGGAGCTCGGACAGCGGGAGGTCGAAGCGGGGCACCGGGTTTCCGTTCTGTGCTGGCGTCGGGCAGGCTGCCTGCGCATTGTCGCCCGTCCGTGAGTGCAGCCGCCGCACACCGATCTGCCGGCGGCCGGTCTGGTCGACGACCCGTTCCTGGACTGCGACGAGTCCGGGCTTGCCTGGATGCACCGGGCGCAGTGGCGGTACGAGCGCGAGCTGCAGGTCGACTTCGGGTGTCGTCGGCCAGGACTGGTCGTCACCGGCGGCGCGGGAGCGGCGGCGAAGTTCGTCTACGACGCATGCTGTGCGAGAACGGGTCGTCGCAGAGGTCGATGGGATCAGCACGATGTCCCGGTGCTGGTTTGGTCCGTCCGGGCCGGGACGCAGAGCCGCGCCCGGGGCAAAGCGGAGTTGTCGAGCCCGCCGGCGGGAAGTGAGATCACGGGTCTCGACGATTCCGCGTTGCGATATGTGCCCTCTGGTCTCCGGGGCTGCACGGGGGCGGCCGGGCGATTGTGAACCCGCGTCGATATGGACCACGTCACCGCATCACGGAAGGATGCCGGCAATGGAACGCGCCGAGATCAGCCGCATCGCCCACCGCGACCACCCGATCGCGGCGCCGCTGGGCGCGGCCCGGGTCGCGAAATTGCTGAGCCGACTCCAGCCACCTGGTGGTGGACGGGCCCTGGACCTCGGGTGTGGCTGGGGTGAATGGCTTCTCACCCTTCTCCAGTTGCGCCGCGACATCGCGGGCGTGGGTGTCGATCTGCATCTCCCTCCCGAAACCGCCAGCGGGACAGTGCGATATGGGGTGACCGACCGTGTGCGGTGGGAGCAGGCCGACGTGGCGGGTTGGTCGGACGGGCCGTTCGATGTCGTGATCTGCGTCGGAGTCAGTCACGCCTTCGGCGGCCTCGATCGCACGTTGCGAGTGCTGCGGCAGCACCTGGCTCCGGGTGGCCAGGTGGTGCTCGGCGACGCCATCTGGGAGGTCTCGCCGAGCCTCGCCGCTCAACGAGCACTGGAGGCCGGACCGGGTGACTTCCCCGGTCTCCCAGGATTCCTCGCGCAGGTCCGCGAGCACGATTTTGAGCCAAGCTTCGGACACCTCAGCACCATCGAAGAATGGGACGACTACGAATGGAGTTGGACGGGTTCGTTGACCGCCTGGGCCCTTCGGGAGTCGCCCACCGAGCAGGATCGCCACGAAGCCTTGGAGGTCGCCCGGCGTCATCGTGACGGGTGGATCGGTGGCTACCGGGGCCAACTCGGGTTCGCCACCCTGATTTTGAACGATATCGCCGGGGCGGGCTGATAGCTCGGCGGCGCCGATGGACCTGATCCGCTACGCCGAGTTTCGGGGCCCTGGACGATGCCGATTGGTCGGCAGCGCTGACTCTTGGTGCCTGCAGCCGGAAGGCCCGGGTTCAGGTTCTCGAATCCGGGCCTTTGACGTGGTGGAGCTGCGGGGAATCGAACCCCGGACCTCTTCGATGCGAACGAAGCGCGCTACCAACTGCGCTACAGCCCCTGGTCGCGGTGGTGGCCGCGAGCCGACGCCAACAATAGCAGCGGGGCAGCGTGCTCGAAGCACACGCCGCCCGTGCATCACTGCCCGGAGGCGCGCCGGTACGTCATCGGCTCGTGGTACGGCTCCAGATCGTCGAAGCGGGGGTCGTCATCATCCAGATCGACCACGGTGCGGCCCGGTGCGACCGCGGACAGCCCGCCGCGGGTGCGCGGCCGGGGTCGCTGGTACTCCGGCCGGATCTGCCGCGCCCGCTGCAGCCGTTCCATCCGCCGCTGACGGATCGATGCCTCGATCTTGACCTGACGCCGCAGGTAACCCAGGTAGCCGGCGAGCAGCACGGCGCTGATCGCGGCACCGACCCACAGCCAACCGGCCAGCATCAGCGAGGCGACCGTGAAGGCCAGGGTGGCGACCAGCAGCACCAGCGCGACCCGCCTGCGCTGCTGGTAGCGGTAGGCCCGGGTGGCCTCGGCGGCCTCCGGGTCGAACCCGCCGCGACCGGCGCGGCGCGGCAGCGGCCGGAGCTGCACGTCGTCGACGTCGTAGGACCCACCGGCCGGGGCGGCAGCGACGTGCTCGGACCACTCGTCGCGGTCGATCTCGTCCGGCACCATCGTGCGCACGGTCGGCGGTTCGGCGTCCGGATCGGTGCCGTCGAGCTCCGCCACGTCGAGATCCCGTCCGTCCAGATCCGATTCCTGAAGATCACGGTCATCGAGATCCGCTGCACCGCCGCGCGTCTGGTCCAGACCGCTCAGCGGGGTGGAACCCGCCCGGACCGGCCGGGGACGTTGTGCCCGCTGCGCCGCCGCCCATTCCTCGGCCGCGTCGGCGGGCTGATCGGCCCCCACCGCGACCAGCTCGTCGCTCTGGTCGAGATCGTCGCTGTGGTCGAGATCGTCGGGCGCTCCGTCACCGGTCCGGTCGGAGGTACTCATCATTCGTCCTTTCGGGCCTCGAGACGGCCTGCGACGCAGGGACGCCGAGGCTCGGCGCAACACCCGGAACCCGGCACCCGCCGGCTCGACCTGCGGAACCCGCTCGCGGCGCCGGGCCACCATCGGCACCAGCACGACCAGCCAGGCGACCACCAACAGCACGACGATGAGAGAGGTGGGGATGTTCATCGGTGCTCCCCTCGTTCGGGCCGAACAGCGTGCGACAGCAGACCAGCAGGTCAACGGTCACGCTAACCATTGGGCCGCCCGGGATCGGGGAGGAACACACCTTTCGACCTCGGCGGATTCGCCGCGTCACAGCGTGTGCCGCTACGGTGCGCCCGCGCCCCGCCAGCGGTCGAGCAGTTGCGGCAGGCCGTTCGACACTTCCTCGGCGGTGAGCGCGTACAGCAGGTGGTCCCGCCAGGCGTTGTCGATGTCCAGGTAGCGCACCAGGTGGCCCTCCAACCGGAAGCCGAGGTGCGTCACCACCGCCCTTGACGGGTGATTCTCCGGCGCGATGGTGGCCTCGATGCGGTGCAACTTCACCGGGCCGAAGCCGTGCGCAACGGTCAGCGCGACCGCGGCGGTCGCGACCCCGCGGCCGTGGAACCGCGAGTCGACCCAGTACCCGACCCAACCCGATTGCAGCGCACCCCGCTGGATGCCACCGAGGGTCACCTGCCCGGCGAAGGCGCCGTCCACGGTGATGACGAACGGCACCACCTCACCGCGGCGCGCGCCGACCCGCAGCAGCGAGCGGTGAGACCGCCACGCCTGCAACGAGTGTCGCTGCTCCCAGGTCAGTGGGCTGGTGGCGTCCCAGCGCGCGATGAGCTTCTCGTCACGCAGCCGGGAAGCGCGCCATTCGTCGCGGTCGGTGCGCTCCAGCGGCCGGGCGGCCACCTTGCCGATCCCGACGCGCACCGGCCCCAGGGTGGCCGGCCAGCCCGGGTGCGTACCGGTGACGCCCGCGGACGCGCCGGCCGGGCCCATCGCCGGTCACGCCCGCTGGGCCAGGAACGACACCGCGACGTCCGTGCCGATCGGCACCGACGTGGTCTCCTCGTCGATCAGCACCAGGCAGTTCGCCTCCGCGAGCGAGGCCAGCAGGTGCGTCCCGCTGCCGCCCAGGATGTGTACCAGGTAGTCGTCCGCGTCGTCGCGCATCAGCTGACCGCGCAGGAACTGCCGGCGCCCGGCGGGTGAGGTGATCGGTTCCAGCGTGCGCGCCATCACGGTCCGCCGGTACGGGTTCCGGCGGCCCAGCATGATCCGCACCAGGGGACGGACCACGACCTCGAACACCACGAGCGCCGACACCGGATTCGCCGGCAGCAGGAAGGTCGGCGTCTTGTCCGGCCCCAGCAACCCGAAGCCCTGCGCGGATCCCGGCTGCATCGCGACCCTGGACAGGTCCATCTCGCCCAGCTCGGCCAGCGCCTCCACCACGAGTTCGGCATTGTGGCCGCCGGCGGCACCGGCGATCAGCACGACCTCCGACACCAGCAGCCGGGCCTCGATCAGCTCCCGGAACCGCCGCGGGTCCGATGGGGCGATACCCACCCGGTTCGCATCCGCACCGGCGTCCCGGGCGGCGGCGGCCAGGGAGAAGGAATTGACGTCGTACACCTGACCGGGACCCGGGGTGCGGGCGACGTCGACCAGTTCGTCACCCACCGAGACGATGGACAGCCGCGGCCGCGGATGCACCAGCACCTTGTCCCTGCCGACCGCGGCGAGCAGGCCGACCTGCGCCGAGCCGATGAACGCGCCGAGCCGGACCGCCACGTCACCGGGTTGTACGTCCTCACCGGTTCGGCGGACGAAATCGCCGGACTCCACCGGGGTGGTGACCGATACCCGTGCGCCACCACCGGTGGCATACGACCGGGGCAGGACGGCGTCGGCGACCGTCGGCAGCGCGGCCCCGGTGGCGACGTAGACGGTCTGCCCGGGCTGCAGCCGGTGCGGCGACCTGGCACCCGCCTCGATCTCGCCCACCACGGGCAGCACGACCGGATGGCCGTCGGCGGCGTGCGCGACATCCACCGAGCGGACCGCGTAGCCGTCGATCGCGGCCTGGTCGAAGGCGGGCAGCGCGGACGACGCGACGATCTCCTCCGCGCACAGCAAACCCTGCGCCTCGGAGATCGCGACCCGCACCGGCGGCGGGGTGACCGCCGTCGACAGCACGAGTTCCAGTTGCTCCGAGACCGATCTCATGCGCTCTGCCCTCCGCGGTCCGGCCAGTCCGGCCGGCGGCCGGGGGCCCGGCAGGGCGTGCCGCCATCCGGGCGCGGCATCACCGGCACGGGCACGGGGCGGGCGTTCATGGTCGCCAACCGTAGTGCCTGCCGTCCCACCGGCTCGTTCGACACCGTGCTGCGGCGCCGCGGGATCGGCCGGACCGGCGGCCCGAAGACCGATCGTTCCCCTACGGTGACGGCGTGCGACCCGACACCGCGGACATCCGCCGCCGCAAGGACGCACTGCGCACGGAACTGATCGCCGCCCGTCGCGCCCGATCCGCCGCCGCGCGGCAAGCGGCGCGGGAGGCGAACGGCGCGCACCTGCTGGCCGGGCTGGCGGGCCGCAAGTGCGTGGCCGCCTACCTGCCGCTGCCCTCGGAGCCGTTGGACACCGCCCTGCTCGACCGGCTGGCCGCCCTGACGACGGTCCTGGTGCCGGTCACGGTCGGCGCCGCACCGCTGGACTGGTGTCGGTACCCGACGCCGGTTCGGCCGGGCGCCCTGGGGATCGACGAGCCCACCGGCGACCTGCTGGGAGCGGGGGCGATCGACTCCGCAGACGCCGTGCTGGTGCCGGCGCTGGCGGTCGACAGACGGGGCCACCGGCTCGGCCGGGGTGGCGGGCACTACGACCGCACACTGGCGTCCCGGGCGGAGCGCGGACCGGCCGACGCGCTGTTGATCGCCGTCCTCTACGACGGCGAAGTGCTGGACACGGTGCCGTTCGACCGCCTGGACCGGTCGGTGTCCGCGGTCGTCACGCCGGCGACCGGGATCACCCCGGTCGGCTGATTCCGGTCACCGGTGGGCCGGCTATTTGCGGTCGGGCCTGCCTCGGGCGCATCATCGAAGTTGGCAGTCAGCGCGTTCGAGTGCCAGAACGGCGTCTGCACATACCCACCAGTCGGAGGACCCCGTGCCCACCTATCAATACGCCTGCACCGAATGCGGCCACCGCTTCGAGGCCGTGCAGTCCTTCACCGACGACTCGCTGACCACCTGTCCGGTGTGCAGCGGCCAGCTGCGCAAGGTCTACGGCTCGGTGGGCGTGGTGTTCAAGGGCAGCGGCTTCTACCGCACCGACTCCCGCGAGAAGAGCAAGTCGGGCACCAACGGCGCCGGCGAGAAGTCCGGGGACAAGGTTGCGGCGAAGGCGGAGAAGGCCGGGTCGGAGAAGTCGGAGAAGAAGGCCGACACCCCGGCCAAGGCCGGTCCCGCCGCCTCGTCGGCCGGTAGCGGCTCCGCGGCCGGCGGCTCGGCGAGCGGCAGCAAGGCCGCTGCCGTCTGACCCGGCAGGGATACTGGACGGGGTGGCAGCCGATACCCATCGTTCCCGACCGCGCACCGCCCTCGCAGCCGCGCTGACCCTCGCCACCCTGTTGCTCACCGCCTGCTCCGCCGACTCCGCGCCGCCGCCCACGTCGACGACCGTCGCGGCGTCCCAGGATCAGCCCGCGCTGCAGGTCAGCACCGTCGCCACCGGTCTGCGAGTCCCGTGGGGCCTCGGCTTCCTGCCCGACGGCACCGCCCTGGTCACCGGACGTGACGATGCGACGGTGAGTTCGGTGGCCGCGGACGGCACGGTGCAGACCGTCGGCACCATCGACGGGGTGGTGCACGGCGGCGAAGGCGGCCTGCTCGGGATCGCCGTCTCCCCCAGCTTCGCCTCGGATCACCGGCTCTACGTCTACTACACGGCCCAGGACGGCAACCGCATCGACACCGTGCTGCTGCGGGACGGCCGGCTGAGCGAGCAGCGCACCGGGCTGGCCGGGATCCCCCGGGCCGGCATCCACAACGGGGGCCGGATGACGTTCGGTCCGGACGGCCTGCTCTATGTCGGGACGGGCGATGCCGGGGACCGAGACAACGCGCAGGATCCCGATGCGCTCGGCGGCAAGATCCTGCGGCTCACCCCGGACCTGGAGCCGGCGCCGGGCAACCCGGGTGGCGGCCCGGTGTTCACCCTGGGGCACCGCAACGTGCAGGGCCTGGCGTTTGACGACGCAGATCACCTGTGGGCCGCCGAATTCGGCCAGAACACCTGGGACGAGCTGAATCTCATCACGGCCGGTGGCAACTACGGGTGGCCCGTGGTGGAGGGCATCGGCAATCGACAGGGCTTCCTGGACCCGCTGCGGGTGTGGCCGACCGATGAAGCCTCGCCCAGCGGCGTCGCGTTCTGGCGCGGCTCCATCTGGATGGCGGGCCTGCGCGGGCGGCAACTCTGGCAGATCCCGATCCAGCAGACACCGTCGGGGCCCACCACCGGGACCCCGATGGCGCACCTGACCGGCACCTACGGCCGGCTCCGCACGGTCGCCGTGGCCCCGGACGGCAGCCTGTGGCTGACCACGTCCAACACCGATGGGCGGGGCAGCCCGCGAGACGGCGACGACCGCATCCTGCGCCTGCAGACCGGCTGAGTAGTCCCCAACGCCCGACCTGTCCACAAACGGTCCCGGACCGGCCCGCCCGACGCCGCGCCGGCCTACCGTCCGCGCCATGAGCCGAGCATCCGCTTCCCGCCGCCGCACCGGGCGCAGCCCTGATTCCGTGGCAGCGACCTGGCCGGAGCGGCTGCGGCAGTGGTTCGCCGACCGGCGCCGCGGCGGCCGGCTCCCGCGCGTCGCCCGGCGGGTGCTTGCCGCCGGCCTGGTGATCACGGCAGGACTGCTCGCGGTCGCGCCGGGCGACACCGCGCAGGGCCACCCGGTGCTGGCGTTCAGCCGGGACCTGCCCATCGGGGCGCGGGTGGCGGCGGCCGACCTGCAGCCGGTCCGGGTGACGGCGCCCCCGGATGGCGCACAGGTCGACGCCGGCTCGGTGGTCGGCGCGCCGCTGGCCGCGGGCGCCCGGCGCGGCGAGATCGTCACCGACGTGCGGTTGGCCGACGTCGCCGGCCCGGACCCCGGTCCCGGCCGGGTGGCCGTGCCCATCCGGCCGGTCGATGCCGCCGTGGTCGACCTGCTCGGTCCGGGGATGCATGTGGCCGTGCTGTCCGTCGGGCAGGACGGCGGCGCCGCGGTTCTCGCGCCGGACGCGGTGGTTCTGGCGCTCGGCGAACCGCCGCCAAAGGGTGGCGGGGGCCGGGCGATCGTGATCGCGGTACCGACCAGGTCCGCGGATGCGGTGGTCGCAGCGGACGTCACCGGCACCATCGCCATCCGGTTCGCCTGATGGCCACCAGTGACCGCTAGCCTTCCGGCGCGATGTCATCTTGTTGGAGGCTCATGTGATCAAGGGTTTCAGGGACTTCATCCTGCGCGGTAACGTCATCGACCTGGCCGTCGCCGTCGTGGTCGGGGCGGCGTTCACCGCCCTGGTCGGCGCCGTCACCGACAACCTGATCCAACCGGTGCTGAACGCGTTCGGTGGCGTGGACACCGGCTCGATCGGCTTCTACATCAACCCGGACAAGCCCGAGTCGTACGTCAACGTCAGCGCAATGATCGGCGCGCTGATCACGTTCCTGATCACGGCGCTGGTGGTCTACTTCGTGTTCGTCGCGCCGATGCGCACGATGCTGCACATCGCCGCGCGCCGCCAGCAGCCGGTCAAGGCCGACCCGACCGAACTGGACCTGCTGATGCAGATCCGCGATCTCCTGCGGGACGGTGCGCCCACCGGGACCGAGTGATCCGGTCAGCCGTGGTGCGGCGGCCGGTTGTCCCGGTACCAGCGGTCGCGATCCGCGTCACCCGACCGCTCGTCGCCCTGGGCCATCTCGTCCTGCGTGACGGACGGCAGGACGTCACCGAAGACCTCGTCCAGCCGGCGGCGGTCGACAACGCGGTCGCCTCGGTCGGCGTCGCGGTCCGTCACCCGATCACCTCGCAGTGTCCCGCTCGGCGGCGTCAGACGCCCGGATCGGACAGCTGGTCGATGACGTGCACGGCCAGCGGATTGAGCGTGGCCATGCCGTCCCGGATAGCGGCACGCGACCCGGCGAGGTTGGCCACCAGCGTCGAACCCGACACCCCGACCATCCCCCGGGAGACGATGGCGTCCATCACGCCGGCCGCCATCCCCGACCAGCGCAGGGCCTGCGCGATCCCCGGCAACTCGCGGTCGATGACCTCGGCCGTGACGTCGGGCGTGACATCCCGCGGGGACACTCCGGTGCCGCCGACCGTCACCACCAGGTCGACGCCACCGATGACGGCGGTGTTCAGCGCGGTGCGGATCGCAACCTCGTCGGACGGCACCGCGACCGAGCCGTCCACCACGAACCCGGCCTCGGACAGCAGTTCGGTGACCAGCGCGCCGGCGCCGCCGTCGTCCTCGCCGTGAAGCGTGTGGTCGGTGATCGACACGATCAGCGCCCGACCGGCATGCATGCTTGTCGACACGCGAAAGGCCTCCTGGTGAGTGATCCGACCGCTGTGCGGGCGACGTTCGGTCGCCGTGCGGTCGGCCCACCCTATCGACTGCCCGGCGCCCGCCTCGCAACAGGATGGCCGGGCGCCGGGCCGCCCCAGCGGGCATCGCGCCGGCACGGACCGCTGCGACGGCGGTCCCCTATGCTTCTCCCGCGGAGTGCCGGCCGGCCCGTTACGGCCGGGCGTTTCGGGCCGGATTGCCACACGAGGGAGCACCTGTAATGGCACGACGCACGACGGCGCGGGACATGGCGCAGATCGCCGTCTTCGCCGCCCTCATCGCGGCACTCGGCCTGCCGGGCAGCATCACGATCGGCTCGACCGGTGTACCGATCACCCTGCAGACACTCGGCGTCATGCTGGCCGGTGGCATCCTGGGCGCCCGCAAAGGTTTCCTCGCCGTGCTGGTCTTCCTGGTCCTGACCACCGCCGGCCTGCCGCTGCTCGCCGGTGGCCGCGGCGGGGTCGGCGTCTGGACGGGACCGTCGGCGGGGTACCTGGTGGGCTTCCTGGCGGGTGCGGTCGCGGTCGGTCTGCTCACCGCGCGGATCCTGCCGAAGTACCCGCTGTGGCAGGGCATCGCGGTCAACCTGCTCGGCGGCGCCCTGGTGATCTACGTGTTCGGTGTCACCTGGCTCGCCATCCGCACCAGCTGGGGCCCGGCCATCACCGGTGTGTTCGTCTACCTGCCCGGTGATGTGCTCAAGGCGGTCGTCGCCGCCCTGGTCACCAAGCAGGTGCACCGGTCCATTCCCGGGTTGATCGTCCCCACGTCGTCCGCGGCGCCGCCGCCGCCCGGCGAGAAGGTCGCCCGCTGACCGGACTCCGCCGGGGCCTCGCCCTGGGCGCGACCGGTGATCGACCGGCCGTGACGGCAGCCGGACGCACCGTCTCCTACGCGGACCTCGCCGCGTTGATCGACGACCGCCGCGCCGGGCGGCTGCCGACCGAGCGGGCACCGGTGGTGGCGGACGAGCCCGGGGTTGCGGACCGCCTCGCCACCGTGTTCGCCGCTGCCGCGGACGGGCGCGCCGTCGTGGTCGGTGACCCGGACGTCGACCCGCCCGATCCGGGAGCCGTGCCGGCCGGCACCTTCCTGATCGCGGTGACGTCGGGCACCACCGGCACGCCGCGGCTCGTGCTCCGGACCCAGGACTCCTGGACGTCGTCGTTCGCGCCGCTGTCCGGGCTGGCGGGTCTCACCGCCGACGATCGGGTGCTGCTCACCGGACCGCTGCACGCCACGCTGCACCTGTTCGCCGCCGTCCACACCCTGGCAACAGGTGCTGAGCTGACCGACCGGGCCGAGCAGGCGACCGCGGCGCACGCGGTGCCGGCCGCCTTGGCCGGACTGCTCCGCGGCCTGCCGCACGACGGACCGCTGAGGGTGGCGGTGGTCGCCGGCGCCGCCGTCCGCGACGACCTCGCCGCGGCCGCCCACCACCGCGGCATCGCCGTCGTCGAGTACTACGGGGCCGCCGAGTTGTCGTTCGTCGGCGTCCGCCGCTGGCCCGGGCCGCTGCAACCGTTCCCCGGGGCGCAGGTGCAGATCCGCCCCGACGCACCCGGCCGGCGGCGGCGCATCTGGGTGCGGTCGGAGTACCTGGCCACCGGCTACCCGCCAGGCAGCACTGGCCCGCTGGAGCGCGACCCGGACGGTTTCGCGACCGTCGGCGACCTCGGAGAGTGGCTCCCGGGCGGTGGCTTTCGCGTCCTCGGGCGCGGGGACGCCGCCATCACCACCGGTGGGCACACCGTCATCGCGGAGGACGTCGAGGGCGTGCTGGCCCGGCTGCCCGGCGTCGGCGCGGTCGCGGTGGTGGGGCTGCCGCACGGCGAACTCGGCGAGATCGTCACCGCGGTGATCGAACCGGTGCCGGGTACGGACCTGTCCGGGCTCAGGGCCGCCGCCCGCCGGCAGTTGCGCGGACCGTCGCTGCCGCGGCGATGGCTGGTCACCGACCACCTGCCCCGCACGCCGGGCGGCAAGGTCCGCCGCGGGCTCGTCGCCGACGCCGCACGCGGGGAACGGGCGGGCCTGCGGCCACTACCGTAGGAGCCCGTGACGCCTCCCCGACCCGACCCGCGTGGACCGGTGCTGCTGGCCGGCCGGCGGACCGCGATCGGCACTGCCGGGCACGCCTTCGCCGGGTCGGACGTCATCGGTCTCACCGCACCTGTCCTGCGGGCGGTCGCGGACCTCGTCACACCGCTCGACCGGCCGGTCGACGACGTGATCATCGGCAACTGCATGGGGCCGGGCGGCAACATCGCGCGGGTGTCCGCGCTGGCCGGCGGGCTGGGCGACACCGTCCCGGGCGTCACCGTGGATCGGCAGTGCGGTTCCGGACTGGACGCCGTGCTGCAGGCCGCCGCGAGGATCCGGGCGGGTGAGGCCGAACTGATCCTGGCCGGCGGTGCGGAATCGGCGAGCACCGCGCCGTGGCGGTTCTGGCCGCCGGACGCGGACGCCGCGCCGGTCCGTTACGAGCGGGCACCGTTCGCGCCCAAGGGCTTCCCGGACCCCGAGATGGGCGAGGCGGCCGATGCGCTGGCCCGGGCCAGGGGGATCTCCCGGCTGCGCCAGGACGAGTACGCCGCCCGTTCGCACGCGCTCTCCCATGCCGCCCGCGCCGGGGGCCGGTTCGACGCCGAGATCGTCGAGGTCGACCACGTGGCCAGGGACGAGCGGCCCCGCGCCGGGCTGGACGCACACCGATTGGGCCGGCTCCGGCCGTCCTTCGGCCCGGACGGCACCGCGACGGCCGGCAACTCCTGCGGGGTGTCCGACGGTGCCGCCGCCGTCGCGGTCAGCACCGAACGGGCCGCCCGCGCGGCGGGGATGCCGTACCTGCGCATCGTCGCGGGCGCCGTCGCCGCCGACCGGCCGGATCTGCCGGGGCTCGGCACAGCCGTCGCCGTGCGCCGACTCCTGGACAGACCTGCGGTCGTCGAACGGGGACTGACGACGGCCGATCTGGGCGCCGTGGAGATCACCGAGGCGTTCGCATCGGTGGTACTGGCGGCCGTGGACGAACTGGCACTCGACGTCGACTCCGTGTGCGCGGAGGGCGGCGCCATCGGCCTCGGCCATCCGTGGGGAGCGTCCGGAACGATCCTGCTGCTCCGACTGCTGTCCAGGATGCCCACCGGCGCAACCGGTTCCGGGCCGCGGTACGGTCTCGCGGGCTGCGCCATCGGCGGCGGTCAGGGACTTGCGGTGCTGCTCGAGAACCCGGACAGCTGACCGATGCCGGAGATCAGGTTCGCCGGTGTCGGGCACCGCTTCGGAGAGCGCACCGTCCTCGACGGCATCGACCTGACCCTGACCGACCAGCGGGTGGGCATCGTCGGCGGCAACGGGTCCGGGAAATCCACCCTGGCCCGGATGATCAACGGCCTGATCACGCCCACCACCGGGTCGGTCACCCTCGACGGTCTCGACACCACCGCCAAGGGCCGGGAGGTCAGGCGCAGGGTCGGTTTCGTCTTCACCGACCCGGACAACCAGATCGTGATGCCCACCGTCGCAGAGGACGTCGCGTTCTCGCTCCGCAAATCGGGGCTCGGCAAGGCGGAGATCGCGGCCCGGGTGACCGACACCCTGCGCCGCTTCGGCCTCGCCGACCACGCCGACCATCCCACCCACCTGCTCTCCGGCGGGCAGAAACAATTGCTTGCGCTGGCGGCCGTGTTGATCACCGACCCCGCGGTGGTGGTCGCCGACGAACCGACCACCCTGCTGGACCTGCGCAATGCCCGCATGGTCAACGACCTGCTCGGGTCGCTGTCGCAGCAGGTCGTCCTGGTCACCCACCACCTGCACCTGCTGGCCCACTTCGACCGGGTGGTGGTGCTCGAGGAGGGGCGGGTGATCGCCGACGGCCCGCCCGCCGTCGCGCTGAAGACCTACACCGGGTTGTTGACGTGACCGCCATCGGGCTCTACCACCCGGGAACCTCTGTGCTGCATCGGCTCTCGGCCGGCTGGAAGCTGCTCGGAATGCTGGCCGGGGTCACCGCGATCATCCTGCTGCGACAGCCGTGGCAGCTGGCCGTGGCCGCCGCCGTGCTGACCGGACTGTATGCGCTGGCACGGATCCCACCCCGCGTCGCCGCCGCTCAGCTGTGGCCGATGCGCTGGTTCCTGTTGCTGGTGGGCGGCTTTCAGGTGATCTTCACCGGTTGGCAGGCTGCGGTGATGGTGTGCGGAACGCTGCTGCTGACGGTGGCGATCGCCGCGCTGGTCACCGTGACCACGCGGGTGACGGACATGCTGGACGTGTTCCGGCGGCTCCTGCGGCCGCTGCAGCGGTGGCTCGACCCGGACCGGGCCGGCTTGCTGCTGGCACTGACCATCCGCTGCATCCCGCTGATGGTGGACATCGTGCGAGCCGTTTCGGAGGCGAGAAAGGCACGTGGCGTTGGTTTCTCGCTGCGGGCCATGGCCGCCCCGGCGGTGGTGCGCGCGCTGCGCTCGGCTGACGCGCTCGGTGACGCGCTGGTGGCCCGGGGCGTCGACGACTGACGCCGGCATCGCCACGAACGACGGAACTCATCTTCGCCAAATCCGACACCGGTGCATCCAATGCCCATGCTGCCCCGGTAACTCTCCTCGGAAGCACTCCCAACCCCCCCACACGAGGAGGATCTACATGAGGCGTCTCATCGCCGGCGCGGCGGCAGGTTCGCTGGCACTGGCAGCAACACTGTTCGGTGCGCTGCCGGCTTCGGCCGCGGACACCGGCACGGTGTACGTGGTGCACGGCATCCCTGACACCCCGGTCGACGTCTACGTCAACGGCGCGCTCACCCTCGACGATTTCCAGCCGGAAACCGTCGCCGGACCGCTGGATCTGCCGGCGGGTGACTACGACATCGTGATCGCCGCCCCGGATTCGACCGACGACTCGTCGCCGATCCTGGAGGCCTCGGCCACCGTCGATGCCGGCACCAGCTACACCATCGTTGCGCACCTGGACGCGGACGGTAACCCGATCGTCACGCCCTACGTGAACGACGTCTCGGTCATCTCCGCCGGCAACACCCGCCTCGTGGTGCGCCATGACGCCGCCGCCCCCGCGGTCGACGTCCGGGCGGGCGGCGCGGTCGTTCTGGCCAACGTCACCAACCCGCAGGAAGGCGTGCTGAACATCCCGGCCGGCACCGTCGAGGCGGACGTCGTCCTCGCCGGCACCGACACCGTGGCCATCGGCCCGGCAACGCTGGACCTCGCCGAGGGCAGCGCGACCTTCGTGCACGCCGTCGGTAGCGCCGAGGCCGGCACGCTGACCCTGGTCAGCTTCACCGTGACCGGTCTGCACTCCGCACCGGGCGGCGTCCCCGCCGGCACCGGCCCGGCCGACAGCCCCGCCGCCACCATCGCCCTGGTCGTGCTGCTGACCCTGGGCATGACGGCCGCGGTCGTCGGCGGACGGCGCCTGTACCTGGACCGCTCGGTCTGACCGGGTAGTTCGGACGCGTCCGTGCGCACCAAGATGTCCCGCCGCCAGGCTGCCACCGGCCTGGCGGCGGGGCTCGCCATGATGCTCTCGGCGCCCGTCGTCTGGTGGGTGGCTCAACCGGATCCGGCGGGACAGACGGTGACTTCCGTCAACGCCGCCGCCGCTGCCGAATTGGCCTCGCCCTCCGCCCAGGGCCCGGATTCCGGGTCCGCGACCACAGAACCGACGACTGCGCCGTCGACGGCTCCCCGGCCGTCGGCAGCACAGTCACCAGAATCGCAGGCATCAGAATCACAGCCAACTGAAGAGCGTTCGTCCGCGGCGACCACCACGGCGCCGAAGACCTCCCCCTCGAAGTCGACCCCCGAGCCGACCCCCAAGCCGACCTCGAAGCCGACGGCCGCGGCGCGGGCCAAGCCCGCGGCACCCGCGGCGCCACCGGTCAAGGCGCCGGTCAGCGTCGAGATCCCCAGCCTCGGCGTCCAGGCGCCCGTCATCTCGATGGGTGTCGACAGCGAGGGCGTCATGGAAATCCCCGAGGACGTCAGCGACGTCGGTTGGTACCGGTTCGGGCCCGCTCCCGGGTCCGCGGCCGGCTCGGCGGTGCTGACCGGGCACGTCGACGACTACAAGCAAGGCGTCGGAGTGTTCGGCCGGATCGGTGACCTGAATCCGGGCGACATCGTCACGGTGACCGACGAGGGCGGTGTCACCCGCGAGTTCACCGTCGTCGCCCGCGAGGAGTGGCCGAAGTCGGAGGTTCCATTGGATCGGCTGTTCGACCGCGGTGGGCAATCCCGGCTCGTGCTGATCACGTGCGGCGGCTCGTTCAACGAATCCACGCTGGGATATGACGACAACATTGCCGTCACCGCGGTGCCAACCAAGGGATGACCTACGCTGCAGACGTGTCCAGCCACTCAACGCCGCCTCCGGGATCCACCCCGGAACTGACGGCCGATGAAGAGTGGATGCAGAGATTCCGGGCGGGTGACGCCGCCGCCCTGCGTCAGGCGTTCGACCGGTACGGCGGCATGGTGCAGCGGGTCGGGATGCTCCGGCTCGGCAACCACCACGATGCCGAGGAGCTGGTCCAGCAGGTGTTCGTTCGGGCCTGGAAGGGCCGGGACGGCTTCAATCCTGCCCGCGGTTCACTGGGCGCGTGGCTGCTGGGCATCACCCGGCGGCTGATCGCGGACCGGTACGCATCGCTGGACCGGGACCGGAAGGTGGTCTCCGCAGCGGAGAGCATCGCACCGCCGGCGACGGAGACGAAGTCGGTGGACCGGGTCGTCGACCGGGTGGTGGTCGGCAACGAGCTGAACAAGCTGCCGGCGGAGCAACGAATGGTGCTCCGGCTGGCTTTTTACGGTGATCTGAGCCATTCGGAGATCGCGGCGACAACCGGGTTACCGGTCGGAACCGTGAAAAGCCATATCAGACGGGCGCTCATACAGCTCCGGAAGCGTTGGGAGGTGGACGGTGCAACATCCTGATGTTGACGACCTCGCCCTCCTCGCTCTCGACGAGTCGGTGGGCCCGGACATCGACGCGCACGTCACCGGATGCCCGGAATGCTCCGCCGAGGTGGAGGCCTTCCGCACCACGGCCTGCCTGGCTGCGCTGAGCAACTTCGGCGAGAACGCGCCCCACCCCGGGGAGAACGTCTGGCGGGCGATCGCGAACGAACTCGGCCTGGAGGCCCTGTCTGCCACGGACGTCGCCACGACGGCCGTCGCGGTGGCCGACCCGGTCGAGGTGGACTCCGTGGCGCCGACGGGTCCGACCGGTCCCACCGTGCCGTTCCGCGCCGGTGACCCGGCTCCCCCGGACACCGCGGACCGGCCGCACAAGAACGGATCGAACGGCGCGAAACTGACCTCGGTGCCGGGCACCGGCGGCGGTGAGCGCACGTCGGCCGCCCAGCCGCGGCGGTGGTCACGGTGGGCCGCGCCGTTGGCCGCGGCGGTCGTGGGCATCGCCCTCGGTGCCGGTGCTGTCGTGATGAGCCAGAACCGCGGCTCGGACGTCACCATCGAGGCGGTCGCCCAGCTGAAGGCCGTTCCGGACGGGCCGCTGGCCGCCGACCGGCAGCGCCAACTCGGCGAGGCCGAACTGGTGGCCGCACCGACCGGGACGCAGGTGAGGGTCGAGGCGCCGGATCTGCCGCCGACGACGAACCATTCCTACGAGGTCTGGTTGTTCGGCAACGACGGCCGGATGGTCTCGCTGGGCACCCTGAACAACGGCGGTGGCACCTTCACGGTCCCGAACGGGATCAGCACCACGGAATACCGCACGGTGGACGTCTCGGATGAACCGCCGAACGGCAATCCCGCGCACTCCGGGATCAGCCTGGTCCGCGGGTCCTTCAGCTGACCCGGTCCGGCAGCGCGACACTCCGCATTTCTCCGCTGACACGCCGCAATGCGGCGCCCGATGTCTCATTTCGGTATCACTGACCCCGCGCAACTGATCACAGACGGTGCCGGACGACTGTCCGGCCCCGTCCCACGGGGGTCAGTCATGCTCACTTCGTTGTCCGATCGCATGTCCGCGGCCCTGCCGACGGCGGCGCTGGTGACCGTCGCGGTCGTCTGGGGCGTCTCGTTCTCGGTGGTCGACGGGGCGGTCGACCTGCTGCCGCCGGCCGATCTGGTGGCGTGGCGATTCGGTCTGGCCACGGTGGCGCTGGCGCTCTTCCCCCGCACCGCTCCCGCTCTCCCGGTCCGGTTGCTGGCCCGCTCGGTGATGCTCGGCGCGTTGCTGGGCGCCGGGTTCCTGCTGCAGACCTGGGCCATCACCGGCACCGACGCGTTGATGTCCGGCCTCCTCACCGGCACCCTCGTCGTCCTGGCGCCGCTGATCGGCCTGATCGTCTTCCGCGATCGCCTCGATCCGGTGACCTTGTTGGCCGTCGCGGTGGCCGCGGGTGGGGTTGCGTTGCTCTGCCTGCGCGGCGCGGGCATCGGGCCCGGCGAATCGCTCACTCTGCTGGCCGCCCTCGCCTGGGCGCTGCACCTGGTGTTGCTGTCCCGGTGGGCGCGAACCGACCAGGCGGTCGCCATCGCGCGCGTGCAGACCGGAACGGTGGCGCTGCTGGCGCTGGCCGCGGTCGGCGTCCGCGGACTCGTCACCGGCGGCTCCGTCCTGCCGGCACAGCCACACTCAGGCGAGTCGTGGCTCGCCGTCGCCTTTCTGGCGGTCGTCGCCACCGCGGGCGCCATGCTGTTGCTGACCTGGGCGCAGGCGCGGGCCAGCGCGGTGCGGGCCGCGATCGTGCTGACCCTGGAGCCGGCCGCGGCGGCGGTGACCGCGGCCCTGTTGGGTTCCGAACTGGGCGCCCGCACCGTCCTCGGCGGCGTCCTGCTGCTCGGCGCCATGCTCCTCGTCGAGGTCGGGAACCACCGCGGTCGCGGGCGGTGGCGTGGACGTCACCGTGCACGCCCGCCGCGCTCAGCGCTCGTCGATGCTCACCCCTATCCCACCGTCGGTCGCGGTGAAGTGGATGTCCGCCAGTGACGCGACGGTCGGCGCGTCCAGCGAGCCGTGCGTGGTGAGGACCCCGATCACGGGGCAGCCCGCAGCCCGGGCGGAGGCGACCCCGGCCGGTGCGTCCTCCACCACCAGGCAACGTTCGGGCGGGTAGCCGATCAGCTCCGCCCCGCGCAGGTACGGTGCGGGATCGGGTTTCCCGACGCTCACGTCGTCTGCGGTCACCACGACGGCCGGCGTCGGCAGTCCCGCAGCGGCAATCCGGGAGCCGGCCAGTCGCGCTCCGCCGCTGGTGACGATGCCGACCCGCTCCTCGGGCAGCGCGGCGAGCAGTTCCTTGGCGCCGGGCTGGGCGACAACACCTTCGGTGTCAGTGGATTCGGACTCGACCATGAACTGCCGCAGCTCCTCGACCCGCTCGGCGGGCATGTCCGGTTCGAGATGCCGCATCACCTGCTGGACCGGGACGCCGTGGATGTGCGGCTGCACCTGCGGCCATGGCCGCCCGATCTTCTCGGCCAGTTGCCGCCAGCTGCGCTCGACGCTGCCGGACGAATCGACAAGGGTGCCGTCCAGGTCGAACAGGATCGCGTCCACCAGCCAGGTCGTCATCGGGCCACCCTGACACACCGCTCAGCGCGCGAGGGCACCGGCCGTGAGCACCTCGTGGGCGACCTGTCGACCGGGTCGGGCTCGCAGGTCGGCGCCAATTCGCTCGGCCGCGGCGCCGTATCCGCCGGCCAGCAGCTGCCCGGCGGTGTCGGCGAGGTCGTCCACCGACGCCGTGTTGGGATCGAGAGCCTCACCGACGCCGGCGTTCTCGATCGCCGCGGCGCCGGCGAACTGGTCGGTGGAGAACGGCAGCACCAGCATCGGGACGCCGTAGGTCAGGGATTCGGTGACGCTGTTGTTGCCGCCGTGGGTGACCGCAAGGGTGGCCGCACGGAGCAGCGCCACCTGCGGGAGGAACTCGCGAACCAGCCATTCCGGCGGAAGCTCGCCGAGCACCGCTCGGTCCGCCGACCCGATCGCCAGCGCCACCCGGACCGGCAGCCGGCGCAGCGCGTCGGCAACCCGGTGCAGCACATCCGCGCGCACCGACAGGAAACTGCCGAAACTCACGTAGACGACGGGCGTTCGCCGATCCCGGTCCAGCCAGTCCCGGATGTCGGGCGGCGGATCCTGTTGCCGGACAGCGGATCCGAGGAACGCGTGCTCGGGCAACGCACCGGTCCGGGCGGGGTCGTGCAGTTGCTGCGGATAGTTCAGCAACACCGGCCGGGCGTGTTCGGTGAAGGCGTCGCGGACCGGTTCGGCCTGCGGCGCAAGCACTTTCAGCGCGGCGTTCCATTCCGCGGTGAACTCGGCGCGGACGATCCGGCAGCGCTCCAGCAGCGCGCCGAGGTCGGCCGGGTCGGGGTGGAACGCCGCCGGCCAGGCTGGTGGGTACCCGTACACCTCGTCGCCCACCGGCAGTGCCGAGGGGTGCCCCAGGACGACGTCGGCGTGCGGCACACCACCGGCCAGCAGGGCGAGCCTGGCACTGAACGCGAGGTGGTCGACCAGCACCTGATCCGGCTGGACGGCATCGACGACGTCGAGCACCCTGCGCGCGGTGTTCACCGGGTCCCACAGCAGGTCCGTGCGGCGGGCCTGCGCCTGGTACA
The DNA here is from genome assembly GCA_963785455.1 of uncultured Actinomycetota bacterium. Taxonomy (GTDB): domain Bacteria; phylum Actinomycetota; class Actinomycetes; order Mycobacteriales; family Nakamurellaceae; genus Nakamurella. The sequence continues at coordinate 140,604 of CAWAVL010000007.1, forward strand.
GCAGCGTCGGGATCATGCCGGTTTCGGTGGCGGCGAAGAAGCCGCGCAACGCATCGTCCTCGTCGGCGATCTGCTCCTCCGCCCTGATCACCCCGGGATTGGATCCGCGGCCCAGCACGAGATCGGTTCTGTCGAACCCGAAGTCGGCGGCGATGGACGCGGTCGCCGGGCCGCTGGCCACGACCACCCGGTCGCCGGCGTCGCGCCAGGCGGTGCCCAGTGTGGCCAGCGGGAGCAGATGCGAGGCATAGTCCGGGCTGATGATCAGCAGCGTCATCGCCGGGTCAGCCGAGCATCGGGGCGGTCACGCCGTCGTACACACCGACCAGCGTCCCGGCCATCGCCTGCACGGTGAACCGGTCGGTCACCATCCGGCGGGCTGCGGCCACCCGCTGCTCGTCGTCGGGCTTGGCGACCAGGTCCAGTGCGGCCGCGATGCCCGCACCGACCTCCTGCGGTGACCGGGTGTCGACCAGGAACCCGGTGACGCCCTCTTCGATATACGTTGCGGGACCGCCCCCCTCGGGACCGACGACCACCAGACCGGCGGCCAGCGCCTCGATCAGCGCCAGGCCGAACTCCTCCTTGAGGCTGCCGCAGACGTAAACCCCGCCGGGCGCGACGGAGCCCGGCAGCCCCAACTGCGCGGCCGCCATCCACGCCGCGACGACGTCGTTGGGGCGATGCCCGGCGACGACCAGCCCGTCGGCGGCCGGGTACTGCGCGATCACCCCGTCGATGGCCGCCAGCTGCCCGCGCTCGTCCGCCGACGGCCTGTCCAGGTCACCGCCGGCGATCAGCAGGTTGCACCGCTCGCGGAGCTCGGGACTCGCCGCCCAGGCCTCGACGACCGTCGCCATGCCCTTGACGCGGTGCAGCCGGCCGACACTGAGCGCCAGCGGCAGGCCGCGCCGGTATTTCGGCAACCGGGCCATCAGCCCGTCCAGATCCCGCAGCGCCGGTGAGAGCCGTCCGCGGTCAACGGATTGCACCTGCGCCCGGGCCCGCTCGCTGACCGTGACGTCGATGCCCTCCGGGACCACCGTGTACCGCGACGGCTCCCGGTCGATGTCGATGCCCAACAGGTCGTCGAGCCGGTCCCGCAGCTCCGGCCGCGGGAACAGCGCGCAGTGGTGCGCGGCGGTGGCGAGCCGGCGGACCAGGCTGGTGCGGAACCAGTAGTGCTCCCGCTCGTCGACGCCGCCGAAGTTGCCGCGGGTGAGCGCCCCGGTCATGTCCAGCGCATGGATCACCGCGTGCGGGTCCGGTGCGAGGGTGAAAACGGTGGGGATGCCGAGGGCGGTGGCGACGGTGGACGCGGCCATGCTGCCGACGTCGGCCATCCGCAGGTGCAGCACGTCGACCCGCCCGTTCGCGGTCAGCACCCGCCGGATCCCGCGTTCCGCCGCCACCGACGCCGGCCACGCGTTGGCCGCGTCGGTGGGTTCGGCCAGCAGCGGGATCGGCGCCAGGACGTGACCGGCCGAGCGGTCCGACAGCGCGTCGACGGCGGCATCGGCCGAACCCCGGGACATCGTCAGTACCCGGCCGACACCCGGCTCGGCCGCCAGCGCATCGCCCAGCCTGATCAGCATGGTGGCGATGCCGCCGTTGTCACCGGCACCGGCCCGGCTCAGCTCCCGGTCGAGGTCGGCATGCAGGAACAGCTGGCCGATCACCAGGCCGTCGGCGGCGTCCCCGGCCTGCCCCGGTGGGCGCATGTCGAACTGGGCGAGCCGGGCTACGGCACCGAGCTCGCCGTCGGTCCAGGCCAACCGGGTGATCAGGTCCTCGGCCTCCGGGGCGGCGCGGTCCCCCAGCGACGCCACGGCGGCCATCCGGGAGTGCAGCGGTTCGCCGTCGTCGCCGGCGATGCGCAGCAGGGTGCGGCTGGCCACCGACCCGGGCACCAGTCCCATGGTCTCGACCAGCCGGGCCCGGCCGGCCGCGTCGTCCCGGGACACCAGCGCGCCCTCCAGGGCCAGGGCGATGTGATCCGGGGACAGCTGCGCCCAGCGGCGCAGCGCCCGCTGGTTGATGACGGTGGCGAAGCCGCCGCCGGCGACACCGGACACCAGCCGCCCCACGGTGTCCAGCCGCGGCGCGCGGGAGCCCAGCGCCCAGGCGGCGTGCTCCCGCAGGAACGGGCGCGGATCGGACAGCAGATCCGACAGCACCTCGGCGGCACCGTCGTCGAACACCGCGCCCAGCGCATGCACCGCGGCGATCGCGGTGACCTGGTCGGCGTCATCGTCGATCACGGAAGCGAGCAGCCTGACCGCGTGCGGCCCACCGTCGTGTCCGGCGGCGACCGTCAGCCCGTCGGCGGACCGCATGGCGTCCAGGATGAACGGCGCGTCCCGGACCTTCGCGAGCGCAGCGTGCAATGCCATGAACTCTCGTTTCAGATCAGTGGCTCCGGTGATGCCCGGTCGCACCTGCACAGAGACCGGCCGCTGAAACTACTGCCGCGCGACCGCGCACGGATGCACACCGGTGGGTTGATCTTCCGTTTCCGGGGAACCCGTACCGACGGTACCTGCGCCCGCGATGGTGCCCACGCCGGCCGGTTACGCTGCTTGCGGCCGGGGACGCGATCACGGAAAGCGAAGGCGGTTCGATGAATTCCTGGACGGGTTCGGTCATCTGGTGGCAGGTGTACCCGTTCGGCTTCCTCGCCGCCGAGCGCCAGGCCCTGCCGGCCGGGACCCCGGTGCAGCACCGGCTGCCCCGGCTGCTGCCCTGGCTGGACTACCTGGTGGAGCTGGGCTGCAACGGCTTGGCGTTGAACCCGGTGTTCGCCTCCGAGACGCACGGGTACGACGTCGTCGACCACTTCCGCATCGATGCCCGGCTCGGCGACGACGGCGACATCGACGAGCTGATCGCGGCCTGCCACGCCCGCGGCATCCGGGTGCTGTTCGACGGCGTCTTCAACCACGTCGGCCGCGCCAACGAGGCATTCGCCGATGTGCTCGCCCGCCGCGAGAACTCCGACCGCGCCCGCCTGTTCCACATCGATTGGGACGCCGACGGCCACGACGGTTTCGGCTACCGGACGTTCGAGGGCCACGGCGGCCTGGTCGCGCTGAACCACGACGACCCGGCGGTGGCCGACTACGTGGTCGCGGTGATGGAGCACTGGCTGGCCCGCGGCATCGACGGGTGGCGGCTGGACGCCGCATACGCGGTACCGCTGCCGTTCTGGCGCGCCGTGACCGGCCGGGTCCGGGAACGCTTCCCCGATGCCTGGTTCGTCGGCGAGGTGATCCACGGCGACTTCCCCACCTGGGTACGGGACGGCGGGCTGGACTCCGTCACCCAGTACGAGCTGTGGAAGTCGATCTGGAGCTCGCTGAACGACGCCAACTTCTTCGAGCTGTCCTGGACGCTGGAGCGGCACCGTGACTTCTGCGAGGTGTTCAGTCCGCTGACCTTCGTCGGCAACCACGACGTCACCCGGATCGCCAGCAAGCTCACCGACCCGGACACCCTTCCGCACGCCCTGACACTGCTGTTCACCCTGCCCGGCATCCCGAGCGTCTACTACGGCGACGAGCAGGGGTTCCGCGGCGCCAAGGAGGAGCGGGAGGGCGGCGACGACGAGGTCCGCCCACCGTTCCCGGACCTGCCGGACGAGCTGTCCGATCTCGGCGAGCCGATCTTCCGGCTGCACCAGGAACTGATCGGCGTCCGGCGGCGCGAACCCTGGATCGGCACCGGTCGACTGGAGGTGGAGACGCTGGCCAACGAACAGCTGTCCTACCGGGTGATCGGCGAGGACGGGGCGGGCGTGCTCGTGCTGCTCAACATCGCCGACGAGGAGTTCGGCTTCGAGGCACCCGGCGCCACCGAGCTGCTGGCCGCTGATCGATCCGGTGGCACCGATGGTGCGTTGCCGGGCGACGGACCGATGACGGTCGGCCGGCGCGGGTGGGCCGTGCTGCGCACCTCGAGGTAGCGGTCAGCTGCCGGCAAGCCTGGCCAGCACCGGTTCGAGCTCGCCGACGTCGCCCAGCAGGAACGAGGTGATGCCCAGTTCGGTGCGCAGCCGCTCGAACTTCTCCGCCAGCGCCTGCGCGGACCCGATGAACAGGTGCGGTGACTCCAGCACCTCCCGCTCGGTCAGCTCCACACCGGTCCGGTCCCGCAGTTCCGCGATGACGGTTCCGACCGCGCCGGCGGTGTTGTCGGTGAGCACCGGCGGCCAGCCGGACGGGTAGACGTTGAACTCCAGGTCCGGGTACCGGTCACCGGCGGCCTCGGCCACCCAGGCCAGCTTTTCCCTGGTGGCGGCCAGCGTCAGCGACCGCGCGTCCAGACCGGTGGCGGTGATCCGCGGGGCCAGCCCGACGATGTCGGCCTCCCGCGCAGCCAGGCTGAGCGTCCGCCGGCCGCCGCCGCCGATCATCACCGGCGGGTGGGGTCGCTGCACGGACGGTAGGCCGGTGTGGTCGGTGATCCGGTAGTGCTGCCCGGCGAGCGAGAACGGCTGCCCGGACAGGCAGCCCTTGACCACGGCGATCGCCTCCGCCAGCCGGGCCTGCCGGATCGGCGTGGGGTCGAAGGGCAGTCCGATGGCGTCGTACTCGAGGCGGTTCCAGCCCGCACCCATGGCCACATCCAGCCGGCCGCCGGACACGATGTCGATCGCCGCCAGATCCTGCGCGAGCACCGCCGGGTGCCGCAGGTCGTTGTTCAGCACGAACGCGCCGACCCGCAGCGTCGAGGTGGCCGCCGCGATCGCCGTCATCGCCACCACCGGCGACAGTTGGTCCAACAGATGGTCGGGGATCACCAAGGCGTGATAGCCCATGCCCTCGGCGCGGCGGGCCCGTTCGGCGAGCCGCGGTCCGCTCGTCACGGCGCGGGCGTCGGCCAGGAAACGGAACGGTCGCATCCCTCATTCTCGCTCCGGCCGATCCAGTAACCTTCTCCTCGCCCCGCCCTCATAGCTCAGGGGATAGAGCATCGGTTTCCTAAACCGTGTGTCGCAGGTTCGAATCCTGCTGGGGGCACCGAACCTCGTCGACCGGCAGCCCGCGGTCAGGACGCGGCGAGCGTCTTGACCATCTCGGCGGCCAGCGGCCTGGAGGAGGCCGGGTTCTGCCCGGTGTAGACGTTCCGGTCGACGACCACGTTCGGCGCCCACGGCTCGCCCTCCTGGTAGTCCACCCGCAGGGCGACCAGCCGGTCCTGCAGCAGCCAGGCGGCCTTGTCCGCGAGCCCGCCCTGCCGCTCCTCGGCGTTGCTGAACCCGGTCATCTTGTAGCCGGCGAACGGCGAGACGCCCTCGCCGTCCTCCGTCGCGAGCAGGGCGGCGGGTGCGTGGCAGACGATGCCCAGCGGCTTGCCGGAGTCCAGCGCCTCCAGCAGCAGGCGGCCCGAGTCGGCGTCGACGGCGAGATCCTCCATCGGCCCGTGACCACCGGGGTAGAACACCGCGTCGTAGTCGGCGAGCCGGACGTCTTCCAGCTTGAGCGGCGCCTTCAGCTGGTCGATCGATGCCAGCTCGGCCGCGATCGCGCCGGCATTGTCCTTGCCCCCGTTGACGTCCGGGGAGAGACTGGTCTGATCGACAACCGGCGTGACCCCGCCGGGCGTGGCGACGACCACCTCGTGCCCGGCGGCCGTGAACTCCCGGTACGGGGCCACCAACTCCTCGGCCCAGAAACCGGTCGGGTGCTTTGTGCCGTCTGCCAGCGTCCAGTGATCGGCTCCGGTGACGACGAACAGGATTTTGCTCATGGCGCCACTGTAGGCACGCCGCCGGGAGCGGCTGCTACTGGCCGACGCGGCCGTCGATGCACTCCCGGAGCAGGTCGGCGTGCCCGCAGTGCCGGGCGTACTCCTCGATCATGTGCACGAGCACGTCGCGGAGCGGGACGGAATCACCATGACGGCTCCCGATCGTCCCCAGATTCTCCGTACGGCTCACATAGGCCTCGGCGAACGACATCTCGTCCCGCCACGCCCGGAACGCTTCGGCGACCAGGGTGTCGTCGGCTCGTGCCCCGTCCCAGTCCCCGTCCGGCATGTCCGGCGAGTAGTACAACGGCGGCGCCTCCTCGCCGGCCATCACCCGGCGGAACCAGTTCCGCTCCACGTCTCCCATGTGCCGGACCAGGCCGAGCAGCGACATGGTCGACGGCGGAACGGATCTGCGGGCCAGTTGCTCGGCGTCCAGATCCGCGCACTTCATTTCCATCGTCAACCGGTAGCGGCGCAGGTAGTCCAGCAGGACGCTGCGCTCGTCCGTGCCCGACGACTCCTGCTCGCGCGGGTCGTCGGCCGGGTCCACCCACATGTCTGGCTCCGCCACCGACCGCGACCAACGACGTCCGATTTCGCTCATGGCTGGCAGTATCCAGGGGTCCGAACCGGCGCACCACGGGGTTGTTTCGGGAAGGATCTGACGGATGGGGTTCTACGAGCGACGCGTCCTGCCGCGCATCATCGACGTCGCCTGCGGATCGAAGCAAACGGCGCCGCTGCGGCACAGGGTGGCGCAGGGACTGACCGGACAGGTCCTCGAGGTCGGCTTCGGCTCCGGGGCCAACGTGCCGTTCTACCCACCGGCGGTCCGTGCGGTGGCCGCGGTCGAACCGTCCGATCGGGGCTGGCAGTTGGGGCAGCGGCGGGTCACCGCGGGCACGGTTCCCGTCACCCGGGCCGGCCGGGACGGCCAGTCGATCCCGCTGCCGGACAACACGTGCGACTCGGCCCTACTGACCTGGACGCTGTGCACCATCCCCGATCCGATGGCGGCGCTGATGGAGATCCGCCGGGTCGTCAGGCCCGGCGGGCGGCTGCACTTCGTCGAGCACGGGCTCGCCCCGGACGAGGACGTCCGCCGCCGCCAGTACCGTTGGGAACCGCTGAACAAGCGTGTCTTCGGCGGTTGCCACTTGACCCGGCAGATCCCCGCCCTGATCACCGCAGCCGGCTTCACCGTGCTGGACCTGGACCAGTTCTATGACGGCGCACCGAAGTTCACCGCCGCCACGACACTCGGCACGGCGGTCAACCCGGTTCGGACCGAGGCATGACCGTCACCGTCGACCCGCGCTCACCCGTGCCGCCGTACGAGCAGGTGCGCACCCAGATCGCCGCGCAGATCGGCACCGGTCACCTGCCGGTGGGTGCGAAACTGCCGACCGTCCGCGGTCTTGCCGCCGAATTGGGGCTGGCGGTGAACACGGTGGCCCGGGCGTACCGCGAGCTGGAGGAAGCCGGTCTGGTGCAGACCCGCGGCCGCGCAGGCACTGTCGTGTCGGCGGACGGCGACAGCAGCCGCGCGGAGGCCGCCGCCGCGGCCGCGTCGTACGCCGGCGTCGTCCGGCGGCTGGGTGTGCCGCCGCAGGAGGCGTTGGACATCGTCCGGGCCGCCCTCGGCGGACCGGCTCAGCCGTGACTGCAGAACGCTGCGTCGAAAGCGGCGGACGGCGGGTCGAACGCCAGCCGCCGGACGAACTCCAGCGCCTCCGGCGCACCCACCAGGCGGTCCATGCCGGCGTCCTCCCATTCGACGGACAACGGGCCCGTATAGCCGATGGTGTTCAGCATCCGGAAGCAGTCCTCCCACGGGACGTCGCCGTGCCCGGTGGACACGAAATCCCAGCCGCGGCGCGGATCGGCCCACGGCAGATGAGAACCCAGCACCCCGCGGCGGCCGTTGCCGGTGCGCAGTTTCGCGTCCTTGCAGTCGACGTGGTAGATCCGGTCCCGGAAGTCCCACAGGAACATCACCGGATCAAGTCCCTGCCAGACGAAGTGGCTCGGATCCCAGTTCAACCCGAACGCCGGCCGGTGTCCGATCGCTTCCAGGGCTCGCACGGTGGTGTAGTAGTCGTAGGCGATCTCGCTGGGATGCACCTCGTGCGCGAACCGCACCCCGACCTCGTCGAAGACGTCCAGGATCGGGTTCCAGCGGTCGGCGAAATCTTGGTAGCCGGCGTCGATCAGTTCCTGCGACGCGGGTGGGAACATCGCGACGTACTTCCAGACCGACGATCCGGTGAATCCGATGACGGTGTCGACGCCGAGCCGCGCCGCAGTCCGCGCGGTCTGCTTCATCTCCTCTGCAGCGCGCTGCCGGACGCCCTCGGGATCGCCGTCCCCCCAGATCTTGTCAGGCAGGATGTCCCGGTGCCTGGCGTCGATCGGGTCATCGCAGACCGCCTGGCCCTTCAGGTGATTGGAGATGGCGAACACCGAAAGCCCGTACCTGTCAAGGATGTCGCGCCGACCGGCGATGTAGTCGTCGTCCTCGGCCCCCTGCCAGACATCGAGATGATCGCCCCAGCAGGCGATCTCCAGGCCCTGGTAGCCCCACTCGGCGGCCAGCCGGGCGACCTCCTCGAAGGGCAGGTCCGCCCACCGACCGGTGAACAAGGTGATCGGACGGGGCATGTCAGCGCTCCTGATCGTCGGGAATGGACTGCCAGCTGCTACCGGCGGCCGAACTGGCCTCGATCGCCGCCAGCACCCGCTGCACGTGCAGCCCGTCGGCGAATGTCGGCCGGGCGGGCTCGCCGGACGCGATGGCGCGCACCAGGTCGATCACCTGGTGGGTGAAACCGTGCTCGTAGCCGAGACCGTGCCCGGGTGGCCACCAGGACGACAGGTACGGGTGGGTCGGCTCCGTCACCAGGATCCTGGTGAAACCGGCCTCGTCAGCCGGTCGCCGGCCGTCGTAATGCTCGAGCACATTGGAGTTCTCGAAATCGAACGCGACACTGCCCTGGCTGCCGTTGATCTCGAAACGCATCGCGTTCTTCCGGCCGAGGGCGAAACGGGTCGCCTCGAAGGAGGCGATCGCCCCGGAATCCAGCCGGCCGAAGAACAGCGCGGCGTCGTCGACGGTGACCGGGCCGTATCCCTCGCCCGCCGTGCCACCGATGGTGGCGCCGGTCCCGCCCCCGCCGGTGACGGCCAGCGGTCGCTGCTCGACGAACGTCTCGGTCAGCCCGGAGACCCCCGTCAAGCGTTGACCGGTGACGAATTCGATCGCATCGATGATGTGCGCGCCGATATCACCCAGCGCACCGCTGCCGGCCCGCTCCTTGTCCAGCCGCCAGGTCAGCGGTGACTCCTCGTCGGCGAGCCAGTCCTGCAGGTACTGCGCGCGCACCTGACGGACCGCCCCGAGCACCCCGCCGGCCACCATGTCCCTGGCCAGCGCTACCGCCGGCGTACGGCGGTAGGTGAACCCGACCATGGCCTGCCGGCCGGCGGAGTTGCGCGCCGCAACGACCATCGCCTCCGCCTCGGCAACCGTGTTGGCGAGCGGCTTCTCGCACAGCACATGCTTACCGGCGGCCAGCGCGGCGATCGCCATCTCGGCGTGCGTGTCACCCGGGGTGCAGATGTCCACCACGTCGATGTCGTCCCGGGCGATCGCCGCCCGCCAGTCGTCGGTGCTGTCCTGCCAGCCGAGCCGATCGGCGGCCGCGGCGGCCGCCCCGGCGCGCCGGCCGACCAACAGGGTCATTTCCGGGCGGAACGGCAACTCCGCGACATGGCCCGCGGTGCGCCAGGCCTGGGAGTGCGCCGCTCCCATGAACGCGTGTCCGATCATTGCCACCCGCACCGCGGGAGTCTCGGTGCTCGTCATCGGCACATCCTCAGGATTCGAAGGCGGTCGGCCGGTACTGGTCGACGTTCTCCTTGGTCACCACCGGTGCGTACAGCTTGACCTGTCGCGGAACCTCGACCTCCACCAGGTCACCCATGGACTCGCCCTGGACCAGCAGCCGGGCGAGCCGGATGCCGTCGGCGGCCTGGGTGGACGGGTAGATGACGGTGGCCTTCAGCACGGTGTTGTCGGCCTGGATGTCGCGCATCACATTCGCCGATCCGGCGCCGCCGACCATGACGAACTCGTGGCGCCCGGCGTTCTTGATGGCCGCCATCACGCCGACACCCTGGTCGTCGTCGTGGTTCCACAGCCCGTCGATCTTCGGCGCGGCCTGCAGCAGGTTGGACGCCGCCGCCTCACCGGATTCCACGGTGAACTCCGATCGAGGGCGCTGCACTGGACCCGTCCGATGCCTGCGCCCCACTGCCGGACGCGGCAGCGGCCGATGCGGCGTTGTCGACCGCACTGGTGGCGGCAGTCGCAGAACTGCTGGTCGCGCTGTTCGAGGAGTTGGTGCACGCGGTCAATGCGAGCGCGCCCGCGGCGATGATCGCCACGCCGCGCAGCAGGGACCTGGAGGACACCGACATGGACTGCTCCTTCACTTCGTCGTGAGGAAAACGGGATGAGAAAAGCCTGGTGCGAGTGATCGCCGTCAGCCGCTGCGCGATCGCGCCGCGACCCGCTGTTGCAGCAGCACGGCGGCGACGATGATCAGGCCCTTCGCGATGGCCTGCGCCGAGATCGACAGGTTGTTGAGGGTGAAGACGTTCGTCAGTGTGGTGAAGATCAGCACGCCGAAGACCGTGCCGGCGATGGCGTCCAGCTCGTCGAGCGTTCCGTGGGTGGCCGAGCCCGCGGTGGTCCTGGCCATGATCATCACCGCGGCGATCCCCGCGGACCGCCCGAGGAGACCGTAGAGCAGCATGGTCTGTCGCTTGACCCTGATCCCGGCGAACCGGGCGGCCTCGGGGTTCCCGCCGATGGCGAACGTGCGGCGGCCGAAGGTGGTGCGGTTCGACAACACCCAGCCGACGACGGAAACGAGCGCGAAAACCCAGACGATCACGGGAATGCCGAGCAAGTTACCGGTGAACGCGTCGAGAAGGCCGTTCACCCTGATGATCTGGGTCTGCCGGTTGGCGTCGCGATGAACGGCACGATCCGCCCGTAGGCGACCATCAACCCGTTGAGCAGACCGGCGGCGGCGCCGACCAGCAGTGCTGTGCTGACGACGATGGACCGGTGCACGTCGTTGGCCAGCATCTGCGTTCCCGAAGTGGTGGCCCAGACGGACGCGAGCCCGACCACGGCACCGACGGACAGATCTATCCCGCCGGCCGTGATGACGAACGTCATCCCGATCGAGACGACGCCGATCACCGACCCCAGCCGCAGGATCGTCAACAGGTTGTCGGTGCTGGCGAACCGGTCGCCGGCGGTGATCACCCCGACCGCACACAGCAGGACCAGCGCGATGACGAGCCCGAGGTTGCGGGTCACCCCGGACGGCAGCGCCCGCCGTGGGCGCTCCCCGGTGACGGTCGGCGCCACGTCCGGCGGCATCGTCCGCGCGGGTTGGTGCAGATCGTCGGTCACGCCGCCGTCCCCCCCGTCACCAGGTCGAGCACCTCGTTCTCGTTGACGCCGGCCGCCGGCCCGTCGTGCAGCACCCGGTCGGACAGCCCCAACACCTCCTCGACCTCGCTGGACACCACCACAATGGCGACCCCTGTGTCGGCGAGATTCCTGACCAACAGATAGATCTCGCTGCGGGCACCGACGGGATGACCCAGGCGCTGCGTCAGTTCCCCGGCCCGCCGCCGGGTGGCCGCCCGCGGCGAGAAACCCGCTGTCGCCAGCTCGTGGCCGAGAAAGATATCTCCCCCAAGGACAACCAATCCAACAGGTCGAGTTCCTGGTAATGGTGGCGATGCCCTGTCGAAGGGCCGCAACCGGCGAGGCCAGCGAGGCCGGCCGGCCCTGCCAGAGCACATCACCGGCATCCACCTGGTGCGCCCCGGCCAACACCTTGATCAGCGTCGATTTGCCGGCACCGTTCTGCCCCAGCAGGCAGTGCACCTCACCGGACCGGACGTCCAGATCGACGCCGTCCAGCGCGCGCACGCCGGGGAAAACCTCCACGATGCCCCGCATCTCGAGCAGCGGGACGGGCGCGGAATCCGGGTGCTGGTCTTCGTCGACCGTGGGCGCCGGAACCGTGACACACTTTCGTTTGTCGGCCAAGCAAAAGCCGTCGACCGTCATCAAGAAGTTGTCGGTGCGCGACGACAAGTCTGTGCTCAGCTGGTCAGATGACGTCGTCCCGTTCGGGCCCCGTGGCGTCGGGCGACCTGTTCCAGCTGCTCCGGGACGGCCGCGGTCGCACCAGGGCCGAGCTGGCCGAGATCACCGGGCTCGCGCGCTCGACCATCGCCGCCCGGGTCGACGAGCTGCTGGCGTCCGGGCTGGTTGCACCCGCGGGCGAGGCGAGGTCATCCGGCGGCCGGCCGCCGAGCCGCTTCACCTTCGACCCCCGCGCCCGGGTGGTGCTGGCCGCCGATCTCGGCGCCACGCACGCGACGCTCGCGGTCACCGATCTCGGAGCCGTGCAAATCGGTGGGGCGACCGAGGCGCTGCGGATCGCCGACGGACCGGAGAAGGTGCTCGACCATCTCTGGGACATCTGGTCGCGCATCCTGCGCGCCGCCGGCGTGACCGGACCGAGATCGCGGGGGTTGGCATCGGGGTACCCGGACCGGTGGAGTTCGCGACCGGAACCCCGATCAGCCCGCCGATCATGCCGGGCTGGGACGGCTTCGACGTACCGTCCCACGTCCGGCGCCATGTCGACGCACCCGTGCTCGTCGACAACGACGTCAACCTGATGGCACTGGGTGAGCACGACGAGGGCTGGCCAGGTGAGGGCCATCTGCTGTTCGTGAAGGTTGCCACCGGGATCGGTGCCGGCATCGTCTCCGACGGCACGCTGTACCGGGGCGCGCAGGGTTCGGCCGGCGACCTGGGCCACGTGCAGTCGCTGTCCCCGTCGGCGGCGGTGTGTACCTGCGGCAACATCGGCTGCCTGGAGGCGGTGGCCGCAGGCCCGGCGATTGTGGCGACCCTGCGCTAGCAGGGCGTCGCCGCCGCATCGGTCGCGGACGTCGTCGACCTGGTCCGCGGCGGTGACCGGTCCGCGCTGAAGGTGGTGCGGCAGGCCGGCCGGGACATCGGAGCGGTGCTCGCTTCCTGCGTGAACCTGCTGAACCCCTCGGTCATCGTGATCGGCGGCCCGATCGCCGAGGCCGGCGAGCACCTGCTGGCAGGCGTGCGCGAGGTCGTGTACCACCGCTCACCGCCGCTGGCGACCCAGCACCTGCGCATCTCCCGCAGCCTGACCGGTCCGCGGGCGGGCGTCCGCGGGGCCAGCGCCATGGTCATCCAGGAGGTGCTGTCGCCGGAGGCCGTTGATGCGCTGCTGGGCCGGCCCGCCGGCGACCCCCCGCTGCAGACAGGGCGTTAGACCGCGCGTTAGACGCGTTAGACCGGCAGTGCGGGCAGTTCGATCACCGCCCGCACCCCGCCCTCCGGCGGTTCGGTCAGGGTCAGCGTGCCGCCGTGCGCGGCGGCCACCTCCCGCACCAACGACAGGCCGAGACCGAACCGTCGACCGCCGCCCACGCCGGGCGGCGCGGCATCCCCGCGGGCGAACCGTTCGGTGAGCCGGGCGGCGTTCTCCCCGCCGAGGCCGGTGCCAGAATCGGTGACGGCGACGAACACCGGGTCGCCGGCCACCTCCGCTGCCACCTCCACCCGACCGCCGCCGGGAGTGTGCGACAGCGCGTTGTCGACCAGCGCGGTGATCGCCCGGCGCAGCGCGGTGCGGGACCCCCGGACCTGCCGGTCGCCCCGCGAGGTGATGGTGAGCGCGACCCCGGCCTCGGCGGCCAGCGCCAGCATGCTGTCCACCACATCGGCGGCGACCTCGCCGATGTCGAGCGTCTCACCACGCTGCGGATCGGTGCCCAGCGCCGCGCTCTCCAGCATCTCGTCGACGATCTCGCCGAGCACCCTGGAATCCTTGACCAACTGGTCGACCGCCGGCCGCGACGGGTCGTGCGCGGGCATCCGCCGCGCGACCAGCTGCGCCCTGGTGTGCAGCACGGTCAGCGGCGTGCGCAACTCGTGCCCTGCGTCGGCGACGAAACGCCGTTGCAGGGCGAGCGCTTCGCCGAGCGGGGCGACGGCACGGCGGGCGATCAGGAAGCCGACCACCCCGGCGATCGCGATGCCGATGATGGCGGCGATGGCCAGTGTTTCCCGGAGCAGGTCATCGAGGTCGTCATCCCGCACCTCCGGCGGGCGGCCCGGCGGCAGCCGCCCGTGCCGCACCTCGGTGATCGACAACGCCAGCAGCGCAACGATGATGACGACGATCGCGCACGCCGCCGAGATCTGCCAGGCGACCCGGCGGGCGGCGGACCGGAGCAGTTCGGCGTCCGGCCCTGCGGCTCCGTTGTGGGCCCGGGGGCGTTTCATGCGACACCGAGCCGGTACCCGAGTCCGTGCACGGTGCGGACCACGTCCCGGCCGAGCTTGCGCCGTAGGTAGTACACGTACGTGTCAACGGTCCCCTGCACGTCGCCCGGGTCGAACACCGCTGCCAGCAGTTCCGGCCGGGTGAACACCCTGCTGGGGCGCCGGGCGAGCACCTCGAGCAGCGCGGCCTCCTTCCCGGACAGTTCCACCACGTCCGTCCCACCGCCCAGCACCCGTCTGCCGACCACGTCGAACCGCCGCCGGCCGAGCGACACGACACCCGCCACCTCCGCATGCCGCCGCAGCAGTGCCCGCAGCCGGGCCAGCAGCTCGTCGATCTCGAACGGCTTGACCACGTAGTCCTCGGCGCCCGCGTCCAGGCCTTCCACCCGGTCGGCGACGGTGCCCCGCGCGGTGAGGATGAGGATGGGCGTCCCGATCCCCCGGTTCCGCAGCCGCCCGATCAGGTCGATCCCGTCGATCGCCGGCAGGCCGCGGTCGATCACCATGACGTCGTAGCGCCGGGTCAGCGCCAGATGCAACCCGGCCTGACCGTCACCGGCATGGTCCACCTCGTGCTGGTCGCTGAGCACCTCGACGAGCAGCGGGCCGAGATTCCGGTCGTCCTCGACGAGCAGCAGTCGCGGCAGGGCACCGTCGGATCCGCCACTGTCGGTCGCGCCCTCGGCGGTGGGATGGCTCACCTCCTGATGGTGTCACGCACCGTTCTGAGAACCCTCTGATGACGGGTGGGCTCGGCATCATGGCGCTGGCCGAACTGCCGATACGTCGCGGTACCGCGGCGACGGCCGTCCCGCCCTTCCTCGGTGACCCCGGCGGCGCCCGGCGACGCCGGCTCACTGCGCGGGTCGTGCTGGCGCTGTCCGGTCTGCTGGCCTCCCACCTTCTGCTGCTGCAGGTCCTGGTGGTGGCCAGAATCCCTTGGCTGGAGGGGATCTGGGGCCAGGACGTGCTCCCCCGGCAGCACCGGATGGTCGGCTTCCTGTCCTTCGATCTGATGCTCGTGCACATCGTCACCATCGTGCCGGGCTACGCTGCTGCCGCCAGAACAGGTTTGTTGCACCAGGTCTGGATTCTGCTGACCCAGCACCCGGGCATGCTGCTGGCAGCGGCCGGCACCCTGGCCCTCGTCGCCGTTGTCGCGACGTCGATCAGGGCCGCCCGCCGCTCGATGCGGCACGGGTCCTGGCACCTGATCCACCTGTACGCCTACCTGGGCGTGGGACTGGCACTGCCGCACCAGCCCTGGACGGGCAGCGACTTCGTTGCGTCGAAGACGGCCGCGGTGTTCTGGTGGACGTTGTGGGCCGCCGCCGCCGGCGCGGTGCTGCTCTGGCGGGTCGGGACGCCCATCGTGCGCAGCCTGCGCCACGACATCCGGGTGCTTTCCGTCGTCCCGGAATCCCGTGACGTCGTTTCGATCGTGATGTCCGGCCGCCACCTGGACAGGCTCGGCCTGCGGGCCGGCCAGTTCTGCCAGTGGCGGTTCCTCGGGCGGCTCCCGGCTGGACCCGGGCGCACCCCTTCACGGTCTCCGCGGTGCCGACCGCGACCAGGCTGCGGATCACCATTCGCGCAACCGGTGACGGAACCCGCGCGCTCACCGCGCTGCTGCCCGGCGCCAGGGTGGGCAATGAGGTCCTGCTGGTCACCGACCGCGGTGAGCTCTTCGGGACGCCGGGCCTGCGCGAGTACCTGGCGCCGGACCTGCCACGCCCGGACTACGCGCTGCTCCGCTGACCGGCGTGGTCAGCGCGGCGCCGCGCCGATGCCCGCCATCAGCGTGTCGATCCCCTGCCGCGCAAGCGCTTCGGCTCCGCCTTCGGGCAGCCCCGTGAACGCCGGCGTCTCCAGCAGGATCGTCGTCAGGCCATGGATCTGGCTCCACACCACCAGCGTCAGCTCGTCGGGATCGCCCGGCCCGACCACACCGGCCACCTGCAACGTCATCAGGTAATCGTGCAGCACCGCCTGTGACGCCAACGATGCCGTGCCGAGCGGGTCGTCCACCCCTTCGGGCATGCACAGGCTGCGCTGGAACATGAAGTGGAACTCCGCCTGGTGCTCGAACGCGAAGGTCAGGTAGGCGACGCCCAGGTCGGCCAGGCACAGGGTGCCCGTGTCGACGACCCGCTGCAGGTCGGCGGTCAACTGGTCGAACGCCCGGATCGCCAGGCTCCGCAGAAGGTCGTTCTTGTCGGCGAAATGGTTGTAGGCGGCCGTGTGGCTCACCCCGGCCCGACGGGCCACCTCGCGCAGCGACAGCGCCTCCCAGCCGACCTCGCGAGCGACCCCGATCCCCGCGTCCAGCAACGCATTCCGCAGGTTCCCGTGGTGATAGGTCCTGCGGTCCGGGGCGGATCGCGCTGTTGACATCACTTTCACCCTGTCATATGTTGCCACTGGTGACAATATGACCAGCGGCAATACGCCGATGCCGGGTAGTGCGGGAAAGGAACAGTCATGACTGACCTCCATGTCGTCGTCGGGGCCGGGGCGCTGGGCACCGCGGTCGCGGCGGACCTGGTGCGCCGCGGGCAGCAGGTGCGGGTGGTGCACCGGGCCGGCTCGGTGCAGGTGGAGGGCGCGCAGGCTGTTGCGGCCGACGCCGCCGATGCAGCGGCCCTGCGCCGGGTGTTCCGCGGCGCGGCCGTCGTGTACCAGTGCGCCCAGCCCGCCTACCACCGCTGGGTCGACGAGTTCCCCGCGCTACAGGACGGCATCATCGACGCGGCCGCCGCCGCCTCGGCGGCGATCGTCATCGCCGACAACCTCTACCCCTACGGTGATCCGCAGGGCCGGGTGATCACCGAGACGTCGGCAGAGACGACGACGACCCGGAAGGGCACCGTCCGGCGGCAGATGGCCGCGAGAGCCCTTGCCGCACATGAAGCCGGCCGCCTGCAGGTCGCCCTGTCCCGGCCCTCGCACTACTTCGGGCCCGGCTACGACCAGGTCGGCTCCATGGTGTTCACCCCCGCTCTGCGGGGCAAGGCGATGCGTTTCTTGGGTCGCACCGACCAGCCGCACAGCTTCAGCTATGTGCCGGATGCGGGCGCCGCGATGGCCGAGCTCGGCGTCAGCGGCGCCGGGTGGGGCCGGGTGTGGATCCCGCCGGTGCAGCCGCCGGTCACCCAGGCGGAGCTGGGGGCACGGGTCTGGACTGCGGCCGGGCAGTCGGGCAAGCCACGCATCCAGGCGCTGGGCCGGCGGATGGCCACCGTCATCGGCGTGCTGTCGCCGACCGTCCGCGAGCTGGCCGAGATGATGTACGAATTCGAGAAGCCATACGTTGTCGACTCTTCGGCCTTCGAGAGCACCTTCGGGGTGCACCCGACACCGATGGACGATGCGATTGCATCGACGCTGGCGTGGTACCGCAGGGGCGACGCTTCGGCCGGCCGGTTTGCCGCCTGACCCGACGGGGAAAAGCCGCGGGCATGGAATACCGCACCCTCGGCCGATCCGGTTGTGTCGTCTCCAGCCTCGCGCTGGGCACCATGACATTCGGCGCGGAGACCGATCAGGCCGGATCGCACCGGCAACTCGACGCCTTCCTCGACGCCGGGGGCACGCTGGTCGACACCGCCGACGTCTACTCCGCCGGCGAGTCGGAGACGATCATCGGTCACTGGCTGGCCAACCGCCCGGCCGACATCCGGGACACCGTGGTGCTGGCCACCAAGGGCCGCTTCCCGATGGGTCCGGGCAGCAACGACGTCGGGCTGTCCCGGCGTCATCTGCAACGGGCCCTGGAGGGGTCGCTGCGGCGACTGGGAGTCGACTGCATCGACCTCTACCAGGTCCATGCCTGGGATCCGGTGACGCCATTGGAGGAAACCCTGCGGACCCTCGACGACATGGTGACGGCCGGCAAGGTTCGGTACGTCGGTTTGTCGAACTTCACCGGATGGCAGGTGCAGAAGGCGGTCTCGTTGTCCCGGGCGGCCGGCCTGCAGGTACCGGTGACGCTGCAGCCGCAGTACAACATGCTGGTCCGGGAGATCGAGTGGGAGGTCGTGCCGTCCTGCTTGGACGCCGGTCTCGGCCTGCTGCCGTGGTCACCACTGGCGGGCGGCTGGCTGACCGGCAAGTACCGGCGGGACACCCGACCGACCGGCGCCACCAGGCTCGGCGAGAACCCGGAGCGCGGGGTGGAGGCCTACGACCGCCGATCCCGGAGCGAGCGCACGTGGGCGGTGGTGGACGCCGTGCGCGCGGTGTCGACCGGGCGGGGTGTGACGATGGCGCAGGTTGCACTGGCCTGGCTCGTGCAGCGGCCGGCGGTCACCTCGGTGATCCTGGGCGCGCGATCCGGCGAGCAACTGGCGGACAACCTGGCGGCCGCCGATCTGCGCCTGGACGCGGCCGACCTCGCCGCCCTGGACGCCGCCAGCGACCCCGAAGCCGCGGACTACCCTTACGGCGAGCCGGGCCGCAATCAGCGCAGCCGGAAACTGGAACCGACGGCCGGCTGATCGCCGCCCATCAGTCCTCCCGCATCCCCCAGGGCGAGCCGTACTCCATCACCTTGTCCAGGAACGGTTTGGGCGGCAACGCTTCCGGGCCCAGCACCCCGGCGCCCGTCCAGACGCCCGCGGCCATCAGTTCCAGCGCGACCACCGGGTTGAGGGCCGTCTGCCAGACCACCGCCTGCGCTCCGTACTCGCGCATGGACCACTCGGTGTCCACCACGTACCTCCGGCGAGAGAGCCGGAGGGACCCGATGAGCATCGTTCTCGGCTACGACGAGTCGCCCGGCGCACGCCGGGCGTTGAACTACGGAATCGACCTGGCCAGGCTGCTCGACGACGAACTGGTGCTGGTGTACGGCGCCGAACCGCCCAGCCGGATGCGCGAGGAATTCGCCGAGCACTTCCATGCGCTGGCCGAGGAGGGTCGCACCGCCCTGCACCAAGCGGTGGACCGGGCGCGGGCCGCGGGCGTCAGATCGGTCGTGGAACTGGTCGACGAGAAGCCCGCACAGACACTGCTGAAGGCTGCCGACAAGCACGATGCCCGACTGATCATCGTCGGCACCTACGGCGAGAGTCCGCTGCGCGGCGCGATGCTCGGTTCGACGCCGCACAAGCTGCTGCACTGGTCGTCGCGGCCGGTGCTGTGCATCCCGCCGGCCGAGGTCAGCGAAGGCGCGCCCGGATAGCCGCCACCGGATTGCGCCGCGCGATCGCGACGGTGAGCGCGGTGGCGAACGCGCACCACACGGGGTAGGGCGCCAGTGCGATGCCGGCCCTGCGCTCCACCGCGCCCACGCGGCGGACCAGATCCGCGGAACTCAGCGTCAGCACGGCGCTCTCGGCTGCGGCCACCCACGGCCGGTGGAAGCGGAAGAACAGCCACGACCAGCCGGCGTTCAGCGCGAGATTGATACCCAGGGCGCCGATCAGCCTCTTCCGCTCGGCGGTGCGCCGCTGTTCGGCGAGCCGGGCGATGGCATAGCCGGTGGATACCGCGATGTCGGCGTACAGCGGGGTCCAGACGATCCCGTACACCGGTGGCGGCGGTTGCCAGGACGGCTTGTCCAGCGTCCGGTAGTAGGTGGATTCGGGATCGGTGGCGAGCCCACCGGCAACCGCGGTGCCGGTCACTGCCGCGAGACAACCGGCGATGGTCTTCAGCGTCATGGACCCACTGTTCCCCACCGGCCGCCGCCGGAACCGGCCGCCCCCGGTCGTGTGACAAATTCGTAAAGACCTCCGGCCGGTCGAACCATCCACAGGTTCGTCAGCGACTATCGGAGTGAGACGGCCGGTTTGTCGGGCGTCCGTTCACCGAACCGCATGGAGGACCACCAGTGACGCCACCGCCCCGCTCCCTGCCCCGACGGACAGTGCTCGCCGCGTCGGGAACGGCGTTGCTGGCCACCGCCGCCGCCTGCAGCTCCTCCGGGTCAGGTACGCCGTCATCCGAGTCGTCGACGACTGCCGCTGCAACGCCGGCCCCGGTGGCGGCTTCCTCCGCTGCATCCTCGGACGGGTCATCGAGTGCGGCGCCGACCGGCACCCCGCTCGCGGCCGTCGCCGAGGTGGAGTCCGCCGGCGCCCTGGTCGCGGGGCCGCCGGACGCACCGGTGCTGCTCGCCGCGGCCAACGGAACGGTCGTCGCGCACAGCGCGATCTGCACCCACCAGGGTTGTACGGTGGCCGCCAGCGGTGTGTGCCCGTGCCACGGCTCCCAGTTCAACGTGCAGACCGGGGCGGTCGAGAACCCGCCCGCCCTGCAGCCGTTGCCGGAGATCGCGGTGACCGTCAGCGGCGGCCAGGTCTACCCCGCCTGACAGCCGCACAGCCGGCGCACAGGTTCGACCTAGACGCCGCACACGGCGGGCGCTCACGATCATGCCCATGAGCGTGAGCAGCCCCCTGTCCGGAGCCGGCGCACCGGTGAACCGCGCGGCCCTGCGTGGACCGGATGGCCGTCCGATCCGCGTCCTGGTGGTCGACGACGAGCCGACGCTGTCCGAACTCGTCGGGCTGGCGCTGCGCTACGAGGGTTGGCAGGTGCGGACGGCGGCCGACGGCATGTCGGCGATCGCGGCCGCCAGGGACTTCAAGCCCGACCTGGTGGTGCTCGACGTGATGCTGCCCGACGTCGATGGCCTGGAGGTGCTGCGCCGGTTGCGGGCGGACATCGAGCGGATGCCGGTGCTGTTCCTGACCGCCCGTGACGACGTCACCGACCGCATCGCCGGACTCACCGCGGGCGGTGACGACTACGTCACCAAGCCGTTCTCGATCGAAGAACTGGTGCTGCGGCTGCGGGCGTTGCTACGCCGCTCATCGCTCGCGCTGACCACGGATTCGGCCACCATCGTCGTCGGTGATCTCGTGCTGGACGAGGACTCCCGCGAGGTGCGCCGCGGCGATGACCTGGTCACGCTGACCGCCACCGAATTCGAACTGCTCCGGTTCCTCATGCGGAACCCCAAGCGCGTGATGTCGAAGGCGCAGATCCTCGACCGGGTGTGGAATTACGATTTCGGCGGACAGGCGAACATCGTCGAGCTCTACATCTCTTACCTGCGCAAGAAGATCGACGCGGGACGGGAACCGATGATCCACACCATGAGGGGCTTCGGATATGTCCTCAAGCCCGCGCCCTGACGCAGCGAAGACCCGGCGTCCTTTGACGCTGCGGACCAAGCTGATCGTCGGGATGGTGGCGTTGATCGTCGCCGTCTGCGGTGTGGTGGCGGTCTCCACGGAGTATTTCCTCAGCCGCTACCTGGTGATGCAGGTCGACAACCAGTTGCGTCAGCTGAACTCGTTCGTCAAGGCGCCCGACCGGCCGCACGGCGACGACGGCCTGCTGCCCGACAACGTGCTGGCCTGCGGTGACAACCCGGGGCGGTTCGGGCCCGGCCAGGGGCTGGGCGCGATGTCCGCGATCATCGTGAACGGCGAGGTGGTGTCGTCCGGCGTGCTGACGCCGACGACGGGCTATTCGGTCGCCTGCACCGCACTGCCGGCGTCGTCGGACGCGACGTTGACGGGTCTGCCGACCGACGGCACGGCACGGACGGTCACCATCGACGGTTTCGGTGATTACCGCGCCGTCGCCGGGGTCATGCCGGACGGCGCCGTGGTGGTGAGCGGACTGCCGCTCGCGACGGTGCGCGCCTCACTCGTGCAGCTCGGCATCATCCTGGGCATCGTCACCGGGATCGCCGTGCTCATCGGTGTCGTCGTCGTCTTCTGGATCGTCCGGCGGTCGCTGCGTCCCCTCGATGAAGTCGCGGCCACCGCCCGCCAGGTCAGCACCCTGCCGCTCGACCGCGGCGAGGTCGATCTCGGGGTGCGCGTTCCCGACCGGGACACCGACACCCGGACCGAGGTCGGGCAGGTCGGCGCCGCGTTGAACCAGATGCTCGGCCATGTGTCGCACGCGCTGATGGCCCGGCAGGAATCCGAGACGCGGGTCCGGCAGTTCGTCGCGGACGCCTCCCATGAGTTGCGGACGCCACTGGCCGCCATCCGCGGGTACGCCGAACTGGCCAGGCGCGAGGAGGACGATGCCGAGGGTGTCGCGCACGCCCTCCGCCGGGTGGAATCCGAGTCGGCGCGGATGACGACCCTGGTCGACGACCTGCTGCTGTTGGCCAGGCTCGACGCCGGACGTCCGCTGTCCCGTGAAGAGGTCGACCTGACACTGGTCGTGGTGGACGCGGTGTCCGATGCCCGCGTTGCCGGTCCCGATCACCGCTGGCAACTCGACCTACCGGAGGAGCCGGTGACGACGATCGGTGACCCGGCACGGCTGCACCAGGTGCTGGCCAACCTGCTCGCCAACGCGCGCACCCACACGCCGCCCGGCACCACGGTCTGGTGCGGGCTGCGGACGGAACCGGGCGCGTCGGTGGTGACGGTGACCGATGACGGCCCTGGCGTGCCGCCGTCGCTGCTGCCGCAAGTCTTCAACCGGTTCGTGCGGGGCGACTCGTCCCGGTCGCGGGCGGCCGGTTCGACCGGGCTCGGTCTGGCGATCGTGTCCGCGGTGGTGACCGCCCACGGCGGCACCGTCGTGGTCGACAGCCGGCCGGGCCGGACGACGTTCACCGTCCGGCTGCCGCGGAGTGAGAAGCGGAGCGGTGACGGCCTGCCCGCCCCGGGCGCTGCCTCCGCTGCCCGGACGACCGGCGGGCCGGCGCCGGCGCAGGTGCCCGGCCGCGCACCGTCCGAGCGACATTCCGGCTCCGAACCGCGCATCGTTCCGGATATTCGGTAGATCAGTGGTGTATGCGGAAGGTCGACCCTCAGGCTCGCATTCGCATCCTTCTGGGCCCCGGCCGACGGCACTGCGTCACGACGCCGGGTCGCGCGCCACGACCGGCACATCTGGTTGACGGTTAAACCACTGCCTCGCGCTACTGACGGTGAGACCAGCGCCGGTTCCATTGAGCCATCAAGGCAGTCAGTTCGGCTCAGTAAGCACACCTATGCGTACGGTTACGGTATGTCAGTTGTCGACCACGCACCGACACGGACAGCCCATGCTGCTGGACGGCTCGATGACGCTCGTTGTGACCAGCCCGCAGCAGCTCGCGCCGCGACCCTGTTCGACGCTGCCCCGCTCGAACCGCGGCTGCTGCTGGACCGGCTCGCCGACACCGAGCAACGGGAACGGACGCTGATCGCCGAAGCGATCCATGACGACCCTCTGCAGCTCATCCTCGCGGCCATCACCCAACTCGACATGCTCGGCGCGGAACATCCCGACGCCGGAATCGGCTGCGCTGCCGTCAACTCGATGCTGGACAGCGCCGTGGACACATTGCGCGCCTTGATCGTCGCCAGCAGCGCCCCGAACTTCGAGGGCGGACTGGCAAGGGCTCTGGGCCGGTTGGCGGCCGGCGTCTTCGTCGGCACTGTCACGACCGTGCGGCTCACCGGTGCGATGCACGTGTCGCTGACCGCCGATGTCGACCTGGTGGCCTATCGCATCGTGCGTGAGGCACTGGTCAACGTCCGTAAACATGCCTTTGCCGAAGAGGTTTCCATCGACCTGCGGGAAACCGACAACGCTGTCCTCATCACGGTCACGGATGACGGAGTCGGCTGCGAACCCGCGCAACGGGGTGACGGCGGCGGCCACCTCGGCCTGCCCGCCATGCACAGTCGCGCCCGAGCAGCCGGCGGGCGCGTTCGGATCAGCAGCGCCCGCGGCGCCGGCACCACCGTCGCACTGACCCTGCCGCGCAACGACTCCCGCCTCCTGAGGCCACACGGAGTCCGGGTCTTCCTCGTCGACGACCACGCACCCGGCCGACAGGACCTGGCTGATCTGATGGACGACGAGGCGGACATGACCGTCGTCGGGCAGGCCTCGTCCGTCGCCGATGCCCTCGAACGCATCCCCGCGCACCGCCCTGACGTGCTGATCACCGACGTCCGACTGCGCGACGGCAACGGCGCCGACCTCTACGCCCGGGTCAGGCCCTTGCTGCCCCACCTCCAGTGCCTCATGCTCACATCCTGTACCGACGGCGATCTCGCCACAGCGGCGATCCGCGCCGGGGCCGGCGGATATCTCATCAAGGACAGTGAACCGGCCGACGTGGTCGCCGCCGTCCGCACCGTCGCCGGCGGGCGCTCGGTGCTCGACGCGCGGATCACCACGATGCTCGTCGACCGACTCCGGGGCTGAGCCGACGTCGGCGGCCGTCCACGGTCGGTGGTCATGATTCGCCTGCTGCCTGGCACAGGGCGCTGACGGAGTCGGTGAGGTGGAAGGGTTCGCCTCGCCAGCCGGGTCGGATGAGGTCGGGGTGGTACGGGTCGGGGTCCAGGGGTGCGGGGTCCGGTGGTAGGGCGGGGTTGGCCGGGATGGGCACCCGGGTCGGGGTGCGGAACACCCATCCCCCTCCTCCGCCGCCGCCTCCGCCGCCGTCGCTGTGGGGGTGCTGGTCGGTGGGTTCGATGGTGAACCCGTCCTCGTGGACGGTCATGTGGTGGGCGCGGCACAGCAGGATCAGGTTGTCCAGGTCAGTGAGCCCGCCGTGCAACCAGTGCACGATGTGATGCGCCTGCAGGTGCAACCGCCGGTGACAGCCGGGGAACCGGCACCCGCCATCCCGGATCCGCAACGCCCGCCGCAACGCCGGCGAGATCTTCCGGGTCTTACGCCCCAACCGCAGTTGCTCCCCCGGCACCGCGGAATTGATCAACGCCACCAACGCCGCGTCGCAGGCGATTCGCCGCGCGGTCGCGGTGTCCACCCCCGGGCCGTGCTCGATCCGGCACACCCCACCGGTCACACCGGGATCATCACCGGCCGCCGGGTCCACGGCGGGGTTGGCAGTGGGTCCGGTCAGTGCGGCGGGGTCGGCGTGCAGCACCAGCAGGTGCCGGTCGTCACCGGAGGAATCCACCGGGCCCGCGGCCAACGCGGTGTGCGCCAACGCCATCACCGCGTCCGCCTCCCACCCCGCACCCACCCGGCCGGCCGCACCGGTGTCGGGACCCGGACCTGGGCCGGTGGCGGGGTCGGTGGCGGGGTCGGGTGGGGTGTCCCGGGCGGCGGCCATCGTCAACGCCGCCACCAGCACCGCCCCCTCATCGGCGGGGAGCCGCGCGGTGAGCACCAGCATCCCGTCCTCGTCGAAGAACCACCGCGCCCGCCGCCGCGCCTGCTGATCCCGACCCGTCCCATCGACCTTGCGGTAGCCCCGCACCACCCGCTCCAACTGCGCCGCGGTATGCACCAGCGCCTGCTCCAACAACGTCGCCTCCGGCACCCGGTCGGCGACCCGGGTCACCGCCCGCACCTTCGAATACGACAACCGGCCCGCGCACAACGCCTGCGCCAACAACGGCAACCCGGTCAACGCCGACGCCACCCGCACGTACTCCCGCGCCGCCCCCGGCGCCACCGAACACGCCCACGACAACCAGTGCGCACACGACCGCACCCCCCACTGCGCCCACCCCTTCCGCCGGTCGAACTCGGCCACCAGCCCCAACCACACCCCCGTCGACGACGCCAACGCCCCCGCCAACGCACAGATCCGCGACTCCAACACCCCCACCGGCACCACCACAACACCATCAGCACCCGACGCAGCACCGGGCGCAGCACCGGGCGCGGGCACCACCGGGATGGCCGCACCCGGCACCGGTGCCGCGACCCCGCCAGGGTCGGGCGCCGGTGCCGACCCCCGCCGCCGCGGCGCGCTCTGCCACATCAACGACAGGTCATCACCATCGAAGTCGAACTCGCCGTCATCGCCGGCATGGAAGTCCACCACCATCACCCCACCCACCCATCACTCGAACATGTGTTCGAGACTAGCCCGGGGCACCGACAACGGCCATCACATCGAGGATCGACCCCCTCCAGCGTCACGACCCCTCAGCGCCGACCAGGAAGCGGGTGGTCAACACAGGGCCGGGCCGCGGCTACAACATCGCGTTTCCGCGGTAGCGGGCTTCCGACGACCACACACTGGAGGACAGGCTGAACGGGGCGCCTTCTGTCAGGGGCCGGACCAGCACATCGCCGGCAACCGGCGCGGCCGGCACCGATGCGTTTCCGCGGGAACGCATCGGACGACGACCAGCCAAGACCGCCACCCTGGGAATGGTGCGACGGCCGAGTGAAGCGTTCCCGCGGAAACGCCTCGAACACCCGCAACCGGGCGAACCCCGGACACCTGACCCACCAACCACAACAGCACCGAGGAGACACGTCACCTACTGACGGCATGCGATGGCACAGTGGTCCGGTGACCGACGCAGAGGTCCGGCCCGTTGGCGGAGAGCCGGTGACCACCGTGTGGAAGCCGGCCGAACCGGTCGACGTCCGGCGCACCCTTTCACCGCTGCGCCGGGGAGCCGGCGACCCCACGATGCGCGTCGACACCACCGGCGTCTGGCGAACGTGCAACACACCCGACGGCCCGGCCACCCTTCACCTGCGCACTGCCGACGGTGTGCAGGCGACCGCGTGGGGGCCGGGTGCGGAATGGGCCGTCGCTGGCGTGCCGGAACTGCTCGGCCGCGGCGACGACTGGTCGGGCCTGGATTGCGGCTCGCACCCCCTGCTGCACCGCACCCGGCGCAGCGTGCCGGGCCTGCGCATTCCCCGGACGGGCCTGGTTTTCGAATCACTGGTGCCCGCCGTGCTGGAACAGCGGGTCGTCGGCGCCGACGCCCGCCAGTCGTGGCGTCAGCTCATCAAGCGTTACGGCACGGCGCCGCCCGGACCGGCCCCGGCCGGGATGCTCGTCTGCCCGCGGGCCGTGGACTGGGGTCGGATCCCCCCGTGGGATTGGCATCTCGGCGGAGTCGATCCCGGTCGGGCGGCAACGATCCTCGCAGCGGCGCGGGTCGCGGACGGCCTGGAACGCACATTGCAGTGGGGCCGCGGTGGACCACGGGTCGCCTCGGCGCTGCGAACGGTGCGCGGAATCGGTATCTGGACGGCGGCCGAGATTGCCCAGCGTGCGCACGGCGATCCGGACACCGTCAGCGTCGGCGACTTCCACCTGTCGGGCCTGGTGGGCTGGGCGTTGATCGGCAAGCCCGTGGACGACGACGGGATGCTGGAATTGCTGGAACCCTGGCGGGGGCATCGTTACCGGATCGTCCGCTTGATCGAATCCAGTGGGTTCGACAAGCCGCGCTTCGCGCACCGGGCGGCGCGGGTGGACCACCGGCGGCACTGATCGACCGCGCACCCGTAGCCATCGGAAAACCCCTTGCGCGTCACGCGTGGCGGCGGTGAGATCGGGCATACCGTCCACCGCTGGGAACAGACATGCCGGCCACCACTGCACTCATCGAGGAACTCGTCATCCCCGCCGGACTCCACGACCCCGCGGCCGCCGACTTCATCGACATGGTCCGGGTCCGGAACGCGATCGAATACTCCGTACTGGGCAGCGACGCGATGGACGTGACACCCGACGAACTGCTGCCGGTGTACACCTCCACGTTCGAGCCGAAACGCGCGTTCGTCGCCAAGATGGACGGAACCATGGTGGGTCGGGCGATTCTCGATCTGCCGGTCGCGGACGACGCGCGGTCCGCCTGGTTGACGGCGGAGGTGCTCCCCGACTTCCGCGGGAAGGGTGTCGGTGCAGCGCTTTTCGAGCGGATCGAGAGACTGGCGCTGGAGTCGGGACGGACCGTGCTGCAGGCCCAGGCGATGCACAGCACCGCGGAGGGGGGCGAGCGGCTCCCGTCCCCGACGGGTTTCGGTGACCTGCCGATGGCCGACCCGGGGGTGCGTTTCCTCCTCCGGCGCGGTTACCGGCTGGAGCAGGTGGAGCGGATCAGCGTTCTGTCGCTGCCCGTGGATCGTGCTGCGCTGCAACGGATGGTCACCGGTGGTGCGGCCCGGGCCACACCGGAGTACCGGCTGGTGCTCTGGACCGGCCGAACCCCGGCCGAGCGGGTCGACGACCTGTTGACCCTGCACACCAGGATGAGCGTGGACGCACCGTTCGCCGGCTTGGATATCGACGAGGACCCGTGGACCGCGGCCCGGCTCGACGAGCATGAGGCGGCGTTCGAGACCACCGGGCAGCGCGCGCTGACCGCCGCGGTCGAACACGTCGCCGGCAAGAGCCTCGTCGGGTACTCAGTGCTGATCGTTCAGGACGACCGCAGCCGCCCCGTCCGGCAGGACGACACGCTGGTTCTGATCGGCCACCGCGGTCACGGCCTCGGGATGCTGATGAAGGCCGCCAACCTGCTGGCCCTGGCCGACCTGACACCGACCCCGCCATTGGTCGTCACGGGTAACGCCGAGGAGAACCGGCACATGCTGGAGATCAACGAGGCCCTCGGCTTCCGACCCGCCGGCCGCGGCGGGTTCTGGCGCAAGGGCTGACCGCACCCGGGCTCGACTCAGCCCTGCCACACAGCACCGGCACAGCAAGGGCCTTCGATCGGCACAGTGCCGCCCCGCATGGTGCTGATCATGAGCACGAACACCCTGCCGGACGCCGCCCCGTTCCCCGCCGCCGGCGACAGCGTGGAGACGCGGACCGCGCCGGCGCTCGATGTGGTCATTCCCGTCCACAACGAGGAGCAGGATCTGCAGGGCGCGGTGCTGCGGCTGCACGACCACCTCGCCTCGCAATTGCCGTTCACCTTCCGGATCACCATCGCCGACAACGCTTCCACCGATCGGACCGCCGAGATCGCGGACCGGCTGGCGACCCGATTCCCGACGGTGCGCGCGGTGCACGTGACCGAGAAGGGCCGCGGACGCGCACTCAAGCAGGTGTGGACCGCGTCCGGCGCCGACGTGCTGGCCTACATGGACGTCGACCTGTCGACCGACCTCGCGGCCCTGCTGCCGCTGGTCGCCCCGCTGATCTCCGGTCACTCCGATATCGCGATCGGCACCCGCCTGCACCGTGGGTCGCGGGTGGTCCGCGGTCCGAAACGTGAGTTCGTCTCACGCTGCTACAACCTCATCCTGCGCGGAGCGCTGGCCGCCCGGTTCTCCGACGCGCAGTGCGGGTTCAAGGCCATCCGCGCTGTGGTGGCGCAGCAGCTGCTGCCGCTGGTCCAGGACACCGGCTGGTTCTTTGACACCGAACTGCTGATCCTTGCCGAGCGCAGCGCACTGCGCATCCACGAGGTTCCGGTCGACTGGGTCGACGACCCGCATTCCACCGTGGACATCGTCGCCACAGCGACGCAGGACCTGATCGGGATGGCCCGCCTGGGGCGGGCACTGGCGGCCGGGTCGCTCCCGCTGGCCCAGGTGCGCGCCCAGCTCGGCCGGGAACCACTGGAACCACGGACTCCCGGCGTGCCGGTGGGGATGACGACGCAGGTGGTCAGGTTCGCCGCCGTCGGCGTCGCCAGCACCATCGCGTACCTGCTGCTGTTCGTGCTGCTCCGCCCACCGGCGGGCGCACAGCTGGCGAACCTGGTCGCGTTGTCGCTGACCGCCGTGGCCAACACCGCCGCCAATCGCCGGTTGACGTTCGGCGTCCGCGGCCGGGTGGGGGTGGTGCGACACCAGTTGCAGGGCTTCGGCATCTTCCTGTTGGGCCTGGCGATCACCAGCGGTTCCCTTGCCCTGCTGCACCTTTCATCCCGCGACCCGAGCAGTGCGGTGGAGATCGCTGTGCTGGTCGGGGCGAACCTTCTGGCCACCGTGGTCAGGTTCGTCCTGCTGCGCGGCTGGGTCTTCCGGCGCCGGGCCCGGCCGGCGGTACTGAACCCCTGACCTGCTGACCTGCTGACCTGCTGACCACGGGACCGACAACCCACGAAGGACGCCCGATGACCGAAACGCTCACCGACACAACCACTTCCGGCAGCGGCCGAGGCCCGGTGACCCCGTCCGGATCCGCCGGTGACAGTCCCCGCGGTCGCTGGGCGCGGCTCGCCCTGGGTCGACCCGAGGACCCGCGCTGGGCACGTCCGGCGCTGTGGGCGCTGCTCGCCGGCACCGCGGTGCTGTATCTGTGGAACCTGTCGGCCTCGGGGTACGCCAACGAGTACTACGCCGCCGCGGTCAAGGCGGGCACCGAGTCGTGGAAGGCGTGGCTGTTCGGGTCGCTGGACCCCGGCAACGCCATCACGGTCGACAAGCCCCCTGCGTCGCTGTGGGTGATGGTGCTGTCCTGCCGGATCCTCGGCTTCTCGTCGTTCGCCATGCTGCTGCCGCAGGCACTGATCGGGGTGGGCACCGTCGCGTTGCTGTCCGCCTCGGTCCGCAGGTGGTCGGGGCACGCCGCGGGGCTCCTCGCCGGGGCAATGCTGGCGCTGACACCCGCTGCGGCGCTGATGTTCCGGTTCAACAACCCGGACGCCCTGCTGGTGCTGCTGCTCACCGCCGCCGCCTACTTCGTCGTTCGTGCCATCGAGACCGCGTCGGGTCGCAGGGCGCTGCGCTGGTTGCTCTCCGCCGGGATCGCGGTGGGATTCGCCTTCCTGACCAAGATGATGCAGGGGCTGCTGGTGCTGCCGGCGTTCGGCGCGGCCTACCTGCTGGCCGGCCGGTCGAGGCTGCCGGCCCGGATGCTGCATCTGCTGGCGGCCGCCGGAGCGGTCGTGATATCCGCCGGGTGGTACGTCGCGCTGGTGGGGCTGTGGCCCGCCGATTCCCGCCCGTACATCGGCGGCAGCGAGACGAACTCACTGTGGGAGTTGGCCGTCGGCTACAACGGCCTGAGCCGGATCTTCGGTCGGTCGGGTCCGGGCGGAGGGACCGCGCCCACCGGGGCAACGGCACCGGCCGGGGACGGCGGATTGGGCGGCGGATTCGGCGGCGAGGCCGGCATCGGGCGGATGTTCAACTCGGCGTTCGGCACGGAGATCTCCTGGCTCATTCCCGCTGCACTGATCGGGCTGGTCGCCGGGCTGTGCTTCACCCGGCGCTTCCCGCGGACGGATCGGATCCGGGCGTCGCTGGTGTTGTGGGGCGGCACGCTCGTCGTCACCGCCGCGGTGTTCTCGTTCATGGAAGGCACGATCCATCCGTATTACGCGGTCGCGTTGGCACCGGCCACCGCCGCCGTGGTGGCCATCGCCGGCCGGGAACTGTGGCGGGGCCGGAGGTCAGTGGTCGCGCGGGCACTGCTGGCGTCGATGATCGCGGCGACCGGCATCTGGTCGTTCGCCCTGCTGGGCCGGGACACCGCCTGGATGCCATGGCTGCGTTGGGTGGCGCTGTTCGGATCGCTCATCGGCTCCGCGCTGCTGGTGCTGTCCGTCACCCGGCTGCGCCGGCTGACAGTGATCGGCCTGCTGATCGGGTCGCTGACGGCGCTGAGCGGCACCGCCGGATACACCCTGGCCACCGCGGCGACGCCGCACAGCGGTTCCATCCCGGTGTCCGGCCCGACCGGTTCCGCCCTGGGCGGCACGAGGGTGATGGGCGCCGGCGGCTTCCCGGGCGGGCAACCGCCCGAGGGACTGGAACTGCCGAACGCCACGGAACCGCCGAGCGGTGCGTCGCTGCGGTCCACCGGCGCAGCTCCCGGGGGTGGCAGCACGAGCATCGACAGCGATCTGGTGACGCTGCTGGAGTCGAGCACCACCCGCTGGTCGGCGGCGGTGACCGGCGCCGGTGCGGCCGCGCCCCTGATCCTGGGTACCGACACCGCGGTGATGACCATCGGCGGTTTCACCGGCAGCGACCCGTCGCCCACGCCGGCGCAATTCCAGCGATACGTGGCCGACGGCGAGATCAGCTACTTCATCGTCGGCGGTACCGGCGGTGGACCCGGTAGTGGACCCGGTAGTGGACCCGGCGGCGACCGGGGCACCGGCTCGCAGATCCAGGACTGGGTGGAGGCCAACTTCACCTCCACCACCGTCGGCGGTGCCACCGTCTACGACCTGACACAACCGTCGACGACCTGACACAAACCCCTTGACCCTGACGTAACGTCAGCCTGCATCGTCGTTGGTGCCCGGCCAGCCGGCCGGGCGTCCATCAGAGGAGAGAGCGATGAGCTACTCGGTCGGACAGGTCGCCGAACTGGCCGGTGTGACGGTCCGGACGTTGCACCACTACGGCCAGATCGGGTTGCTGGAACCGCAGGAGCGCACCGCCGCCGGATACCGCAGGTATTCCGACGACGACCTGCAGGAACTCCAGCACATCCTGTTCTACCGCGAGCTCGGCTTTCCGCTGGAGGACATCGCGACCATCCTGCGCGTTCCGGGGGCCGACGCATCGGCTCATCTTGCGCGGCAACGGGAGTTGCTGATGCAGCGGATACACCGGCTGCAATCGATGGTCGCGGCCGTCGAGAAGGAAATGGAGGCAAAGACAATGGGCATCCAACTGACGCCCGAGGAGAAGTTCGAGGTCTTCGGGCCCACCTACAGCGAGGACTACGAGACCGAGGCGGAGCAGCGCTGGGGCGACACAGGGGCCTGGAAGCAATCCCAGGCGCGGACGGCGACATTCAGCAAGGAGCAGTGGGTCGAGATCAAGAAGGCCGGTGACGATCTCAATCGCCGGCTGGCCGAGGCGATGCGGGCCGGCGCAGCACCGGACAGCCCGCAGGCGATGCACCTCGCCGAGGAGCACCGCCGCTCGATCGAGACCTTCTACGACTGCGGGTACCCGATGCACCGCGGCCTGGGTGACATGTACGTCCAGGACGAGCGGTTCACCAGGACCTACGACGACGTCGCCCCGGGGTTGGCGCAGTGGCTGCGTGGCGCCATCCACGCCAACGCAGATCGCGCCGAGGCGGCCGGCTGAGAACCGTGCGAACCGTTTGCGGCGGGTGGCCGTACTCCTCACCGGGACCGCAGCCGCGGCCCCGCTACGGCTCAGGAGGAGCACTTGACCACCACCGCATCACCCCTCACCGGCTTGTCCCACGTCGCGCTGACGGTGTCCGATCTCGCCGTCAGCGTGCCGTGGTACCAGCGGGTCTTCGGCCAGGAACCGGTGCTGGACGAGGACACCGGACCGTTCCGGCACGTCGTCTTCGCACTCGGCAGCACGCTGTTCGGGCTGCACACCTTTCCGGACGGTCAGCTCACCGACGTGACCTTCACGCCCCGCCGGGTCGGCCTGGACCACGTGTCCTTCGCCTGCGCGGACCGGGCCGAACTGGTGGGCTGGGCCGCCAATCTCGACCGGCTCGGCGTGCAGCACGGCGGCGTTCAGGACGCCGGTTACGGGTCGGGGCTGTCGTTCAAGGATCCCGATGGCCTGCCGCTGGAGATCTTCTGCCCGCCGGCGGCCTGATCAGCAGCAGCAGCGGCAGCAGTGCGCACAGCGGGCCCGGTCACGGTGCAGTCGCCGCGACCGGGGCCTGCGCCTGCAACTGGGCGAGCACGTCGGGGTCCTGCATCTCCATCCAGGCGATGACGTCCTGGTACGTCGCGCAGTAGGTGTCCGGCTGGCCGCACTTGTCCTTCATGAAATCCATGGCCGGCGGGTTGAACGAATCGCCGTTCCACTTGTTGAAGTGATTGGCGATCAGCACCGGTGCGCGGTTGCCGTTGTACGCCTGGTCGTACATGTAGTCGTACGTCTTCTTGACGATGTCCCGCAATTCCGGCGCCGTTTCCGGCTCGTCCCGGCCCTGGTTGAACTTGAACCAGAAGTTGTAGTCCATCGCGGTCGTCATGCTGTCGAATCCCGGGGAATAGACCTGCGGCATGTAGAACTCCCAGATGCCGTCCACCTTCTCCGGCCAGAAGATCCCGTTCTTGGGTGCCGGCATCGAGGAGTCGTACGTCATGTTGTGCACTTTCCACGCCGGGATCAGCACATCGAGAGAGCCGGTGAGACAGGGTGTGCGACCGCCCTTGATGGAGTCCGGCGGCACCTTCAGGTCGGGGGCGTCGGTGTAACCGTTGAGCTTCTTCCAGTCCTTCATGAACGTGAAGAACTGATCGAGTTCGTTCTTCCAGTCGGCGGTGCTCCACTGATTCCCACCGGGCGGGTTGTCGTCGCAGAAGTGGCCGTTGTAATGCGTCCCGATCTCGTGTCCCTTGGCGTAGGCCAGGTTGAGATCGTTGACCTCGGTGACGATCTCCTCCTCTGGGCCGCCGTATCCGATGGACGCCTTGCCCGGTGCGTGCCCGGGGCCGACGTACACCCCGGCGTCCTTGGCCGGGTCGCCGAGCAGGTAGATGCCGGACAGGAAACCGGTGAAACGGGAATTCGTCGGCTCGGCCGCCGCCATGAACTCGTTCCACCGCTGG
Source organism: uncultured Actinomycetota bacterium (assembly GCA_963785455.1). Lineage (GTDB taxonomy): Bacteria > Actinomycetota > Actinomycetes > Mycobacteriales > Nakamurellaceae > Nakamurella. The sequence goes on from CAWAVL010000007.1 coordinate 174,969, forward strand.
TGCGACCCGGCGCCGTCGAAGGAGAAGATGATGAACTGCGGCGGCTTCTCCCCCGGCGCCAGCTTGTTCATCGGGACGTTCGTCGGCGGCCGGTCGCCGGTCGGCGCCGCCACCGGGCTGTCCGTCGCGGCCGCGGTGTCCCGGGCGTACGGGTCGGCCGGCGAGGCCGCCGTCGACGTCTGGGTCACCGTCAACGGCGAGGAACTCGCGACCTGCGTCTGATTGCCCTGGTAGATCAGGACTCCGGTGACCGCGGCCAGCGCCACCACCAGTCCGATGATCAGATATCGGGCTCGCATCAAATCCTCGTTTCACTCGGCTGGACCGGTGGCAGGACGTGCCGGTCGACCCCGTGGTTCCGTGCGAACACGCCGGAACCGCCCGCTTGTCAGGGTGCCAGAACGGGGCACCGAGACCGGGCAGGCCGCGCCTGTGTCCGCCCGGAGAAACTCAGCTGGAGCTGGTCGTCGCCGGTGCCGCGTCGTCGAAGCAGGCCGTCACACCGCCGTTGCGGCCGAGGGTGAACCACTGGACGCGCTCGAACGGGTCGCCGTGATCGGCGGCCATCGTCCACGGCATCTGGTCGGCCAGTGTGCTCAGCGATCCGATGAGTTCCTGATCGTCGCCCGGTTCCAGTTCCAGCGTGCCGTCGGCGACGGCGCCGTACATCGCGGCCGCACCCAGGCAGTCGGCCTGCAACTCGTAGGCGGTGGAGACCAGGTTGTCCTGCAGGCGGGCCTGGATCGCGTGTCCCCACTCGTGGGCGACGATCAGGTAGACCCAGGAGTCGCCGATCACGTCGGCGCCGTCGACCAGCAGGTTCGCGTCCCAGGCGACGTAGTCCTCGGACCCGCAGTAGTAGGCGTTGTAGGCCTCCAGCGGCTCGCCGTCGCAGGTCGGTGTGTCCGTCGGGTCGGTGCCGTCGTAGAGCCCCTTGACCGTCGGTGGCTTGTACGTGCCCGTGTAGTAGTCGGTCCAGTGCTCGGCCCAGAAGCCGTCGACGACCTTCTGCGCGGCGTCGAGGTCGTCGGCCAGTTCGTCGATCGTCACGCCGCTGGCCAGGGTGCCGGAGGAGTCCGCCGGCACCGACACGTCCGAGGGCTCGGTGCTGGTGCTGGTCGCCGTCGTGCCGGTTGCCGTCGTGCCGGTCGCCGTCGTGCCGGTTGCCGTCGTGCCGGTTGCGGACGAGGACGCGGTCGGCGACGCGGCGACCGCACCGGTGCCCACCGCCGGGGTGCCGGTGAGCCCGGACGCGCACGCGGTCAGGCCGATCAGCATTGCGACGCCCGCGGCGAGCGAGCAAATGGTTCGTCTCATGGCAACCTCCGGAATGTGTTCACCCTCCGTGGCCGCGCCAGGAGCGTCAAGCACAAAAGGGACACGGTTGCCGCAGTTTGATACACCCGATTGCCGACTCAGAGATCTTTGACAAGCTCCCGCTTCAGCACCTTGCCGCTCGGCCCGAGCGGCAAGGACTCGGCGAACTCCACCCGCCGCGGGTACTTGTGCCGGCCGAGCCGCTCCTTCGACCACTCGATCAGCGTCTCGGGTTGCAGATCGGCGCCCGCGGGGGAGCGGATCACGACGGCGCAGATCTCCTCGCCGTGGCGCGGGTGGGGTACCGCGACCACCGCGACCTGGGCGACGCCGGGGTGGGCCGCGAGCACCTCCTCGACCTCGCGCGGGTACACGTTGAAGCCGCCGCGGATGATCAGGTCCTTCTTCCGGTCGACGATGGACAGGAACCCGTCCTCGTCGATCACGCCCAGATCGCCGGACCGGAACCAGCCGTCGATCAGCACCTCTGCCGTGGCCTGCGGGTTGTTGAGGTAGCCGGCGAAGATGTTGTGCCCGCGCAGCACCACCTCGCCGACCTCGCCCTGCGGCAGCAGTTCGATCCGGTTCTCGATCTCCGGCGCCGCGACGGCCGCCTCGGTGCCCCAGATGGGACGGCCGACGGTACCTGCCTTACGGCCGAACACCGGCTGGTTGAAGGTGGCGACCGGTGAGGTCTCACTGAGCCCGTAGCCCTCGTAGATGTCGGCGCCGAACGCCTCGGCCACGGCGTCGATCACCGCCACCGGCAGGCTCGCGCCGCCGGACACCGCCATCCGCAGGGTGGGCCGCCGGTCGTCCTCCCGCGCCGCCGCGAGCAACGCCATGTACATGGTGGGCACACCCATGAAGACATTGACCCGCTCGGTGACGATCGCCTCCAGCGCGGCCGCACCGTCGAACCGGGGCAGCAGCACCAGGGCGGCGCCGGCGAAGAAGCCGGAGTTCATCGCGCAGGTCTGGCCGAACGAGTGGAACAGCGGCAGGCAGCCCAGGATGACGTCGTCGGGCGTCAGCTGCAGCACCGAGGTCGCCGCCACGATCGCGTTCATGGTCATGTTCAGCTGGGTGAGGATGGCGCCCTTGGGCGTTCCGGTGGTGCCGGAGGTGTAGAGGATGACGGCTTCGTCGTCGGGCTTGCGTTCCACGTAGCCGGCGATCGGCTCCAGCTCCCCGTCCTGGAAGTCGGAGATCAGCGGAATGCCGGCCTGCTCCGCCGCCGGTGCGCCCTGTGCCAGCAGGGGGCCCGCCGCGACCAGCACCTTCGCCTGCGAGTCGGTCAACACGAAGCCGATCTCCCGGGCCACCAGCAGGGCGTGCACCGGAACGACGACGGCGCCCAGCGACAGGATCGCGTAATACGCCCGCGGGAAATCCGGCACGTTCGGCATCAGCAGCGCCACCCGGTCGCCGGGGCCGACACCGGCCCGCCGCAGCACGCTCGCGTACCGGCGGGTCTGCTCCCACAGGTCGGCGTAACCGATCCGTTCCCCACCCATCACGACGGCGTCCTTGTCGGGGTGCCGGTTGGCGGATTCGGCCAGCACAGCGGCCAGGGTCAGGCTCATCGTCGATGCCTTCCGTCTCGGTCGTGCCGTCGCACGGACGAAGGTCACGTTACTGGCCGGCCGCCTGCGTCCACAGGGGTTGCGACGATCGGCTGTAGGGCTCCCGTGGATCGCCGGGGCCCGTCGGCCCAGTAACCTCGGGGTCACTGACGTCATCCCCCAGGTGCGCGGCGCAATCGACCGGCGCGCGCGACGTCAGGAGCTCCGAGACAGATGGAAGGCCAGCCGCCATGCCCGAGGCCACCGACGCCGCCGCGACATCCGCCGTCGAGATCCCCCCTGCCGCCAGCAACGGGTCCGGGGCCCCGCAACCAGCGTCCGACGGGGCGACGTCGGCGACGCTGACCTTCGACGGCAACGAACTCGAACTACCGCTCGTGCCCGCCATCGAGGGCTCCTCCGGCCTGGAGATCTCCAAGCTGCTGACGACGCTGGGCGTGGTCACCCTGGATCCGGGTTTCACCAACACCGGTTCGACGACGTCGGCGGTCACCTACATCGACGGTGACGCCGGGATCCTGCGGTACCGCGGATACCCGATCGAGCAGCTCGCCCAGTCGTCGACGTTCCTGGAGACCAGCTACCTGCTGATCCACGGTGAACTGCCCGACACCACCGAGCTGGACGCGTTCGTCCAGCGGATCAGCCGGCACACGATGCTGCACGAGGACCTCAAGCGGTTCTTCGACGGCTTCCCGCGGGACGCGCACCCGATGCCGGTGCTGTCCAGCGCGGTCAGCGCGCTGTCGACCTTCTACCAGGACGCCCTCGACCCGTTCAATCCGGAACAGGTGGAGCTGTCCACCATCCGGCTGCTGGCGAAGCTGCCGACGATCGCCGCGTACGCCTACAAGAAGTCCGTCGGGCAGCCGCTGCTGTACCCGGACAACTCCCTCGGGCTGGTGGAGAACTTCCTGCGGATGTCGTTCGGCTTCCCCGCCGAGCCGTACGAGGTGAACCCCAAGCTGGTCAAGGCGCTGGACCAGCTGCTGATCCTGCACGCCGACCACGAACAGAACTGTTCGACCTCCACGGTGCGGCTGGTCGGCTCGTCCAACGCCAACCTGTTCGCCTCCGTCTCGGCCGGGATCAACGCGCTGTTCGGGCCGCTGCACGGCGGTGCCAACCAGGCGGTGCTGGTGATGCTGGAAACCATGCAACGTGAGGGCGGCGGCGTGGACGCCTTCGTCAGGCGGGTCAAGAACAAGGAACCGGGCGTCAAGCTGATGGGCTTCGGGCATCGGGTCTACAAGAACTACGACCCGCGGGCGGCGCTGGTGAAGGCCACCGCGGACGAGGTGCTCGACGAACTCGGCGTCAACGACGAGCTGCTGGACCTGGCCAAGCAACTGGAAGAAGTGGCGCTGTCCGACGACTACTTCGTCTCCCGCAAGCTCTACCCGAACGTCGACTTCTACACCGGGCTGCTCTACAAGGCCATGGGTTTCCCGACCCGGATGTTCACCGTGCTGTTCGCGCTGGGCCGGCTGCCGGGCTGGATCGCCCAGTGGCGGGAGATGATCAACGACCCGGCCACCAAGATCGGCCGGCCGCGCCAGATCTACACCGGTTACCCCGCACGCGATTACGTGGAGGTCGGGCAGCGCTGAGCCCGGTGGCTGCCGGCGCGCGGGCATGATCGAGGCATGACGAGGCCCTCCGTGCTGTGGTTCCGCCGCGACCTGCGGCTGGCCGACCACCCCGCGCTGCTCCGTGCCGGCACCGGAGCCCCGGACGTACTCGGGCTCTTCGTCGCCGATGACGCCGTCCTGACCTCGTCGGGGGCGCCACGCAGGGCCTTTCTGGCCGGTTGCCTGGAGCGGCTGTCGGAGTCCATGGGCGGCAGGCTGCTGGTCGCCGCCGGCCGGCCGGAGAAGGTGGTGCCCGCGGTCGCCGCGGCGGTACAGGCCACAGCGGTGCACGTCTCGACGGACTACGGGCCGTACGGTCGCCGCCGCGACGAGCGAGTCGAACGCGCCCTGGCCGCAGCCGATGTCGACCTCATCGGCACCGGGTCGCCGTACGCGGTGGCGCCCGGCCGCGTCCGCAAACCCGACGGCGGCCGGTACTCGGTGTTCACCCCGTACCACCGCGGCTGGACGGCGCACGGCTGGCGCGGCCCCGCGAGGGACCCCGACGCCGTCACCTGGCTCGACCCGGACGCGGTGGACGGCGTCCGGCGGTGCGCGCCGGCCGATCTCGGCGCGCCGGTCGCCGACTCGACCACCCTGCCGGAGCCGGGGGAGGCTGCGGCATCACGGGTCTGGCAGGACTTCCTGCAGGACGGGGTGAACGCGTATTCCGACGAGCGGAACCGGCCCGATCACCCGGGCACCAGCCGGATGTCGCCCTACTTGAAGTGGGGGTGCATCCACCCTCGGACGATGCTGGCGGACCTGGCGAAGCGGCGTTCGGCCGGTGCGTCGTCCTACCGACGCGAGCTCGCCTGGCGGGAGTTCTACGCCGACGTCGTGTTCCACCGCCCGGAATCGCTGTGGACCTCGCTCGACCCGTCGATCGACACCCTGTGCGGGGACGAGGGTCCGGTGGCCGACGAGCGGCTGGCGGCGTGGAAGGCCGGCCGGACGGGTTTTCCGTACATCGACGCCGGGATGCGGCAGCTGCTCGCCGAGGGCTGGGTGCACAACAGGGTGCGGATGGGCGTCGCGTCATTCCTGATCAAGGACCTGCACCTGCCGTGGCAGGTCGGCGCCGCGCACTTCCTGGACCACCTGGTGGACGGCGACTACGCGTCCAACAACCACGGGTGGCAGTGGGTCGCCGGATCCGGGCCGCAGGCGGCCGCCTTCTACCGGATCTTCAACCCGATCGGTCAGGGCGAGAAGTTCGACCCCGACGGCGACTACGTCCGCCGCTACGTGCCCGAGCTGCGGCAGATCCCGGGTAAGGCGGTGCACCGGCCGTGGGAGCTGCCGGGTGCCGCACCGGACTACCCGGCGCCGATCGTCGACCACGCCGCCGAACGAGCGGAAGCGTTGCGCCGCTGGCAGACCCGGAAGTCGGCGTGATGCGTCAGAAGCCGGTGGGCCGCAGGCCCCACGACGCCGACCAGCTCTCCCCCGGTTCCAACCACAGCAGCCCGTCGCCGCTGTTGAACGCGTTGGGAGCGCACGTCATCGGTTCGATCGCGACGGCGCGGCGCCGGTCCGGCGCCCCCGGGCCCGGGAAGTTCGGCGGTGCGTAGACCTGCGCCCAGCCGAACACCTCGTCGGCCCAGAGCAGCAGCCCGGTGCCGTCGGGAGCGGACAACCGGTGCTCGACCCGGCCGTCGACGACGCGCAGCCCGGTGAGCGCGACGTCCAGGTCCAGCGCCGACAACGATGCCCCGGTGCGCAGGTCGTTGGGCGTGCCGTCGACGGACGCCACCGCCACCGGCGTCAGGGATTCGTCCATCCGCAGGTAGCGGTCCGCGGACACGGTGACCGTCAGCTCACCCACCGGGCGTTCGCCGATCCGCAGATACGGGTGCACTCCCACACCGAACGGCGCGGCGTCCGCGCCGGGATTGGTCAGCCGGTGGGTCACGGTCAGCCCTTCGGCGGACACCGCGTGCGTCACCCGGGTGTCCAGCGTGAACGGGTACCCGTGCTGCGGGTAGATGCCGGCCGCCTGCGTCACCGACGACGCGGTGTGATCCACCAGCCGGTAGGCGGTGTTGCGCAGCAGGCCGTGGATCGCCGCCCCGTGCCCGACGTCGGTGATGTCCAGCTGCTGCTCCTTGCCGCGCAGTGTCCACCGGCCGCCGGGTATCCGGTTCGGCCAGGGCACCAGCACGATCCCGCAGCCCATCGGCGGCACTGCTGCGTCGTCCCAGGTCTCGGTGAACGGCACGCCGTCGACGGCGAACGACCGGAGCACCGCGGCCACCTCACCGACCTGCGCGGTGACGGCGCCGCTGCGCAGGTGGTACTGCTCCCCGCTGGCGGGCCGGCGTGCCGTCATCGGGTGGGTCCGTCCAGCCGGGCGACCGCCCGGGAGAGCGCCCGGCCGAACTGCAGCAGCCGCTGCATCTGGGCGAGCCCACCGTCGGTCACCGACTTGGAGAACCGGTAGGTCTCGACGTGGTGCACCGCACGGGTCTCGTTCGCCTCCGTCAGCTCCGTCATCGAGCGCTCCGGTGTCTGCGTCGACAGGTACAGCATCACCGCGTTCATCGTCCGCGACCCGTCCGGCTCGGTGCGGAACCGGTTGCGCAGCCCCTGGTCGACGATCGCGGACAGCGGGATGGTGCGGATCGAGGACGAGAACATCGGGTGGTCCGGCCGCCGGTCGTCGCCCTCGTCGTCGCCGTGCCACAGGACCAGCCGGCGACCGTCGGTGACGGCCACCTCCTGCCACAGCGACTCGCCCCAGCTCTGTTCGGAGCTCACCCGCTCGCAGGTGAAGGCGAGCACGGCCGTCGGGTCGATGACACCCGCCAGCGCCTCGAGTGCCGCATCCGCATCCCGGATGTACGCGCGGACGGCGTCGTCGAGCTGCTGATACGGGGCCCAGTCCTGCGGGGTGTGAGAGCGCTGGTGCGACATGGGTGCAGTGTGCCGCACCGGGGCCGCCCGTCAGGTATCCGGTGACGACCGGGTGTCGTACCGCCACAGCGAACGGCCGAGCATTGCGGCCACCAGGGTCGCCGCGATGGTCGACAGCCCCCCGGCCACGACCGCGAACGAGGTCGACGTCGCGCTCGCCACCAACCCGTGCACCAGATCGGCCACCCGTGGACCGCCGGCGACCACGACGGTGAACACACCCTGCATCCGGCCGCGCATCTGGTCGGTGGCATTGACCTGCAGGATGGTGGACCGGTAGACGGCGCTGACCAGGTCCGCCCAACCGCCGACCGCCAGATAGAGCACCGCCAGCCACAGCACCGACGTGCTGCCGAACAGCGCCATCGAGGCGCCCCACAGCACGATCGCGGCGACGATGGCAATGCCCTGACGGTAGATCCGGTGGATCCAGCCGCCGGTCAGGCCGCCGATCAACGACCCGATCGCCAGGCCTGCATTGAGCAGCCCGAGCGCCAGGCCACCGCCCGGCGGGCCGCCGAACGTCTCCTGCGCCATCTGCGGGAACAACGCCCGCGGCATGCCGAACACCATCGCGATGATGTCCACCACGAAGGTCATCAGCAGCAACGGCTTCACCCGCAGATACGCGATCCCGTCCAGCACCTTCGCCCGGCCGCGGTGCTCACCCAGCGGCGGGACGGGCGGCAGCTTGATCACCGCGTACATGATGGCGATCAGGGTCAGCGCGTCCAGGAAGTACAGCCACGGCAGCCCGACGATCGGGATCAGCACGCCGACCAGCAGCGGCCCGACGATAACGCCCAGCGAAAACACCGTCATGCCCAGGGCATTGGCGGCGGGCACCATCTCCAGCGGCACGATCCGCGGGATGATCGCGCTGCGGGTCGGCTGGTTGACGGCGAAGAAGCCCTGCTGCACCGCCAGCAGTGCGAACACCACCCACACCGACCCTGCGCCGGTCAGCGCGGCGACCCACAGCCCGATGCTGGTGGCGGCAATACCGACCGAGGTGATCATCAGCAGCTTGCGGCGGTCGTAGGTGTCGGCGATCGCGCCGCCGAGCAGCCCGAACGTGACCAGCGGCACCAGGGCGACCAGTGAGGCGAACCCCACCCACGCCGAGCTCTGGGTGATGTCGAAGATCTGCTGCTGGACGGCGACCGTGGTCAGCACGGCACCGATGACGGTGACGACCTGGCCGAAGAACAGCCGCCGATACGCGGGAACCTGCAGCGGGCGCAGGTCGGGCCCGAGCCGGCGAAGTGCCGAACGCCGTCCCCGGCCGGCGTCCGACCCCGTCACCGCCCTGGCGCGGTTTCGGTCACGGGGCGAGCCGCTCGATGACCCACCTGCCGTCACCCTCGGCGCGATACCGGAGCCGGTCGTGCAGCCGGCCGACCCGGCCCTGCCAGAACTCGACGGTCCGCGGCCTGATCAACCAGCCGCCCCAGAACGGCGGCAGCGGGATGTCGGCGACCGCGGTGGCGCCGGCGTCGTCCTCCTCGCCGAACCGCTGGTAGGCCTGTGCGCGTAGCGCGTCCAGCTCGGCCCGGTCGCGCAGCACCCGGGACTGCGGGCTCGCCCAGGCACCGATCTTGGATCCGCGCGGCCGGGTCGACCAGTATTGCTCGGCGGTCTCCTCGGACACCCGGCTGACCGTGCCACGGAAGTGCACCTGACGCTGCAGCGCGATCCACGGGAAGGTGGCCGACGCCCGCGGGTTGGCCTGCAGGTCCCGACTCTTGTCCGAGGTCAGGTTGGTGTAGAAGACGATGCCCGACTCGTCCAGGCCCTTGCACAGCACGCACCGGCCGGCCACGTCGCCGTCCGGGGATGCGGTGGCCACCACCATCGCGTTGGGCTCGCCCAGGCCGCTGTCCACTGCGTCAGCCAGCCACCGCCGGAACTGCGTCAGCCAGTCCGGCGCCAGGTCGGACTCGGACAGCCCGGCCAGCGAGTAGCTCTCCCGCATGGCCGCCAGATCCGGCGTCACCGCATCGTCGCTGCTCATCACTGCGGTCCTCCTCCATGTCCGGTCCCTGGTCGTGCACCGGCCACGCACGGTACGCCGCGCCGCGGGACGGACCCGGCGGGCGGCAGTGACAGAACACACGCCCGTTCCGATGGCCCCAGTCGGCAGGTAAAGGCATTGTGAAGAAACGGTCGGATCGGGGCCGATGGCCGTCGTGCGTCACACGGAAACGACCATCCCGGCGGCCGTCGTCACTGCGGAGGTGCGTCGATGTCCACCAATGGATCTTCCTTCGTCTCGGGACTGGAGGGCGTGGTCGCCTTTCACACCGCGATTGCCGAACCCGACAAGGACGGCGGGTCGCTGCGCTACCGCGGGGTCGACATCGACGACCTGGTCGGCACGGTGAGTTTCGACGACGTCTGGCACCTGCTCGTCGATGACGCCTTCGGCCCCGCGCTGCCGATCGACACCTCCCCGTCGGCGTTCCGCTCCGGCGACGTACGGGTGGACGTGCAGGCGTCCCTGCCGCTGCTCGCCCCGGCTCGCGGGTTCGGGCCACTGCTGGACATCACCGACGAGCAGGCCAGGGACCATCTGGCGCAGACCACCTCCGCGGTGCTCTCGTATGCCGCGCACTCCGCCCGCGGCGACAAGCCCGCCGTGTCCGCGTCCCGGCTGGCCGGGTGCAGCACCGTGGTGGAACGGTTCATGACGATGTGGCTGGGCGACCCCAGCCCCGAGCAGGTGAGGGCGATCGACGCCTACTGGGTGTCCGCCGCGGAGCACGGGATGAACGCCTCGACGTTCACCGGTCGGGTCGTGGCCTCCACCGGTGCGGACGTGCCGGCCTGCTTCAGCGGTGCCGTCGGCTCGATGTCCGGCCCGCTGCACGGCGGCGCGCCGGCGCGGGTGCTGCCGATGGTGCAGCAGGTCGAACGGACCGGCGATCCCGAGGGCCTGGTCAACGGCATCCTGGACCGCAAGGAACGGCTGATGGGCTTCGGGCACCGGGTGTATCGGGCCGAGGACCCCCGCGCGCGGGTGCTGCGCCGCACCTGCCGGGAGCTGGACGCGCCGCGCTACGAGGCCGCGGCAGCGCTCGAGCGGGCCGCCCTGACCATCCTGCGGGAACGCCGCCACGACCGGGCGATCGAGACCAACGTCGAATTCTGGGCCGCCGTCATCCTGGACTTCGCCGGCGTGCCGGCCACGATGATGCCCGCCATGTTCACCTGCGCACGGACGGCCGGCTGGAGCGCCCACATCCTGGAGCAGAAGAAGCTCGGCAAGCTGGTCCGCCCCTCCGCCGTCTACAACGGCCCGGCGCCACGCAAGCCCGAGATGGTCGAGGGCTTCCACGAACTGGCGCTGGCCGTCTGAGGGGTGTCCGGCGCGGTCGTAGCGCTGCGGATCCGATGGCAAGATTGGCCGTCGATATCCGTGCACTGTGAGGAGAACGCGCCGTCATGGCCGATGCACCGAAGCTGACCCTGCCCCCGGCCATGCTGCCCAGCGACGGGCGGTTCGGTTGTGGCCCGTCCAAGGTGCGGCCGGAGGCGCTGGCCGCGCTGGCCGGCTCCGGTGTGTCGGTGATGGGCACCTCCCACCGGCAGGCTCCGGTGAAGTCGTTGGTCCGGCGGGTGCGGGACGGACTGACCGCGCTCTTCGGACTGCCCGATGGATACCAGGTGATCCTCGGCAACGGCGGCACCACCGCCTTCTGGGACGCCGCCGCACTGGGACTGGTGCGCAACAAGGCGCAGCACCTGACCTTCGGTGAGTTCTCGGCCAAGTTCGCCACCGTCACCCGCAAGGCGCCGTTCCTGGCGGACCCGCAGGTGATCTCCGCCGACCCCGGTGACGCCCCCGACGCGGTCGCCGCGTCCGACGTCGACGTCTACGCCTGGGCGCACAACGAGACCTCCACCGGTGTCGCGGTACCGGTGCTCCGGCCGACCGGTGCCACCGCCGATCAACTCGTGTTGGTCGACGCCACCTCCGGCGCCGGCGGCCTGCCGCTGGATGCGACCCAGGCGGACGTCTACTACTTCGCGCCGCAGAAGGTGTTCGGCTCCGACGGTGGCCTGTGGATTGCCCTGGCCTCCCCCGCGGCACTGGCCCGGATCGCCGAGATCGCCGCCACCGACCGGTGGATCCCGGAGTTCCTGTCCATCGCCACCGCGCTGGACAACAGCACCAAGGACCAGACCCTCAACACCCCCGCGGTGGCGACGCTGTTCCTGCTCGCCGACCAGATCGAGTGGATCCTGGCCAGCGGCGGCCTGGATTGGGCCACCAAGCGCACCGCGGACTCCTCGAGCCGGCTGTACGACTGGGCCGCCGGCACCGACTACGCGACGCCGTTCGTGCAGCGCCCGGAGCTGCGCTCGCAGGTGGTCGGCACCATCGACTTCGCCGACACGGTCGACGCCGCGGCGGTGGCCAGGACGTTGCGCGCCAACGGCATCGTCGACACCGAGCCGTACCGCAAGCTCGGCCGCAACCAGCTCCGCGTCGGCATGTTTCCCGCCGTGGAACCCGACGATGTCAGTGCCCTCACCGGATGCATCGACTACGTCGTCGAGCGGCTGTAGTACGCGGCGTTCAGCAAGTCGCCGGGACGCGGGCGGCGCGCCTGGACGGAGCACACCCGGGGCCGCGATAGCGTCGGGTGGAGTTCTGATCCGGGAGGAGAACCCATGCGCGCGTTGCGGGTCCTAGGCCTTGCCGAGGACGGTGACAACCTGGTCTGCGAGGACGCCGTGTCCGGCGAGTTGTTCACGCTACCCGCCGACGAGCGGCTCCGGGCGGCCACCCGCGGTGACCTCAGCCGGCTCGGGCAGCTGGAGATCGAGCGGGAACCGCAGCTGCGGCCCAGAGAGATCCAGGCGCGGATCAGGGCGGGCAGCTCCATCGCCGAGGTCGCCGCGGCGGCGAACACCAGCATCGGCCGGATCGAGCGGTACGCCTACCCGGTGCTGCTGGAGCGGTCGACCATGGCCGAGAAGGCCCGAAGATCGTTCCCGATGATCGACGGCAACCCTGCCCGCCGCACCCTGGAGGAACTGGCGGTCGGCACGCTGACCGATCGGGGCCAGGCCGGGCAGATGCACTGGGATGCCTACCGGGATACCGACGGCTGGGTCGTCGTGCTGCGTTGGCACGCGGGCCGCAGTGAGAATGCCGCCGTCTGGGACATCCACGCCGGCGCCCGCACCCCGACGCTGCGGGCGCGGGACGACGCCGCCCGCGACCTGATCGACCCGGCGCCCCGCGCCCTGCGCACCATCGACGAGCCGCCCGCCGCGGACGTCTTCCACCGGGTGGACACCCCCGACGCGTCCCAGCAGCCCGCGTCCCACCAGCCCGCGTCCCATCATCCGGCGGGCACCCGACGGTCGGTGGCCGAACGGATGGAGCAGGAGCAGGAACTGGTCGAGCAGGCCGTGCTCGACGAACGCGCCGCGGTGCCGCCGCCGGCCGAGCGCAAGGAAAACGCGCGCACCGGGACCGACCACGCCGGCCGGGGCCGCAAGGGTTCTCGCCCCGTCATGCCGGGCTGGGAGGACGTCCTGCTCGGCGGCGGGCAGACGCCCAGCCGCTAGCCGGACCAGACCCCGTTTGGTCACTGACCGACGCGGGTAACGCACTGACGGTCAGGTCCAGGGCTTCCAGGGCTTCCAGGGCTTCCGGAGCCGGACCTCAACGCAGGTCGCATCGGCGCAGCGCTGCCGTGCGGCCGGAAGGGAACGGGAATGACAGGACCGCACACGCGCCCAGCGACCACCACGGATGCGGGCATCGCCGTCGCCAGTGACGAGCACTCGCTCACGGTCGGGCCGGACGGGCCACTGCTGCTGCAGGATCACTACCTGCTGGAGCAGATGGCCAATTTCAATCGCGAGCGCATCCCGGAGCGCCAGCCGCATGCCAAGGGCGGCGGGGCTTTCGGTGTCTTCGAGGTCACCCAGGACGTCAGCGCCTTCACCCGGGCGGCCGTGTTCCAGCCCGGCACCCGTACCGAGATGGTGGCGCGCTTCTCCACCGTGGCCGGCGAGCGGGGCAGCCCAGACACCTGGCGGGACCCCCGTGGCTTCGCGCTCAAGTTCTACACCTCGGAGGGAAACTTCGACCTGGTGGGCAACAACACCCCGGTGTTCTTCATCCGGGACCCGCTGAAGTTCCAGCAGTTCATCCGTTCGCAGAAGCGCCGTGCGGCGAACAACCTGCGTGACCACGACATGCAATGGGACTTTTGGACGCTGTCCCCGGAATCCGCGCACCAGGTGACCTGGCTGATGGGTGACCGCGGGATCCCGCGGACGTGGCGGCACATGAACGGCTACTCGAGCCACACCTACATGTGGATCAACTCGGCCGGCGAGAAGTTCTGGGTCAAGTACCACTTCAAGACGGACCAGGGCATCGAGTTCTTCACCCAGGACGAGGGCGACCAGATGGCCGCGGTCGACACCGACTACCACCAGCGCGATCTGTACGAGCACATCGAGGCGGGCCAGTTCCCCAGCTGGACGCTGCAGGTGCAGATCATGCCGTTCGAGGAGGCCAAGAACTACCGGTTCAACCCGTTCGACCTGACCAAGGTGTGGCCGCACGGGGACTACCCGCTGCACGAGGTGGGCCGGATGACGCTGAACCGCAACGTCGTCGACTACCACTCGCAGATCGAACAGGCGGCGTTCGAACCCAACAACCTCGTCCCCGGAACCGGGCTGTCGCCGGACAAGATGCTGCTGGCCCGCGGCTTCTCCTATTCCGATGCGCATCGCGCGCGGATCGGCGTGAACTACCGGCAGATCCCAGTCAATGCGCCGCACGCCCCCGTGCACAGCTACTCCAAGGACGGGGCCATGCGGATCATTCCGGCGGTCGACCCCGTGTACGCACCCAACTCGTACGGTGGTCCGGTCGCCGACCCCGCCCTGACCGACGACGGCGGCACCTGGGCAGCCGACGGGGACATGGTGCGCAGCGCGTACACCCTGCACGCGGACGACGATGACTGGGGGCAGGCAGGCACCCTGGTCCGCGAGGTCATGGACGACGCAGCCAGGGACCGCCTGGTGACCAACATCGTCGGCCATCTGCTCAACGGGGTCAGCGAGCCCGTCCTGCTCCGCGCGTTCGAGTACTGGCGCAACGTGGACAAGCACCTCGGCGACCAGATCGAACGTGGCGTTCGGGACAAGCAGGGCGAGATGGACCCCAAGCGAAGCAAGCAGGGGAACCCGGCGCGGGAGAGCATGCAGGCGAAGGCCTGAGATCCGTTCTGTCGACGATGATCGGCGCGCCAGTCGGGCCGGTGGGGTCACACCCCGCCGGCCCGACTGCTGTCTGCGAGAGCCAACACCCCAGCTGAAAACCCTGGCAACATTTCCGAACAGGTATCACCAAGTCACGTGTTTGGATCTGTTGACTTCGATGGAGCGGCTTGGCATACTGGTGGCACACCTCGCACCGGCGCGCGCTTGCGCGGTCGGCGCGCCGACCATCAGGAGTCCTGTGACATCGACCCCGACCCGGACCGAGAAGGGCCGGATCACCCGGACCTCCACCACCATGGCGGACGGTCGCGAGCTGATCTACTTCGACGAGACTCCCGATGCACGCAGGGTTCTCGAGGACCCGAGGGATCTGCCGGCGGTGGTCCCCGGGTCCGAGGTGCGGTACGACGCACTCACCGGGGAATGGGTCGGCATCGCCGGGCACCGGCAGACCCGGATCTACCACCCGCCGGCCAACGCCTGTCCGTTGTGCCCCTCCACCCCGGCGAACGCCAGCGAGATCCCCTCCGACGACTACGACGTCGTGGTGTTCGAGAACCGGTTCCCGTCCTTCGCCGGCACCGGCCCGATCGCCGCCGACGGCGGCCTGTTCGACACCCGCCCCGGCAACGGGCGGTGCGAGGTCGTCTGCTTCACCTCCGACCACAACGCCACGCTGTCCAGCCTTCCGGTGTCCCGGATGCGGACCGTCATCGAGGCGTGGGCGCACCGCACGGCCGCGCTGTCCGCGCAGGACGGTGTCGAACAGGTCTTCTGCTTCGAGAACCGCGGCGTGGAGATCGGCGTGACCCTGGCCCACCCGCACGGCCAGATCTACGGCTACCCGTTTGCCACGCCGAAGACCGCCGCCGCCATCCGCTCGGTGCGGGCGTACCGGGCGAAGACGGGCGGCAACCTGTTCGACGACCTGCTGGCCGGTGAACTCGCCGACGGCCGGCGCATCGTCGGTCAGAACGAGTCATGGGTGGCGTTCGTGCCGTTCGCGGCCCGCTGGCCGATCGAGGTGCACCTGTACCCGCGCCGGCAGGTCCGCGATCTGCCCGCTCTGGAAGAGAACGAGCGGGAGGATCTCGCCGCGCTGTACCTCGACGTGATCAGGCGGATGGAGGGCGTCTTCGACGACACCCTGCCCGCCATCACCGGTGTCCACCAGGCGCCCGTGCACGCGGAGCCGGACGACTTCCGCCTGCACCTCGAGGTCTTCACCATCCGACGCGCGGTCGGCAAGCTCAAGTACCTGGCCGGCTCCGAATCAGCCATGGGAGCGTTCGTGAACGACATCAATCCGGAGACGGCCGCAGAGCGCCTGCGCGGGGCCGGACCGGTGTCGGCATGAAGGCGCTCGTCGTCGGCGGCGCCGGCTACATCGGCTCCGTGGTCACCCGGCAGCTGCAGCACGACGGTCACGAGGTGGTCGTGCTCGACGACTGCTCCACCGGCCACGCCGACTCGGTGCCGGCCGGTGTGGAGCTCGTGCAGGCCGACATCACAGCGGCCGCCGACGTTCTGCGGCGTGGCGGGTTCGACGCGGTGCTGCATTTCGCGGCGAAGTCGCTGGTCGGCGAATCGGTGACGAACCCGTCGCTGTACTGGCACACGAACGTGTGCGGCACCCGTGCGCTGCTCGACGCCATCACGGCCCATCAGGTTCCCACGCTGGTGTTCTCGTCGTCCGCCGCGACCTACGGCGAGCCCGACACGGTGCCGATCACCGAGGACGCACCGACCCGGCCGACCAACACCTACGGCGCCACCAAGCTGGCCGTCGACATGATGATCACCGATGAGTGTGTGGCGACCGAACTGGCTGCGGTGTCGCTGCGGTACTTCAACGTCGCCGGCGCCGCATTCGGCGCGGGCGAACGGCACGGCATCGAAACGCACCTCATCCCGATCGCGCTGGACGCGGTGGCCGGCCGGCGACCGGAACTCACCATCTACGGTGACGACTGGCCCACCCCCGACGGCACCCCGATCCGCGACTACGTCCACGTCAAGGACCTGGCCAGGGCCCATGTGCTCGCGTTGACCGCGGCCGAACCGGGCGAGCACCTGATCTGCAACCTCGGCAACGGCAACGGCTTCAGCGTGCGCGACGTGCTGGCTGAAGTCGAGGACGTCACGGGACGCGCGGTGCCGGTGAAGGTCGGCCCGCGCCGGGCCGGTGACCCCACCCGACTGGTCGCGTCCGGCGAGCGCGCTGCGCAGCGACTGGGTTGGACGCCCGAGCTCACCCTGGCCGACATGGTCGCGGACGCCTGGGCGTTGCACGGGAAGGGGGATTGATGGCCGCCGCCGACCTGTTCCGCGCCACCTACTCCCGCGAACCCGACGGGACCTTCTCGGCACCCGGCAGGGTCAACCTGATCGGCGAGCACACCGACTACAGCGGCGGCCTGGTGCTGCCGTTCGCGATCGACGCCCGGGCGCACCTGGCCGCGGCGGGCAACGCCGACGGCACCATCCGGGCGACATCGGCACAGAAGCCCGGCGAGGTCATCACCACCACCGTCGACGACCTCACGCCGGGGTCGGACATCGCCGGCTCCTGGGCCGGCTACCTGCTCGGCTCGATCTGGACCCTCCGCCGGGCCGGCCACCCGATCGGCGGCTTCGACCTGGCGCTGGACTCCCGGGTTCCGTCCGGCGCCGGTCTGTCGTCATCGGCGGCGATCGAGTGCGTCACCGCGCTGGCCGCCTCTGCGCTCTCCGGTCTGCGGCTCGACGAGATGAGGATCGCCCGGCTGGCCCGCGAGGCGGAGAACGACTTCGTCGGGGTACCGACCGGGCCGATGGACCAGACGGCGTCAACGGCGGCCCGCGCCGGTTCGGTACTGATGTTCGACACCAGATCCGGCAGCGTGCAGCACATCCCGTTCGATCCGGCCGCGCACGGACTGGCCGTGCTGGTGATCGACACCCGGGTCACCCACGCGCTGTCCGACGGCCAGTACGGACGCCGCCGCGCCTCCTGCGAGCAGGCGGCGGAGATCCTCGGCGTGCAGTGGCTGCGGGACATCGACATCGACGACCTGCCGGCCGCGTTGGATCGGCTTCCGGACGACGAGCTGCGCAGGCGTGTTCGGCACGTCGTCACCGAGAACGACCGGGTGCGGCAGACCGTGGACCTGCTGCAGGCGGACAGGGTGGCCGACATCGGCGACCTGCTGACCGCCTCGCACCGGTCGCTGCGGGACGACTACGAGGTTTCCTGCGCGGAACTGGACGTGGCCGTCGACACGGCCCTGGAGGCGGGCGCCCTTGGCGCCCGGATGACCGGCGGCGGCTTCGGCGGATCGGCCGTCGCACTGCTCACCGCCGAGCAGTCGGACGACGTGATCGCCGCCGTCACAACGGCTTTCACCGCGAAAGGCTTCGTCGCGCCGGTCACGCGGCTGGTCCACCCCGCGCAGGGGGCCCGTCGGGACGGTTGAGCCGGTGCGGCGCCGGTCGCCGCCATATACTTTCGCCCATGCACAAAGTCGGCACGCCGTTCCCGGCGTTGTCGCAGGCATCCCGATCGGTCCTGGTGGACCTGCTGGTGCACGGTCCGGCGTCCCGGGCCGACCTCGCCCGGCGGTCGGGACTCTCCCCCGCCAGCCTGACCCGGATCACCCGGTCCTTCGTCGACGCCGGCCTGGTCACCGAGTCCGACGCGGCCTCCCCCCAGCGCACCGGCCGCCCGTCGCAACCGATGGACGTCAGCGTCGACCAGGCGCACCTGATCGGCATCAAGCTCTCCGCCGGTCAGCTCGACCTGGTGACCACCGACCTGCGGGCCCGGCTGCTGACGGATCGGACGGTGACCCTGCCGGCGTCCGACCCGGAGTCGGTGGTGTCGGCCATCGCCGACGTCGTGGCGCAGGCCAGGCGCGAGGACGACAAGCTCTGCGCCGTCGGTGTGAGCCTCGCGGGTCCGGTGTCCCCGCGGTCGGAGGTCGTTCACACCTCACCGTTTCTCGGCTGGACCGACGTCCCGCTGGTGGCCCTGATCCGGCAGCGGACCGGGCTGCCGGCGGTGGTGGAGAACGACGTCCGCGCGCTCACCGCGGCCGAGCACTGGTTCGGTGCCGCCGCCGGCTGCAGCGACTTCGTCCTGGTCACCATCGGTGCCGGTGTGGGCTGTGGCGTCGTCGTCGACGATCGGCTGGTCGACGGTGCCAGCGGTGGCAGTGGCCAGGTGGGGCACCTGCCGGTGACGCCGTGGGGTCCGCTGTGCGAGCGGGGCCACCGCGGCTGCGTGCGGTCCTACCTGTCGTCGACGGCCATCGTGTCCGCGGTCTCGGCGGCCGTCGGCCGGCACACCGACTACGACGAGGTCCTCACCATGGCGGCGGAGGGTTCGCCGGTCGCCCGGACCGTCATCGAGGAGGCGGGCCGGGCGCTGGGGACGTTGATCGGCACGATCGCCACAGTGACCGCGCCGGCCAAGGTGATCGTCTCCGGCGAGGGTGTGGCGCTGGCCGCGATGGTGCTGGACACCACGCGCGAGCAGGCCCGGCTCGTCCAGCATTGGACGCTGCCGGAAGTCCCCATCGAGATCGCCCCGTTCACCTTCACCGAGTGGGCGCGCGGCGCCGCCGTCATCGCGCTGCGGCAGCAACTGGACGTGGCGGTCCGGCCGGACGCCTGACCGGGCCTTGTCCCAGGGTGCGGCGGCGGGCGCGGCCCACTGCCCACGCAGTGACGCCGATGCGGCGTCGGCCAGCAACGCCGTTCGAGCGGTCGACCACTCTTCTCGGGTCGAGATCCCGGGCAGCCTCATCGGTCTCCTCCTCGGCAGCGGGTGCCGCCGTCGTGGTACCGACCGGGAACGCCGCGACGAACTGATCGGTCAGCGCTGCTCCCGGATCACCGCCCAACCGCCCCCCGACAGCCGCAGCACGCCGTCCACCGGCTGCACCGTGACGACGTCGAAACCCGATGCCGGCAGCTCGACGTCGTCGTCGGAGTGGTTGAGCACGAACAACCACGACCGGTCCGCCGAGCGCCGCCGGACCACGTCCACCTCGCCGGCGACGACGGCGGATGCGGCGGCCGGCAGCACCGTGGCCGGTTCGGTTCCCGATTCGCGCAGCACCCGGGCCAGCACGGCGGCGAACCCGGCCGGGTCGGGGTGGGTGGAGAGGTACCACATCGCCCCGGAGCCGAGCCGGCGGCGGGTGAGCGCGGCGAACCCGGCGGTGGGTCCGTCGGCGTACCGGGCGAGCACCTCGGTGCCGGGGCGGGCGACGGTGTCCTCGGCCCAGGCGGTGCTACGGACCCCGGCGAACTCGTTGCCGGAATCCCAGTGCACCTCGGCACCCGGGGACAGCGGGAAGAACTCCTCGGACCGGGTCCCGAGCGCCTCCCGCAGCACCCCCGGGTAACCGCCGGTCACCACCCGGTTGGTCCGGTCGGCGATCCCGGAGAAGTAGCTGACCAGCACGTGCGTACCCCCCTCGGCGGCCGCCGTGAGGCGCTCGGCGTGGGCGGTGGACAGCAGCACCACGGCGGGCACGACGATGACGCGGTAGCCGGACAGGTCGGCGTCCACCGGTAGCACGTCACAGCCGGTGCCGGTGCGGGTGATCGCCCGGTGGGCGGCCATCGCCACGTCGAAGTGCTGCACGAGCCCACTCGGATTGGCCTCCTGCTCGCACGCCCAGGCCGAGTCCCAGTCCACCAGGACGGCGGTCGGCGCCTCGACGACGGACCCGGCGACCTCACCGATGCGGCCGAGCAGCGCGCCCAGCGCGACGACGTCCCGCCAGCGCCTCGAATCGGTGCCGGCATGCGGAAGCATTGCCGAGTGGTACTTCTCGGCGCCGATCACCGACTGCCGGAACTGGAAGAAGCAGATGGCGTCCGCTCCCCGGGCCAGATGCGCGAGCGCGTTGCGCTCCATTTCGCCGGCCGGCTTCGCGCGGTTGATCGGTTGCCAGTTCACCGCACTGGTGGAGTGCTCCATCAGGAACCACGGCCGGCCGCCGGCGAGGCCGCGAGTGAGGTCGGCGCTGAACTCCAGATGCAGGCGCGGTGCCTGCTCGCCGGTGCCCAGCCCGATCAGGTAGTGGTCGGTGGACACGATGTCCTGGTCCGGGGCCCAGCGGGCGTAGTCGCACGGTCCGGGACCGACCTCGCCCGGCCCCATCCCGACGGTGAAGTTCGTGGTCACCGGGATCTGCGGTGAGATCTCCTGCAGGACCTGCTTTTCCGCCCGGTACTGATCCAGCAGCGCGTCGGAGGAGAACCGCTTCCAGTCCAGCAGCTGCCCCGGATTACCGAAGGCCGTCGTCGCCGAGGGCATCCCGACCTCGTCGAACGACGAGTAGTGCTGGCTCCAGAACGCCGTGCCCCACGAGTGGTTCAGCGTCTCGATGTCGCCGTACCGTTCGGCCAGCCACCGTCTCCAGTGGCCGCCGGTCACCTCGCAGTAGCAGTACGCGTTGTGGTTGCCCAGCTCGTTGGACACGTGCCACATCCGCACCGCCGGGTGACCGGCAAACCTGCTGGCCACGTCACGGACCAGCTGCAGCGAATGGTCCCGGAACATCGGAGAGCTGGGGCACCACGTCTGCCGGCTGCCGATCTCCAGCCGCGTGCCGGACGCATCGACCGGCCGGATCTCCGGATGCGCGCGGACCAGCCACGGCGGCGGTGACGCGGTGGCGGTCGCCAGGTCGACGGCGATGCCGCCGTCGTGCAGCAGGTCCAGGATGCGGTGCAGCCAGCCGTCGTCCCACGCGTTCGGCCCGGGCCGCAGCCGCGCCCAGGAGAACACCCCGACCGTGACCACGGTGATGCCGGCCTGCTGCATCAGCGCGACGTCCTGCGGCCAGATCTCCTCGGGCCACTGCTCGGGGTTGTAGTCGCCGCCGTAACCGATGCCCGATACCGGCCACGGCGCGGACGACAGGCGTTGCTGGTCAGGACGTTCCGGCACTGCACCACTCTCCGGGGGTGTGGACTTCATGGGCGATCCGCAGTTCGGTGGCGGCGTCGGCGGCGGGCACCGGACGCAGCGCGGGGTCGATGCGCCAGTCGAATCGGTCCTGCGGGGCGGCCCGGCGGGCGTGCTCGGCGAGCGCCACCGGAATCAGCCGCAGTCGCGCGTCCATCCACTCCGGCGTCCACGGCCCCTCGGACAGGATGTGCTCGGCGGCCCGGAACTCGAAATAGATGGTGCGGCGCAGGGCGTTGCCGACGGCGGGCGGCGATCCGTGGACGATCATGTCGTCGTGCACCAGCACGTCGCCGGGTGCCATCTCGACCTCGACGGCCCCGGGCAGCTGCCATCCGTGCTCCTCGGCGATGGCGCACGCATCGGTGCGCTGCTTCTGCGACCCGGGAACGACGTGCAGTGCACCCTGCCCGCGGAGCGAGGCATCGAGGTAGACGTCGATGTTGAACAGCCGGTGGCTGCGGCTGTGCACCGCATCCTGGTGCCACGGGATCGGAGCCCCGTCACCGGCGGACTTGAACACCATCGACTCATAGGTCGGCACGAAGTTCCGGCCGGCCAGGCTCTCGGCGATGCCCAGGACGGCCGGCGACCCGAGCAGCTCCAGCGACGCGGGCCGACCCTTGGCGTGGATGTAGTCCACCCGGTACATCACCTCACCGGACGGCCGGCAGGCGAACAGCCAGTCGCCCCTGTTCTCCGGCGCACGGCGGTGGCCCTCGTGGACCCATTTCTCGGCAGCGGCGCGCAGCCGGTCCAGCAGGTCCGCCCCGATCCGGTTGCGCAGCACCAGGAATCCGTCCCGGTCGAACTGCTCCACCTGCTCGGCGGCAAGCAGGTGACCGGCGCGGGCGGACCGGCCGGTATCGGCGACTGATGCGGTCATCGGTGTCTCCCATAGCTATCGGCGGGCATTTCCCACCTGTGCGCCCACGCTAGGCAATCCGATGCAGGCATACTTCCGGGATGGCCGCCCGGACTTCCAGGATCCGACTGGCCAACCGATCGGGGATGGATCCGCGGAGCGTGCACGAGCAGTTCGGCTTCGCCTGCGGCCTGAGTGCCGTGCCCGCGATGGCGATCGCGCATCGGCACGACGACCTCGAGGTACTGGTCACCGACGGCGGCGCCGCCGCCCTGGAGCACGGCGGCCGCCGACTGCACCTGGCCGACAAGAC
The DNA here is from genome assembly GCA_963785455.1 of uncultured Actinomycetota bacterium. Taxonomy (GTDB): domain Bacteria; phylum Actinomycetota; class Actinomycetes; order Mycobacteriales; family Nakamurellaceae; genus Nakamurella. The sequence continues at coordinate 197,824 of CAWAVL010000007.1, forward strand.
GTGCGCGCTGTTCTGGGCGGGCATCCCGCACCGGCTCACCGACACCGACGCCGGGGTCCGGGTCCGCTGGCTCACCGTGCCGCTGGTCGACGCGCTGGGCTGGTCGCTGCCCGGTGGGTTCACCGGACGGCTGTTGCAGGGCACGGTCAGCACGTTCCCGGCACCGGCCCTGCTCGGCCGGCAGATGGCGGTCTGGGTGCACGACATCGGTGCCGACCCGGTGCTCACCGACGCGGCGCGGTACGAGGCACGGGCGCTGTTGATACGGCTGTCCGCGCTGTCGTCGGCCGGGCCGGGGGATCCGGCCGGCATGCCATTGCGGGTCGGCACCGGCCGGCACGCCGCCGCCATCGCCGCCTACATCTCGCTCCGTTTCTCCGAGCCGATCCGGCTCGCCGACATCGCCGCCGCGGTGCATCTGCACCCGAGCCGGGCAGGTTCGCTGTTCCGCCGGCACACCGGGGTGTCGATCGGGCAGTACCTGGCCCAGACCCGGGTCGCGGAGGCGCAGCGGCTGCTGATCTCCACCGACGCAACGACCACGGACATCGCCGCCCGGGCCGGCTTCGGGTCGACCAGCAGCTTCTACGCGACCTTCCGGTCACAGTGCGGTCTCGCGCCGGATGCCTACCGGCGCGAGACCCGCGCGCGCCTTACTTGACGCCGCCCGCCGACAGCCCGTTCTGCCAGAACCGTTGCAGGCCCAGGAATGCGATGAGCAGCGGCAGGATCGACACCAGGCTGCCGACGATCACGAACAGCCGCAGTTCCGGCGCCTGGTTGATGGAGCTGTTCCAGGTGTACAGGCCCAGGGTGATCGGGAACAGCCGCTCGTCGGTCAGCATCACCAGCGGCAGGAAGAAGTTGTTCCAGATCACCACGAACTGGAACAGGAAGATCGTCACCAGGGCCGGCGTCATCAGCCGGATCGCGACGACGAAGAAGGCCCGGAATTCGCTCGCGCCGTCCAGTCGCGCCGCCTCCAGCAGCGCGTCGGGCACGGAGGCCGCGGCGTAGATCCGGGCCAGGTAGACCCCGAACGGGCTGACCAGGCTGGGCAGGAAGACCGCCCAGTAGGTGTTCACCAACCCGACCTGGCTGAACATCAGGAACAGCGGCAGGGCCAGCGCGGTGGCCGGCACCAGGACGCCACCGAGGATGAGGTTGAACACCAGCTCGCGGCCGCGGAAGACGTACTTGGCCAGGGCATAACCGGCCATGGTCGCGAACAAGGTGCCGAACGCCGCGCCCAGCACGGCGTATCCGACGCTGTTGAGCAGCCAGCGCAGATACAGCCCGTCGCGGAAGGCGAACAGGTTCGAGACGTTGGAGAACAGCTGAAACGGCTGGGCGAACCACAGCCCGTTGGTGGTGATCAGGGTGGCCTGCGACTTGCTGGACGCCACCACCAGCCACCAGATGGGAACCAGGAAGTAGATGGCCGCCACGACCAGCCCGCCGGTGGCCAGGACCACCGACAGCGGCCGCTCCCGTGGACCGCTGCGTTTCCCGGCCGCGGCCGGCGCCGCCGGTGCGGACGTCATGTCGGTGCTCATGCGAACGCTCGCTTCTGGGTGACCTTGAGGAAGATGAACGACAGCACGAACGTGGACAGCGCCAGCACCACCGAATAGGCGGCCGACAGGTTGTAGTTCGGCACGATCGACGTCGAATACACCACCATGTTCGGCGTGTAGTTGCTCGAGACGGAACTGGTGATCGTGCGGAAGACCTGCGGCTCGTTGAACAACTGCAACGTGCCGATGATGGAGAACACGAAGGTCAGGATGATCGCCGGCAACACGATCGGGATCTTGATCGACCAGGCGATCCGGAACTGACCGGCGCCGTCGGTGCGGGCGGCCTCGAAGATCTCCTGCGGGATCGCCTGCAGCGCCGAGAAGATGATCAGCATGTTGTAGCCGCAGAACACCCACGTGATGACGTTCGCGATCGACCACAACACCAGGCCCGAGCCGAGGAAGTCGACGCTGTCGGTGATGCCGAACGGCGACAGCGAGGGGATGTACAGAAAGCCCCACATGATCGCGGCGATGACGCCCGGCACGGCGTAGGGCGCGAAGATGGCCAGCCGGAAGAATTTCTTGCCCCTGGTCACCGTGGAGTCCAGCAGCAGCGCGAACACCAGCGCGAGGCCGAGCATGATCGGCACCTGGACGATGAACAGCAGCAGCACCCGGCCGATGGACGACCAGAACTCGCTGGAGGCGAAAACCCGCTGGTACTGCTCGAATCCCCCGAAGACCGTCGTCGCCGGGCCGAACGTGCCCTTGCGTTCGGTCTTGAAGAACGACTGGTAGATCGCGTAGAGCACGGGAAGTGCGTAGAAAAGCGTGAACAGCAGGACGAACGGCGCCAGAAAGCCGACGATGGCTCCCTTGTGCTTGGTGGGTTCGCGCTTTCGGGATGTCACCGGGGGCGTCTCTGCGGCCGGCGCGGCTGTCGCGGTTGTCATGGGCCTTTCGCCTCTCACCTCGTTGTGCTGGGGCCGTGTTCGACCTGACTGCGCGGCGCACGAGCCCGGACGACCGCAGGGGCGGGCGGAACCTGCCGGTCCCACCCGCCCGCGACGTGCCGTTCCGCGCGCTGCCGCGCGGTGGTGGTGCTGGTGGTGCGGGTGCCGCAGGACTACTCGGCGACCGGGATCGCCTGCGCCTTCATGGCATCGATGGTCTTGGTCTGCGCCGCCGCCAGGGCGTCCGCCAGGGTGCCCTGACCGTTCAGTGCCGCACCGAAGCCGTCGGTGAGCGAGTTGTACGTCTCGTTCATCACCGGTCCCCAGGTGAAATTGGGATCGACCTCGGTCGACGCCTGCTTGAAGACGTCGAAGATCTGCTGTCCGCCGTAGAACGCGCTCGGCTGCTGCAGGGCCGGGAGTTCCTGGCCCGCGGTGGTGGCCGGGTACAGGCCACCCTCCTTGTTCAACAGGGTCAGCGATTCGGTGTTGGTGTTGAGCCACAACGCGAACTTTGCCGCCTCGGCCGGGTGCTGGCTGCCCTTGAAGACCGCGGTCGTCGAGCCGCCCCAGTTGCCGGCGGAGGCTCCGTCCGCCGTCCACTGCGGCATCGGGGCCACCGCCCACTTGCCCTTGGTGCTGGGAGCATTCGACTCGATGGTGTTGTTGCCCCAAACCGCGGACACCCAAGCCCAGAGCTGACCGGAATTGGCGGCCTTGTTCCACTCGTCGGTGAAGTTCTTCACCGGGGACACCAGCTTGGCGTCGATCAGGCCCTGCCAGTAGTTGGCCACGTCGGTCGACTCCTGGGAGGTGAGTTGGACCTTCCAGCCGGCGTCGGTGTTGTCGAACCACTTGCCGTTGTTCTGCCACACGAATCCGGCGAACTGGTTCGGATCACCACTGGAGAAGTTCGTGATGAACGCGCCCTTGGCCTTGACGGTCTCCGCCGCGGTCTTGAAGTCGTCCCACGTCTTCGGCACCGGGATGTTGTTCTGCTCGAACAGGTCCTTGCGGTAGAACAAGGCCATCGGGCCGGTGTCCTGCGGGATCGCGTAGACGGCGTTGTCCTCGCCGAAGGTGGCCTGCGCCCAGGTCCAGTCGACGAACTCGCCCTTCGCGTCGGTGACGCCCGGGCAGGCCGCGATGTTGGCCAGCCCGTCCTGGATGCGGAAGTTCGGCAGCCGGTCGAACTCGATCTGCATCAGGTCCGGGGCGTTGCCCGCCTTGATGCCGTTGGAGAAGTTCTGGTACGCACCGGCGTTACCGCTGGGGCCGGTGGCCACCGTCACCTGGATGTCGGGGTTGGCCTTGTTCCAGGTGTCGACGACCTTCTCGATGCCCGGGATCCAGGAGTAGTAATTCAGGTTGACCTTCTCCCCTGCCGCTGCCGGCTCACAGGCAGGTGCCCCGCCGGAGTCGCCACCGGCGGCCGCGGAACCGGAGGCACCGGCCCCCGCGCTGGTGGTGCTGGAACTGTCACTGCTGCTGCCGCACGCGGCCGCGAACAGCAGCACGCCGCCGGCCATGGCGGCCAGCCAGCGTCTCGACGTCTTTGTCGTCGTCGTCATGTACTCGCTCCTTCTCTCGGGCCGTTTCTGCCGCGTCCGCAGCACATCGGGCCGCATGTGTGTGGTGCTGAACCGGGCCGTCTGCCGGCCCCATCGTTGACCGCTGGGTGGTGCTTGTCGTGGCAGCGGACGCAGGAGGGCTGCCGGCGGGGCGACATCGGCGTCCACCACACCGATGTCGCTGCTGCACTGGGTGTCCAGGGCGTCACTCGAGCGGTGGACCGGTCATCGCCCCCTCCTCCACGACGGCTTCCAACAGGTGCAGGTACTCCGGGTACATAGCGGGGATCTGCACGCCGACCCGGGCCAGCGTCCGGCCGGTGGCGACAACGCCCACGTCCCACCACGGCGGGACCTGCGGTGCCTCCGGATACCGGTCGGCCGGCGGGACGGGGTGGACCCGGTAGCGGCGGTCCGGGGACAGGCCCGGCAACCGGACCCGGCCGGGCGGCCAGGTCACCGAACGGTCCACCGCGGCGATGCCGAACAGCGCCCGGCTGCGGTCGGTCGACACCACCCCGTGCACCCAGATCGCGGGATCGGGATGATCGGCGACCACGAGGTCGCCGGTGTGCAGCAATTCGCGGTACTGCTTGTAGAGGGCGACCCAGGCGGCCAGCCGGTCGAGGTCCTGCGCGCCGGCCTTGGTCAGGTCCCATTCGATGCCCAGGTGGCCCCAGAACGCCGTGCCCGCACGGAAATCCAGGTGCTGGGTGCGGTGTGTGGTGTGCGCCTGGGTGGGACCGACGTGGCTGCCGACCAGCTCCGGCGGCAGCAGCAGCGCGGTGTACCGCTGGATCCGCTGCCGCTCCAGGGCGTCGTTGCAGTCGCTGGCCCACACCCGGTCGGTGTGCTGCAGGATGCCGAGGTCGATCCGCCCGCCGCCGCCGGCGCAGCTCTCGATCTCCACCCCCGGGTGCCGCTCGCGGATCTGCCGCAGCAGCCGGTACAGCGCGGTGGTGTGCGCGTGCACCCCGGGCCGTCCCTCCGGCCCGTGGCCGGCCTCGACCACCATCCGGTTGTGGTCCCATTTGAGATAGCCGATGTCGTACTCGTCCAGCAGGCTGTGCAGCCGCTCGGCGACGTAGGCATAGGCCTCCGGATGGGCGAGGTCGAGCACGTACTGGTTGCGGGAGGCCAGGCCCTGCCGTCCGCCGGCCCGGAACATCCACTCGGGGTGTGCCCTGGCGAGGTCGGAATCGAGGTTGATCATCTCCGGCTCGACCCACAGTCCGAACTCCATGCCGAGCCCGCGGACCTTCTCGATCAACGGGTGCAGGCCGGACGGCCACACCTGCTCGTCGACGTACCAGTCCCCCAGGCCGGCGGTGTCGTTGCGGCGGTGCCGGAACCACCCGTCGTCCAGCACGAAACGCTCGGCGCCGACCGCCGCTCCGGCCTCGGCCAGCGCAATCAGCCGGTCCAGGTTCTGGTCGAAATACACTGCCTCCCAGGTGTTCAGCACCACCGGCCGGGGGCGGGTGGGATGCGACCGGCGGGAGCGCAGGTAGGCGTGCAACCGGTGCGCCACCTCGTTCAGGCCGCGCCCGTACGACGCGTACAGCCACGGCATCGCGTAGGTCTCGCCCGGTCGCAGAACGATCTCGCCGGAAAGCAGCAGTTCGCCACCGCCCAGCTGGCGGACGCCGTTGTAGCTGCGCTCGGCGTAAGCGACCTGATTGCCGGACCAGCCGACATGCAGGGCCCACACCTCACCGGAGGTGAAACCGAAGCCGGCGGTGCCGGCCGCGAGCAGGTAGGACGCATCCAGACCGGGCTTGCCCTTGCGCGACTCCCGCAGCAGGGTGCCGACCCGGAACGGGCCGCGCTGCGGAACCCGTTCCCGCGCATGACGTCCGGTCAGGTCGAACAGCTCGTCGGCCTCGGTCGGGACCGGCAGCGCGAGGACCAGGCCGCCCAGCTCGAACGGCCGCGCGTCGTCGGTGTTGGTGAGCAGCGCCCTGGTCCGCAGCAGGCCCGACGCGGCCAACTCCAGTTCGATGACGACCTCGAGATGCGCGACCTCGTCCACCGCCAGATACCGGCGGCCGGTGCCGCCGAGCGTTTCCTCGTGCCGCACGGTGAACGTCGGCGAGAAGTCCCGGCCGCCCCGGTTGCCGGTGAGACCGGGTGTGCCGACCCACCCCTCGGCCGGCGTGGGCAGCATGCTGATCCTGGTCGGCACGTCGATCCGGCTGTCCCCGACCGGGGCCTCGAGGGCGACCTCCAGGGCGGCCAACTCGTCGGCGGTCAGGTCGCCGAGGTCGCCGCCCCAGTGCAGGACAGCGGGCAGGCCACCGCCGCGGGTGTCGACCAGCACGCTGACACCGCCGGAACGCAGGTGGGTGAGCGTGCCGCTCAGGACGTCGGTCGCCAATGCCGCTACTCCTCGGTGAGCCGGCTCATAGTTGCAAGCGGGTATTAATCGACCCAACCATGCCGGTCCAGTGCCGTCAAGACGCCGCTATCGGATCGTGACCTGGCGACATGGCCGTCCCGCGACCGTCGGTCAGCAGGCTTGTTCTTTCACTGACGAACCAAACCGCCGGGATAAACATGTCATCGCGTTCGTCAGTTCGCTGTCCTGCTTCACGGCGTGCGCGGCGTTGACGGCCGATCGCCGGCAAGCTCGCCGCCCAGCACGGCGGTCCGGCGAAACCCGGTCGAGACTGTCGGGCCGCGAACGTAGCCTGGCCCGGCGATGACGACCAGTTCCCCTGCCGCACAAGCGGTTGCTGCCCAACCCGACGAACCCGACGGACCGATCACGGATCGGGCCCCGGGCCGACCCGCCCAGGTCCCGGCCACCAGGTCGCTGCGCCGGCTGCTGCCGTTCGCCCGACCCGCCCTTCCCGCGCTGGCCGCCAGCGCCGTCAGCGCCCTGGTGGCCACCCTGTGCGGGCTGTTGTTCCCGCTGGTGATCCAGCGGATCATCGACGGACCGGTGAGCGACGGCGATCTCGCCGGCCTCTGGCCGCCGGCCGGCGCGCTACTGGCGCTGGGCTTCATCGAGGCCGCGTTGTTCTGGGTTCGCCGGATGCTCGCCGCGCGGCCCACCATGCGGGTGGAGGCGGCGATGCGCGCCGCCATGTACGACCACCTGCAGCGACTGCCGGTGTCGTTCCATGACCGTTGGCCGGCCGGTCAGCTGATGTCCCGTGCGGTGTCGGACCTGACCACCATCCGGCGGTTCCTGGCGTTCGGGCTGGTCTTCCTGATGGTGAACCTGGCGACGTTCGTGGTGGGGGTGATCGTCCTGCTGGTGCTGTCCTGGCAACTCGGGCTGGTCGTCGCCGCGCTCGCCGTTCCGCTGGTCGCGCTGTGCTTCCACTACGAGAGCCGTTATCAGGTTCTCGCCCGCCGTTCCCAGGACCAGGTGGGCGACCTCGCCACCATGGTGGAGGAGTCGGTGCTGGGCATCCGGATCGTGAAGGCGTTCGGCCGCAGCGGCCATCAGAGCCATCGTTTCCTGGCCGCCGCCAGGCAGTTGCGGGGCACCGAGATCGGCAAGGCCCGGGTCATCTCCCGGCTGTGGGCGGTGATCGTCCTGCTGCCCGAGATCGCCTTCGGCTGCGCACTTTTCCTCGGTGTCCGGCAGGTCGCCGACGGCACGCTGTCGGCCGGGACGCTGGTCGCCTTCTTCGGCGTCGCGCTAGGACTGCGCTGGCCGATCGACTCCATCGGCTGGTTGCTGGCCATGTCCAACGACGCCGCCAGCGCATCGCAACGGTTCTTCGAGGTGATGGACTCCGCCGTCACGGTGTCGTCGCCGGAGCATCCCCGGACCATCGACGCTCCGGTCAGGGGGCGGATCCGGTTCACCGATGTGCATTTCCGGTTCCCCGACGCTGCGGCCGATGCCCCGGACCTGCTGGGCGGAGTCGACCTGGACATCGCACCAGGCGAGACGATCGCGCTCGTCGGCGCCACCGGGTCCGGCAAGACGACGCTGACCTCCCTGATCAACCGGCTGTATGACGTGACGGGTGGGTCCATCACGCTCGACGGCGTCGACATCCGGGACCTGGCACTGGACGACCTGCGGTCGCTGGTGGCAATCGCATTCGAGGAACCGACGCTGTTCTCGGCGTCGGTGCGGGAGAACGTGTTGCTCGGCCGCCCGGACGGTTCCGACGACGACGTCCGCCGGGCGCTCGAGATCGCGCAGGCGCAGTTCGTGCACGACCTGCCGTGGGGACTGGACACCAGGATCGGTGAGCAGGGCCTTTCGCTGTCCGGTGGCCAGCGGCAGCGGCTGGCGCTGGCCCGCGCGGTGGTGTCCCGGCCGGCGGTGCTCGTCCTGGACGACCCGCTGTCCGCCCTTGACATCCACACCGAGGCGCAGGTGGAACGGGCGCTGCGATCGGTGCTGGCCGGCACGACCGCGCTGGTGGTCGCGCATCGGGCGTCGACGGTGCAACTGGCGGACCGGGTCGCGCTGCTGGACCGCGGCCGGGTGACCGCGGTGGGCACCCACTCGGAGCTGATGGCCACCGAACCGGTCTACCGGGATCTGCTCGCCAGCCGCGAGGATGCGACCGCGGCCGGCGAATTCCACCTGGCCACGGCCGGGACGGCTTCGCCGGGAGGGGATCGGGCATGACGTCGTCCGGCACCACCACACCCGTCGTGCTCGACCCGGAGGCGGACGACGCCTGGCGCGGAGTGGCCGCGGAGGACACCGCGGACACCTCGGTTGCGGTGGGTCTCAAGCTGCAGGCCCGGTCCCGCCGGCTGCTGGCCTTGCTGGTGCGCCCGCACCGGTGGTGGGCCCTGCTGGCCGGGTCGATCGTGGTGATCAGCGAGATCGCGTACCTGGTCGGTCCGCTCGTCATCGCCTACGGCATCGACACCGCGGTACCGGCGCTGGCGGCCGGGGATTCCGGGCCGCTGGTATTCGCCACCCTGGCCTATCTCGCCGCCGGCGGCCTCAATGCGGGCGGGAAGGCGTTGTTCGTCCGGCTGTCCGCCAGGGTTTCCCAGGCGGTGCTGCTCGACCTGCGCGGCCGCGTCTTCGACCACTCGCAGGCGCTGAGCCTGTCCTTCCACGAGAAATACACCTCCGGCAAGGTCATCTCGCGGATGACCAGTGACCTCGATGCGCTCGCCGATCTCGCCGCGGAGGGCCTGGAGGGGCTGGTTTCCGGTCTGCTGTCGGTCGTCGCGATCTCCGTGACGCTGCTCGTGCTCGACCTGCGACTCGGGGCGATCGCGCTGGCAGCGTTCATCCCGATCCTGTTGGCCACCAGGTGGTTCCAGCACCGCTCCCGGCGGATCTACCGGCGCACCCGGTCCGCCATCGCGTCGGTGATCGTGCAGTTCACCGAGACGATGAACGGGCTGCGGGCCGTCCTGTCGTTCCGCCGGGAGGAGCGCAACCGGGCGATCTTCGGCGCGTTCAACGACGACAACGCCCGGGCGAACGGGGACGGGCTGGTGGCGCTCGCGCAGTACACGCCGGCGGTCCGGCTGTTCGGCAACCTCAGCCTGGCGGCCACCATGGTGGTCGGTGCCGTGCAGGTGATCGACGGCAGCATCGAGATCGGCGTCCTGGCCGCATTTCTTCTCTACGTCCGGCGGATGTACGACCCGCTGGACGAACTGGCGATGTTCTACAACACCTATCAATCCGCCGCGGCCGCCCTGGAGAAGATCTCGGGGGTGCTCGAGGAGGTCCCGGCAGTGCCCGAGCCCACCGACCCGGTGCGGCTACCGGCGGACCGGGACATCGCCGGCGCGGTGCATTTCGACGCGGTGACCTTCGCCTACACGCCCGACGTGCCGGTGCTGTCCCGGCTCGATCTGGTGATCCCGCCCGGGCAGACCGTTGCCGTGGTCGGGGCCACCGGCGCCGGCAAGTCGACGATGGCCAAATTGCTGGCCCGCTTCTACGACCCGACCAGCGGCCGGGTGCTGCTCGACGGGATCGACGTGGCGCGGATCGGCACGGCCGACCTCCGTCGCGGCGTGGTCATGGTGACCCAGGAGTCGTTCCTGTTCTCCGGCACGGTGGCCGACAACATCGCGCTGGGCCGGCCGACCGCGACCCGGGCGGAGATCGAGGCGGCGGCCGACGCCATCGGCGCCCGCGACTTCATCCGCGCGCTGCCGGCAGGCTTCGACACCGACGTCCGCAAGCGCGGCGGCCGGCTGTCGGCGGGGCAACGTCAGCTCGTCGCCTTCGCCCGGGCCTTCCTCGCCGATCCCGCTGTGCTGATCCTGGACGAAGCCACTGCGTCGCTGGACATCCCGGCGGAGCGGGCCGTGCAGCGTGCACTGTCCGACCTGCTGCGCGGGCGGACCGCGGTGATCATCGCGCACCGGTTGTCCACGGTGGCGATTGCCGACCGGGTGCTGGTGATGGAACACGGTCGGCTGGTCGAGGACGGCTCACCGCAGGACCTGATCGGTGGGACCGGTGCCTACGCCACGCTGCACGAGGCCTGGCGGGATTCGCTGGTCTGAGGCCGTCGCGACCGCCGCATCAGGGTTACCGTCCTGGACATGGACCGGCGGCTTCTCGGGGGCGTCCTCGTCCTCGTCGCGCTGGTGGCAGCCGTCCTCACGCCCGACGTCGGCCACCGCAGGGTCCCCGGTGACGGCAGGCCGATCGCCGCTCCCGAGCCGCCGAGGCGGGGGAACTGCGTGACGTCATTGGCGGAGGTGAACAGTGAGCTGCAAGGCGGCGACTTCGGGATCGACGACCAGATCAACCTGCCGGCGCCCGAGATCGGGCCGTGTACCGGTCCCATCGTCGGTGAGGTGGTGTCGGTGCTGCGGGATGTCGCGCCGGAAAGCCTGCCGGCTCCGCGGTACCAGCAGGCGATCGCCGATTGCGGCCTGAACAGCATCTACTACACCGGGTCCATCCCGCCGGTGGTCCCCGGTTCGTCGGGCAATCCCGCCATCGTCTGGTCCCCGGCGGTGAACTTCCAAGAGACGTACGTGGGCCCGAGCGCCCTGCAGCGACTGGTCGGGCAGCGGTGGTCCGCCTGTGTGATCGGGGCGCCGTTCGGCCGGCCTTTCGCGGGCCGGCTGCGGGATGTGCTGAGCGGCGGAACGCTGCCGTCGATCTTCGCCCATTGCTGGCGGACCGCGGCGATGCGCGACTCCGAGCAGGTGCCCTGCGACGAGCCACATGCCGTGGAATTGCTCGCGACCACCGGGCTCGGCGGCACCCCACAGACGGCTGCGGAGGTACAACGCTCCTGCACCGTCTTCGCCGGACGGATGATGCGCACGGACGACCCCACCCGCGACGGCGCGCTGAACTACCTGATTCTCGCCTTCCGCGACACCGAGGTCGCCGTCCCGCCGTCGACGGAACTGCTGCACGACACCTACATCACCTGCATTGCCACGGCCCGCCACGGTGTGCAGCTCACCGGCAGCCTGCTCGGCGTGGGCGACGGACCGCTACCCACCGGCTGACGCGGCATCACATCAGGCGGGGACCGGCAGCAGCAGGAGGGCGATGACCCAGCCGGCCAGGATGCCGACCAGTGCTCCTGCGGCGATCCACCGCAAGACCGGCAGATTCCTGGACAGCCACATCGCCGGGGTCAGGCCGGCAGCGACCAGCACGTTGACCAGGACCGAGACGACCGGCCGATCCGCCAGCCCGGCGGACAGCACCCACACCGCGATCGCCACCACCAGCGCCGAGAATGCCGTCAGGACCAATCCTGTCGCCCATGGTGTCGGCTCGCCCGCGGCCCGCCATTCCATCACCCAGGGCCAGTCGTCGCCGGCCCGTCGGGATGGTTCGTCCCGGATCGGGGCCTCATCACCCGAGCCCTCCGTGTCAGCCGGCTCGGCGTCCCCCGACTCGGGGTCACCCCGCTCGGTGTCCCCCGGCTCGGTGTCCGGGACGAGGTAGACCGACCCGGAGGCCCGTCGGCGGGTTGCCGGCGCCGGGGTCGCGTCGTCGGCTGCGGGCTCGCCCGTGTCGTCGTTCATCGGCCCGGATGCTATTGCAGCGCGGGGTTGCGGCGGCGTCCGCAGCGCCCGGCCGGCGTCACGAGGCGGCGGGTGCGTACCTGCCGCGGACGTCGCTGCACGCCTCGCACACGGCGATCGGGATCAGTCCGACGGCCTGCAACCGGCCGAAGACGAGGCATCCCAGGCAGCGGGCGAACGCCGATTCCAGCAGGGCAGCGACGGCGATCATCGCGACCAGCGCCCACGCCACCGACGGAGCGCCCAGCATGTAGGCGACGAGAGCGCCGACGGACAACGTCGCACCGATGCCCTGGGCGAACCGCTTCGGCGGTCCCGGGACGAGCTTGGGCGAGCCGATCCGCGGCGCGACCACCCGCACCGCGAGCTGGCCGAGCGGGGACAGGGTCGGACCGGTCAGCACCCGGGCGAGGAAGCCGCCCGCGAGCAGCCACAGCGGCCACTGGGTCCGCAGCAGCAACGTCAGCAGGCACAGCAGCACGACGCCGGCCGCGACGGTGCGTGCTGCCACCTCGTTGACCGGGTTCGGGAAGCGGAACAGGGTGCGCACCGCGTCAGTGTGCATGACGGTTCAACGACCGGACCAGAGGCGTGGCGCGGGTCACCCGTGCCCGGCGCGCGCCCCGATCGTGTCTCCGGCCACCCAGGCCCCGGGCCGGGATGTGCACACAAGGTCACTTCTGGGTGCCCGTGTATCCCGATCGGGCGTAGTGGGACCCGAATGCCTTCTCGAATGTTACGCACCGTGAGATGATTCTGATGGCCGGGATGGCGACCGGGTGACACCGGTCCACGGCGCAGCAGCCGACCGACCACCGCGCACGCAGAGCAGCGCGGACACCCGCACCCGACCGACCCGGATGACGCGTGCCGTCATCCGGTGCGCCGGGCCCTGACTCCCGGGAGGACAGCCCATGAACGCGTGGCGGGGACGATCGACGCACGGCCTGCGCGGCCCGCTGATGGCGTCCGCCCTGGCGGTCGTGGCGGCCATCGGGGTGACGGTCGGGGTGCAGCAGTCCATCGCTTCCACTCCACCCACCGGCGCGGCAACACCCGCAGCGGTGACCTCGACGGCGACCGCCGCCCCGGCGCCCGAGCGCCCTGCCACCGCCCCGACCGCGCCGCCGTCGACGACGCCCAGGCCGGTCACCCCCACCACGGCGGCACCCGAGCCCACAGAGCCCGAGCCGCCGGCGCCCAACCCCACAGCGCCCAAGCCTTCGGCACCCAAGCCCACGCCCACAGCGCCCACGCCGTCGGCACCCAAGCCCACAGCGCCCACGCCGTCGGCGCCCAAGCCGCCGGCGCCCCAGCCCGCAGCACAGGTGCCGTCCTCCGGCGACTGGATGACCGACCTCGTCGCGCAGATCGATCCGGGGCACTCCGCCACCTGGACGCTCGAGAGCAAGGGAGCCTGGGGGGCCAGCGACGGCCACACCATCTACCTCGACCCCGACATGCCTGCGGACAAACGCTTCTCGGTGATGGTGCACGAGTACAGCCACGTGCTGCAGGCCCGGGTGTACGGCAGCCTCGGCGCCTCGAAGGCGGCGCTGAGCGCCGTCATCGGTGACGACCCGTCGTCGGTGACGGCGAACGAGAGCACCGCCGATTGCATGGCGCTGATGCAGGGCGCCACCTGGGTGAACTACGGGTGCGACGACGCGCTGCGCGGAGCCGCGGCGGAGCTGCTCGCCGGTCACCGCCCCTGACGCGGGACGGCCAGGACCGTCAAGGACCTCATCGTCAGCCGGCGACCGCCGCGAACGCGATCGCGGCCGCGGTGGCGACGTTGAGCGAATCGACCTCGTTCGACATCGGGATGCGCACCCGGATGTCCGCCGCCCGCAGGGCCTCCGGTGTCAGGCCGGGCCCCTCGGCGCCGACCAGCACGGCGACCCGGCGCGGCCACGCCATGGCGAGGAGCGGGGTCTCACCCGCCGGGGTGAGCGCGACGACCTGAAAACCCCGGCGCTGCAACATGTCCAGCCCGTCGACCAGCGGGGTGAGCGACGCGAACGGCACGGACAGCACGGTGCCCATCGACACCCGGACGCTGCGCCGGTACAGCGGATCGGAACACCCGGCGCCGAGCAGCACCGCGCCGACGCCCAGCGCGGCGGCGTTGCGGAACAGTGCACCCAGGTTCTCGTGATCGCCGACGCCCTCCAGCACGGCGACCGTCCGCGCGCCGGCCGCCAGTCCCGCCGCGGACGGGAACGGGACCCGGTCCGCGGTGGCCAGCACACCCCGGTTGAGGTGGAAACCCACGATGGCGGCCATCACCTCGGCCGAGGCGACGTAGAACGGCGCGCCGCTGCCGGCGAGATCCGCGGAGAGCTCGTCGTGCCGGCGCGAGACGCCCAGCAGCGCGCGGACCGGGTAGCTGGAGGCGAGCATCCGGCGGACCACGACCACACCCTCGGCGATCACCAGCCCGCGACCGCCCGGCCGGTCCGGCCGCCGGTCGGCGGTGGTGAGGTCCCGGAAGTCGTCGACCCGCGGATCGGCCGGATCGGTGATCTCGATCGGGGGCCGGCCGTGAGTCATCCGGCTGCGGAAGCGCCCGGGCCGACCGGCGAGGCGGCTCTTGTCACGCCGCAGGCCCCTTGACCGCGCCCATCCGGTCGCGGACCTTGTCGCCGATGCTGTGCAGCGCGGCGAGCTCCCGGTCGTCGAGCAGGTCGATCAGGAATGACCGGACGGCCATCACGTGGCCGGGTGCCATGGTGCGCAGCTCCGCCAGGCCGCTTTCGGTGAGATCGGCGAAGTAGCCCCGCTGGTCGTCGTCGCACCGGACCCGCTGCACCCAGCCGCGGGCCGCGAGCCGGTCGACGGTTCTGGTGATGGCACTACGGGTGGCCAGTGTGCGGTCGGCGAGCTCGCTCATCCGTAGCCGGTGGCCCGGCGCCTCGGAAAGGTGGACCAGCACCTCGAAGTCGGTCAACGACGCGGCGGAGTCGCTCTGCAACTGCCGATCGAGGGCCGGGATCAGCAGCCGGTACATCTCCAGCCAACCACGCCACGCCGCCTGTTCCTGCTCGTTCAACCACTGCGTCATCGCGATCGCCCCGTCGTCGTCGGCTGCAGGTCGGCACCCGACCCCGGCGTGCGGTCCGGCCCCGGCGCCGGTCGCGGGCGGAGCGGTGCATCGACCGCACAGCATCAGTATCGGTCCGCGGGTTCCGCGCCGGTACCGGGCCACGCGAATGGCCGCAAGGACTCGCACCCCACGCCACCCGGCGCCCGCCATCCGGGCACCCGGCAACCGGCACCCGGCCGTTGTTCGCCGGCGCCGCACTGGATCCATTCAGTCCCGCCGACCGGCCCCCGACCACGTCTGCTTTGCGATCCAGATCCGTTACCCGGCAACATGTCCCGCGCATCACTGCGGAGAAATCAGGCCCACCGGCAAAGGCTCAAAGCCTCGGTGTGTGACGCTCGTCACAGCGCTGAAGGTTGTTTAGCACGTTAGCAAAAGGCCTGCTAACTTTCATGGTGGGTGTTCACCGTGGAACCCCCGTCACCTCAGAGAAGAGGACCGGCATGAGCCTGCACACCGTGCCGCACGGGCCTGCGGCTGCCGGCCGCCTGTGATGCCGACAGCGAGCGGGGCGGGTACCGATCGTGACCGCGCCGGGAACCCAGGGTGGATCCGATGAACCGAACCTGGTCCGAGCACGTGTCGCTCGGCGAGATGATCCGGCGGCAGCGCGAAATGGCTGCCCTGCCGATGCGCCAGTTGGCCGCCATGTCCGGTATATCCAATCCCTACCTCTCGCAGATCGAACGGGGCCTGCGAGACCCCTCCGACCAGGTGTTGAACGCCATCGCCGACGCGCTCCAACTGTCGGCGGAGTCGCTGCGACCCCCGGAGCAGGCGCACGACCCGGCCGCCGCCCCCTCGGCGGTGGTCGGCGCAATCCGGTCCGATCCCCATCTGACCGCGCAACAACGCAGGGCCCTCGAGGAGTCGTACCTGGCTTTCCGCGAGGTCACCATCGAGCGACGCCGAGTGAAGGGCCGCCGGAACGGCGGCACCGCCGCCGACGTCTCCCCCGCCAACGAGGACTGAGGAGAACGTCTTGACCAGCAAGAAGAGCAGCGCCAAGGACGACGGCGCGACGGACAACGCATCGGAGCAGCTGCCGCCGCAGCTCAAGCCGGCCGACACCTCCGCCTGGGACGAGGTCGACCGCCGCGTACGCGAACGGATCACCGAGGTGCTGAGCCAGGCCGAAGGCGCCTACGCCGCGACGCCGCTGGGCAAGCTGGACTCGATGGACGCCATCCCGGCGTTCACCCGGACGGCCCTGTCCATGGCGTCGGAACCGACCGCCGCCATGCAGGTCGGCACGAACTACGCCACCGGGATGATGCGGGCCATGCTCGCGGCCGGCGCACGCACGGCCGGTGCCAAGGTCGACGGCCCGATGCCGGAGAGCAAGGACAAGCGGTTCGCGGACAAGACGTGGTCCGACAACGCCGGCTTCTGGCTGCTGCGCCAGGAGTACCTGCTGTGGGAGAAGGCCATGCAGGAACTGGTCGCCAAGTCGAAGGTGGACGACCAGACCCGGCTGAAGGTCGGCTTTCTCACCCAGGCGATGGTCGATGCACTGGCCCCGACGAACGCCTTCCTGACCAACCCGGACGCCATGCGGCGGGCGATCGAGACCGGCGGCCAGTCCGTCGCCAAGGGCGTGCAGAACCTGCTCCATGACCTGGCCACGAACGGCGGCCAGCCGCAGCAGTTCGCCGAGGGCGTGTACGAGGTCGGCAAGAACATGGCCGTCTCGCCCGGCAAGGTGGTGTTCCGCAACGACCTGATGGAGCTCATCCAGTACGAGCCCACCACGGAGAAGGTGCACGAGATCCCGCTGCTGTTCAGCCCGCCGTGGATCAACAAGTACTACATCATGGATCTCTCCCCGGGCCGGAGCCTGGTCCAGTGGGCCGTCGATCACGGCCATACCGTCTTCCTGATCAGCTACCGCAACCCGGACGAATCCATGCGGTCGGTGCACATGGACGACTACCTGCTGTCCGGCCCGATCACCGCGCTGAACGTGATCCGGGACATCACGGGCCAGGAGAAGGCGAACCTGCTCGGCCTGTGCCTGGGCGGCACGCTGACCATGATCACGCTGGCGTACCTGGACGCGATCGGTGACGAGCGGATCAACTCGGCGGCGTTCCTCAACACGCTCACCGACTTCAGCGAGCCCGGTGCCCTGGGCGTCTTCACCGACGAGGGCACCGTGTCCAAGCTCGAGGTCTCCATGAAGAAGACCGGCTTCCTGCCGGCCGAGAACATGGCCAAGACCTTCAACCTGTTGCGCGGCAACGACCTCATCTGGAACTACGTCGTGAACAACTGGATGAAGGGCGAGGCGCCGCCGGCGTTCGACCTGCTGTCCTGGAACAACGACTCCACCCGCATGCCGGCCGAGATGCACTCGTTCTACCTGCGGACCTGCTACCTCGAGAACCGGCTCGCCCAGGGCAAACTCGAGATCGCCGGCCAGTCGCTGAACATGCACGAGGTGGACCAGGACCTGTACTTCCTGGCCGCCGAGCAGGATCACATCGCCCCGTGGCGCAGTTCGTACATCGGAGCCCGACTTCCGTCGGGCAACGTTCGGTTCGTGTTGTCGAACTCCGGCCACATCGCGGGGATCGTCAATCCGCCGAACCCGAAATCCAAGCACTTCGTCGGCGCCACCGACGAACTGCCGGAGAACCCGGACAAGTGGCTGGAGACGGCCACCGCCCACAACGAGACCTGGTGGGAGGACTGGGCACGGTGGATGGAGCCGCGCTCCGGAGCCCTCATCGATCCGCCGCGGATCGGCAGCGAGGAACACCCGGTGCTCGGCGACGCGCCCGGAACGTACGTGTTGGGCAAGTGACCCCGGGGGCAACAGCCCCCTACCGCAACACCCGAGCAAGGCCTTTGGCACCCGAGCCGCTCAGGGCATCGGCGCCGCGATGGCGGCGCCGATGCCCGGCGAGGGCCCGACCGTCAGCGTCCTGGACATGACCGGCCCGGGCGCCGAGGAAACCGCCGAGAAGATCCAGGCCGAGACCGGAAGCCCGGTGTACGGCGGCATCACGTGTGGCGTCACCGATCCGCCGAACCTGGACGCGGCCCGAACCTGCACGCCGCGTAGGCCGTGGCCGCCCAGAAGACGGGCGCGGGCTGGACCCTGCTCGAATTGCAGGCGTCGGCACGCCGCCGCCATGACCGACGGGGGAGAAGAAGGCCCTGACCCGCAATCGGCTGGGTCGCGCCGGTCAGCCGGAAAACATCGCCGGCGCGGTCGCGTTCCTGGTGTCCCAGGACGCGTCCTTCATCACCGGTGCGATTCTCGACGTCAACGGCGGCGGGATCTTCGGCTGCGGCGCCTGTGCCGCGGCGATCAGCTGAAGGCGGTGGAGATCCCCTCGGACCCGGTTTGCCGGCTGTCCTGATGTTCCTCGGTGGCCACCTTGTCGTGCCGCTTGGTCTGCGTTACCACGATCGACGGGTCGATCGTCATCACCGTGTAGCCGCCGACCGAACCCGCGCCGAACCCGGGCGCGAAGATCTTCATCGGGCGGTCGATCTTGCCGTCCTCGACGGCGTCGGCGATGGCGATCGGGATGCTCGCCGACGACGTGTTGCCGGCCTTCTCGATGTCGAAGTAGATCAGATCCGCCGTCAGACCGGCCTTCTCGGCCAGCCCGATGACCATAGTCTTGTTCGCCTGGTGCGGGACGACCAGCTCGACCCGCTCCCACGCGGAACCCTTCTCACCGAGCGGATCCGGCTGGTCGCCGAGCTCGGTGATCATCTGCTCGAGGTACCGGCCGGCCAGCGCCTTCACCTCCGGCCCGAAGACGGTGATGTTGTTGTCGAACGCGGCATTGGGCCAGATGATCGAGTTCACCTGGCTGACCGGACCGCTGGCGTAGGTCTGCATCAGGTCGATGTCGGTGTCCTCGCCGTCCTCGGCCGGGGCCAGCACGATCGCGGCCGCGCCGTCACCGAAGATCATCCGGGACGGCCGTACGGTGCCGATCTTGTCGGAGAACTTCTCCCCGCAGACCACCATCACCGGCCGGTTGACCTCCTGCAGCAGCCGGATCGCCTCGGACAACCCGTACGGCAGGCCCGCGCAGGCGGCGACGATGTCGGCCGACATGTGCGTTTGGAAAATGCCGAGCTGACCGGACAGCCAGGTACCCATCGACGGCATCGCGCGGTGGTTCGTGCAGGAGCAGAAGATGACGGCGCCGATCTCTTCCGGCTGCCGGCCCGACCGCTCCAGTGCCGCGATGGCGGCGTCCAGGGAAAGCTCGTCCAACCCGCGTTCGGTGTACATCCGGGTCTCGATGCCGGTCTTGCTGCTGATCTCCTCGGCCGTCATCGGCGACCAGCAGTACGCGGAGTTGCGGATCAGATCGTCGTTGGAGCAAAGGATCTCGCCGCGGACGACGGCCAGCGCCTCGATCTTGGGGAGCACGGTGAACTGCTTGCGGACGTCGATCGCCGGGTACGGCCGGATCGGCTTCCTGGTGACCACCTCAGGGGCGGAGGAGGCGAGCCTGGCGCCGATGGAGGGCCGCGGCGCACCCTCGGTGACCTTGTGCAGGAAACGGCTGACCTCGCTGGACTTCGGCTTCATCAGCACCACGACGTCGTCGTCCTGCAGGTCCTTGATCGCGGTCAGTTGCACGTCGGCGCGGTCCCACGGGTACTGGTTGTGCAGCACCATGGCCCAGCGGTGCAACGCCTCGAGCTCGGCGACGTCCTCCTGGACGTCGACGATGTCGGAGAACGAGTAGGTCGGGTAATCCGGGTCGAAGGTGCGCAGGTGGAAGGTCAGCTGGCTCGGGTCGGACAGCGCTTCGGCGACCGTCGGCCGGATCGCCTCCAGCGCGCTGGCGTGGTGTTTGCGGTTTCCGAAGACGTCGAACAGCATCGCCCAGATCCGGTCCTCGGTCTCCGGGTCGCTGCCCGAGGGGAGCTCGGCGTAGGCGCGCTGCACGGCACCGACCTTGGTCTCCTTGTCGAGCCACGGTGTGACGAACGGCAGGTACAGGTCCTTGCGGGTGTGCGGAACGTCCCGCCAGCGGGTCGGCACCTTCTCGTACATCGTCATCGCGAACCGGTTCACCCAGAACAGGTTCAGCGCGACGTCGCGCATCAGGTGAACCCTGTCGGAATAGCGGCCGTCCCGGATCCGCTCGCCGATCTCGGTGCCCGACGGCGCCTTGGTCTCGAAGTCGCGCCGGATCACCTGGTCCAGTTGATCCTCCGTCTCGATGACGGAGAAGTCCAGGTCCGGTGTGAAGTTGGACGGGAAGACCAACTTGCCGTGCCGATTGAGGACGAATGGCTGCATCACGGACTCCCTTTGCCGGACCGGGCACCACGCGCGGCGGAAAGAACGGCCATCGGCCGACCGCTGCGCGGCGCGTGCTGATGCCTTCAGAAGTGCCCCATCCTGCCGCACCGCAAAACCCCGCGCCGCCCCGCCCCGGCCGTCGGCGCGCACCGATGGGACGCCGACGCTGTGACCCCCGCCACCCAGGGAACGTGCCGCTGAGGCAGAATCAGCCGCGACCGTCACCCGGCAACACCTGGAGGAACCCATGACCGCAGCCGGTACCGACCGCGCCGGCACCGCCGGCTTCGGCAGCAAGTTGGGGGGGCGGGTCGCCCTGGTCACCGGTGGCAGCCGTGGCATCGGCGCCGCGATCAGCCGGAGCCTGGCCAACCAGGGTGCGACCGTCGCTGCCGGTTACGGCCGGGACAGGGAGCACGCCGAGCGGTTCCTGGCCGAGATCCGGGCCGAGGGTGTCAAGGGCTCCATCCACCAGGGCAACATCGGCAAGGCGGACGACTGCCGGCGGGTCATCGCCGAGGTGATCGCCGAGCACGGCCACCTGGACATCCTGGTCAACAACGCCGGCATCACCGCGGACAAGACGGTGCTGAACATGGATGACGCGGACTGGGAGAAGGTGCTGGCGGTCAACCTGTCCGGCGCCTTCTACCTGTCGCAGGCGGCGCTGCGGCACATGGTGGAACGCGGCACCGGCCGGATCGTGAATGTCTCGTCGATCATCGGGGAGACCGGCAACATCGGGCAGGCCAATTACGCCGCGTCGAAATCCGGCTTGTTCGGCCTGACCAAGACGCTCGCCAAAGAGGCCGCATTCATGCTGCAGAAGACCGGCAAGCTCGATCAGGACAGCATCGGCATCACGGTCAACACAGTGACCCCCGGGTTCGTCGCGACCGACATGGTCGGCACGATCCCGGAGAAGGTGGTCGAGCGGATCACCGGTCAGATCCCGGTGCGACGCTTCGCCAAACCCGAGGAGATCGCCAGGGTGGTGCACTTCCTGGCCGCGGATGCCTCCGGCTACATCACCGGGCAGGTCTGGGGCGTCAACGGCGGGATGGACATGTAGCTGCCGCCCGGATCGGGCGGGGCGGATCGGGCGGGGCGGATCGGGCGGGGCGGATCGGGCGGCGCGGATCGGGCGGCGCGGATCAGGCGGGTCGCTCGACCGGTTCCTGGTAGGCCGCCAACTGGTCGATCAGCACCGTCGCCTTCTTCAGCAGGTCCCGGTCCTCCTGCGGCAGGTCGGCCAATTGCTGCTCGAGCCACAACTCGCGGGCCCGGACGTACTCCTGCATGCGATGCGAACCCAGCGGGGTGATCTGCACCAGCACCTGCCGCCCGTCGCGCGGATTCTCCAGTCGCTGCACCAGGGCCAGGCTTTCCAGGCCGGTCAGCACCCGGGTGATGGACGGGGGGCGCACCTGTTCCTTCGCCGCCAGATCCCCCGCGGTCAGCGGCCCGTCCCGCCAGATCACCGTCAGTGCCGACAGCTGCGTCAGGGTGAGGCCGTCCGAGGGGGTTTGCTGCCGAAGGCGGCGGGTGAGGCGGTGCACAGCGATACGCAGTTCGCTGGCGAGGGGCGCGACATCAGACACATCCGAAGGTTATCGCATTAGTTCGCTAAAGGATTGAAAAGGATGAAACGGACACGCTTCATTGCTTCGTCGAGTAAACAGCGAGAGCTGCCGCGCCGGTTGATTAAGCTCACATCGTGGCCGATCCGGCGTCGCAGTCCGACGCGTATGTCCCGCCGGCGCTGCCCCCGGTGACGGCCGGGCTGTGGCATGTGGCGGTCCCGGGCACCATCGTCTGGTTGATCGCCACCATCGTGCTCGCGTTCTTCATTCCCACACTGCAAGCCGAGGACGCCATGATCTGGTTCTGGACCTGCCTGTCCGGCTTCGTGTTGGGGCTGGTCGGCCTGTCGATCTACGCGATGCAACGGCGCGCCGCGCGACTCGGTCGGCGCAGCGCCAATCAGATGGCGTTGGACGAGCGGATCTGATCCGCAGGCGATGACCGCACACTCTCCTCGGCCAGTGCGGCGGCATCGCCGGACGCGGCCGCGACGGCGAGGTGCCTGAGCTCCCACCGGCCCGCCGCCCAGGCCGCCGCACGGCCGGCTCCGTCGGCGGATCCGTCGGTCAGGAACCGGTCGACACGCGGCCCGTCCGCCCACCAGCGGACGCGGGCCGGGGCGCCATCGACCACCACCGACAGCTCCGGCACCGCAACGATGCCGGCCGTGTCCGGGTCCAGAGCTGCCGCCTGGGCCGCCCGCCGCAGCCGGTCCGCGGCCCCGTGCGGTCCCTCGCCCGGCGGCGAGGGGTGCACGCGGATGCCCGCCTCGGCGGAGGCCAGCGGCAGGTCGAGCACCCGGGCGACCAGCGCCGGGTCGGCGCCGCCGGGCACCAGCCGGTCCGGGTCCAGCACCTGCGCGAGCCATGGCACATCCAGCACCAGGACGCCATCGGCGTCACGAATCGCGCCGGACAAGGTGCGCACCCCCGCCGGCAGATCCGGGTCGTCGACCTCGGCCAGTGCCGTCACCGCCGCGGCGGTCACCGCGGCCACCCGCGCCGCCGGCACGGTCCGGGCCGGGTCGGCGAGCCGGTCGAGGAGGTCCTGCGGGTCCGCGGCGGCCGCGCCCGCGAGGTCGGCGCGTACCCCGATCGCGCGCGCCAGCCGGCCGTCGAGCGGCACGGTGAGCGGGTCGTACAGGCCATCGAGTTCGGCGGCCTCGGGGAGCCGCCAGAACCCGGGCGGTCGCCCGTCGATCCGGCCGTACCGGGACAGCCACCAACCCGAGTAGGAAAGCGGCCCCTGCAGGAGGCACTCGCGGGCGGCCGGGTCCGCCGCGATGAGCTGCAGGGCCTGCGGCCAGCGGTGCGGGTCCACCACATCCAGGTCGGCGAGCGCCGTCAGCTGTCTGCGCAGCGCCACCGGATCGGCCTGGGCCAGCCACTCGTCGAAATCGGGGAGGTCGGGCTCCGCCGCGGGGTCCGCGGGCTCGTCGAGCACCAGCACCGCGAAGCCGGACCGCACCCCCGCCGCGGCGAGGACGTCGGGGGGATAACGCTCCAGCCACTCCCCGCCGACGGTGGGACGGTCGGCGTCGGCGGCGAGCACCGACGCCAGCGCCGCACCCGGCAGCAACAACTCCGGCGCGGGCCAGGGCTGCCCGTCGTCGGTGGTGAGGATCAGCTCACCGGGCAGCGCGCCCATGGCACCGGGCCGTGGGGGAACGGACCCGGTGGCCCGGGCGGCGCGCCCCCCGGCCGCCAGTAGGTCGAGCACCACGACGGCCAGCTCGCGGACGTCATCCGGATCGGGGTCGACCTCCTCGAGGTCCGCCCGCATCCGGTCCAGCGCGGCCGCCAGGGCGGGATCGGCGAGCACGGTGTCGGCGTCGGCCGGCCGGGCCCCGAGCCGCCGCAGGTACGGGTGGGCGGCCGCCGGGTCGACGATCCGCAGGCCGGGGATGATCTCCGCGCAGCGCCGGGCGAGATCCGGGTCCAGCCCGGAGCCTTCGAGCATCGGTCGGCCGCGGTGGGGCTCGTCCCGGCCGCCGGGCGGCCGGCCCGCTGCGGGCGCGGCGGCCGGCAGCAGGCAGCCGCGGGCGCCGAGCACCCGCCGGCCACCGCTGAGCGGAACCGGCAGGTCTGCCAGGTCGTCGGCGCCGGGCGGCCGTTCCGCGGTGGCCACCGCGTCGTAGACCTGCCACCAGAACTCCGGCCCGCGGTCGATGGAAGCCATCGCGGTGCTCGCCTGCGCCCAGCTGAGCTCGTCGACGCCGACCCTGCGGAGCACCTCGAGGGCTGCCGCCGGCTGCGGCAGGAGCAGGCCGGGCACCGCCTGGCCGAACAACCGGGCACCGGCCTCACCCTGGCCGGGCAGCACGCAGGCCTGACCCGGTGCGACCAGGTCGCCGGCGGCCGTGATCAGCAGCGGGGTGACGTCGATCCGGCGCAGGATCGCCTCGCGGAGGTCGCCGTCCACCGGCCCGGCGGGGAAGCCGCCGACCGGGAACAGGGTCCAGCGCTCGCCGGGATCGGCCGCTGCGATCAGCTCGAGGTAGCAGTCCGCGGCCCGCTGCAGCAGATAATCGCACAACGGGCCGGGCGCGAGCCGCCGCCGGGTGTCGTCCACCGGGAAAGTGCCGATCAGCCGGGCCGGCACGGTCAGCGGCTCGTCGGTCGGGGTGGGCGCACCCACGGTCCACCGGGTGGCTGCCGGGCGGCCCGGGAACGGCGAGCCGAACGGGTCGGGTCCGGCGCCGAACGGGTCTGGTCCGGCGCCGAACGAGCCGGTGACGGATTCGGCCGCGTCGGTCGGTAACGCCCATGTCACCTGCCAGGACGCTCGGCGGCGCTCCTCGACCGGCCGATCCGCGAGCAATTCCGGCGGGATCGGTCCCGCCAGGTGGGCGGTGCGGTACACGGTGCGCTGACCGGCGTCGTCCAGCACGGTGAACCCGCGGTCGTCGGTGGCGCATCGGACCACATGGTCGGCCAGGTCGATCTCGGTCAGCGCGGGCAGCGCCCAGAACAGGTCCTCGGCGGCGGCAGGGTCGTCGAGGAACCGCTGCACGTCGGGGACCGCCGCGGGCAGCAGCGGCAGCCGGACCTCCGTGGTGTACCCGGCGGGAGGCGGCGGCTCCGCGTCACCGGTCGGCC
Organism: uncultured Actinomycetota bacterium; assembly: GCA_963785455.1. Lineage (GTDB taxonomy): Bacteria > Actinomycetota > Actinomycetes > Mycobacteriales > Nakamurellaceae > Nakamurella. The sequence continues at coordinate 222,905 of CAWAVL010000007.1, forward strand.
ACGGCAGCCGCAGCACCGGGACAGCACCTCCGCGCCGGTCAACCTCCCGGTCCAGCGCCGGCACCGCCATCCGCACGATGGCGGCGGCGGTGGCGGCCGGGTCGAACCGCACGCCGCCACTGCTGGACACCACCCGCGGCGCCGCCGACCACGACAGCACCGCGGTGAAGCCCACGCCGAAGTGCCCGACGGCGAGCACCGTGTCACGTTTCGCCGAGGCACGCAGGGACGACAACGAGGCCACGCCCGCCGCGGTCAGCGGCGCACCGGAGTTGGCCACCCGGAGTTCACCGTCTTGTACCCGCACCCGGATCCGCGGCGGCACACCGGCTTCGATGGCGGCGTCCACCGCATTGGCGGCCAGCTCCACCAGCACCCGGCCGGCGTAGCCGCCGACGGCGAGCGCCTCCTCGGCGTTGGCGTCCTCGCGGAACCGCGCGGGCGACGCCGACCACGCGTCCAGGACCACCCGCCGCAGCTCCGCTGTCCCGAACGGGTCGAGCGGCGGCGGTGGCGTGCCCGTGACGGCCGCGCTCAGGATGTCGGGCGGTGCTCGTCCGCCGGTTCCAGGTCCCAGGCGACATCCAGTTCGACGACCGGCTCTGCGTCGTGGGGCTCTGCGTCGTCGGGCTCTGCGTCGTCGGGCTCTGCTCGTCGGGCTCTGCCTCGTCGGGCTCTGTCCGTCGATCAGCTCGTCCAGCACCGGATCGGTCACCCCGGCCGGCCCGCTGTCCGCCGCGGCGCCGGTGCGGCCGGATGGTCGCGGATGCACCTCGAGCACGAACTCGTCGACGACGGTGTCGCTGCTGGCCGAGATCAACGGCGCCTGGATCACCGTCTCCGAATGCGCGCCGCAGCCGTAGCCGGCGTCCACGACCCGACCGTCGGCCGGGGAGAACTCGTTGGCGCAGGCGCCGAACGCCGTGCCCAGCAGACCGGCCAGGGGCACATAGAACGCGCAGCTCACGCAACTCGCCGGCGCGGCGAGAGCGACCGGATCGTCGGGACCGAACGACCCCTCGTGCCAGCGTTCCGCGGCATCGTCGCGGCCCTCGCGGCTGAGCACCCGTTCCCTGCCGAGGCCGATCTCGTAGGCCACCTCGGCGACCGCCGGGTCGTCGGACAGCACGTACCCGGGCACCATCCGGATGTCGTCCGCCGGCGGCGGCAGCAGGTCGGCGGGCCCCAGGTCGCCGGGGCGGATCCGCCTCTCCCACGGCACCCACGGCGGCGCCAGCAACGCGCCCTCACCGGGCAGCAGCACCACTTCGCTGATGGTGGGTGCCGACGGGTCGACCAGCGCAACGATGACCGACCAGTACCAGCCGCGGTACCCACGGTCAGCAGAGACGAAGGCGGCGCTGACCGTGACGTCGTCCTCGACGACCGCGCCCAGGTACTCACCGACCGACGCGGCGCCGCCGGCCACCTCGATTGCCGCGGACCGGGCCAGTGACACCACATCATCCGCCGGGTGTGCCGGACCTCCCGGCGTCGTGGGGTCGTCGCGACCGATCTGGGCAGGGTCGGCGGCACCGGCGGAGAAACTCACACCGGTCATGATGCCGCACCGCGGCGCCTGAGGCGGCGCGCCGGGCTGACGACGGGGTTACGCGATGGATCGGGTGGGGGAGGATGGGGAGGTGACCCCCTCCGTGCCGTACCCCGGTGAAGGTGGCGAGCCATCCTGGCCGCCACCCGACCCGGGCCGGGCCCGGACACCTCGAGTTTCCCCGGAGGCGCAGCAGCCCGATCCCGTTTCGGCGCAGCAGGAGTCGGACCGGGAGCAACCGACGTCGCAACTTCCGCGGCACCCGGACACCGAACGTTTCCCGTATCCGGCGCCCGCCGGGCCGGCCCCGGTCGACCGGCCGTCCGGCCGGGCGGTCGAGCCGTCGTTCGAGCCGTCGTTCCAGCCGCTGGTCGCGCCGTCGTTCGAGCCGGACGACCAGCCGACGGACCCGCTGGACGTCGGCGGCATCCGCGCCGGGCAGCCGCCCATCCGCGACCGGGGCTACCGACCGGCGCCCCGCGGCAGCCACCTCCCGCCGTACGCGGAGCCGCTCGGACAGGCCGCCGGCGGTCGGCCACCGGCGGCGGATGCGACGGCGGCCGCCCCCGCCGCCGCCCCACTCACCGGTGCAGGGACCGACATCGTGAAGACCCCGACGGGAGCCGACGCCGGTGGCCGCCGCACCGGTCCCCGGAAGCTGACGGTGACCCGGGTGGCGGCCTTCCGCAGCCGGGAGCTGACCACCCGCGGTGTGCAGATCTTCCAGCGCGCCGCAGCCGCCGATGGCGCGGACCGCTCCGGACTGACCTCCCTGACCTACGCGGTGATGGGCAACTACGCCGTCGACGCCGCGCTCGCGGTCGCGCTGGCCAACACCCTGTTCTTCGCGGCCGCGACGGCGGAGTCGACCGGCAAGGTGCTGCTGTACCTGCTGATCACGGTGGCGCCGTTCGCCGTGATCGCCCCGTTGATCGGCCCCGCCCTGGACAAGCTGCAACACGGGCGGCGGATCGCCCTGGCCGCCTCCAGCTTCGCCCGTGCGCTGCTGGCGATCGTCATGGCGCTGAACTTCGACTCGTGGATCCTCTACCCCTGCGCGCTCGGGATGCTGGTGCTGTCCAAGTCGTTCAGCCTGCTCAAGGCGGCGATCACCCCGCGGGTGCTGCCACCGGACATCACCCTGGTGAAGACGAACTCCCGGCTCACCGTGTTCGGGCTGATCGCCGGCGGCGTGGCCGGTGCGCTGGCGGCGGCGCTGTCCTGGGCGTTCGGATCGACGGGTGCGCTGATGTTCACCGCGGTGCTGAGCATCGCCGGCGGGTTGCTGTGCCTGCGTATCCCGTCCTGGGTCGAGTCCACGGCGGGTGAGATCCCGGTGGACGGCGTGGGCCCCAAGGCCAAGCGGGCGTTCCCGCTGTCGGTGACGACGACGCTGTGGGCCAACGGCACGATCCGGGTGGAGACAGGTTTCCTCGCCCTGTTCATCGCCTTCGTGATCAAGAGCGAGTACTCCGAGTCCAGCGGCTTCACCCAACTGCTGCTGCTCGGCATGGTGGGCGCCGCTGCCGGTGTCGGCGGGTTCATCGGCAACGGTCTCGGCGCCCGGCTGCCGCTGACCAAGCCGGAGACGGTGGCGATCCTCTCGCTGCTGGCGACGGTCACCGCGACGCTGACCGCGGTCCTGATACCAGGTCTGGGCACCGCGGCGATGGTCGGTCTGGTCGGGTCGACCGCGTCGTCACTGGCCAAGGTGTGCCTGGACTCGGTGATCCAGCACGAGCTGCCGGAGGCGAGCCGGGCGTCGGCGTTCGGTCTCAGCGAAACCGTGTTGCAGCTGTCATGGGTGTTCGGCGGCGTCATCGGTCTGCTGATCGGCGGGGTGTGGTCGTTCGGCCAGGACAGCGTGTTCTCCATCGGCTTCGCGGTGATCACGGTGCTACTGCTGATCGGGCTGGCGCAGAGCTGGCTGGTGCGGTCGGGCCGTTCGTTGCTGCCGTGGCTGGACTACTCGAAGGTCAGCCGGCACTTCCGCCGCTCCCGGCGCGGCCCGGACGGCGCCGGGGCGGCGACCGGGCCGGGTGTCGCGGCACCGAGGGTGGCCGGGCAACCGGCACCACCACCGACGACCGCCTGGCCCACCGGCGCCGCCCAGTACCCGGGCTGGCAAACCCCGCCAGGCCAGTGGACACCCCCGCCGGGCCAGTGGACACCCCCGCCAGGCCGGTCGACACCCCCGCCAGGCCGGTCGACACCCCAGGGGTACGGCCCCCCGTCGGGCTACGGACCGCCGACGCCGCGCACCCAGGCGGACGGACCCGGGTATCCGGGCGGCAACCAGGAGTCCGGGCCGCCGGCCGCGGCGCCCCGGCCACCACGAGAGGCCGGCAAACCGCGGAAGGGATCCACCCCGTGAACATCAGGAGCAGCGTGCACCCTCATCGCCGGTGGCGGTCGGCCGTCGTGATCGCGGCCTGTTGTGTCGCATTGGCGGCCTGTGAGGCGCCGCGGCCCGACGTCACCTTCTACGGCAACCGCACCGCCATCGACACCGGCCCCACCCGGTGGTGCGACGTCGACGCGGCGGCGCAGACGGTCAACTGCACCGACACGCCGCGGGATCAGGTGCCGCGCCTGGAACTCGCCGCCGGCGAACCGGTGCAGATCAACGTGCCCGGCGCGGTCGGGGACAACCCGTGGGGCGTCTACTTCCGCTATCGCAACGCCGCGGGCGAGCTGGGCGACGGGCGCACCGAGATCTTCACCGACGGCCGGCTCGCGTACACCCTGCGGCCGTTCACCGAGCAGGACCAACTCGTCTACGTCGAGGTGCAGTCCGGGTACATCCTGATGGGCGGGGCGCAGAGCGGGGTCGACTTCGCCGTCACCCGCAGTTGGCTGCTGCTGATCGAGCCGAAACCGACGGCGGCGGCGGAGACCAGTTGACGCCGGTGCGGCAGCACGGATGGCAGCCGGGCGGCGTCAGGCGTCCAGTTCGTTCGCGACCGCGCGCAGCACCGACGCGATCCGGCCGCCCATGGCCCGGTCCGGATAGCGCCCCCGCCGCAGATCCGGCAGCGCCTTGGACTCCAGCAGCTTGATCATGTCGTCGACGAGCCCGTGCAATTCCTCGGCGGGCCGCCGGTGCGCGGCGGCCACGGACGGCGGCGCCTCCAGCACCTTGACCTGGAGCGCCTGCGGCCCGCGCCGACCGTCGGCGACGCCGTATTCGACCTTCTGCCCCGGCTTCAGCGTCGCCACCCCCGACGGCAGTGCGGAGGACCGCACATGCACGTCGTCCCCGCCGCCGTCCTGGGCGATGAACCCAAAACCCTTGTCAGCGTCGTACCACTTGATCCTGCCGCTGGGCACCCGACTCACCTGTCCTGATCTTGACGGGACGACCCGCCCAAAAGCGCCTGTGCCACACACTTTCTGGCCCGCATCTGCGGGCCGGCGCACCGGTGTACCAGTTTAGCCGCGCGTTGCGGGCGGCCGAGCCAACGGCCGGCGACGTCACAGGGCCCGGGAACGGTCGCGCATCTATCCTGGGCGGCGTGCCTGCTACCGCCGAACCGCCGCCCGCCGGCGCGACCCTCGGGGCCGGTTCGACCGGCCCGCCGGCCGCCCGCCACGGCCGCCCCACCGGGCCGATCGCGGTGGGGGCGGTCCTGTTCGTGATCGGGCTGGTCGCCGTCGCGGTGATCATGGTGCTGTTCGCCACCGGCGCGCACGACCTTCCGTTGTGGCTCAATCTGACGGCGATGCTCGCGCCCGTCGGCTTCGGCGTCGGGCTCTACGGGATCGCTCGCGAGGCGCGCGCGGGCCGGGCGGAGCGCGCCGCGCGCGCAGCGGCAAGGGATGCCCGCGCCGCGACCGGCGAACGGAACGGAACGGCATGAGCCTGTTCCACCGCGCCCACGGCGGCCCGGCCGTCGTCCAGGTGGCCCAGCACGCCGACGACCTGGACCGCGCGACGGCGTTCTACACCGACGTGCTGGGTCTGCCACTGATCGCCCGGTTCGGCCCGCTGGTGTTCCTGGATCTGGGCGGCACCCGGTTGCTGCTGGAGGAGGCGGCGCCGCCGTCGATGATCTACCTGCAGGTCGACGACCTTGCCGGCCGGCTGGACAGCCTGCGTGCGGCGGGCGTCGACGTCGTCACCGAACCGCACGACATCTTCACCGACACCGACAAGGTGTTCGGCGGCGACTGGCTGATCGAGTCGCAGGCGTTCATCCGGGATTCCGAGGGCAATCTCGTCGGCCTGGTGAGCCACCGCAGCTGACGGGCGGCCCTCAGTGCACCGTCGCGACCAGGTACGACTCCAGCCACTGCGGAAAGCTCAACAGGTCGGGCAGCACGACGTCGGCACCTGCGGCGCGGAGATCCTCGGCGCTGATCGGTCCGGTCGCCACCGCCACCGCCAGCGCATCGGCCGCCCGGGCCCCGGCGATGTCGCCGAGGTGGTCGCCGACGAACACCTCGGCGCCGAGGGACTGCAACGCGGCCGCCTTCGCGGTGCTCCACAGGTCGCCGACAATCGCCGACACCTCGATACCGAGCGCGTCGAGATGTGCGCGTGCGTTGGCGGCGTACTTGGCCGTGACGACGACCGCCTGCCCGCCGCGCCTGGTGACCGCCGCAACGGCGTCGGCGGCGCCCGGCAGGGCGACGGTCCGGGGCACGACCAGCGACGGGGTGAGCTCGCGATAGCGAGTCACCAGGTGCCCGATCGTCGCGTCGTCGAGGTGGTAGCGGCGGAGTTCGTGAGCGAGCGGCGGACCCAGACGGGTGACGAAAGCCCGCCCGTCCAGCGGGATCCCGGTCTCGGCCGCCAGCACGTCGAAGACCTCGATCATCCCGCTTCTCGGGTCGATCAAAGTCATGTCGAGGTCGAAGCCGACGGTGAAACTCACTCGCCGAGAGTAAGGCCCACCCGATCGATGCCCTTCGACGGGAGACGTGCTGAGGCCTGACGGTGACCGAGATGTTACGGACGAGGTGACACCCGTCACCCGGACTGACGACCCAACCGGGTGATGGGTGTCGATACGTCCGATTCCGGCTTCCTGCAACCTCGGCGCCGGAACCTACGATGATCGGGTGACCGGCCCCGACGATGCGCGAACCGCACCGCCGCGCTGGGTGCGGGTGCTGTCGCTGGCACTGCTGCTGACGTTCTGCCTGATCGTCGCGGTGATCACGTTCTGGCCCGGACCGCCCGATCCGGATGGGCAACGGGCGCTGCGTGCCTTCCTCCAGCAGGCGCATCTGCACGGCCTGCCGCTGTGGATCACCTTCGGCAAGGTCGAGTTCGGCTCCAACATCCTGATGTTCGTGCCCATCGGGTTTTTCGGCGCCCTGGCGCTGCCGCGATGGCGCTGGATGGTCATCCCGGCGGCCGTGCTCGCGTCCGGCTGCATCGAACTGCTGCAGTGGGCGCGGCTGCCGGAGCGAGTCGGCACACCGCGTGACGTGGTGGCCAACGGCATCGGCGCGGTGATCGGCTACCTGCTCGCGGCGGCCGTGCTGCTGGTGCTGCGCCGGCGGCGGCGCCGCCAACTGCTCGCGCCGACCCCGCACGCGGCCTGACCGGGCGGATCACACTGACCGCTCGGCCGCAGGCTCAGCCGCCGAGCGGGTTGTCCGTCTTCCCGATCAGGTCGGCGATGGAGTTGATCACCAGGCTGGGTCGGAACGGATACTCCTCGACGGAGGCCCGCGTCGAGATGCCGGTCAGCACCAGGATCGTCGCCAGCCCCGCCTCCAGGCCGGCGATCACGTCGGTGTCCATCCGGTCGCCGATCATCAGGGTCGACTCCGAATGCGCCCCCATCGCCCGCAACGCCGAACGCATCATCAGCGCGTTCGGTTTGCCGACGAAGTACGGCTTCTTGCCGGTCGCCTTCTCGATCAGTGCCGCGACCGCACCGGCGGCCGGCAACAGCCCGGCCCGGCTCGGCCCGGTCGGGTCGGGGTTGGTCGCGACGAACCGGGCGCCGGCGTCGATCAACCGGATCGCCGTGGTGATCGCCTCGAAGGAGTAGGTGCGCGTCTCGCCCAGCACCACGTAGTCCGGGTGGCGGTCGGTCAGCACGTAGCCGGCCTCGTGCATGGCGGTGGTCAACCCGACCTCGCCGATGACGAACGCACTACCACCCGGGCGCTGCGAGTGCAGGAACTTCGCCGTCGCCAGCGCCGAGGTCCAGATCCGGTCCTCGGGAATGTCCAGGCCGGTGGCCAGCAGCCGGGCCCGCAGGTCCCGGCGGGTGTAGATCGGGTTGTTGGTGACCACCACGAAGTTGGCCCCGCGGCTGGTCAGCTCGGCGATGAACTCGTCGGCGCCCGGGATGATGTGCTCTTCGTGCACCAGCACACCGTCCATGTCCATCAGGAATGACCAAGGCGGCGGCTCCTGGTCCGCGGTGCGGTCGGCAGCGATGGAATCGGACGATCTGATCTCGGTCACCCGACCATGATCCCGTGCCCAGATCCGCCCGCGCAGCCGGGAGGTCGCACCGGCGGGGCGCACTCCTCGCCGCCGGTGCTTCCGGCCGTTACCATCCGGCGGGAACATCGGCAGGGGAAGGTGACGTGGGCGGAAGGTCAGTACCGGCATCGCCCTCGTTGCGGGCCGTCCTGGAGGCTGTCGGGTCGATCGCCGCGGACCTGGACCTGCACGAGACCCTGCAGCGGATCGTCGACGCTGCGACCCTGCTGTCGAACGCCACCTACGGCGCTCTCGGCGTGCTGGACGACCGTCGCGGCAGCGGCGGGCGGCTCCGCGAGTTCGTCACCTCCGGCGTCACGCCCGAGCAGCGGGCCAGAATCGGACCAACACCCGAGGGCCACGGCATCCTCGGGGTGCTGATCGACCGTCCGGAACCGCTGCGGGTCGACGACCTGTCCCGGCACGAGCTCGCGGCCGGATTTCCTGCCCACCATCCGCCGATGACCACCTTCCTGGGAGCACCCATCCGGATCGGTGACAGGGTCTTCGGCAATCTTTATCTGACCGAGCGGCGGGGCGGCGGGCCGTTCACCGAGCAGGACAGCGAACTCGTGGTCGCATTCGCGACCGCGGCCGGGGTGGTCATCGAGAACGCCCGGCTCTACGAGGAGCAGTCGCACCGGCGCAGGTGGCTGGAGGCGGCCGCCGCGGTGAGCGATCGATTGCTGGGCAAGGTCGGCACCGACCACCCGCCCGACGTCATCGTCGAGCAGGCGATGGCGGCGGGTGACGCCGACGGCGTGATCGTGCTGCTGACGGCCGCGGGCCGCGGATCCTTGCGGGTGGCCGGGGCCGCCGGGACCTTGATCGACCCGACCACACCCGTCGCCGACCTGGACGGCGGTCCGTCCCGCAGCGGACTGGAGCTCGCGGAGACGGTGCTGCGGACCGGTACCTCCGTCACCCCGATCCCCTCGGGCGACCTGCTCGTCCGGCTCGGCGCCACCGAGCGGGTCGCCGGCGTGCTGTGGCTGCGTTGGGCCCCGGAACGGCTGGCCCGGGTGCCGGAGACGATCGCCCCGTCGGTCGAGCGGTTCGCCGAGCAGGTCGCGCTGGCCCTGGAGGTCGCGCTGGCCGAAGGCGACCGGGCCCGGCTCGCGGTGTTCGAGGACCGCGACCGGATCGGCCGCGACCTGCACGACCTGGTGATCCAGCGACTCTTCGCGGTCGGCCTGACGCTGGAGAACACCACCCGGCTGGCCGCGGACCGTCGCATCGGGGACCGGATCAACACCGCCGTCGACCAGTTGGACGAAACGATCAAGGACATCCGGCGGACGATCTACGAGCTGGGCAACCCGGAGCGACCCGCGGATCTGCGCGATGAGGTGGACATCACCGTGACGGAGATGCTGCCGTCGCTGGGTTTCCACCCGAGAATTCGGACGAACGGCGCCGTGCACAGCGGCGTGTCCGACCGGGTCCGGCCGCACCTGCTGGCCGTGCTGCGGGAATCGCTGTCGAACATCGGTCGGCACGCCGGGGCGTCGGCGGCCTCGGTCACCCTCGAGGTGACGGACGAGATCGTGCTGACCGTGTCCGACGACGGCCGCGGACTCTCCACCGACCATCAGGGCAACGGGCTGCCCAACATGCGGGCGAGGGCGACCGAGCTGGGCGGAACATGCGAGATCTTCCCCGGCCGGGACGCAGGCGTCACGCTGGTCTGGCGGGTTCCCGCGACCTAGAGCGCGGTCACTGCCCGTCGGGCAGGTGGCGGGCCGCGAACAGCGCGGCCTGCGTGCGGCGCTGCAGGCCGAGTTTGGCCAGCAGGCTGGACACGTAGTTCTTCACCGTCTTCTCGGCCAGGAACATGGTCTCGGCGATCTGCCGGTTCGTCATGCCCTCACCGATCAGCGACAGCACCCGGCGTTCCTGATCGGTCAGCGGCGCCAGCGCCGGATCGAGTTCCGGTCCCCTGCGCACCCGCTCCAGCACCCGGGCCGTCACCGCGGGGTCGAGCAGCGACTGGCCGGCCGCCACCCGGCGGACCGAATCGATGAGATCCGAGCCACGGATCTGCTTGAGCACGTACCCGGCGGCGCCCGCCATGATCGCGGCGAACAACGCCTCGTCGTCATCGAACGAGGTGAGGATCAGCGCGGCGATGTTGGGGTCGCGGGAGCGAATCTCGCGGCACACGTCGATGCCGGAGCCGTCTGGCAGCCGCCCGTCCAGCACGGCGACCTGCGGACGGAGTGCCAAGATCTGCGCCTGTGCGTGCGCGACGGACCCGGACTCGCCGATCACCTCGATGTCGCCGTCGCTCTCCAGCAGGTCCTTGAGCCCCAACCGAACGATCTCGTGGTCGTCGAGCAGATACACGGTGATCTTGTCGCTCGGTTCTGCCATCGGTGTGCTCACCTTTCCATCGTGCGGTGCGCTTGCGAACGGTCCCCAGTGGCACCGGGCCCGAGGACCCGGGACCTTGGTCCCGACTCCCCGATCCACGCACCAGCACACAGGAGCCTGCCATGTCGGGCTCGGTCCGCTGCACCCACCGGCGCATGGTGCACCGGTCCGGGAACGGCGAAACTCCCGCCTGGCGGGCGCTGAGCCAGCCTATGGCGGGAGTTTCGTCGACCTCAACACTGAGGTCATATGGCGGCAAGATCAACCGTGAATGACCGGCGATCGGCCCGTGCGGGAAGTGTCCGTGGTTCAGCGGAGCCAGGTGTTGTGGCCGGTGACCTTCGCCCACCAATTACCCAGGCCGAAGAACCGGCCGGCGGCGATGACGGCCAGCACGACACCGGCGGCAGCGTAGATCCAGTGGTAGTCCGTCAGCGGGTTGTTCGATCCGGTCGGGTCACCGGTGGAGGTGAATCGCGCCAGCGGCCACTCGGCGGCCCACATCATGGCCATCATCAGGACGTTGGCAACAGCGGCGATCTTCAGGCCGATGCCCAGGATCAGGGCCACACCGATGGCGAACAGGCCACCCATGAACAGCAGGTTGGCCCACCAGGCGCCGGCGATGCTGTTGAAGAACGACTGGAACGGACCGAAGTCGACGTTCGCGAGGAAGCCCTTGGTCGGCGATCCGCCGTTGATCCAGGCGCGCTCGGAGGGGGTGCCGTAGTTGAGGCCGAAGGTCTTGTCCAGGAAGGCCCACAGGAACACGAAGCCGAGCGAGACCCGAAGGACGGCGATGGCCACACCTCCCAGCCGGCTGACTGTGACGGTGGTGCCCTCTTCCGTTGCCTCGTGGGACGTGAGGGTGGTGCTCGACATGGCAAATCTCCTGACTGTGACAGAAGTAGTCCGACACGTTCATCGTTTCTGTAACAACCAGTTGGGACATGAGCCGAAGGTCCTGACCCCGGGGGACCAGGTGCACAAGGTCGCGCATTACCGTTCAGGAATGACGATGAGATTCGGTGTCTTCATCCCGCAGGGCTGGCGGATGGACCTGGTCGGCATCGAGCCGGCAGAGCAGTGGAGCACCATGTCGCGGTTGGCCGGGCTCGCCGAATCCGGCCCCTGGGAGTCGATCTGGGTCTATGACCACTTCCACACCGTGCCGCGGCCGTCGGCGGAGGCCACCCACGAGGCGTGGACCCTGATGGCGGCGTTCGCGGCGAGCACCAACCGGATCCGGCTGGGCCAGATGTGTACGTGCATGGCGTACCGGAACCCGGCGTACCTGGCCAAGGTCGCGACGACGACGGACATCATCTCCGGCGGCCGGGTCGAGATGGGCATCGGCGCCGGCTGGTACGAGCACGAGTGGCGCGCGTACGGGTACGGCTTTCCGTCCGCCCCGGACCGGCTGAAGGCGCTGGACGAGGGCGTGCAGATCATGCACCAGGCCTGGACCACCGGCACCGCCACGCTGGACGGCAAGTTCTACCAGGTGGACGGCGCCATCGTCCGGCCGTTGCCGCTGCAGCAGGGCGGCATACCGTTCTGGATCGCCGGTGGCGGCGAGAAGGTGACGCTGCGGATCGCGGCGCAGTTCGCCCGGTACACCAACTTCGACGGAACCCTCGAGACCTTCGAGCACAAGTCCCAGGTGCTCGCCGGGCACTGCCAGCGGCTCGGTCGCGACTTCGACGCGATCACCAGGTCGGCGAACTACAACATCGCGATCGGTCGCGATGAGAAGGAGGTCCAGGACCGGCTGAACTGGCTTCGCGACAAGCTGACCAGGTTCGTCGGGGCCGAGCGGGCCGAAGCCGAACTCCGCGGGTTCGTCGGCCTGCCGGGTGTCGGCACACCCGAGCAGATCGTGCAGAAGCTGTCGGCGCTGAAGGCCGCGGGGATGACGTACGCAATCACCAACTTCCCCGAACTCGCCTACGACACCTCGGGTTTCGAGCTGTTCGAGTCGCAGGTCGTCCCCGCGCTGGCGTAGCCGCGACCGGTGGTCACCGGAGCAGCGTCATGATCGCAACCGTGCCGCCCAGCATCGCCAGGATCACCACCGCCGTGGTGGTCTCGGAGAGCAGCAACCAGGAGTCGGCCGGCTCACCCCGGATGAAACGCTGTCGCGGGAAGGCCAGCGCCAGCACGGTGACCAGCACCCCGAGCACCAACGCGACGAAGCCGACGGCCGGTGCCCCCAGTCGCAGCGAAGTCTGGAACACCAGGAACGAACCGACGACGACGCCCAGTCCGGTCCGCTGCCAGGCCAGCGCGGTGCGTTCCGGCGCGGCCCCGTAGACCTCGGGCTGCGGACCCGACTGCTCCCCCGGTTGGCCGGCCACCCGGTCAGCCCTGCGTGATCGCGAAGAAGACGATCACCAATGCGGCCACCAGCACCGCACCCACCAACCACGGCAGCACGGTCGGCGACGGCAGCGGCTCGCCGGTGCGCAGGGCGCGCTCGGCCCGCCGCCAGGAGATCAGCGCATTGACCGCCGTGCCGGCACCGATGATGCAGGACAGCACGGCGACCACGTCCAGCCAGGCGGGAAGGCCGGCCAGCGCGGAAACCGAGGTGAGCGCGATGCCCCCGGCGACGAAGGCCAGCGCAGTGCGCACCCAGGCCAGCGCGGTGCGCTCGTTGGCCATCGAGAACCGCGGGTCCGGCTCATCACCGACGCCGTAGACGCTTCGCGGCCGGCGGACCGGGCGATCGGGCTGCGTCCCGGTCGCCCCGGACGGCGGGTCGGGGACCGGCTCAGCTGCTCCGTCGGGCACCGGTCGAGCCTAGTGGCCCCGCCCTCGGCGCAGCGGCCGGCGAGCGTCGGCGCATGGTGTTCGGTTCGGGTCCAGGCCTACGCGACGAGGTCGTTGCGCAGGCCGAGGGCAACAGCATGGGCACGGTCGTGCGCCCCGAGCTTCTGGAACAGCCGGCGCGCGTGGGTCTTGACCGTGTCTTCCGACAGGAAGAGCTTGCGGCCGATCTCCCCGTTCGAATAGCCGTGCGTCATCCCACGCAGGATCTGCAGTTCGCGTTCGGTCAGCCGGGCGGTGACCTTTGCGGTCTCGTTCATCGGCGCCATCCGGCCGAAGGCGGCGGTCCGCTGCCGCGCCGGCGAGGACACCGGGTTGTTGGCGTCCCAGAGCAGGAACCCGCGGGCGCCGCCTGCGATCGCGGTGGCCAGCGCCCGGGTGTCGTCGATGGACCCGTACACGATGACGGGGGCCTTCGGGTACCGGTCGAGCAACTGGTTGACGGCCTCGACACCCTTGACCTTGCCGTGGGTGATGCCGATCAGCACCAGGTCGGGCCGGTGCGCCGCGTACTGCGCGAGCAGTTCGGGCCCGTCGGCGGAGGTGTCGATGTCGGTGGCGCTCGGGATGGCTCCGGTCACCACCCGGCTGAGCGCCGCCCGTGCGGTCGGCCGCTCGTCACAGATGGCGATGCGCCGCACGCCGACCCACTTCAGCGCCGGACTGGTCAGGTTCGACATGGACTCCCCCACTCGATGACGCTGTTCATGACGACGCTTGATCGGGTGCCCCCGGCAATCTGCACGCCGAGCCCCACAGCACCCTTTCCCGCAGTTACCTAGCGTACACGTTTGACTACATAAAGCTACTTATCTGCTGCATCTTCAGTCGTGGTCCGCCCAGTGGGTCCGCTGGTTCGCGATGGCGACGGCCTCCAGACGCGAATGCGCACCGAGCTTGTGCATGATCGACTGGATGTGATTGCGCGCCGTGGCCGGCGCGACGAACAGGGCCTGTGCCAGCTCGGCCGTGCTCTTGCCGGCAACCAGCAGGTCCAGCACCTCCCGCTCGCGGCTGGTCAACGTGTCGCTCACCCGCCGCCCCCGCTGCCCCATCCGCGGCATGAGCCGGCGCAGCACGTCCGGGGTGATGACCGGCTCGTCGTTGGCAGCCGCCCGCACGGCCGAGACCAGGCTCATCGCCCGCTTCCCCTTGGTGATGACACCGACCGCCCCCGCCTCGATGGCGTTCATCAGGACGTCGTCGCTGTCGACGGCGGTGACCAGCAGCACCTTGGTGCCCGGGCTCGCGAGGAGCATGTCCGGCAGCACCGAGGTGCCCAGGCCGTCCGGTAGCCGCTGGTCGAGCAGCAGCACGGCCGGCCGATGCCGCGCCACCGCGGCGAGCCCGGCCGCACACGTTCCGGCGATGTCCAGCACGGTGATGTCGTCGGTGGCGTCGAGGGCGGCGGCGATGCTGTCCGCGACGAGCAGGTGGTCGTCGACGATGACGACGGTGATGGACCCGGAGCCAGTTCCGGCCGGTCGCGGCTCACCGGCAGCGACCGCGCCGGGATCGACGCCGGTCATCGGATCGCAGGCTTCACGACGCACCCCGCTCTGCAGGACTCATGTGACTCAGTGTGGTTGTGCCATTACTCTACGCGAAGCGTTGGGCCAAATGGCTCGTTCGCTGCACGCAATTTGGCTCCCGGCTATGCAAATCGACTTCACCCGTCACCCTTGCCAGCCGGACAAAATGCCGCCTGTGGTTGAATCGTGAGGCGGGACACACTCACGTGCTCGTGCCGCCGGAGGCGTTGCGAGACATCACTGATCGCCTGAAACCACCGATCGCCCACTGATCGTTCGCGTCGACCGCCCGGCCACCATTCGTCACAGGAGGACAGGGAATGTCAGAGCTGATCGTCATCGGGTACGACGACCACGAGAAGGCCACCGCCGCGTACAACGAGGTGATGGCGCTGCAGGGCGACTTCGTGGTGGAGCTCCGCGGCCTCGCCATCGTCACGGTCGACGCCGAGGGCAAGAGCCATGTCGAGACGCCGCAGAAGATCGTCGGCATGAGCGCCGCGTCCGGCGCGCTCTGGGGCATGCTGCTCGGCCTGCTTTTCCTGGTTCCCTTCGTCGGGCTGGCGGTCGGCGGGCTGATGGGCGCGGTCTTCGGCAAGCTCGGGAAGACCGGCATCAACGACGAATTCCGTAGTCAGGTGCAGTCGTTGCTCGAGCCGGGCAAGGCCGCGGTCGTCGTGATGGCTTCCAAGATCACCGAGGACAAGTTCGCCGACCGCATGAAGCAGTACGGCGGCACGCTGTTGAAGACCTCGCTGTCCGACGAGGACGAGAAGGAACTCGCGTCGGAACTGGGTGAGGGACAGTCCGCCCCCGCGTCCTGACACCGCAGGCATCGGAGGCCGGCCCGGCGACCGCCGGGCCGGCCTTCGTCGTGTCCGGCCCCGTCGGGCGTGGGAAGTCCTGATCGGCCGGCGAGATCCGTCGACGCGACGGTCAGCGGGCGGTCGACGGCTCCGGCAGGAGCCCGATCGAGCGCGCCCGTTCGACTGCCGCCGTCCGTGAGGACACCCCGAGCTTGTGGTAGATCGCCAGCGCCTGGGTCTTGACGGTGTGTCGGGACAGGAACATCCCGGCGGCGATCTCCGGGAACGACAGCTGGGTGGGCAGCAAGCGCAGCACCCGCGTCTCCGCAGCGGTCAGCGCCGGGGAAGCGCTCACCCCGCCCGCGCACCTGCGGGTCAGCGCGGCCTGGGCCGCGTCGATGACGTCGTTCAGCACCACGGACGCGCATCCCTGCGGCCGGCTCTGCACCGCCCGCCGCAGCAGGGTGCGGGCCGTCGGCAGGTCACCAAGGACAAGGCACGCCCTGGCCTGAAAGACGCTGCAGAGCACGGTGAACCACGGCGCGACACCGCCGGTTGCCACGGGCGACCGGCGGGCGAGGGCGAGCGAGCCGCGCGCAGCGGACCGTTCCCCGGCGGTCGCCCGAACCGCCGCGATCACGCTGTACGGCAACGCGGTCAGCACCGAACCGTCCACGTCCGCCGACGAGACGGCGTGCAGCGCGGCGTCAGCGGCGCGGACACTGTCGGCGGTCCGACCTTCGTGCACCGCCCACCCCGCCGTGACGGCATGGGACAGGGCGGCCGCCAGGCGGCTGTCGAGGACATCGGCAAGGGCAGCGGCCTGCCGCAACAGGCGGTCGGCAGCGGCGCGCCGGCCCTCGAGCAACGCCTGCACCGCCGCGGTCCAGCGGCCCAGCGGCTGCCACTGGTCGACCGGGTCGAGCCGGTCGAGGCTCCGGACCGCCGGGGCGGCGGCACCGACCCGCACGGCAGCCAACACCTGGACCGCGACCAGCACCTCGCCACGGGCCTCGACGCCGACATCCGGCCGGTCGAGTCCTGGATCGGCCAGCGCCGTCCAGCGCTCGCAGGCGGCAGCGTCCCCACGGAGGAACGCCGCCCACGCCGCGGTTGCCGACAGTTCCGGCGAGGCCGCGATCACCGGGGCCGGCAAGGGCCGCAGCCACCCGGCGAGGGACGCCGCCGACCCGAGGCCGACGGCCCGACCGGCGGCGCGCCAGACCCAGCTGCTGACCTGCCCGGCGTTCCCGGCGCCGACGGCCGCCGTGATGGCGCCCGTCAGGTCACCCTCGGCGGCCAGGGCGGTCGCCGCTGCGCCGTACAGCGCCCCGACGCACGCACCCTCACGGCGGTCGAGTTCGCCGAGCAGGGCAGCCCGCAACAGCGGGTGCCAGCCGTAGCGCAGGTCGCCGTCGTCCAACGGCCGCAGCAGGACATTGCTCCTGGACAGATCCCGGAGCAGCGCGCCACTGCCGCTGCGCCCCAGCACCGCATCACACAGCGCGCCGGTCGGTTCGGTGAGCACGGCGGCGCGGGTCAGGAAGGTGAGCATCTCGTCGTCCAGGTCCGACCACATCTGCTCGCGCAGGTAGTCGACCACCGCACGGTCCCGCCCGCATGCGGCAACGTCGAGCCGGACGCAGCCGCGGGAGGCCAGCACGCCGGCGGCCAGGGTCACCCCCGCCGGCCAGCCCTGTGCGATGTCGACGACCGTGTCGACGGCGTCCGGCGGGAGCCCGCGACGGGCCAGCAGCGACTGGGTCTCGTGCCGGTCGAGATCCAGGTCGCAGGGGCCGATCTCGCAGACGCCCGGGCCGTCCGTGCGCAGCCGCGCGAGCGGCAACGGCACGCCGGATCTGCCGGCGAACACCACCCGGCAGTCGGGCGGCATGGACCGCACGAGCAGCGTCAGCAGCCGGACGGCGGTGCGGCCGCCGATCACCCCGACGTCGTCCAGGACGAGCACGAACGGGATCGTCACCGCGGCGAGCTGCTGGGTCAGCGCCGGCAGCACGACCCGGCTGAACGTCGGACCGTGGGACACCGCCTGCAGCGGTGCGGACGTGGGCTGGACGGCGGCGATCGCAGCGGTGAGCCGGCTGCCCAGGGTCACGGCGTCGTCGTCGGCCTCGTCCAGGTCGAGCCAGACGAAGGGCCGCTCGTCGGTGGCAGCCCACTGCCGCAGGAGGGTGGTCTTGCCGTAGCCGGCGGGCGCGCGCAGGCAGATCACCGTGGCGCTCGTACCGCGCAACCGGCCGATCAGCCGCCGACGGGTCACCTCCGCGGCCGGCCACTCCGGCAGGCGGAAGGCGCTGGCCGGGGCCGACGCCGGCAGCGCGGTCCCCGCGTTGGTGGACTCCGTCACGCGCGGAGTCTAAAACGGTAGAAACGCACGAACACCGCGGCGACGGAGGCGGTCGATCACGTCCGGGTGATCAATCCGCCGATGCCCCACGAGCTCGGTCGGACTGCTGACTGTCAGTACACCGGCGGCGCCCGCGGTGCGGCCGGACAGTGATTCCCCACCGTTGTGATTCACCCAGCCGGAGCGTCGGCGCAGCGCACCGGCACCGACGTCCGCCCGCGCTCGCCACCACCCACCCGGCAGGACGCCGGAGAAGGATCCGACATGACGGCATCACCGAGCACCGCAACCACGCGCTCCGGACCCACCGCGGCATCCCCTGCCGCGATCTCCGGCGGCACCCCGCTGACCGCCGACTACGCCAGGCGGGTCCGGGCGCAACGAGCAACCTCCGCGGAGCGGGCGGCCGCCGGCAAGGCGGCGCGCTCCCGGCTGCCGCTGGATGCGCACAGCGAGATCGTCCGCGGTGAACGGGCGGACCCGATCGTCCTGCTGCAGGACCAGGCCGCGACCAGGGTGCCGCAGCTCGTGCCGATCCGGTACGGCCGGATGCTCGCGACGCCGTTCACGTTCTACCGGGGTGCCGCCGCGGTGATGGCCGCCGACCTGGGATCGACGCCCGACACCGGACTGACCGTGCAGCTGTGCGGGGATGCCCACCTGAGCAACTTCGGCTTCTACACGACACCGGAGCGCAACCAGGCCTTCGACATCAACGATTTCGACGAGACCCATCCCGGGCCGTTCGAGTGGGACGTCAAGCGGCTGGCGGCGAGTGCGGCGGTGGCGTCACTGGTCAGCGGGTTCTCCGCGAAGAAGGCGGCCGCTGCTGCGGTGGCGGCGGCGCGCGGCTACCGGGAGGAGATCCGCCGGCTCGCGCCGCTGGGCAACCTCGAGGTTGGTACTCACACCAGGACATCGCCGCGCTGCTGAAGGAGATCAAGCGCGCGTCGGGGCGGCCGCGCAGAAGAACCTCAACGCCGGCCTGACCAAGGCCCGCTACCGGGACAGCAACGACGCCCTGCGCAAGCTGTGCGTGACCGTCGACGGGCAGGTGCAGTTCCGGAACGACCCGCCGCTGATCATCCCCGGCGAGGAACTGCTGCTGGCCGGGGGCGAGGACGTCGACGGCCGGTACCGGCAGATCACCGGCATGATCTCCCACTACCGGGAAAAGCTGCAGTCCGACCGCCGTCACCTGCTCGACCGGTACGCGTTCGTCCAGCTCGGCTTCAAGGTGGTGGGCGTGGGCAGCGTCGGAACCCGCGCCTACATCGTGCTGCTCGATGGCGCGGGGCCGGGTGACCCGCTGATCCTGCAGGCACAGGAGGCGTCCCGGTCGGTGCTCGCCGACCATGCGACGCCCGCCGCGGGATTCGAGAACGAGGGTGAACGGGTGGTGCACGGCCAGCGGCTCACCCAGATGACCAGCGACATCTTCCTCGGCTGGGAGCGGGTGCACGGCATCGACGGTCGGGACCGCGACTTCTACATCCGCCAGCTCCGGGACGGCAAGGGGTCGGTGGTCGTCGAACACCTGGACCCCCCGACGATGGCGTTCTACGCCCGGTTGTGCGGCCAGACGCTGGCTCGCGCCCATGCCCGGTCGGGCGACCGGGCGGCGATCGCGGCCTACCTGGGCGGGTCCGATGTCTTCGAGACGGCGATCGGCAGGTACTCGATCGACTACGCCGATCGGAACGAACGCGATCACGCCGAACTGCGCAGCGCCGTCGACGATGGCAGGGTCGTCGCCCGGGAAGGGATCTGACGGGTTCACTCCGACGAGCGCAGCACCGGCGCGGGATCGGCGACCGGCACCCGGTGGATGGCGCCGGAGGTCTGCGACAACGGCGCACCGGCACCAGCCCAGCGCCGGGCGATGATCTCCGCCGCGATCGAGATGGCGGTCTCCTCGGGTGTTCGCGCGCCGAGATCCAACCCGATCGGCGACGAGAGACGGCCGAGTTCGGCGTCGGTCAGGCCCGCCTCCCGGAGCCGGCCGAGCCGGTCGGTGTGGGTATCGCGGGAACCCATGGCGCCGACGTAGGCCACCGGCAGCCGCAGCGCGTCGACCAGGACCGGAACGTCGAACTTCGGGTCGTGGGTCAGCACACAGATCACCGTCCGCCCGTCGACGGCCCCCGCCTCGACCTGGGTGCGTAGGTACCGGTGCGGCCAGTCGACGATCACCTCGTCGGCCTCCGGGAACCGCTTGCGGGTGGCGAACACCGGGCGGGCGTCGCAGACCGTCACCCGGTATCCCAGGAAGCTGCCGACCCTGGCGACCGCGGCGGCGAAGTCGATCGCGCCGAACACCAGCATCCGCGGAGCCGGGGCGAAACAGGAGACGAACACCGACAGCCCCTCGCCGCGGCGTTGCCCGTCCGGTCCGTAGGTCAGCGTGCCGGTGCGGCCGGTGGCGAGCAGGCCACGGGCGTCGTCCCGGACCGCGTCGTCGAGTCGATCGGAGCCCAGCCCGCCTGCCGTGTCGGCGGCCCAGATCACCAGGTGCCGGCCGAGCTGGTCGTCGCGGCCGGCGGTGATGGTGGCCAGCGCCACCGGTTCACCCGCCAGAATCGATGCGCCCAGCGCACCGAACTCGGGGAAGGTCCGTTGCGACAGCGCCTCCACGAAGATGTCGATGATGCCGCCGCAGGTCAGCCCGACGGTGAACGCGTCGTCGTCGGAGACGCCGTAGCGCTGCAGCACCGGACCGGGCCGCTCGCCGCTGATCACGGACGTCGCCAACTCGTAGACCGCGCCCTCGACGCAGCCGCCGGACACCGAGCCGACGGCGGTGCCGTCCGGGCCGACGAGCATTGCCGCGCCCGGCGGGCGGGGCGCCGACCGGAAGGTGCCGATCACCGTGCCCAGCCCGACGGTGGCCCCGGCTTTCCACCATCGCAGCAGGTCCGGCAGCACCTCGCGCATGGCACGCACCTCCGGCTGGGCCTTGGTATCGCGTCGGCATCAGTATCGGTATCGGTATCGGCAGGTGACCCCGACGCCTGCCGCCGTCGGGGTGCCGGTGCGGGGTCGAGCGCCCGAAAAAGCCGGGTCGGCCCGCTGTTTCCTCCACTATGACCCATTCGCCGATGTCCCTGGGCGCGGCTACGCTGGGTGAATGACTCCTGTCGCCCTGGGCATCCCCGGAGTGGGCGGCGCCCGACCCCGGCCCGGGTTCGGGTTCGGGTTCGGCGATGCTGCGATCACCGATCGTGCGCAGCGGTCTGCGGAGCGCGGGAACTCGCCATTGCTGATGGACTCCTTCGGGCGCCGCGCCCGCGACCTGCGGGTGTCGCTGACCGACCGCTGCAACCTGCGCTGCACGTACTGCATGCCGGCGGAGGGGCTGGATTGGCTGCCGGGCGGCGAGCTGCTCACCGATGACGAACTCGTCCGCATCATCGATGTCGCGGTGCGCACACTGGGCATCGAGGAGATCCGGTTCACCGGCGGAGAACCGTTGCTGCGCAAAGGCATCGTCGAACTGATCGACCGGGTCGGCAGGCTGTCGCCGCGCCCGGAGATGTCGCTGACCACCAACGGCATCGGCTTCGCCCGCCGGGCCGCCGACTTCGTCGCGGCCGGGCTCGACCGGGTCAACATCTCGCTCGACTCGCTGGACCGGGAGACGTTCACCCGGCTGACCCGGCGGGATCGCCTCGCCGACGTCCTGGCTGCGCTGGCCGCGGCGGCCGACGCCGGCCTGTCCCCGGTGAAGATCAACACGGTGCTGATGCGCGGGG
This sequence comes from uncultured Actinomycetota bacterium, assembly GCA_963785455.1. Taxonomy (GTDB): domain Bacteria; phylum Actinomycetota; class Actinomycetes; order Mycobacteriales; family Nakamurellaceae; genus Nakamurella. Next base: position 244,568 of record CAWAVL010000007.1, read on the forward strand.
TCAACGACCGCGAGGCGCCGGAACTGCTGCGGTTCAGCGTCGCGCACGGCTACCAGCTGCGGTTCATCGAGCAGATGCCGCTGGACGCCGGGCACTCGTGGACCCGGCAGCGGATGGTGACCGCCGACGAGATCCAGGCGTCGCTGTCCGAACAGTTCACCCTGACGCCGCATCCCGGCGCCCGGCTCGGCGCCCCCGCGGAGTTGTTCGACGTCGACGGCGGCCCGGCGACCGTCGGCATCATCGCGTCCGTCACGCGGCCCTTCTGCGGCGATTGCGACCGGACCCGGCTGACCGCCGACGGACAGGTCCGCACCTGCTTGTTCTCCCGCAGCGAGACGGACCTGCGCGCCCTGCTGCGCGGCGGCGGATCGCACGAGGCGATCGACGCGGCGATCGCCGACGCCTGGCGGGCGGCGACGTGGGGGAAGCTGCCCGGGCACGGCATCGATGACCCGTCGTTCCTGCAACCCGATCGGCCGATGAGCGCCATCGGTGGCTGACGTGACCCTGCCCTTCGTCGTCACGATCCGCTACTTCGCCGCCGCCCGAGCGGCCGCCGGCACCCCAGCAGAGGCGATGCAGCTGGAGCTCCCGGCAGGCACCGCACCGACCATCGGTGACGTGCTGGACGCGGCGGTCGATCGTCACGGAGCACAGCTGGGGCGGGTGCTGCAGCGGTGCAGCTACCTGCTCGACGAGGTGGCCGTGCACGGCCGCGGAACCCCGGTCAGCAGCGGCCAGTCGGTGGACGTGCTGCCGCCCTTCGCCGGCGGCTGACGACCGCCCGCCGCCGCTACGCACGGTAAGCGGTCTTTGTGCGCGTGTCCGCTACCGATCCGGTTGTGGACGGCGATACCGTTTCGGGTGCTGCTGCCCGCGTCTGCGGTACGCAGGTGTTTCACGTCATCGACCAGGAGGTCCGCAGTGACCCAGCCCCCTCCCGGAGGCTCGCCTCCGGATCCACCAGATGCCGGGGGCCCGTCCGGCTCTTCCGGCCCCAGCAATGATCCCGCCGGGTATCCCGCATCGCCGCCCGGTTACCCGCCACCACCGGCCCACCAGCCGCCGCCCGGCTACCAGCAGGACCCGCCGCCGGGATACCAGCAGGACCCGCCGCCGGGCTACCAGCCCCAGCAGGGGCCGCCGCCCGGGTATCAGCAGGGGCCGCCGCCCGGGTATCAGCAGGCGCCGCCGCCCGGGTATCAGCAGGCGCCGCCACCGCCCGGCTACCAGCAGGGACCGCCGCCGGGATACCAGCAGGGGCCGCCGCCGGGATACCAGCCGCCGCCCGGCGCGCAGAATCCGTACCCTCCGCCACCGGGCTACGGGGTACCGACCGGTGCCCCTCCCGGATACGGTCCGCCCGCCGGCGCTCCGGGTGCCTACGGTCCTCCCGGCCAGGCCGGGACCGGCGGCGTCGCCAAGCCCTCGTTCGACGCATCGAAGGTGTCCATCGCCGGGTGGGGCGTGCTCGGCTCGTCACTGCTCACGTTGATCGCGAGCTTCTTCAGCTTCTGGACGATCAAGTACACCGGTATCGCCGTCGCCTCGATCGGCCTCAACGGCTGGTCGCTGTGGTGGTGGATCCCAGTGCTGCTCGCGGTCGCGGTCGGCGTCGTCTACGCACTGCAGCTGTTCGACGTTCTCAAGCCCGGCCAGGTGAGGCCGGAATGGCTGTTCTACGGGGCTGCGGCGTCGTTCGTGCTGATGATCATCGTGCTGATCCAGACCTTCTTCTACGGCGGTGCGGCGTCCGACATCTTCGGCGACGTCGGCCTCTCCAAGGGCCCGTCGTTCGGCGTTTTCTTCGCGCTGATCACCACCGCGGCGCTGACCTACTTCACCGCCCTGGCCGCGCAGGGCGCCGGCTCGAAGCTGCCGTTCAAGGTGCCCGGCCCGGCCTGACGCAGCGATTCGATCTCGACCGCAGTGGCCGCGACCCCGAGCGGGGGTCGCGGCCATTGCTGTGTCGTGGACGGACGACGGTTCGCAGGTGCGGTCGGCCGGCGGAGGACATCAGTCGGCGGCGACCCAATCGGTGCCTGCCCCGGCCACCGCGGGAACTGCCCCGGCCACGGCGGGGACCGGCTCGGCGGCCTGCCGCTCGAACTGCGTGCGGTACAGCTCCGAATACAGCCCACCCTGCTCCATCAGCTCGTCGTGGCTGCCCGACTGCACCACCCGGCCTTTCTCGACAACCAGGATCTGATCGGCGCTGCGGATCGTGGACAGCCGGTGTGCGATCACCAAGGACGTCCGGCCCTGCAGCGCGGCAGCCAGCGCCCGCTGCACCGCCACCTCCGATTCGCTGTCCAGGTGCGCCGTCGCCTCGTCGAGGATCACGATGGCCGGCGCCTTGAGCAGCACCCGGGCAATGGCCAGGCGCTGCTTCTCACCGCCGGACAGTCGGTGGCCGCGGTCGCCCACGACGGTGTCCAGGCCCTGCGGCATCGACCGCACCAGATCCCAGATCTGCGCCGCACGCAGCGCGTCGATCAGTTCGGCCTCCCCGGCGCCGGGCTTGGCGTACAGCAGGTTGCCGCGGATGGTGTCGTGGAACAGGTGGGCGTCCTGGGCCACCACGCCGATGGCGTCCCGCAGCGACTGCAGGGTGAGGTCCCGGACGTCGATGCCGCCGACCCGGACCGACCCGGAGTCGACGTCGTACACCCGGGGCACCAGCTGGGAGATCGTCGTCTTCCCCGCCCCGGACGGGCCGACGAGGGCAACCAGTTGCCCCGGCTCGGCGCGGAAACCGACGCCGTGCAGGACGGGATGCCGCGGGCTGTGGTCCGGGATCGCCAGGTCCTCCAGCGACGCGAGCGACACCTCTTCGGCACCGGGATAGGCAAAGTGCACGTCGACGAACTCGATCGACTTCGTTCCGGCCGGCAGCGACCGGGCGTCCGGCTTCTCGACGATCAGCGGCTTCAGGTCGAGCACCTCGAACACCCGCTCGAACGACACCAGTGCACTCATCACGTCGACCCGGACGTTGGAGAGCGCCGTGAGCGGGCCGTACAGCCTGGTCAGCAGCAGAGCCAGCGAGACAACCGCGCCGGGTTCCAGCGAGCCGTTGATCGCCAAGGTGCCGCCGAGGCCGTAGGTGAGGGCCTGGGCGAGGGCGGCGACCAGCCCGAGCGCGACGATGAACACCCGGCCGTACATGGCGGTCGTCACGCCGATGTCCCGGACCCGGCCGGCCCGGTCGCTGAACGATTCCGCCTCCACCTCGGGCCGGCCGAACAGCGTCACCAGCAACGCGCCGGAGACGTTGAACCGCTCCGTGGTGGTGGCGTTCATCGACGCGTTCAGCCCGTAGCTCTCCCTGGTCAGCGTCTGCAGCTTGCGGCCGAACCAGCGGGCGGGCAGCACGAACAGCGGCAGCAGGATCAGCGACAGCACGGTGACCTGCCAGGACAACGTGAACATCACGACCGCGGTCAGGACCAACCCGATGATGTTGGAGACGATGCCGGACAGCGTGGAGGTGAAGGCCTGCTGTGCGCCGATCACGTCGTTGTTCAACCGGCTGACCAGCGCACCGGTCTGGGTGCGGGTGAAGAAGGCCAGCGACATGCGCTGCACGTGCTGGAACACCTTGGTGCGCATGTCGAAGATGAGGCCCTCGCCGATCCGCGACGAGTACCACCGGGTGCCCAGCGACAGCAGGGCGTCGACCACCGCGAGAGCCGCGATGATGCCGGCGAGAACGAGGACCATCCTGACCGTGCCGCCGAGGCTGATCTCGTTGACCACCTGGCCGGCGAGCAACGGGGTGGCCACACCGATCACCGACGAAACGATCGTCAGCAGCAGGAAGACCGTGAGTTCCCTGCGGTAGGGGCCGGCGAACGCCGCCACCCGGCGCAGGGTGCCCGGCGCGAGCTTCTTCTCCAGCACCGAACGGTCCTGATGCATCATCCGCCGGGCACCACCAGCTGGTGACGTCATGGGCAACCTCCTGGTCAGTCCAACTGCTCAACCAGGAGGTTGCCACTCCGCTTCCCGGTGCGGGCGTGCTGCGGCCGGATTCCGCCAGCGGTGAACGGGCGGCCCCGATCGCGTCGTCGGGGCCGGGGCCGTCACCGTCGGGGCACTCCGGCACCGCAGCCGCAAACCTGGCACTGCCCGCGGCGGCGCAGCCAGTAGCCGATCGCGGCGGACGCAAGGGCCGCGCCCCAGCGGCCAGAACATCTCCGGCAGCCAGGCGGCAACGTCCGTGGTGCCGCCGAACGTGTCGGGGATCTGCCCGGTGACGGCGATCCGCAGGAACATCAGACCCGCGGATGCCGTGATGACGGCGACGAACAGCGCGGGGGCCGACGGCCACCGCGATGGGCACCCGGCCCGGCGCGGGCAGGCAGACATCCAGCGGCGGAAGCCCACCGCGGCGACCGCGAACGCCAGGCCCGCGACCGTCATGGCGAGCATCGCGACGGTGACCGGGGCGTAGGCGTCACCCGGCGAATAGGGGCCCGTCATCCCGAACAGCTGCCGGACGAGCAGCACCGGGGTGTACCCGACAGTCGGGATCACCCGGTAGTCCGGGAGCAGCACCGCCTGGACGGACGACTGCTGGCCGGTCAGCGCCGTCAGCGCTCTGCTCAACCAGGATCGACCGCTCGTCGTGCTCCGCGGCCGCCGCCCGGGTTCCTGCCAACGGTGAGCCGGCGCCGCCGAGGGCCGCCGGCACGTCCGCGGTGCGGGGCTGGAATGTGCACGGCGACCGTCCAAGCCCGGCCCGCTCGACGGCCCCGCCGACCATCGACCGCCGACCACCGACCGCTTCGATTCTGCATCCGCGCGCCGCAACGCCTCCCCGATGGGTGCGCAATCCAGCAGCGCGACGGCGGTGGCCACGAGTGGCACCCCGCTGCTGCAGGCGTCGCACAGGAAAGGTGGTTGTGAACACTAATGGCTCTCGGCGCAGGCGCCAGTACGGGGTCGCCCAGCTATTTGCGGAATCATGTGGAAGCGGACAACTTCGCGCCTCGCGCATCGAACGTAGGTCCGTGTTTTCGACTGGAGCAAGATTGCGGATATTCTGCACGCGACGGGGCGGCGCTCTCCCTTTGCTGATTGACCTGCCTGCGCCGCAGGTGGATGCTCATCATCGTCAGCACGGCTACGGTCAGGTCGGTCGCCATTGGCGGGTCGATTCATGGGGTAACGGGCGCAGAGCGGCCACAATGACTGCCGTCCAGCGCTTCTCAAGGCCCTTGCGTGGTGAATGTTCCTGCCACACGCGCGGCACGGACGGGCCTGGCAAACACCGCAGGCAACGGCACAGCCGCCGCGGATTCACGCCGCACATGACATCGGCGTCGCAACAGCGAAACAACGGGCTCTGTCAAGAGCGTCCTCAAATTGTGGACAACCCGAGTCGCGGCACGTTGGCTTGTGGACTACTTCTTTGCCGGGAAACCATTGTCGGTGGTGCCTGTTACGGTTTTTGGTATGTCAGAGCCCGATGTTTTCGCGGCTGCCACGCGGGTGGTGGAGTCGGCGCGGGCCGCGGTTGTCGATATCACGTGTACCGAGTTCTGGAAGGTGCCGGATCGGGATCTGTTGACGTTGGCCCGGCGGGTGGAGCAGGTGGCCAGGTTGGTGCACACCGCGCAGGTGCACCTGGCCGGGGAGGTCGACACCCGGGGGATCGCCGCCGCGCACGGTGCGGCGTCCACGGCCGGGTTGCTGCGCACCGCGTTGGGGGTGTCCCAGGGTGATGCGAGGTCGCTGGTGGCCACCGCCGCGGTGGTGCTGCCCAGGGACGTGCCCTCTGGTGGTGAACTGCCCCCGGCGCTGCCGCTGCTGGCCGGAGCACTCGCGGAGGGCGGGTTGGGGGTGGCGCAGACCCGCACCGTGGTCAGCACGATGCGCAAACTGCCGGCGACGGTGGACGAGGCGACCCGGGACCTGGTGCAGCAGCAGTTGGTGGCGCAGGGCAGGGTGACCGAGCCGGCGCCGTTCGCGGTGTTCGCCCGGGCGATCCTGGTGACCCTGGATCAGGACGGGAAGGACTTCGACCAGGACCCACCGGCCGATCACATGGAGTTCACCCTGGGCACCCGTAACCCGAACACCGGGTTGACCCGGATCACCGGTCAGGTCGACGACATCGGGGTGGAAATCATCAACCAAGCCATCGACACCCTGTCCAAACCCCAACCCGGCACCACCAGCACCAGCAACGACAACACCAGCGGCAACACCGGCAGCGGCACCGGCGGTCAGGGAAGCACCGGCGGTCAGGGCCGCACCGGCGGTCAGGGCGGCGGCACCGACGCGGGCAGCGGCGGCGGCAACGGGCGCACTGACGGCATGGACGGCGCGAACAGCAGCAGCGGCGTGAACAGCCACCCGGGCAGCGGGAACGGCAGCGGCGGCGGCGCCGCGGGCGGCAGCGGGAACGGCAACAGTGGCGGTGGCGGCGGGGTGGGCGGTCGTGGCGGCGGGAACCGGAACGGCGGCGGGAACGGCGGTCGGCGGGGCGGGAAATGGGCGGCCGACCCCAGACCGGCGGCGACCCGCCGCGCCCAGGCCATCCTGGAGGCGCTGCGCCGGTTCCTCGACCTCGGCGACGCACCCCTGCACGGCGGGGAACGCCCCCACATCACCGTCACCATGACCCTGCAAGACCTCCTCGGCCCACAAACCGGGACCACCGCCCGGGCCTGCACCTGCGCCGCCACCACCCGCACCGCCGATGCCAACACGACCAACGGCAACAGCCACGGCAACAGCAACGGCACCGATGCCGTGACCGTCAGCGGGCCCGGCGACAGGACCGGCGCCGGCGGAAGCGATCACGGCGTCAACGGCAGCAATCGCCACGGCGCCGACCGCGACGGCGGCAACAGCGCTGGCCGCGACGGAACCGGCAGCAGCGGGACCGGCAGCAGCGGGACCGGCCGCGGCGAGCGCAGCATCGGTACCAACGGCGGCAACGGCCGCCACAGCACCGGCGCGCCACACGACCGCGGACCCGGCCACAACCCTGCCCCCAAGTCGGGTCCACCGCCGGTGCTGGACTACGGCGGGCCGATCACCCCCGCCCAAGCCCGCACGCTCGCCTGCGACGCCCGGATCATCCCCGCCGTCCTCGGCGGCTCATCCCAAGTCCTGGACATCGGCACCAGCAACCGACTCTTCCCACCCCACATCCGCCGCGCCATCGCCCTACGCGACAAAGGCTGCACCTTCCCCGGCTGCGACCGACCACCCGGCTGGACAGACGCCCACCACATCTCCTTCTGGGCCGACAACGGCCGAACCGCCTACCACAACGGATGCCTACTCTGCCGACACCACCACAGCGAAATCCACCGCGGACACTGGACCATCACCATCGCACCCGACGGCGTCCCCGACTTCACCCCACCACCCTGGGTCGACCCCACCCGCACCCCCCAACGCAACACCCTCCACCACATCCCCACCTTGCTCGGAATGTGACTGCGCCGCACCACATTCACCGCTCGACGCTGATGCCGGCAACCCGGAAAGGCGTCGCGTGTGATCACTGCGTAGTGCCCGTGCCTGGGTCACGCGACGAGCCGGCGCCTGCGCCGCATCAGATCTCGCCGACCGAACCGAGACGGCGGCCACTTCGGATCGCCGCCGCCGTCCATGATCAGACAGCGACTCATCAAGGTCGCGAACCTGCGGTGCATCAAAACTCCCGTCAGTGCAGGTCGGCGACGACGTTCGTCTCCGCAGAGCCGTCACCTGCAGCGACGCTCACAGCGTCAGTTCTCCCCCGCACCCCGGGGGCGGACTGCGCTCCACCGAACCCTCGACCGTTACGCCGCTGGAAGCTCGAACTGCGCCCGGTCGTCAACCGGCACGAGATCCAGGTACTCGGAATGGCGGGAGATGTATTGCCGGACGAACGGGCAGTGCGGCAGCACGGCGATACCCCGCCGCCGCATGTCGTCCAGCGTGTCCTTGATCAGGATCGACCCGAGGCCGCGTCCGTCGAACGCCGGATTGATCTCGGTGTGCATGAACGCATACCGCTCGCCATCGGCTCGATACACCGTGAAGCCTGCGACGTCCTCGCCGACCAGGATCTCGTACCTTCGACGATCGGGTACCCCCCGAACAGTGATGTCGGCATCGTCTGCGGGCGCGGTCATCTCGGACACCTCTCGTCGTACGGCGAACGTGCGGTCACGATGCCGACGATCCTGCCATCGGGTGGCGGGTGCCTTCGCGCGACCCGACCGCGGCGGCCGCCAGGTCCGGTCAGCCGGCGCGAACCTGCACTCCCTCACGTGGGCCATAGGGCAGCAACGCTCAGGCCGAGCCCACCCACTCGTCGGAGCCGTCCCGGAAGAGCTGACGCTTCCACACCGGGAGCCGCCGCTTCACCTCGTCCACGAGATCGCTGCAGGCATCGAACGCCTCACGCCGGTGAGCGGCAGAAACGGCGGCGGCAAGTGCCACGTCACCAACAGCGAGCAGCCCAACGCGATGCGAGACAGCCACTGCGATCACGCCTTCCCTGGCAGCGATCTCACCGGCGACCTCCGCCACCAGGCCGGCCGCCGTCGGGTGCTCGTGATACTCCAGTTCGGCCACCGACCGGCCGCCGTCGTGGTCCCGGACGACACCCGCGAAGCAGACTGTGGCGCCTGCGGCGGCGTCATCCACCGCAGTCATGTGGGCGGACACGTCCAGCGGATCGGCGGTCACCTCGCTCGTCACGACGCGGCCGGCCATCACGCCGTTCCGGGCGTGTGGTCGCCGCCGCGCAGTTGGCTCAGCGCGTGTTCGAGTACCCCGTCGAGCACCGACAACCCGTCGCGCACACCGCCAACGGAACCCGGCACGTTCACGATCAACGTCCGCCCCGCCACCCCGGCCACACCGCGGGACAGCACTGCGGTGGGCACCTTGTCGCTCCCGGCGGCGCGAATAGCCGCCGCCAGCCCGGGGATCTCGAAGTCCAGCACCTCCCGGGTAGCTTCCGGAGTCCGGTCGGTCGGCGAGATCCCGGTGCCCCCGGAGGTGATCACCAGGTCCGCCCCGACGGCGACCTGAAGCGCCATCTCCACGTCCGGTCCGTCCGGAACCACCAAGGGCTCGGCCACGTCGAAACCCCGTGCCACCAGCCAATCGGTGATGACCGGACCGGTCTTGTCCTCGTACACACCCGCCGCAGCGCGCGAGGAGGCGATGATCACCACGGCCGACCGGCGGTGCTGCTCCGACGTGCTCATCGGTTCCCCGGTCGGGTCCACGTACCGGTCTTCCCGCCGTCCTTACGCTCGACCTGAACAGCGTCGAGCACGGCGGACGGGTCGACGGCCTTGATCATGTCGTGCAGTGTCAGGCCGGCGACGGCGACCGCCGTCAACGCCTCCATTTCCACACCGGTCCGGTCCGTGGTGCGCACCGTGCAGGAAATCTGCACCTCGGAGGCACTGACACCGAGATCGACTGTGACGCCGGACAGCGCGATGGGATGACAGAGCGGTATCAGGTCCGGAGTGCGCTTCGCCGCCATGATGCCCGCGATGCGTGCCGTGGCCAGCGCGTCACCTTTCGGCAGCCCACCGCTGGCGAGCAATTCGATCACCTCGGGCGTCGTCCGGACCACTCCGGTGGCGATCGCGGTCCGGGCCGTCACGACCTTCTCGGACACGTCCACCATGCGAGCGTCGCCGGCAGCGTCGACATGGGTCAATGGCGGCGACGGGGAATGTTCCGCGGCCGGATCCGGGACGTCCTCGCGGGTCGTCTCCGGCGCGACGCCCGCGGTCGGGACACCGCCGGTCACTATTGGACCGACTCCTTGGCGCCACCGCCGACGAGCGGACGGGTATCCGCGGCCTCGACCACCGCGCGGGCAACGGCTTTGCTGACGTTCTCGTCGAACACACTGGGGACGATATAGGAGGCGTTCAGTTGGTCGAAGGACACCACGTCGGCGATGGCCGCGGCGGCGGCATTGAGCATCCGGTCGGTGATCTCGGTGGCCTGGGCGTCCAGCAAGCCCCGGAACACACCGGGAAACGCGAGCACGTTGTTGATCTGGTTCGGGTAATCCGACCGTCCGGTGGCGACGACGGCAGCGTGCGCCTGAGCCTCCAGCGGATCAATTTCCGGATTGGGATTCGCCAAGGCGAAGACGACCGCGCCGGCATTCATCTTCGCCACATCGGCACCGGTGATCACATTGGGCGCCGACACCCCGATGAAGACGTCGGCGCCCTGCATGGCGTCGGAAATGGTGCCCATCAACCCGGCGGCATTCGTCTGATCGGCGATGGCGGCGAGATTCGGGTCCATTCCGGGCCTGCCGCGATACACGACGCCGGCGATATCGCAGGCAATGATGTCCAGCGGCTGCTGCAGCGACAGCAATCGGATGATCGCGTTTCCCGCAGCACCGACCCCGGACACGACTATCCGACATTCCGCGATGTCCTTGTGCACGACGCGCAGCGCATTGCGCAGCGCCGCAACGACGACGATGGCGGTCCCGTGCTGGTCGTCATGGAACACCGGGATGTCGAGCATCTCCCGCAATCGCGCTTCGATTTCGAAACACCTTGGCGCCGAGATGTCCTCGAGGTTGATGCCGCCGTATACGGGAGCGATCAGCTGCACGGTGCGGATGATCTCCTCGGTGTCGGTGGTATCAAGGCACACCGGCCACGCGTCGACGCCGGCGAATTTCTTGAACAGCGCAGCCTTTCCCTCCATCACCGGCAGTGCGGCGGCGGGACCGATGTTCCCGAGCCCGAGAACGGCGGTGCCGTCGGTGACGACGGCAACGGTATTGCGTTTGATGGTCAACCGGCGCGCGTCGCCCGGGTTGCGCGCAATCGCCTCACACACGCGTGCCACACCCGGCGTATAGGCGCGGGACAGGTCATCGCGATTGCGCAGCGGAACCTTGGATGTCACCTCGATCTTACCGCCGATGTGAACAAGAAAGGTTCGATCGGAGATCTTCCGGACTTCCACACCCGGCAATTGATTGACACTGTGGGTCAATTCCTCCGCATGCGCCTGTGATTGAGCATTCGCAGACAGGTCGACCACCATCAGGGTTGCGGTCGACTCGACCACGTCGAACCCGGTGATGACGCCGCCCGCGCGACCCACCGCGGTGGTCAGGTCGCCGGCCGAGCTCGCCGACGGCGGCGCCGCGATCCGCATGGTGATCGAGTAACCGGGACCGGGCATCGCCATGGGCAAGACTCCTATCGGTGGACTGCGGACGCCATTGTCGACCGCCGACCGCAACGCGGAGCACTGAGGTGGTGCTGTGAGCGCGGCACGCCCGGTGTGCCGGAATCGTAGACCGCGCCGGCATGACCGGCGGCCCTTCACACGGCCGTTCTGTCGGCGCAGGTGGAACCCCTGCACCCGCCGCCGAACGCGTGGGCCGCGCGCCACGAAGGCCGGTCGCGGCCGATGACGGTTTGCTGCCCCGCCGCGGGAGGTCGTCCCCGTCGCGGCGTCGACCGACGCCTAAAGACCCAGTTCGCTCACCCGCCCGATACCTCGGGCACCGGCGGCCGGCTACCCCGCAGCCCCGCCCGGCGGTTCGTCGACGTCCTCGCCAGTGCCGATGTCGCCGCACTCCACGACCGCGGGCGGGTGTAGCCGGAAGTACCCGCGCGCGCCGGTATCGCCCTCCGCGCGCTCGGCCACCGCAACCCAATGATGGCGCCCGAGCAGCACGGGATGCCCCGGCACGCCGTCGTACCCGGCACGAACGAGCGCGTCACGAGCGCTCGATGCCGACCCGACCGAACCGATCAGCCGGCGCACCACCGGCGCACCGACACCCGGCAGGTCAACGAGATGGATCACCGCCGCGTCGCAGACCCCGACCAGATTGATGGTGCGGGGATCACCGCCGGGCGGGTCGTTGTCAACAGTGACGCGTCCTGCCGCAGCCAGTAGGACCGTCAGAGCACGCCGCAGGCTGGAGCCCATTCCGGAACGGTGCTCAGGGTTGGAGATCGCGTAGACGTCATCAGGGAGCGCTGCGGACACCACGCTCGCCGATGCCCCGACGACGGCCAACCGGACATCGCAGGGCTGCAGGGCGGCGACCGATGAGCGGACCCACGGACCGCTGCCGGTGTCCACCAAAGCCTTTGGCTTCCCGTACCGCCGGCCGGACCCGGCGGCCAACAGCACGCCGGCAACCCGCGGTGGCGCATCGACCGACGCCGGAGGACCCGACGAACCTGCCGACCGGCTCAGCGATTGATCTCGGTGTGCGGATGGACGTAGGGCACCGACTTGAGCGGGAACTCGATCTCACCGAACGGCGACAGCGCGCCCTGGACGTCCGTGCTCAACTCGGTGACCGGGTGCTGCCCGTCCGGCATCTCCGGCCAGGTCGGGTCGATCCCTTTGCTGCGCTCGGCGGACACGGCGTTCCTCCTCGAAGTCACGAAGCGGATGTGGGCCGCCCGTGCAGTTCTCTCCCTCGGCTCGTGCCGCGGGACCGGTGAGTCTCCCCACCAGCGACATTCTCGCCCATCGGCACCGGGGTGCTCAACCGCAGTGACCACCGAGACCCGTGCGAGCGGCCGAGCGGAACCGGACGAACGAGTGGTCGTGTGCCGTCCGGCTCCCGGCGGGCACGGCGACCGACCGGCGGGCACGGCGACCGACCGGCGGGTCGGCCCCCGATCGGCGTGGATGTCCTGGTGAGCGGGAGCCAGCCCGTGGATGTCCTGGTGGGCGGGAGCCAGCCCGTGGATGTCCTGGTGAGCGGGAGCCAGCCCGTGGATGTCCTGGTGGGCGGGAGCCGGCCCGTGGATGTCCTGGTGGGCGGGAGCCGGCCCGTGGATGTCCTGGTGGGCGGGCCGGCACAGCTCAGATGGCCGCCCCGGCAGGGCCGACACCACCGCCCGGCACAGCGAACCCCGCCGCATCACTACGGTTGATGTCGATGCCCTCGACCCTGGATTGGTTGCGAGAGCGCGACGATCGTGCACTCGCCGCGCTGCTGCGCGCCCGGCCGGACCTCACCGTTCCCGCGCCCGGTGATCTCACCGTGCTCGCCGGCCGACTGAACACCGGGCCCTCGGTGTGGCGGGCGATGGAATCGCTGAACCAGTTCCACATCCAGGTGCTCCAGGCCCTCGCCGTCCTGGGTGCCGATCGGCATGCCGTCCCGGCGGACGACCTGCGAACCCTGCTCGGTGCCGCGGTGCCGAACCGGGCGCTGGACGACGCCGTGGAGAAGCTGGAGGGCCTCGCCCTGATCCGGGGTACGACCCGGATCCAAATGCCGTCGGCCGTGTTGGCGGTCCTCGGTCCGTACCCGGCAGGTCTCGGGTCGCCCGGGGCCATGACGGTGCAGGAGGCCGAGGCGGCCCTCGTCGGGCTGGATCCGGCAGCGCGCGGCCTGCTGGAGCGGCTGGCCAGCGGCGTGCCGCGGGGCACCACCGATTCCCGGTCTGCCGTCGGCGCGGCGGTCAAGGAGCTGGTGGGCAGACGTCTGTTGCGCCGGATCGACACCGACACCGTCGAACTTCCCCGTGAGGTCGGGCTCGCCCTGCGCGGGGACGAGCCGCTGGGCACCATCCGCGTGCAACCCCCGCCGGACACCGCGGTGGACCACGGCGTCGCGAAGGTCGACGGCACGGGTGGCGGGCAGTCGCTGGCAACGGTCGACCGCATCGGCCGACTGATCGACGCGATCGGGCAGAACCCGCCGCCGGCGCTGAAGTCGGGTGGGCTGGGCATCCGCGAGCTGCGCCGGCTGTCCAAGGCGATGGGCACCGACGATCACATCACCGCGATGGACGTCGAGATCCTCGCCGCCGCCGGGCTGATCGCCGCGGCTGACTCCCGGGGGCGAATGGCGGAATCGTGGACACCGACCGCCGACGCGGACGACTTCCTGGCCGGTCCGGACGAGTCGGCGTGGGTGCAGATCGCCGCTGTCTGGCTGGATCTGCGGCGCAATCCGTCCAGGGTCGGCGGCCGGGACGCCTCGGACAAGGTGCTCAACGCGCTGTCCCCCGAACTGTCGTGGATCCGCGGGCCCGCCGAGCGCCGGTTCGTGCTGAGCGCCCTCGCCGAGCTTCCCGCGGGATCCGGCCTGGATGAGCAGGCGCTGTCCGCCCGTCTGGGGTGGCGGTCTCCGTTGCGGCCCGCCGAGCAACGGGAGGCGGTGCTGCGCTCGACGATCGCCGAGGCGACCGCGCTGGGGGTGGTCGCGTTCACGGCGCTGACCACGGCGGGGCGCGAGTTGCTGGCCGGTTCCACGGCCGGCGCGGAGGCGGCCCTGATCGCGGCGCTGCCCGACCCGGTGGACACCGTCATGGTGCAGGCCGACCTGACCGTTGTCGCCCCCGGCCGGTTGGTCCCGGCCCTTGCAGCGCGGCTGGGTCAGGTGGCTGATGTGGAGTCGGCGGGCAGCGCCACCGTGTACCGCGTCACCCCGCAGTCCATCCGGCGGGCGTTGGATGCGGGCGCCACCACCGCGGAACTGCACGAGCTGTTCGACGCCCACTCGGTGACGGGCGTGCCGCAATCACTCGACTACCTCATCGACGACGTCGGCCGCCGCTACGGGGTGCTCCGACTCGGCCGGGCCACCACTTACCTGCGCAGCGACGACCCCGCGCTGGTCGACCAGGCGGTGACCGAGGCCGCCGCGCTGGGGATCGCACTACGCCGGCTCGCGCCCACGGTGGCCATCTCGACCGTAGGAACGCAAGAACTGATGACGCAGCTGCGCACCGGTGGGTTGGTGCCCGCCGCGGAGGACGAGTCAGGTGCGGTGCTCGACCTCAGAACGCCGCCGCACCGCACGAAACAGGCTGCGCCGCAGTACCAACACTGGCGCGAGCCGCCGCAGCTCAGCCAGGAACAGCTGGACTCGCTGATCAGCCGGATGCGCAGCGCGGACCGGACCGGCGCGCTCTACTCGCACGGTGACGTGCAACCGTCCGGCGACACGCTGGGCGTCCTGCGTGCGGCGGTCGACCACCGCAAGCCGCTGTGGATCGGCTACGTCGACGCCGACGGCGGGACCACGCACCGGATGATCGAACCGGTCGCCCTGTCCAGTGGCGCGGTCGTCGCCTACGACCGGCTCCGCGGGTCCGTCCGCACGTTTGTGCTGCACCGCATCACCGGCGTCCGAGCGGTGACCGACGAGGAGGACGTCGTCGAGCCGGACCGCGACGAGACCGACCGGCCGGAGCGGACCGGAACGGAGCCGGGCAGATCCGAGATCGACCGGACCGACGCGGACATCACCGGGGCGGCCCCGACCCCCGGCCTCGGGACCGACGGCGGCGGAAGCGACGGCAGCGGAAGTGACGGCAGCGGAAGTGAAGGCAGCGGAAGCGACGGTGACAGCAGCGACTTTGACGGGAGCGCGAGCGACGGCAGCAAGCGTGACGGCAGTGCGAGCGACGGCAGCAAGCGTGACGGCAGCGCGAGCGGCGCGGGTTCCAGCGGCGCGGGTGGAGCCACAACCGTTGCCGCCCAGGCCCGCTCGCCCGAGCCCACCGACGCGAACCCTGCCCCTGACCGCAGGGCACCCCGATGAGCCGAGCAGACCTGTTGAAGCACGCCCTGTCTCTGCCGGGAGCCTGGATCGACGAACCGTGGGGCGGTGACCAGGTCGTCAAAGTCGGGGACCGGATCTTTGCGTTCCTCGGCGCGCCTGACGGCAACACCATTGGGCTCAAGTGCGGGGCATCGGCGGACGAGGCTCGGGAATGGCGAGACCAGTACCCCGAGGATGTGACGGTGTCCCGGTATGTCGGCCGCTACGGCTGGAACACGTTCGTCGTCGGATCAGCGATTTCCGATGACGAATTGCGCGAGGCGATCGACACCTCCCATGCCGATGTGGTGAACCGACTTCCGCGGTCCAAGCGCCCACCGGCCGGGCGTGGCTGACCCGCGTCCGCGTCGCGGGACCGGCCCGGACCGAAACGACGAAGCGCCGCTGGCCGATCCGGTCCCCGACCGTCATGGCAGCCCCAGGCAGAGCACCTCCGGAACGGTGACGTGCACGAGCGTGGTGATGGTGCCCGTCGGGCATCGGCGCACATCGACCGTCCGCGGCAGCACGGCCAGCACCCGGAACAGGCCGACCGGAGTGGTGGCCGAGCCCGGCACCCGGCACGGCGCCTTGCCCACGTCAACCGCCCGACCCGCGTACAGGCACTCGCCCACCGCGGCCCGGTAGTTGAGGCACAGCACGACATCGTCCCGCGTCACCAGCATCAGGTCGGAGGACACCTCGGCGCACCGGTCGGTGTCCGTGGTGCCCGGATACGTTGCGGCCACGGTGAACTCGACTCCGGGGTCGGCGCAATGGAGTACCACGACCGACCGATCCGATGACGACGCGAGACAGCTGCCGGGCGCCAGCGCGCCGGAGGTTTGACCGGGCGCCTGCGCCGGGTCCGACCAGAGCAGGGCGGCGACCAGCACGGCGACACCGACCGCGAGAGCCAGCCAGCCGAGGACGGCCCGGCGTGACGGGCCCCGCGCGCCCGCGGCGGGGCCCGAGCCGAAACGGTCCTGCCCGGGACGGTCTCTGTCGAAACCGGTGTCGGCAGGGGCGAAGTCGAAATCACCGAATACGGCGGAGGGGCCGCGGTCCGGGTGTGCGTCAGCAGAAACCGGCCGGAGCCGGTCGGTGAGCGACGCCGGTCCGGTCGGTGGCGATGCCATGCGGCCTTCGAGGCGCGGCTCCACCGGCCGGATCTCATCCAGCGGTACACCGCCGGGCCCGACCTCCGCGGCGCGCCAGACGGGCGCATCGCGGAACCGGGTCATCGATCAAGGGTGCCACGAATGGCTCGGCGGACGCCGCCGTGAAGGACCCAGCACTCATCGGGCCGGATCGGGCCGGCCGCGCCGGTTGGTCGGCCGTTCGAAAATGCTGAGCGGATTGGCCAGGCGTCAAATGTTCGTATATCCGCAATGTCCGGCAGCACACGGCACCCGCCGGCAGCACGGCCGGCCGTTCCTCGATCAGGCAGCCCGGCCATGAAGGGGCCATGTCACTGGGGCGGACGGTCGGACGTAGCCTGCTGGCCATGACCGGACCCACACTGCACCGCTTGGGACGATCGGGGCTGGCCGTCTCGGCCACCGGACTGGGCTGCAACAATCTCGGCCGCCCGAAAACGGCAACCCAGACGCTGGACGGTTCCCGGGCCGTCATCGACGCCGCGCTGGACGCCGGGGTCACGCTGTTCGACGTCGCCGACATCTACGGCAGTCCCCCGGGCCGCAGCGAGGAGCTGCTCGGCGCGGCGCTGGGCAAGCGACGGGCCGACGTCGTCGTGGCCACGAAGTTCGGCATGGACGCCCGGGGCGCGAACGGGCCCGACTTCGGCGCCCGCGGTTCCCGCCGGTACGTCCGGGCCGCGGTGGAAGCCTCGTTGCGCCGGCTCGACACCGACTGGATCGACCTGTACCAGCTGCACCAGCCGGATCCGCTCACCCCGATCGAGGAGACGCTGGCCGCGCTCGACGAACTCGTGGCCGCCGGGAAAGTGCGTTACATCGGGCACTCCAACTTCACCGGGTGGCAGCTGGCCGACGCCGACTGGGCGGCGAGGACAGCGCACCGCACGCCGTTCGTGTCGGCCCAGAACGAATACTCGATGCTGCGACGGGACATCGAACGGGACCTCGTCCCAGCCGCGGAGCACTTCGAAATCGGCATCCTGCCGTTCTTCCCGCTCGCCAACGGCCTGCTCACCGGCAAGTACACGCGCGACGGCCGGCCGAGCGGCAGCCGGCTCACCGACATCAAGCCGCAGCTGCTGGAGACGGCACCGTGGGACCAGCTGGAGCGGTTGCAGAAGTTCGCCGACGAGCGCGGCGTCGGCATGCTCGAGGTCGTGTTCGGCTGGCTGCTGAGCCGTCCGCAGGTGTCCTCGGTGATCGCCGGAGCGACCAGCCCGGAGCAGGTGCGCGCCAATGCGGCCGCTGCCGACGCGTTCCGTCCCGGTGCCGATGACCTGGCCGAGATCGACGCCATCTTCCCGCCACCGGTCTGACCGGGCGTTGCCGGCGGCCGGCACGGCGGTGACGGTCACGCAGCGCCGCGCACCAGTGCGTGCCCACTCATCTTCGGGTGGCGCGGTGAGTGTGCTGTCCAGGGCCGGCACGCAGACCCGCGCCGCGCACCGCTGACCCACGAAAGCCGGTCAGCATCGGGAAGGCCGCCACACGCGGCCCGGACGATGTCCGCATGACGCCGAGCGCAGCGCCGCGCAGTTGCCTAACCTCACACGCGCGTATTTCGGAATCGCGAGCGGAGGACAGTTCATGGGCGTCCGGAGCCTGATGGGCGTCCGGAGCCGCCGCGCACCCGGACTGTCGTCGCGGCGCAACTCTTTCCGGGCAGACGAAGCAGCCGATCAGCCCCGCACCGACGCGCTCGCACCGTCGCCCGCTGGGCCGGTTCGCAACCGGCGGCCTCGGGCCGGCATCCGGGTGAGCACCTGGCAGCGGGCGGCGGCAACCGCCGTTCCCGCAGTGGTCCCGCCCGCCATGTGGGGTGTCTTCCGGGCAACCACACGTCGTTTCGGCCGGCGGCGGGGGACGCAGGCCGGCTTCGCGGCCTACTGGGCGACCTGCTGGGCGGTGGCCGGGGCCATCGCCGGGCCGGACCGGTTGACGGCCGCCTTCCGGGCGGCGGACCGGCCGCTCACCGAGCGCCCGGTGCTGGGCGGTGCGCTAGTGGCCCTACCACCCATCGGCGCCGTGATCACCGAGCTGCTGCCGAATGTGCGCCGGGCGGGGCCCGCGGCGCTCGGCGTGTCGATGGGGCTCGCTGTCACCAACGCCGTCGCGGAAGAGACCCTGTGGCGGGCACTCCCGGTGAGCGTGTTTCCGGGCGAGACGGTCCGGGGCTGGTTGTGGCCCGCGGCGGGTTTCGCCGCGTGGCACCTGGCCCCGTTGACCGCCGCCGGGGTTCCCCGGGGCCGGCGGGCGGGGGTACTCCTGGGCGCGACGTTGATCGGCCTGGGATATGGCTGGGTCGCGCATCGCACCGGGTCCGTCGCCGCGGTCGTCGGCCCGCACGTGGCCACCGACGCCTGCGGTGTGCGGTCGGCCCGCGACACCTGGCTGGGCGGCTGAGGTGATTCGAATCCGCGGCGCACGCAGACCGATAGCCGCCCTGATGCTCGGGTTGCTCGCTGCCGGGTGCACGCAGCCGGCGCCACCCGCGGTCCCGGAGCCGGTGACAACCCTCGCAACCGCCCCCGGCCGATCGGCTCCCGCCGCCGTGACTCGAACACCGCCTTCGGGGAAGCCGGACACTGCCTGCTCCGACGACCAACCCGGCCGTTACACCACCGAACTGTTCGAACCGGCCCCCACATCGACCCTCAACTACATGCCCGGCCTGCAGGTGGACGTCTACGGACCCGCGGACGACCCTGCGACGTGCAAGGTCGCGGTCGTCTGGGTGCATGGCGGCGGCTTCACCCAGGCGACCAGGGACGGCGAGGCAGAACGGGAGTGGGGAGCCGCACTCGCGCGCCGGGGTTTCGTCCTCGCCTCCATCGACTACCGGCTGGGCAGCGGATCACCGTTCGGCCTCGACGACGCCACCACCCCGGAGCGGGAGGCGGTGGTGGCCAACGCGATCACCGATGCACAGACGGCGATCGGCTGGCTGCGCAGCGCAGCCGTCCAGTGGGGTGTCGACCCCTCCCGGGTGGCAATCGGGGGAACGTCCGCCGGCGCGATGACGGCCCTCGGTGCCGCGCTCACCGCGACCGACGCGCCGTGCGCGGTGATCGCCGTGTCGGGTGATCTCCGAGCGGAGTGGGTGACCGGGCAACCGATGCCGGTGCTCTTCATCCACGGGAACGCCGACGATGTCGTCCCCTACAGCTCATCCGCGACCGGTGTCGAGCTACTGCGGTCGGCCGGCGGGACCGCCGATCTGGTCACCATCGACGGTGCGGGCCACGAGATCACCGGTCCACCACTGCCGGAGATGGTGGACGCTGCGGCCCGTTGGCTGGCCGACAGCTGCGGTTGAGCCCACCGGCGGGTCCCGCCCGGTTCAGCCCGCCCGGCTGGTCCCGCCCGGTTCAGCCCACGCGGCTGGTCCCGCCCGGTTCAGCCCACGCGGCTGGTCTCGCCCGGTTCAGCCCACGCGGCTGGTCTCGCCCGGTTCAGCCCACCCGGCTGAGCTCACCCGGTGAGCGGGCCGACATCGACGATGGCCAACACCGGTTCACCGGCGTCATCGGAGGCGGCCAGGTCGATGTCCGCGCTGATGCCCCAGTCCCGGTCACCCGCCGGATCGTCGAAGATCTGCCGCACCGACCAGGAGTCCGCGGACCGCTCGATCACCAACAACGCCGCCGACCGCGCCGTCGCACCGGTTCCCAGGTCGTCGTACTCCGCCCAGTAGCCCTCCATCGCGTCCGCCCAGCGGTCGGCCCGCCAGCCGTTCTCCGTATGCAGGTCGCCGAGCTCGCCGTACCGTCGCAGCGACAGCAATTCCACCCGGCGGAACATCGCGTTGCGCACCATGACCGTGAATCCCCGCTGGTTGGCGGTGACGCCCCGCGCGGCGATCGGTGGCCGCACCTCCCCGCCGGCCCCGACGACGCCCAGCTCGTCCAGGTCCGGATGCGCGAGCGCCTCCCACTCGTCGAGCAGGCTGGAGTCCACACCGCGGACCAGTTCACCGAGCCAGGAGGTGATGTCGGTGAGCTCGTCGGTCCGCGCGCTGGACGGGATGGTCCGCCGCAGCGCCCGGTAGGCGTCGGCGAAGTACCGCAGCACCACACCCTCGGAGCGGGTCAGCCCGTAGAACGCGACGTACTCCGAGTACGTCATCGCCCGCTCGTACATGTCCCGCACCACCGACTTCGGCTCGGGCTGGTACTCCGCGACCCACGGCGCGCCCTTGCGGTAGGCCTCGTAGGCGACCTCGATCAGGTCCGCGAGCGGCTGGGGGTACTCGATGTCCTCGAGCAGCGCCATCCGGTCCTCGTACTCGATGCCGTCGGCCTTCATGGCCGCCACGGCCTCCCCACGTGCCTTGAAGCGCTGCGCACCGAGCACCGGGCGGGGACCCTCCAGGGTGGCCTCGATCAGCGAAACAGCATCCAGCGCATAGGTTTCCGAATCCCGGTCCAGGATGTCGAGGGCAGCCAGCGCCAACGGTGACAGCGGTTGGTCGAGCGCGAAATCCAACTGCAGGTCCATCGTCAGCCGGTACCGCCGGCCGGTCGGATCGGGCTGCGGCAGCCGCTCGACGATGCCCGCGGCGATCAGCGCCTTGCCGATCGCGATGGCACGCAACGCATGTCGGAGCTGACGGTTGCGTGGCTCGTGACTGCCCTCGATCAGCCGGCGCATCGAGTCGAACGCGTTGCCCGGCCGGGACACCACGCCCAGCACCATGGCGTGCGAGACCCGGAAGTGGGAGGTCAACGGTTCCGGTTCGGCCGCGACCAGTTTGCTGAAGGTGGTCTCCGACCAGCTGACGAATCCCTCGGGTGGCCTGCGGCGCACCACTTTCCGCTTCTTCGCGGCGTCATCCCCGGCCTTGGCGACGGCACGTTCGTTCTCGATGACGTGTTCCGGCGCGAGGACGACGACGTCACCGGCGACGTCGAAGCCGGCGCGGCCGGCCCGCCCGGCGATCTGGTGGAACTCGCGGGCGGACAGCAGCCTGGTCCGCCGGCCGTCGTACTTGCTCAGCGCGGTGAGCAGCACCGTCCGGATCGGCACGTTGATGCCGACGCCCAGCGTGTCGGTGCCGCAGATCACCTTGAGCAGCCCGGACTGGGCGAGCTTCTCGACCAGCCGCCGGTACTTGGGCAGCATGCCGGCATGGTGCACGCCGATGCCGTGCCGGACGAGCCGTGACAGGGTCCGGCCGAACCCGGGCGAGAACCGGAAATCGGCGATGACGGCTGCGATCTCGTCCCGCTCGGCGCGGGTGGCGACGGTCAGGCTGGACAGCGCCTGGGCCCGCTCGAGGGCGGCGGCCTGGGTGAAATGGACGATGTACACCGGTGCCCGGTCGGTCGCCAGCAGGTCCTGCAGGGTCTCAGTGAGCGGCACCACGGTGTACGAGAAGTGCAGGGGCACAGGGCGTTGCACGTTCGCGATGACCGCGGTCTGCCGGCCGGTGCGCCTGGTCAGATCGTCGGCGAAGAACCGCATGTCGCCGAGGGTCGCGGACATCAGCACGAACTGGGCCCGGTTCAGCTCCAGCAGCGGAACCTGCCACGCCCAGCCCCGCTGCGGGTCGCCGTAGTAGTGGAACTCGTCCATCACGACGACCCCGGCATCGGAGTCGGCGCCGCCGCGCAGCGCGATGCCGGCCAGGATCTCCGCAGTGCAGCAGATGATCGGGGCGGCGGCGTTGACCGCGGAATCGCCGGTGATCATGCCGACGGCCGAGGCGCCGAAGATGTCCACCAGGTCGAAGAATTTCTCCGACACCAGCGCCTTGATCGGTGCCGTGTAGTACGAGCGCCGGCCGGTGGCCAGTCCGGTGAACAGCGCAGCGGTGGCAATGAGGCTCTTGCCCGAGCCGGTGGGGGTGCCGACGATGACGTTCGCGTCGCCGACGATCTCCAGCAGCGACTCCTCCTGGTGCGGGTACAGCGGCAGGCCCCGGTCGGCCGCCCATGCGGAAAACAGGTCGAACAACTCGCCGGCGTCCACGTCCGCCGCGGAGGCCCCGCCCAGCGCCGCGTCCCAGACGCTGTCGCCGTCCCGGGTGGGCAGCAGGTCAGCGAGAGTCACCGGTCCAGCTTGTCATGGGACCGGCGCCGCGTCGGACCACAGACCGCGCGATCACCGGCTGCCGGATCGGACCCGACCGGACCGCAGCCCGCCGGACCGCCGCCTGCCGAATCACAGCCCGCAGTTCGCAGGCTGCCGGATCACAGCCGGCAGTTCGCAGGCTGCCGGGTCGAAGCCGGCCGGATCCCAGCCCGCAGTTCGCCAGCCTGCCGAATCACAGCCCGCAGTTCGCAGGCTGCCGGATCACAGCCGGCAGTTCGCAGGCTGCCGGGTCGAAGCCGGCCGGAACGCCACCGGATCGGCGCCTGTCACGTCGCAGCCCGCGGCCCAGGTCGGGGCGACCCGGGACCCGCCCCGGGTGACAGGGCCGATCGGGCTGTCGGAAACCATTCAGCTGGGCACACCCTGCAGCACCTGGCGGGTGATGTGCTCGGCGATGGCGAGCGAGGACGTCGCCGCCGGCGAGGGGGCGTTGCGGACCAACGTGATTCGCGGCCGCCGGCTGATCCAGAAGTCGTCGACCAGTTGACCGTCGTTCCTGATCGCCTGGGCCCGGACTCCGGCCGGTGCCGATTCCAGGTCCGACAGGACAAGCGCCGGCAGGTACTTGCGCGCCTGCGCGAGGAAGTACCGCTTGCTGAGCGAGCCGACCATCTCCTTGGCACCGGTTCGCCAGTGCGTCCGCGCGAGCTTGCGGAACGCCGGCGTCCGGATCACCGCGCCGACCTCGCGGGGCGAGACGTCCGTCAACCGGTATCCCTCCAGTGCCAGCGCGAGGACGGCGTTGGGTCCGACGTCTACCGTGCCGTCGATCCGGCGGGTGAGGTGGATACCCAGGAACGGGTACCGCGGATCGGGGACAGGGTAGACCAGACCGCGCACCAGGTGCGCATGCTCCTGGCTGATCCGGTAGTACTCCCCGCGGAACGGGATGATCGCCGGCTCCGGGTCGTCACCGGCCATCACGGCCAGCTCCGCCGATTGCAGGCCGCCACACACGACTACCTCGTCGGCGATGATCTCCGCCGCCCCGGTGACCAGGATGACGCCCCGCTCCTCCTGGCGGATCCCGACCACCGGAGTGGACGTGCGCACCGTGCCGCCGCGGGCGACCAGGTCCGCGGCGATGGCGCGGGTCACGGCGACGAAGTCGACGATGCCGGTAGACGGCGAGTGCAGCGCCCGGACGCCGTCGACATACGGCTCGATGTCGGTGATCTCGCTGGCGCCGATCATCCGTACGTCGTCGACACCGTTGGCCAGCGCCCGCCGCTGGATCTCGCCGAGCCGGTCCGCCTCGTCGGCGTTCAGCGCCACGACGAGCTTGCCGACGTTCTCCTGCGCAATGCCCTTGTCGTCGCAGAACTCCTTCAGCATCACCGATCCGCGCCGGCACAGCTGGGCCTTCAGCGACCCAGGCGGGTAGTAGATCCCGGCGTGGATCACGCCGCTGTTGTGGCCCGTCTGGTGACCTGCGATCCGGCCTTCCTTGTCCAGGACGGTGATCTCGGCGTCCGGCCGCTCGATCGCGAGCTGCCGGGCGGTTGCCAGGCCGACGATCCCGGCGCCGACGACGACGATCCTCATGCCGCCACCCGGCAACAGCCCGCGACGGACCGACAATCGCGACGACATCGCCCGTGACGCTGACTCGATCGCATCGGGGCAAATTACCCGACCGCAGCGGCGGGCTGCGCATTCGTGTGACCAGCCGCACGGGGCGTGGGCCTCGGCCGGTGGGCCGGACCTCCCGGTCACTGACGCGCGGACCACGCCCGGCCACCCGGCTCCCGCCCGCCGCTCACAGGAGGACACTGGAGAGGTTGCCCCGCGCACCGGCGGGGCATCCGCGCGCGCCGCGCGGGCAAGCCGCAACCCCCGAAGGACCAGCCTGTGACCGACGGACCGCTGATCGTTCAATCCGACAAGACCCTGCTGCTGGAAATCGGCCACCCCGACGCACCGGCGGCACGGGCGAACATCGCGCCGTTCGCCGAGTTGGAGCGCTCACCCGAGCACGTCCACACGTACCGGATCACCCCGCTGGCCCTGTGGAACGCCAGGGCAGCCGGGCACGACGCGGAGCAGGTGGTCGACGCACTGGTCCGCTGGTCCCGGTACCCCGTCCCGCAGGCGCTGCTCGTGGACGTGGTCGACACCATGGGCCGCTACGGCCGGCTGGTGCTGCAGACCCATCCCGCACACGGGTTGATCATGGTGTCGCGGGACCGTGCGGTGCTCGAAGAGATCATGCGGCACAAGAAGATCGCACCGATGATGGGCGCCCGCATCGACCACGACACGGTTGCGGTGCACCCCTCGCAGCGCGGTCATCTCAAGCAGGCGCTGCTCAAGGTCGGGTGGCCCGCCGACGACGAGGCCGGGTACGTCGACGGCGAGGCGCATCACATCGAGCTGGACACGTCGAACTGGCATCTGCGGCCCTACCAGGAGCAGGCGGTCGACGGTTTCTGGGCGGGCGGGTCCGGCGTCGTCGTGCTGCCGTGCGGCGCGGGCAAGACGCTCGTCGGGGCGGCTGCGATGGCGAAGGCCGGGGCGACCACCCTGATCCTGGTGACCAACACCGTCTCCGGGCGGCAGTGGCGACGGGAGCTGCTGGCCCGCACGTCGCTGACCGAGGAGGAGATCGGCGAGTACAGCGGTGAGCGCAAGGAAATCCGGCCGGTGACCATCGCGACGTACCAGGTGATGACGCGCAAGTCCGGCGGCGTCTACAAGCACCTGGACGTGTTCGACTCGCACGACTGGGGCCTGGTCATCTACGACGAGGTGCACCTGTTGCCCGCGCCGGTGTTCCGGATGACCGCGGACCTGCAGTCCCGGCGCCGGCTGGGGCTGACCGCGACGCTGGTCCGGGAGGACGGCCGCGAGGGTGACGTGTTCTCGCTGATCGGCCCGAAGCGTTACGACGCGCCGTGGAAGGACATCGAGTCGCAGGGCTGGATCGCGCCGGCCGAGTGCACCGAGGTGCGGGTGACGCTCACCGACGCCGAACGGCTCGGCTACGCCACCGCCGAACCCGAGGACCGGTACAAGATCGCCTCGACGGCGCGGACGAAGATGCCCGTCGTGCGGTCGATCCTGGACCGGCACCCCGGGGAGCCGACGCTGGTGATCGGCGCCTACCTGGAGCAGCTGGAGGAACTCGGCGAGGAGCTGCAGGCGCCGATCATCCAGGGCTCCACCCGCAACGCCGAGCGGGAGCGGCTGTACGACGCGTTCCGGCACGGGGAGATCAACACCCTGGTGGTCTCCAAGGTGGCGAACTTCTCCATCGACCTACCGGACGCGACGGTCGCGATCCAGGTGTCCGGCACGTTCGGGTCCCGGCAGGAGGAGGCGCAGCGGCTGGGCCGGCTGCTCCGCCCGAAAGACGACGGGCGGCAGGCGCACTTCTACTCGATCGTCTCCCGCGACACCCTTGACACCGACTATGCGGCGCACCGGCAGCGGTTCCTCGCCGAACAGGGCTACGCCTACCGGATCGTCGACGCCGACGACCTGCTGGGGCCGGCGGTCCCGGGCAGCGCCGACTGACCTGCTCCTGCGGGATCTCGGGCAGCGTCGCACCTTTGCGAGGGCCGGCCGGGACCGGCGGTGTCAGCGCAGGTCTCCCGAGACGTCCGCCGCCGCCAGCAGCAGTACCAGGGCAGGAACAACCGCCGGCGGCGGCACCCGGTAGCGACCCCGACCGTCCTGCTCGGCCAGGCCACAGCCGGTCAAGGTCCGCAGGTGGTGATATAGCTGGCCCGTCGACGCGCCCTCGACAACCTGCTGCAGTTCAGCGGTGCTCGCCGGACCGGCCAACAAGCGCCGGATGAGCGCCGTCCTCGTCGGGTGACCGAGTCCGGCAAGAACGGCGGCACCCGGCGCGTTCGGCAGGTCGAGCACGGCACCAGCGGACAGGCCGATGTTCCACACCACACGGCCATGAAGGGTGACATCACCGCCGTAGGTGACGACGCCGCGGTCCTGCGGCGCAGGTCCCGCGGCGCGCGGCTCATCGGATGCGGTCAACGGCTCCTTGGGTCGCGGCCCAGAGTCCGCCGTGTCGGACTCCGTCGCCCGATTCCCCGTAGGGGGAAACACCGTCGCGGACGTCTCTGCGGTCCGTCCCTGATCGGTGCCCGGTCCGCGGTCGAGCACTACTGCCTCCAGGACGGCGATCCGCGCTTCGAGTTCGCGGAGTCGGCGCTGCCGCTGGCGCTCGTCAGCCACGTCCACCCGGCCTGTTGGTCATCGGGACATCCTGCCGTACACCCGCGACCGCACCGCCGAATCACCGCCGGCCCCGGCCGATCACCGGGGCGCCGTGAACTCCGGGATGGTCGGCCCGTTGCCACCCCCGCCGATCATCACGGGCTTCAATCGGGATGGTCAGCAGGGCGCCACCGTCGCACCGATGGAGCAGCCGACACGTTCCAGCACTGAACGGTCCTCGAGCGCCGCGAGCAACAACTCTTGGTGGGCGAAACTGGAGAGGCCGCTCACCCAGTCGGTCACCGGCATCCGGCGGACCATCAGCACGGCGGACGCTGTCGTGCCGTCCTTGCGCCGCAGAATCATCGCCTCGGTGATGATCCCCGGATACGACCCACCTTTGGCGCCGAGGCCCAGCGCGTCCGGCGGAGCCGGCGGCCACTCGAGGTGCTGGCGGGCAAGGAGGCTGCCGGGCCTTTCCGGGTTGCCGCCCTGCCGAGCGAGCTTGCGCTGCAGCGCGGCGAGCGCTGCCGGGGGAGCCGCCGCGGTGTGCTCCGCCCACCGCATCTGCACCGGCAGTCCCGGAACAGGGAGCGAGCGGACTTCGGCACGGAACGACGGGTCCCTGGCGTAACGCTGGGCCAGTCTCAGCTCCCGATCGGTCCGGTGGTGCCCGCGAGCGGTTTCGGGCCGCAGCAGGGTGATCACCGAACCCAGGTAGGACGGCAGTGCCGGACCGAACCAGCCGACAGACGCAGCGGCACGACGCAAGGCCCCGTCCCCGAGCACATCCCGCAGGTAGTCAGCGGCCGCGTTGTCGCTGTAGCGGATCATCACCCGGGCAATGTCATCGACCGTCACGGTCGATGACGGGTCGACCGCGGCCCCGTTCGCAACCGGGATACCCAGCGCCGTCAAGGCCTGCACGTGCGCTCCGCCATCGAGACCAGGTAGGTACCAGGCCTCCCAGTCCGCCACCGGTACAACGGTTTCCGGGTCGAGCCGGCCACGGTCCACGGCATCTGCGTACGCCGCGAGGTGCAGGACCTTCGCCGCCGAGGCGGCCGGGAAGGGCGTCATCGACTGGTGACGGAGAACGGTGCCGCGCCCGTCGTTGAGCAGCAGGCCGATGTCTCGGCGGTGAGCTGCGAGATACCCGAGCCATCCCGCCGCCGTTGCCGTATCCGCGGTCGACGGGTCCACCGGCACGCACCCCGGCCCGGGGACGAACGACGTTGCGGACACCGGTTCGAGGCCCGCTGCATGGGCAGGTGCGACACCGCCGATGGACGGGCCGACGGCCAGCACGACCGCCAGCGCGCAAACCGTCGACAACCGTTGAGGCACAAGCGCTTTTGCCCTGCGCCGTCCTCGTCTGCCAATGCCGGTCGATGGCGTCATGCGTGCTCCTCTCACCGCGCAAATCGGAATTCCGATATTACGGAGTCCCGATGCAGCTTGCCAAGACGGGTCGTCGAGATTTCTTCCGGAGAGTCGGGACGAACCGGCACGATACGGAGATATGGACGAGAACCACTGCATCCCAACGGGATCGGTGCGGCCGAGCTGTACTGCGAGTAGCGTCGGCCTGGCAGACGGCCGCTTGTATCGGACGGCCCGTTGCATCAGACGGCCGGTTGCATCAGACGGTCGATGCCGTGGTCGGCACCGGCCTGATCCGTTCCGCCAGGTGCGGATCCTCACCGACGAGGAGGCTTCATGTCCGGCAATCGCGCGGTCACCTATCAGGGCCCGATGAAGGTCACGGTGGAGGACATCGACTACCCCACGTTCGAACTGCGGGACGGCCCGGGGGTCAATCCCGCCAATGTCGGCCGGAAGGTGCCGCACGGCGCCATTCTCAAGGTTGTCACCACCAACATCTGCGGCTCCGACCAGCACATGGTGCGCGGACGGACCACGGCACCCGAGGGCCTCGTTCTTGGGCACGAGATCACCGGCGAGGTCGTCGAAGTCGGCCCCGGCGTCGAATTCGTCAAGGTCGGCGACCTGTGTTCCGTCCCGTTCAACATCGCCTGTGGGCGGTGCCGGAACTGCAAGGACGGCAAGACCGGCATCTGCCTGAACGTCAATCCGGACCGGCCCGGATCGGCGTACGGGTACGTCGACATGGGCGGTTGGGTCGGTGGCCAGGCGGACTACGTCCTGGTGCCCTATGCGGACTGGAACCTGCTGGTGTTCCCGGACAAGGCGCAGGCGATGGAGAAGATCACCGACCTGACGATGTTGTCGGACATCTTCCCGACCGGCTTCCACGGCGCCTACACCGCCGGCACGAAGACCGGGTCCACGGTGTACGTCGCAGGTGCCGGACCGGTCGGTATCGCCGCCGCCGTGTCGGCACAACTGCTCGGCGCGTCGGTGGTGATCGTCGGCGACCTCAACGAGGAGCGGCTGACCCAGGCCCGCAAGATCGGCTGCGAGACAGTCGATGTGTCCAAGGGGGACCCGAGAGATCAGATCGAGCAAATCCTGGGTGTACCCGAAGTGGACTGCGGCGTCGACGCGGTCGGCTTCGAGGCGCGCGGGCACGGTCAGGACGCCGCGACGGAAGCGCCTGCGACGGTGCTCAACTCGCTGATGAACATCACTGCGGCCGGCGGCAGCCTGGGGATCCCCGGCCTGTACGTCACCGGGGATCCCGGTGCCGGCGACGAGGCCGCGAAGGTCGGCTCGCTGTCCATCAGGCTCGGTCTCGGCTGGGCGAAGTCGCACGCATTCTTCACCGGCCAGTGCCCGGTGATGCGGTACCACAACCGCCTGATGAAGGCGATCCTGGCGGACAAGGTGCACATCGGTGACGCCGTCAACGCCACGGTCATCAGCCTCGAGGACGCCCCCAAGGGATACGCCGAATTCGACTCCGGCGTCGCCCGCAAGTACGTCCTCGACCCGCACGACATGACGGGCAAGCGGACCGCCGCCTGAGTTCGCCGTCCAACCGAACCGCCGCCGGCTGACTTCTCGCACGTCGGCGGCGGTGACCGGGCGTCCCGCTCCTCCGCCGCACTGAATGGGCGCCGTCGGCACCGAGGGAAAACGCTTGGCGGGCCGGGCGTCCGGTCGCCGATGATGGCCACATGACGAGCCCCGACCCGGCCGCCCTCGCCGGCCGGCGGGTGGTCCTGCATCCGGTGCAGGCTTCCCACGTGCCGGACCTGCGGCGGATCCTGGCCACACCGGCGGTGCGCTCGCGCTGGGGCAACGAGGCGGCGTCCGCGGAGTGGCCCTTCGACGACGTGTCCACCGTCCGGTTCGCCATCGTGCTGGACGCCGCCGTCCGCGGGATGGTCCAGTACGCCGAGGAGGACGACTCCCGTTACCGGCATGCGTCGATCGACATCTTCGTCGACCCGCAGGTGCACGGCCGGGGCGTCGGCCGGGACGCCGTGCACGCCCTCGCCCGTCACCTGGTCGACGACCGCGGCCACCACCGGATCGTCATCGACCCGGCGGCCGACAACGAACCCGCCATCCGGTGCTACGCCGCGGTCGGATTCCGGCCCGTCGGGGTGCTCCGCGCCTACGAGGGCGACATCGACCCGGACACCGGCGAGGAAACCGGTGGGTGGCACGACGGGCTGCTGATGGACGTGCTCGCGCACGAACTGGCGGGTTGATCGACGGCAGAGGTGACGGCCTCGCGGAACTCAGCCTCGCCGAAGGAGTTGCCCGCGGCGGCAGCATGGAAAGCTGGAGCCGTGTGTGCCGCCGCCGATCCCGCGTCGAGCGGGCGATCCGGTGAGCATCCCGAACAGCCGCGGCGCCGGCGCCGCCCCGACTCACGTGCCGTCGGGCCGGCACGCCGCAGTTCCGCACCGCGGCGGGGAGCCGGTCGGCGCGTGGTGGCGCTGCTGCTGACCGCCCTGCTGACCGCCGGCTGCGACGCGGCCGCCGACCGCATCCCACTGCCCGACAGCACCGGTCCGTCGGGCACCGCCACCGCCGTCACCACCGCGCCGATCACCCCGGTGACCCCGGACGGCCTTGCCACCGGCCCGGGGGTCACCGACGAATCGATCACCCTGGGCGTGCTGGTCGACCGCCCGGACGACCGCGGTTTCCTGGCCGGTCTCCAGTTGTGGCAGCAGGCTGTCAACACCTCCGGCGGGCTGTGCGGCCGGCGGATCCAGCTGGCGACGTCCGGTGCCGCCGGGGTACCGGCCGACGCCGTCCAGGCCTATGACGCCGTCGGCCGCTCCGTGCTGGGTCTGGTCATCCTGCCGTCCGTCACCGGGTCGGCGGAGCTGAGCAGCAGGGTCGCTGCCGACCACCTGCCGGCGCTGACCCCGACCGGGCAGTCGACCGCGCTGGGCCCGACGCTGCCGGTGCCGGTGGGCGCGACCGGCGACGTGCTGGCCATCAACGGCCTGGACCACCTGGAGCGGATCGAACGCATCGGGTCCGGCGGCACGGTCGGCGTCCTCACCGACGGCTCCACCGCCGCGGAGAACGCGCTGCTCGGCGCCCGATGGTGGGCGGCGGACCGGGGCGTCACCCTCGACGTGCGGAACGCCGGCACTGCGGCCGACACCGGTTCGTGGGAGCCAGCGTCGGCCGTGCTAGCGCTGACCGACCCGGCGACGGCCGGACGGGTCGCGGGCTCCACGTCGGCCGACGTCGCCGTGCTGACCACCCTCGACGGGTACGACCCCGCGGCCTGGTCCGCGCCCGCCCTGGCCGCCGCCGAGTCCGGCCGGGTGCTGGTCAGCATGACCACGCCTGCCGTCGGATCGGACTACCCGGCCGCGGTGAGCGTGGCCGCCCGGGCGGCCGCCGCCGGGGTCACCGACCAGGGGCCACGGTTGCTGGAGGGATACGCGACGGGGGTCAGCTGGGACCGGCTGCTGACCAGGGCGTGCAGTGACCGCAGCCTGACCCGGCCCGCGATCGAACAGGCGATGGTCACGGTGGGGCCGGCTTCGGTGGATTCGCTGTTCGGCCCGACCGACCCCGCGCAGGTGATCCAGTCCGGCCGCCCGGCCACCCTGGTCTCTGCGGTCTCCGAGGCGAAACCGTCGGCGCCCGGCGGAGTGGCGCCGGTGACCTGGCCGGAGGCGGCGTCCGGCATCGAGGACTACCGGCCCTGACCTGGAGGCGGGACCGCCCTGCCGCCGGCCTCGACTCGGTACCCGCGTCCGCACCGCCTGCCCACCGGTCGCGACCACCCCGGCGTCAGCCCTCCGCGGGGTCCGCCCACCCTCGGCCGGCAGGTGCGCGGCGACGTTGTCCATCCGGCGCTGCACCGCTGCGATCTCGTGCACCGCCTGCGCCAGCATGCTCCGGTCGATCGGCGACAATCGTTCCCTGACGACGACATTGGACGGCTTCTCGCCCCGTTCGTACTGTTCGACCTGGCAGCGCAACCGGAGCCGCTGGACCACCTCGAACGCCTCGATCAGGTGGTGCGCCCGCTCGTCGGGCAACATGGCCGAACCGGCGGCCGCCGCGAGCCGGTCGGTGGTCGGCAGCGCCGCGGACCCGACGCCCAACCCCAGCCGGCGGGCCGTTTTCCCGTTGTTTGCCGCAAACTAGGCCATTGAGGCGGCGAAATCCGGTCATTTGGGACTCGGTCGGTCCGCAACGGTCAGCTGACGGTGACCCGGCCCCAGCATTCAGCCACGCGGACGCCGTCGACCCGGTTTCGCCGCCGGCCCGGCCCCAGCAATCAGCCACGCGGACGCCGTCGACCCGGTTTCGCCGCCGACCCGGCCCGGTCCGCAGCCGCCACCGCGCGGCCGTACCCCGGGGCTTGGACCCTGAGCCTGATGACCGGGGTGGGCCAGCGACCAGGGCACGCTCGGGGGAATCCCTGGTGCGTCCGACCACCGGGGAGGACAGAGTGGAGTCATGTCGAACATCCCCGAACGTCCCATTCGCCGCCTCACCCTGTCCGCCACAGACAAGAAGATCGCCGGCGTCTGCGGCGGCATCGCCGAGTACTTCAACATCGATCCGACGCTGGTGCGGGTGATCGCGGTGGTCCTGGCCTTCTTCGGCGGCGGCGGGATCCTCGCCTACCTGGCTGCGTGGATCATCATGCCGAAGGTCTGAGCTGTTCGAGTTGCGTTGACTTCCCGCCCGCCGCGCAGCCCAGAACCGCACCTCAACTCCACGCAACTCTTCCGAGCAGCTGGAAGCCGCGGCAGGGCGCCCTGGCCGTGGGGTTGGCCCGCGGGTGTCACTGCGTCAGGCGACGCCCAGTGCTGCCGTCCCGGTCGGGTGTCACTGCGTCAGGCGACGCCCAGTGCTGCCGTCCTGGTCGGGTGTCACTGCGTCAGGCGACGCCCAGTGCTGCCGTCCCGGTCCGCGGTAGCACTGCGTCAGGCGGCGCACTGCCGGGCCGTCAGCCCGTCAGCTGGTCAGCCCGTCGGCCACCGGATGCAGCAGGACCAGCGGGATCTCGCGGTCCGTCCTGCGCTGGTAGTCCGCGTAGTTCCGGTGGTCCTTGATCACCAATGGCCACAGCCGGGCACGCTGCTCGGGGCCGGCCACCTCCGCCCGCATCGGGACCGCCGGACCGTCCCGCAGCCGCACTGTCACATCCGGATTCGCGACCAGATTGAGGAACCACGCAGGTGAATGATCATCGCCACCCCGTGACGCCACCACGACCGGTGCGTCGCCGTCACGCACGGGCGAGGTCAGCATCACCGCATGCCGCCGGCCCGTCCTGCGACCGGTCGTCGTCAGTTCGAGGACCGGCATCGTGCCGGCTGTCCAGCCCCACCGCCCACCGGTGAGCTTCAGACCGGCGCGATGCGCCGCGTTCATGGCCTTGAGCAGCAGATCGGTCGGCACCGCAGGAGCCTACGGGCAGCTCCTGTTCAACGGGCGCTCAGCGCAGCCGCGCCTGCCGCAACACCCCCAGCAGCTCGGCATACGGGCCGATCAGGTACGCGAGATCACCGGACTCGAACCGGGTGGTGCGATGCAACGGATGCTCCATGACGCCGGTCGAGTTGCGGGTCAGCGCCACCACCCGGGTGTTGGCGGACAGCTGGTCCATGGTCAGTCCGGCCAGCCTGCTGCCCGGCTCGATCGTCAACCGGCTCACCATGAAGGTGCGCTGCGCGATCGAGAACGACCCGAGAACGTCCAGACCGAGCGCCGCGCCGACGAACCAGGGGGCAGTGAGCTCCTCGGTCGACTGGACGTTGTCGAATCCGAAGCGACGCGCGGTCGTCCGGCCCAGCGCGCGGTCGAACACCCGGGTCACCACCGGCACCGCGGCGAACTGGGTCAAGGGGGAGCCGATCAGGTCGTGCACCGCAATCGCGGTTTCGATGTTGACCATGTCGTTGCTGGTCATGATCGCGACGGCCGAGGACTGCTGCAGCCGAGCGGATTTCAGCGTCGACCGCTGCGTCGCGTCACCGAAGATCACCGGGACCTTCCGGTCCGTCGCCTCGGCGAGGAACCGGTTCTCCCGGTCCCGCTCGATGATGACCACCCGTTTGCCGGCGGCGATCAAGGCGCTCGCGACCCGGATGCCGAACCCACCGAGGCCGATGACGACCACGTGCCGGGACATGCCCCGGACCCGCCGCCGGCCGGTGGCGTCGTTGAGCCGCCGGCTGATCAGCATGTCGGACAGGAAAGCCATCATCATCGCGATGGTGGTGACGCCCGCCGCCATCAGGAAGATCGCCCAGAGCCGCAGCCACGGTGACTGGTCGATGAAGTTGAAATCGCCGTACCCGACGGTCGCGACGGTCTCGGTGCTGAAGTACAGCGCGTCGAGCATGCTCATGCCGGGTCGGTCGTAGGTGAGCCACAGCAGCACCGTCGACACCGTCAGCAGACCCAGGACGGCCATCAGCGCCTTGTAGAACACCGGGTCGAAGTCCTTGATCAACCCGGACAGCACCGCCATCAGCCGGGTCGGCCCCGGTCTGCGATGCGGCGGCTCGGGCAGCTCGGCGTGCGAGGCGAGATCGACGTTGTGCGAACGGAAGTCCTCGGCGGTGCCCAACACAGCGGCGACGTCGCCCTCGGCGACGACCAGGTCGCGGTCGGGGCAGACGAGGATGGGGTCCTCGTCGTCGGCCGAACCGCGGACCACCGCGATCGGCGCCAGGTCGCCGTACAACGCACGCAGCGATGACGTCCGCGGTACCCGCAGCGTCGCCACGAGGAACGACTCGCCGCCGATCGGGACCTCGTGGATCCGGCGCCGCAGGCACGCCTCCACGATCGCGGGCGCGGCCAGGCTGGCGACGTCCAGGACCGCACCGGGACCGTTGCCGCGGGCCATCGCCCGGCCGATCGCGTGGTTGCCCAGTTGCGTGACCACCCGGACGTCCGGACGCAGTTCCCTTGCCACCAGGGCGATCTCCAGGTTACGGAGCTCGTCCTCGACGACGCACACGACGGCCCGTGCGCTGTGGATGCCCGCCGCGATGAGGGTCGCCGAGGACGTCCCGAACGACCCGGAGGTACTGGCACCCCAGCCCGTGACGACCTCCAGCTGGGTGCGATCTGCGTACTCCTCCAGCACGGTCACCGGTTCGCCGGCCCGGCGCAACTGTTCGGCGATCCGCATCCCGATGCCGCCGAGTCCGCAAACGATCACATGTCCGTGCGGGCGGTCCGGGATCAGCGTGCTCGGCTGGTCGGCGACGACGCTGCTGTCGGCGTCGGAGAGCGGCGCGGCGGAGGTCAGATCAGGAAGAAGTTCCGCGGACACCGCTCACACCTCCGGTCCCCTCGGCCCGGCGTCCACTGCCGGCGCAGCCGAGTAACGCAGACGATACCGACGAAGGCTGCTGCGCGCCGCATTTGCGCACGTCAGCGACCCGACGTGCGGCGGCAGATGCGCTGCGGCAACGGTCGGGAAAGATCTTGTCCCGGGGCCCGCACACCCCCATCCGGCCCGGGCCTGCTCGGGTCGGCGACGCCCCGCTCACGCTGCAGCGAGAGCAACCCGCCCCCACCAAGAGCAGCCGGCCGCATCGCGAGCAAGCCCCCGGAAGAGCACACACCACCCCCGGCTCGTGCACGGCCCGTACCACCTGCCGCCGGCGACCGGGAGCGGCATCGCCGGCGCCGGCGCCGGACAACCTTCGCCCCGCAGACGCCGCAAGGGCGGCCCCACCGGAGTGGGACCGCCCTCGTGGATGAAGCGATCGTGCGTACTGCCTGAATCGAGATCCGGGACTCGGTACCGACGCTTCGTCCCTGACCAGCAGGACTCCGTATCGACGCTTCGTCCCTGACCAGCAGGACTCCGTATCGACGCTTCGTCCCTGACCAGCAGGACTCCGTATCGACGCTTCGTCCCTGACCAGCAGGACTCCGTATCGACGCTTCGTCCCTGACCAGCAGGACTCGGTACCGACGCTTCGTCCCTGACCAGCAGGACTCAGAAGTCCATGTCCCCGCCGCCGGGCATGCCGGCGCCGGCGCCGGCCGGAGCCTTCTCCGGCTTGTCGGCGACGACCGCCTCGGTGGTCAGGAACAGCGCGGCGATGGACGCCGCGTTCTGCAGCGCGGACCGGGTGACCTTCGCGGGATCGATGATCCCGGCCTTGATCAGGTCCTTGTACTCGCCGGTGGCGGCGTCAAGGCCCTCGCCGGACGGCAGACCCTTGACCTTCTCCGCCACGACGCCACCCTCGAGGCCGGCGTTGATCGCGATCTGCTTGAGCGGAGCCTCGATGGCGACCCGGACGATGTTCGCCCCGGTTGCCTCGTCACCGACGAGCTCGAGCGTGCCCAGGGCCTTGATGCCGGCCTGCAGCAGCCCGACACCGCCGCCGGCGACGATGCCCTCTTCGACGGCGGCCTTCGCGTTGCGCACGGCATCCTCGATGCGGTGCTTGCGCTCCTTGAGCTCCACCTCGGTGGCAGCGCCGGCCTTGATCACCGCAACGCCGCCGGCCAGCTTGGCCAGCCGCTCCTGCAGCTTCTCGCGGTCGTAGTCCGAATCGGACTTGTCGATCTCGGAACGGATCTGCGCGACCCGGCCGGCGATCTGCTCGGCGTCGCCGGCACCGTCGACGATGGTGGTCTCGTCCTTGGTGACGACAACCTTGCGGGCGGAACCCAGCAGGGAGATGTCGGTGTTCTCCAGCTTCAGGCCGACGTCCTCGGTGATGACCTGGCCACCGGTCAGGATCGCGATGTCCTGCAGCATGGCCTTGCGGCGGTCACCGAAGCCGGGAGCCTTGACGGCGACGGACTTGAAGGTGCCACGGATCTTGTTGACCACGAGGGTGGCAAGGGCCTCGCCCTCGACGTCCTCGGCGATGATCAGCAGCGGCTTGCCCGACTGGATGATCTTCTCCAGCAGCGGCAGCAGATCCTTGACGGCGGAGATCTTGGAGCCGAACAGCAGGATGTAGGGGTCCTCCAGGACGGCTTCCTGGCGCTCCGCGTCGGTGGCGAAGTACAGCGACACGTAACCCTTGTCGAAGCGCATGCCCTCGGTGAGCTCCAGCTCCAGGCCGAACGTGTTGCTCTCCTCGACGGTGATGACGCCTTCCTTGCCGACCTTGTCCATTGCCTCGGCGATGAGCTCACCGATGGCGGGGTCGGCGGCGGAAATCGAGGCGGTGGCAGCGATCTGCTCCTTGGTCTCGACCTCCTTGGCATCGGACAGGAGCTGATCGGAGATGGCCTCGACGGCCTTCTCGATGCCCCGCTTCAATGCCATCGGGTTGGCGCCCGCGGCCACGTTGCGCAGGCCCTCGCGGACCAGTGCCTGGGCCAACACGGTGGCCGTGGTGGTGCCGTCACCGGCGACGTCGTCGGTCTTCTTGGCAACTTCCTTGACGAGCTCGGCCCCGATCTTCTCGTACGGGTCCTCGAGCTCGATCTCCTTGGCGATGGACACGCCGTCGTTGGTGATGGTGGGCGCGCCCCACTTCTTCTCCAGGACAACGTTGCGGCCGCGCGGCCCCAAGGTCACCCGGACGGCGTCGGCGAGGATGTTCATCCCGCGCTCGAGCCCGCGACGCGCTTCCTCGTCGAAAGCGATCAGCTTGGACATGAGGTGTTGATCCTCCAGATTCGCCGGATCCACGGGGCGTTGTGGCACCGTGGTTCGGTCATCAGCTTTGGGGTTGGTGCTGGCCGGCTCTGGCGCCCGCGACGGACGAACCCCTGGGCCCGCGGCCATCGGCGGCCCGGGCCTGACGGATTCTCACCGCACCGACCTGGCACTCAGGTATCCCGAGTGCCAACTTCTGTCTAGCACTCTCGCCCGGAGAGTGCAACGTGCCGATCCGGGCGCCCGAACGCGCCGGGACGGCCGCCGTGCCGTCCCGTCCTGTCACAGAACCGCCTCGACCGGTGTCCCATCACAGAAGTCGACGAGGCGAAGGAGTGGCGATGAGGATCTTCGTGGCGGGTGCGACCGGGGCGATCGGCCGGCAGTTGGTTCCGCGTCTGGTGAGGCCGGCCACCAGGTGATCGGGATGACCCGTACCCCATCACATCAGGACGTGCTGCGCGAGCTCGGTGCCGTCCCGGTGGTGGCCGACGCGCTCGACGCCGACCAGGTCGCCGAGGCCGTGGGTCACGCGGAGCCGAACGTCATCGTTCATCAGCTGACCGCCATCGGCGGGCTGGACATGCGGCACTTCGACCGGGACTTCGCGCAGACCAACCGGTTGCGCACCGAGGGCACCGATCACCTGTTGGCGGCCGGGAAGGCCGTCGGCGTCGAGCGTTTCGTGGCGCAGGGCTATTTCGCCTGCTACGCCCGGGCCGGAGCGGCGGTGAAGACGGAGGACGACCCGCTCGATCCGTCCCCGGCGCGGGAGATGCGGTCAACCGTCGCGGCCATCGGTCACCTGGAGAATGCCCTGCTGGGCGCGAACGGGACCGACGGCATCGTGCTGCGCTACGGCGGCTTCTACGGCCCCGGCACGTCACTGTCGCCGGGCGGGGAGCAGACCGAACTGGTCCGGCGGCGGCGGTACCCGATCGTCGGTGACGGGGCCGGCGTGTGGTCGTTCATCCACGTCGCCGCCGCGGCCGATGCGACGGTGGCCGCCATCGAGCGCGGCCGGCGCGGCATCTACAACGTTGTCGACGACGATCCCGCCACGGTGGCCGAGTGGCTCCCCGGGCTGGCGCAGCGGATCGGCGCCAGGAAGCCGATGCGCGTGCCACGGTTCGTCGGGCGGCTCGTCGCCGGCGAGGTCGGCGTCGTGATGATGACGCAGCTGCGGGGCGCCTCCAACGCGAAGGCCTCCCGCGAGTTGGGTTGGCGGCCCGCGCACCCCAGCTGGCGGGACGGGTTCGTCCGGGCGTCCTGACCGCGGTGCCGCCGCCGGCTGCCCGGACCTAGGGTTTGCCCATGCAGCAGCCCGAGCCCGACGAGCCGGTCGAACTCCGGGTCCTGACCGGTCCGAACCTGTACTTCACCCGGCCGGCGGTGAAGCTGACGCTGGACGCCACGGGTGTGCTGGATGCGGACCCGTCCGCGGTGGTCGGGTGGCAACGGGCGCTGCGGGTCCGGAACCCGGCGGTCGGCCTCCCCCGCTCCGGGACCAGAGCCGTCGCCGCCGCCGATCTGGCGGCGGCGGTGGTGCGGCGCGCGGCGGTCGCCCTCGGCACCCGGGTGGCCGCCCTGGCCCGACCGGGGGACGACGACACCGTCGTCGTCGCCTACCCGTTCCGCCGGCGCGGCACCGCCCAGGCGTTCGGGCTCGCCGTTGCCCGGGCCTGGGCGGCCATCACCGGCGGTCACGGCGATCCTGCGGCCGTCATCGCCGCCATCGCCGCCATTGCCGACGAGCTGGCCGGCCACGACGTGGGCGAGACCGTGCGGCCCCTCCGCCCGACCATCCCGGTGATCGCGGTGACCGGGACGAACGGCAAGACCACCACCACGAGGCTGATCGCACACCTGGTCAAGGCCGCCGGCCGCATCCCGGGCTGGTCGTCGACGGACGGCATCGTCATCGACGGCGAGACGGTCGAGACCGGCGACTGGTCCGGTCCGGGCGGCGCCGCGCGCGTACTGCAGGACCCGCGGGTGCAGGTCGCTGTCACCGAAACCGCTCGCGGCGGAATACTCCTGCGCGGCGTGGGCACCGCAGTCAACGACGTGTCGGTGGTGACGAACATCAGTCCCGACCACCTCGGGCTGCTCGGCGTCCACACCGTGGAGCAGTTGGCGGAGGTCAAGTCGGTGATCGTCCGGATCACCAAGCCGGACGGCTGGACGGTGCTCAACGCCGACGATCCACTGGTTCGGGGCATGCGGTCGGTGTCCCGCGCCCGGCCGTGGTTCTACTCGCCCGACCCGGAGAACCCCTACCTGGACGACGCTGTGGAGGCCGGCGGCCGGGCCATCACGGTGGTCGACGGTGGCATCGTGATCCTCGGCCGCGGCCTGGACCCGACGGTGGTGACGCAGGTGGCCGATGTGCCGCTGACGCTGGCCGGCGCCTCCCGGGTCAACGTCGCCAACGCGCTCGCCGCCACCGCCGCGGCCCTGGCGATCGGGGTGCCGCTGGACGCGGTGCGCGCCGGGCTGGCCAGTTTCGCCGGCGGCGCCGAGCAGAATGCCGGCCGGCTCAACGTGTACCGGCTCGGCAGCATCGCGGTGCTGCTCGACCTGGCCCACAACGAGGCGTCACTGGAATCGCTGCTGGAGGTGGCGGGCGCGCTCCAGCTGCCCGGCGGCGACCTCGCGGTGGTGCTGGGCACCGCGGGCGACCGCACCGATGAGGCGATCCACGCGATGGGCGCCTTGGCGGCGCAGCGCGCCGACCGGCTGGTCGTCGCACACCGCACGAAGTACCAGCGCGGCCGCGAGCCCGGCGAGATGGAACGCATCTGGCGGGCCGGCGCGGCGGAGGCCGGCGTCGTCGAGGTCGACGAGACACCCGACGAGCTCAGCGGCCTGCTGCACGTTCTCGACGACTCCGCCGCGCCGCTACCCGACGGGTCCGCGGTTGCGGTGTGCGCCCTGGAGCTGCGCGAGCGGATGGCCGAACTGATCACCGCCCGCGGCGGCCGGGAGATGACGCCGACTGAGGTCGCGTCCCGGGTCGCCGCGACAACGGCCTGAGCCGGCTACCACGCCGCGGGCGCGGCGGTTCAGGCCCGCTGCGCGACGCCCATCAGGCGCGCGGCATCCCGCAGCAGCCGCCCGTGCACCTCATCCACATGGTCCGCAACGGCAGCCGCGGGTGACCGATCCGCGGGCGGTGAAAACCGTCCGTAATGGACCTGGCCCGCCGGTCCGGCGATCATCCAATCCACCGTCCCCCCGGTTGCGATCTCGGACAGGTGGCGGACGAGCATCGCCGCCGCCCGATCCGGCGTGTCGGTGGTGGCCTGCAGACCTGCTGTGCTGCAAAGTGAATAGTGCACAGAACTCATGTTTGATCCCTCCCAAAAGCGGGACGTCTCCCCCGGCTGCGCCCGTTCGGAACCGTACCGCAGATCACCGGCCGGGCGGTGTCCTTCTTTGGGAACTACCCGGTCGTGCACCGCGCTTGGTTGCAGAGCGTCACAACGACATGTGTGCCCGTGCCGCCGCGGGTCCGATCGCCGCAGCAGGCATCATGACGGTCATGCGCACGGTCGAGCAGCACGCCCGGATCATCGCCGGACTGCTGACACCTACCCCCGTCACACCGGTCCCGCTGCTGAGCTGCGCCGGTCTCGCGCTGGCCGAGGATCTGCCGGCGCCGATCGACCTGCCACCGTTCGCCAACTCGGCGATGGACGGGTACGCGGTGCGGGCGGCCGACATCGGTTCGCTGCCCGTCACCCTTCCGGTGTCCCAGGACATCCCCGCTGGTCGTACCGACACCGAGGGGCTGCTACCCGGAACTGCCGCCCGGATCATGACCGGCGCACCGCTGCCGCCCGGGGCGGACGTGATCGTGCAGGTGGAACGCACCGACGGCGGGGTGAGCTCGGTCCGCATCGACAGCGCGCCCGCCCCGGGGGTGCACGTCCGGACCCCCGGCGAGGACGTGCGCGCCGGAACCGTCGTGTTGCCGGCGGGCACCGTCATCGGGCCACCACAGATCGGGGTGGCCGCCGCGCTCGGCCTCGCCGAGCTGCCGGTCCGGCGCGCGCTGCGGGTGCTGGTGATCTCCACCGGCAGTGAACTGGTCGAGCCCGGCCACCCCCTCGGCCCCGGACAGATCTACGAATCGAACGCGCCGATGCTCGCGGCCGGCATCGAGGCGGTCGCCGCCAAGGCCTCGATCGAACATTTCGTCGCCGACGACGTCACCCGCTTGCTGAACGCGCTGGCATCCGCCGCGACGGACAGCGACCTGGTGGTGACCTCCGGCGGTGTCTCGGCGGGTGCCTACGAGGTGGTGAAGGACGCGCTGGCCGGCCGGGGCATCGAGTTCGCGAAGGTGGCGATGCAGCCCGGCATGCCGCAGGGGGCGGGCCGGTTCGCCGTGACACCGGACCGGTCGGTGCCGATCGTGACGCTGCCCGGCAACCCGGTCAGTGCCTACGTGTCGTTCGAGGTGTTCCTGCGGCCCGCGATCCGCGCAGCCATGGGCCACCCCGACATCACCCGGCCCGTGCTGCGCGCACCGCTGACCACGGCCATCGACTCCCCGGCCGGTAAGCGGCAGTTCCGCCGCGGCCAACTGGACACAATCGCCGGCACGGTGGCGCCGTGGGGCGGCCCTGGATCGCATCTGTTGTCCTGGCTGGCCGGCGCCGACTGCATGATCGTGGTGCGCGAGGACGTCACCCGTCTCGAGCCCGGCGACGAGGTCGAGGTCTGGTTGCTGGGCTGAGCCGCCCCCCGACACGAGCGCTGTGGTCGGCACCCAGCCCGCTGTGCTCGAACCCCGAACCGCTGTCGTCGTCGCCCGAACCGCTGTGCTCGATCCCAGACCGCTGTGCCTCGAAAGGATGTCCCCCCGCGTGCCGGAAGGCCACACGATCCATCGACTCGCCCGTGACCTGCAACGGGCGTTCGGTCGCCGGCCGGTCGCCGCGTCAACACTGCAGGACCGCTTCGCCGACGGAGCGGCCGCGCTCGACGGCACGACGCTGACCCGCACCGACGCGCACGGCAAACACCTGTTCCTGTTCTTCCGCCGCGACCGGCCCGCGGACCGGCTGCTGCACATCCACCTCGGCCTCTACGGCAAGATGCCGATCTCCCGAACCCCGCCCGAGCCGCCGCGGGGAGCGTTGCGACTGCGGCTGGAGAACGACGAGGCCTGGGCGGACCTGCGCGGCCCGACCGCCTGCGAGCTGATCACCCTGCCGGAGCGGGACGGGCTGCTGTCCCGACTCGGTCCCGACCCACTGCGGGCGGACGCGGACCCGGACAAGGCGTGGGCGCGGATCAGTCGCACCAAGGTGGCGATCGGTGCGCTGCTGATGAGCCAGGACGTGCTGTCCGGGATCGGCAACGTGTACCGCGCCGAGGTGCTGTTCCGGCATCGGATCAACCCCTACCGGGAGG
Organism: uncultured Actinomycetota bacterium; assembly: GCA_963785455.1. Classification (GTDB taxonomy): domain Bacteria; phylum Actinomycetota; class Actinomycetes; order Mycobacteriales; family Nakamurellaceae; genus Nakamurella. The sequence continues at coordinate 287,994 of CAWAVL010000007.1, forward strand.
GCCGGCTGGTCACCCGTTCCGAGTGGGACGCGATGTGGCTGGACCTGTGCGCCCTGTTGCGCAGCGGGGTGCGGGCCGGCCGGATCGTCACGACCCTGCCCGAGGACCGCTCCCGGCGCACCGGCCGGCCGCGGCGGGAGGACTCGTTCTACGTGTACCGCAGGGCCGGTGAGCCGTGCCGGATCTGCGGCACCGAGATCCTCACCGCGGTGATGGTGGCGCGGAACCTGTTCTGGTGCCCCACCTGCCAGGCGGCCTGACGGGTCATGGCGGTGGGCGAGACGCGCAGCCAGGTCAGGCCGGATGGTTCAGCCTTGGGGTGACCGCGCAGGACAGGTCCGCGGACGAGCGCCGGTCCACGAGCGCGACCGGCTCACAGTTGCTCAGGCGAGGGAGTCGTCGTACGCAGCGGTCAGCGGCCCGCCTGCCTGGCCGGTGTTGACCACACCAGCCGGCTCGATCAGCAGCGCCTGCACTTCTCCGGCCGCGATAGGGCAGTGCTCAACACCACGAGGGACGACGAACAGTTGCCCGGCGTGCAGCGTGACCTCGCCGTCCCGTAGCTGGATGGTGAGCTCGCCGTCCAGGACGAGGAACAACTCGTCGGTGTCGTCATGGCTGTGCCAGACGAACTCACCCTGGATCTTGACGACCTTGATCTCGTAGTCGTTCAGTCGGGCCACCACCTTGGGCGACCAGTGCTCGGCGAACGACGACAACGCGCCGGCGAGATCGACGACGTGCCGGGGCGCGCGGGGGCGGGGCTGGTGATCCACCAGGTGAGTATCCCCGCTGCGGCAACTGCCGCGGCCGAAACTCGCGGCGGCACCTGCTGCGGCAGCCGTGCGGCGGCCGCGCCGGCGACAGGGCCGCCCGACGAACGGTCAACCGCCGAAGCGCAACCCGACCACGACGGCCCGGTGGTCGCTGCCACCGGCGTCGAGCACCTGATCGGACATCGAGGTCATCCCCCGCCCCAGCACATGGTCCGGTCGGGTCAGCGGGAACCGCGCGGGCCAGGTGAAGCCGAACCCACCCCGGACCGTGTCCCGGGAGTCGGCGAGCTCGTCGGTCAGTGCGTCCAGCGCTGGGTCCGTGGTGGCGGTGTTGAGGTCGCCCATCACCAGCACCCGGGGCGCCGAATCGGACCGCACGAGGGTGGCGAGCTCGGCCACCGCCTGATCCCGCTCGGCGGTGTAGCCGGGCCGGACCGAGGGCAGGTGGACGGCGTAGACGGCGATGTCACCGGACGGATGGTGGACGACGACGCGCAGTGCCCTGGCCCAGCCGAGCCCCAGCTCCAGTGGTTGCGGCTCGTCCATGGGCCAGCTCGACCACAGCCCGACGGTGGTGGAGGTCGCGCGGTAGCCGTACCGGGTATCGAGCAGGGCCGTGGCCTCGGCAGCCGACGCGTCGATCTCCTGTACCGCGACGAGGCCGGCGTTGCTCGCGACGAGGGCCTGCACCGAGGCGCTCGGGTCGGCGTTGTCGGCGCCGATGTTCTGGGTGGCGACCAGCAGGTCGGCGGAGCCGGCCGCAACCGGTGCGGCAATGAGCTGGGGCACGAACACGCCGGACCAGACCATCGCCGCGATGACAACGGCCGACAGCGCCCACCAGGCCCGACGGACGAGCGCGACCACACCGAGCAGGACGATCAGCACAGCGGTCCACGGCAGGAAGCTGGTCCACGCCGCACCCACTCCGTTCCACGACGGGATGTCGTCGGCGAACACGATCCCGGCGGTCACGCCCAGCGCGCACACCGCCGTCAGGATCCCCTTCATCGAGCGCCGCGGCCGCCGCTCACGGGTCTCACCAGCAGCGTCGGGGTCGCCGAGCGGGATACGCGGCAGCGGCCTGGTGCTCGGCCCGTTCGAGGACGGGTGGTGCCGGGTGGCGTCCGGCGCCCAGGGGGCGGAGGGCGGGGTCGAGGGGCTCACCAGGCGATGACGCGCGAGTCCCTCACCCGGTTGCCCGTCACCTCCGTCCACCCCTTCATGCTCCGCTCCTAGCTGTCGGGGCCGGGTGAATGCGCCGTCGGGGCCGGGCGAACAATCGGCTCGGACGCCTCGGCGAGCGGAGTGCAGCGGGGGCGCCTGACGCCTGTCCCGGACGGTCGGCATGCCGAGAAGCCCGGCGGCCAGTACCGTCCGCCCAGGGACAGCCGAGAACCGGCCGCCCCCGTGCGGAGGCGTGATGAGCAGCGCAGCACCCGACGGCGCACCCGTGCCCGGTTCCGGTTCCGGGTCCGGGTCCGGGTCCGGGTCCTGGTCCGGGTCCGGGTCCGGGTCCGGGTCCGACAGTGTGCATCGCAACGACAACGACAACGTGGGGCTGCCGACGTTCAGTTCGCGGGACTGGGTGGCCAGTGCCGCGGAGCTGGCCCGGCGCCGCCCGGACGCGGCCATCGTCGGCGCCCCGTTCGACATCAACACCACCTACCGGGCAGGGGCACGCTTCGGTCCGCGGGCCCTCCGGTCGCAGGCGTACGACCCCGGCACCTACCACCTCGACCTGGGCGTGGACATCTTCGAGTGGCTGGACGTCGTCGACGCCGGTGATGCGTACTGCCCGCACGGCCAGCCGGCCCGCTCGCACACCAACATCGAAGCGAAGGTCACCGACGTGCTGCGCGCGGACGCCTTCCCGGTGATCATCGGCGGCGACCATTCGATCACCTACCCGGCGGCGACCGCGGTGGCCGCGAAGTACGGCTGGGGCAAGGTCGGGCTGCTGCATTTCGACGCGCACGCCGATACCGCCGACAGCATCGAGGGCAACCTGCACTCGCACGGCACGCCCATGCGCCGGCTCATCGAGTCGGGAGCGATCCGCGGCCGCAACTTCGTCCAGGTGGGGCTGCGCGGCTACTGGCCACCGCCGGAGGTCTTCGACTGGATGCGTGAGCAGCAGATGACCTGGCACCTCATGCATGACGTGTGGGACCGCGGGATGCGGCCGGTCATCGCCGACGCCATCGCCCGGGCCGGGGACGGCTGTGACTGGCTCTACCTGTCGGTCGACATCGACGTCCTCGACCCCGGTTTCGCACCGGGCACCGGCACCCCCGAGCCGGGCGGGATGAACCCGGCCGACCTGCTCCGGGCGGTGCGGTCGATTGCACTGGAAACCCCGCTGGTGGCGCTGGACGTCGTCGAGGTCTCGCCGCCGTACGACCAGGCGGAGAGCACCGTCAACAACGCGCACCGGGTCGTGCTCGAAACCCTCGCCGCGCTGGCCCACAAGAAGCGCGAGTCGGCCGGGGTCGACGTCACCCGGCCCGGAACCCGGCCGGACCCGGCGACGCTCCGGCGGCCGGTGCCACCGACGTCGTGGTCCCGCACCGATCCGCCGTTCAACACGTACACCGATGCCGACCCGCACCTGCACGGCGAGCACGAAGACCACACCTGACGGTTCGGCGACGCAACCGACCGCGAGTTCGATCCGTCACGGACGGCCGTAGGCGGGGTCCGTCAACGGTCATCTCCACCGGATGGATTCCCGCCGCGCACGCCCCGGCCGTTGCGGGACGCGACTTCCCTGGCAAGAAACGCCGGAAACCAGGCTCGCCGACAGGAACTGCTCGCCGACAGGCGAAGTTCTCGTCGTGGGTTCCGCGCCGCAGAGTCCGGCCGCCGCACCGCTGCGACCTCGTGCCCGGCTCCACCTGCCGTACAGCCGGCCCGCGCCGGCCCGCACTGCCCGCCGGACGCACTGCCCACCGGACGCACTGCGCGCCGACGCCCAGCCCCCTCACACTCCGGCCCGCCGATGAGGAGACCAGCACATGCTCGAGATCAGCACCCTGGGCTGGGTGATCACCGTCGCGGTGATCGTCGGCCTGCTCGCCCTCGACCTGATCCTGGCGGCGGCCCGGCCGCATGCGGTGGGTTTCCGGGAGGGGGTCGGCTGGTCGGTGTTCTACATCGCGGTGGCGATCATCTTCGGCGTCGTCTTCACCTCCGTCGCGGGCGGCGACTTCGGTACCCAGTACTTCGCCGGCTACATCGTCGAGAAGAGCCTGTCGGTCGACAACCTGTTCGTCTTCGTGATCATCATCGCCACGTTCGCGGTGCCGGAGGAACACCAGCACAAGGTCCTCACGTTCGGCATCATCATCGCGCTGGTGCTGCGGGCGATCTTCATCGTGCTCGGCGCCGCCCTGCTCGAACTGTTCGCCTTCATGTTCTTGGTGTTCGGCGTCCTGTTGATCGTCACGGCGATCCAGCTGTTCCGGCACCGCAACGAGGACCCCGACATCCAGGACAACGCGCTGGTCAAGCTGACCCGCCGGGTGATCCCGGTGACCGATGAGTACGACGGTGGACGGCTGTTCACCCGGATCGACGCCCGGCGGGTGGCGACACCGCTGTTCATCGTGCTGATCGCGATCGGCAGCACGGACATCCTGTTCGCGCTGGACTCCATCCCCGCCGTCTTCGGGGTCACGTCCGAGCCCTACATCGTGTTCGTGGCCAACGCATTCGCGCTGCTCGGCCTACGGGCGCTGTTCTTCCTGGTGAAGGGCCTGCTCGACCGGCTGGTCTACCTCTCGACGGGGCTGGCGATCATCCTGGCGTTCATCGGAGTGAAGCTGGTGCTGCATTGGGCGCACGGCATCTGGCCGGGGGTGCCGCAGGTCAGCACCAATCTCTCGCTGGTGGTGATCGTCGTCGTGCTGGTGATCACCACCGTCGCCAGCCTGATCAAGAGCCGAAACGATCCGACGGCGAAGGCCCATGCCGGGTCACTACGCGCTCATCCGGCAGAACAGGACCGGTCCGCTCACTGATCGGAGCCGAGCGAGCGCTGCAGCATCGACAGGACCGTCCCGCTGGTGCCGGACCGGCGGTCGATGCGCTGGCGGGAGGTCTTTCCGGGCCGACCCGGTTCGAGGACCTCCGGGAGCGTCTCGGAGTGTCCGGGTTGTGGTGAGCGGCATCCCGGTCGAGGCACCCCATCTGTCCTGCCCGGCTGGTCCAGCCCATCTGAGCCGGCTCACCCGGGTGATCTCAGGACAACGCCAACAGCCGCAACAACAGTCGCGCCGCTTCGCCACCCTCCCGCCGGGCGAGCGCCAGCGCCCCGGGAATGTCGAGGTCATCCAGCAGCCGCGCGGTGACCGCTGCGGTTGCGGCCGGAGATCCGCCGCGCCGGCCCGCCGCCGAGTGCAGATCCTCGGCGTCGGCCGCAGCCGCGTCCAGATCGGGGCGCCGAAATTCCCATGCCGAGTGCCACGGGCGGTCCAACAGCAACAGCCGGATCGCGGCCGGTGGGTAGTTCTGCAGGAGATCGCCGACCAGCACCAGGTTGCCGGTCGACTTGGCCATCTTGCGGCCTTCGAAGTGCACCGCTCCGACGTGCATCTGCCGGCGGGCGAAGGGACCGACGGCGGTGGCGGCCTGCACCAAGGCGGCCTGGTAGGCGTGATGGGGAAAGGCCAGGTCCTGCCCGCCCACCAGGACATCCACGCTCGCACCGAAGGTCGTCAGCGCCATGGCTGCACACTCGGCGTGCCACCCGGGGCGCCCCCATCCCCAGGGACTGGGCCACCCGGGGTCACCGCCGGACGACGAGCGCCACACCGCCACGTCGACGGGGTCGGTCCCGTGCTCCTCGTGGTGGTGCTCGCCGAACTCGGCCAGCAGGTGCAACGCCGTCGCCCGGCTCAGCTCCGAGGCGTCGACGGCGGCCGACCCGCGGAAGAACACCGACCCGTTGCGCTCGTACGCGGCCCCGCCGGCCAGGAGGGCGGCCGCGAGTTGCTGCACCTCGGCGATGAAATGCCTGGCCCGTGGCGCCGCGGCCGGCCGGCGGACGCGCAGTGCAGCCATGTCCTGGTCGAACAGGAATTCCTGGTACACGGCCAGATCGTCGTAGCGGCGGCCGCGGTCGGCGGCGGCCGCTGTCAGGACGTCGTCAATGTCGGTGACATTGCGGCAGGACGCGGTGCGCACGCCGACCGATCGGAGCACCGACTCCACCACGTCGGCCCAGACGAACGTCGATGCGTGACCCAGGTGCGTGACGTCATACGGCGTGATCCCGCAGATGTACAGCCGCGCCGGACTCACCAGCGGCAACGGGGCGCCGGCGAGCCGGAACTCCGCGGCACCCAGTTCCGCGGCGCCGCCGGCCACCGCACGGGCCGCGGGGTCGGCCGGCGTGGCCGCAAAGCCTGATCCTGCGGACATCACCACACGTCCTCTCGCCTGATCACCGCACGTCGGATGCCGTCGGCCGGAACGGGTCTCATCCTTCACCGCGGGGCAGTCGATGTCCCACCTGGCCCCGTCGCCCGCACCGGCCCGCACCGCGCTGGGGCAATTGTCGGTCCAGAAGCTGTTGCCACCGTTGCCATTTCACGCCGACCGCGCCCTGGTGTCCGGCTGATGGCCACCTGGTGGCGGCTGGCCGTTGGGCGACACCGGCAGTGTTGGACTCCCGCGTGTCGGCGCGGAGCTGCCAGGGCCCGGCCGACATGGCGGCCTGCCCGGCGGAGACCAAGCAGGCCGCGCCTCGATCGACGGGCAAGACCACGACGGCCGCCGATGCTGGTCGATGACGCGACCGACATCCCCGGCCGGTCCAGGAGCCGCACAGGGACCCAGATCCGAGTCGCGGCGCAGGGACCGCAGGCGGCCAACGTGGTCGGCATCACCGACCAAACCGACCTGCACCGCACCATCGCCCGGGCACTGGATCTCACATGACGCCGCACGCATGACGCCGTGCCCTGCCTACCATCCGCGGCCGGCAGAGCAGGTGCCGGCTGAATGCACGGGACACGGCCCGAGCCGTTCCGTCGACGCGCTAGCGTCGCAGGAATGAGTACCCTCGACGACTGGCTCGTACAGGCATCGCGCGCACTGGACATCAACGCCGACGCCATCCCCGCCGACCTCCGGAAGGAGTTGTTGGACGTGACCAGGGATGTCGCGCACGGTGTCGCCCGCATCGCCGGGCCGCTGACCTGCTACCTGGTGGGCATCGCGGTCGGCCGGGGTCTGTCGCCGACCGCCGCCGTGGCCAAGCTGGCCGCGCTCTTGCCGGACGAGGCGGCGGATGCCGTCGGCACTGGCTCCGGTGGCACTGCTTCCGGTGGCACTGCTTCCGGTGGCACTGCTTCCGGTGCCACGGGTGCGGCCGGCGCTGCCTCCGGTGCCACGGCTGCGGCCGGCGCTGCGTCCGGTGCGGCCGACGCCGGAACTGACCGGAGGGAGGGGCCGCGGGCATGAGCTGGCTCTCGTGGGTCATCTTCGGAGCCCTCGCCGGGTGGGTCGCTTCGCTGGTCCTGCGGGACAAACGACGCGGCTGCCTCACCAACATGGTCACCGGCATCCTCGGCGCCGTGCTGGCCGGCTTCATCTACCGGTGGGCCACCGGTGTCGCCTGGAACTTCGGCTGGGACTGGGCCAGTTTCGGCGTCGCGTGCCTGGGTGCCCTCGGTTTGCTGCTGGTCATCAACCTGGTGACGCGCGCCGGGCGGCCGTCGTCCTCCCGATGAGATCCGGTCGGCGCGCGTGCTTTGCGCTCGGACATCCCTGCCCCGGCCGGTCCCCTACACGCTTCCGGACGCCCGTTCGGGGGTGATGCGGATGACGACCCGCTCGTCGCGGATCATCGCCGCCCGGTAATCGTCCCAGTCCGGGTGTTCACCGGAGATCGCCCGATACACCTCGACGAGCATGTCCAGCGCTTCGGGTTGATCGACAATGGTTGCGGTGCCGTCGATCTGAACCCAGGATCCGTAGAACTTGTCGGTGAACGACAGCAGCGACACCCGTCCGTCGCGGCGGATGTTGCGCACCTTGGCCAGCGGGGCACGGCTGGAGATGCAGACCGCGCCGGCCAGTACCCCGGCATTCACCGGCGACATCTGAGGGCGGCCGTCGCTGCGCACGGTGGAGAGCACGGACCGGGAATTCTCGGCAATGAAGAAGAGCGCGATGTCCGGATTCATCGGCATAGTGTGCGGCAGGGTCGGCGTCTCGTGCCGTCCGGCCGGCGGAAGGCGGGTCCTATGGGCTTCGGGACATTGGCGATCGTCGCAGCCGCCGGTTTGATCGGTCCGCTCCTGTCCATCCGATCCGGATGGAACATCCCGATCGTGCTGGGCGAGCTCATCGCCGGCATGATTCTCGGCCTCACTGGTTTCGGCGTCATCGACGCCAGCGACCCCACCTTCTCATTTCTTGCCCAGATCGGCTTTGCGCTGATCATGTTCGTGGCCGGCTCGCACGTACCGGTGCGCGACCCGATCTTGCGGCGGGGTATCAAGGTCGGCACCCTCCGCGCCGTGCTGGTGGCGGTCTTCGCGGCGGGGCTGGGAATCGGCATCGCGGCACTGTTCGGTACCGGCAACGCCCCGCTCTACGCCGTGCTGATGGCCTCGTCGTCGGCCGCGCTGATCCTGCCCATCGTGGGATCCCTGCAACTGGGCGGCCCGCCGATCCTGGAACTGCTGCCGCAGGTCGCGATCGCCGACGCCGCGTGCATCGTCGCGTTGCCGCTGGTCAGCAATCCGACCAACATCCTGCAAAAGGCAATTGGCGCTTGCGCGGTGATCGCAGCGGCGGCGGTGCTGTACGTCGCGCTGGGTCGCTGGAAGGCCACGGCGTCCCGGAAGAAGGTGCACAAGCTCTCCGAGCGCCGCAAGTTCACCATCGAACTGCGGGTCAGCCTCGCGATCCTGTTCGCGCTGTGCGCGATCGCCACGGCCAGTAGCGTTTCCATCATGCTGGCCGGGTTCGCCTTCGGGCTGGTGGTGTCCGCGATCGGTCAGCCGCGGCGGCTGACCAAGCAGCTCTTCGCCCTCACCGAGGGTTTCCTCGGCCCGCTGTTCTTCGTCTGGCTCGGGGCGTCGCTCAACGTGCGCGACCTCGCCGTCAACCCGAGCCTCATCGGGCTCGGCGTTGCACTGGGCATCGGCGCGGCTTTGGCGCACATCACCACGCGGGTGACCGGGCAGCCACTGCACATCGGTTTCATGGCCTGCGCCCAACTCGGGGTGCCGGTCGCCGCCGTCACACTGGCCACAGAGGCGAATCTGTTGGCGCCCGGCGAGGCGCCGGCGATCATTCTGGGCGCCTTGGTGACGATCGCCATCACCACCGTCGCGGGCGGGGTCGCCGCGCGGAACCCGGCGTCCGCCCTGCGCCCCCAGACCGCCGCCGCGGAAGGGGACCCGGCCGTCGAATCCGGTTGACCCGGTCGGCGGTGGAACGAGGTCACGGCCGACGCCCGTGGTAGGAGTCGGGGCGTGATCCTCCCGACGGTTCCGGATCCGCGGCTGGTGACGATCCGCCGCGGCGGCACCCTGACCGACGAGCACCACCACCTGCTGGCGCTGTGGGCCGCGGCGTGCGCCGAGCACGTCCTGCCGCTGTTCGAGGCGGCTCGGCCGGGCGATCCGCGCCCCCGCGAGGCGATCGGCGCCGCGCGGGCCTGGGTGCGGGGTGAGCTGCCGATGATGAAGAGCCGGGCCGCGGGCGGTCATGCGATGGGCGCGGCCCGGGATCTGCGTGGCGCCCCGCGGCACGCCGCCTACGCCGCGGGTCAGGCGGCGGTGGTGGCGCACGTCGCCGCGCACGACCTGGGTGCGGCGGCCTACGCGATCAAGGCGGCGCAAGCGGCGGCGCCGGTGGGTGACACGGACGCGGCCGGCCGGCGGGAGTGCCGGTGGCAGCGGGATCAACTTCCCGGGGCCGTACGGGAACTGGTGCTCGACGACCAGCGACGGCGCAACGACCTCTGCTGGTCGGTCTTCTCCTGCTGAACCCCGGCCGGCCGGCTGCAGACCTCTTGCCCCGGACGCCCTGCGGTCGATGCGCCTCGGGTTGCCAGCCGTCAGCAAGGTGGGAACCATCCAGTGGTGCCCACCAACACAGCCGCCAACACAGCCGCCACCACTGTCACCACCACTGTTACCGGCGCCCGCCACGACCTCACCGACCTGGTCGGCCGGCTCGACCTGCCGGCGAAGGTCCGGTTGCTCACCGGTGGCGACACCTTCACGCTCGCGGCCGAACCCGCCATCGGGCTCGGCACGGTCGCGGTCTCGGACGGGCCGACCGGCGTGCGCGGGCTGAAGTTCAGCGGCGGCAGGACCGTCGCGCTGTTCCCCAACGCCACCCTCCTGGCCTCGTCGTGGAGCGAGGACATCGCGCGGGAGATCGGCGAACTGCTGGCGCAGGAGGCGATGGCCCAGCACATCCACCTCGTGCTGGGTCCGACCATCAACCTGCACCGGACCCCCCTGGGCGGCCGGCTGTTCGAGGCTTACTCGGAGGACCCGCTGCTCACCGGCCGGCTCGCCGCCGCCTGCGTGCAGGGCCTGCAGAGCCGCGGAATCGGCGCCTGCCTCAAGCACTTGGTCGCCAACGACTCGGAGACCGCCCGCGACACGATGAACAGCGTCGTCGACGAGGTGACCCTGCGCGAGCTGTACCTATTGCCGTTCGAGATCGCGGTGCAGCAGGCGCAGCCGTGGTCGATCATGGCGGCCTACAACGACGTCAACGGGGTCGCGGCCACCGAGCAGCACCACGTGCAGAACGAGATCGTCAAGGGCGAGTGGGGTTTCGACGGCGTCATCATGTCCGACTGGTTCGCCACCAAGACCGCCGCGGCGGCAGCGAACGGCGGACTCGACCTGGTGATGCCGGGTCCGGACGGGCCGTGGGGGCAGGCCCTCGTCCGGGCCGTTCGCGACGGACAGGTCAAAGAGGCCGTCATCGACGATCACCTGACCCGGGTGCTGCGGCTGGCCGAACGGGTCGGCGCGCTGGAGCCGCTGCGGGACTGGCCCGACGCGCTGCCCACGCCCGCGTCGCCGGAACGCCGCGAGCAACTCACCCGGCTGGCCGCGTCGGGCATCACGGTGCTCAGCAACCGCAACGAAACCCTGCCCCTGGCCGGCGGAGTCGACGTCGCGCTGATCGGCCGGCACGCCATCGAGACCATCGACATGGGCGGCGGTTCGGCACACGTGAACCCGCCGTACGAGGTGAGCATCGCCGAAGGGCTGACCGCGTTGCTGGGTGACGCGGTGACCGTCGTCGACGGTGTGGAGGTGCGCACCCGGTCGATGCCCGCCCGGCCCGGTTTCGTCACCGACCCGGAGACGGGGCAGGACGGCACCCACGTACGGATCTACGCGGCCGACGGTTCGCAGCTGGACGACCGGCACCTGCCCGGGGCGGTCGCGCTGATCGGATTCGACGACGACTACCCGCAACCGGCGAGCCGGGTGGTGATGCGCGGCAGGTTGGCCACCGACGGGGAGGTCGAACTGGGCGTGATCGGCAAGGGAAACTGGCAGGTGCGCAACGGAAACGACGGCTGGCAGGCCGACGTCCGCTCGGCGTCGGCCGGTTTCCGCGACGACATGCTGGTGCCGCCCGTCGATTCGCGGATCGCGACCCTCAACGACACCGGCGTGGTCGAGGTGGAGCTGACCGTCCCGGCCGGCCAAACCGGGCCGATGGCCGCCATCGTGACCGCCGGCCTGATCGCCCGACCGGCGTCGCGCAACCAGGACGAGGTGATCGCGGAGGCGGCCGCCGCCGCCGCGGACGCCGACATCGCCGTGGTCGCCGTGGGTCTCACCGACGAGCAGGAAACGGAGGCGGTGGACAAGTCCACGTTGCAGCTGACCGGCCGGCAGGACGACCTGGTGCGGGCGGTGGCGGCGGCCGCGCGCCGGACGGTCGTGGTGGTGAATGCGGCGACCCCGGTGCTCATGCCGTGGCTCGACGAGGTCGACGCCGTCCTGTGGGCCGGACTGCCGGGCCAGGAGGGCGGGCACGCCGTCGCGGCGGCGCTGCTGGGCCGCATCGAACCGGCCGGCCGGCTCGTGACGACGTTCCCCGCCGGGGACGGGCTGGCCCCGGCGTGGTCGGTCACCCCGGTGGACGGTGACGTGGTCTACGGCGAGGGCACCTCCATCGGCTACCGCGGACACTTCGCCGGTGCCGCGCAGCGCCCGGTGTTCTGGTTCGGCCACGGCCTCGGCTACTCCAGCTGGGACTACGCCTCCGCCGAGGTCACCGACGGCAGCGCCGCCGACGGCTACCGGATCGCCGTGCGGATCCGGAACACCGGCGGCCGGGACAGCCGCGAGGTGGTGCAGGTCTACTACCGGCCGGCCGAGCACGACCAGCCCGTGCGCCTGGTGGGGTGGCACTCGGCGCAGGTGCCGGCCGGGGAGGAGGCGACGGTGGACGTGACGACGGACCCGCGGATGTGGCGCCGCTGGGACGAGGCGTCCGGCGGCTGGCGCGCCCTGGCCGAGGGCGGGGAACTGCTCGTCGCCCGTGGCCTCGGCGACATCAGGCTGAGCATCGACCTGGTGGCAGCGGACGCCTGACGCAGCGGACGCGCGTCGTCAGTCCACGCCGACCGTGGCGCCGCACCGCGGACAGACCGTCGGCGGCTCGACCGGTACGAACAAGCCGCACTCCGGGCAGACCCGCGGCGCCCAGCACACCGGGTCACCACCGATGTCGGCACTGCTGACGTCGGCACCTGCCGACTCCGCGCCGCCGGCCCGGGCATCGTCGGAAGGCGCGTCGTCGGGCCGCACGTCGTCGGGAACCATCAGCGTCCCGGCCTCACGGCCGATCCTCGAAGTCGTCCGCGGAACCGGCCTGCGCGCGCTGCGCGAGGTTCTGCAGTTCGTCCCAGACGGCGCGCGCCCGGTCCACGCAGACGACCGCCAGGTCGCCGGGGTTGGCCCATTCGACGGCCGCCTTGGTGGCATCGATCTCGTCGAGCACGACCTCGATCTGCTTGAGCCGGCAGCCCTCGGACTGCGCCTGCCGGGCGCCGTCCACGATCAGACCCGCGGTCTCCCCGCGTTTGCGGCCGCGGAGCCGGACGTCCTCCCGGACGACGATCCGGTCGAAGTGCTTGGCCGCCTCCCGCCCGAGATCGAGGATGTCCTGGTCGCGCCGGTCGCCCGCGGTGGCGATGACACCGATCCGCTGGGGCCGCTCCCATGACGAGCTGTCCTCGAAGAAGCGGTCGACGAAGTCGCCGAGCGCGACCATCGCCGGGGCGTTGTGGCAGTAGTCGACGATGACCTTGACGCCCTTGACCTCGGTCATGTTCATCCGGCCCGGCGCCGAGTAGTACGACGGCGTGAAAGACCGGAGCCCGGCCCGGATGTCGTGCAAATGGGCGCCCGCACAGTACGCCGCCGCGGCCGCCGCCATCGCGTTCTGCACGTTGAACATCGCCTTGCCGCCGAAGGTCGCGGGCAGCAGATGCGTGTAGGCCAGCGGCATCCGGCGCCGGCCGTGCACCAGGACGATGAGATCGCCGAGCTCACCCGGTTCGAGGATGACGGCCTTGCCGCCCCGCCGGCAGTGGTCGGCGATCATCCGGTTCTCCGGCACCAGCGAGAACCAGACCACCTCACCGGACGACGCCCGCCGCATACCGGCCACCAGCGGGTCGTCGGCGTTGAGCACGGCAGCGCCGTTCTTCGGCACCGCCTCGACGATCACCTGCTTGACCTGGGCGAGTTGCTCGATGGTGTTGATGCCGCGCAGCCCGAGGTGGTCGGGGGCGACGTTGAGCACGACCGCGACGTCGTTGCGGGAGTAACCGAGCCCCTCCCGCAGGATGCCGCCGCGGGCCACCTCGAAGACGGCGAAGTCGACCCGCGGGTTCTGCAGCACCATCCGGGCCGACCGTGGCCCGGAGGCGTCGGACTTGATCACCAGCCGGTCGTCGATGACGATGCCGTCGGTCGACGTCATCCCGACCTTGCGGCCCATGCCCTTGAAGATGTGCCCGATCATCCGGCTGCAGGTGGTCTTGCCGTTGGTGCCGGTCACCGCGACGATCGGGATCCGGGCGCTCGTGCCGGGCGGGAACATCAGGTCCACCACCGGTCTTGCCACGTACTGCGGGTCGCCGATCGTCGGGTGGGAGTGCATCCGGAAGCCCGGGGCGGCGTTCACCTCGCAGATCGCGCCGCCGGTCTCCCGGACCGGCTGGGTGATGTCCGGGCAGAGGAAGTCGATGCCGGCGATGTCCAGCCCGACGACCCGCGCGGCCTCCTCGGCGATGTCGACGTTGTCCGGGTGCGCCTCGAACGTGCGGTCGATGGAGATGCCACCGGTCGACATGTTGCCGGTCAGTGCCAGTTTGACCATCTCGCCGCGCGGCGGCACGTCGGTCATCTCGTAGCCCTGCTCGCGGACGAGTTCGATAGCGCCGTCGGTGACCTCGATGCGGGTGAGCACCTTCTCGTGCCCGACGCCGCGCCGCGGGTCGGCGTTGGTCTGCTCGACGAGTTCGGCGACCGTCTTGGAGCCGTCACCGATCACGTGCGCGGGCACCCGTTCGGCGATGGCGACCATGTGCCCACCGACCACCAGCACCCGGTAGTCCTTGCCGGCGATGAACGACTCGACGAGGACGTCACCGCGGCGGGACTGGTCGTAGGCCTCGCTGAATGCATCGCGCACGGCGGTCTCGTCCTGCAGGTCGATCGCGACGCCGCGGCCGTGGTTGCCGTCCAGGGGTTTGACCACGACCGGGTAACCGATCCGCCGGGCGGTCCGCACAGCGTGGTCGGCCCTGCGCACCACCTCCGATGTCGGCACCGGCAGCCCGGCGGCGGCCAGTAGGCGGTTGGTCAGCTCCTTGTCGGAGGCGATGTCGACGGCCAGCGACGACGTCAGCGAGGTCATCGTCGCCCGGATCCGCTGCTGGTTCACGCCGTGCCCCAGCTGCACCAGGGATCCGGAGTTGAGCCGCTGGTAAGGGATGTCGCGGGCGATCGCCTCGTCCAGGATCGCCTGTGTCGACGGGCCGAAGGCGACCCGCTGACAGGTGCGCAGGAACGCGTCGTGCTCGGCGGCGAAGTCGAAATCGGCCAGGCCGTCGGACGACAGGTCGTTCCCGGGGACCAGGACGTTCACCAGACGCACGGAAAGCGCACCGGCCAGCGTGCCGACCGTCTCGTCCAGGTACCCGAAGATGACGTTGTAGACGCCTTCCTCGGTGGTGGACCTGGTCTTGCCGCGGGTGATCTCGTGCCCGGCGGTCCGTTCCAGTTCCAGCGCGACGTGCTCGACCACGTGCCCGGCCCAGGTGCCCTCGTTCAGCCGCTCGACGAACCCGCCGTCCCGGCCGCGGGAGCACTGGTGGTCGTACAGACCGGGCAGCAGCGCGAGCAGCGACTCGGTGAAGCCGGGCAGGGTGTCGGTGGGGAATTGCTCGAGTCGGCCGATGTCGACGACCATGTGCACGGCCGGTTCGTAGGAGTAGTAGTTGGGCCCCCGGTACACCCGGGTCTCGCGGATGGCGATGTCGGGCTTGCCGGTGATGGCGTCGGGCGAGGCGCCGCCGTCGGCGACCGAGCCGTTCCCGGTCTGAACCGGCTGCCCGGCCGGCACCGGTTCGTCCGCCGTGCTGGTCGGTCCTGGGGTCGACCCGCCCGTCACCGACTCAGTCATCTGCGCGCCTTTCCACCACAACCCGGCCAGTGGTGCGCATTCTGCCCCCCACCCCTGACGCCCGCCGTACCGGGGACGCAGCAGGCCAGATCGGCACGCCCGCCGCCGGGCACACCGGTGGGCGCCACCCGCAGGTGTGATGTCGCACCTTCGAGTGGACCGCGCACCGAGATGGCGTGACAGTTGTGCTTATTGCCACCTCAGCTCCCACCGTCGGGCTGCACGAGGACGTCGAGTCCATCGTCGGGGCCCTGGTTTCCCGCGCCCAGATCGTCACCGGGATGGACATCGCGTCCGTGGCGGTCCGGGACGAGGACGGCTATTACCCGATGCGGGCGTTCTGCGGCGTGCGGTCGGCGGAGTTCCGGTCGCTGCGGATCCGCAGCGGGGCGGGACTGGGTGGTCTCGTGCTGCAGACCGGCGCACCGGCCCGGCTCGCCGACTACCACGACTCCACCCTCATCACGGGCGACTACCGGGCGGCGGTGGACATCGAGGGGCTGCACGCGATGGTGTGCGTACCGGTCATCGGTCCGGACGGGGTGTCCGCGCTGCTGTACGCCGCTCTGCGTTCCGCCGGCACCCCCGGTGACGTCACCCTCGTCCGGCTCGAGGGTCTGGCCGCCGAAGCCGGCACCGCGCTGCACCACATCGCTTCCCGGCAGACCCAGCTGGAGTTCTTCGCGGTCCAGCAACGGCAGCACATCGCCGCCCGGCTGCACGACTCGCTGGCCCAGACGCTGTTCAGCGTCGGGGTGCTCGCGCATCGGGCGCACGGCCACGATGAGCCCGCGGACCTGCTCGACGCCCTCGCCGAGATCGAGGCGGTGGCCGGCACCGCGCGGGCCGAGCTGCGCGCGACGCTGGCCGAGTTGTGCACGATCCCGCCGGGCCGGGAGCTCGACCTGGCGCTGGTGGCCGAGAGCCGCGGGTTCACCACCACGACCGGGGTGCCGGTCTGGTGGACCCATCGGGGCGAGTCACGGCCCATTGCTCCGGAGGTGTCGGCGCTGGTGCTGGACAGCCTGCGCGAGGGACTCCACAACGCCGTCAAGCACGCCGACAGCGACCGCGTTCTGGCCACCATCCGATGGGGCGCTCAGGACGTGATACTGCAATTGCGGATCGCCTGGGGCCCGGACGCCGACCGCACCGCCGCGGCAATCGCGGCGCACGCGGACGGGACTCAACCCGGCAGCCCCGGTTCCGGGCTGGGCATCCTGCGATGCCGGGCCGGTGCGCTCGGCGGCCGCCTCGAGCTGACGGTCGACCCGGACGCGGACGGCTTCGTCGTCCAGCGACTCACCCTGCCGTTGACCGGATACCAGCCATGACGCCCCCGGTGCGCGTGCTGCTGGTCGACGATCACCCGCTCGCCCGGCGCGGGATCGCCACCCTCGTGCAGGAGGCGTTCGGCGAGTGCGTGCTGCGGGAGACCGCCACCACCGCCGACGCGATCATGATCAGCAGCGCGTTCCTGCCCCATCTGGTGGTGTTGGACCTGCGCCTGCCGCACCCGCCGGGACCGGTGCAGACCTGCACCGCGATCAAGCAGCGCAACCCCGACGGACACATCCTGATCGTCACCGCCTACGCGGAGATCGAACTGCTCCGGCAGTGCCTGGCCGCCGGCGCCGACGGCGTGCTGCTCAAGGACGCCGAGCCCGCCGATCTGGTGATGCACCTGCGGCAGGTCGCCGCCGGCCACCGGGTGATCGACGCCAAGGTGGCGCAGGCGCTCGCCGCGGATCTGGTCGGTGCACTGCGCGGCCCGGGTCCGCAGGTGGTGCTGTCCCCCCGCGAGCGGGAGGTGCTCGACCTGCTGGCCCAAGGATGCTCGAACCGGCAGATCGCCAACCGTTTATTCATCGCGGAAACAACGGTCAAGGGGTATGTGGCGGCGTTACTGGACAAGCTGGGTGTGGAATCCCGGCTGCAGGCTGTTGTCGTCGCCGTTCAGCGCGGATTGGTGTAACGAGTTCGCATCAATGTTCCGCCGGTAAAGAATTCCCCGCCCGGCTCCCCGAGGCACCCAGCACATACCGGAATACCGCTTCGCGCGAATAGGCCCACCGGAAACACAACACCACCGGAGGCCCGTGGCCTCCGGTGGTGTCGGGAACAATTCCGCGGCGTGTTACCGCGCCAGGGAACGGTTCGGGATGATCGGCTTACCGAAGGTCGCTGCCGCCACTCCGGCCAGGCACAGCAGCCATGCCCACAGGGCGGTGGCGATGCCGAAGAAGCCGCCGGTCTTGGTGAGCGTCGCGCTGCCGGCGAGGTCACCGAAGGCCAGCAGGAAGAAGGTCACCGCCAGGATGGTGAACAGCCCACTGAGCAGCACGGTGGTGCGGAGTGAGGCGATCACCATGATCACGGTGAACACTCCCCACGCAATCAGGTACCAGCCGGTGGCCTTGGCGCGGTCGGCTTCCGGGATGCTCCCCGCGTACATCGTCGCGTACGCCCAGTACGTCAACCAGAAGGCACCGTAGGAGGTGAATGCGGTGGCCCCGAAGACGTTGCCCTTCCTGAACTCCCACATGCCGGCGAGGATCTGCGCGATGCCGCCGTAGAACAGGGCAACGCCGAACACCACCGGTCCCATCGTCTTCGGGATCAGTCCCGAGTTCACCATGCTCAGCAGGAACGTGGTGAGGGCGAAGCAGGCGAGCCCGAGCGGCGCGGGATCGGCGATCGACTTGACCGACTCCGAGGCCATCTCCCGTGCTCTGGCCAGGCTTCCCTGGGTGGGGTCGCTGTAGTCGGGGGGGTTGGCATTCGCCGCGTGAGACGCCGGCGCTTGCTGAGTTGTCATCTTCCGTGCTCCTTCGTTGGGGCGGTGATGCGGGGGTGGACCGGGCTCAGTGGACGTCGTTCGTCCGGATACTGCTGGCGCCGACGAGGAGCGAGCGTACAAATGCATTCCCGCCGAACAAGTACTCGGCGGGGCCGCCGGTCGCTCGTCCCGTCAGTAGGTGACGCACGCCATCTTGGCGGATCTTTGCAGATATGTCCTCAGCAGATTTCCGGGACATTTCCCGTCCCTCGATTGCCGGCGCGGCGCTCTGCATCGGCACACTTCGCGGGGACGAGTTCCGGCTCATGTGGTATTCGCCGGAAGATGGTGACGGAAGGAGATCGGCGGTCCGGTCCGGACGCCTCCGATCGGGGAGCCCGGGAAGCCGCAATGGGGTGAGTGGGCTTTCCATGTCGACAGACTCCCCGATGCGCAGCACCCGCGTTGGCGCCGTAGGTCACCTAGAACAAGGCCGAAAGACCCGAATGTCCAGCACTGCCGGCCAGGTTGATCCTTCGGAAGGGAGTGGGACCCTCCTTTCGGACGGGTACCGGCTGCGACCGGTGATCACCACATGACGTCGGTCACCCGTCCGGGCGACCTTCGCGCGGGTCCGCCGTGACCGGACGTGTCAGGACGACGCGGGCCGTCGCCGCAGTTCCGACGTCGTCTCGTGCGCTCCCTCGGCGGCGATCCGCCGGCTGCGTGGCCGGGAGCCGGCCGGCACGTCGGCCGGTACCGCGACCAGGGGCGCCTCCCGGATGTCGGGCAGCCCCGGGGCGGAGACCAACTCCCGCGCGCCGAGGTCGAACACCACCCCGCGAGGCAGCGTGTGCAGCTTGACCCCGGACATCATCAGCGGCTGGGTGCCGGTGGCCGTGTACGACGTCGTCACCACGTCCGCGCCGTCGACCACGGTCACCACCCCCCGGCCCTTGACCTCCATCAGCCCGCCGGGCCGGATCACCGCGGCGGTGTCCTCATCGATGCCGATGCCGAGCTGTGCCGGGTTGGACGCCACCAGTGCCAGCAACCGGCCGAACCGGTTCCGCTGGGTGAAGTGCTGGTCCACGATCACGTCTTCCAGCAGGCCCAAACCCTGCGACACCTGGGCGATGCGGAACTTCGGGGTGGCACCGCCACTGCCGAACGACACCATGTGCGCAGACAGGATGCTGGCCCCGGCGGACGTCCCGGCGACCAGCGCCCCGCGCCGGTGCGCGCCCACGATCGCCGCCCCCAACGGGGTGCCGACGACCAGGGTGGCCAGCTTGACCTGATTGCCACCGGTCATGAAGACGGCGGTCGACCGGTCCACCGCGGCCACCAGCTCCGGTGCGGCGGACTGACCACGGCTCTCCGGCCGGATGCCGACCACGTCGGTGATCCCCAGGGTGGAGAACAGCTGCAGGTAGGCGTGGGTGATCTCATCGCCCAGCGACGACGCGGTGGACAGCACGACGATCCGTGCCGCGGAGCCACCGGCGAGCCGCACCACCTCGCGGAGCACCGTCATCCGGCCGATCTTGTCCTCGGCCCCACCGATCGGCATCACCACGCCGGGGGCCGATGGGGACCCGCCGGCCGCCGTCGTCATGACGGTCAACGTAATGCAGCGGTGCGGCCGGGAACGCACCGCTTCGGGCGGCGCGCGATCAACCGGCCGAATCGGAGCAGGTGTGGGCCGACGGGCCGGCGGCTACCCTCGGCAGCACCCGTGACGGCCGTCACGGGTGACGCCGGCGGCCGGTCGGGGGATGCAACCGCGTCGCGAGGCAATGGCGAAGGACTCAACGGGATGACGCTCGGCACCGCTGCTGACGACCGGCGCGGGGTCCGGCGTGCCACGGGTCCCCGAAACCCCGCCCGCACCGGGGGCGGCCGTGATCACGTCACCGCACTGGCCGCCGTCGTCGAGGACCTGGCGGGTCAGTTCGACCTCCGCCCGCTGCTGGAACGGATCCTGCGGCACGCGGCGGACCTGCTGGGCTGCGAGAGCGGATCGATCTGCACCGTCGATCAGGCGGCCGGCACCTACCGCAAAGAGGTCGACCTGGGAGTCGCCTGCCGGTCCGGTGCCCGGTTCCCGCTCACCGAGGGGGTGACCGGCGAGATCCTGCGCGCGGGCGGCCCGGTCACCTTCGCCGAGTACGCCGATGTCCGCGGCGGCCACATCGCGGCCGATGAGCGTGGCCAGCTGCACGCCACGATCGGCGTGCCCATCCGCTGGTCCGGCTCGGTGATCGGCAGCTGCATCGTGTTCAGCCGGGACCGCGGCCGCCGCTTCGGGCCCGACGACGTCACCCTGCTCGAGTTGTTCGCCGGCCATGCGGGCGTCGCGATGGTCAACGCCCGGCTGCATGCGCAGGCCGCCGAGCTGACCAGGGCCGAGGCCGCCGGGCTGGAGCGTGAGCGGGTGGTCCGGGACGTGCACGACTCGGTGGCGCGCGCGCTGGCGGCCGTTGTTCTGCACCTGGACGACGCGCAGGCGCCGCCGACCGCGGACCCGGGCGGGTCCGGTGCCGCCCCAGGGGCCGGCCGCCCGGCAAGCGAGCACGCGGACATCCCGGGTGTGGTCGATCAGCCCCGGGCCGGCGACCGCGACGCCCTCGACCGCGCCCGCCGGGCCGCCTGGACCGCGTTGCAGGAGACCGGCCGGATCGAGCTCCTGGAGTCGGGCCTGCAATCGGCGGTGGACCGCGCCCGGACGGCGGGGCTGGACATCAGGCTGGTCGTCGCCGGCACCCGCCGCCGGCTGCCCGCGGCGATCGCCGGCGAACTGCTGACCCTCGGCCGGCGGGCGATCGGCGACATCGTCGCCCACGGTGACGCCCGCACCGCCCGGGTCGGCCTGGTCTTCGGAGCGGCGGAGGTCGTGCTGTTCGTACAGGACGACGGGGTGGGGTTCGATCGTGACGGACGCCCGCGACCCGACGGCTCCGGGCTGGGCCTGCGGGTCGGCGGGCTCGACCCGGTGCCCGACCTCGCCGCCGGCACCGAACTGCTCGGTGGGACGGTGCAGATCGATGCGACCCCCGGCTGGGGCACCACCATCAGGGCCTCGGTCACCTACCCGGCCGGCCGCACGTCGGCCGCGCCCCCAGGGCCGGCCCGCCGGATCCGGGCGCTCGTCGTCGAGCACCGGCCACTGGTCACGGCCGGCGTGCTGGCCGTACTGCAGCACGACCGGCTGGTCCACGTCGTCGGGCAGACGGTCGGCGCCGCCGACACGCTGGCCGCTGCGGAACTGCTGGCCCCCGACGTCGTGCTCGTCGACGCCGCGCTGCCGGCCGGCGCCGCGCAGCTGACCGCGCAGCTCCGCGCCCGGGTCGACGGGGTCGGCGTGCTGGCGTTGGGTGAACACGACCGGGCCGAGCCTGCCGTGCAGC
The DNA here is from genome assembly GCA_963785455.1 of uncultured Actinomycetota bacterium. GTDB lineage: Bacteria > Actinomycetota > Actinomycetes > Mycobacteriales > Nakamurellaceae > Nakamurella. The sequence continues at coordinate 309,662 of CAWAVL010000007.1, forward strand.
AGATGCTGAGCGCCGGGGTCGACGGGGTGGTGCTGCTCGGCGGCGCGAGCGGCGACATCCTCGAGGCGGTGCACGCCGCGGCGGCACCCGCGGTGCACCGTGGGCGGCCGCCGAGGCGTCCTCACCGCGGCGGTCCCACCGGCCGCACACCGCACCTGCTGACCCCGCGGGAACAGCAGGTACGGGCGCTGGTGTGCCGCGGCATGCCGGACAAGGCGATCGCCGCGGCATTGAACATCTCCGTCAAGACCGTGGAGAAGCACGTCGGTGCGGCGCTGCGGAAAACCGGCGCCCGGAACCGCACCGAGCTCGCCGCACTCGGCGGAACCGGGACGCACCAGCCGCTCACCGGCACCCGCTGACAGCTCTGCCCGGCGATGGGACAGGGTGGAGTTCCCGCCACCTGCAAGGGAGCCCGCCATGGCCCGGACCGTCGCCACCGCCACCACCGTCGATCTGCCCGCTCTGCTGGACTTCGTCCGGCCGCGGCACAACATGGTGCTGCTGACGATCCGCTCGAACGGCGGCGTGCAGTCGTCACCGGTCACCGGCGGCGTCGACCCGCAGGGCCGGATCGTCATCGCCAGCTATCCCGAGCGCGCCAAGTCCCGCAACGCCCGGCGCACCGGAACGGCGTCCGTGCTCGTGCTGTCGGACAACTTCGGTGACGCCTGGGTGCAGGTCGACGGAGCCGCGGAGGTGCTGGACGTGCCCGACGCCGTCGAACCGCTGGTCGACTACTTCCGCAGTATTGCCGGTGAGCACTCGGACTGGGCGGACTACCGGCAGGCCATGATCGACCAGGGCAAGTGCCTGCTGCGGATCACGCCGCAGCGCTGGTCGCCGATCGCCACGGGCGGGTTCCCGGCGCGACTGGCGTGACCGGGCAGCCACCGTCCGGCGTCGCGCGGTAGGGGAATCCCTACCTCTACGCAGACCTGGCCGCGGAAGGCAGGGATCTTCCCGATTCCCAGGTGCCGGTGACCGGCCTACCGTCGGCTCGGCAGGCCCGCCGCGATGGACGGGGGCGTGCCGTCACCCGCGACCATGCCCGACCCGGTGAGCCGCACAAGGAGGTGCAGCGTGCCCGTTGTGTCCCTCAAGGAGATCGTCGACCCCGCTCTGCAACAGCGGTACGGGGTGCCCGCGATCAACATCTTCAACGACATCAGCCTGGCCGGCGTCCTGGAGGCCGCCGTCGCGGAGCGGTCGCCGCTCATCGTGCAGACCTCGGTCAAGACCGTGCGGTCCATCGGCAGCCGGGTGCTGTACGCGATGTGGACGTCCATGACCGCCGGCATCGAGGTGCCGGTCTCGTTGCACCTGGATCATTGCCCGGACCGCTCGGTCATCACCGAATGCCTCGAGGTCGGCTGGAACTCGGTGCTCTTCGACGCCTCGCAGCTGCCGGTGGAGGAGAACCAGCGGCAGACCGTCGAGGTGGTCGCGGAGGCGCGGCGGTACGGCGCCCACGTGGAGGGGGAGATCGAGTCCATCACCGGGGTGGAGGACGGCGTCGGGTCCGACGCCGAATCCGCTCGGCAGAGCTTGGACGTGTCGGTCCGGTTCATCGACGAGACCGGCGTCGACGTGTTCGCCCCGGCCATCGGCAACGCCCACGGCGTCTACCGGTCGACGCCCACCCTGGACGCGCAGCGGGTCACCGACGTGGTGGAGGCGACGGGGGTGCCGTGCGCGCTGCACGGTGGCAGCGGTTTGACCGACGAACAGTTCCGCGACCTGATCGCCCGCGGCTGCGCCAAGGTCAACATCTCCACCGCGTTGAAGCGGCAGTTCATGCAGTCCGGCCTGCGGTTCCTGCGGGACGCCGAGCAGCGCGACAAGTGGGACCCGCCCTCGTTGTTCGCGGCCGTGCAGGCGGACACGGTGACGATGACGGCGCAGCTGATGCGCACCTTCGGCAGCGCCGGCAAGGCCGGGTGAGGCGCCGGTGCCAGCCCTGATCTTCGACTGCGACGGCGTCCTCGCCGACACCGAACGATACGGCCATCTGCCCGCGTTCAACGAGACCTTCGCCGCCTTCGGCCTTCCCGTCCGGTGGGACGACGCGGAGTACTCCCGGCGGGTGCTGATCGGCGGCGGCAAGGAGCGGATGGCATCCCTGCTGACGCCGGAATTCGTTGCGGCCAACGGGCTTCCGACCGACGAAGCGGGGCGGACCGAGATGCTCGCCGCGTGGCACCGGCACAAGACCGCGACGTACACCGCGATGGTCTCGGGCGGCGCGATGCCCGCCCGGCCCGGCATCGCCCGCATCGTCGAGGAGGCGGCCGGTGCGGGATGGCAACTGGCGGTGGCGTCCACCTCGGCCGAACCGTCCGTGCGCGCCGTCCTGGAACACGCCGTCGGCGCCGATCGCGCGCGGGACTTCGCGGTCTTCGCCGGCGACATCGTGCCCGCCAAGAAACCGGACCCCGGGATCTATCGGTTGGCCGTGCGAGAGCTTGCGCTGCAACCGGGCCAGGCCCTGGTCGTGGAGGACAGCAGCAACGGCCTGCGCGCGGCGCTCGGTGCGGGACTGCCGTGCGTGGTCACCGTCTCCACCTACACCAGTGACGAGGACTTCACCGGTGCCTCGCTCGTGGTGTCCAGCCTGGGTGACCCGGGCGCCGAAGCTGCCACCGTGCTGGCCGACCCGCTCGGCGTCCGGCCCGGCGCCGCGGTCACCCTGGCCGATCTCACCGCGGTCCTCGGACGGGCGCGGTCCGCGCCGCCCGCATCCGGTCCCGGGACCGCCACAGAGAAGGAGAGCTGATGGCAGACAACAGTTTCGAACTCGTGGAATACGTCGTCCACACCATTGCCCGGACCGCCGTGGACAACGAGAAATACTTCGGTGACCTGGACGCCGTCGTCGGTGACGGGGACTTCGGCTATTCCCTCGCCCGCGGGTTCGAGATCGTGCTGAACGACTGGGACACATACGACCGCAAGGACATCGGCACCTTCCTGAAGAAGATCGCCGTCGTCATCACCTCCCGAATCGGCGGCACCTCCGGTCCGATCTGGGGCACCGCGTTCCTGCGTGCGGGCGGCGCCGTGTCCGGCCGGACCGAGATCACCGGTGACGACGCGGTTGCCATGCTGCGCGCCGCGGCGGACGGCATCACCGCGCGCGGTAAGGCTGTCCTCGGGGAGAAAACCCTGCTGGACGCCTTGATCCCGGCCACCGACACGATCGCGGAGGCTGTGGGCCGCGGCCTGCCCGCGCGGGAAACCGCCCGGGCCGCCGCGGACACCATGGTCGAGGCTGCGGAGGCCACCAAGGCGCTGGAGGCCAAACGCGGCCGGGCCAGCTACACCGGCGAGCGCAGTATCGGCTCCGTCGACGCCGGGGCGATGGCGCTGGCCGTCATCGCCGGGAAGGTCGCCGAGGAGTGGCCCGCAGACTGACTGCCCTACCACCAGGTCCGCGTGATGCTGTCGGTCCGGTATCCGGAGTTCGCCCACCCGTCCTGTCCGACTTTCACACCGTTGTGGAGGAAACCCCGTGAAGAAGTTCGTCAACGACCCGCAGCAATTCGTCCCGGAAATGCTGAAGGGGATTGCCCTGGCCAATCCGGACACCCTGAAGTATGTGCCGGAATACAACTTGATCATGCGCGCGGACGCACCGAACGAGAACAAGGTGTCCATCGTGCAGGGCTCCGGCTCCGGCCACGAACCCGCCCACGTCATGACGGTCGGCAAGGGCATGCTCGACGCCGCCTGTCCCGGTGACGTTTTCGCCGCGCCGCCGATGGACTACGTGCTGGAGACCACCAAGCTGGTCGCGTCACCGAAGGGTGTGCTGCTGCTGGTGAACAACTACACCGGCGACCGGATGGCCTTCGAGATGGCGCAGGAAATGGCCGAGGCCGAAGACATCCTGGTCAAGACGCTGTTCATCGACGACGACGTGTCCGTCCAGAATTCCACGTACACGGTGGGCCGGCGCGGCGTTGCGGGCAATTTCTTCGTGATGAAGGCCGTCGGCGCCGCCGCCGAGGAGGGCGCGGACCTCGACGAGATCATCCGGATCGGCGAGAAGGTCAACAGCGTGACCCGGACGATGGGCATGGCGCTGACCGCCTGCACCCCGCCGGCGAAGGGTTCACCGCTGTTCGAACTCGGTGACGACGAGATCGAGATGGGCGTCGGCATCCACGGTGAGCCAGGTCGGCGGCGCGCGAAGATCAAGCCCGCCAACGACATCATCGGCGAAATGCTCGAGGCCGTCGTCTCGGATTTGCCCTACCAGTCCGGTGACCGGGTCGCGTTGATGATCAACGGGCTCGGCGGCACCCCGATCAGTGAGCTGTACCTGCTCTACGGCCGGGCACACCAACAGCTGGCGGAGCGCGGCATCACCGTGGGCCGCAGCTATGTCGGCGAGTACTGCACGTCGCTGGACATGGCCGGCGCCTCGGTCACCCTGGTCCGCCTCGACGACGAGATCGAGCGACTGCTGGCCGCGCCGGCAGAGATCGCCATCCGCACATTCTGACCGGCGGTGAGATGGGGGTTTCACCGACCGCGCCACCGAGGGCTGACCGGTCGCATCAGGACCACGGGGCCGCCGGGTACCGATCCGGCGGCCCCGGTGTCATTCTGCTGACTGCCGACTGCGGATGGCCTCAATCAGACCGGGGCCGTCGGCCACCGTCACGGTGAGGTTCGGGTGGTGCACCAGCCCGAAGGGGGCGCCGTTGATCGGCATCCGGAACTCCAGGCACACCCCTTGACGTCCGTTGGTGGCGAACGTCAGACCGTGGTCGGAGAACGAGTAGTGCGCCGGCCCGACGGTCTTGAAGTAGTTGTACGGCCCGGTCAGCTGCATGCCGGTGATGTTGTCCACCGGCGTGATCACCTTCCACGGCCCGTACCGCGCCCGGAACTCGGTGTCGGTCAGCACCACCCGGGTATTGGTCCGGGTGACGCCGAACACCCGGGCGACCCTGGAGTAGCTGGATTCGAACGCGAACTCGAACTCCTGCTCGCCCAGGTTCACTCGCCGCCGACCTCCGGACCGCCTTCGGCGGGGTCCTGGCCGGCCCGCGGCCCGCTGCCCTCGTCCTGCGGCGAGACCGTGCCCGGCTGCTCCTCGCCCTCCGCCTGATCCCGGACGCCGGCCTCGCCGGCCTGACCGGCCGGCATGTTTTCCGTCATCGTCGTTCTCCCTTCGCTGACACTGCGGATGGAGCCGGCTGGAGTTTGCGCCCGCGCCGGTGTGTTACCCGTGTCGGTGTGTTACCCGTGTCTGGGGGTGCCGAACCGGGAACGCCGCGGGAAGCAGCGGAGACGTTCGCCGAGGCCGTCGACTCGTCGCAACGGAGCACTCGTCGCAAGTGAACGGCCCAAACCGCGGACAGCTCAGCCGAGGGCGCGGCTCCCCACGGTGCCGACGGGGTGGGCGCTGCCGGCGGCACGCGGCTCGGCGCACTGACCCGCTTCACCCGCACATTCCGAGTTCGGCCGGGCCGCTCCGCTACGGTTGTCCGCAACAACGGGCGAGCCGCAGAGGGTGCGCGGCAGTGGATCTGCGAACGGACGAGGGAAGCGGGCGAGGTTTCGGCAATGGTGGACGAGCAACGCCGGTCCCATCTGATCGGCCTGATCCGCTCCACCGTTCCGGCGCTCCACCCCGGCGGCCGGCCGATCGTGCTGGGCGTCGCAGCCGGCACCGTCGGCGCCCGGTTCGTCCTGCGGCGCCTCGGGTTGCGCCGGCTGGGCCGCGTGGTGGGCAGCACCGGGCTGGCCGCGACCGCCGCGTCCGCCGCGTTCTTCCGGGCCCCGGTCCGGGTGCGTCCCGTCGCCCGCGACGTCGTCGTCGCGCCGGCCGACGGGCTGGTTTCCCTCATCGAGGACGCCGTGCCGCCGGCCGAGCTGGGACTGGGCGACACGCCGCGGACAAGGGTGTCCATCTTCCTGTCGGTGTTCGACGTGCACGTCCAGCGCATCCCGGTCGACGGGGTGATCACCGCGATCGCCTACCGACCAGGGGCATTCCTGTCTGCCGACCTCGACAAGGCCTCCGAGGTCAACGAGCGGAACTCACTGGTGATCGACGCCGCCGCGGGCGGCCAGATCGTCGTCACGCAGATCGCCGGGTTGGTCGCTCGCCGGATCGTCTGCGATGCCGTCACCGGCCAGGCGGTGCAGGCCGGTGACACCTACGGGCTGATCCGGTTCGGATCCCGCGTCGACACCTACCTTCCCGCCGGTTCCGAGCTGGTGATCCGGAAAGGTCAGCGGACCATCGGCGGCGAAACCGTGCTGGCCCGGATGGCGACCGCTGAAGTCGGCACCACGACCGGTGAGCCCTCGCGGAACGACACGTCCTGATGGGCGGCGTTCCCGGCGTCCGCTTCCTGCCCAACGCGATCACGGTCCTCGCGCTGTGCGCGGGGCTGACCTCGGTCGCCTTTGCGTTGAACCAGCAGTGGCTGTTCGCGGTGGGAGCGATTGCCGCGGCCGCCATCCTGGACTCCCTCGACGGCCCCGCCGCGCGGATGCTGCGCTCGGCCAGCCGCATCGGCGCGGAGATGGACTCCTTGTCCGATTCCATCTCGTTCGGCGTGGCCCCCGCGCTGGTGATGTACATCTGGGTGCTGCGCGACCAGGGCAGGGGCTTCGGCTGGGTGGTGTGCCTGCTGTTCGCGGTGTGCGCGGTGCTGCGGCTGGCGCGGTTCAACTCGCTGCTGGACGACACGGATCCGAAACCATGGGCAAAGGGCTTCTTCACCGGTGTCCCGACGCCCGCCGCCGGGCTGATGGTGACGGCGCCGCTGCTGCTGACCAACCGCTTGGGCAGCGACGGGTTCTGGGCGCGGCCCGGGGTGGTCGCGGTGTGGATCGTGTTCATCGGACTGCTGATGGTGTCGAGGATCCCGACCATCGCCCTGAAGAGCGTGCGCTTCCCGCCACGGCTGATCGTGCCGATGCTGATCCTGCTGGTGCTGGGCGTCGCGGCCCTGTTCTACGAACCGGAGCTGGTCACGGTGACCGGGATGGTGGTGTACCTGCTGCACATTCCCTATGCCGGCTGGAAATACCAGCACCTCAAGCACCACCCGGAGCTGTGGCAGACCAGGGGCCGGGGTCGGCGCCGCCGGTCCACCCGCCGGGTCCGGCTGCGGATACCGCGTCGGCAGCGCGTCGCCGGCCTGATGCCCGACGGCTCACCGCTGCCGCCGCAGCGCCGGCTGGGCGTCACCCGGCAGGGGACGCGGCCCGCGGATCCGGGGCGCGCCAGGGCCGCCGGGCGCAGGCGTCCGCCGCCGTGACACCGCGCACTCCCCCGCCCGCACCCACTCTGTCACCCGTGAGGACCGCCATGCCGACTACGCCGCTGCCCCAGCACGTCCTGGACTTCCTCCGGGCGCCGAACCCCGCCGTCATCGCGTCGTCACGGCCGGACGGCCAGCCGGTGTCGGTGGCCACCTGGTATCTGCTCGAGGACGACGGCCGGATTCTCGTCAACATGGACGCCGGGCGGCGCCGGCTCGAGTACCTGCGCCACGACCCGCGGGTCAGTCTCACCGCGCTGGCGGAGGGCAACTGGTACACCCACGTCAGCGTGCAGGGCGTCCTGGAGCTGTCCGCCGACCCGGACCTGTCCGGCATCGACCGGGTGTCACAGCACTACACCGGGCACCCCTACCCCACCCGGGACCGGGCGCGGGTCAACGGCTGGATCACCGTCCAGTCGTGGCACGGCTGGAACGTCGAGCCCACGGCGAGCTGATCTGCCACCAGGGTGACGGCCTGCGGTCCGCGCCGGCTCAGACCTCGAAGCCGAGCCGGCGAGCGGAGCGGGCCTTCTGCCGGCTGGTCCGCAGCCGTCGCAGCCGCCGGACCAGCAGTGGGTCCTCGGCCAGCGCGGCCGGATTGTCGATGACCTCGTTGAGCACCTGGTAGTACCGGGTCGGCGAGAGGCTGAACATTTCCTTGATGGCCTGTTCCTTCGCGCCGGCGTACTGCCACCACTGGCGCTCGAACGCCAGGATGTCGCGATCCCGGCGGGACAGGCCCGTCCCGATGGCCTGCTTGTCCGACGGCTCGGCGCCGTCCGAGCCGGACGCGGCTGCGTTGTCCATCAGGTCCTCCCCAGGCGAATGACACGGCTGTGATTCGCCGCCCCATCTCAGCACGGGACCGGCCGCCGGGTCCAGCGCCGATGGCCGGTGTCGCGCTCGGGGACCCGCCGCCAGCCGCGGCCCGACGCGGGTTCAGTGCACATGCGGGCGGCGATCGGCGTAGCGGGTGGCCGACTCGAATCCCTTGGCCAACGAGAGCAGGTCCCGCTCGCCGCGGTGCCGGCCGACGAACTGCACGCCGAGCGGCGTGCCGGCCTCGGTGAATCCGGCGGGCATCGCGATCGCCGGGTGCCCGGTGGCCGTGACGTGGCAGACACTGCGCATCCAGTCCAGGTAGTCGCGGGACGCCCGCCCGGCGACGATGGGCGGGTACTGGTAGCGCGCGTCGAACGCCGGCAACGGCGCCACCGGCAGGATCAGCGCGTCGTACAGCTCCAGGAATTCGCGCATCCGGTGGAACAGCGCCGTGCGCATCACCGCCGCCCGGCCGACGTCCGGGCCGGACAGCTCACGACCGGACGCCATGTTGTCGTACAGGCTCGGCCGGACGGTGGAGACGTTGTCCTCCAGGAACTCGCCGAGCGTCGCCTCGAACTGCCAGGCACGCAGCGTCCGGAAACACTCGTCGGCACCGGTGAAGTCGGGGCTCGCCTGGTCCACGATGGCACCGTGGGTCTCGCAGGTCGCGGCGGCCGCCCACACCGATGACGCCACCTCGTCCTCCACCTCGACGGCACCGCCGAGGTCCGGCGAGAACGCGATCCGCAGCCCGGCCAGCGACCCCTCGCCCACCTCGGCGAGCGACGATCCCGGTTCCTCCAGGGAGATCGGCGACCGCCGATCCGGCCCGGCCATCACCGACAGCAGCAGCGCGAGATCGTCGACGGTGCGCGCCATCGGCCCCTGCACGGACAGTCCTGCGTACCCGTCGGTCGCCGGGTACACCGGCACCCGGCCGGCGGACGGACGCAACCCGATCACGTTGCAGTAGCCGGCCGGCAGCCGCAGCGACCCGCCCATGTCGTTGCCGTCGGCGAGCACATGCATGCCCGCGGCCAGCGCCGCCGCCGCCCCGCCGGACGACCCGCCGGCCGTCACCGACAGGTCGTAGGGATTGCAGGTGACACCGAAGATCTCGTTGAAGGTGTGGCCGCCGGCCGCGAACTCGGGGATGTTGGTCTTGCCGATGGTGATGACGCCGGCGGCCTTCATCCGCTCGACCACGAGATCGTCGGTGTCCGGGACGAAGTCGGCGCGCGACGGGGATCCGAACGTCGTCCTGACCCCCGCCGTCAGGTGGTTGTCCTTGTGCGCCACGGGAAGCCCGTGCAACGGCCCGGCGAACTCACCGCGCGCGGCCAACTCGTCCTGATCGCCTGCGAGCCGCAACGCCTGCTCCGCCGTCAACGTGACGATGGCGTTGATCAGCGGGTTGTAGGCCTCGATGCGCGCCAGATGGGCGCTGACCACCTCGCGCGCGCTGACCTGCTTGGCCCGGAGCAGGGCGGTGAGCTCTGTGGCGCTGCGCTCGTGCAGTTCGTCGCTCACCGTGCCGCCCTATCGAGTGGAATCCCGCAGTGCCGGGTCCCGCAGACGGTATCGGGTGCTGTCAACCAGACCGCGAGCGATCACGGATCGGCGAGCTGCGCGATCTGGACGAGGTTGCCGCAGGTGTCGTCGAGCACGGCGGTGGTGACCGGCCCCATCTCCAGCGGCTCCTGGGTGAACGTCACCCCGAGGGCTTTGAGCCGTTCGGTCTCCGCCCGCACGTCCGGCACGGAGAACGACGTGAACGGAATGCCGTCGGCGACCAGCGCCCGCTTGAACGGCCGGGCGGCGGGGTGCTCGTCGGGTTCGAGGGAGAGCTCGACACCGTCGGGGTCCTCGGGCGAAACCACGGTGAGCCACCGGTATTCGCCCAACGGGACTTCGGTCCTCTTCTGAAATCCCAGCACCTCGGTGTAGAAGCGCAGTGCCTTGTCCTGGTCGTCCACGAGCAGGCTCATCACGGTGATCCTCATTCCGGGTCCCTTCCTCGGGGGGTCAGCCACCGCTGCACGATCACGTTCAGCGGCGAGGTGTCCAGGTGGTGGAATTTGTAACGGCCCTGCCTTCGTGCCCGGACCAGCCCGGCCTCCGCCAGCACGTCGAGGTGCTGGGAGATGGCCTGACGGGTCGAGCCGAATCCGCGACCGGTCAGTCGCGTGCACAGCTCGAACAGCGTCTGGCCGTCCCGATCGAGCAGCTCGTCGAGAATGGCGCGCCGGGTGGGATCGGCGAGGGCCTTGAACACGTCACCCACCCGGCCAGGGTAGGCAAGTATCTACTTGCCTGACAAGAGGGTGACCTCCCCGACGGGATCCGCCGCCGGCGTCGCCGACCGGACGAACAGCACCGCTCCCGCCGCCAGCACGACCACGACGATCGGCACCAACATCGTCGGTCGCATGGCATCGGTGAAGCCCGCGGCGAAAGCGTGCTGCGCCGCGGCGCGGACCTGCTCGGCAACACCCGCCGGCACGCCGGTGGAACCGGCAGACTTTTCGAGTTGTGCCGGGTGATTCGAGGCCGGTGAGGTTCACACCCGGGTTGCCGCCCGGGTCGGCCACGCTGCCGGCCCGGACGGCCGGGCTGTGGTTCCGCTGCACCGGACCGTCGGGCGGATCCGTCGCGAGCGGTATCCCTGGGAAGGCCTCGACGGTGCCGGACAGGCCCTCGGCCCAGGCGGTGATCGTGCCCGCGTCCCAATACAGCTCGCCGCTGGCCAGGTTCTGGACGACCCGGCCGACCCAGCGGTGCTCGGCCTCCAGCATCGCCAGCCGATACTCGTCCTCGATGGTGAAGAGCCTTGGCATGCCGTACCTCTCGCGCAAGTCCTCGCTGCCGGACCGCAGCGCGGCGATCTCCCGGCCGAGCAGCAGCAACCGCGCCGTCAGCTGTGACCGCGCCTCGTCGGCCGACAGCAAGGGCAGGAACGACAGGGCGGCAGGGAAGTCGGGGTACTCGTTGCGGACCGTGCGCAGCATGATCACCAACCACGTCTCGGCGGCGTCCCGGCCCTCCTCGGTCAACCGGTACACGGTCCGCTCAGGTCGGCGCCCGGCGCGCGGTTTCCGACGGCTCGATCAGCCCGGCCCTGGCCAGCCGCTCCACGGCCGGGTACAGCGACCCGCGTTGCACCCGGACGACCTGGTCCTTGCCGCGCCACTGCATCAGCCGCTGCATCTCGTACGGGTGCATCGGGGCCTCGGCGAGCAGCACCAGCACCATCAGCATGAGCGGGCTGGGCCGGACAGTCGGCCGCCGCGGCGTCCCGCCACCGAAATCAGTCATCGCATGTCTATCCAGCTCCCGACCGGGTGAGGTCAAGATGCTTTCTCTGACGTCACTCATGACGCCACAGGACGCTGCGCGACTGCCGAATGACCCTGGCGAGGTCCGCTGTCCTTAGCAGTGCGTCATAGTGTTGTTCCTCGCCGCCCGTCGACTGGAGAACGCACGTGTTGATCCCGACCTTGGTCTTCGCCGCCTGCGTCGCGCTGCTCGGTGGCTGCGCGCTCTACGGAAAGGGGGCGCTGACCCGGCCCGTTTCCGCGGTGGTCGGCTTCGTGCTGCTTCCGCTGATCGCGTCGGCGGCGTTCAACGGGCTGGCGAACCTGTCCGGCGGCGGCTGACGCCCTGATCGAGACAAGTCGGCCGCGGCACAGGACCATCGTCGGATGGCGTCCACGACTTCCGATCCCACTCGCTGGTTGACCGACCTGCTGACCGCCGAAAGGCCGTTGTCGCCGATCGGAACCCTGGCGCAGGCGCCGAACGCCATCGCGGCGGCCGTCACGCCGTGGCTGACCGCGGCGGCAGAGTTGACCGCCTGGCAACTGCGAGCGTTTTCCGCCGTTGCGGACAGCTGGACGCCCGCGCTGCGCGGGTCGGCGACGACGGAGCCCGCCACCACAGACCGCCGGTTCGCCGCCGAACAGTGGAACAGCGACCCGCGTTACCGGGCGCTGGCCAAGGCCTACCTGACCCAGACCGATCTGATGGCCAAGGCGCTCGAGGCGGCTCCGCTGGACGAGAAGACCAAGGGTCAGTGGGCGTTTGCGCTCCGGCAGGTCAGCGACGCAGTGAGCCCGGCCAACAGCCTGGCCACCAATCCCGAGGCCCTGCAGCTCGCGCTGGAGACCGGCGGCGAGAGCCTGCTGGCGGGGATGCGGCTGTTCACCGAGGACCTTGCCAAGGGCCGGGTCTCGATGACCGACGACGACGCCTTCGAGGTCGGCGGGAATCTGGCCATCACCCCGGGGAAGGTCGTTCACCAGAACGAATTGATCCAGCTCATCCAGTACACGCCGACGACGGCGAAGGTGTACCAGCGGCCGCTGGTGATCATCCCGCCGTGCGTGAACAAGTTCTACATCCTGGACCTGCGGCCCGAGAACTCCTTCGTCAAGTACATGGTCGAGCAGGGACACACGGTTTTCATGGTGTCCTGGCGCAACGCGGGACCGGACCAGCAGCGTTTCGTCTGGGACGACTACCTGGAGCTCGGCGTGCTGCCGGCGATCGACGTGGCGCAGAAGATCTGCAAGGTGGAGCAGGTCAACACGATGGGCTTCTGCATCGGCGGGAGCCTGCTCAGCGGCGCCCTGGCGGCACTGGCCGCGAAGGGAGTGGAGCCCGCGTCCAGCATGACGCTGTTCACCGCCATGCTGGACTTCACCGAGGGCGGCGAGATGGGTTTGCTCGTCACCGAATCCGGTGTTGCCGCACGGGAAGCGGCGATCGGCAAGGGCGGTCTGATCAAGGGCATCGAGATGGCCCAGCTGTTCGCCTCGCTGCGGGCCAACGACCTGATCTGGCCGTACGTCGTCAACGGCTATCTGAAGGGGCAACGGCCGCCGCCGTTCGACCTGCTGTACTGGAACAGCGACAACACCAACTTGCCCGGCCCGATGTTCTGCTGGTACATCCGCGCCTCTTACCTGGAGAACGGGTTGTGCAAGCCTGGTGGCACGGTGCAACTCGGCGAACGCGTTGACCTGCAGGAGATCTCGGCGCCAACGTTCCTGTACGCCTCCAAGGAGGACCACATCGTGCCGTGGAAGTCGGCGTACGCGTGCACCCAGTTGTTCGGCGGCAACACCACTTTCCTGCTCGGCGCGAGCGGGCACATCGCCGGCGTGATCAACCCGCCGGCGAAGCACAAGCGCAACTACTGGTTCACCCCGCCGCCGCCGCCGGACGGATCACGGCTGCCCGCCGATCCGAACACCTGGTTCGACAGCGCGGAGCGGATCGACGGCAGCTGGTGGCCGGCGTGGATGGACTGGCTGGCAGCGCATTCCGGACGGAAGGTGGCGGCCCGCAAACGCCCCGGCAACAACGAGTTCCGGCCGATCGAGGATGCACCCGGCAGCTACGTGAAGCTGAAGAGCAGCTGACCCGCATGACCGCTGCAATCATCAGGCGTCGTCGAAGAGTTGTTCGCCCTCGCCCGGCCACAGGGGCAGCAGGTCGCGGCGCTTGAGTTCGTTGCGGATCCAGCTGTCCCGCTCGAGCGCGGCCGCGACGTACGCGGCCAGGTCGGCGGCGAACCTACCGTCGTCGGCGGTGTGTTCGGGGTCGGGCGGGTCGGACAGCACCCTCTCCCGCTCCTTCTGCGCCGCCTTGGCCAACCGGCGCAGTTCCGGCAGCACGGCGAGCAGGGTCGCCGAGTCGGTGCGCCGGTACACCCGTTTCGTCGCCTCGTCCAAAGCCACAATTCGGCACACTACGGAAACCGCCTGCGCAGACGGGGTTTGAGCCGGCACCTCACCGAACGTTCATCGGAATATCACCTGATGTGCGGCCGGTGTCCGCCGGGTTGATGGTGATACCCGGCCGGGCCGCCGCGACAACGACCCGATCATGACGCTGCTGCCGGCTGGGTGTGTGTTGCGTCGCAGTTGGTGAGCGGCCATGGCTGGGATCGTGGGGGTGGTGGTGGTTCGCTGCGGGTGGTGCGGCCGGTGGGGGTGGTGATGGTGATGCCGGTGCTGTCGGGGTCGATCGTGGAGTGCCAGCCGGGTGATTCCTTGGTGTAGTTGCACCGTTCGCACAGGCCTTGCCCGTTGTCGATGGTGGTGTGCCCGTCCCGGTGGTGGGCGGTGACGTGGTCGGCGTGCCGGATCGGTGCGTCGCACCAGGGGGTGCGGCAGGTGCGGTCCCGGGCGATGAGGAATTGCCGCATGGAGTGGTTGAACACCCGGCGCCGGGTGTCACCGGTGATCAGCTGCCCGGTGTCGGGTTGGGTGTAGAGGCGGCGTAGGAAGGTCCTGGTTTCGGGTGGGGCGCCGCGGATCAGCTGCCGGGCGACCGGGGCGGGGATGGGCCCGTACCCGAGCAGGATCGCCGGTTCGGTGTCGTCGCCGAGCAGGGTGCGGTCGGTCATCACCAGGTGGATGTCGATGCCGACCCCCGGGGGCACCGGACCGACCCCGTCGATACCGACCCCGTCGGGTTGGTCGATGTCGTCGACGTGGTCGATGTGGTCGATGTCGTCGACGTGGTCGGTGTCGTCGATATCGCTGTCGCGCGCCGTTGTGGCGGGGTCTTCGCTGTCGCGGTGATTGGTGTCGCGGCCGCTGGTGTCGCGGCCGCTTGGTGTCGCGGCCGTTGGTGTCGCGGCCGCTGGTGTCGCGGCCGTTGGTGTCGCGGTCATCGGTGTTGCGGCCGTTGCTGTCGCGGTGATTGGTGTTGTGGTGATCGCTCGGGGCGGGGCTGAGGTCGGTGTGCTCCGGATCGGGGACTCGTTCGCCGGGCTGGCCGGCGGGGTGGGCGCGGCCGGCCCCCCGGGTGGCGGTGGTGGGCATGCCGGCGCCGCTGGTGGGGGTGGCGGCGGTGGGTGTGGTGATGCGGTGCACGAGTTCGTCGGCCATCAGCTGCCCGCGGCTGCGGGTGTCGCCGGTGGCGGCGCCGGTGTCGGCGTGCCGGGTGAGCGCGGCGTAGACCGCGACGCCGTGCGTGACTGGGAGCAGCGCGGTCAGGTACGCCATGGTGTCCGGGGCGGGGCGGATGCTGACCCGGCGGTCGCCGACGGCCTTGCGGTGCCGTTTCACGCAGCTGGCGGCGTCCAGGCGCTGCGCGATGATCGCCGCTGCCTGGGCGGTTTGCTGGTCGCCCATCGATCCCAGCCGGGGGCCGAGTTCACGGTCCACCGCGGCCCGGTCGCCCACCGACAGGCAGGCGGTTTCCCGGACCAGCAGGGTGGCCCGCCATTCACTGATCGTTCCCGAGCGCAAAGCGTGCAGGGTGTGCGGCATCTCCCGGGTCAGTGCCCGGGCCAGCCCGACGTGCCGGTTCCCGCGGAACGGGGAGTCCCGCCGGGCCAACGCGATTTCCGCGCCGATGCTGCGGTGGGCGCCTTCCTTCTTCAGCTCGGTCTGGGTCAGCCCTGCTGTCCGGGACGCCACGAACGCCGCGGTCAGGGCCGCCTGGGCCGCTGCGCACGCCGACTTGATCCGTTCCAGCTCGGTGATCTGGTCGATCAGCTCCGGGTCATCAGCGCCGGTGTTCACCGCCCGCAGCCGGGTCACCCAGGTCGCCAGCTCGGCCGCCGACAGCGCGGTGTCGGTTTCACTGTCTCCGCTGCCCGCACCATGCGACTCGAACATGTGTACGAGTCTATATCGACGATCCCGGCAAGGCAACGGCTGTGGAAAACCCGATGCCACCGACGGCCCGATCAGCATCAAGCCGCACGGGCGCCAAAGCCGCCGCGACCGAGGTACTGACGCCACACCTTGCAGGGGCACCCGCTCAGCCTCCCGCCACGCCACTGATGGGGTCGACACCTGCGCGACCGCGGTGTCGCCGATGCTGCGGCGCATGTCAAGCCGTACTTCTGGCTCATCGACCAGGGCACGGTGCGCTCCAACGTGCTCGTCGCGTTCACCGTCGAGACCCGGGACGCGGTGACACGTTCTACGCCGCACGCTCGCCGCCGGCGCGACATCACGGGAGGTGGCGGCCATCCAGACCCAGTACCACGGCCACTACTACGGCGGCTTCGTCAACGACCCGCATGGCATCAACCTCGAGGCACGTGCCACCGCCCCGGCTGATCCACCGCGCCGGATCCCCCCTGAGCCGACGAGGCAACATCAACCGCACGGACGATGTGCGCCCGGCCGGCGGTGGCGACACTGGCCGATGTGTCTCAGTCGCCGCAGCGGGGCGGCGGCCCCGGCCGGTGGAAGGTGCCATGAGAACACTGCGGTTCGTCACATCGCTGTGCTGTGCGCTCGTCTCGGGACTGACGCTCAGCCACGTCCTGCAGGGACCAGGAAGTCGAGGACTCGACGGGCCGGCGTGGCTTCAGGTCCAGCAGACCTTCTACGGCGGCTTCGCCGTCGTGGGCGGAATCTGCGAGATCGTCGGACTGCTCGCGGCGGTCATCGTTGCCGTTCGGCTGCGCCGGACAGAACCGGTCCACGCGGCCGCTCATCTCCTCGCTGCGGTCTGCCTGCTGGGCACCCTGGCCGCCTACGTGTTCGGCAATCGACCGGTGAACGACCGGATCGCGGGATGGACAGCCGCGGCGCTCCCGCCGGACTGGCCGCAGTACCGCGATCAATGGGGGACGGCGCATGCGATCTCCGCCGGGTTGAGCGGGATCGCGCTCCTGGTCCTGCTGGTGGTCGTCATCTGGGTACCGGTCGGTGCCGGAAGCACGTGGACGTCACGGCCTTCCGTCCGGGCGGCAGCCTGAGCCGAGACACGTCCACCCGCGACGGCGTGCACCGCATCACGGCGAGAGTCCCGTCCTCAGGGGTGATCCGAGAGGATCTCCGTCTCGAGGAGGATCCGCGACCACGGTGGCCCTGCGAGCGTGATCGTCATGAAACCTCAGCGCGACAGGAGCTCTCGCCCGATTCCACGCATCGTCCTCGTCGGTGGCGGGTACGTCGGAATGTCCGCCGCCCGCCGCGGAGGAGTTCGGATCGGACACCATCATCTGGACGGCCGGTGTCCGGGCCAACCCGCTGGTCACCCGGCTCGGGCTCCCGGTCGATCACTGCGGAAGGGCGGTCACCGACGGACACCTGCCGGCACCCGGGCACAGCGGAGTATGGGTCGCCAAAGACGCGGCCGCGGTGCCGGACCTGTCGTCGACGACGCCCGGCGAGATCTGCGCACCGAGCCCCCAGCACGCCGTCCGGCAGGCCAGCCGGTTGGCGGACAACATCACCCCGCACACTGCAGCGGCCCCCACCGGCGCAACACGGCGGAGGCCTCACAGCACGGACGGCTCCCGGCTCGGCGCCGCGGCCAGCGCGGCCTTGGGGCGGCGGGCGGACCAGCCGCGGCGGGTCCGCGCCCTGCCGAGCAGCCGGCAGATCACCCAGATCGTGAACGAGATCGTGGTGATGTACGGGCTGATCGGCACGCTGCCGCCGAGCGCCAGCATGATCCCGCCGACCGACGACACAACGGCGAACGTCACAGACAGCACCGGCACCCACAACGCCGACGCGGTCACCCGCATCGCGGCGGCCGCCGGGGTCACCAGCAGCGACAGGACCAGCAGCGCGCCAACGATCTGCACGGCCATCGCCACGGTCAATCCGAGCACCAGCATGAAGACCGGCGACAACGCCCGCACCGGCACCCCGCGGGCCGCCGCGATGTCCGGGTCGACGCTGGCAAACATCAGCGGGCGCCAGATCACGGCCAGGGCCAGCAGGACGGCCGCGGAGATCACGCCGAGCCACAGCACCTGCGGATCGTCGACGGCCACGATCTGACCGGTCAGCAGCCCGAACTTGTTCGACGATCGGCCCGGGTAAAGCGCCAGGAAGAGCACCCCGAGGCCCAGCCCGAACGGCATCAGTACGCCGATCACCGACGACCGGTCGCGGGCCCGGACGCCGAGCACACCGATCAGCAGCGCCGCGAGCAGTGAGCCGCCGATCGACCCGACGACCACGTTGGCGCCGATCAGCAGCGCGAAAGAGGCGCCGGCGAAGGACAACTCGCTGATCCCGTGGACGGCGAAGGTCAGATCGCGCATCAGCACGAAGACGCCGATCAGGCCGCCGACCAGCCCCAGGATGGCCCCGGCCAGGATCGAATTGTGCAGCAGCGCAAGCAGTTCACCGTAGTTGTCGAAGTTGAACAGCTTGTCCCAGATGGTCATCCGCCGACCGATCCCGACCCGGCCGGCCCGGTGCCGGCGGCATCCGTGCCCGCCGCACCTGCGCCGACCGCGTCGGCCATCGCGGTGACGTTCGCCCGCATCCAGCTCAGGTAGTCCTGGCCCTCGGGCAGCGTCTCCCGGACGGGGACCACGGCGACACCGTTGTCCCGCGCGGCAGCGACGACGGCGTCGGTCTGCGGGCCCTCGGCCTGCTCGTTGTAGAACAGCGCCTGCACCTTCTTGTCCGTGACCAACGCCAGCACCTGCTGCAGCACGGCTGGCGGCACATCGGTGTCGGCCTCGACCGCTGCGCTGAACTTCTCCGGTGTGAGGTTGTCCAGCCCCGCCGCCTCGAGCAGGTACAGCGGCACCGGTTCGGTCACCACGACGCCGGTCCCCTGATCGGCGGCCTTCACCTTCTCGACGTCCTTCTCGATCGACCGCAGTGCGGCGCCGAAGGCGTCAGCGTTCGCGGTGAACTGCGCGGTACCGCCCGGGTCGATCGCCGACAGTCGGGCGGCCACCTCCTGCGCCACCTTGTCCGCCGTGGGCAGGTCGTACCAGACGTGTTCGTTGAGTTCGTCACCGGCGGCCGGCGCACGCCCGGAGACCTGCACCGCGTTGATCACCGGCGCCGACGATCCGGAAGCGGAGAGCATGCTGTCGATGAAGTCGTCGTAGCCGCCGCCGTTCTCGATCACCAGGGCGGCCTTGGAGAGCGCGAGCTGCGTCTGCCCGTTGGCCTCGAACGCGTGCGGGTCGGCACTCGGGTCGGAGATCACCGACCGCACATCGACCCGGTCGCCGCCGACCTGTTTGGCGATGTCGCCCCACACATTGGTGGACGCGACCACGGACACGACCCCGGTATCACCGCCGCCGGCCGAACCGCCCGTTCCGCCATCGCTACCGCAGCCGACCAGCAGCACGGCCGCCGCCGCCATCGACATCAGCACCGACGCACGCCGAAAGGTCGGTCTCATTGCACTCCCGCCGCCGCGCCCCGGCTGGACGCCTGCTGTTGTTGATAACAAGTCTCAACATCGTAGCGCCCGGCGGAGCGCGTCAGTACCCGGGCGTCGCCGGCCCCGACACCGCACCCGGACCGGCGAGAATGCGCACCGGCCGCCGGTCCAGCCAGCCGGCGATGTCCTCGACGGCGTCGCCGTAGCACAGCTCGTACGCGGGCCGGGAGACGAAGCCGACGTGCGGACTGAGAATCGTGCGCGGCGTGGACAGCAGCGGATGGCCGGCCGGCAGCGGCTCGACGTCATAGACGTCCAGCGCGGCGCCGGCGATGGTCCCGGCCTGCAGCGCCGTGACGAGCGCCGCCTCGTCGACGATGGGACCCCGGGAGGTGTTGACGAGGTAGCCGTCCGGACCGAGCATCTCGAGTTCGGCGGCACCGACGAGTCCCCGGGTGCGGTGCGAGAGCACGGTGTGGATGGTGACCACATCGCTGCGGCGGAAGAGCTCCTCTTTGTCGACCCGCTCGACACCGTGCTGCCCCGCCGCCTCCGCGGTCAGGTTCTCGCTCCAGGCGATCACCGTCATCCCGAAGGCGTGGGCGAGCGCCGCGATGCGCTGCCCGAGACGCCCCAGACCGAGGATGCCCAGGGTGCTGCCGGCCAGCTGCATGGGCAGCGTCTGCTGCCACTGGCCGTCCCGGGTCCTGCGGTCCTCCCCCGGAAGGTCCCGGACCACCGCCATGATCAGCGCCCAACCCAGCTCGACGGTGGACTCGGCGATCAGCCGGGTACCGCTGACGGTGATGCCGAGCTCCTCGGCACCGGCGAGGTCTATGGACTTGTTCCGCATCCCGGTGGTGACCAGCAGCCTCAGCCGCGGCAGTCGCCGCAGCAGGATCCGAGGGAACGGCGTGCGCTCGCGCATCGCGACCACAACGTCGAACGCCATCAGCCGCTGCACGACCGCGTCGTCGTCCGTGAGGTGATCGGAGAACGCCACCACCTCGGCGCGATCTCCCAGCGCGGACCAGTCCGCGACGGTCAACGCCACGCCCTGGTAGTCGTCCAGCACCGCCACCCGCACGATGCCGTCGCTGCCCGGCCCGCCGTTCACTGGAACCCGGCGATCGGCCGGGGCGTGTAGGGCCGTTCCAGCGACGCGACCTCGTCGGCCGTCAACCGCAGCTGCAGGGCGTCCACGGCGTCGTCGATGTGCCCGATCTTGGTGACGCCGATCAACGGCGCGGTGACGACCGGCTTGCCGAGCATCCAGGCCAGCGCCACCTGGGCCCTGGACACGCCGCGGATCTCGGCGATCTCGGCGACCTGCCGGACGATGCGTTCGTCATCGGGCGCGTACAGGCTGCTGATCAACGGATCCGTTGCGGTGCGGTCGCTGTCGGCCTGCCAGTCGCGGGTCAGCCGGCCCCGGGCCAACGGGCTCCACGGGATCACCGCGATGCCCTGGTCCGCGCACAACCCGTGCATCTCCCGCTCTTCCTCCCGGTGCAGCAGGTTGTAGTGGTCCTGCATCGAGACGAACCTCGTCCAGCCGTGCAGGTCGGCGGTGAACAGGGCCTTCGCGAACTGCCACGCGTACATCGAGGAGGCGCCGATGTACCGGGCCTTGCCGGATTTCACCACATCGTGCAGCGCCTCCAGGGTCTCTTCGATCGGGGTGGACGGATCCCAGCGATGGATCTGGTACAGGTCGACGTGATCCATGCCGAGCCGGCGCAGGCTGCCGTCGATCTCCCGCAGGATCGCCTTGCGGGACAGCCCGCCGGCGTTCGGCCCGGACCGGCCGCCGGCCGAAGGCGACCCGGAGGTCGAGGGAAAGAACACCTTGGTGGCGACCACGATCTCGTCCCGGTTGGCGAAGTCCTTCAGCGCCCGCCCGACGATCTCCTCGCTACTGCCGTCGGAGTAGGAGTTCGAGGTGTCGAAGAACGTGATGCCCTGTTCGACGGCGTGCCGGATCATCGGCCGGGCCGCCTCCTCCGGCACCGTCCACGGGTGATTGCCGCGCCCGGGGTCGCCGAAACTCATGCACCCCAGGCAGATCCGGGATACCTCCAGCCCGGTGGAGCCCAGCTTCCGGTATTCCATGTCGCTCTCCCTTGACGTGATTCTTCGCCGCGCGCAACGCAATCGTCCGGACCTGCTGCCCGCACCGGGTTCATGCTGCTCATCCCGGCGCGAAGGCCATCGCGAGGGCGTCGACGAGCATCCGGGTGGTTGACCCGTCGGGGTTCCCGTGGTCCGGGTTGTGCTCGACGAACGTGGCTGCGGCGCATCGTGGGTCGGCGAACAGCACGCGCAGCACCGCAACCAGCTGCGGCAGTGTCAGTCCGCGGCCGAAGATCGGTACGTCGGCGGCCGGCGTGTCGAAGAAGTCGAGCACGTCCACATCGACGTGCACGACGAACGACGAGGCGACGGCGGTCACCGCGGCGATCGCCGCCCGGGCGGTCGCGACCGGGTCGGCGGCGACGTCGGTCGCCGGGAAGCGGGCGCTGCACACCAGTCCGTGCACGTCCTCCTCGCCGTCGGCGTACCCGACGAAGGCGATCCGGGCGGCGTCGAGCATCGGGCGCCGCACCCCGAGGTCGGCGATCTCGCCGACACAGCCCGGAAGGTCGAGCAGGTGCGCCACGCCCATCCCGTCCAGGATCGGCTCGTCGGGATGATCGACCGGGATCATCAGGTCCTGGCCGCCGTCGACATACACGAGCCCGACGTCGCCACCCCGGCGGAGCAGGGCGTCCACCACCCCGATCACGACGGTGCACTCGCCGCCGAGAACGAACGGCACGTCACCATGCTCGAGGACGTCGCCCACAGCGGCCGCGGTCGCCTGCACGACGCCGGCCACCGCGTTCACGTTGTTCGGCGCACCGGCCTGCCGCTCCGCCTGCCAGCCGACCACGGGCAGGTCACCGTGGTCGGTCACGGTCAGGCCGGCGGACCGCAGCGCGTCGAGCAACCCGGCCGAACGCAGTGCCGCCGGCGCCTTTTCGATGCCCGGCCAGTGCGCCGCCGCACTGGACGGCACCCCGATCAGCCCCCAGCTGCGACGCCGGCTGCTCACCTCGGACAATCCCCACCGCCTCTCAGCCCTGCTCGTTGACCACCCGGGCCAGCGCGGCCGCCCGCGGGGCGTCGATGACATCCTCCAGCAGCAGCAGCTTCCCGTCGGGCCCGGTCAGCGGCACCCGCCAGTTGGGGTACTCGTCGGTGGTGCCGGGCTGGTTCTGGGTGCGCCGCTCACCGACCAGGTCCGACAGCGCGACGCTGATCAACTTCGCCGGCGTCCAGGTCAGGAACCGGTGCAGCGCGTGGACCGTCGCCTCGACGTCGTCGTCCGGTGCATCCGGGGCATCGGGCGAGGTGGCGGCTTCCGCGGACGCGGCCGTCGCAGGGGCGAGCGCGCCGCGCCGGCGCAGTTCCTCCAGCCAGGCGCTGCGTTCGGCGTCGTCCGCGGCGAGCTCATCGGTCAGGGACCGGGTCAGCAGACCCAGCTCGTCCCGCAGCCGGACGTGGTCACCGGCCAGGTACCCCGCGGTCGGCGGCAGGTCGTGGGTCGTCACCGACGCCAGGCAGTACTCCCGCCACCACTCCGGCCGCAGCGGCGCACCGCTGCCGTCGAACTCGCGCTCGAACCACAGGATCGACGTACCCAGAATCCCCCGTTCGCGCAGGTAGTCGCGTACCCACGGTTCGACGGTGCCGAGGTCCTCACCGACCACGAGGGCGTCGGCCCGTTTCGCCTCGAGCGCCAGGATGCCGATCAGCGCCTCGTGGTTGTAGCGCAGGTAGGTGCCCTGGGTGGGCCCGTTGCCCTCTGGGATCCACCACAGCCGGAACAGCCCGATGATGTGGTCGATCCGCACCCCGCCCGCCGACCGCAACACGGTGGAGACCAGCGACCGAAACGGCGCGTAGGCGAGCTCCGCCAGCCGGTCGGGCCGCCACGGCGGCTGCTGCCAGTCCTGGCCGTTCTGGTTGAACGCATCGGGCGGCGCACCGACCGTGATGCCGGCGGCGAACACGTCCTGCAGCGCCCACGAGTCCGAACCCCAGCGGTGCACGCCGACCGCGAGGTCGTGCATCACGCCGATCGGCATGCCGGCCCGGACGGCCGCGCTCTGCGCGACGAGCAACTGCTCGTCGAGCACCCACTGCAGCCAGCGGTAGAAGTCGACGGCGTCGGCGTTCTCCCGGCGGAAGGCGAGGACGGCCGGCGACGACGGCGACCGCAACTCCTCGGGCCACTGGTGCCAGTCCTCGCCGTGCACCTCGAACAGCGCGCTCCAGGTGGCGAAGTCCTCCAGCCCGGCGCCCTCCCGGGCGCAGTAGGCGCGGTAGGAGATGTCCCGGCCCGCCGAGCGCGGCACCGGGTGCACGAGCCGCAACGCTGCCCGCTTCGCGGTCCAGGCGACGTCCCGGTCGATCCGGTCCAGGCCGTCCAGCCGTCGGTGCACCGTTGCCCGCAGGTCCTCCACCTGTGTCCGGGCCGCCGCGTCGAGCTCGGCGTACTCGGGAATCCGTTCCACCCGCAGGTACAGCGGATTCTGGAACCGCCTGGTGGTGGGCAGGTACGGCGACGGCTCCATCCGCTTGGCCGGCTCGGCGGCGTGCACCGGGTTGACCAGGACGAATCCAGCGCCGAGCTCGGCCGCGCCCCACACGGCGAGGTCCTCGAGGTCGGCCACGTCACCGACCCCCCAGGACCGCGACGAGCGCACGCTGTACAGCTGGGTGGCGATTCCCCACACCCGCCGGTCACCCATCCGGGACGGCAGGCCGACCCACGACGGCGTCACGATCAGCGGCGTGGACGACTGGGCGGCGCCGCTCGCGGCCCGCAGTGTGTGATAGCCGAGCGGCAGGTCACCCGGCAGCGCGAACGTGGCCTCACCGACCGGCCTGCCGTCCACCTGGCGCGGCGGGGTGTCGTTCTGCTGCTGCTCCAGATCCGACCGGGTACCGCCCAGTTCCAGCTCGATCCACACCGACACCGGGTTGCCATGCGGCACGTGCACGTCGACGCCGTGCGGTGCGCCCTCACGGACCACGAGCGCCGGTGGCAGCATCCGCCGCCACGGCGCCGTCTCGTGGTCCAGCGCCGCCTGCTCGGCCGCCTCCGGGGTGGACGCGTCGATGTCCAAGGCGGCCAGCACCGTCACCACCGTGTCGGCCGGGACCTGAACGTGCTGCCCCTGCCAGTCCCAGAAATCGGTCGCGATGCCGTAGGCCTCGGCCAGCCGGCGCAGCGCTGCGGGAAGTTCCATGACGGCGTCGTCCTCGTTCCGGGCAGCGCTGCTGGGTGAGCGCGATCGGGCGGTCGGCGGGCTCGGGTGCCGCGGCCGGATGTGCTGGTGACGCCGGGCGGGCTCGGCCCGATGCGGCGTGATCCGGTGCGGCGACCAAACCGTACCCGGCGCGGCCGTCACGCGATCAGCGCATCCGGCTGCCGGGCGCGCCCGGTGGCGGAGGATAGTGCTCCCATGAAGCGTCGCGCCCGGGCCGGTTCCCTCGCCGCCGCTGCGGCCCTGACCGGCGCGGTCGGCATCGCCGCCCGCGACGCGCTGCAGCGGGAGCACACGGTGCTGCGGAACTTCCCGCTGATCGGTCACGTCCGGTATCTGCTGGAGTCGGCCGGACCGGAGCTGCGGCAGTACCTGGTCGCCGGGAACAACGAGGAACGCCCGTTCACCCGCGACCAGCGGCGATGGGTGTACGCGTCGGCGAAGAAGCAGAACAACTATTTCGGCTTCGGCACGGACAACGACGTCGAGTACACGGCCGGGTATCCGGTGATCAAGCACCGCACGTTCGGCCGGACGAACCCCCCGTCGAGCCCGACGGCCGGACACGAGGTGCAGTTGCCCAGCGCCAAGATCATCGGGCGGGCGCGCGGTCGGGCGCGGGCGTTCCGGCCCCGGTCCGTCGTCAACATCTCCGCGATGAGCTACGGCGCGCTGTCCGGCCGCGCCGTCGAGGCGCTCAACCGGGGCGCAGCGCTCGCCGGCTGCCTGCAGAACACCGGGGAGGGCGGGCTGTCACCGTTCCACCGCAACGGGGGTGACCTGGTCTTCCAGATCGGCACCGCCTACTTCGGCTGCCGTGACGAGCGCGGCCGGTTCAGCCTGGACCGGCTGACAGACCTGGTGGCCGGTGCACCGGTCAAGGCCATCGAGATCAAACTCAGCCAGGGCGCCAAGCCGGGGCTGGGTGGCGTGCTTCCCGGCCCGAAGGTGTCCGGGGCGATCGCGGCGACCCGCGGGGTACCGGCCGGTCAGGACTGCATCAGTCCGTCCCGGCACGCCGAGTTCTCCGACACCGACGGCCTGCTGGACTGGGTGGAGATGCTCGCGGAGGCGACCGGGCTGCCCGTCGGCATCAAGTCCGCCGTCGGTGATCTCGACTTCTGGGAACAGCTCACGTCGCTGATGCGCTCCACCGACCGCGGGGTCGACTTCGTGACCATCGACGGCGGTGAGGGCGGCACCGGGGCGGCGCCGCTGATCTTCACCGACTCGGTGTCGCTGCCGTTCCAGCTCGGATTCGCGCGGGTCTACCGGGTGTTCGCCGAACGCGACCTGCACGAGGACGTCACCTTCATCGGCGGGGGCAAGCTCGGGCTCCCCGACAACGCCGTGGTGGCGTTCGCCCTCGGATGCGACATGGTGAACATCGCGCGCGAGGCGATGCTCTCGATCGGCTGCATCCAGGCGCAGAAGTGCCACACCGGCAACTGCCCGAGCGGGGTGGCCACCCAGAACCCATGGCTCGCGCACGGGCTGGATCCGGCCCAGAAATCGGTCCGGGCCGCCAACTACATCAAGACGCTGCGCCGCGACCTGATGAAGGTCGCCGAGGTCTGCGGGGTGGAGCACCCCGGCTTGATCACCGCCGATGCGGTCGAGGTCCTCGACGGCCGTACCGCCGCGACCCCGCTGCGAGAGGTGTACGGCTACGCACCCGATTGGGGGCTGCCCTCCGCGGCCGATCGTGCGGAACTCAGCGCGCTGATGGCAGGGGCGCCGCGGGGTGGCGCGGCCCCGCGCTCGGCGGCCGCTGCCGGCTGACGTCGCCGGTCCCGGCCCGCCTCCGCTCCCGGGTGGCCGCGGGCTGACGCCCGAACCTGGGTGGTGCAACGCGCACCGATAGCAAGCTCACAGTCCGCGGGATGCACCTCATCGGAGCCGCGGCGTCCTACCCATGTCACCACCGAACCGGGCCACCGCGCAGCGGCAACGGCTCCGGTCATCTTGGGCAGTGTCGCCCACCCCCTCGATCTCACCCCGACCGATCACCCCGGCGCGCACCCGTGCACGCCCCTTCCAAGAGAGGAGCAGGACCATGGCACTCACCCTCGACCGCCTACTCAATGCCGGCCGGGTCCGGCTCCGGTTGCGCAGCCGGGCCGCGATGGCGCGTGCACTGCGACTGACCGGCGCGGCCGTGGCCGCATTCGTCGTCGCGCAGGTCGTCTTCCCCGACGCGCTGCCGATCCTCGCCCCGCTGACCGCGCTGCTCGTGGTCGAGGTCACCCTCAAGGACATCGTGACCAGCGGCCTGCAGCGGGTCGCCAGCGTCACCGCCGGCGTGCTCGTCGCGGTGGCCTTCTCCAGCATCGTCGGCCTGACGTGGTGGAGCCTGGGCGCGCTGATCGCGGTGTCCATCCTGGTCGGCCAACTGCTGCGCCTCGGGCCGCACATGCTGGAGGTGCCGATCAGCGCGATGCTGGTGCTGGCCGTCGGCGGCGCCGAAGCCGCTGCGGTGGACCGGATCAGCGAGACCCTGATCGGGGCCGCCGTCGGTGTCCTGGTGAACCTGCTGTTCCCGCCGCAGGTTCGGGCCGGCACCGCCGCCGAGGCCGTGCAGCGGTTCGCCGGGGAGGTCAGCCGGCTGCTGAACAACGCCGCGGCCGAACTGCGCGAGCCGATCACCCGCGAGCAGGCGGAGCGCTGGATGAACGACGCCCGCGCGCTGAGCCGCAACGTCCCGCGGATCGACAGCGAATTGGAGCAGGCAAAGGACAGCCGTCGACTGAACCCGCGTGCCCTCGTGGTGCCGGACACCAGCCGCACGCTGCGCGCCGACCTCGATGCGCTGGAACACACCACGGTCGCGGTGCGCAGCATGTTCCGGTCCATCAGGGACGGTGTCCGGGACAACCCGACGGTCGATCCGAGCCGCGGCGAGGGTCTGCGGGACCTGTACGCGGCACTGCTCACCGATCTGGCGGCCACCATCGAGGCGTTCGGCGAACTGGCCCGCGCGGAGGGCACGGACGGCGTCGCAGAGACCCAGCAGGAGGTCACCGCCGCCCTGGCCGACCTCAGTGAGGCCCGCGACCGGATCGATGACCTGCAGCTGATCGACATCGGCGCCGAGGACAACGGCTGGGAACTGAGCACGCCGGTGCTGCAGGCCGTTGAGCTGGTGCTGCGGGATCTGGACATCAACGAGCGCGGACGGCGCCGGGCCGCGACACGGGTGCCGGTGAAGGTGCCACCCATGCTGCAGACCTCGTTGCGTCCGGTACGGGCCGATCGACCGCACCCGGGTCTTCGTGCCCTGCGCCACTCCCCGGGGTCGGGTGATCGCGGCGACTCCGCGGCGGAGTCCACCGGATCGCACCGGCAGGTTCCCGAGCACCAGCCCGCCCCTTCCCCGCGCAGGCCGACGGCCGTCGACACCGCCCGCCTGCAGGCGGTCGGCCGCCCCTCGGGACGGCTGGTGGGAACTACCCGCGAACACCCCTGACCCCGACGGGAGCGACGCCCCACGGCCGCGCCGCCTCCCGCCGCACAGTCGGCCCGCCCATCCAGCGGCCTACCGCACCTCCCGACCACCCGGACCGCTCGACCCGCCCGCCGTCAGCGGCGGCGGGTCGGCCAGGATCTCGCCATGACCCGTCCGCTGATCGGCATCACCACCTACCGCGAGCCGGCCACCTGGCGACGCTGGCACGAAGTGGACGCCACCCTGCTGCCCGCCGCGTACACCGACGCGGTCCGCGGCGGGGGCGGCACCGCGGTGCTGATCCCGCCGCTGGGCATCGCCGACCAGGCCTCGATGATCGTGGACCGGCTCGACGGACTGCTGATCTCCGGTGGAAGTGATGTCAACCCGTCGCGGTACAGCGCCGAACCCGAGCCCGCGACCACCGGCTGGCGGGACGATCGGGACGTCTCCGAGATGGCCCTGATCGACGCCGCCGACGACATCGGGCTACCGGTGCTGGGCATCTGCCGGGGCATGCAGGTGATGGCGGTGACGGCCGGCGGCTCGCTGCTGCAGCACGTCCCGGACGCCGTCGGTAGCGACCGCCATTCCCCCGGCCCCGCCGCCTACGGTGACGTCGGGATCCGAACGGTGCCGGGATCCCGGCTCGCCGGCATCATCGGGGAGGCCGTCACCGTTGCCTGTCACCACCATCAGGCCGTTGCCGCGCATCCCGGATACGTCGGTGTGGCCACCGCCGACGACGGACTTCTCGAGGCGATGGAGACACCCGGGGACCGCTTCCGGCTGGGGGTGCAGTGGCACCCGGAGACGCGGACCGACCGCCGGCTGTTCCAGGCGCTGGCGGCGGCGGCGGTGCAGTGGCGCCGTTCCCGGTGACGTCGTTGCCTGTGCCTGCTGCCCTGCGGCGCGATTCCTGGTGACACGGACTCTCGCCGGCACCCGCGCTGTGTCAGGCTGAGCGGCGTGCGCATGCAATTCGCCACCGGCCCGGATCCCACCGACCTGCTGATGCTGCCCTGGTCCACCCCGCTCGCGCAGTGGCCGAAGGAAAAGCTGGTGTCGCTGCCGCGGGGCATCTCCCGGCATGTGGTCCGGTTCGTGCGGATCGGCGGCATCGTGTACGCGATCAAGGAGATCAGCCAGGGCCTGGCCGAGCACGAGTACGAGCTGCTGCGCGAACTCGCCCGCGTGGGCATCCCGGTCGTGCAGGCGATCGGCGTGGTGGGCAACCGGATGACCCCCGAGGGTGAACCGCTGGACGCCGCGCTGGTCACCAAGCACCTGCGCTTCTCACTGCCCTACCGGGCGCTGTTCTCCCGCCGGATGGACCCGAACCTGGAGACCAAGCTGCTCGACGCGCTCGCCGAGCTGCTGGTCCGGCTGCACCTGGTGGGCTTCGCCTGGAAGGACTGCTCGCTGTCCAACACGCTGTTCCGCCGGGACGCCGGCGCGCTGGCCGCCTACCTGGTGGACGCCGAGACCGGTGAACTGCGGCAGAGCCTGTCCAACGGTCAGCGCGCCCAGGACCTGGAGATCGTGGAGACCAACCTGGCCGGCGAACTGCTCGACCTGCAGATGTCCGGGCTGCTGTCCGAGACGGTCGACCCGCTGGAGACCGCGATGTCGGTGCTCGAGCGGTACGAGAGGCTGTGGGATCTGCTGACGGCGCCGCAGACCATGGGCGAGGACGAGTGGTGGCGGATCGAGCGGCGGCTGCGCAAGCTCAACGAACTCGGCTTCGACGTCGCGCAGATCCAGATCAACGAGTCCGGCGGCGACCCGCACGTCATGGTGCAGACCCAGGTGGTCGACGCCGGGCACCACCGGCGCCGGCTGTTCTCGCTGACCGGTATCGACGTGCAGGAGAACCAGGCCAGGCGGATCCTCAACGACCTGGACACCTACCGGTCGCAGGCGGTGATGCCGCAAACGGAGGTCGACGAGGACACCGTGGCGCACCACTACGTCACCGACGTGTACGACCCCGTCATCGAGGCCATCCCGCGCGAGCTCGCCGAGAAGCTCGAACCGGCCGAGGTGTTCCACGAGATCCTCGAGCACCGCTGGTTCCTGTCCCAGTCGGCCGGACGCGAGGTGTCGATGGAGGCGGCGACGAAGTCGTACCTGGACACCGTGCTGAGGCACCGACCCGACGAGAAGGCGTTCCTGGATTCGTCGCTGATGGGCATCGGGGCGGTGGACGCTGCCGAGGCCGACGACGAGGCTGCCGGTGTCGACACCGAGGGGGATGACGCGGAAGGTCAACCGGGCGCTCCGGCCGGCAGGAGCGTCACCGATACCCCGGTCGCCGGCGGCTGATCGGACCGCGGTTCGGTCGCTGGCCGGGCCGCGCTCGGGCGCACCCGCGGGGTCAGATCATCGAGCAGGTGCATGTCCGGACGAACACGGCACGCGAACGATCGGCCGGCCGTGGCGGGACCACCGGGTCCGCCGGCGCGTCGACCACCCTGTTGAGGGCGCGGGCCGGGGAGCGGGCGGCATACCCGTTCCCGGTCCCATGGTGTCCGGTCGGTCGCACCGCGGGGAGGTCGTCCTCGTCCGGACGGCGCTGGATCGGCATGACCCGGCGTCCTGACGTCATTGCTCCGGCCCGACGGCAAACTTCACGGCGCTCCCTGTCCCCCGACACGGCATCTGACCGCAGGAGCGCACGGCGATCACGCTGATACCGTTTCCCTGCCGCACTATGCGGACATTCCTCACCACACCCGGGCGTATCCCGGTAGCAGGGAGATCGCCATGACGACGTCAATCCGGGGCATGGGCACGCTGGCCGCGAAGTACTGGTGGCTACTGCTGGTGCGCGGCATTCTCATCGTGGCACTGGGCATCGCGATGCTGGCCTGGCCGTCGTTGGCGCTGTCCGTCTTCAAGATCTTGTTCGCCATCTACCTGTTCGTCGACGGGGTGATGGCGATCGCCCAGGGCTTCCAGGAA
The DNA here is from genome assembly GCA_963785455.1 of uncultured Actinomycetota bacterium. Lineage (GTDB taxonomy): Bacteria > Actinomycetota > Actinomycetes > Mycobacteriales > Nakamurellaceae > Nakamurella. The sequence continues at coordinate 340,627 of CAWAVL010000007.1, forward strand.
CGCCGGACGGGTCAGCCCGCCGGATGGTCGTTCTTCCAGGGCGTGCTGGCCATCCTGGCCGGCATCGTCGTCCTCGTGTGGCCGGAGGCGACCGCGACCGTCATCGTCTGGATCATCGCGTTCTGGGCCCTGCTGGCCGCGGTCGCCGGCATCGCCGCCGGGATCAATCTGCGCAAGACGCCAGGATCGGGCTGGGGCTGGTTCCTGGCGTGGGGCATCCTGGCCGGCATCTTCGGGATCATCCTGCTGTTCAACCCGACCGCCGGCATCCTCAGCGTGCTGTGGCTGATCGCGGTCTGGGCCATCATGAGCGGCATCGTGTTCATCGTCGCCAGCTTCTTCGTCCGCAAGGTCGGCAACGCGATCGTCGACGACCCCACCCTCTGATCAGGGCCAAGCCTGGCCCTGTGCCGGGCCGGCTGATGCGGGGTTCGGCCGGAATCGTCGGCGCCGTGAGTCCCGGCCGCCCGGCACAGCGCTCCGGCGGCCGGCCGGGTGACCACCGGACCGGTTGTCGGACATCGCCCCTACAGTGAGGGCCACCGCGAATCCGGCGATCCCGGATCACAGCAGGAAGGTCCTTCATGACTGATCTGGCCACCGACCACCCGATCACCGTCGAACGCTCCGACGTCCCCGCCGACGCCCGGGACCCTGACCTCGTACGCCGGCTGGAGGACCACCGCCGCGAGTTGGCCGGCTACTGCTACCGAATGCTCGGCTCGACCTTCGAGACCGACGACGCCGTGCAGGAGACGATGGTGCGGGCCTGGCGGGCGCTACCCCGGTTCGATGGCCGCTCCTCGTTGCGCACCTGGCTGTACCGCATCGCCACGAACGTCTGCCTCGACCAGCTCAACGGTCGCAATCGGCGGGCCCTACCGATGGATTTCGGTCCCGCCTCTGCGCCGATCGCGTCGTCGCTGGGCGAGCCACGCGCAGAGTCGCTGTGGATCCAGCCGGTGCCGGACGGTGCGGTGCTGCCGACCGGGGACCCGGCCGAGGTGGCCGTCGAGCGGGACAGCATCCGGTTGGCCTTCGTCGCCGCCCTGCAGCACCTGCCACCCCGTCAGCGCGCCGTGCTCATCCTGCGCGAGGTCCTGCGCTGGAGCGCGATCGAGGTCTCCGAACTGCTGGGCTCGACGGTCGCCTCGGTGAACAGCGCTTTGCAGCGCGCGCGGGCCACCCTCGCCGCCGTCGGGCCGGCGTCCGACGAGCGGGGAGATCGGCTGGACGAGGCCAACGCCGAACTGCTGGAGAAGTACGTCGCCGCATTCACCGCCTACGACATCACCGCACTGGTGGCGCTGCTGCACGAGGACGCCACCGCCTCGATGCCCCCGTACCAGCTCTGGCTCACCGGCCGGCAGGACATCGCGCGGTGGCATCTGGGACCGGGCGCCGGCTGCTCCGGTTCGGTGCTCGTGCCCGTCCGGGCGAGCGGGTCCGCGGCGTTCGCGCACTACCGGCCGAGCCCGGACGGTCATCTGCCGTTCGCCATCCAGGTGCTCGACATGAAAGACGGCCGGATCGCCCGGATCACCTACTTCCTGGACACGGCCCTGTTCCAGCGCTTCGGGCTGCCAGCCAGGATGTGATCGGCCGGCCGGTGCGGCCGGCCGCTGAGCTCAGTCCGACTCGGGCCCCCAGCAGTACGGGCACTGGTCGTCGCACGGCGCCGGGCGGGCGGCAGGGATGATCGCCGGTGTCGGCGCGGCGGCGTCCCGAGGGGACAGCAGCGCCTGAGCGGCGCCGCTCGAACGGTCGCCGCCCACCCACGACGCACGGTTCCGGCCGGTGTGAGACATGCGTTCCTGCAGAGCATCGGTCATGTCACCAAGACGCCGGGCCCGCCCGGGGGATGCGCCGGTTCGCCGCTTTTCATCGCCCCGGTCCGGTGTCTACCGGTCCTGGCATCCGCGGTTCTTCGCAATACGCGGTTCTTCGGCGAACCGGGGCCGCGCGGCAGATCGACTGCACACCGGTACCGGCGAGGGCGCGCCGAGGGGAGGATGGACCGATGACAACGGACGAAGCGGGCGGTCACCGGTTCTACGGCGAACTGGCGCGCTGGTGGCCGCTGCTGTCCCCCGTCGCCGAGTACACGGAGGAAGCCGGCTTCCTCGCCGACCTCCTGGGTTCGGCGACGGCCGACGGAGGCGCCCTACTCGAACTCGGCAGCGGCGGCGGGCACAACGCCGCCTACCTGAAGAGACGCTTTGCCATGACCCTTGTCGACCTCTCTCCGGAGATGCTGGAGGTCTCGCGAGCCCTGAACCCGGAGTGCGATCACGCGCTCGGTGACATGCGCACCTATCGCGCCGGTCGCGTCTTCGATGCCGTGCTGATTCACGACGCCATCGACTACATGACGACCGAGTCCGACGTCCGGCTCGCTGTGCGTACCGCGTTCGAGCACTGCCGACCCGGTGGAGTGGCAGTGTTGCTGCCGGACGACGTCACCGACCGGTTCGCGCCGTCAACCGACTGTGGCGGCGTTGACGCTGACGGCATCGACGACGGCGGCACGGGCTCGGCAGAACGCCGGCCGCGCGGCGCGCGCTACCTGTCGTGGACCTGGGACCCGGACCCGGGCGACCATTGGGTGCTGACCGAGTACGCGTTCCTGCTCCGCGAGGAGGACGGCAGCGTGCGTTCGGTGCACGAGACGCACCGAACGGGTCTGTTCGGCACGGCTACCTGGCTGGCAGCGCTGACCGACGCCGGTTTCGCAGCAACGGCGGTCGACGAGCGCACCACCGAGGACCGGCCCGCGCGCGTCGCGTTCGTCGGCCGGCGCCCGCCGCTCACCGTAACCAGCGGCGGATCCGCTTCCGGCTGAGCGCGTGCCAGTCACCGGCGAACGCCTCGATCGCCCGATCCCCGCGCACCTGCTCCAGCGCGTGCAGCCGGCCGATGGTGAAGGTGTTCTCGCCGTCCAGGAACATCTGCACCGCCAACGCGCGCAGCGCCTGCCGGGCGACGACGCTGTCCTGGTGCTCGCCGAGCACCTCCTGGACGTCCTCCGCGGCCTCCCCCAATGTGGTCGCCGGTTCGCCGAACGCCGGCGCCACCGACTCGGCGGCGTACCGCAACCGCTTCGCGGCCTTGCGGATCTCGTGATACCACTCGTCGTGGTGTCGTTCGTCCTCGGGCGGCCCGGACGAAACGAGGCGGTTCATCCGGCGGTACGCCTTGCGGACCCGCTGGGTGAGCACGGCATAGGCCGGGCCGTCGGCCACGTCGGTGAACGGCGGAGCCGTGACCACCGCGTCGAGCCGGTCCAGCAGCTTCAGGTAGCGGTCGCTGTCCAGCGCTTCGATCAGCTCGTCGTGGGCCCGGCGGTGATCGGATTGGAGTTCGACCTCGATCCGCGCGGCGATGGGACCGAGCACCAGGTCGTCGGGTTCGTCCGCGAGCTCGTCCAGCAGCCGCATCCGCAGCACCTCGGCGTCGCGGGCGCCGCCCAGTTCGGCGGCGATCCACTTGAGCTCGGCCCGCAGCGGGTCGGTGATCTCCCGGTCGAGCAGCGGACGGAAGGTGGCCAGCGCGCTGCGCAGCCGCCGGGTCGCGACCCGTGCCTTGTGTACCCCGTCGGGCACGTCGGCCCTGGCGTCCTCACCGCGGCTCAGTAGGGCGTCGAACTGTTCGATCAGGTGAGCCTGCACCACATCGCGGGCGGGGCTGCTCGGCGTCAGCGACTCGAACACCGGCCGTCGCGGGAGCGCCGCCAGCCGATCACCGAGCGCGCGGGCGAGTTTCGATGACGACGTCGATGGGCCCGCACCGGCCCGGAGCATCACAGGTCCGGCGGCGTCCAGCAGCTCGACCGGGCCGTCCAGCAGCTCGATCTCCCACTCGCGCCAGCCACTGCCCGCGGCGCCATCGTCGTCGGCGCCGCGGGCGGACACGACGTCATCGGCGGCTTCGGCCAGCGCCGTCCCGCCCTCGCCGATCAGCCGGTACACCGTCCGATCGGTGTCGAGCGTGGCCACCGGCCGCAGCCGGCGGCCGCGGACATGGGGCCGGACGATGTCCGTCAGCGATGCGGGCACCTGCTCGTTGTCGTCGCCGAGCGGTACCGCATGCTCCAGTCGGTCGCCGGCCGCGTGGCTGGCCCGGCCGGCAGGCACCTTCAGGTGCCATCCCGCATCGGACCCGCCGACGCGGCGGCGCAGCGTGATGCCCACCCGGGCCAGGTCGAGCCGATCGGTGTCGTAGTAGGTCGCGCGCAGCGAGAACGCCTGCGGCGGCGCGACGGAGATGACGCCCGGCAGGCCGGTGAGGTCCACCCACGGCAGTCCGGGATCGACCTGGTACTTGCGCTCCACTTCGAGGTGCTGGGACGTCATGCGACCGGTCTACCAGAGCGCGACATCGAGCTCTGCGGCCCGTCGACCGGCGACGGCGCGGGTCACCCCACCTGGCCATGGCCGAAGGTGTGAGCCGCCATCACAACGCGCGGAGCACCGCGCAGCCCGGGCGCGCAGCACCGCGCAGACCGGGCGCGCAGCACCGCGCAGACCGGGCGCGCAGCACCGCGCAGACCGGGCGCGCAGCACCGCGCAGGACCGCGGTCAGCGGGCTTTCGGGCGGCTGCCCGGGTGACCAGGTGCGAGTTTCACCCTGATCTCAGCGGGCGACGGACGTACGGCTGGCCGCGCTGCGGTGGCCGGCCAGCACCCAGCCGCTGACAGCCTGGTCCCAGACGATCGGGGTGCCGGCGGAATAGGGCCTCGCGCAGCAGTCGCAACGGCCGGATCGGGTGGCGGGAACGGGGGAACTCATCGAAGGTGTCCTTGCGTGTCGACGAAGCGGCCATCCCAACAGATGGTCGGACCGGGAAACCCCGGAGAAGGAAGTCCGGTCGCTCACAGGAGGGCGCAGACGCGGATGGGATACGGGAACTGGCATTTCCCGGCGCCGGCATCGTTTCCACCGCACTGTTGTGTCAATGGGAGTCGCAGCACATCGGCGCTGATCGAGGTGATCTGTCAACCACGTTAGCCAGCGGTGAGCCAACCGAGCAAGCGCCCGATGTGAACTTCCCGCTGCGCGCACGTGACAGCTCGGCGCATTTCGTCACGAACGGTCACAGCGAAGGCTGGAGCAACCGCCACGGACAGCCGACACGGCGGAGCGCGACGACGGCGATCACCGTCGGGCCGGTGGGTGGTACAGCGCCGCGCCGGACGGGTCGAACACATGCGCCCGGGTGGCATCGGCGGTCACGGTGACCAGGTCGCCGATGGCGGCGCCGGTCCCACCGGGGAACCTCGCGACCAGCCGGGCACCGGCCAGGTCAAGGGTCAGGAACGCGTCCCGGCCGTTGCGGCCGACGGCCCGCACCCGGGCGGTCAACCGGATGCCGTCCGGGTTCCCGGCGGCATCGGCGGGGACGACGTCCTCGGCCCGCAGCGCCAGCACCACGTCCCGGTTGATGTGCGCGCGCAACTCTGTCGGCACCGGCCCCCAGGTGGGCAACGTCCGGTCCCCCACCTGGTACCCGGCCATCCCGGCCGAGGCCATCAACCGGCCGGGGACCGAACCGATCGGCGACATCCCCACGAAGTCCGCGACGAACAGGTCGGCGGGCCGGTCGTACAGCTCCCGCGGCGTGCCGATCTGGACCAACCGGCCGGCTCGCAGCACCGCGATCCGGTCGCCGATGGCCAGGGCATCGGACTGGTCGTGGGTGACGTAGATGGTGCTGACCTTGGTGGCCCGGACGGTTTCCGCGATCACCCGCCGCATCCTGGCCCGCTCCTGGGCGTCGATATGGGCCAGCGGCTCGTCCAGCAGGAAGGCCTTGGGCGTCCGGACCAGCGCCCGGCCGATGCCGACCTGACCCTGCTCACCGCTGGAAAGCTGGTGCGGCATCCGGCGGAGCAACCGGCTGACCCGCAGCCGCCGTGACTGATCGGTGACCCTACGCTCCACCTCGCCGGGCGGCAGCCGCCGCGAGGTCAGGCCGAAGCCCATGTTCCGGGCGACGTCCAGCAGCGGCATCAGCTGCGTCCGCTCGAACACCATCGCGAGGTCCCGCTGCGCCGGGTCGGCCCGGGTGGGCCGACCGGCAATCAGGACCGTGCCCGACCGCACCTTGGCCAGGCCGGCGATGGCCCGCAGGAGAGTCGACTTGCCGCTGCCCGACGGGCCGAGCACCGCGAGCAACTCACCGGGCCGGGCCAGCACCGTGACGTCCTCCAGCGAGACGGTGCCGTCCCGCTGCACGACGGTGGCAGCGTCGAGGCCGGTGCAACCCTCGTCGTCCGATGCCATGGCGCGCCCTCCCTCGAACTGTTCACGGTAACCGCGGGTCGGGCCGGCCGTCCCGGAACAAGGACGGCTGAAGACCGAACCGGCCGGCCCCCCGCACGGCAACGGCGTCCGGCACGCCTCGAAATCCCCCTCGACCGGTCGCTTTCGACCGCGGTCGCCCGGGCGGCAGCGTCAGCCGGCGGCGACGCGTGGTCCGCCATGGCGCGGGCGCGTTCGGACCGGGCGGTCGCTTGCACCGGACCGTGCTGCGGATACCGGGCAAGGCTCAGCAGGAACCCGCCGAACGCGAAGGCGCTCTCGGCGTCGACCGGCGGACGACCGCGCCCGCAACGGCCGAGGCGAGTGCCAGCAGCCCGCTGAGGACGGTGGGCCGCCGGTAACGGGGAAGCAGCACGGCACCGGCGACCATCGTGGCGGCATGGGCGACATCGACCAGGATCCCGGCGCCGATGACGGTCCGGCTCGGCCGCACAGCCACCGCAACGCCCTGCAGCACCTCCCTGGCGCCGAGGATCCGCACGATGACCGGCGGCGGCGGATCACCCGGCCCCGCGGACCACCGGCCCACCACGGCGGGTGCGCCGGCCATCCCCGCCCCGAGCAGCATCGTCGCCACGGCGAGCGCCCGGGCGCCGCCGCTGCGCGCCCCGCCCCGGTTCGCCCCGGCCGCGCCTTCTGTCGTCATCGGTTCCCACGCTGCATGTCTGATCCCTCCGTCTTCGGCCGCTGCCCGGGCTGCGGTGGTGCCCACGGCCGCCCGCCGTTTGTCATGGTCGATCAGGTCCGCCGCGAACAGCAACCGCTCTGGCGGCCGTCTCGCATGCCCCAGTCGTTGTCAGCTGATCCATCCGATGGCCCAGAGGTCGCTGGGCCGCGGCTCGCCGCCGGCCGCGGCGAAGTGGGCCAACGCCCTGCCCACCACCCGCCGGTGCGCGGTCGGCATCCGCTGCAGGACGTCGGCGATGGCGGCGCGCCGGCGGGCGAGCACCCCGTCGATCACCGCGCGGCCGGCCGGGGTCAGGTCGAGCAGCAGTTGCCGGCGGTCGGCCGGGTCGTCCCGCCGGTCGAGAAGACCCGAGGCGACCAACCGGTCACACGCCCGGGTGGCATTGGAGGGATGGATACCCATGTCGTCGGCCAACGCCGTCAGTGACAGCGGGCCCCGGGTCGCGACGATCATCAACGCCCGTAGCTGCGGCACCGAGACGACGTCCTCGATGTCGGCCATGGACCGGGCGGCCACGCCCACCAGCACCCTGGATCCGGCGAGCACCGCATCGATGTCGGCTTCCCGCACCGGATCCGAGTCGGCCGTGACCATCCGGTCAGTTTTGCGCAACTCTTGCGGACAGGCAACGATTGCGCATGTACCGCTGTAGAAGAGCGGCAGCCCGCGGTCCTACCGGCTACCCCGTCACCGGCCGCACGAGCAACTCGCGGACATCGAGATCCTGCTTGCGGCGGAAACTCTCGGCTCCGCAATGATCGATGTCCGGCAGATCCGCCGCCTCGTAGGTGGACAGCAGGACGACCCTCGTCGTCGGGCGTTCGGCAAGGATCCGGCGGGTGGCCTGCGGTCCGCTCATCCCGGGCAGGCGGACATCCATCAAGACGAGATCGGGGCGCAGTGCACGGGCCCGCACGACGGCGTCCTCGCCCGACTCGGCCTCACCCACGAGCACCAGGCCGTCCGTCGTGCGGATCAGTAACGCCGCGGCCCGGCGGAATTGTGGCTGGTCGTCGACCAGCAGCACCGTGATGTCCGCGTGCGGCTCGCGGTGGGTCACTGCCGACCCTCCGCGAGGTACATCAAGGTGGCCTGGACGCGGGGGTGATTGGTCCGGTCCCCGCTGGGGCCCAGCTTGGCGAAGATCGCGTTGATGTGCTTCTCGACGGCGTGCTGGGTCAGGAACAACTCGGCGGCGATGGCCGCGTTGGTGCGGCCTTGCGCGATGGCCGCCAGCACTTCACGCTCCCGCGGGGTGAGCCGTCCGATGGACTGATCACCCGCGAGAGAGCGCCCACTGACGAGGGTTTCGACGACCTTCGGGTCGATGGCGGAACCGCCGCCGGCCACCGCGTCGACCGCACCGACCAGCTCGTGCAGGTCGGCCACCCGCTGCTTCAGCAGGTAGCCGCGACCATGGGTGCCCTCGGCCAGCAGCGTCCGCACATAACTGGCCTCCGCGTACTGGCTGAGCGGGACCACCCCGATGTCCGGGTGATGCTTGCGGCATTGGGAGGCGAGAACGATCCCCTCGTCGCGCCGGTGCGGTGGCATCCGGATGTCGGTGAGCACCACATCGGGGAGCAGCTCGTCGATCGCGGCGAGTGCCTCGCCGAGATCACCGCAGCTGGCGACGACGTCGATCGACGGGGTATTGGCGAGCATGCCCCGGACGCCCTCCCGGACGAGGTGTTTTCCTCCGCCAACACCACTCGCCGTTTCACGGTGTCACCCGTGCCGACCCGGTGCCGGCCGGGGTCACCGACGACGGCAGCGGCAACGGCAGTTGAAGCCGTACGTTCGCCCAGCGGGGCGACCCCGGCTCACCCGGCTCGACGGTCAGCTGCCCGTCGAACGCCTCGACCCGGTCCCGGACGGACTGCAGCGCCGCGGCCCGGGCCACGAGGGCGTCCCTCTCGTCGTCGGCCGGCCCGGAGAGCCAGACCACCAGGCCTGCCGCCCAGCCTGCCGATCTGACCGGCGCGCCACGGCCGGCTCGACGGCCCGGATCCCCCGGAGGGCATCCGGGTCGTTGGCCTTCAGTGCATCTGCGTTTCAATTCCACCTGTTTCTCCGCGCATGCGGGTCTATTCTGCCTTGCATGACGCAGTTCCTGATTCGCGAGGCAGCCGAGCTGCTCGGCGTCAGTGACGACACGGTGCGCCGGTGGATCGATGCCGGCGCCCTTCCGGCGGCGAAGAACGAGGCGGGCCGCAAGACCATCGACGGGGTCGTGCTTGCCGAGTTCTCCCGGCAGCACGCCGCCGCGCCCGCCGCCGACCCGTCCGGCATCGGGCGCTCCGCCAGAAACCGGTTCGTCGGTCTGGTCACCAAGGTGCTGATGGACGGCGTGATGGCCCAGGTCGAACTGCAATGCGGACCGCACACCGTCGTCTCGTTGATGAGCAGCGAGGCCGCCCGGGACCTCGCGCTGGAACCGGGTCGGCTCGCGGTGGCGGTGGTCAAGGCCACCACCGTGATCGTCGAGACTCCGGCCGGCACGTCGTCGTGAAGGGCCGCTCGTCCTACCGTTCCCGACCAGCCGCCGTCGTCGGGTTGGCTGTGGCAGCGGTGACGCTGGTCGCCGGATGCGGCTCCGACGGCAGCGAGTCCGGTTCGGCAGATGCCGCCGCCGGCTCCGCGTCGATCACGTCGGCAGCCGGCCCATCGTCGTCCGGTGGGTCCGGCACCGTGACGGTGTTCGCCGCTGCGTCCCTGAAGAAGACGTTCAGTGAGGTCGGTCGGCAATTCGAGCGGCAGAACGCCGGGGTGAGCGTAACCTTCAACTTCGCCGGGTCGTCCGATCTGGTCACTCAGATCACCTCCGGCGCGCCGGCGGACTTGTTCGCCTCCGCGGACGACAACAACATGACCAAGGCCGTCGACGCGGGAGTCGTGTCCGGCACGCCGGTGACCTTCGCCGCCAACACCCTGACCATCGTCACCCAGCCGGGAAACCCCCGGCAGGTGACGTCCCTCGCCGACCTGGCCGGCAGCGATCTGCAGGTGGTGGTGTGTGCGCCGCAGGTCCCGTGCGGGTCGGCCACGCAACGGGTCGAGCAGAACGCCGGTGTCACCCTGAAGCCGGTCAGCGAGGAATCGTCGGTCACCGACGTGCTGAACAAGGTGCAGACCGGACAGGCCGACGCCGGCCTGGTGTACGTGACCGACGCGAAAGGTGCGGGTGACAAGGTCACTGCCGTGCCCTTTCCGGAGGCCGCCGCAGTGGTGAACTTGTACCCCATCGCCACGCTGACCGATGCCGCACAGCCGGAACTTGCCGCGCGTTTCGTCGGGCTGGTCACCGGGCCGGAGGGTCAGAAGGTCCTGCGGGACGCCGGTTTCGTCCCGGCGCCGTGACCGGCACCTCGACCGGGACCACGTCGCGGTGACCGGCACGACAGAGGTGACCGGCCGGCCGTCACCGGCCGCCCGCGCCCCCCGGGGCCGGTCGCGGACGGGTTCGGGCCTGCCGGGTTGGGTGTTCGTGCCGGCCGCGATCGGCGCGCTGTTCATCGTGCTGCCGTTGGTCGCGATGCTGGCCAAGGTGCAGTGGTCCAAGTTCTGGGCGCTGATCACCTCCGAGTCGTCCCTCGACGCGCTGTGGCTGAGCCTGAAGACGTCCACCGCCAGCACGCTGCTGTGCGTGCTGCTCGGGACACCCATGGCGCTGGTGCTGGCCCGCGGGCGCTTTCCGGGCCTGCGCGTGGCCCGTTCGCTGGTGTTGCTGCCGCTGGTGTTGCCGCCCGTGGTCGGCGGCATCGCGTTGATCTACGCGTTCGGCCGGCAGGGTCTGCTGGGCAGTCACCTCGAGGTGCTGGGGATCCGGATCGCGTTCACCACCACCGCCGTCGTGCTGGCCCAGACCTTCGTCGCGCTGCCGTTTCTCGTGCTCAGCCTGGAGGGGGCGCTGCGCACCGCCGGCCGCCGGTACGAGGCCGTCGCCGCCACCCTCGGCGCGAACCCGACCACGGTGCTGCGCCGCGTCACCATCCCGCTGGTGTTGCCCGGTCTCTTCTCCGGGGCCGTGCTGGCCTTCGCGCGGGCGCTGGGCGAGTTCGGCGCCACTCTCACGTTCGCCGGCAGCCTGCAGGGTGTCACCCGCACGCTACCGTTGGAGATCTACCTGCAGCGCGAGACCGACGCCGACGCTGCCGTTGCGCTGTCCCTGGTGCTGGTGATCGTCGCGGTGCTGATCATGCTCGTCACCCGGGGCCGCCGAACGCAGGGCGCGCCGTGACCGGACACCCGCCGACCACGGCGGCCGCGGGCCGGCCGTCCACTGCCCCGGTCGGCGCCATCGACCTGACCGCCACCATCGAGGAACGGGGCATCGACCTCCATCTCTCGGTGGCGGCCGGCGAGGTGGTCGCGGTGCTCGGCGCGAACGGTGCCGGCAAGTCGACCCTGCTGTCCCTGCTCGCCGGTCTGCAGCACCCGGACACCGGCCGGATCACCGTGGACGGCGACGTCCTGGTCGACACCCGCGCCCGGGTACAGGTTCCGCCGCATCGCCGGAAGGTCGTGCTGCTGGCGCAACAGGCCCTGCTGTTCCCGCATCTCACCGTCGCCGCGAACGTCGCGTTCGGGCCCCGCAGCCGCGGCGTGGCCCGGCGGGAGGCGCACGCCACCGCACGCCGCTGGCTCGACGCCGTCGACGCGGTCGCCTTCGCCGACCGGAAACCCGCTCAGTTGTCCGGCGGTCAGGCGCAGCGCGTCGCCATCGCGCGCGCCCTCGCCGCCGACCCGACCCTGCTGTTGCTGGACGAACCGATGGCCGCCCTCGACGTGGCGGTCGCGCCGACGCTGCGTCACCTGCTGCGCCGGGTGCTGCGTGGCAGTGGCCGGACCGCACTGCTGGTCACCCATGACCTGATCGACGCATTGTCGCTCGCGGACCGGGTCATCGTCCTCGAGGGCGGACGGATCGTCGAGGACGGTCCGACCCGCACGGTGCTGGCCGAGCCGCGCTCGGCGTTCACCGCCCGGATCGCCGGTGTCAACCTGATCTCCGGCACCAACGACGGCCACGACCTGGTCACGAAGGAGGGCAGCAGGATCGTCGGCCGACTGGACCCGGCGTGCGCCCCCGGCGAACCGTCGGTGGCGGTTTTCGCCCCGCAGTCGGTCGCGGTGCACCTCGCAGCGCCGAACGGAAGCCCCCGCAACCACCTGCCCGTCGTGATCACCGAGCTGGAGCCGCGGGGGGAGATCGTCCGCGTGCACACGGCGCCGATCGCGGGCGCCGGCGGGCTGATCGCCGACGTCACCACGCCGGCGGCGGCGGACCTGGACCTGCGGCCCGGCCTGCCGGTGCAGTTCGCGGTCAAGGCCACCGAAGTGTCGATCCACCCCGCCGCGAGCGACCCCCGCGAGCAGGAACAGATCGCGGGCCGCTGACGGGCGAGCCGCCGACCACGGATCGGCTCGTCGCCCGGAACGGGCGGCCCGCCGGAGCCATCCGCGGGATTCAGAGCCGCCGAGGGGACTTGAACCCCTAACCGCCCGATTACAAGTCGGGTGCGCTACCAATTGCGCCACGGCGGCAGGCCGGACACCCCGGCCGCCGGAAGTTCCGGCCGTCCCAGCGTAGCGGGGACGGGACCGGGCTCCAGCCGGGTTGCCGCCGATGCGGCGGGTGTCAGGAGCCGTTGCGTCGGGCCGTCGCCGGTCCGGGTGGACGGCTGGGTGGACGGCTGGGTGGACGGCTAGGTGGACGAGCAGACGACGTTCTGCTGGCCGTTGTAGACGGTCGTGAACGTTTCGCGGCGAATCTCCTTGCCGGTCAGGTCCTTGATGATCCGGGTGTCGTTGATCGAGAAGCCCTCGGTGCCCCCGGACGGGATGCAGGCCGCGCCGGCGGGTTTCACGATCCGCTGCGGCGGTGTGGGGTCGAACCGCTCCCCCGTGACAGATTCGACGTTGACCTGCTTGGTTCCCCACAGCCGCACGGTGATGTCGGATTCGGTCCAGATCGTCTGGATCAGCACCCCGGTCGGGTAGTCGTTGGAGAACGCCAATTCGATCTCACCGTCGTACACCGTTGCCTCCCGGCCCGGTGGGTACCGGCTGATGTAGAACGAGTGCGGCGTATGCGTGACGTCGCCCATCCCCGCGAAGTACGCAGCGTTGTACAGGGTGGTGGCGAACTGGCTGATACCGCCGCCGACGGCCTTGGCGAGCGCGCCTTCCTGGATCACTGCGGCCTCGACGTATCCCTGTTCGGCACCGCGCGGTCCGGTGAATTCGTTGAGCCCGAAGGTCGCTCCGGGCTGCACGATGGCGCCGTCGACCTTCTCCGCGACCACCCGGATGTTGACTCCGGACGCCTCGGCGAACCCGCCGGTGGTGAATTCGCCGATGACCTCCTTGATGCCCAGCGCCTTCGCTTTCTCGGTGGTGAAGGCGGGCTGGGCCGTGCTGTAGACGACCTCGACGTCACGCTTGCCGGTGCCGCCGGCGGCGGTGATGGCTGCCTCGGTGGCGGCCCAGTCGACCACCCGCCCGGCCGAGCTCGGCGTGATCACCGGGGCGTTGTTGTCGATGGTGATCTCGGCGTCGACCGGTCCTGCCTGGGTGGCCTCGACCGCCGAGGTCACGTCCGCCCGCAGCCTGGCGGCATCCAGCGTGACGCGGAAACCGTCGGCGTCATCGGGCGTCACCGTCGTCGCTGCCGCGATCTTGTCCACCGGGATCGACACGGTCGCGCCCTCGGCGACGAGCCGGATCGGGCCGGCGAGGAAGGCCTTGGCCTGCGCCGACGCGGCCTGCACCTTCTCCGGGGTCGCCCGCACCGGCGAGTCACTCACCGGAAGCACCAGCCCGCCCAGGGCTGCGGGACCACCCGTGGACCAGGCCTGCGCGACCCGGTCCGCCGCGGGTTCCACGTCGAGGGTGCGACCGATCACCGGTTGCACCGTCCGCACCTCGCCCCCGACGATGCTGACCGCGCCTTCGACGGGCTGGGTGTCGGTGCCCTTCGCGACCGCGGCGAGGTAGGAGCGCAGCGCGACTTCGTCGGTGACGACGCGCAACGGGACCTCGGTCGAGCCGAAGAACGAACCGAGCCGGCTCAACGGGTTCGGCGAGCGCAGTCCCAGTTGCGCCACCGTCGTGTCCACGTCGGCGTCGAGCCCGGCCTGCTCCGGATCGATGGGCGTGTTCTGGCCGTGCACGTCGACGGTGACCGGGGCGCTGTAGGCGGGCAGCGCCTGGGCGGTGAGCGCGACCGCCGCCTGCTGCGGCGTCATGCCGCCGACCTCGACACCGGCCACGGTGGTGTTGCGCTCGATCTCGCCGCTCGTGCTCAGCAGGTCGACGAGGTAGGCGATACCGAGGATCAGCAGGGCCGCGCCCGCGACGACCGCGCCGATGGCCGCCCCGGAGCGGCGACGGCGTCTGCCCGGGGGCCCGGCCGGCGAGTTCGGCAGCGAGGTGCGGAGGCGGACGGTCGGGTCGTCCAGGGCGCTGCCGGTCGCGCCGTCATCCGGAAATCCCGGAGTCGGATGGCCGTTCGAGTCCGTCACATCTGTCCTTCGCCGTCGCCGAGCTCGTCTCCACTCAGGATCGGAGCGTCCTGACCGTGGTCACGGTCTCATGGACGCGCGGCGCCGGAAAAATGTGCCTGGTCGACGCATCAACGGCTGTGCAGTTGATCACTGCGATGTGCCGCCGGCGCGCGCATCGAGCGGCGGTCTCCGCCGGGCGAGCCGACAACCGGCGTCAGCGGGCCTGCACCGGCAGCGGATTGTGCCGGACGCCGCGGATGGTGGAGATCAGGATCCGCCGGCATTCCAGCGCGCTGACGTTCATTAACGAGGCCAGTGCGGCGATGGCGCCGTCATCCAGCGTCATCGCGGACGACGCACCGTTGGTGCGCAGCTCGAACCAGCGCTTGACCGGCCCCAGCCGCGGATCGCCGGCAGCCATCACCTCGTTGACATCGACGGTGATGGAGCCGCTGGCTCCCGCACTCGGTCGGTGCGCCACGCCCTGTTCCGCGGCGCTGAGCATCGTTCCGAGGTCCTCCCCGAGCGCCCCGGCAATGACCCACAGCACGTCGACCCGCAGGGACCGGTGACCGGTCTCGTAGTTGGCGAGGGCTGCCTTGCTGACCAGACCGCCGGTGCGCTGCGCGACCTCCGCCTGGGTGAGCTTCTGCCGGCGCCGCGATTCACGCATCACCCGGCACACGGCAGCGGCGAAGGCCTGCTGCGATCGCGCGTCGTAAGCCTGCGACACGTGCATCCCCTGTCATCGGACGTACGGCGGAGAGGCTTTCTGACCGCCGGAGGAGGATTGTCCTTGGTCACCGTCCGTATACACAATCACGTCTTTCGACACGCCTATGTGAGCCGGA
Source organism: uncultured Actinomycetota bacterium (assembly GCA_963785455.1). Lineage (GTDB taxonomy): Bacteria > Actinomycetota > Actinomycetes > Mycobacteriales > Nakamurellaceae > Nakamurella. The sequence continues at coordinate 355,995 of CAWAVL010000007.1, forward strand.
CGGGCTATTCCTCGGTGAGTAATGCGCTCCCCTCGGGACTTTCTACCACAGAGTAACCAGAATTACACTCGTTCGGCCCATTGGAGAACAACTATTGCCCCGTTCGGGTCGGCTCCGACGCGAATCGACTCCAGACGCCAAGAGGAGCCCTGATCGGGGCACCGGAGCGCCTCCGGCACACACCACCGAACGGATGTTGTCCCCGAAACTACCGGGTCACCTCCGTGTCGTCGACGGGCGTGCGCCACCGGATTTCCGTCACCCGGCCCGCTCACCGGCGGGATCGCGGCCTCGCGTGGCCGCACCCGGTCACCCGGTACCGATGGCGTGCTGCCGCGGCCGCACCCTGTTCCGGCCCGTCAAGTTGTCGGGCCGTCAACGGAACAGGGCCCTGCCGAACCAGTCCCCCGGCCGACTGACACCGGGCGGGCAGGCCCACAGCCCCCCACCGATGTGCGCGACGTACTCGTTGAGCAGGTCGGAGCGCCCCAACCGGGTCTGCAGCACCGCGAACTGCGCCTGCGGGTCGCGCTGGAAGGCGATGAAGAACAGCCCCGCCGCGAGCTTGCCGGTTTCCGGGTCCTGCCCGTCGGTGTAGTTGTAGCCGCGGCGCAGCAGCCGGATGCCGCCGTTCTGTTCGGGTGAGGCCAGCCGGATGTGCGCGTTGACGTCGATGACCGGCCCGGCCGGCCCGGCGGCCGCATAGTCAACCGCGGCGAATTCGTCACCGCCGGTCAACGGCGCCCCGGTGGCCTTGTTCCGGCCGAAGATCCGTTCCTGGTCGGCGAGCGGGTCGGTGTCCCACGACTCGATCTCCATCCGGATCTTGCGGGCGACCAGGTACGAGCCGCCGGCCATCCACCCCGTCCCGCCGCGCACCCCCACCGGGTCCGAGGCGGCCCGGTCGGAGTCGGCCGCGGGTACCCAGACGTGCGCATCGAGGGCAGCGGGGTCGTCGGCGTGAATGTTCCGGGTGCCGTCCTTGAAACCCATCAGGTTGCGCGGCGTCGACTGCCCGGCGCCGGTGACCGACGCCCGGCCGAAGCCGAGCTGAGACCACTTGAGCACGGCGGTGCCGCGTGCGGCCCGGACCATGTTCCGGATGGCGTGGAAGACGACCTGCGGGTCGTCGGCGCAGGCCTGGATGCACAGGTCGCCGTCCGACAGCGCCGGCTTCATCACCGCGTCGCCGGGGACGGTACCGAAGGGGGCGAGTTCCGGTGGCCGCCGGTCCGCCAGGCCGAACCGGTCGTCGAACAACGACGGCCCGAACCCGACCGTGATCGTCAGCGAATGCGGCCCGAGGTCCATCGACTCACCGGTGTCGAACGGCGGCTGCTGACCATGGACCGGCGAGTCACTGACCTGCTGGCCCGCGGTCAGCCGGGCGGCCATCGCAGCCCAGCGACCGAGCAGCCGCTGCAGCTGGTCGGAGTCGGTGGTGATGACGTCCAGCGCCGCGAACATCAGCTGTTCCTGTTGCGGCGTGGTGATGCCGGCCTGCCGGGGACCGTAGAACGGGACGACGGCGTCAGCCTGCGCAGCACCGGGGTCGACCGGTGCCGGTGCTGCGGCGTCTGCTGACCGGATGCCGTACCCGGCGGCCACCCCGGCGCCGGCCGCCAGGCCGACACCGGCCGCGGCTGCCCCGCCGAGGAACCGCCGACGCGAGGTGGCCCGCTGTGCTGGATGCTGCCCCGTCGCGGGCCGGGAGTGTTCCATCGGCACGTCAGCTCGTGATCTTCGCGGAGATGGCGGACAGCGGTTCCTGGACGACGAGCAGGGCGTCGGTGAGCTTCTTCTTGTCCGCGGCCGTCAGCTTGTCGTACGGCGTCCACCCGCCGGGTGCGGACGGGTCGCGGTACCGGTCGAGCGCGCTGGTCAGGGCGCCGAAGGCGGTGGAGATCCTCGGCACCAGCGTCGGGTCGATCTCGTCGAGCGCGGGCTCGAGGGTGGCGAAGGCCTGCAGGGACCCCTCGACGTTGGCCTCGAAGTCGAGCAGATCGACCCGGGAGTAGGCCTCCTCCTCACCGGTGATCTTGGAGGCGAGCACCTCGTCGAGCAGTGTTGCGGCGCCGTTCGCGATCTCATAGGCCTGGTAGCCACCGGCGGTACCGGCCGCCGTGGCAGTGGACAGCTTCGTGGCTTCGGCCTGCAGGTCGCGGATGTCGGCGACCAGCTGATCCGCGAGCGGAGCCAGGCCGGCGGTGGCGGTCTGCTGGAACAGCCCCCGCTCGATCGGGTGGAACCCGGTCCACTTCGTTCCGGCCTCGACGTCACCGGCGCGCAGGTCGATGGCGGGATCGAGGTCCGGGAACGACTCGGCGACCGGCTCGATCCGCTCGTAGAACGGCCGGGCCCGGACGTAGGCGTCCTGCGCGGCGGACACGTCGCCGGCCTTGATCGCCGCGGCCATCTCCTGCACCGGGACGAGCAGGAAGGTGATCTGGTCGTCCACGTAGGTCGCGTAGTCGACGGTCGCCTGCCGGAGCAGGGCCGTGAGGTCGGCGGACTGCGCCGCGGCCTGGCCGGTGACGGTGAACCGGGTGCGTTCGGTGCGCGCGCCGGGGCAGTAGACCTCGTAGCTGCCGCCGTCGAGCCGCGCGGAGAAGGTGGAGTCGAACCCGGGCGCCAGGTTCTCCCGTTCACCGACGATTCGCTGGTCGGCGACCAGTTCGACCTCGGTGACACCGACGGCGTCCACGTTGGTCACCACGAATGTCACCTGACCGGCGGGGATGGTGTCCGGGGTGGCGACGCAGCCGCCGGCGTCCGTGAGCGTGATGGCCACCGACCCGCCTCCGGCGGCGTCTGCGCCCGACGGCGCCGCGGCTGGGGTCGCCTGACTCGCCGCGGAGCCTGTCGTTGCCGAGCCGCCGGTGGCACCGGCCGAGGCGGTGGCGGGCGGCGTGGCTGCGGTGTCGGCGGCCGATCCGCATGCGCTCAGCACGAGTGCGGCGGTGGCCAGCAGCACGGCCGGGGCAAGGGTGACCCGGGGGAAGGCGGTGGTCATGAATCTCCAGAGCAGTAGGTTCCCGCCTGCCGGCGGTTGTCGGAACAGGCGTGCGGCCCAGCGTGGTCAGGGCGTGGGCGATGACCCCGAGGCGACGGGTTCTGGGGTGATCGACAAGGCCACACCGTCCTCGGCCGGCTTGCGTTGAGCGAGTTTCGGGACGCCGAACGCCAGCAGGACCAGCGCGAAGGCGGTGAGCAGCGCGGGGATGACCTGTCCGACGACCTCGTGCCGGGTGCCGTCCTGGTCGAACGCGGTGATCTGCGCGCGCCCTGCAGCCAGCGAGCCGTCGGTGGCTGTCAGCGTCCACTCCGTCAGCGCGCCGGCGGGCACCGCCGGACGCCCGGGCACCGTGACCTGCATGGACCGGCTGAGCCGCAGGTCGACGGCGGTGACCACGCCGGTGGCGGTGTCCACGGTGACGGTCGGGGTCAGCCGGTCGGTGTAGCTGATCGCGAGGGCCTGGTCCGCACCGGTCGACCGGATGCCGACCGGAAGCCGGCCTCCGTTGCCATCGGCGACCTGCGCGGCGGTCAACGAGGAGGGCAGGTTCGCCGCGGTCGCGTCGACGGCAGTGCCGACCGGATCGCCGACGAACGTCGTGGTGGCGCCCGCCGAGCCGGGGGCGCTGAGGGACAGGATGCCGGAGGCGCCGGCGCCGGGGACCGCTCCGCGGACGTCGACGGCGACCCGCGCGGAGGACCCGTCGACCGTGATCTCGGCACCCAACCCCTGTGCTGCCGGACTTTCCTGGGCGGCCGGCGCACCGGATGCGGCGAGCACGACGCGCTGGGCGCCGTCGACAGGCGCCGGGGCGGCGGGCGCGAACACCGCCAGCACGGCGGCCAGCACCAGCGATCCCGTGGCGGTGCCGACCAGGATGCGACCGAGGGCGGGGCCGGACGGTGTACGGCGCGGCGGCCAGAGCACCACCAGCAACATCGGCACCACGTAGAGCAGATAGGCGACCACCTCGACGATCGGCAGTCCGGCGCGAATGCCGAGCGTGCCGGTCAGCAGGGATTCGGTGATCGAGCCCGGCCGCGCGACGGCCGACAGATCCAGCACCGGCTGCTGACCGACGGTCAGCCAATTCGCCTCGTATGCGGCACGCAGGGTGCTCATCACCAGGCCGCCGGCCACCAGGACGAGCACCGCACCGGTGATGCGGAAGAAGCGGGAAAGGTTCAGGGTGATGCCGCCCCGGTAGATCAGGTAACCGAGCCCGACCGCGACGCCCACCCCGAGTACCACGCCGAGCACCGCTTGCACCGGGGAAAGTGCGGACTGGAATGCGGCGAGCAGGAACACCGCCGTCTCGAAGCCTTCGCGGATGACGGCGAGGAACGCCATCGCGACCAGTGCACCCGCCGAGCCGCGGGCCAGGGCACCGCCCGCCGCCGACCGGAGGTCCTGCTTGAGGTCGCGCGAGTGGGCGCGCATCCACAGCACCATGTAGGTGACCATCACGACGGCGATGGCGGCGACCACCGACTCGAGCATTTCCTGCTCGCGCTGGGGCAACGAGGCGTTGAACAGCTGCAGCGCGATGCCGACGGCCAGGCACAGCAGCACGGCCGCAGCGACACCGGCCCACACCCTTCCGAGCGCATCCGGCCGCTCGCTCTGCCGCAGGAAGGCCGCGATGATGCCGATGATCAGAGCCGCCTCGAGGCCCTCCCGGAGCCCGATGACGAAGGTCGCCAGCATGCTGCCTCCCGATGATCGGCACCGACGACCCGTGCCGTCGTCGTGAGGTTAGCCTGCCCTAAGCAAAGTGGCCACACCAACCCCCGCTTTCGTCGACCAACGTCTGACCGGGCCGCCGTCCGGCCCGTGACGCGCTCCAGACTGTGACGCGGAACGCGCGCGATGCCGGCCGCGCGGTCCGTACCCTGTTCCGGTGACCATCCGACCCATCGTCATCTGCGGCGAGCCGGTCCTGCACCGCCCGACCCGGCCCGTCACCGACTTCTCCGATCCGGAACTGGAGATGTTCGTCGAAGACCTGTTCGAGACCAACGACGCGGCGCACGGGGCCGGGCTGGCCGCCAACCAGGTCGGGGACGACCGTCGGATCTTCGTCTACGACTGCCCCGACCACGGGACCCGCCGCCGCGGTTACGTCATCAACCCCACGATCGAAACCTCACCGATCCCGACCAACATGCCGGACCCGGACGACGACGCGGAGGGGTGCCTGTCGGTACCGGGAGAGAGTTTCCCGACCGGCCGGGCCGACTGGGCTCGCGTGACGGGCGTCGACCTGGCCGGCGAACCCATGGAGGTGGAGGGCACCGGCTTCTTCGCCCGATGCCTGCAGCACGAGGTCGACCATCTCGACGGCTTCGTCTACCTGGACCGGCTGATCGGCAAGAACGCCCGCGCGGGCCGCAAGGCCGTCAAGGCGCACGGCTGGGGCGTCCCGGGCCAGACCTGGCAGCCGGGTAAGGACCCGGATCCGTTCGGGCACTGATCGACCCGCCGCCACTCATCCCGGGACTGGGCCGTCGACGCACCGCCGGCTCCATCCGGCACGTCCGCGGGTCCAGACCGCCGTGAGCCTCGCCACAGCCGGCGGGCGACACGAGACGACAGTCCAATGACCCGAACGGACACACAGGGGACAATCTCACCCGGCGTGACAAGGTTGTCACGCTCGGCTCGTCGAGCGGTGGCGCCCGGCGGATAGGGTAAGCACCGTGCCGACCGCCCACTCCCCCCTGCTGACCACGCTCCGTGACGTCGTGTCCACGGTCGCCCCATCGACGACCGGGCCGGTCGCATGAGCACTGCAACGTCGTCGACCGACGCCGAGATCGGTGCCACCGGGCATCCGGACGGCGGCCGCGGTGACGGCGCCCAGAACGGCGGCACCACCAAGCAGGTGCAGATGGTGGTGGTGGCCAACCGGCTGCCGTTCGACATGGAGAAGATGCCGGACGGATCGACCAAGGCCAGGCAGGCTCCCGGCGGTCTGGTGACTGCGCTCGCGCCGATCCTGTCCCGCCGGCACGGCGCGTGGATCGGCTGGCCCGGCACGGCCGACGTGAGCCTCGAACCGACCAGCACGGACGGGCTGAGCCTGCACCCGGTGACGCTCAGCGCGGACGAGGTCGACGACTACTACGAAGGCTTCTCCAACGAGACGCTGTGGCCGCTGTACCACGACGCTGTCGTGGAATCGCATTTCCACCGGGAGTGGTGGGAGGCGTACCAGAAGGTCAACGCCCGGTTCGCGGAAGCAGCAGCAGAACTGGCCGCGCCGGGTGCGACCGTCTGGGTGCACGACTACCAGCTGCAGCTGGTGCCGCAATTCCTCCGCCGGCTGCGGCCGGACGTACGGATCGGCTTCTTCCTGCACATTCCGTTCCCGCCGGTCGAGCTGTTCATGCGGCTGCCGTGGCGCACCCAGATCGTCAACGGGCTGCTCGGCGCCGACCTGATCGGGTTCCAGCTGCCCGGCGGTGCCCGCAACTTCACCCGGCTCGCGAAGTCGCTGACCGGCGCGGTGACGACCGGCGGCATCATCGAGCACGACGGCCGCAGCATCCGGGCCGCGGCGTACCCGATCTCGATCGACTCGGCGGAGCAGTCGGCGCTGGCTGCGACGCCGAACGTGCACGCCGCGGCGCGCCAGCTGCGGGAGGACCTCGGCAACCCCAGCAGGATCATCCTGGGCATCGACCGGCTCGACTACACCAAGGGCATCGATGTCCGGCTGCGGGCGTTCCGGGAGTTGCTGGCGGAGGGCGACCCGACGGTGGAGAACGCCGTCATGGTGCAGATCGCCACGCCCAGCCGGGAACGACTGGGGTCGTACCGGCGGATGCGCGAGGCGATCGAGCAGCAGGTCGGATCGCTGAACGGCGACTACGGCAAGATCGGCCACCCAGCGGTGCACTACCTGCACCAGTCGCTGCCGCGCGAGGAACTGGCGGCCTTCTACGTCGCGGCCGATGTCATGACGGTGACCCCGCTGCGGGACGGCATGAACCTGGTCGCCAAGGAGTACGTGGCGTGCCGGGTGAACGGTGGCGGGGTGCTGCTGCTGTCCGAGTTCACCGGCGCGGCCAAGGAGTTGCGCGCGGCACTGCTGGTGAACCCGTACGACACCGACGGCGTGAAGAACGGCCTGCGTTCGGCGCTCCGGATGCCCACCATCGAGGCCCGCCGGCGAATGCGTTCCCTGCGGCGGCAGGTCTTGACCCACGACGTCGATCGCTGGGCGGCGGCGTTCCTGTCGGCCCTGGAGCAGACCCGTGATCACGTGGCCGACGCCATGTCGCGGCTGCCCGGGGACGTGACCGCGGCGATCGCCGAGGTCAGCGAGACGGAAAGATTGCTGGTGGCAACGGATTTCGATGGATGTCTGGCGCCCATCGTCGACGACCCGTCGGCCGCCCGGCCGTTGCCGGAGTCGATGGAGGCCCTTCGGTCGCTCACCCTCACGCCCGGGACCGTGGTCGCCGTGGTGTCCGGCCGGGCGCTCAGCGACCTCGAGCACCTGCTCGGATCGGCGGATCGCATGCACCTGGTGGGCTCGCACGGAGCGGAGACTTCGGCAGAGGATCGCGACGATCAGGGCACGCTGAGCCCGGAGGACGCCAAGCGGCTGGCGAAGCTGCGGCTCGAGTTGCAGCAGATCACGGCGGAGTACCGCGGGGTGCGCCTGGAGCCCAAGCCGACCGGCATCGCCGTACACCTTCGCGGCGCGGACCCGGCCGACGCCGCCGCCGTGACTCATCGGGTGGAGGAGAACCCGGCGAACTGGCCCGGGGTGCACCTGCTGCGCGGCAAGATGGTGCTCGAGCTGACGGTCGTCACCACCAACAAGGGGCGCGCCCTGAAGGCGCTCAGCAAGGCCCACCAGTGCACCGCCACCGTCTACATCGGTGATGACGTCACCGACGAGAACGCATTCGCGGTGCTCGGTCCGGGCGATGTGGGGATCAAGGTCGGCGCGGGGCGAACCGTTGCCGACGTCCGGATCGCCGACCCCAATCGCGTGGCCGACGTGCTCAACGTGCTGGCGGACAGCCGCCGTCGCGCACAGAAGCGCCGGTCGCAGCACGCCGCCGGCACCTCAGGTCCGGTGGCGAAGGCGCAGACGTCCGGCAACTGACGCCGCGCACATCGCAGCACGCCGCCAGCACTTCAGCTTGGGCTGCCACAGCGCACACGTCCGGCAACTGACGCCGCGCGCATCGCAGCGCACCGCCGGCACTTCGGGTTGGGCTGCCGCAGCGCGCACGTAGTGGCAAATCGAGACGACCGAACGTCCCACCACCCGGTCGGCCCTCCCGGCTCCCACCGGCCCATCGCCGATTCCCGACAACCGACGGTCGGCCCGCCCCCGCCGGACTGCGTCGGCCCACTGGCAACTGCGCGCCGTCCCACCACTGTCAGCACGGTGAGCCCGTCCCCACCACTGTCAGCACCTCCGGTCCTCGAACATGAGCAGACGCCGAGTGCCGGCGGGTGCATCGCCGGCACTCGGGCGTACATCCTCCTGTTGCCTGTTTCAATCTGTGCGCGCCGGGCACCCTCGTGTCGTCGGAGACCAAGACCGTTCCGGCCTGTCGTCGGGGGCGGGCCGGGCATTGGATCGGTTCCCGACGCTCCTCGCCCGGTGACTGCACCACCTCGGCCGTCGCGCCTGCGTTCTGCCGCCGCTCCGACCGCCCAGCCCCGCACGCCCACGTCCTCGACGTCGGGCCCGTACACGGTGACGACCCGGTCGGCCGTTCAGGCCCCAACCCGGTCGGCCGTTCAGCCCCGACCCGCTCAGCCTCTGGTGAGCGCCGTCACCCGCGGCTCCCGGGCACGCCGTGCGCCGATCGGCGGCTCCGCTGTTCGGACATCCACAGCATTGCCGCAGCCATCAGTTGCCGGTCGCGGAAGAGAAATTCAACGCGATCCGGACGCCTTGTTCGGATATTGTTGTAATCTGTTTACATCGGCTAAGCGGAGAGATATTCAGACCGTCTGCTGCGCCGGTGATGTCATCGGGGAGCACGGCCAGGGCCGTACTACTCCGGAGGCATCCATGAGAATCAGAAGACGAGCGGCCATTGCTGCGGCGGCCACACTGGTGTCGGGTTTCGTCGTCGGAAATGCCGGATCCGTTGCGGCGGCGGCAACCCCGGCGGCGGCCACGAAGACGTCGGCCGCCGCCGCAACAAACTGAAAGTTCGCCGGATCGTACGAGAATCCGATTCTGCGGAAGATCCCGGGTAACGGATCGATGGAGAGCTGCGCCGATCCCACGGTGATCCATGGACAGCCGCCCGGTGATCGCTGCTGGTACATGTACTGCACCACTGATCCGCTCAACGACGAGGACGTCAATGGGGCCGGTCAATTGCAGGTCCACCGCGTTCCCACCAGTCGTTCGCTGGATCTGGGGAACTGGACCTACGTCGGGGATGTATTCTCGACACTGCCCAGTTGGGCGGCACCGACGGCTGCGCTGTGGGCGCCGGATGTTGTTTGCTGCACGACGTTCTCGCAGTACTACATGTTCTTCGTCGTCACCGATACGTCCGACGCCATCAGTGGCGTGGACAACTGCAATTCGGACAACGCAATCGGCGTTGCCACCGGTCCGAGCCCGACCGGACCGTGGAAGTTCAGTGCTCAACCGGTCGTGGGGCCGCGACACGGCGCGGGCGCGGGTTGTGACTTCCTGTGGACGTACGACCCGGAGGTCCCAGGCGACAAGGTCGCCACCACTGGCAACCTCTTCTACGGGAGTTACTACGGTGGCATCGTCGGGACGGACCTGACGTTCACGGCCAACGGAGCAACCATCGCCGGCCCTGGGACGCAGGTGGCGATCGACAACAAGTTCGAGGGGGCAACGTTGTCCACCGCGACGGCTTCTATTACCTGTTCGCGTCGGCAGCCAATTGTTGCAATGGCGCGCTGACTGGCTACAGCGTATTCGCTGGTCGTTCGAGCAACATTTATGGTCCTTACGTGGATCGTGAGGGAAACTCATTGCTCGACGCTCAGGCCGGTAGCACACCGGTCATCAGCATGAATGGCGACCGCTGGATCGGCACCGGACACAACAGCGTGTTCAAGGACTTTGACGGCCAATGGTGGACGATGTATCACGCAGTTGATCGCGAGGACCCGTTCTTCGCGCCCGATCCAGGGTTCACGAAGCGGCCGACGCTGCTCGATCCGATCGACTGGGTGAACGGCTGGCCAACCGTGCGGGGTGGACAGTGGGCGTCGGATTCCCGGCAGGCCGCCCCGGCCGCGCAGCCCGGCGAGCGGACCAAGTACCGCACGACCTTCGTGCGACCGCAGGTGCCGGGCAAGTTCCTGACGAACTACTCGGACGATTTCAACGGTTCGACACTCGCCTGCTGGTCGTGGGTTCGCCCGTCGGCCGACGGCAGCTGCCGGTTGGCGAACGGCGCGTTGACATTGCCGATCCGGAAGACCGAGTTGTACACGGACACCAACACAGCGTCTGTTCTCCTCAGGAATGAGCCGCGCGGAGATTACGTCTTCGAGGCGAAGGTTCGAGTTGACGTGCCCGACGAGGGTTGCTGTTTCAATTACGCGCAGGCAGGCATCATCGTGAACGGCGATGACAACAACTTCATCAAGCTGATGAATACCTCGATCTGGAATACCCGTCAAACGGAGTTGGCGAAGGAGCTGTCGCCGGTGCCCGCCGAATGGGCGCGTTATGGGAACAGCGTCGTCGGCCGCCGTCGGAGGAATGGACCTATCTCCGCATCGTCGTCGAGCAGCTCCGGGGCAAGGAGCGAGCCGAGGCGCTGGGCGACGCCGAGCGGTACACGTCGTACACAAGCCAGGACGGTCGGCACTGGGTGCGTGGTGGGGCGTGGACGCACGACCTCGGGTCCACCGCGCGCATCGGCCTGATCGCGATGGGCCAACAGCCCGATAGCGCTGGAATGTTCACCGCCGACTTCGACTACGTGCACGTCACGACGCTGCGGAGCGGTCCGCGCAGCTAGTCCTTCTCCGCACCATGCGGGGCCTGGGCGGCTACTCCTTCTCCGCGCCGTGCGGACCCCGGGCGGCTCATTCCGCTCGGTGCGGTGGTGCCAGCAGGGTTCGTCTGCAAGATCGCTTGGCATGTCCGCGCGGCCGGTCGTTTCCTCGGCTGACCGCGCCGGACTGCGGTTCCGTGGCCCGTTGGGCGAATGTCTGCTCGCGCCGTGCCGGCCGATGAATCGGCCGCCATCACCCGCTGGCAATGACGGTGTGGTGCAGACCTTCGCCAAGCACGGCTCGCCTCTCGTACGGCGGCGACCGGCTGTCAGAACGGCGGCGGCTCCTCGCCGTCAAAGTCGGCAGGCTGATCGGCAGAGTCGTGGTGCTGCGATGGATCGTGGTGCTGCAATGAATCGTGGTGCGGCGACGGGTTGTGGCGCAGGGATGGAATGTCGTTTGCGGCGCCCGCGTCGGTGTTCCATGCCGCGGCGTCAAGATCGAAGTGCAGCGCAGGTCTGTTGAGTTGGTCGCGAATCAGAGTGGCGTCAAGGACGGCCTGGTCACCATCGTCACCGGTCCACTGATCACTGCTGACGGTGCCGGCGTGCGCTCCGCTGCTGGCGGAAGCGCACGCTCCTGCGCCCTGCGAGTCGGATGTGCTGCTGGACGTGGTCATGGCGCTGGCGCCTGCGGCGGTGGGTGGTGGTGCGGTCAGCGTCGCGCTGGCGAAGGTGTCGCGGTCGTCCAAGGTTTGGGCGGCGGCGCTGGCGGGAGTGGTGATCCAGATCCGAGGTGGCACGACTTGCTGTCGATTCCTCGTGTAGCTGTGCCCGGTCGGGCTCGCCCAGGTGACGACGAGATCTGTGGGATCGGCGTGGACGTGCCAGTCGGTGTGATGTTTGTACAGGTGGTGACGTCGACACATCGGTGCAGTGTTGTCCGGGGTCGTCGGGCCGCCCCGTTCGGGATACTGTCGGTCGAACGGATTCTGGTGGTCGATGTCGCAACGCCAGCTGGGTTGCCGACAGGACGGGAATTGGCAGGTGCTCAGTAGCGCGGTGATCTGGTCGCGCAGTTCCTGCCGGGGCCGGTAGGTCAGCGCTCCGGCGCGGGTGAGCGTGCCTGTGCCGGCGTCGGCCGTCAGCGCGGTGATGGTCGCGGCGGATGCGGCGATGCTGCGGGCGATGCCGGCCGGGATGGCGCCGTACCCGGCGAGCAGCGCAGGCAGATCGTCCAACTCGGCCAGCGTGCTCATTCCGATCACTACCGACAGGTGTGGTCGGCGCCCCTGCCGAGTCAGTATCCGCCGGTCCCGCTCGGCCCCCTCACCTGCTGGTGAACTCATCGGAGGTTCACTCGTCTCAATGCCGGTTGTCACCGCAATCCCGGTCGGGATGCTGTGGACCGAACCGGTTTCCGGGCCGATGCAGGCACCAGCAGGGATTCGCACCCCAGATGGACCTTCCGTTCGGTCCGTGGCGGCGGCGTCAAGCGCGTCCGAGCAGGCTTCTGCTTCTGCGTCAACGCAAGTGCCGGGCGACCCGGCGTCGTCGTTGGACGCCCAACTCGTGTCGCCGGGAGTGAACAGGTCACCGAGGACTGAACTCGTTCCACCCGCCGAGTCGATACCTGTGTGAGTTTCGGTGTCGGGACTGCCTGCAGTGCATTGGGTTTCGCTGGGGTCGTTGCCATCGGTCGCACCCGGGCTCCGGGTCCCGCGGGGTGGCCTGGGTGGTGGTTGGCTGTGGTCGGGCAACGGTTGGCCGAGGTACCCGGTGAGATTCACGTGCCCGTGGGTGAGGAGTTGCTCGGCGATGTCGACCCAGGCGTCGACCCGGCGGGCTGCGATACCACGGAAATCGCCGGGCGCGCCTGCGGTTCCCGTGGCCAGCAGGTCGCTGAGTTGGAAGATCTTCACCGCGCCATCGGCGGGCAGGATCGCCCGCAAGCTGGCCATGGCGTCCGGCAAAGCGGCCAGCATCAGCGCCCGTCCCGCCGCGGCCTGCTCGTGCCGGTCCGCAGCCCCGTCGGGGTCGACGGTGATCACCGCTTGACCGGTGACCTCACGCAGTTCACTGTTCGACAAGTCCGCCGCCCGGCGTAGCACCAGGTGTTGCACCGTGGCCGCCTGTTCCGGGGCCAGCGGCGCGCAGTGCTCGGCGATCACTCTGGCCTTGCCGCGATCCAGCACCCCGCCCTCCAGTGCTGTCAAGGTTGGCGCGAGCACGGTGGTCATCGTCTCGGCGTCCCGGACGCGTATCCCGGCCGTGACCGGTGCGATCCGCAGCGCCGCGGCGATCTCTGATGCGGCCAGCGACACAGCCGCTTCCGGGACGAACAACTCGACCTGGGCAGGGTTCTCGTCTCCCGTGGCGCAGTTCTTACGGGCCAGTCGGGCCGCCAACCTGGTCGGGTCACCCGCGGTGAACGGCACCGCCAGCGCCGCTTGCAACCTCATCTGCACGCCTGACAGCAGCGACAACGCTTTCTCGGCTGCCACGATTGCGTCCACCAGCGCCGGCCCGGTCAGGCCGGAAGGATCGACGTGGGCCAACGCCGCCAATGACGCGGCGTTCGCTCCTCCAGTCGCAAGAGCCGACCAGGACACCGGCGGGGTGGGTGAATCGTCCGGTGTCTGTTGCATCCCCATCTTGATCGCCCTCCTCGCCGCGCATTGCACCGTTGTCCGAACGTATGTTCTAATCATAGCCGCAAGGAGGCATGTTGGCCAGACAGTAATCAAGGGATGTGACTCATCGACACCAGGCGGGACATCCACAGGCGGCTGTTCAGGCGGCGGACGATGGGGTAGAGCGTGCGCTCCGCGCCCGAGGAGGTCCGGCAAAGCCGACGGGTGGCGCCTCGAACTCCGGTCGGGGTAGAGACGAGGCGGACCAGTGGGCTCGGCTACGCGCGACCTGCGCCCGTGCTCGTTGGTGACCCGTCGTCTCCGTGCCGCGCGGCCACTCCTGCCGCGCGAAGGCGATGTCGTAGGGCTGGGATCGAACGAAGCGGAATAATTGCTCGGGACGATTCTTGACCCATGACCCAGAACCAGCGGTAACGCGGCTGCCCACGGGTTGTCTGCAGGAACCAGCAATCTCGTTGGCGCCGTGGCGTTCGTCGCGACCTTCTACTGGTGCCCGTTCGGGGAGCCAACGCGACCGGTCCGGCGCCTCGACCACCAAGCTCACCAAGGAGGTCGCCGATCGCGCGTGACGCGACGCCCACCCCTAGGGGTGAAATGCTGGCTGTTGCAGCCCTTGATGTTTCGGCCGAATGGCGCGGGGTACCAGTGGGTCGGAGGCGCATGGATCTGCACGCCGCAGGACCACCGCGCCCCAGGAAAAGCCCCGCCCTCCGCCGAGGGCGGGGCGTCCCGGTATGGCCAGACGTACCGCGCGTGAGGTGGCTCCCGCCGGCCAGAGACCGTCAAGCCCGCGGCGCGTCGGGAGTCGGGATGACGGGCCGGTGCGCACCTCACTGCGCGATGTCGTACACCACCTGCACCACGACGCTGAGTTCCTGGCTGCCCGGCTCGACGGGCACCGAGGACGGTGCGGCCCCGGCCGCATCCGCGGCGGCGAACACCGGGGTCGGCATGGAGGCCGACGACTCGACGATCGAGTGCACTGGCCCCAACTTCACACCGGCCGCGTCGGCGAGCTGTTTGGCCTGCGCCTGCGCCTGCTTGACGGCGTCGGCACGGGCGGCGGCCCGCAGAGCGCTGTCGTCGTCGATCGAGAAGCTGAGCTGCTGAACGCGCGCGGCGTTACCCGCCTTCTGCCCGACCGCGTCGATGACCGCTCCGGCCTTCGCAATGTCGCGCAACCTGGCGGTCACGCTGTTGGTGACCTGGTACCCGGTGATGTCGTTCTTGTCGCCGTAGCTGGGGCTGATCGAGAGCCGACTGGTCTGCAGATCCGCCGGGTCGACCCCACTGTCCTTCAGGACGGCGATCACCTCGGCGGCCACCTTGTTGTTCTCGTCCAGCGCCTGCTTCGCCGAAGCGGCGCGCGTCTCTACGCCCAGTGAGATCGTCATGACATCAGGTGTCCCGGTGACCTTTCCGACGCCCTGTGCAGTGATCGAGCTGCGATCCGCCGCTGCGATGCCGGCACCGTCGGGAGCCGCGGCGACGGCGCCGCCGGCCGCTTGTGCTCGGTCAGCCTCGGCCACAGCAAGGGGCGCGGCCGCCGCGGGCGTCAAGAGGCCCGATGCGACCGCCTCGGACGAGGCCAAGGAGGCGGACTCGGAACCGGAGTCACCCGCCGGGGAGCACGCCGAGAGAGCGAGTGCAGCGGCAACGGTGGCGCCGGCAACGAGCGATGACCTTCTCATGTGTCCCTCCCGCGGGTGGATGTTGTAAGCAGGACGCAGCGGGCGGCACCGTTGGTTGCACGGCCGGCGCGCACCGCCCAGGCGCACGCGTCGCGGCGGAACACTCCCGGACAGAACCCCACCGTGCCAATCGACCGAGCGGGAACCTCCCCAGGCGCACACGTCGCGGCGTAACACTCCCGGACAGAACCCCACCGTGCCAATCGACCGAGCGGGAACCTCCCCGGTGCGCACCTCGCCGGCGCGAACCCCGCAATGCGCACCTCTCCTGGAGAGAAACCTTCCAGCGCGCATCTCGCAGCGCAGGGCCGACAACAACCAACAACTCGCGGCAGCGGCTCGAACGCCGCCGCCCACCGGCCCGCGCGCCGTCGCCTGGGGCGAGATGCGGCCGCACCGACCCGAGATGTGGGCGGACGCTACTCGGGCCGGTGGCAGACTGCCTCTACATTGTTGCCGTCCGGGTCCCGCACAAAGACGGCGTAATACGTCGGGTGGTATTCCGGCCACAGCCGCGGTTCGTGCAGTACCTCGGATCCGCGAGCGACAGCGACCTGATGAAAGGCGTGGACGGCGCTCCGGTCCACCGCCGCGAAGGCAATGTGCGTCTGGCGGCCGCCTTCATCGGTGGCGCGGCCGAGCCAGAAATACGGTTTGCTCGCCGACGGCCCGTATCCGGCCATGAGTCCACCGAACTCCATGACCCTTCCATAACCCAGCACCGCCAGCGTCGCGTCATACCAGTCGACTGCGTCGTCATAGCGGTCGGTCTGAATACTGAGGTGGTCGATCATCGGTTCACCGTTCCATGGCTGTTTTCCGAATGCTCTCCGGAATCACCGTCTGACCCCGCCGCCGGTGGTGGCCGTACCGACCGGACCGCCTTGGCCGCAGCGCGTTTGGAGCGCCGTGAGGTGAATACCGGACGGTCGCCGAGGAAGAGTTCCAGCCATCGCGCGCGTGGGTCCATGTCGATCAGCAGGGCCTTGAACAGCAGGCTGGCCGGGATGGCCATGATGGCGCCGATCGGCCCCAGGATGTACGACCAGACGATCAGCGACAGAAAGCTCACCGTGGTGGTCAGCCCGACGGCGTCACCGACGAATTTCGGCTGCAACACCGACTGAATGACGAAATTCAGTGCGGAATACGTCACGATCACGGCGATCATCAGTTCTGGGCCGCCGATCACCAGGGCCAGCAATGCGGGCGGGATCAGACCGATGATGAAGCCGATGTTGGGAATGTAATTCGTGACGAACGCAAGGAGCGCCCACAAGCCGGCGGCCGGCACGCCCAGCAGGATGAGCGCCACCCAGTCCAGGATCGCGACGATCCCGCCGAACACGGTGGCGACGCCGAAGTACTTGCGGGTGCCCCTGGCGAAGACCCCGAGAGCGTCAAGGACCGCTTCCCGTCCGGCCCGCACCTTCGCCATCCGGTCGCCGAACACCATTCCGTCGACCGTCAGGAAGATGCACAACACCAGCAGCAGGACCACCCACGACAGCACACCGGTGATGCTGCCGAGCAACGTCTGGGCGAACGACGCGATCGCGCTCGGGCTGACACCGCTGAGCGCCGACTGGATGTCGGCGGATGACACACCCATGCCGGCGAGCCAACTCTCGACGCCACTGAGCTGTTGCTGGATTTGATCGGAGTACTGCGGCAGCAACGTCGCCAGCTGGATGATCCCAAGGATGGAAGACGCAAACAGTGCCACCACGATGGCGACCACGCTGAGGAAGGCAGCTGCGGACGCCAGCCACCTCGGCGCCCCTCGTCGCAACAGAAATGTGCGCACCGGATCGACGGTGATGATCAGCACCACCGCGGTGAACACCGGGCCGATGATCTGCGGAACGGCGCGCATCCCGGCGACGACCACGACACCGGCGGCCAGCCCCAGGATCACCGTCAGGCCGCGAGGTAGCCCGTTTCGGTCAGGCCCGTTGATCGTCTGCGCAGAGGTGATGGTCGCGTCCGTCATGTCGGGATTCTCCCGTCCAGCGCTCCGGAACAGCCAACGGGGTCACTGGCCGTGCTGCGCCGGCGCCGCCGCAGTGGTGGCCCGTCACTGCGGCAGTGCAGCCAGACGTCTGGACAGGAAACGCCTCTCGACAGCATTGCCGCTGAGATCAACAGCCCGTCGGTAGGCCTGCGCGGCCTCGACTGCCCGGCCCAGGCGGCGCAGCAGGTCAGCGCGCACTGCGTGGAAGAGGTGGTGCTGCGGCAGGTCAAGGCCGTCCACGATGCGCAGCGCGCTGAGTGGGCCATCGACCTCGGCGACGGCGACCGCGCGGTGCAATCGCACGAGCGGTGTGGGTTGCACGACCAGGAGTTGATCGTAGAGAGCGACGATCTGCGGCCAGTCCGTTCCGACTGCATCGGTGGCGTCACTGTGCACGGCATTGATCGCGGCCTGGAACTGGTACGGCCCCGGGTCTGTTGCGTCGCAGACACTGCCGGACCAGCTCCTGCCCTTCGGCGATGGCCGCGGCGTCCCACACAGTCCTGTCCTGTTCCGGCAGCGGGATCAAATCGCCGTCCGGGCCGGTACGAGCGGAGCGGCGGGCGTCGATCAGCAGCATCAGGGCCAGGAGGCCGAGCACTTCCGTTTCGTCGGGCATGAGCCCCGCCAGCAAACGACCCAGACGAATGGCCTCGGTACACAACTCTGCCCGGACCAGTTCGGTCCCGGCGCTGGCCGTGTAGCCCTCGTTGAAGATGAGGTAGACCACGGCCAGCACCGCGGGCAGCCGCTCGGGCAACTCCGCGTCGGTCGGCACCCGGTACGGGATGCCGGCGTAGCGGATCTTCCCGTTCGCGCGGACCAGGCGCTGGGCCATCGTCGGCTCCGGAACCAGAAAGGCCTTGGCGATCTCGGCGGTTGACAGGCCACCGAGCAGGCGGAGGGTCAACCCGACCCGCGCCCGCGCCGCGAGTGCCGGATGGCAGCACGTGAAGATCAACCGCAGCCGGTCGTCCGGAACCGCATCCCCCCAGCGTCGACCGCCACGCCATCGCCTTCGACCGCAGTCAACCTCGCCGCCTGCTCCTGCCGGTCGTGGCGCGACGATTCGCGGCGGAGCCGGTCGATCGCCCGGTTCCGCGCCGTCGTGATGATCCAGCCGACCGGGCTGGGTGGAGTGCCACCGCAGGGCCAGCGCTCGACCGCGGCAGTGAAGGCGTCCTGCACGGCCTCCTCGGCCAGGTCGATATCCCCGAGAACCCGCACCAGCACGGCCACCGCGCGGCCGTACTCGACGCGGAAGATGCTCTCGATCCGCGCCGTGCCTGGGGACTGCGTGCTCCCCGGCAGACTGCCCAGCAGGTCACTCACCCGCTCCCCCAGGGCTCCCATCACTCACCACCGATCACGCACCCATCACCGATCACCGACTGGCTCGCTCATCCGCTCCTCCCGCGCCGCCCCACACCCACCACCCAGCACCGATCACCCACAACCGATCACCGATCACCCACCACCGACCTGCCGGCCGACCACCGACGTCTGCCAGCCGGCGTCGTCCCGGAACGGCCGAACCTCCACCGGAAGTGTGGTTGCGGCGGCGAGCCGCCCTGCCCAGTACAGGGCACGGTCGAGGTCGGGGGCGATCAGGATGACGATTCCGCCGACGTGCTCCTTGCCCTCGGTGAACGGGCCATCGGTGAACAGGGGCGAGCCGTCACCGGATCGCACCACGGTCGCCGCGCTGGCAGGATGCAGCCCTCCGCCGAAGACCCAGCCGCCGTCGGCCTTGAGATCGGCGTTGAACTGCTCGACGTTCTCGATCACCTGCTGGAAGTCGAGGTCTCCCGGCGGCGGGCCGTCGGGTTGCTCAATGCTCAGCAGATACTGCTTCACGTCGCACCTCCTGGGGTTCGAGGGAACGGCCGGTCGTTCGCAGCGTGGCGATCACGACGCCGGTGGTGGTCGGGGTGGTGTCGACCAACTGCAGCGCAGCCGGCGTCGCCCCTGGGTCGAAGAACCGGCGGCCGGCACCGAGGACCAGCGGATGAATCAGCAGCACATACTCGTCCACCAGTCCCGCAGTGGCCAGCGAACGGACCAGTTCGCCGCTGCCGAGGACCACCAGGGTGCCCCGTACGTCGTCTTTGAGCCGTGCAATGGCATCGGACACAGGGCGTCCCAGCAGGAACGAGTTCTGCCAGCGCAACGGTTCACGCAAGGTTCGGGACGCCACGAACTTCGTCGTCCGGTCGAGAACCTCGGTATACGGGTTGGCCCGTTGCCGTGGCCAGTAGCCCGCGAAATCCTCGAACGTCCGTCGGCCCAACAGCAACGCGCCATCGGTGTCCATGCCGGCCATGACGCGACCCATCGCATGATCGCTGTACGGGACGGCCCAGCCACCGTGCTCGAACCCGCCCCTGGGGTCCTCATCGATGCGACCCGGCGCCTGGTCGACCCCGTCGAGCGTGACGCTGTGGACGACAGTTATCCGCCCATCCGCCCTCCTCCTTGTTCGCTACCGCCGGCCCGTCGCCGGCACTCACCTCCTCTACGAACGGGGCGGCGGATATCGACAGGAAAAGCGAACCTGGCACGACAAATTCTCGGTCAACCACCGAGCCCCCGGGTCAGCACCGACGACTTCCGGAGGACAATTCTTTCGTCGCCCGGGCCGCAGGGCCGAAGACACGGGTCAGCTGCGGACCAGTTCGACGACCGGAATGCGCCGCCGCACAGCAGCCTGGTGGTCGGCGAAGAACGGGTACAGCGCGGTGATCTCCGACCAGGCCTGCTCGTACTCCTGGCCGGTCAGCGGCCGGGCGGTTGCGGCGAAGCGCTCGTCCCCCACCTCCACCGCGACCTCGGGGTTCGTGGTGAGGTTGCGGTACCACTGCGGATCCTGTGCGGCGCCGGCGTTCGAGGCGATCACCATCAGGCGGTCGGCGGCCCGATGGAACATCATCGGCGTGGTGTGCGACCGTCCGGTGCGACGGCCGGTGGTGGTGAGCAGCAGGAGGCGGTCCCGATGCATTCCGTCGGGATCGCGCCCCGCCCGGAACGCGGTGATGACGGCTGCGTTGACCGCGCGCGGGTCCATGCCCCCGTGGGTATCAGCTCCAGCAGCACCGCGTCATCCGTCGCCCGGGTGACCCGTGCCGGGGCGATGGAGACGCCCCCGGGTCAGACCCGCGGTGGAGCCGTCGTCCGTCCGGGTAGGAACGTCGTCTCGAGCATCACCCGACGGCCCTGGGTCTTGCGTTCGGGATTGAGCAGCATCCGGCCGGCCTGCCGGCCCTTGTCCACCACCGGTTGCACCACCGTGGTGAGTTGGGCGTCGATGGCCTGCCGGATCCCGTCGAAGCCGGTCACCGACACGTCCTCGGGCACCCGCTGGCGGCGGCGGGTCAGTTCCTGGATCGCGCCGAGCGCCAGCACATCGGACGTGGCGATGAGGGCGGTGATGCCGGGGTCGAGGGCCAGCACCTCGGCGGCCGCGGACGCGCCGGCCTCCACGGAATGCTCGAAGCGCTCCACCACCGGGACCCGGTCCCACGCCACGCCCGCCGCGGTGAAGGCCGCCCGCAAACCGGCGAGCCGGTTGCGCTGCACGTGGTAGTGCGCGGACAGTTGCCGCTCGATGGAGACCGGTCCGTCGAGCCGGGCCCGGCCCAGCCGCATGCAGACCACGCCGATCCGCCGGTGGCCGAGGGAAATCAGGTGATCGGCGACTTCCCGGATGGCGGCGGCGTCATCGATGCCCACCAGGTCCGCCCCGGGCATCCCCGGCTGGTCACAGATCACCGACGGCACGGGCCGGGCGAGGGCAGCCGCGAGGTGCGGGTCGTCATCGGGCATCGAATAGACGACGAAGCCATCGACGGCGGCACCGGCCACCCCGAGCACATCCTCGGAGTCGGGTCGCGCCGGCACCAGCAGCAAACCGACCCGGGCCTCGTCGCACTCGAGGGTCAGACCCTCGAGGAAGGCAACGGCACCCGGGTCACGGAAGGCGTAGGAGACCTGCTCGGTCAGCAGCAGCCCCACCGCGCCCGCCTTGCGGGTCCGCAGCGATCGGGCCACCGGGTCCGGACCCGGATATCCCAGTCGGCGCGCCGCCTCCATCACCCGCGACCGGAGTTGCGGTGACAGCTGGTCCGGCCGGTTGTAGGCATTGGAGACCGTGGTACGGGAGATGCCCAATTCCGCGGCCAACGACGCCAATGTCGCAGGCGGCCGGGTGCGAGCGGGTCGTTCCACCGTCACACGGTATCCGCTCGGCGGTGATTCGCTCTCGAAGGGACGCAGCCGGTCGCGCGCGTCGGCCGCTCAGCCATATCGGACACACCGGACAGCCGTGGTAAACGTTTTCCCGGACGCTTCCCAACGCTCCCGCGGTCCTCTATCGTCGGTCGCACACCCCTGCATCGAGGCAGGGCCACCCCACCTGGTTCTCCCCGGAGGGCCGACGGAAGGACGTGACAATGGCCGACGTCAAGTACGAGGAAGCCTCCCGCATCTACGCAGGTGACCCGCCCGTTCGGGCCGTCGACAGCCTGAGCCTGGATATCCCCGACGGCGAATTCCTTGTCCTTGTCGGTCCGTCCGGGTCGGGCAAGTCCACCGCACTGCGCATGCTCGCGGGCCTCGAGGACATCAACGAGGGCCGGATCATCATCGGTGGTCGGGACGTCACCAACGTGCCGCCGAAGAACCGGGACATCGCCATGGTGTTCCAGTCCTACGCGCTGTACCCGCACATGACGGTCGCCGAGAACATGGGATTCGCGCTCAAGCTGCGCGGGGTGAACAAGGCCGAGATCGCCACCAAGGTGCGCGAGGCGGCCGGCCTGCTGGACCTGGAGAAGTACCTGGACCGCAAGCCCAAGGCCCTGTCCGGCGGCCAGCGGCAGCGCGTCGCGATGGGCCGCGCCATCGTCCGCGAGCCCTCCGTCTTCCTGATGGACGAGCCGCTGTCCAACCTGGACGCGAAGCTCCGCGTGGAGACCCGCGCAAACATCGCCGAGCTGCAGTCCCGGCTGGGCACCACCACCGTCTACGTCACCCACGACCAGGTCGAGGCCATGACGATGGGGCACCGGGTCGCGGTGCTCAAGGACGGCATCCTGCAGCAGTGCGACACCCCGCGGACGCTGTACGACAAGCCGAACAACGTGTTCGTCGCCGGGTTCATGGGCTCGCCGTCGATGAACCTGCTGACGCTGCCGCTGGCCAGTGAGGGTGCGCAGCTCGGGGAAATTGTCGTCCCGTTGCCCCGGGACCTGATGGCGGAGGCCGCCGAGACGAACCTCAAGGAGGTCGTGTTCGGTGTCCGCCCGGAGAACCTGACGCTGAGCGATCAGGGACTCCCGGTCACCATCGATCTCGTCGAGGAGCTCGGCGCCGACTCGTTCGTCCACGGTCACACCCCCGACGGTGGCCGGATGGTCATCCGCACCGATGCCCGGGTGCACCCGCATTCGGGTTCCACGGTGCGGGCCACCGTGACCGACAGCGATCACATGCACGTGTTCGACCCGAACACGGGGCAGCGGTTCCGGTCCTCGTCCGCCGTTGCGGCCGACTCGTCGGCGGGCGGGCAGCACGACATCCCGGCGGCCGGCAGCTCGGCGTACGTCAAGGACTGATCACGCCGGTGTGATCAAGCAGCACAACGCCGTTCGGTAGGGGCGGTCCGGTCACCCGGGCCGCCCCTACCGCTGTCCAGATCGGTCCGGCGGACGCCGGAGTGTCGTTGCAGCGGGGCCGGCGGCTCGCCGACCCCGCCGGCGGGTCAGTCGGTCAGCCGGCGGGTCAGTCGGTCAGCCGGCTGTGATCGCCCGCGCCGTGGTCCCGCTCCGCCAGATGGAAACCGGCGCTGGGGTCGGTGGATGCGACGACGATGACCCGGCCCTGCGCCCGCACGACCTCGACGGGCGCCGCGTACAAGTCGGTCAGGCCTTCGGAGGTCAACACCTCATCGGGGGTTCCCCACCGGAACCGGCCGCCCGCCAGGTAGAGCACGGTGTCCACGTAATCGAGCACCGCGTTGATGTCGTGCGTGACGAACAGGATCGCCGTCCCGTGTTCACGCCGTCGGCGGTCCAGCAGCGCGGCCACGTCCTGCTGGTGGCGCAGGTCGAGCGCGGCCAGCGGCTCGTCGCACAGCAGGATGGACGGGTCGGACGCCACCGCGGCGGCGACGCGCACCCGCTGCAGTTCGCCGCCCGAGAGCATGGCCACCGGGGCATCGGCGAGGTCGGCTGCGTCGACCGAGTCGAGCAGTGCGGTGATCCGTTGCCGCATCGCCCGGCGCGACCGGGGGCCGCCGATCGGCAGCCCCCACCGGTGCCCGTCGATGCCCATCCGCACGACGTCGCAGGCGCGGATCATGGTGCCCTCGTCGATCGAAACCCGCTGCGGCACGTACCCAACGGTGGTGCTGCCCCGGCGCACCGGCTCGCCGCCGATCCAGGCCTGCCCGCGGGTCAGCGGTTGTTCGCCGAGCAGCACCTTGAGCAGGCTGGTCTTCCCCGAGCCGTTGGATCCCAGGATGGCGACGAACTGGCCGGGCGCCACATCGAGATCGAGCTCGTCCCACAGCACCCGGTCGCCGTACGCGAGGCAGGCGTTCCGCGTCCGGACGGCGTTTGCCGGTGGGCCGGTGATCGACCCGGGCGGCTCGGTGCCCAGACCAGGGTTGCCGGCAGGTGCGGCGAGGGACTGACCCGGCGGCAAGGTCGGACCGCCCACTCGATGCGCCCCCTTCGTGCCGGATGAGAATGACTCTCAACATGCTAACGCAACCGGGGTGGACGCCGGTCCGGTCCGGGCAGTGACGGAATGTCAGCCGCCGGCAGCTGCCATCGGCGCCGTGGTCAGCTGCCGCTCGCTTCCAACCGGCGCCGGCGGGCCACCTCGGCGAGCACCACGCCGGCGGCAACCGAGGCGTTGAGCGACTCCACCGCCCGGGCCATCGGAATCGACACCGTGGCGTCACACACCGTCCGGGTCAGCCGGGCCAACCCGCGCCCCTCCGAACCGACGACGAGCACCAGCGGGGACGTCGCCAGCTCGAACGAGTCGGTGTCGGTGGTGCCGTCCGCGTCCAACCCGGCGATCATCAGTCCCTGCTCGGCGTAGTCCTTCAGCGTCCGCACCAGATTCGTGCAGCGCGCCACCCTCAGTCGCGCCGCCGTGCCCGCGGACGTCCGCCAGGCCGAGGCCGTCATGCCGGCACTGCGCCGCTCCGGCACCACCACCCCGTGCGCGCCGAAGGCCGCGGCGGACCGGACGATCGCGCCCAGGTTGCGGGGGTCGGTGACGCCGTCGACCGCAACGATCAGCGCCGCGCGGCCGGAATCCCGCGCCCTGGCCAGCAGGTCGGACGGGTGCGCGTACTGATACGGCGGGACGACCAGAGCGAGGCCCTGGTGAATGGCGTTGCCGGTCAACCGATCCAGCTCGGGCCGGCCGACTTCCAGCAACGCGATCCCGCGGTCACCGGCGGCGGCGATGGCCTCCTTCACCCGCTCATCACTGCCCAACCCGGTGGCGACGTACAGCGCGGTGGCCGGGACGCCGGCGCGCAGCGCCTCGACGACCGGGTTGCGCCCGACCACCGTCTCCGGCAGTTCACCCCGTCCCCTGGCGGGCGGCGGCTTCCCGCCCGGACCCTGCTGGCCATCGCGTTTGGCCGCAGCGGCGGCCCGTCGGGCAGCGGGATGCCCCTTGCGGACCTCGGCGGGCGGTGTCGGACCGCGGCCCTTCACCCCCCGCCGGGACTGCCCGCCGGACCCGACGACGGCACCCTTCTTGGTTCCCGGCTTGCGCATTGCGCCCCGCCGCTGGGAGTTGCCGGCCATCATGCCTCCGTAGGTACCACCACACGTTCTGATTCCTGCTGTACTCGTCACCCGTTGGATGCGACCGACCAGACCGGTCCGTCCCTGGTGTCCTCGATGGCAAAGCCCGCCTCGGCCAGGCGGATCCGGATGGCATCGGCCCTGGCGAAGTCCTTGGCGGCGCGCGCCTGCGACCGCTCGGTCAACAGCACCTGGATCAACCGGTCGGTCGCCTCGGAGAGCCGGCGATCCTGCCCGCTGCCCGCGGTCACTGCGTTCACCCACGGTGCCGACCACGGGTCGAGCCCGAGCACCCCCAACATCGCGCGGACCGACGACGCGATGTCCAGTGCCCGGTCCATGTCGCCGGCGGCCAGTGCGGCGTTGCCGGCGCGGACCTGGTCGTGCACGACGGCGAGCGCACGGGGCACGCCCAGGTCGTCGTCCATGGCGTCCCGGAAAGCGGGATGGACGTCACCCACCGGAACACCTGCGGCCGGCGACCCGGCACCAGAGGCGCCCGACTGTCCCTTGTCGGCAACCCGGAAGAGAAACGCCTCGATCCGCTCGAACGCTTTGGCAGCGTTGTCCAATGCCTCGCGGGAATACTCGATCGACGACCGGTAATGCACGCTGATGAGGTAATAGCGCAGGGCGACCGGGCGGGTGTGCTCGGTGATGGCAGGCACCGAGAGGATGTTGCCCAGCGATTTGGACATCTTCTCGCCGGCCATCGTCACCCAATGCGAATGCACCCAGTACCGGGCGAACACGTCCCCCACGCCGTGGGACTGGGCGGCTTCGTTCTCGTGGTGCGGGAAGACGAGATCCAGACCACCACCGTGGATGTCGAATTCCCGGCCGAGGTAGGTCCGCGCCATCGCGGAGCATTCGATGTGCCATCCGGGTCGGCCGGGCCCCCACGGTGACGCCCAGAACGGTTCACCAGGTTTCGCGGCCTTCCACAGCGTGAAGTCCGCAGGGTCCCGCTTGCCGCCGGCCTCGGTTTCGCCCTGCACCATCTCGTCGATCCGCTGGCCGGACAGGAATCCGTAATCGGGCTGGGTGCGAACCGCGAAATACACGTCGCCGCCGGCCGCATAGGCGTGCCCGTCGTCGATCAGTTCCCCGATCATTTTCAGGATCTGCGGAATGTGTCCGGTGGCGCGCGGTTCGATCGCCGGCCGCAGGCACCCGAGGACGTCGTAGGCGTCGTCGAAACTCCGCTCGTGTGTCGCCGCCCATTGCCACCACGGGCGGCCCGCCTCTGCGGCCTTGGTGAGGATCTTGTCGTCGATATCGGTGACATTGCGGACGTGCAGCACCTCGTAGCCGCTGAACTCCAGCCACCGCCGCAGCACGTCGTACACGACGCCCGCGCCACGAAGGTGCCCGATGTGCGGGTGCCACTGCACGGTCGCGCCGCAGTTGTACAGCGACACCACGCCGGGACGCAGGGGCTCGAACGGCCTCACCGAGCGGGTGGCGGTGTCATACAGCTGCAAGCTCACCCGACGATGGTACGGGCCGGGCATGCACCCTTCCGGACACCGGCCGACCCCGGCAGGCACACCGGCCGGAGAGCCGCCTCGGTGCCGGGACCGGCATCACGCCGGCGCGACCGGCCGGCGGCGATAGATCCGCGATTCCCAGGGACGCAATTCGATCGAGGTGGACGCCGCCGGTTCGGGGTAATTGCCCAGTACCCATTCGGCACCGGCCCAGCCCCGCTCATCGGGAACGGGCGCCCGCACCGAGCCCGAGGAGAAATTGCCGAGCACCAACAATGCCGTTCCGTCCAGCTCCCGGGTGAACGCATAGACCTGCGGGTTGTCGCCCAGCAGCATGGTGAAGTCTCCGTGCGCCACCACCGGGTCGGTGCGGCGCAGCGCGATCAGCGCCCGGTAGTGCGCGAACACCGAATCCGGATCGGAGACCTGATCGGCAGCATTGATCTGCCGGTAATTGGGGTTGACAGCGATCCAGGGTGTGCCGCGGGTGAATCCGGCGGACTCGGTGCTGTCCCACTGCATCGGAGTACGTGCATTGTCCCGGCTGCGCAGCCGCAGAGCGGCCAGGACATCGTCGGGATCATCACCGGCCGCGACCGCCGCCGCGTAATGATTGAGCGATTCGATGTCCCGGAATTCATGCGGATCACCGAACGGCATGTTCGTCATACCGAGTTCTTGACCCTGGTACACATACGGCGTTCCCCGGTGCAGGTGCAGAACGGTTGCCAGCGTCTTGGCCGACTCCACCCGGAATTCGCCGTCGTCACCGAATCTCGAGACCGCCCTGGGTTGATCGTGATTGTCCCAGTACAGGCTGTTCCACCCGTTGGCGGCGAGTGCGGCCTGCCACCGGCCGAAGCTCGCCTTGAGGTCGGTGAGCCGCAGCGGTCGCAAGTCCCATTTCCCGCCTGGCCCCGCGTCCAGCGAGACGTGCTCGAATTGGAACACCATGTCGACCTCACGGCGCGCCGGGTCGGTGAACAGCACTGCGTCGTCGACCGTCACACCGGGCATTTCACCCACGGTGAGCAGGACCTTGTCCCGGCCGACGAAAACCTCGGCGTGCATCTCCTGCATGAATTCATGGATGCGGGGACCACAGAGAAAATACGGTGATCCGTCACCGAAAAGGCCGCCGTGGATGGTGGAGCCATCCGGCAGTGCGGTGTCCTTGGAAATCATGTTGATGACGTCCATGCGGAACCCGTCCACACCACGGTCGAGCCACCACCGCATCATCTCGTAGATCGCAGACCTGACGGCCGGGTTCTCCCAATTAAGGTCGGGCTGTTTCCGGGAGAAGAGATGCAGATAGTATTCACCGGTCGAGGAGTCCCATTGCCACGCCGAACCGCTGAAGAACGAGACCCAGTTGGTCGGTTCGGCGCCGGGCTCCCCGCCCGTCATCCCCTCGCGGGCCGGGCGCCACCAGTACCAGTCCCGCTTCGGATGTGTCAGGTCCGACCGCGACTCGACGAACCACGGATGCTCGTCGGACGTGTGGTTGACCACCAGGTCCATGACCAGTTTCATTCCACGCCGGTGCAGGCCCGCGGTGAGTTCGTCGAAATCGGCCAGCGTGCCGAAGGTCGGATCGATTCCGGTGTAGTCGCTGATGTCATAACCGTTGTCGTCCTGTGGCGATGGATACACGGGCGACAGCCACAGAACGTCAACGCCCAATGCCGCCAAGTAATCGAGGCGGCCGATGATTCCGCGGAGATCGCCGATTCCGTCACCGTCGGAATCGGCGAAGCTCCTGGGGTAGATCTGGTAGACGACCGACTGTTTCCACCAAGGCTCTCGGGTCACGCCGGAATCCCATCACATGCAAGACGGCGACGCGGTCACCGGGCGGGCGATCAGCTGTTCGCCTCCTGGAACCGCTCGACCACATCCGCCGGGACCCGGCCACGGGCCGACACCTTGTATCCGTTTTCCTGCGCCCATTCGCGGATCGCCCTTGCATCGACCTTGCCCGACGGCTGCGCGGTCCGGACGACCGGCCGGCCGGACCTCACCTGGCGCGCGGATGCGGTGAATTCCCCGAGCGCCTTGCGCAGCGCGGCCGCGTTCTTCTTGCTGAGATCGATCTCGTAGATGCGCCCGTCCAAACCGAAGGAAACGGTTTCCGCCGCCTTACCGCCGTCGAGGTCGTCGGTGAGGGTGACCGTCGTCTGCTGTGCCATGATGCCGAGCCTTTCTGCTGAGCATTGCCTATTCCCTGGCAATGCCGTGGTGTCGAGCTGTTTCGCCGATGCCCTTTTCGGTACTGATTTCCAGGTACCTCGCGTCCGTCGCCTGCCGGGACCTTCATACTGACGCATCGAGCGGACCGGGAGGCGACGACGACCGGCGGTACATCCGGTGCGGTGCAGCGGTCCTGGCTGCGGTCGTCGTCATTGTCGGTCCGCGCTCGAGCGGTTCAGGGGGAAAGTCCTGCGTGCGCCACCAGGGTAACCCTTCCGGGCGGGATGGGAACCTGATCGCACCGACAATAGCCGACGATCGGCGCGGAATTGGCAGCGATCGTCAGATTGCCGCAGCCAGGTGCAGCCGCGCGAAGGACAGCGCCTGCGCCAGGTCGATCTCGCGTTGCTCGCGGTCGACACCCCGGGTGGTCACTTCTACCACCACCGAACCGCGAAAGTCGTTGCGAACCAGTAATTCGAGGATTTGCGCACACGGCTGGCCGCCCCGGCCGGGCACCAGGTGCTCGTCCCGCGCGGAACCGGAGCCATCGGCCAGGTGCAGATGGCCGAGGCGCTCGCCCATTGTGGCCGCAAGCTCCAGGGCATTGGTCTGCGACGTTGCCGTGTGCGACAGGTCGAGGGTGAACCAGCGGTGACCGGCTGCGACAGGATTCCAGTGCGGCCTATAACTATTCACGATAGCTCCACGCACCTTGACCGGAAACATATTCTCCACGGCGATGCGGACGGCAGTGCGTTCCTGGAGTTCTGCAATGGACGGAGCGAAGATTGCGGCGGCCGCCCGCTGCCACACAAAGGGCGGATGTACCACGACGGTGTCAGCGCCGAGCCGCTCGGCCATGTCCACCGAGCGCGCGAGTTTCACCAGCGGGTCGTTGGACCACACCCTCGCGGTGACGAGCAGGCATGGTGAATGGACCGACAACACCGGAATCCCCGATTTCTGCACCAGGTCGGCGAGCCGGTCCGCATCCTGAGTGAGCTGGTCGGCGGTCACCATGATCTCGACCCCGTCATAACCCAGTTCCGCCGCCAGGGCGAACGCCGCCGCGGTGCCCTCGGGATACACCGCCGCCGTGGACATGCCCACGCTGATCGGCGGAATGCGAATGACCCGGGAAACCTCCTCCGTGCCGCCGCGCCGGGTCGGCCGACCTGCTGATCCGCCCTGATCGGCGTCTGAGGTCACGGTCACTGCCTTTCGCGGTTGCGCATCACCGGTCTCGGGGATCAACGCTACCTGCGGCGGCTCAGGATTCCAGCTTGTACCCCAGCCCGCGCACCGTGATGAGGTAACGCGGGGCCGCCGGATCCGGCTCTATTTTGGCGCGCAGGCGCTTGACGTGGACATCCAGCGTTTTGGTGTCGCCCACGTAATCCGATCCCCAGACCCGGTCGATCAATTGGCCCCTGGTCAGCACCCGGCCGGCATTGCGGATCAGATATTCGAGCAGATCGAATTCCTTGAGCGGCAACGACGCCTGCACACCGTGCACGCTGACCACGTGGCGGTCGATGTCCATCCGGATGGGACCGGCCTGCAGAATCGACGAGCCGGCTTCCTCGGTGTCGGTCCCGCGGCGCAGCACCGCGCGGATTCTGGCGATCAGTTCACGGGTCGAATACGGCTTGGTGATGTAGTCGTCGGCACCCAATTCCAGCCCGACCACCTTGTCGATCTCGCTGTCCCGGGCGGTGAGCATGATCACCGGGACCGCGCCGCGGGCCCGCAATTGCTTGCAGACCTCGGTTCCGCTCATCCCCGGCAGCATCAGGTCGAGCAGCACGATGTCGGCCCCGTTGCGGTCGTAGGCGACCAGCGCGTCGGCGCCGTTGGCGGCGACCTCGGTGCTGAAGCCCTCGCGGCGCAGCAGGAACGCCAGCGGGTCGGCCATCGACTCTTCGTCCTCGACGATCAAGACCTTGGTCACGGAGCTCCTCGGTGCGCAGGTTCGGGTGTGCTGGGGTCATCCGCCGGCCCCGCAGGCGTTACGGCGGGCCGCGGCTGCCGGGTCGGTGATGGCTGGGTCGGTGAATGCTGGGTCGGTGAATGCTGGGTCGGTGAATGCCGCGTCGATGAATGCTGGGTCGGTGAATGCCGCGTCGATGAATGCTGGGTCGATGAATGCCGCGTCGGTGAATGCCGCGTCGATGAATGCCGGGTCGTTGAATGCTGAGTCGGTGATTGCCGGGTCGATGAATGCTGAGTCGGTGATTGCCGCGTCGGTGATTCCTGGGTCGATGAATGCTGGGTCGGTGAATGCTGAGTCGGTGACTGCCGGGGCGATGAATGCTGAGTCGGTGATGGCCCGTTCGGTGATGGCCCGTTCGGTGATGGCTCGGACGGGGGCAGCTGGGACACCGGTCGCTCCGACGTCATGACTTCGGACGACCGCGGTGCGGACGCGGGCTGCTCGAACGAGGGTTGCTGCGGCACGGCGGGCAGCCGCAGCGTGAAGGTGGATCCGGTGCCCGGCCGGCTCCAGACGGTGACCGAACCGCCGTGGTTGGCGGCGACGTGCTTGACGATGGCCAGTCCCAGCCCGGTGCCGCCGGTGGATCGGGATCGGGCGGGGTCGATCCGGAAGAACCGCTCGAACACCCGCTCGGTGTACTCGGGGGGGATGCCGATGCCGCGGTCGGTGACGGCGACCTGCACCCAGCCGTCGGTGAGTCCGCGGCTGATCGACACCTGGGTCCCGGCCGTCGAGTAGTTGATCGCGTTGTCCACCAGGTTCGTCAGGGCGGTGACCAGCAGAGCCCGGTCGCCGCGGACCAGCAGGCCGGACGGTTCGTCGCAGATCACCGTGATGCGGGCGCGCTCGGCCGCCGACGCGGTTCTGGACACGGTCTCCCTGACCACCGCGTCGATCTCGACGACCGCGAGGTCGGGCAGCGGATCGGCGCCCTGCAACCTGGACAACGCGATGAGCTCGTTGACCAGGGCCGCCATCCGGACGGCCTCGGCCTGCAGCTTCCCGGCGAACCGGCGTGCCTCTTCCGGATCGTCGGCGGCGTCGACGGTGGCCTCCGCCAGCAGGCCCATCGCGGCGACCGGGGTCTTGAGCTCATGCGAGACGTTCGCGACGAAGTCCCGCCGGGCGGCCTCCATGCGCTGGGCGGCCGTCTCGTCGGTGGCGGACACCAGGATCCGGTCGCTGCCGATCGGCCGGACCACGGCGTGCACCGCGATCGGGCGGCTGCGGGCGGTCAGGGAGGCCGTGCTGCTGACCGGCCGGAGCTCCAGGTCGACACTCTCGCCGGACACCCCGCTGCGGCCCGCCGCCGCGACGACTTCCCGGTTGACGATGCCCCCGCGGATGACGCCGAGCTCGGACGCCCGGTCGTTGTGCAGCAGCGGGCGGCCCGTCGCGTCCATCACCAGGTAGCCGGTGGTGGACCAGCGCAGCACCTCGACCTCCAGCCGGTCGGCGGAGGCGGCCGCGGTAGGGGGCAACGACTGTGGCACTCCGCGCAGGTCGACCAGGTAGTACACGAGCCAGCCCAGGACGCCGCCGCCGAGGAACGCGGCGACATAACCCAGGCTCGACACACCGTGATCGTAGGTCGGCGCGGCGGGCTCCGGGCCGACCTGGCCCCGGTGCGTGGGCGTGACGTGGGCGCTTCGGGAACCTGTTCACCCAACGTTCACCGACCGGCCACCGGGTGGCCAGGTCGGTGCACCAGCCGGACACCTGCGCTGTCAGGGGCCGGTCAGGCGCTGCGGAGGAGGCCCGACCGGCACAGGGGGTCCGGCGCCCGGTCGTGCTCTGCCCTGCGTCATCAAGATGAGCCGCTGCGCTACCTGCCCTGGTTGGCGACCGCGGTGATCGCGGCGGCGGCGGCCTCCGGGTCGAGGTAGAGACCGCCGGTGGTGATCGGCTTGAAATCGTCGTCGAGGTCGTACTGCAGGGGGATGCCGGTCGGCACGTTGACCTTGGCGATCGCCTCGTCGCTGATGCCGTCGAGCATCTTCACAACGGCCCGCAGGGAGTTGCCGTGCGCCGCGACCAGCACCACCTTGCCGGCCTTGAGGTCGTCGAAGATAGGGCCGTAGAGGTAGGGCTCCATCCGCGCGACGACGTCGGCGAGGCACTCCGTCTTCGGGTTCTGATCACCCAGATCGGCGTACCGCGGGTCATTGGCCTGCGAGTACTCGTTGCTGTCACTGATCGGCGGCGGCGGGGTGTCGTACGACCGGCGCCACAACATGAACTGCTCCTCGCCGTACTGCTCGAGGGTCTGCTTCTTGTTCTTGCCCTGCAGGTCGCCGTAGTGGCGCTCATTCAGCCGCCAGCTGCGGCGCACCGGGATCCAGTGCCGGTCGGCGGCGTCGAGGGCCAGGTTCGCGGTCGTGATGGCCCGGCGCAGCAACGACGTGTGCAGGATGTCGGGCAGCACCCCGGCGTCGGTCAGCAGCGTGCCACCGCGGATCGCCTCGGCGGTGCCCTTCTCCGAGAGCGGCACATCGACCCAGCCGGTGAACTGGTTCAGCGCGTTCCAGGTGCTCTCGCCGTGACGCAACAGGATCAAGGTGTAGGTCATGGCCGGTATTGTTCCGCAGCCCCGGCGACCGCACCCTCCGGGGTGGGGCCCGTCACTCTGGCCGCACGCGCGCCGCCGGGCCGAACGAGGTCAGGGCTTCGTCGGCGGCGGCAGGCAGGTCGGCAACTCCGGCTGCTGGGCAGGCACGGCCTCGGGGTCGATCTCCACGTAGTTCAGCAGCGGCAGGCCCCGGACGTCGAACGCCGGCGTGCCCCTGGGCAGCGTGCACAGAGGGACGGTCGGATCGATGGTGTGCGTCGGGCTCACCGGGGCGGTTGGGCCGGACGTGGCTGAGGCCGCGGTCTCGGGTGTGCCGGTGCCCGGCGTGGACGACGTCGGGGTGGTCGTGCCCGGCGCCGTCGTCGTGCTGACGGTCGTCGTGCTGGTGGACGTCGCCGACGTCGAGGCCGTGCTCGTCGACTGCGTGGTGGTCGACTGCGTGGTGGTCGACTGCGTGGTGGTCGGGGTCGGCGGCGCAGCGGTGGTCGTGCGGTCGGTCGCCGGCGGAGCGGTGGTGGACGCGGTCGTCGTGGACGGGGTCGTGGTGGACGCGGTCGTCGTGGACGCGGTCGTCGTGGACGGGGTGGTGGACGAGGCGGCCGCGGACGGCACCTTGATCGTGGCGACCGGGGTGGTGGTGGCGGGGACCGGGGTCTTCGGCGGAGCGCTGGACGGCAGGGTGGTCCTGGTCGCCGGCGGGGCCGCAGCGGTGGTGGACAGCGGTGGCACGGCAGATGAGGTGCGGGGGCGGGACGGTCGGGGCAGCGGAGCAACCGCCGTCGGCGTCGCAGGGCGCGACGCCGTTGGCGCGGCGGTCCGCGGAACGGGCCGAGGACCGGTCGTCACCGGAGCCGCGCTGTCCCCGACCGGGCCGGAAGGTGCGGCAGCGACCGGGGGCGGCGCCACGATCGGCGTCGCGATGACGGGCGCCGGCCACGGTCGGGGTCGGACCCGCTGGATCGTGGCGGTGTAGGTGCGGCTGCCGATCATCACCAGGTCACTCGCCGAGCCGGGCTGGGGCGCCTGATAGGTCACCATCGGGACGCCGGAGTAACTCCGGACGATGGTGGAGAAGTCGGCGACCTTCGGTGCACCGACCGCCGGTCCGGTCCAGTAGCGGTGCACCCGGTCGTCGCGGTCGGTGCGGGTCAGCGGGACGACGTGGATCGGGGTGCCCACCCAACTGGCTTCCAAGATGTACGGCAGGCCGCCGAAGGTGCCGAGGTACACGGCAACGTGTCCCGGGAACCCGACGATGTCACCGGGCAGTGCCTGCGACCAGCTGATCGACTGCCCGGCGGCCCGCTGCGCTCCCGAGTCGCCCGGCGTCCGATAGCCGGCCATCCCCAACACGTAGGCGGTCAGACCGGAGCAGTCGAAGCCGATCTCGGAGCCGCAGGAGTTGT
Organism: uncultured Actinomycetota bacterium; assembly: GCA_963785455.1. Classification (GTDB taxonomy): domain Bacteria; phylum Actinomycetota; class Actinomycetes; order Mycobacteriales; family Nakamurellaceae; genus Nakamurella. The sequence goes on from CAWAVL010000007.1 coordinate 390,832, forward strand.
AGTCACCACCGCCACGCGCGCAGCCGTTGGTCGGTCCGGCTCCGGAACCCCCACCACCCCACACGTACGGCATGCCGAGGGCGCTGAACCCGGCGGCGAGCCCGGCGGCGACCGCGGCGTTGGGCGCGGTGATCTGCTGCCCCGCCAGCGCCGCGGACACGTACGGGCTCTTGGGAATCGTGACGGTCGTGCCGCTGGCCTGGACCATGCCCGCCGTCGTCGACGCGCCGCCACCGGTCGAGCCGAAGTACTTGCGGAACAGATAGAAGAAGTTGCGGTTTCCGTAGGTCGAGCAGCGGTCGCCCACCCCGGGGTAAGCGGCCAGCGAAGCTGCGTTCGGCTGGTACGGCGTGTAGTTGTACAGCGCAGCAGTGGCCTGGTTCTTGATCGTCACCGGGGCGGAGCCGCACTTGGATTCGGCGACGTTCCAGGCGATGTCGGCGGTCTGCCCGGCGCGATAGTTGTACTTGCCGGGGTCGAGCCGGTACCGGGCCCACTGCTTGGCCATGCCGTAGCCCTGATTGAAGAAGCCTGCGTGCTCCGGGTCGCAGTTGGCCGAGCCGCCGGGACCGGTATCAGGGCAGTGCCAGCCCCAGGCCGCGGCGTAGGTCGATGCGGAGGGGTCGGTGCGATCGAGCAGCGCCGACTCCTTCTGCAGGGTCACCAGCATCACCTGGGGGTTGACCCCGCAGGCGGTCGATACCTTGGAGATGACGGCGGCGGCGTCCTCGTTCGCGGCACCGGCGTAGGCACTGCAGTACCGATCCGCCGGTTGGTCGGTGGTCGTGACGGTGAGGTTCTTCAGGCAGTACGGACCCGTGCAGCCCTCACCCTCGGCGCGGATGAAGATCCGGATCTGGTCGACCGTCATCGCCCGGCTGTTGTAGAAGGCCTGGTCCGACACGATGTTGCCCGGATCGAAGCGGGACCCGGTCGACTCCGCGGTCTTCGGCGCCGGAACGCACGTGACATCGTCCTGCTGCAGGCTCACCGCGTCGATCAGCTTGCCGGTGAGATCGGTGGCCATCTGCTGGTACTCGGCGAAGCGCTCGCCGGTCGTCGTCTTCTGGACGTCGTCACCGATCTCGAAGTTCGCCCGCGGGTCGCTGTCGTAGCCGGGCACGAGGGTGAGCAGCCGGTCGAAGAACATCCAGGAGGCGCCCCCTGGTTCGGTCCGCCGGTACCGGGTGTAGTCGACCGGGTTCTGCTGGAACAGCCCGAGCCAGTCCTTGTTCAGCGCCTCGGGGCGCAGGCTCGATTGTTCGGTGGCGACGGACAGGCCGATCTCGATGCCCCGGCGGGTGATGCCCATCTGCTTGCCGACCGCGACCACGGTCGCTGCCATCTCGATCTGACCGGCGTCGAGCGCCACGCCGCCGAAGGTGCCACCGGCCTTGATGTCCGCGGGGATGCCCTGCAGATTGCCCAGCGGTGCGGGTGTGCCGGAACCGGAGACGGTCGTCGGTTGCTGCCCGGGGAGGCATGTCGGGAGGGGCGTCGGGAGGGACGTCGCCGTTGCCGCGGGCGCGGGTGGGGCGACCGACGTGGTCGGGGCTGCGGCGGCGAGTCCGGCGGACAGGCCGGTGCCGATGACCGCCGTGGCCAGCACCACGGAGAAGGCTTTTGTCACGTAGCCGAGCGCGCTGCGTACTCGTGATTGCGGCCCGCCCACGGACAATCCCCCAAAGATGAACCCGGCCGCCAACCCGCCAGCGCTGCCGTTTTGACGATACTAGAAGAGCGTGCCGGCTGTGATCCTGATCCTAGTGACGCAACGTGCCCACTGCCCGGTTTCTCCGGGTGAAAACACGCCTCGTTCGGTGCGCAATGACTGGTTTCGGGCGGCCATGAGGAGCAGAACGTCACCGATCGGCTGAAAAAGGGCGGTCGGTCTCCCCTGATGATCAGGAGCCGCCGGCCTGGATCAGGTGGCGGAACGCCGCAAGATTCCGAACGGACTGGCCGCGTGAGGTACGCCAGGCCCATTCCCGCCGGATCGCCTCGGCGAAGCCGCGCTCCAGGATGGGGTTGAAGTCGGCGTCCGAAGTCTGCAGGACCACACCCAGGACGGTGTCCAGCTCGTCGACGGATAACGTCCGGCGGTCCAGCCGGCCAACCAGGTGGATATCGCCCGACGGGTCCAGTGCGTATGCCACCGATCGCAGTTTCGCGTTGCGTTGCAGCAGGTACCGGTACACCTCTTCGGCGTTCTCGTCGGGTGCTCGGCACACGAACGACTCGACCAGGACGTGATGGGCGCCGATCACCAACCAGACCAGGGTGCGGTGACGACGCTCCCCGGCGAGCGTCACCAGGAACGCGTCGTCGGCCTCCCGCAGCGCGTCGACGCCGAGGTCGGCCAGCGCTGCGGCCAGTCCGTCGGCGGTCATCTCGGTGCCTGGGCCGTGGTTGCCGTCCGCACCTGCGTCGCGGGCGGGAGGTCCGGTCACGATGCCGCCGTCGGGATCAGCGCACCGCCGTTGCGGACGCGTGCGGCGGCAGTGTCGCGCGCCGACCGGGTGTCGTGCACCGCACGGTGGTAGCTGTCCAGCAACCCGTCCACCGTCACCTCCCAGGAGAAGCGAGCCGCCTGCGCCGGCGCACTGCCGGCGAGCCGCTCGCGCACGTCAGGCGCCAGCACCACGCCGGCGAACGCGTCCGCCCAACGGCCGGGGTCGTGGTCGGGCACCAGCACGCCGCTGACCCCGTCGGCCACGGCGACGGTCAGGCCACCGACGGCCGCGGCCACCACCGGGGTACCCGCCGCCTGGGCCTCCAGCGCGACGAGCCCGAACGACTCGTTGTAACTGGGCACCGCCACGACGTCCGCGGCGCGGTAGAGCTGAACCAGTTCGGCCGCGGGCACCGGCGGCCGGAAGTCGACCAGCCCGGACACCCCCAGCCTGGCAGCCAACTCGTCCAACCGGTGCCCGGGCCGCCGACCGGTGCCGGAATTGCCGCCGACGATCACCGCGCGCCATCTGCGATCCGGATACCGGGCGGCCAGTCGCTCCACCGCCTTGACGACGACGTCCGGCCCCTTCAGCGGCTGGATCCGGCCGGCGAAGACGATCACCGCCTCGTCCCGGCCGATGCCGAGGCTGCGACGTGCCGCGGCCCGGTCGCCCGGACGGAAGACGTCGGTGTCGACGCCCGGTGGGACGACGTCGATGCGCTCCGGGTTCGCATCGTACAGCTCGATCAGCTCGGTCCGTTCCGCGGCGGTGTTCGCGATCAGCCGGTCGGCCTCGGCGACGACTTGCTCCTCACCGATCAACCGGCCGCGCGGCTCGGGCTCGTCGTCCTGCGCCATCGCGGCGTTCTTCACCTTGGCCAGGGTGTGCGCGGTGTGCACCAGCGGCACGCCCCACCGGTCCCGGGCCAGGTATCCGACCTGTCCGGACAGCCAGTAGTGCGAGTGCACGACGTCGTAATGGCCGGGGGCACTGCGCGCCTCGGCCCGCATCACACCGGCAGCGAACGAGCACAGCTGACCGGGCAGCTCCTCCTTGTCCAGGCCCTCGAACGGACCCGCCACGATGTGCCGGACCAGCACTCCGGGCACCAGTTCGGCAACCGGTGGCTGCTCCGACGACGTCGCCCTGGTGAAGATCTCCACCTCGACGCCGCGAGCCGCGAGCCGTCGGGACGTCTGGTCGACGTAGACGTTCATGCCGCCGGCGTCCCCGGTGCCGGGCTGGGCGAGCGGCGAGGTGTGCAGTGAGATCGCCGCGAGCCGACGGATGCTCTCCGACCGACTGCCGTTCGACGCGCGCGCGTCCGCCCGATGAATGCTCATGATCAAGTGCAAAGGTACTCGCGGCTACAGCGCGGACAGGCTCTGCCATTCGTCGAACGAGTAGATCCAGTCGTAGATGTAGTCCTTCTCCGTCATCGGGACGCCGGTGTTGGTGACCTCGACGGGGTCGCCGTACAACGCGGAGTTGTAGTACTCCTGCGCGTCGCCGACGCCCATGTTGACGCAGCCGTGCGAGACGTTCGCCTTACCCAGATACGGCGTGGTCTTGGGGTTCTCGTGGATGAACTCGCCGTTGTTGTTGATCCGGACCGCCCACTTCTCCTTGACGTTGCAGTAGTCGAACGCCGGGTTGCACATCTCGAACTCGGGGTATTTCTCGGTGACCACGTGGATGCCGCTCACGGTGGCGCGGCCCGGCACGGACTCCTTGCCGTAGGACACCGGGTAGTTCTTGGTCACCTTGCCGTCGACCAGCACCACCATGTGGAAGCTCTTGACGTCGGCCTGCACGATCTGCGACCGGCCGATCTTGAAGTCGGTGACGATGTCCTCCCGGCCCCAGGCGCCGTCACCGAGGTTCACGCCGGCGAGGTTGGCCTCGACGTGCACCTTGGTGTGGCCGGGCCAGTAGGCAGCCGGCCGGAAGTGCACGATCGACTGCTTGGTGCCGGTGCCCTGGATGTCCTCGTCCTGCAGCCAGCCCCACGAGCCTTTGATGTCGCCCTTGTCGGTCCGCAGCTTGAAGCTGGCCTGGGCCGCTGCCTTGTCCGCGACGGGCTCGGCGAAGGTGATCACCACCGGGGCAGCGACGCCGACGGTGGTTCCACTGGGGATCTGGAACGACGCCCTGATCGTCTTCTTCGGCTTGACGGTGGTGAGCGTGCCGCTGAACGGCGACTCCTCGCCGGCCGCATCCACGGCGGTACCGGTGAAGGTGTAGGTGGTGTTGTAGGCCAGCCGCTGGGCCAGCTTCCAGGTGGCCTTGTCTTCGGAGATCTTGCCCTTCACCTCGATGCCGTCGTCGGCTGCGACCGTGAGGTCCTTGATCTTTGCGGAGAAGACGGTGACCGTCACCGGGTCGTTCGGGGCAACGTCCTTGCTGCCGAACTTCGGCTTGGCCGCCACCCGCACCTTGCTGGCTAGGGCGTTCGACGTCGTGGGCGCAGGTGACTGGTCGAGCCCGGACACCGTGACCGCCGGTGCTGCGGTGGAGGTGACCGTGACGACGACGTCGCCCTGCGATCCGCTGCCGCAGCCCGCGACGACCAACAGAAGAGACATCAGCAGCGCCAGCGCCGCGGCCATCCTGCCGCGCCTTCCCCGTATCGGCGAGCGTCGCACCGTTGTGGTCCCTTCACGAGCCGGCCGGCCCCTGTGTCGATTGGTTGTGTCGATTGGTCGTGTCGAAGTGTTGTGTTGTGCCACCCGCAACGTGCGTGTGGTGCTGGCCGCAGGTTGCGGCGCCTGATGCAGCGCGTACTGCGTCGCTGCCCTGATGGAACCACCGTAGGTCGCGGCCGTGTGATTCTCGTGACGAGGTTGTGATCATGCGCACGCGTTGTTCGCTCGGAAGATGCACGGGGCGTAGTGCCCGCTGACGATCGGTTGTACTGCAGCCTTCCACCGGCGCGATGCCGGCGCGGTTCCTTCCAGGCGGCGGTGCACCCGATCGGGGCCCGGCGAACGTGCGCGCCGCGCCGTGCTGATTCGGCATCGGGACGCCGCTCATTACCCTGGGCTGGTGCCGAATCCCGTGTTGCTGTCCGACCTGACCACGCTCCGGCTCGGCGGCCCGGCACCGGACCTCGTGACGGCGTCCACTGCCAACGAGGTTGCCTCAGCGGTGGGTTCGGCCGACCGCGCCGGCTCCGGGGTGCTCGTACTCGGCGGCGGCTCGAACCTGGTGATCGCAGACGCGGGCATCGACTTCCCCGTCGTCAAGATCGCCGTCCAGGGCATCACGATCCACAACAACCGGGACGGCACGGCGCTCGTCACGGTCGGCGCGGGCGAGGACTGGGACACCGTGGTCGCGGAACTCACCGGGCAGGGGTTCGCCGAACTGTCGCCGCTGTCCGGGATCCCCGGGTCCACCGGTGCGACGCCCGTGCAGAACGTCGGGGCGTACGGCACCGAAATTGCCGAGACGCTCACCTCGGTCACCGTGTACGACCGGACCCGCGGTGAGATCCGCGAACTCAGCGCCGCGGACCTGCGGATGGGTTACCGGACCTCGATCCTGCGGGGCACCAACAGTGCCGTCATCGTCGATGTCACGTTCCGGCTCAGCGCGCACCCGGTGCGGATCCGGTACGGCGAACTCGCCCGGCGGCTCGATGTGTCACCGGGTGAGACCGCTCCGCCCGCCGACGTCCGGGCAGCGGTCCTGGAATTGCGGCGGTCCAAGGGGATGGTGCTGGACCCGGGCGATCCCGACACCTACAGCGCCGGTTCGTTCTTCACCAACCCGATCCTGGATGCAACGACCGCGGCCCTCGTGGACAAGCAGATCCGCGCATCGATCGGTCCGGTCGCCCGTTATCCGTCCTTCCCGGTGGACGGCACGGACGAGGTCAAGCTGTCGGCGGCCTGGCTCATCGAGCACGCCGGTTTCAGCAAGGGCCACCAGGGTCCCGCCGGCCGGGTGCAGCTTTCCGACAAGCACACCCTGGCCCTGACGAACCGCGGCGGCAGCACGGCGGATCTACTGGCGCTGGCCACCGAGGTTCGGGACGGGGTCCGCTCCGCATTCGGCGTGACGTTGCATCCGGAGCCCGTGCTGGTGGGTGTGGAGTTGCCGGACTGAAACCGGGAGGCACACGCACTCAAACCGATATTTTTCGATGCTGCGCCTTACGGTTCCCACCCTTGAAGGTGTTCGGTGGCTGCTGCGGCACCGGTCACCGGCACGTCGACGCCATCAGCATGCAGGTCAACCGGCAGGACGGGCCGGTATCCCGGTAGAACCCACCGCGGAGATCGCAGATGTCCTCGTCCACCGGGCATCCCCACCACCCATCGGCCGGATGCGGGCCGACGTCGACCGCCGGGCGGTCACAGCCAGCCTTGTTCGCGGGCTCGCCGGGCGGCTCCGATGCGGTTGGCGGCCCCGAGTTTGTGGGTGGCTTCGGACAGGTAGTTGCGGACCGTCCCCTCCGACAGGTGCAGCTGTCCGGCGATGTCGGCGTTGGAAAGGCCGTCACCGGCGAGTCGGAGGACCTGACGTTCCCGGTCGGTGAGCGGATCGGGCTCACTCCAGGCATCGGCGGCCAGGTCTGGATCGATGGCGCGACCGCCGGCCTGCACGGACCGGATCGCTGCGGCCAGGGTTGACGACGGTGCGTCCTTGAGCAGGTATCCGGCGGCGCCGGCGTCCAAGGCGCGACGAAGGTAGCCGGAGCGGGCGAAGGTGGTCAGGATGACCACCCGGGTCGGTAGGCCGGTTCGCCGGATTTCGCCGGCGACCTCGATCCCGGTGCGGCCGGGCATTTCGATGTCGGTCAGCAGCACGTCGGGGTGCAGCGTCCTCACCAGCCGCAGCGCCTCATTGCCGTCGGGTGCGGTTCCGATGACGTCGATGTCGGGTTCCAGCCCGAGCAGCGTGCCCAGGGCCCCCAGCACCATGAGTTGGTCCTCGGCGAGCACGACGGTGATGGTCATGACCTGGCCGTCTTGGTGTCCATCGACTGATGGGTGTCATGGCCGTTGCGGGGCAGGGTCACCCTGACCAGGGTGCCGGTGCCGGTGTCGGTCGCGGACCCGGTCAGCCGGCTGACCGATCCACCGAGGGCGCAGATGCGTTCACGCATTCCGCTGAGGCCCGCGCCGTCGGGTGTGTGGCCGCCGCGCCCGTCATCGGACACCTCCACCACCACGTCCTCGGTCGTGCTGTCGATCCGAATGCCGGCGTGCCGCGCTCGGGCGTGGCGCAGGACGTTGGTGACCGACTCCCGTACGGCGAGCGCGAGGGCCGACTCCTGTTCCGCCGGTAGTTCGGGCAGGTTCGTCGGCAGGTCGGTGTGCACTCCGGCGGCGGCCAGAACCCGTCGAGCGTTGGCCAGTTCACCGGCCAGTCCGGTCGAGCGGTATCCGGTGACGGCGGCGCGTACCTCGGTGAGGGCCGTTCGCGCGGTGTGTTCGATGTCGTGTACCTCCTGCTCGGCACGGTCGGAGTCGACGGTGATCAGGCGGGCAGCCAGCTCGGACTTCAACACGATGACCGACAGGGTGTGACCCAGCAGGTCGTGCAGGTCCCGCGCAATGCGTTCCCGCTCGGCGATGGTCGCGAGGCGTTCGATCTCCTCATCGGCCCGCCGCAGTCGCCGTTGCGTTCGATCCCGCTCCGCGTCGAAGATGCTCACCGCACCGACCACCAGGGTGAACACGAACTCCGGTGCCACCAACATGATCCGCCAGGGCATCTGAACCTGGGAGATCAGGTAGATCACGCCGGTGACGGCGGCGAGGGCGGCAATCAACCAGACGGCCCGAGGGACCGGTTGCAGGCGCCCAGCGAGCGCTGCGGCGTAGACACAGAAGATGCTGGCGCCGGTGTTGACGAGCGAGCCGGTCACCGCCAACACCGCGAAGGCGCCGATCAGAATCTGCAGGCGGTGCTGGTCGGTGGTGCGGACCCCGGCCCGGTACAGCGGCAGGAAAACCGCGATGAGCACGGCTACGGCGAGCCATTCCAGCGCACCCGCCGAGGGATCGAAGGCAGGCTGGACGAACAGAGTCGTCAGGTAGACCAGCCAGATATAGGGCACGTACCTGGCTCCGCGGGTCGGGTTCTCGCTCACCGCCATCGCCTCATCCGTAGGTTCGTCCCTCGTCGCGCCGGAAACCCCACGCCGCCACAGCCAGGAAGCCCGCGGTGAAGGCGAGCAGGGTGGCCAGATGCAGGGCCGGTGATCCACCTTCCGATGCCCCGATGGTGCCAAGGGCCAGTTGCACGAAATGGTAGGGCGGCAGATACGCGGCCATCGACTGCACGAAGGCGGGTAGCTGGGAGATCGGAATCCACAGCCCAGATGCGAACGCCATCGGCAACCACACCACGTTCAGCACCGCCGGCGCGGAGTTGGGCCCGACCAGGTAGCCGAACGCCAGGCCCATCGCCGAGAAGGGCAGGGCGCCCGCCACCAGGGTGAAACCCAGCGCGACCCATTGGGTCGGCGGCATCCGGACCCCGCCGACGGTCGCGCCGAGCACGAACATCAGCGCCACGATCACCGCGGCGACGGTAACACTGGCGACGAGCTTGGCCACGAAGTAGGCCAACGGTGGCATCGGTGAGACCCGCTTGAGCTTCATCCAGCCCTGGCCGCGTTCGACGGCGACGGAGATGCCGAAGCCGAACAGGGCCGCCCCGATCACCCCGAACGCGCCGTAGGTGACGAGCATGTAGGTGGTGACCCCGACGCCACCGGCCTGCTGGCCGGCGAATGTGATGCCGAAGATCACGTAGAACATCAGCGGCAGGGCCACGGTGGTGGCCGCGAAGATCGGCAGCCGGATCAGTTTGAGGAACTCCTGACGCGCCTCGGTGCGGTACACCCGGAACCTGCTGGGCCGGGTGACCTGCGCAACTGCCAGCGGTGGGATCGTGATCTGGACGGTCATGCTGCACTCTCCACTCGGTTGGTCAGGCTGAGGAATGCCTCTTCAAGGCTTGTCTCTTTGACGGTCAGTCCGGACACCTGTGGGTCCGCGCTCAGCAGCGCGCCCAGGACCGGTTCCGGGGTGCCGACCAGCAGCGTCAGCCACTGGCCCTCCCGCGATGCGCTGCGCACCTGCGGCCACTGCTCAGCCTCGGCGACCGGCACGCAGGTCCGCGCCGTGATCCGTCGGCCATCGACGACGGATTTGATGTCCGACGGTGTCCCGTCGGCGATGATTTCTCCGCCGTCCAGGACGACCACCCGGTCGGCGAGTGCGTCGGCCTCCTCGAGGTAATGGGTGGTGAGCACGACACCGCGGCCCGATCCCGCCAGTTCGCGCAGGGTCGCCCACAGCGTCCGGCGGATCTCGGGATCCAGGCCGGTGGTCGGCTCGTCGAAGAACAGCAATTCGGGATTCCCGCACAACGCGATACCGAACAGCACCCTGCGCTGCTGACCGCCGGACAGGGCACCGAACAGCCGGTTCTCCAGTCCGGCCAGCCCTGCTGCCGCGACCACTGTTTCGACGGGAAGCGGATCGGCGTAGTAGCCGCGAAACGCGGCCAGCAGTTCGCGCACCCGGAGTGTCTCCGGAACACCCGAGGCCTGCAGCATCACCCCGATCCGCTGCCGGGGGGCGATGCCGCGGGGGTCCTGACCGAACAGCAGGGCCGTACCGCTGGTGGGCGCGGTCAGTCCCGTGAGCATGCTGATCGCCGTCGACTTGCCGGCCCCGTTCGGACCGAGAACTGCCAGCAGTTCACCGGGCCGAACAATCAGGTCGAGGTCGCGCACGGCCGCCACGGCGTTCCCGCCGTTGCCGTACGTCTTGGACGCGGATGTGAGCTGTGCCAGCACCGAGCGGTCCGGCCATCCGGATGCCGGCGATGGAGCGGTGGCTGAGGGTCGTTTGGTCATACCAAGAATGTCGCCTCCGCACCGCGCGGCCGGTAGTGAGGTGCATCATCAACCGGAGATGACAATCGTCATGTCCACATCGGGTCGGCGCCCGAGACAGAACAGATCACTTCACGACGTCCTGGAGCGGCGATCCGGCGGTACCAGGGGGTCCACGGGTGCGCGCACATCGCACTGCCGGCACGGGTTGCATTCCTGCCGGTGCCGGCGCCGGAGGCGTGATCGAAGTCGTGTGTCGCGCGACCGCTGGCGAGCTCAGGTTGCCGACGATGCGGTGAGCGCCCGGGCCGGTCGCTCGGCCCCAGCGCGGGTGAGCGGCTGCTGACAGCGTTGCGCGTCGCGGGGTTGGCCGGCCTGCGCGAACAGTCGGCTTACCTGGCTGAGCAGGCGACGGGACAGCGCGTCCAGTCCTTCGGCGGCGGCGAGGTGGGCTCGGGCTTCCAGGGTCGCGGCCTGCCACGCCGTGCCCGTCCACATCGAGGTCGACCGTTCGGCCGCTGCCAGGTGCTCGCGCGCACGCTCGACGTCCCCGAGCAGAACCAGCACCGGTCTCGATCGGTCCGTGGCGTCGCTCGACATCTCGACGACCCTCGCGCGAGGTGACGCGCCCCGAGACGCTCCGTGGGCTTTGCGACGGCGTGGATGCCGTCTTCTCGGCGCTGGGCGTGACGAAGCAGCGGGACCGTGCTGTCGGGTTCCGGGACATCGAATACGTCACCAATTCGGCGCTGGCTCGACGAGGCACTCCACGCCGGGGTCGAGACGTTCGGCACCATGGGGATTGTCGACCCCGCCCGCTTTCTCGGGCGTCGAGATGGTCGACGCGAAGGAGGAGTTCATCACCGAACTCGGAGCGCGAGCACCCCGGGCGCGCATCGTGCGCTCCACCGGTTTCTTCAGCGACATGGACGAACTCCTGGCGGCCGCCAAGCACGGCACTGTCCCCGTGATCGGTGACGCAGCACCCGGATCAATCCCGTCCACGGGGCGGACGTGGCCCAGGCGGTGGCGCGCGCGCTGGAGCATGAGCGTCCGGAGGTGGCGGTCGGCGGACCCGAAGTGCTCACCTGGGACCAGATCGCAATCCTGGCCGGAGCCGCTGCAGGGCGCCGGACCGTGATCGTTCACGTGCTGCGGAGGCTGGTGAAGGCCGCACTCCCGGCACTGCGCCTGACGAGCCGGCGCACTTCACGCCGGCTGGGCGGGCTCTGACCGAGCGCCTTCGCGATGTCGTTGGGACGGCGATCGCCGAAGCGGTGGCCGACATGCCAGTGAGCCGGCTGCACGAGAAGGCGGTCATGCTGACCGAACTGCGTGCCGCCCTTCGCGGCGAGGAACCCGCCCCGGAGAGCGCGCCTGCTGAGTCCGACGCGCCTGCTGAGTCCGACGCGCCTGCTGAGTCCGACGCGCCTGCTGAGTCCAACTGAATCGAGTGGTTGGAGTCGCGGGCCACCGAGTGGCGCGCTTGGGTGCATGACGTGGCCGCCGCGCTCCGACGTGGGTGCGTCACGCCGATCCGCAAAGGGCACCACCGGCGAATGCCGACCCGAATCCGAAGCTGCCCTACTCCGGGATGATCAACGACGGCGTGTCCCGGCGCAGCGTCTGGCCGCGGAAGAACGCGGGCTGCCGGGCGCGCATGATCATCATGACGACCACCCCGGACAGGATCAGCCCGAGCCCCAGCACGAGCACCGTTCCCACGCCGAAGATGCTGGATCCGGAATAGTCGGGGTCGGCGCTGTCGCGGATGGTCACGAAGAACACGAACCACAGCCCGATGCCGCCGAGCAGCGGGAAGAGGAATTTGAAGATGACGTTCGAGAAGCTGGTGAACAGCTCCTTGCGGAAGTACCACACGCAGCCGATCGCGGTCAGCCCGTAGTAGAAGCAGATCATCAGGCCCAGCGACAGGATCGTGTCGAACAGCACCGCCTCGGAGACGAAGGTCAGCACCGCATAGAACGTCCCGGCCACGATGCCGGCGACGACGGTGCCGTATCCGGGCGTCAGGTACTTCGGATGGATGCTGGCGAACCGTTTCGGCAGCGCCTTGTAGCTCGCCATTCCGAGCATCGTGCGGGTGGTCGGCAGGAACGTCGTCATCAGGCTCGCCGCGGAAGAGGCCAGCACCGCCAGGAACAGCAGGTTGTTCCAGGGGCTGCCCATCACCGGCTGCGCGAGCGCGCCGAAAACGTTGTCGGAGATCTCTTCGTTCCCCAGGCCCAGCCCCTCGGTGCCGTCGCCGGCGTACATCAGGGTGGAGATCGAGACCAGCAGGTAGGTCAGCAGGATGGACACCACGGCGAGCAGCGCGGCCCGGCCGGGTGTCTTGTCGGAGTCCTTGGATTCCTCGTTGACCGTCAGGGCGCTGTCCCAGCCCCAGAAGGAGAAGATCGACGCCGACAACCCGGCCACCAGAGCGCTGACCGTCAGGCCGGTGAAGGGGTTGAACCAGTCCCAGGAGAACGACAGGCCGGTATCCGAACTACCCGACTTGGCCAGCGCCATCACCGAGAACAACACCAATACGCCCAGTTGGAAGAAGACGAGAACGAACTGCACCTTCTCCGTGGTGGTGATGCCCCGATAGGCGATGGCGGTGGCCATCAGCAGGAACGCCAGGCAGGTCAGCACGTTGATCGCGCGGTTCTCCCACAGCGCGCCGAGATCGGTGTTGTTGAAGATACTTCCGAGCAGTTGATAGAAGAACTGCACCCCGATACCGGCCAAGTTGGCCAGCACGATGATCGTGGCAAGAATGGCAGCCCAGCCACCGAGCCAGCCGATGTACGGGCCGAAAGCGCGGGTGGTCCAGGTGAATGACGTACCGCAATCCGGGTCGACCTTGTTGAATTCGCGATAGGCGTAAGCGGCGAACAGCATGGGAATGAAACCGGCGATGAAGATGATCGGCATCTTGACCCCGGCAACGGCCGCCACGAGCCCGATCGTTGCGGTGAGGGTGTACGCCGGCGCGACGCAGGAAATGCCCAGGACCGTGCCACCCAGCAAACCCACGGCATTGCCGGCCAGGCCCTTCTCAACCTGGGGATGGTGGTGCGCGGCTGACATGTCGTGGCCCGACTGACCACCGGTTGACGTGCCTTCGATCGCCATCTCAAACCTCACAAAGGCTCGCAGAGTGGTCAAAATCACCGTCGCTCACAGTAAACTAACCGCCGGAAGTCGGCAGCCCAGGTGACACACCCGTGGGGCAGCAGAAGACGGAGACGCAGCGTGGCGGACCAACAGACCGACGTCGCACCGGACGACCGGCGGCGGGCCGTGCCAGATGTGCACGGCATCGTCGCCGGTGTCGACGGGTCGCCGTCCAGCCAGCTGGCGCTGACGTGGGCGGCCGAAACCGCCGCCCTCTACGGGCTGCCGCTGACGGTGCTGTTCGCCCGGCCCGACGCCGAGGGTGACGTGCTGATCAGTGCCGACCAGGAGCAGCTGCACGGGCCACTGCAACCCACCATCGCCGAGATCCGCGAGCTGCACCCGGAGCTGCAGGTCAAGGGCGCCAGGTTCCCGGAGCCGCCGGTGCAGTCCCTGCTGCTCGCGTCGGAGACGGCAGACCTGCTCGTGCTCGGTTCCCGTGGCTGGGACGGCTTCACCGGGCTGCTCGTCGGGTCCACCACGCTGCACGTCGTGCCGTATGCGAAATGCCCGGTCGTGGTGCTGCACGGGCCGCGTCAGGACGACCGGCAGGAAACCGCACCACCACCGCACAGCGGCGAGGTGGTCGTCGCCTTCGACGGGTCTCTGGAGTCCAATGCCGCTGCAGCACTCGCGTTCCGGCACGCCGCGGCGGTCGGTTGCGGGGTCGCCGTCATCACCGTGCACAACAAGCGGGGGCCGGCCCTGGTGCGCCGGACCGACCCGCTGGCCAATCCCCCCGGGTCGCCGGCGGCAGCGTTCTGGGCGCCCCTGGTGTTGATCGCGGAGGCTTTCCCCGGCGTGCCGGTGACCTTCTGGGAGGCCGACGGCAAACCGGGCGCCGTACTGCTCGAGCAGTCCAGGCGCAGTGTCCTGCTCGCCATCGGAGCGCGCGGCAAGGGCGGATTCCGCGGGCTCGTGATGGGTTCGGTGAGCCAGCAACTGCTGGCGCACGCGCAGTGTCCGGTCGGCGTACTGCACGCCACCGCGGCCGGGGCGGGCTGAGCCCAGCAACGTTATGGTCGACACGGGTGTGACGGCGCACGAACGGGCGCAACTGTGCCCAACCGTCGATCGTCCCCGCCGCCGCCGCTGCGCCCCGCGGGGATGACAACCACTGACGAAAGGTGCCAACGGGCAATGAGCGACAAGATCGTGCTGGAGAACATCGTCAACGGCGAGTCGGTGCCGGCGGCCGACGGCGCCACGATGGACGTCGTCGATCCGAGCACGGGCGCCGTGTATGCCACCTCGCCGCTGTCCGGCCAGACCGACGTGGATCGGGCCTACGCCGCCGCCAAGGAGTCGCACCAGAAGTGGCGGTGGGCGACGCCGGGTGAGCGCCAGCTCGCGCTGCTGAAGTTCGCCGACCATCTCGAGGCGCACGCCGAGGAACTGGTGGCCGTCGAGGTGCAGGACACCGGCAAACCGACCGCCCTGACGATGTCCGAGGAGATCGGCCCGATGGTCGATCAGGTGCGGTTCTTCGCCGGCGCGGCGCGGGTTCTCGAGGGTCGTTCGTCGGGCGAGTACATGCGCGGGCACACCTCGTCGGTCCGGCGCGAACCGGTGGGTGTCGTCGGCCAGGTGGCACCCTGGAACTACCCGATGATGATGGCCATCTGGAAGCTCGCTCCCGCCCTGGCCGCGGGATGTTCGGTCGTGCTCAAGCCGTCGGACACCACACCGGCGAGCACCGTCTGGATGGGCAAGGCGCTGCAGGAGTTCTACCCGCCCGGGGTGGTCAACGTGATCTGCGGCGACCGGGACACCGGCGCCGCGCTGACCCGGCACCCCGCTCCTGCCCTGGTGTCCATCACCGGCTCCACCGGCGCCGGCATCGCCGTCGCGACGGCCGCGGCGAAGAACGTCACCCGCGCGCACCTGGAATTGGGCGGCAAGGCGCCGGTGGTGGTGTTCAACGACGCCGATGTCGAGGCGGCCGTCGAGGGGATCGCGACGGCCGGCTACTTCAACGGCGGCCAGGATTGCACGGCGGCAACGAGAGTCATTGCGCAGCAGGGCATCTACAAGGGCTTCGTCGAGGCCTTGACCGCCGCTGCGAAGGCGACGAAGACCGGCTCACCCGGTGACGACGTGCTGTACGGCTCGATCAACAACGCCAACCAATTGGCGCACATCTCCGGACTGGTGGAGCGGGCCTCTGAGCGAGCGGAGGTCACCGCAGGCGGCCACACCCTGGACCGGCCCGGTTACTACTACGAGCCGACCGTGGTCGCCGGCGTCCAGCAGAACGACGAGATCGTGCAGACCGAGGTGTTCGGTCCGGTCATCACGGTTCAGGAGTTCATCACCGAGGGGGAAGCGCTCGGCTACGCGAACGGCACGGAGTACGGCCTGGCGTCGTCGGTGTGGACCTCCGACGTCGGCACCGCCGCCCGGATGAGCGCGCAACTCGACTTCGGCTGCGTCTGGATCAACGCCCACATCCCGTTGGTCGCGGAAATGCCGCACGGCGGGTTCAAGAAGTCGGGCTACGGTAAGGATCTGTCGATGTACGGGTTCGAGGACTACACCCGGATCAAACACGTCATGCAGTACCACGGTTTCAGCGGCTGAGAGCAGTCTCAGAGCGGAACCGATTTCAGACAGGGGTACGACCAGACGCCGCCACAGTCCCGAGGGGTGTGGCGGCGTCGTTCTGTCCTCACCCGGGCGCGGACGACCCTCCGGGTCAGCGGCGGACGGCAGGCAGCGACTCCGGCAGCCCGAACGTCGTCCGGACGCCGCTCGAGAAACAGACGTGGTCCGGTGGACGGTCCGCCAGATCGGGGAAACCCGCTGCGACGAGCAGGGTGTCGTTCAGCAGCAGCACCTCGGCCGCCCGCAGGTTCCACACCTCGTGGTGGTTGGGCACGTATCGGGTGCGGCCCAACACGGCGGTGTGCAGGCCCCACCGGGCGGTCAGGAAGGTCGCGAGGTCGTCCGCAGGTACCGGCTCGCCGACGCGCACCGCCACGGTGCTGGACAGCCCCGGCCCGGGCCACCGGGTGCGGGTCGTCCACGCCATCTCACGGCGGCCGTCGTGGATCCGGGAGTACCCCCGCATCCGCGAGAACCGGTACGGCAGAGAAAGTGTCGCGCGGGCGCCGAGCACGACAGCCAGCCGGGACGCATCCAGGCTGCGGAACACCACGCCGTGTCGGCCGCCGTCATCGACGGAGTAGAGCCGGACGTTGGTCTCCCAGAACGTGCCCAGATACGGAATTGCCGGCCCGTTGCCGAAGCCCGCACGGACCATCCGGAACGGCACGAGGGCGACCGGGGTCAGGCCGGCGAACGGACCGTCGGGCACCAGATCCGGGAACACCCGCGGCAGCATCAGCGCCGCAACCTGTGCCGGCGGCACGAACCAGTGCAGGAAAGCCAGGTCGGACCAGGACTGGCTCATGACCCGCGGGGCGGACGGAGGCGGGGCGATCGGGTCGAAGCCCGAAGCGGCAGGCCCGGTGATGGTGCTCGCGGCAAGGTCCGGGTCGCGGATGCCGTCGTGGACGGCGCTGCCGGCCAGGCGGTCACCGTGCCGATGACGACCAGGATCACCGGTTGCGGCGCTCACGACACCGACACCGGGATCTTGGAGTAGCCGCGCACCGTCACGCTCATCTTGTGGTGCAGCGGCCCGGCGACGGAAAGCCGCGGGAAGCGGCGGAGCAACGCCGGAAAGGCCAACTCCGCCTCGAGCCGGGCGAGCGCCGCCCCGAGGCAATGGTGGATCCCCGCGCCGAACGACATCGGTGATCCGTCGCGGCGTTCCAGGTCGAGAACGTCAGGTGCGGGGAAGCGGGCGGGGTCTCGGTTGGCCGCACCGATGCAGGCGATGATCCTCTCCCCGTCACCGACCTGGAGCCCGCCGACGGTGGTCTCCCGCAGCACGACCCGTCGGGCGATCTGCACGGGGCAGTCATAGCGGAGCAGCTCGTCGATGGCGGCGTCCAGTGGCACCCGAGCCTGCCGCAACTGCGCAGCGGCGGCCGGGTGGGCGAGCAGGGTGACCAGACCATTGCCCAGCAGGTGTGTCGCGGTCTCGAAACCGGCCGCGAACAACAGCGCAGCCATGGTCAGCACCTCGTCGTCGGTCAACCGTTCCCCGCCCGCCCCCGACACCAGTGCGCTGAGCAGATCGGCACGCGGCGCGGCCCGCCGTTCTGCGGCGAGACCCGAAAGATAAGAGCGGATCTCGGTTGCGGCGGCATCGGCTCGGGCCAGCACGCGAGGCGTGGTGACGTCCAACACCTGGACCCAGTCCCGGGCCAGGTGCTGGAACGCAGGCTGGTCGACGGCAGGAACCCCGAGCAGCTCACCGATCACCGCGATGGGCAGCGGGAAACCGAAGCCGGTGATGAAATCGGGATGGTCCGGCAGTTCGTCGAGCAACCGGGCCGTGACGGACTCGATGACACCGCGCAGACCGGCGACCCGCCGGGGGCCGAAGGCGCCGCTCACCAGCCGCCGCAACCGGGTGTGCTCGGGCGGGTCCAGGGCCAACATGCTGGTCTGCAACTGCCACAGCGACAGGTGCTGTTGCCACTCATCCACCGCGCCGAGGCGATCGACGTGTCCGGTGTCTCGGTGGCCGACGGCGGCATCGCGCAGTGCGGCGGAACAGTCGTCGTACCGGGTCAACAGCAATGACCCGTCGGCGGACCTGGCAACGGGCGCCCGCTCTCGCAGTGCGGCGTACACCGGGTAGGGATCTTCCCGGCCGGCCCTGGAGGACAGCTCGGCCACCAGGCTGTCGGCCCCGGAGCCGACCGCAACGTGTCCCATGGGCTCATGGTGCCCGATCAGGCGTCGACTCAGCTGTCGGCCAACTCGCGCTCGAGCGGTGTGCGGAACTTCGGGATGACCCGCACATCTCCCATCCAGGCCTCCAGCCGGTCCGCCTCGGCGGCTACCGCCGCCTCCGCCTCGGCCCCGATGTCCGCCAACAGACGCCACGTCACCCCGCCGTCCCCGCGCTGCCCCCAGCCGCCGACGATCAGACCGTCGTGCCACACGCTGGGCCCGATGTTGCCGGTGCGGTCGAACAGCGCCGCACGGTAGCCGGGCTCCAGATAGAAGTCGCGTCCGGCCCACCCCATGGCCGTCGGGTCGAGCGCCGGCGTCAGGGCCACCCAGGGCTCCGGCTCGAGCACCGGGCCGGTGTCAGACGCCAGGACCACGCCGTCCACGCCGTCCAGGTCGACGGCCACGGTGTGCACCCGGGCCAGTGCCCTGCGGGTATCCCCGAGGTTCCAGCCGGTCCACCAGGCGATATCGGCGACGGTGGCCGGGCCGTACCGGGCCAGCCATCGGGACACCAACTCCGCTCTGGCGTCCTCCACCTTCAGGTCGGGCAGGCCGCCGGGCACCCACCGCTCCATCGGCGCCCACTGATATCGGCCGCCGGTCCAGTCACCGGTCGATTCGCCCCGGACGATCCGGCCGCGCGCCGACAGGATGTTCAGCACCCGCCCGCTGATCGCGGCGGGCCCGCCGTAGCTCTTGCCCGCCGCGTAGATCAGCGTCGTCCGCAGCCGGGGCTCCGCCGCGGACAACTCCGCCGTACTGGCACTTCCGTGGTCCCGCAACACTCCCAGCACCGAGTCCGCAACCTCGGTGAGCCACCGGTCCGGCTCGGGGACGACCCCGCCCAGATCCTTGACCAGGGCCCTGCGTAGCCGGTCGGCGACGGCGGCAGCCGACGAGTGCTGGACGACAGGCGCCAGTTCGGTGGGCACCACGAAGATCGTGCGGCGCATACCCAGCATCCGGATCACTGAACGGTCCTCGTACAGCGCAGCGCTGATCTGATCCGGCAACAGGTCAGTGGATCGGGCGGCGACAGCGAGGTACACCGATGCCGGGTCCGTGGCGTGCAGCACCAAGAGGTCTTCGGCGATGTCGGCGGGCCTTCGGCCGGTTTCCCGGGCACACAGCAGATGCCGGACACCGAGCCTGGCCCGGCGCTGGTCGTCGGTGATCCGCAGTGTCATGGGCCGGACTCTCTCAGGATGGACCGACAACGGGCCCGGCGGTGCGGGCCGCGCCGGGCCCGGCGGGCCGGTGCCGCCTCGTGCCGGGCCCTGCGAGCCCGTGTGCGGGTCGTGCCGGACCGCAGCCGTGCCCGGCGATGTGGACCCGGTGACGGCGGGCGCCGCCCGCGGCGATGGCATCGTTGTCGTCATGACCAACCTCGACGGTGCCCATGTTCTCGTGGTCGGTGCGACGGGCGGGCTGGGATCGGCCATCTCGCGCGTGTTGGCCGAGAAGGGAGCCGTGCTGAGCATTTCCGGCCGCTCCACCGACCGGCTCGACGAGCTCGGCGCGGCGCTCGACGGCAGCGTGCTGGGCACCACTACCGGCGACCTCGTCGACCCGGCCTTTCCCGAGCACCTGGTGGCCGAGGCATCGGAGCGCCGGCCGCTGACCGGCGTCGTCGTCGCCGCCGGTGTGGTCGCGTTCGGCGACATCACGGATCTGGACGACGACGTGCTCGATCAGCTTGTGCTGGTCAACCTGATGGCGCCGATCCGGATCGCCCGAGCGGCGGCGGGGGTGCTCCCCGCCGGCGGCTTCCTGGCCAACCTCAGCGCGGTGGTCGCCGAGCAACCGATGAAGGGGATGGCCGCCTACAGCGCGACCAAGGCGGGCCTGACGGCGTTCGATCGCGCGGTGGCTGCCGAGCTGCGACGCCGGCAGATCCGGGTGATCGACGTGCGGCCCGGGCATACCGAAACCGGTCTGGCCGATCGGCCGATCGCCGGTTCTGCACCGCGGCTGCCGACCGGACTGGACCCCGCCGCGGTGGCCGGGAGAATCGTCGCCGCCCTCGCCGGGCAGGAGAGCGAACTATCGGCCCAGGCCTTTCGCGACTGAACCCGAACGGGATTCACACTTGTCGCTACGACAGGTGGTGACACGTAACGGTGACGTAACGCGCCGAAGTGATGCGGCCGGCCGAGATCTCTCACCCCTTCAGTGGGAGGAAGGGGTGATACCGGCCTTTCACGATGACGCTCCGTGCCGGTACGCTGCGGCCTGACGATCGCCAGAGCACGCAGGGAGCAAAGTCGTGACAAGTCAAACCGCCACGCTGTACGAAGCGCTCGGAGCGGAGAGCGGAATTCGAACCGCCGTCGACGACTTCTACCGGCGGGTCACCGCCGATCCGGAACTGACGCGCTATTTCGCCGGCGCGGACATGCGTTCGCTTCGCCGGCACCAGGCGAACATGCTGATCACGGCCACCGGCGGTCCGAGCGTGTACGACGGGCGAGACATGGCCGACGCCCACCGGAGTTCGAAGATCACCCAGGACGCTTTCGACAAGGTCGTCGGCCATCTCGGTGCGACATTGTCCGATGCGGGGGTGTCCGACGAAACCATTGCGTCCGTGGTGGCCGTGCTGGCGCCGCTGGCGCCCTCGATCGTGACCGCGTGAGACCCCTGTGGCGGATCTCGACACAGCAGGCCTGAAAGCGAATTTCGCCTCGGTGGCGTCGCAAGGCGCCGACGAGGTGGCGCTGTTCTTCTACAGCTACCTGTTCCTGAAGTATCCCGAGACCCGGGATCTGTTCCCACCGGGGATGACCCGACAGCGCGACCGGCTGCTCACCGCGCTGGGCCGCATCGTCACCAACGTCGACAAGGTTCCCGAACTGGTCCCGTACCTCGCCGATCTCGGGCGGGATCACCGGAAATTCGGGACGCTGACGGCCCACTATCCCGCCGTCGGAGAGGCGCTGATCGCGACCCTACGGCACTTCAGCGGGAGCGAGTGGACCGATGAACTCCAGCATGACTGGAGCGCCGCCTACGGCATCGTCGCCGATGCAATGGCCGGAGCAGCGGAAGAAGTCGCGGCCACTGAGCCGGCCTGGTGGGATGCGGACGTCATTGACGTCGATGCCCGCACCTTCGATATCGCGGTGATCACGGTGCGGACCGAGACGGTGGTGCCCTATCTCGCCGGTCAGTCCCTGTCGCTCGAACCGACATCGTTGCGCCCGCGCGAATGGCGGCACTACACGCCGGCGAATGCACCGGGCGGGCTCGTCATCGAGTTGCATGCACGACTGATCAACGGCGGCCCGGTGTCGACGGCACTCGTTCGCAGCGCGGCGGCAGGCGACCAGGTCCGGCTGGGGCCGCCTTTCGGTCGGATGGTGCTGCAACCCGCATCGCGCCGCCCGATCCTGATGATCGCGGGAGGCACCGGCCTCGCTCCGATGAAGGCCATGATCGACCAACTGGCGCGGGACGGCGGACGGCCCACCCGGCTGTACTTCGGGGTGCGAACCGCTCGCGAGATGTACGACCGCAAAGACCTGGAAGCGCTGACCGCCCGCCATTCCTGGCTGGAAGTGACCAATGTGGTGTCCGATGACGCCCGCTGGCCGGGCCCACGGGGCATGGTCGGCGACGTGGCAGCCCGGGACGGCGACTGGGCCGGGCACGATGTCTTCGTGTGCGGTTCGCCGTTGATGGTCGAGTCGACGATCAAACAGCTGGTCACTGCCGGGGTTCCGGAAGACAACATCATCTTCGAAGAATTCGGTGCGGCGTAGCCGTCCTTGTGAAGGGATTGACATGACGAGTCCTGGGACACCCGAAGGCCCCTCGAACGGCCCGAGCGGTGCCGACCTGCGAGCGGTCACCTTCTCGTGGTCACACGCGTTCGGCCGCGGCTACGATCCGCAGCAGGTCGACTCATTCGTCGAACGCTGCGCCTCGGTCGTCGACGATCTCCGAAGAGAACTCAGCGGTCTGCGTCATGAAACCGCCCAACTCCAGGAACGAATCGACCGGGACAGCCGGAGCCAGGAAGTCGCCTACGCCGTCGGCATCCTGACCAGTGCACAGAAGACGGCTGACAAGACCGTCGAGGAAGCGGACGCCTACAGCGCCAAGGTGATGTCCGAGGCCAGGGAGCTCTACGAAGACACCCGACGCAATGCGGCCACGCTCGAGCAGGAGACCGAGGAGAAGGCACGGCACGTCTACGACGAAGCCATCGCCCGGGCAGCGTCCATCGAGCGGGAGACCGGGGCCAAACTCGAGCAGATGACGATGAGCGCCGTCACGGCCCAGAAAGAGCTGGACCAGCAGACGGCCTACCTCCGGACGCTGCGCGATGCGACCAGGACACAGATGGAGGTATTCCTCGAGGGCATGCTCGACCGGATCGCGGACGAATACGGCCGGGCTCATCCGCTGGCCGTGGAGGCCGCCAATCAGAAGGCTCCCCGTCGCCCCCGTCGACCCGGACGCGCGGGCGGTCGCGGCACCCAAAACGGCCGGGCGTCGGCGCGGGTGGCCGGCATGGACGCTGAACGGCGACGCGCGCTGTCCGCGCCGCGGGACTCCGTCGATCACGACTACGCCGGCTCCGACCTCGAGGAAACTGTCGACGCGGACGCACTCGAGTGGGGGCAGCCGCTCACCAACGGCCGCTGAGGCCCACCAGAAGCTCAGAAGCAGACCGCACCCTTGGCGGCCGAGCCGACCAGCTTGGCGTACTTGCCCAGCACCCCGAAGTTGAGGTTCTGCGGATGGGGCGTCCAACTCTGCCGGCGCGCCTCCAGGTCGGCCTCGTCGACCAGCAGGTCGAGCTTCTTGGAGGCCATGTCCAGCCGGATGAGGTCACCGTCCCGGACCAGCGCGATGGGGCCGGCGTTGGCGGCCTCCGGCGCCACGTGGCCGATGCACAGCCCGGTGGTACCGCCGGAGAACCGGCCGTCGGTGAGCAGCAACACGTCCTTGCCCAGCCCGGCGCCCTTGATCGCGCCGGTGACCGCGAGCATCTCCCGCATGCCGGGGCCGCCCTTGGGTCCTTCCCAGCGGATGACGATGACGTCACCGGCCTTCAGCGACTCATCGGCGACGGCGTCCATCGCCCCCTGCTCGCCGTCGAACACCCGGGCGGGGCCTTCCCAGACCTGCGCATCGAAGCCGGCGCTCTTCACCACGGCGCCCTCCGGGGCCAGCGACCCGGTCAGCACCGTGATGCCCCCGGTCCGGTGGATCGGGCTGGCCATGGTGTGCAGCACATCCCCGTCCAGCGCCGGTGGATTCAGTTCCGCGAGGTTCTCCGCGAGGGTCTTGCCGGTGACGGTCAGCGCGTCACCGTGCAGCAGGCCGGCGTCCAGCAACGCCTTCATCACCACAGGGATGCCACCGATGCGGTCGACATCGGTCATCACATAACGCCCGAAGGGCTTGACGTCCGCCAGATGCGGTGTGCGGTCACCGACCCGGTTGAAGTCGTCGAGATCGAGGGCCACCCCGGCCTCGTGGGCGATGGCCAGCAGGTGCAGCACCGCGTTGGTGGACCCGCCGAGGGCCATCACCACGGTGATGGCGTTCTCGAACGCCTTCTTGGTGAGGATGTCCCTCGCGCTGATGCCGGCGTCGACCAGGGCGACGACCGCCTGGCCGCTGCGCACGGCGAACGAGTCGCGCCGGGTGTCCGGGGCCGGCGGGGCGGCGCTGCCGGGCAGCGACATCCCGAGCGCCTCCGCCGCCGACGCCATGGTGTTCGCCGTGTACATGCCGCCGCACGCGCCCTCACCAGGACAGATGGCCTTCTCGATCTCGGTCAGCCGCTCCCGGCTGATCTTGCCGGCCAGGCACGCGCCGGTGCCCTCGAAGGCATCGATGATGGTGACGAGTTCCCCGTCCAGCCGGCCGGGGAGGGTGGAACCGGCGTAGAGGAACACCGCGGCGACGTCGAGCCGCGCGGCCGCCATCAGCATCCCGGGCAGCGACTTGTCGCAGCCCGCCAGCAGCACCCCGCCGTCGAGTTGTTCGGCGTGGAAAACGGTCTCCACGGAATCGGCGATGATCTCCCGGCTGACCAGCGAGTAGTGCATGCCACCGTGGCCCATGGAGATGCCGTCGGAGACCGAGATGGTGCCGAACTCCAGGGGGTACCCGTCGGCCTCGTGCACGCCCTGCTTCGCGGCCTTGGCGAGCCGGTCAAGCGACAGGTTGCACGGGGTGATCTCGTTCCAGGAGCTGGCGACACCGATCTGCGGCTTGCGCCAATCGTCGTCGCCCATCCCGACGGCCCGCAGCATCCCGCGTGCCGCGGCGCGCTCGACGCCGTCGGTGACGATGTGGCTGTGCGGTTTGCGGTGCTCACGGCGGGTCGGCTGCTGCTGTTGATCTTGCTCGGCGGGCCGCGGCGCGGCCGCCTCTTCCCCGGTTGTGCTGGTCATGAAACGGAACTGTACGACGGTCGACGGCCCGGCTCGTGCGTGCCCGGGTGGCGACGACGGTTCCGGGTACCGTCCCTGCGACCGGACAACACAGCAGCCGGTGACCGGAGAGCTGGAGCCACGCCACCACGACCATGATCGGCTTCCCGCCGGCCCTCGCGGACCGTTGGTCACCGACCAACTGGCAGAACGCGCCGTTCAACCGGTGGTCGTTTCAGCACCTGGGGGAGGTGGTGCCGACAACACGCGTTGCCCGTGAGCCTGCGGGGCCTCGGCCGCTGCCGGTCGGCGTCGGGATGGACGATCAGCAGGTGGTGTGGCGGCTGGACGGCACGTCGTCGACCGTCGCGCAGATCTTGGACGACACCTACACGGAAGGCTTCCTCGTCATGCGGGACGGCCGGATCGTGGCCGAGCGGTACCCGACCGGGATGCCGGCCGACCGCACGCACGTGCTGATGTCCCGGCCGGCGCGGTGTTCCACGACGGCGGCCTGGCCGCGACCCTTCGCGACCTGGGCCGGTTCGGCCAGATGCTGCTCGACGGCGGCACGGTGGACGGGCGCCCGGTGGTGCCGGCGGCGTGGATCGCCGACAGCTACGCGGGCGGGCTCGACACCCCGGAGCGGTTCGCGGCGTCCGGCAACGCCTGGCTGCCGGGCGGTGGCTACCGCAACCAGTTCTGGCTGCCCTACACCGGCCGGGATGTGTTGCTGTGTTTGAGGATTCACGGCCAGATGATCTGGGTGGAGCCTGCCCGCAGGCTGGTGGTGGTCAAGTTGTCATCGTGGCCGCTGCCGCAGGACGTCGCCCGGCTGGTCGACACGATGGCCGCCATCGACATGATCGGATTCCAGCTCGGGCTCGGCTGACCGGCCACTGCCCGCCACTGTCGGCAGGGACGGCCAGTTCGGTGCGGGCACCGGGTACCTGCCACCGGGCCGGGATCGGGAGCATCAGCCCGCCGGACGCCCGGCCCGGCTCGGCGCCGCCACGGTGAATGCCACGGTGAATGCGACGACCACGCCGCCGAGCACGCGGATCGCTGCGGAGGCCGCAATCGACTGCCCGGTTGGCGCAGCGTCCCGGCGATCAACGCGACCATTCACCGGCGGCGTGCATCGAGGAGGCCGGTCACCGGCTGTCGTCGGCGGGCGCCGCGTTGCCGGGAGTCACCAGCCGAGCCGAATGGCCGGGAGTTCGTCGCGACCGTGCCGCACCGCCCGCTCCATCGCACGCCGGGCGCCGGCCATCTGGCGTTCACCGACGACGTCAGCCCAGTGCTGCTCGATGCGCTCCTGGACGGCGACGGAAAGTGCGACCACCTCGCGGCCGCGGCCGGTGAGAACGAGCGGTTTGCTGCGGGCGTCCCCACCGGCGCTGACGCACTCGACATAGCCCTCGTCCAGCAAGTGTTGGATGACGCGCGCCGCTCCTTGCTTGGTCATGGCAAGGAGCGGCGCCATCGCGCTGGCGGTGTTGTTGCCATTGATGACGGCGTTGAGTGCGTACCCGTGCACCGGGCGCAGGGTGGAGTGGCCGTTGGCGTCGAGCTCATGGTGGAGCTCGTCGAGGGCGACGGTCACGGCCATCGACAGCAGGCGGACCAGAGGGATGTCGTGCACCCCGCCGACGGTAGCGAGCAGGGCACACGAAGCGCGGTGCGACACGTGGCTCAGGTGGTCCAGGGGACCTCGACGGGCCGGCCGTCACCGACCGTCGCGAAGGCTCTCGGGTGCCCGGCGGTGATCGTGGTGGCCGGTTGGTCGCCGGCCGCCGCGATCGCCCGTGGCGAACCCGCGGGCAGCGCAATGGCGTCTCCGGTGCCGACCTGATAGGCGGTTTCGCCGATCTGCACCGCCAGTGCACCGCTGACAACGACGACGATCTGGTCGCCGTCGATGGCATGCCGGGGACCTACGCTGCCGGCCGGCAGGTCGGTCCGCCACACAGCGATATCCATCGCTGGGGAGGTGGTGGCGGTGACCAGCGTCCGCATGGTCGCCGCCGCGGTGGTCACGGTGCGGGTGGTTTCCAGAGCAATGTGCAGTGACATGACGCGTTTCTCCTTGTGATGATGTGGTGGTTTCTCAGCACGGGCAGTCGACGTCGGGGACGAGTTCGCTGAACCCGCCGCTCGGCGTCGCGGCTCCGGGCACGGACTTGCAGGTGGTGTGGATCGGCACGCCGGGCACACGGCCCGGCATCGAGCCGTCGACCGGCTTATTCGGACAGCGACCGGTCAGCGCAGGTGGTGAGGTCTTACATGGGACGCTCCTCACTCGCATTGATTCAGACAACGGCGTTGTCTGAATGAGTTGAAGAGTAGAACAGCGTGGGGAATTAGACAACAGCATTGTCTACCGCTGCATCGAGTCATGCCGGGCGGGCCGGTTCGTGGGGCGGAGGTCGACCGCAGCAAGCGGCGGGGGCACGGCGGCGTCGCTGCAGGCCTTGGCGGCGCTCAGCGGATGGGATGTGTTGCTGTATTGGGGGATTCACGGCCGGATGATCTGGATAGATCCCGCCCGCAGGCTGGTGGCGGTCGAGTTGTCGTCGTGGCCGCTACCGCAGGACATCGCCGGGCTGAGGTCGTGCGGGCGGCTCCTATGCCCACGGGACGGGATGCCTGCCCACCGCGACCAGACTGCCACCGAGTTGTCGTGGGCCGGCGGTAGTGAATCCGCACCCTAGTCTGGCCGGCACCTGGACGCCGTCCGACGCGAACGAGGCACCGGTGCCCTCGATGCTCTGTACGGCGACAGCCAGCGCACCTCCCGCCGTGACGTCGGGCAGCGCGGTCAACTTTCGGGCGACCTGCAGACAAGTCCGCTGAAGCTCGTCGCGGGAAATCGCACGCCCACCGACAACGCCGGAGGCGAGCACCTGGAAATTGTGCGGCAATGAACAATCGACATAGCGTTTCGTCCAGTCAACGCCGGAACCACAGAACCCCAACATATCCCGCTCGTTCCCGGTGACAAACGCATTCCGCAACGAGCCGTGGTAGCGCGCGACCGCGGACTGATCCGTGCTGGAAGGGTGGAAGATGGCGCAGGCGACCCAATGCTGCCCCACTGACCGTTGCAGCGGCGATGGACCAACCGCCGCCGAGAACGCGAAGATCCTGGGCGACCAGTAACGAGAAAGCGTTTCGCCCGCGACGTAGTGATCTTGCGCTTCGAGGCATGCTTCGGTGTTGGGATCAAGGACCAACCCGCCGGCTCCGGTTCCCGTGGCCGGAGACGGCTTCGCCGCAGTAGCCAGGACGGCGGCCACTTCCCCGTATCGATCTCCGTCACACGCTTCGAATTGAAGCGCCGGAAGGTTTGTCCGATCGCTCCCGAAGGTCGCGATGTCCACGGGGTGGGGGACACAATCGCCGACGGCGGGCGGCCCCGGCACCGAGATGGGCTGCGGCGATCCGGCGATTCGACCGGACCTGAGCGCGACGGTCACGACAACGGCCAGCAGAACGGCAGCAGCCAGGACCAGCGCGCCCGACCTTCGACGCTCCACATTTCAACGGTAGACCTGCCGAACCCAAGAAAATAGGACT
Organism: uncultured Actinomycetota bacterium; assembly: GCA_963785455.1. GTDB lineage: Bacteria > Actinomycetota > Actinomycetes > Mycobacteriales > Nakamurellaceae > Nakamurella. The sequence continues at coordinate 419,115 of CAWAVL010000007.1, forward strand.
TCAACTACGAAAGAAAATGCGGAATATCACACACCGACAATACTTGTGCTGAATGACGTTTCACGTCATGAACGGATTGACTTCAGCGACGACGACCAGCGGCAGCGACGCTTCGGGCACCTTCAGGTCGACGGCACGGTCAGCCGCCGGACTTGATCCCGACCGGCGAGACCGGCGGGGTGAACTCCGCACCCACCGGCACGCCCGCGTGCTGCGCCCGGATGGCGTCGATCAACCGCATCGCCCGGCGGGTCAGTCGCGACTTCACACCCGCCGTCGTCGATCCCGCATCGTGCGGCACGTTCTGCGGGGCGGCGTCGGATTCGTGCTCGGACACCAGGTCCAGCCCGGGCGGCGGTTCGACGGATTGCTCGGCGACCGCGTCGGCGACGTCGGTGACCGCGACCGGCGTGGTGTCGGTGACTCCGGACAGCGCGGTGGCCAGCCCACTGTCCTCGGCCTGCTCGGTCTGCAACCGGCCCTTGGTGACCAGCACACCGAGATCGGCTCCCTTCCAACGGTAGTCACCGGGACCGTCGATCCGCAGGAAGAAGCACTCGTCCTCGTTCTGCAGCGGTGCCAGTCCAGGGCCGCCCGGCGGAACCGTAGTTCGCCGGTGGCGTCGAAGTACCACTGACCGGTCCTGGCGGCCGAGGTGATCTGCTCGACCGCTGAGCCGGTTTCCTTGATGATCATCTGGCTCCACAGGTCCACCGAGGCGAGATCCTCCCAGCGGCGGTTGATCTCGTCGACGTCGAGCGCGTACTCGACCCCCATGAACTCCAGCAGGTGGAACAGGAACAGCGGCAGGTCCGAGTAGGCACCGGCGGTGACGTTGGTGATGGAGGACGCGCCGCTGATCCGAGGGTTGAGCTCACCGAGATAGACCTCGTCGTCGTCGGTGTCCACCAGCACGTCGACTTCGAAGAACCCGCGATATCCCTCCTGCGCCAACCTGTGCCCCAGCCGGCGGACCAACTCGTTGGCCTTCACCCGCCGCCGGCCGGACAGCGCGTCGGGGAACATCTCGTTGCCGCACCAGCCGCCCTGGTACGGGGTCAGCTCCGGGTGCCCGGTCAGCTCGGTCATGAACGGCCCCACCACGGTGCCGTGCCGGGTGATCACGGCCTCCACCGCGATGGCCCGGTGGTTGATCCGCTTCATGATCTTCTGCCGCTGGCCGACGATGTCGCCTGCGTACTTGCCCCAGTCCCGCGGCCCGGTGAGGAAGAACGTCGTCTTCCCGCTGTCCCCGTACGGCGTCTGCAGCACCACATCGGTGCCCAGCCCGGCAGCCGTCGTTTCTCTCACGAGCTCGTCCCACGAGCTCACCGAGGTGAGGACGTTGGGCACGCTCCGGGCGCCCGCCTCGTCACCGAGTTTGGTGGTGACGATCTTGGAATCGAGGTGCTCGCGCAACGCCGCCGACGGCAGGATCAGGTCGTAACCCATTTCGGCGCAGATCTTCTCGGTCTCCTCGTCGAAGAAGACCATCGCCACCTTCGGCCGGATGCCGGCGCGTTGCATGTGGGCCTGCACCTCCGGGTGCAGCAGCAGGTAATTGTTGATCTCCTCGCCGCTGGAGAATTCGGTGGGGGCTTGTCCCGCGGGGTGAACACCCTGGGATGAGCGCCGTCCCATGCGTCGTAATAGGCGATGTAGTCGAAACAGCGCACCCACCGGTCCAGGCCGAGCAGATTGAACGGGGTCGCACCCACGAAGAAGACCGGGGTCGTGTTGGTCCGGAAGAAGTGCCGGATCTCGGCCACCCCGGACAGCGGCCGGGCGGCTCGCCCGTCACCGACCTGCCAGATGCGCTGCTCGTCCATGGGACCTCCGCGTCCGCCGGCCGGCCTGGTGCCGCCGGTGCGGTGAGCATCCCCCAAACGTCCCAGATGCGGCAAGATGACCGGATCGCTCATCGTCCACCGCGGGTTGTTCCGGATCGCCCCAGGCGCCATCCGGTGCGGCCGCGCCGCCAGCACGGAGGGAGGACGCCCGCATGACTGGGGCTGGTCGCCGGCGGGCGCTCGACCCGTTCCCACGGCGGGTCCCGTTCGATGCGGATGCACCGATCCTGCTGACCGTGTTCGGGATCAACGAGGCGATGCCCGGGCCGCGATGGCGGGCCCTGTTCGCCGCGACCTGGCCCGGCTACCGCCGGTGGTACCTGCAGCGCGACGTCCGCGAACGGCCCACCCTCGAGCCGGCGGTCGCCAGGCTGGCCGAGCACATGCCGGAACTCATGCCGACGTACCGCCGGCTGGTCGAGTTGGCCGCACAGGCGGGCGCCGACGACGTGGCTGCCCGGATGCTGACCCTGTGGGACTCGCCCCGTTTTCTGCCCGGGTGCTCGCAGGCGGTGGTGACCGGCCCGGAGATCGCCCTGTGCCGCAACTACGACTACTCCCCCGAACTGTGGAGCGGGTGGTGTACTCCAGCGACTTCTCCGGCCGGAAGGTGTTGGGCAACAGCGACTGTCTGTGGGGGCTGCTGGACGGGATGAACGCCGACGGCCTCGTGGTGTCCCTCAGCAGTACTGGCGGGCGTTCGGCACCGTCTACACGGCGCTGTACCGGCCGGCGGACGGAGCCCTGGAACTGCATTGACCGAACCGACGGTGGACGCGCACGTTCGACGATCCCGACGGCACCTTCGACGTGGTGCTGCGGCCGTCCTGAGGGCTGTGCAATCTGAGCCATTGGCTGCTTTCTCCCGCCACAGGACAGAAAGCACCCTTTCGTTGCCCGGTCGGTGACCGAGCGCAATATCGGCGGGGTCGCCCAGCGACACCGAAGTGGGACGGGCACCACCCGGGGTTGACGCAGCGGAACCACTTGTAGCGCAACAGGTCTTGGCGGGCCACGCAGCACCCGGTCACTCGGACACCTTGTCCTACCGTCGTGCGCTATGCGTCGTTTCTCCAATTCGTCATCGCCGCGGTCCCGGCTGCGCACCGTTCTGCTGGCGCTGCTGACGCTGGCGACGGTCGGCGCCATCGCACCACTGACCGCACCTGCCGCCGGTGCCGCGGGCTTGCCGGCGGGGTTCAAGAGCGTCGGCTACATGCCGTCCTGGGCGGGCTCGGTGAACACCATTCAGTACAGCAAGCTCACCCACATCAACTACGCCTTCGTGCTGCCGCGAGCGGACGGCACCCTGGCGGCGGTGGAGAATCCCGCCAAACTGCAGAGCCTGGTCTCGCTGGGGCACAGCCACGGCGTCAAGGTGCTCGTGTCGATCGGTGGCTGGATGAACGGCAACGACCGGCCGTTCGAGAGCCTGGCGGCGACCTCCACGGGCCGGACAACGTTCGTCAACAGCCTGCTGGCACTGGTCAGCAGGTACAACCTCGATGGCATCGACATCGACTGGGAGTACCCGGATCCCGGCACGTCCGGTGATCGTTTCCGGTTGCTGATGGCGCAACTGGGCACTGCGCTGCACTCCCGCGGAAAGCTGCTGACCGCCGCCGTCGTGTCCGGTGGGTACACGGCCCAAGGCGTGCAACCCGCAGTGTTCTCCTCCGTCGATTTCCTCAACATCATGCTGTACGACGGCGGCACCCCGCACGCGAACTACAACTGGACCATCGACAATGTCAATCAGTGGAAGGCCCGTGGACTCCCGGCGGCCAAGGCGGTCGTCGGCGTACCATTCTACAGCCGGCCGAACTACTACTCCTACGCCCAGCTCGTGGCCAGGGACCCGGCCAACGCCAACCGTGACTGCACGAGCGTGAACGGCGTCCAGCAGTGCTACAACGGTCTGCCCACCATTGCGCGAAAGACCCAGTGGGCCAAAACCTATGCCGGCGGGATGATGAACTGGGAGTTGACCCAGGACACCACGACGTCGACGTCGCTGGTCAGCGCGATCTATGCCACCGCATCGGCGGCCACGACGTCGCCCGGGCGCACCGGGCAGATCGTGGGCGTCGGCAGCGGCAGGTGCGTGGACGTCTACTGGGGACGCACCGCGAACGGCACCCCGATCCAGCTGTACGACTGCAACGGCTCCGCCGCGCAGCGCTGGACCGTTGCCGGCGACGGCACCGTCCGGGCTCTCGGCCGTTGCCTGGACGTCACCGCCGGGGGCCGGACCAACGGCACCAAGGTGCAGCTGTGGGGCTGCGGTGCCGGTAACCCCAATCAGCAGTGGCGGGCGCAGTCCGACGGAACGTTGCGCAACCCGCAGTCGGGGCGGTGCCTGGACGCCGCCGGGTACGGGACGGTGAACACCACCCGGCTGCAGATCTGGGACTGCCGGGCCACCACCAACCAGCGCTGGCGACTGCCCTGACCGGTGCGCTGTCATCCGGACGCGTCGGCGCTCACACCGCTCACTTCGAGGCGGACGACCGCCCGGAATGGGGCCGCCGCGGCTCGCCGGGGACACCCTCGAAGTCCACGGCCGGAGCGGGCCCGCTGGTCTGCGGTCCGACCGCCGAGCCGCCGGCCGGGCTCCCGGCGTTCTCCGGCTGCAGACCGCCCCGATCGCCACCGGAGGGCCGGGCACCGGACTGTAGTTGTTGGAGCCGGTTCTCGACGGCCTCGGTGACGGCGACGCGGTTGGAGTGCGCCTGTTCGTAGCGCAGCAATGTCAACAGCGGCTCCTGCTCGAGCGACCGGATCCGGTGGAACAGCGAACCGATCGGGAGGTGGTCGTAATCCGGAATCGGCAATTCGTCATGCGTGGGTGCATCGGTCATCGGAACTCCTTACGCAGGACCTGCAACAGGCCGTGAAGTACCCCACGCAGCACCACCCGAACCGCGGCGCGAAAGGGACCTGCTGCCCTGCCGCAGCCCGGTTCCGGCGGACGAGGATCTCCGGTCGAGTCCGATCGAGGCGGAAGTGAGGTCCCGCGGTGAACGCCGTGCCGGACAGGTCCGTCCAATTGCTCGCACCGGTGAAACGCTGGATGTACAAGGGCGGGCACCCCAATGCGCTGGCCCGGTTCTTGAACAGGCTCGGTGCAGTGCAGTACGCCAAGGGCCTGCTCTCGCCCAGTTGCGCCGTCACGCTGCACGTGAAGGGCCGCACATCCGGGCGCACGATCACCTTCCCGCTGGCGCTGTTCGAACACCACGGCGAGGAGTACCTGGTGTCGATGCTCGGCAACGACGCCAATTGGGTGCGCAACGTCCGCGCCGACGGCGGACATGCCGTGCTCGAGCGTGGGACCCGGCGCGACGTCGTCCTGCAGGACGTGGATGTCGCACTCCGCGGGCCGATCCTGCGGGATCGTCTCGCGGTCGCCCCCGGCGGACCGGACGGGCGCACTTCCCGATCGACTGGCGCTCGCCGGTGGCGGAGTTCGGCGAAAATCGCCGATCAGTTCCGTGTGTTCATTGTTCGGTCCGCCGGCTGAACAGGACTTCTCCGGACGACATTCAGTGAGCGTTCAGTGGTCGGTCAGTGCTGCGCCGCATGCTCATGGGACATCAGCCGGCCCCGATGCCCTGGAGAGACCCATGCCCGCCCACACTGCCGACGCCGCCGGCAACACCGGTTCCCGCGTCACCATCCCCACCGACCTCATCCCGGTCGTCAGAACTACCGCACCTGCGGGTTCCTCACGATCTCGAAGTCCGGTGCGCCCATCGCCTGGCCGACGATCAGCGTCAACAATCCTGACGGGACACTGACCATCGCCACGTCGATCGGGCTGCCGCAGAAGGCGTTCAACGTCAGGCGCAATCCGCGGGTGGCGCTGCTGTTCTCGGACCCGACAGGGAGCGGGCTGACCGGCACGCCGCAGGTGCTCATCAACGGGACCGCCGAATGCCCGGACGAGATCGTCACCACCGTGCGGCGGCCGGCCGGGCTCTGGCGCCGCATCCTGACCCGGCAACCGGACTCGGCCGTCTACGGCACTCCCCCGATGCGGTGGCTGATGGACTTCTATTACCTGCGACTGGTGATCACCGTCACGCCTACCGAAATCGTGCCGCTTCCGGCTGCCGACGCGGCGCAGCCCTTGCCCGTCCCTGCCGCATCGGCAGACATCGACGACGCGTTCGGCGCAGTGGCCGGGCGGTTGTCGGAGTTCACCAGCTCCGTGCTGTGCGGGTTCGACGACCGCGCGGCACCCGTCATGATCCGGGTCCGGCCGGTCGTCGACCCGGCGAGCCGGAGGCTGCGATTCATCCTCCCCCGGGCTTCTCGATCGCTGCCGGGCAGGGCAGCATCCTGTGCCACTCCCACGACCAGAAAGTCGGCAGGCCGCGGAGTCTCGCCGCCACGGGCATCGTCAGCACGTCGGGTGACGCGGGCGCGCTGACCCCGGACCGCTATCTGGCCGGCGCCGTTCCGCAGGGCCCGATCGGCATGATCCGGGCGATCATCGACATGCGTCGCGCCGCGGGGCGCTACCTGGCGCGGCGCGGCCTCGCCCGGCCCCGCGTCGCCTGGGACGACCTCACGGCGCTGAAGGCGGACATCAAGAGGGACCGCCGGAACACCGCACGCTGACCCCGCACGCTGACCCCGCACACTCCGACCAACCACGCACAGAAAGGCTCGGCAGATGCCAGCCCGCCGTTCCCGCACCATGCTCGTCGTCGGCGCCGTCTTCCTCGCCGTCGGGATCTTCCTCGGCACCGTGCTGGTGCTGCTGGGCTCCAAGGACTACTCCGCCTACACAGCGCGCGCGACCGCCACCGTGGTCGAGGTCACCGTGGACACCGGACGGGACTCGTCGGGCAAGACCCGGACGAGCACCAGCTACGACGTCCGGTTCCCCGCCGGCGACCGGACCGTCACGGTCACCGACATCGGAGGTGTGCACGCCGGGGACTACGGCACCGGCGACGCCGTCGGTGTCGCCTTCCCGCCGGATCGACCCGAGGACGCGGTGTGGGCGTACACCGTCGAGGGCGGCCAGGACATCCTGAAGTATGTCGGTCTCGGCGTCGGTGCCGTCTTCGCGGTGATCGGCGGGGTGATCCTGGCGCTCGGGTTGCGGCGCACGGAGGGTCAACCGGTGCCGGCGGGCACGGGCGTCAGCGAACCGCCGGCGGCCGACCCAGGCCCGGCGGCGGCGATCGGCCGCACCTGGACGTTCGACGAGGTCGTTGCCGATCTCGTCCGCCGTACGGCCGACACGCCGTATTCGGTGGATCGCTCGGGTTCGTCGGTGAGCGTCCGGGTGAACCTCGCGGACACCAGCTGGTGGGCGCTGCTGCAACGGCAGGGATTGCGGCGCTCGTACGCGGCCACGTTGACCGTGGCCGGGCCTGCGACCGTGAAGCGGTCGGACAGCGAGCACGAGGTCGAGTGGGCGGCCGGCCCCGACGGCACGCTCACCCCGGTTGCCACCGGGCGGATGACCACCTCGGGGGGCAGGGTGTGGGCGGTCGGGTCGGAACAGATCTGGGCGTTCGGGCCGTCGGGTGTCAACAAGGTGGTCGACTGCCGGCTCGACTCCGGTGAGTTGCAGGGACTGATCAAACAGACGCTCGACCGCGCAGGCTGGTCCACCGAGCTCGACACGCAGTCCAAGATCGGGCTGTGGGTCGCGGGTGTGGCCGGTGTCGGCGCGGTGGCGACGGTGGCCGTGCTGCTGCTGCGCTGAACGGCCGATTTCGCGCTGACCCGGTCGGGTGGCACTGTCGGCGGCATGCGCAGCCCAGCCCGGACACGGCCGGCCGCTGTGTGGCGTGCCGCTGGGGTCGTCGCGCTGGCAGCGGCCGCCGTGTTCGCCCCGGTTTCGACCGCCCACGCCGACAGCGCGGTGCAGCAGGTCGTCGACCGCGCCGTCGCCGCCGCGGCGGACGCCGGGGTCCAGCAGAGCGTGGCGGTGGTCGACCGGTCCACCGGCGCGCGGGTGGCGGCCGGCGGCGGCGAGGAGGCGTACATCTCCGAGTCGATCGTCAAGCTGTTCACCGTTGCCTACTACGCGCACCAGCCCGGCGGGGTGGACGACCAGCTGGCCGGGCAGCTGCGCAGCATGATCATCAACTCGGATGACCGGATCGAGTCGTCGCTGTGGAACACCGACATCGTGCCCGCCGCCGCAGACCGGTACGGCCTGCCCGACACCCGCAACGGCCCGAAGACCGGCCCGCACGACTGGGGGTGGGAGCTGATCACTGCCGACGACGAGACCACCTTCCTGTACGAGATGTCGAAGGATCCCGAGGTGGCACCCCTGCTGATGGCGGCGATGGCCGACGTCGCGCCGACCGGCACCGACGGCTTCGACCAGAGCTTCGGCCTCAACGCGCTGTCCGGGGACCACGGCTCCAAGCAGGGTTGGACCGACGTCGGGTCCGCCGACCAGGTGCAGGTGCATTCCGTCGGCTGGACGGACCGGTACTTCGTCGCGATCCTGCAGACCTCTTCCACGGCCGGGTATGACGCCATGCGCGCCGCCGCGACCGACACAGCGCAGGCGTTGCAGCGCGCCGGCAGTGAGCCGACCACCGTGCCGCCGCGAGGCCGCCCACCCGGCGCCGACACGACACCCGCTGACGATCCGGCCGCCGTCGGAATGGTGATCGAGGGCATCAGCGAGGAGTTACTCGAGCTGTTGCGTTCGATCTTGGCGACGACAAGTCCGACAGCACACTGAACCAACGAAGGCAAATTCCTACAACCGTCTGCTGTTCATGCGGCGGCGCACCCGCGAGAGCGTCAAAGGGTCTCCGGTAGCTGTGGTGGCGATGGCGGTGGCGGTGGCGGTGGCGGTGGCGGTCAAGCCGAGTCCCTCCTTCAGCGCCATCGGCGGTCGCCGGAGGCACTCGAGGCATTCGTGACTTTCGCCCCTTCTGTCAATCGATCCCACTCTCCAGACTGGACAGTCGGGGGCAGGAGGGCGTCATGGCAGAGCAGTCTGTCGGCACGCGATCGGCCACTGCAGAGCCGATCCCACCGAGAACGATCGGGATTGCCGGGCTGCAGGCGCTGATCGATGCCCTGGCGATACGCGGCTACACGGTGATCGGTCCCACGGTCAGCGGTGGCGCGATCGTGAACGCCCCCATCCGGACGGTCGACGACCTGCCGCGGGGCTGGGGGGACGAGCAGGAGTCCGCCCACTACCGACTCCGCCGCCGGGATGACGACGCCTTCTTCGGCTTCGCCGCCGGGGCGCAGTCGGCCAAGCCGGTCTTCTTCCCCACCGACGAGTTGCTGTGGCGCGGCCGCCGTTCGCGCGAGGGGTTCACCGTGGAGCCGGAGCCCGCCGGTGGAAGCGGCGCGACGACCGCCGAGCAAGGTCCTTACGCCCTGCTGGGCGTCCGCTCCTGCGACCTGCACGCCATCGCCATTCACGACCGGGTGCTCACCGGGCGGGTCCAGGCGGACGCGCACTACGTCGCCCGGCGCAGCGGAGCGTTCATCGTGTCGGTCAGCTGCACCGATCCGGGTGGCACCTGCTTCTGCGTTTCGATGGGTACCGGCCCCCGACCCGAGAGCGGCGCAGCGGCGCGCTTCGACCTGTCGCTCACCGAACTCCTCGATGCCGGCGTTCACCGGTTCGTCGTCGAGGTGGGGTCCGAGCGGGGAGCCGAAGTGCTGGCGGACATCCCCGCGCCCTCGGCGCCGATCGGCGACCTCGCAGCGGCGGACGCGGTGGCGACTTCGGCCGCCGCCCGGATGGGCCGCACCCTGGACACCGACGGGCTGAAGGAACTGCTGTACGCGAGCGTCGAAAGTCCTCGCTGGGATGACGTCGCGTCCCGGTGCCTGGCGTGCACCAATTGCACGATGGTCTGCCCGACCTGCTTCTGCACCACCGTGGACGATGTCTCCGACCTCACCGGCGACGCCGGTGAACGGCACCGGATGTGGGACTCCTGCTTCGATGCCGACTTCTCCTACATCCACGGCGGGACGGTGCGGGCGTCGACGAGATCCCGCTACCGGCAATGGATGACGCACAAGCTCGGTTCCTGGATCGACCAGTTCGGAACGTCCGGCTGCGTCGGCTGCGGCCGGTGCGTCACCTGGTGCCCCGCCGCCATCGACATCACCGCCGAGGCCGCTGCGCTCCGCGGCACGGCCCAGCCGGCCCGTCCGATCTGAGGCGATCACATGCAGACCATCGACCAGTACCTGCCGGAGCATCCGTTCTTCCACGGTCTGGACACCGCGATCACCGACCTGCTGGCCGGCTGCGCCACCAACGTCCATATCCGGGGAGGCGAATTCGTCTTCCGGGAGGGTGAACCGGCGGACCACTTCTACGTCGTCAGGCATGGTCTGGTGGCCATCGAGGTCCGCACGCCCGTGCGCCGGGTGGTGTTGGACACGCTCGCCGAGGGCGACGTCGTGGGCTGGTCGTGGATGGTGCCGCCGTACCGGTGGACGTTCGACGCCCGCGCCACCGCGGAGACCAGCGCCGTCGCCTTCGACGCGGCCTGCCTGCGGGCCAAGTGTGACGCCGACACACACATCGGGTACGAGCTCACGAAGCGGTTCGTCGGGGTGATGAACCAACGACTGCAGTCGTCCAGGATCCGGCTGCTCGACATCTACGGCGAATCCGTTGACTAGCCTCGGTCACTCCCCCGCGCACTCCCCCGCGGCCGGCCCGACAACCCTGGTCGGCGATCCCATGCTGCCCCGGCCGTTCGTCGTTCGCCGCACCCGACAGGACACGCGGGACACCTACACACTGGAACTCGAGCCCATCGACGGCGTACCGATGTCCTGGTTGCCGGGCCAGTTCTCCATGTTGCACGCATTCGGGGTCGGCGAGGCCCCCATCTCCATCAGCGGTGACCCGAACCGTCGGGGTGTCATCGAGCACACCATCCGTAACGTCGGCTCGGTCACCGCGGCGCTGGTGGCCGCCGGTCCGGGGACGGTGCTCGGTGTGCGCGGACCGTTCGGCACCGGGTGGGACGTGAGCACGGGCCGCGGCGGTGACGTCGTCTTCGTGGCCGGTGGGATCGGCCTGGCCCCGCTGCGGCCGGCCGTCCTCGAGCTGATCGCGCGCCGTGAGGATTACGGCCGGGTGGTGCTCCTCTACGGTGCGCGGACCCCGGAGGACATCCTGTTCACCGATGACCTCCGGAGTTGGGCGGAGCGGCACGGCATCGTCGTCGAGGTCACCGTGGACAACGGCCAGCACGCCTGGCGCGGCCGGGTCGGGCTCGTCACCCAACTGGTCACCAGGGCTGGTTTCGACGCCGTCCGGGCCCTTGCCCTGGTCTGTGGCCCCGAGGTGATGATGCGCTACGCGGCACAGGCACTGTCCGACCGCGGGGTGCGCCCTGAGCGCATGCGGCTGTCGATGGAACGGAACATGAAGTGCGGCGTGGGGTTGTGCGGGCACTGCCAACTCCGCGAGTTGTTCCTGTGCGTCGACGGGCCGGTGCTCGGCTACGACCGGTTGGCCCCGCTGATGGCCCGAGCGGAGCTGTAGCCATGACGCTCCCCGACGCCCACACCCCGACCAGGCCGAAGCTCGCCGTCTGGAAATTCGCCTCGTGTGACGGCTGCCAGCTGACCCTGTTGAACTGTGAGGACGAACTCATCCCGCTGGCCGGCGAGGTGCAGATCGCGTACTTCCCGGAGGCGACCCGGGCGGTCGTCGAAGGACCGTACGACGTGTCGCTCGTCGAGGGCTCGGTGACGACACCGGAGGAGGTCGAGAAGATCCAGCGGATCCGGGCGATGTCGCGGCGACTGATCACCATCGGTGCGTGCGCCACCAGTGGCGGCATCCAGGCGCTGCGCAACTTCGGGGACGTCGCCGAATTCCGGTCGATCGTCTACGCCCATCCGGAGTACCTGTCGACACTGTCCCGGTCGACCCCGATCTCGGCGCATGTCAGCGTCGACTTCGAACTCCGGGGGTGCCCGGTCAACAAACACCAACTGCTGGAGGTGCTGGCAGCGGCGATCCAGCGCCGCACGCCGCGAATCCCCTCGTACAGCGTGTGCGTCGAATGCAAACGCCGCGGCACCATCTGTGTCGCGGTGGCGAACGGGACCCCATGCCTCGGCCCGGTCACCCAGGCAGGCTGCGGCGCGCTCTGCCCTGCCTTCGACCGTGGCTGCTACGGCTGCTTCGGCCCGCAGGACACACCCAACACGTCCTCGCTGGCGAACCGGCTGCTCTCCCTGGGGATGCGGCAGGGCGACGTGATGCGCATCTACCGCACGTTCAACGCGGCCTCGGAGCCGTTCCGGCGCGAGTCCGAGCGGCACGAGGCCGTGCTGTCAGCAGCGGCGCCGGACGACGGAACGGGGGCGTCATGAGCCACAAGCTGACCGACGGCGGCCAGGTGATGCACGTCGGCACGCTCTCCCGGGTGGAGGGCGAGGGCGCCATGCACATCGAGTACTCCGGTGGCCAGGTCACCAAGGTCCAGCTGCGCATCTACGAGCCACCCCGGTTCTACGAGGCGTTCCTTCGCGGGCGGGCCTGGACCGAGCCACCCGACATCACCGCCCGGATCTGCGGGATCTGCCCGGTCGCCTACCAGATGAGCTCCTGCTGGGCGATCGAGGACGCCTGCGGCGTCGCGGTTGAAGAAGCGATCCGGCTGATGCGGCGGCTGTTGTACTGCGGCGAGTGGATCGAGAGCCATGCACTGCACATCTTCCTGCTGCACGCGCCCGATTTCCTGGGCTACGACGGGGCCATCGAGATGGCCGCGGACCACCCGGCGGTGGTCGAGCGCGGACTGCGGCTGAAGAAGGCCGGCAACGACCTGATGGACCTGGTCGGTGGACGCTCGGTGCATCCGATCAACGTGCGAATCGGCGGGTTCTACAAGATGCCGACGGTGGCCGAACTGCGCCGCATCCGCCCGGTCCTCGAAAGTGCGCGCGACGAGGCCGTCGAAACGGTCCGGCTGGTGGCGGGTTTCGACTTCCCGGAGATGGAGCAGCCGTACGAGTACCTCGCGCTGCGACCGGCCGTTGGCTACCCGATCGAGTCGGGCAGCGTCGTCACCACGGCCGGCAAGGCGTTTCCGGTCCGGGACTTCGCCCGGCACATCCAGGAACAGCACGTCGAATGGTCGAACGCGCTGCACGCCACCCTGGACGGTGAGTCTCCCTACGTGGTCGGCCCGCTCGCCCGGTACACGCTGAACTTCGACCGGCTCTCCCCGATCGCCCAGGACATTGCCCGGGAAGTGGGGCTGGGCAGGACGTGCCGCAATCCGTTCCGCTCGATCATCGTCCGCGCCGTCGAGCTGGTGTACGCCTACGACGAGGCGATCCGGATCATCGACGGCTGGCAGGACGGGGTGGCCCCGGCCGCGCCGGTGCCGCCCCGGGCGGGTGAGGGTTTCGGCGGGAGCGAAGCACCGCGTGGCGTGTTGTTCCACCGGTACGTGCTCGACGGGGCGGGGATCATCACCGACGCCCAGATCGTGCCGCCGACATCGCAGAACCAGCCCAGCATCGAGGCCGACCTGCGATCGATGGTGCAGACGTGGTCCGATCTGGACGACCACGCGTTGTCCCACCGATGCGAACATGCGATCCGCAACTACGACCCGTGCATCTCCTGCGCGACGCACTTCCTCGACCTGACGGTGAAGCGGTCATGACGACCCCGTCGGCACCGTCGCCGGCCGGCGCAGGCTGCGCGCTGGTCGTCGGTCTCGGAAGTCCGGACCGCGGTGATGACGCGGTGGGCCCGATAGTGGCCCGCCACCTCGCGGCCCTGCGGCTACCGGCGGTTCAGGTGGTCGAGCGGGAGGATCCGACCGCGCTGATCGACCTGTGGTCGGGACGGGACCTGGCCATCGTGGTGGATGCGGTGTGCTCCGCCGGGATCCCCGGAACGCTGATGGTCGTGGAATCCGGCGTCGGTCGCGCGCCGCTGCCGGACGACGCCTGGAACCGCACGGGACGCGGCGGAACACATGCCTTCGGCCTCGCTGCGGCAGTCGAATTGTCTCGCGCGCTCGACCGGCTGCCCCGGCGTCTGGTGCTCGTCGGGATCGAGGCCGGACGGCTGGGACACGGCGAGCCGCTGTCCACACCGGTGAGTGCAGCCGTGGAGCAGGCGGTGGAAACCACCTGCGGAATCCTGTCGGAGGCCGGTGCACTGCCGAGCCAGGACCACCACGGATCGGCCTCGGGCACCGCCGGCGCCGTTCAGGGGGGTGATCGCTGATGTGCCTGGGCGAGCTTGCCGAGGTGATCGACCTCGGCACCGACAGCGCAGTGGTGTGCGGCGACGGGCGTACCCGGACAGTCAGCCTGCTCACCCTGACCGATCCGCTGACGCCGGGGGACTGGGTCGTCATCCACTCCGGTTTCGCACTCACCCGGCTGACCGCCGTGGAGGCCCGTGAGGCCACCGCATTGCGCACCACGTCACCGACGATCCCGGAGGGGCCCTGATGACCGACACCCCGATGACCAACAGCCCGATGACCAACAGCCCGATGGCCAGAACCGCGATGACCAGGACCCGACGCACCGGGCTGCTGCTGGCGTTGCTGACCGCGGTGATCAGCGGCTTCGCCATCTTCCTCAACGGATACGGCGTCAAGGCGGTCGGCAACGCCACGGTCTACACCACGGCGAAGAACGTTGTCGCCGCGTTGGTGTTGTGCGGTGTTGTCCTCGCCGGCCGGAGGCGCGGTGTGACGGTCAGCCGGCCACACGGCCGCGGCCAGTGGTGGGGGCTGATCGCGGTCGGGGTGATCGGCGGCAGCGTGCCGTTCGTGCTGTTCTTCGAGGGACTGGCCCGGGCGTCGTCCACCCAGGCGGCGTTCCTCAACAAGACCCTGGTGCTGTGGGTGGCGTTGCTCGCCGTCGTGGTGCTCAAGGAACGGCTGCAGGTCTGGCACTGGATCGCGATCGGGCTGCTGCTGCTCGGGCAGGCAGGGCTGTCCGGGGGGTTCACCGCGTCCATGTCTTCCGGTGAGTTGCTGATCCTTGCCGCGACCCTGCTCTGGGCGATCGAGGTGATCGTCGCCAAGCGACTGCTCGGATCGCTGTCGTCCTGGACGCTCGGCCTGGCCAGGATGGGCTTCGGCTCCGTCGCGCTGGTCGGCTGGGTACTGGCCACCGGATCCGGTGCCGCGCTGCTGACGATGGGCGCCGCGCAGTGGGGCTGGGTACTGCTGACCGGCGTCATCCTCGCCGGTTATGTCGCCACGTGGTTCGCCGCGCTGAAAAGGGCGCAGGCAGTCGACGTCACCGCGGTGCTCGTCCTGGCGGCGCTGATCACCGCCGGCTTGAATGCGGTGGTCAACCGCACATCCCTGGTGCCGCAACTGGGATGGCTGCTGATCCTGGTCGCCGGCGGCACCCTGGTGTGCGCCGTGGCATGGCCGCGGGCACCGCACGAACTGCCCGCAGCCACCTAGCGGAGTGGGCGTGACAACCGATTCGATCGCAGGGCAGCGGACGGCCGCGCCCAGCGGCGCGGTGCTGTTCGGGCGGTACGCATACCCGCCGAACGAGCTCGGCTACTGCGGTCCCGACGCGCATGCGCAGCTGCTGGAGCAGGTCGCCGCCGGTGCCGATGACGGCGACCTCCGCCGCTTGGTCAGGGGTTTCGACGGTGCCTGGCCGTACCTCGAGCTCATCGCGGGCGCGGCCGGGATCGGTGATCCGCTCGACCGGCAGGTGGTCGAGGCGTATTGGGTGGGCAACGAGTTGCTGGATCGGGTGGGCCCGACCGCGATGGCGCTGTCGCTCGACGATCGGTTCCGGGCCCGGGTCGGCGGCCGGGCGTTCGACCGGCTCGCCGCGGTCGTGCCGGCAGGAGCCCTGCCGCACCACAGCTTTCATGTGTTCGGGGTGTACCCGTGGCTCGGCCTGCTGCGTGGCGGGAGGGTCGACGAACCGCTGCACGTCCTGGACCGCTGCCGGATCCGGTGGGGCCGGGTCACGGCGATCACCGGTGACGGCACTGCCAGGGTGATGTCCCGACCCCTGGGGTGGAACGGCCACCGGCTCGAGTTGGCAGCGCCGCGCGAGGAGAGGGTGATGCTCCGCCTCGGCGGGCTCGGTCTCAGCGGACAGCTCCGGCCCGGTCAGTGGTGTGCGCTGCACTGGGACTGGGTCTGCGATCGGCTCGACCTGCGACAGCTCACCGCGCTGCGCCGGTACACGCTCGATCAGCTCGACGTCGTGAACGCCCAACCCTTCCCTGCCCCCGCCGCGGTCCTCGCGTAAGGAATTCCGCGGAACACCCGAGCGCTTCGACGCCTCGGGCTACCTGGTGTCGAGAACCTCCAGCGCCAGCCACAATTCGCTCCGGGTGCCCGGCGCATCCAGGCTGCGCCCCAGCAGCTGCTCCGCAGTGCGGATGCGGTGCCGAAGGGTGTGCCGGTGCACGCCCAACGCCGCCGCCGACGGATCCCATTGGCCGTGATGCGCCAGCCAGGTGCGCAGCGATGCGACGAGATCGCCGCGGCCCACGCGGTCGTGTTCGATCAGCGGCTGTAGGAGCGACTCGGCGAACGCGGCAGCCTTTTCGTGGCCGAGCATCCCGGAGATGCCGGGCATGGAGATGTCGGCGAACGCGGTGACCCCGGTGCCGTGCCGGACGCCGAACTCAGCGGCCTGGCGGGCATGCCGGTAGGCCGTGCCGACGTCGTCGTACGAAGTCGGTGCGGACAGACCCATCAGGGCCCCGGATGACGCGGCCAGACGTGCGGCAACCTCGGCGGCCGCGACCGCGGACCCGCCGAGCAGGGCCACCAGTGCGCCATCCAGCTCCGCGGCGAACATCGGACCACCGGCGTGCAGTGCCGGGTCGCGCAGGTCCGGCAGACCGCCGTCCGCTGCCGGGTCCGCAGCGGGCAGCGCGACCAGCGCGGTGACCGGCGCGGGCGGGAGGGTAAGGGAGGCCTCCGCAGCGACCGGCGCGGCGAGATCGGCCCGGCCGGTGAGCACCAGGCGCAGCACCGCCGACGCCAGCCGGCCCGCCGACGTCTCGGCGCCGCGGGACTGCTCGAGCATGATCGTCAGCAGCATCACCGCCGCATTCACCAGGTGCCGCCGGGCGGGGGTGAACCCGCCGGTCCGGCCGACGGCCAGGAACGCGCGGCCGCGACCACCGGCGCCGACCGACTGCAGGCTGACGGTGTCGTTGCCGATCGAGAAGCCGGAGCTGACCGGACCGGTGTGCGCGGCCAGGACCGCCAGTTCCGGTGACAGCGCCGGCACGATGCGGGCCGGCACGTCGGGGGACGCCGCGACGACGTCACCGGCCCGGTCGAGCAACAACACCCAGCCCGAAACCTGCCGGGCCAGCCGACGAACCAGCTCGTCCGGGCCGGACGGGGACAGTGCCGCCCTGGTCAGCGCCTGCTGCGCGGTGAACGTCCGGGTGACGGCGGCGTACTCGTCGGCGGCCAGCGCCCCGGACACGGCGCGACTGATCGCGATGAACGGCGTGCCGTGCGGAACCTCGACCAGGGCCAGCCCGTGCCGGCGGGCCGCGGCGACCAGGTCTGCGGGCACGGCGTCGTGACTCAGCCCGGTGCCGAAGCCCACCCCGACCACGGCCGCCCCGACCAACCGCTGCACGTACCGCTCGGCCGAGACGGTGGCGCATCCATCGGCGGCGGCGGCCAGGCCGGTCGTCAGCAGCAGCTCGCCGCCGCTGAGGAAGGGGGTCGGGTCGGCCAGTTCGCTGACGTGCACCCAGGTGATGGCCCGGTCCACCGCCCCTTCGGCAAGCTGCGTCAGGCCCAGGTCAGGGGTAGAAAGCAGGTTCCGGATGGTCAGGGGCACGACGGCACCGGCCACCGGGGCCCATCTGCCAATTTGTCCATGCTGCCGATCCTAATGCGCCAGTTCTGCCATTTCGTCCGGCGACCGGATCGGTGACGCTGGTGTCCTGACGCCGAGAGGAGCCGCCATGACCGTTGCGACACAGGATCTGGTCCAGGAACGCCGTCTGGTCACCGAGTTGCCCGGCCCCCGGTCCCGCGAGCTGTTCGCGCGCCGCCAGGCGGCCGTCTCGGCCGGCGTCGGGACCACGTTCCCGGTCTTCATCGACCGCGCTGGCGGCGGGGTGCTCGTGGACGTCGACGGCAACTCGCTGATCGACCTCGGGTCGGGCATCGCGGTGGTCAGCGTCGGCAACTCCGCGCCGCACGTCGTCGAGGCGGTCACCGATCAGGTGCGCGCGTTCACCCACACCTGCTTCATGGTGACCCCCTACGAGGGCTACGTGGAGGTGTGCGAGCAGCTCGCCGCCGTCACGCCCGGCACCCACGCGAAGAAGTCGGCGTTGTTCAACTCCGGTTCGGAGGCCGTGGAGAATGCCGTCAAGGTCGCCCGGCACGCCACCGGCCGCACCGCCATCGTCGTGTTCGACCACGCCTACCACGGCCGGACCAATCTGACGATGGCGCTGACCGCCAAGAACATGCCCTACAAGGACGGCTTCGGCCCGTTCGCCGCCGAGGTCTACCGGGTGCCGATGTCGTACCCGTACCGGGACGGCGGTGTCACCGGCGCGCAGGCCGCGCAGCGCGCGGTCGACATCATCACCGCGCAGGTCGGCGCCGCCCGGGTGGCCGCGGTGCTGATCGAACCGATCCAGGGCGAGGGTGGGTTCATCGTCCCCGCGGAGGGCTTCCTGCCCGCGATCGCGTCCTGGTGCAAGGACAACGGCGCGCTGCTCATCGCCGACGAGATCCAGACCGGCTTCTGCCGGACCGGCGCCTGGTTCGCCGCCGACCACGAGGACGTGGTACCCGACCTCATCACCACCGCCAAGGGCATCGCCGGCGGCCTGCCGCTGGCCGCCGTCACCGGTCGCGCCGAGCTGATGGACGCCGTGCACACCGGTGGGCTGGGTGGCACCTACGGTGGCAACCCGATCGCCTGCGCCGCGGCACTGGGCGCCATCCGCACCATGCGCGAGCTCGATCTGGCCGCTGCGGCAAGGGATATCGAAACGACGATGATGCAGCGACTGCGGTCGATGCAGTCCCGGCACAGCGTGATCGGCGACATCCGTGGCCGCGGCGCGATGATCGCCATGGAACTGGTCAAGCCGGGAACCAGCGACCCCGATCCGGTGCTGGCCGGCGCGATCGCCAAGGCCTGCCACGCCCAGGGTGTGGTCGTGCTGACCGCGGGTACCTATGGCAACGTGCTGCGGTTCCTGCCCCCGTTGGTGATCCCGCAGCAGTTGCTCAGCGAGGGCCTCGACGTCCTCGAGCAGGTACTGGACACCCAGGTACGAGCTTGATCTGACCGGCGCCGACCGAAAATGGCCGACCGAAAATGGCCGACCGAGAAGGCCCGATCGGCGCGGACCGAACGGCGCGGACCGATCGAACAGCGGTGAGCACCCAGCGTGCTGCAAAGACGTGATGCACGGCGACGTTGCGAAAGGACGAGCCCGATGAGTGTTTCGGAAGACCAGATTTCCCGGGTGCTGAATGCGGTCCCGAAGGGGCTGCTGATCGGCGGCAAGTGGATCTCCACCGACGAGACGGTGCCGGTCGAGGACCCGTCGACCGGCAAGGTCCTGGCGAACGTGGCGGACGCGTCACCGGAACAGGGCATCGAGGCGCTCGATGCCGCGGTCGCCGCCGGAGCCGGCTGGGCGGCGACGGATCCCCGCGAGCGCGGCGAGATCCTGCGCCGCGCATGGGAACTGCTCAGCGAGCGGGCCGAGGACATCGCCCTGCTGATGACCCTGGAGATGGGCAAGCCGCTGGCCGAGGCCCGCGGCGAGGTCGTCTACGGGTCGGAGTTCTTCCGCTGGTTCTCCGAGGAGGCAGTGCGGATCGCCGGCCGGTACTCGGTGGCACCCAGCGGGGGCACCCGGCTGCTCACCATGAAGCAGCCGGTCGGACCGGTGTACGCCATCACGCCGTGGAACTTCCCGCTGGCCATGGGTACCCGCAAGATCGGTCCGGCGCTGGCCGCCGGCTGCACCGTGGTGATCAAGCCGGCGGCCCAGACCCCCCTGACCACACTGGCTCTGGCAGCCGTGCTCATCGAGGCCGGGCTGCCGGACGGTGTGCTGAACGTCATCACCACGTCGTCGTCTGGGGCGGTGTCCGGGCCGATCATCGCCGACCCGCGGCTGCGCAAGCTGACCTTCACCGGATCCACCGCGGTCGGCCAGAAGCTGATCGAGCAGTCCGCCCAGCAGGTGCTGAAGGTGTCGATGGAGCTCGGCGGCAACGCCCCGTTCCTGGTCTTCGAGGACGCCGACCTGGACAAGGCCGTCGACGGCGCGATGCTGGCCAAGATGCGCAACATCGGGGAGGCCTGCACCGCCGCCAACCGTTTCCTGGTGCACGAATCCGTCGCCGAGGAGTTCTCCCGGCGGCTCGCCGAACGCATGGGAGCCATGACGATCGGCCGGGGCATTGACGACGGCGTCACCGTCGGCCCGCTGGTCGATTCGAAGGCCGTCGACAAGGTGACGGAACTGGTCGCCGATGCCGTCGCGAAGGGTGCCACCGTCGTCACCGGCGGCACCGCCATCGACGGGCCGGGGTACTTCTACCCGCCGACCGTGCTGACCGGTGTGCCGACCACGGCGAACGTCTTCCGGGAGGAGATCTTCGGCCCGGTCGCCCCCGTGATCACGTTCAGCACCGACGACGAGGGCATCGCGAAGGCGAACGACACCGAGTTCGGCCTGGTCGCCTACGCCTTCACCGAGAACCTGACCCGCGCATTGACGGTCGCCGAACGCCTGGAGACGGGCATGGTCGGCATCAACCAGGGCATCGTGTCCAACCCGGCTGCCCCGTTCGGCGGCGTCAAGGCATCCGGCCTCGGGCGCGAGGGCGGTGTCGAGGGCATCGAGGAGTTTCTGGAGACGAAATACGTCGGCATCAAGCTCTGACCTCTTCCCCGTTCGCGCGGTGAAGCTCCTGGAGGGCTACCACGTCGCCCGGCGGACCCGCGCCGCCGGTGAGTGGGTCGACCGGGTGAGCGGGAATCCTGCCGGCGAGCAGCCGCAGAACTTCGACGCCGCCACCATCTCGAGCACGCCCCGTTGTTCCGCGAGGGCCTGGCATTGCTCGCCGATGCGTCACCGGAGCGCCGGGCGCCACTGGCACAATGATCGAAAGGCGATGCGCTGGACGAACTCGTCCAGCGCGCCGGCGAACTCGGCGACCTGCCCGAGCTGCGCCGCCTCGCCGACCGGGGGAGCTCGGATGCGGCGGACGAACTCATCCAGCTCGCCGGCGAACGCGAGGACGTCGGCGAACTCCGACGACTCTCCGACCGGGGCAACGGCACGGCCACCGACGAGTTGATCCAGGTGGCCGCTGACAGCCACACCGGTGAACTGCAGCGGTTGGCCGAGTTGGGCAACAGGACCGCGGCCGACCAACTCGCGGAACTGATCGGGGAATAGCCGCAATTGCACCGCAGCGGTCGACCCCCGTTGGGCCGTGCGTTATTCCGTGAACCGCTGAGTGAAAAGTCGCATGCCAGGTATTCTCGCGCGGGTGCCGCAATCAGCATGATGGAGGTGAGCCCAGGAGGCATACATGGCGAACGATCGGCACAGAGTTGTCGTGATCGGCGGCGGATTCGGTGGCCTCAATGTCGCACGCGCGCTGGCCAACGCGCCGGTTGACGTGACCATCGCGGACCGCACCAACCACCATCTCTTCCAGCCGTTGCTGTACCAGGTGGCGGCCGGCATCATGCCGCCCGGCCTGATCGCACCGGCCCTGCGCAGCGTGATCCGAAAGCAGAAGAACGCGCGGGCCCTGCTGGCCGAGGTGGAAGACATCGACATCGACAACAAGGTCGTGCGGGCGGCCGGCCCCGACGGCCGCGCGGTCGACCTGCCGTACGACTCCCTGGTCGTGGCGGCCGGGGCATCGCACTCCTATTTCGGCAAAGATCAGTTCGCCGAATTCGCACCAGGGATGAAGACCGTCGAAGACGCGCGGTACTTGCGGGACGGCATTCTGTCGAAGTTCGAGATGGCAGAGCTGGCAACCGATCCCCAGGAGCGCGCTGAATGGTTGACGTTCGTGGTGATCGGCGGCGGGCCGACCGGCGTCGAGTTGGCCGGCCAGCTTTCCGAACTCGCACACAAGGTGCTTCCGCAGGAATACCGGGCCGTGAACACCAATGAGGCACGGATCCTCTTGCTGGAAGGCGCACCGACGGTGCTCCCACCTTTCGCTCCGCGGCTGCAGAATTACACCAAGCGGCAGCTGGAGAAGATGGCTGTCGAGGTGCGGGTCAACTCCCTGGCCGTCGACATGGATCACGAGTCGATCACTGTCAAGGGGCCGGACGGAGTGGAGACCATCCGCGCGCGTACCCGAATCTGGGCCGCCGGCGTCCAGGCCTCCGCCTTGGCCACGGTGCTGGCCGAGAAAACCGGTGCGGAGCTGGACCGGGCCGGCCGGGTCGCGGTCAACCCCGACTGCAGCCTCCCGGGACATCCGGAACTCTTCGCCATCGGGGACATGGTGTCCCTGAACAAGCTCCCCGGTGTGGCCCAACCGGCGATGCAGGAAGGCACCTACGTCGGGAAGCTGATCGAAGCGCGGGTGGCTGGACGACCGGCGCCTGCGCCGTTCACATACTTCGACAAGGGCAGCATGGCGACGATCGGCCACAAGGCCGCGGTGGCCGACGCCTTCGGGGCGAAATTCACCGGTTTCATCGCCTACCTGATGTGGGGTTTCATCCACGTCGCGTACCTGATCGGCTGGGGCAATCGGATCGGCACCATGTACACCTGGGCGCGCGCTGTGTGGTTCTCCAACAACCGGGCTCACCGCATCATCACCTTCGAACGCGCCGGCACGGAATTGCCGCGGGGCGTCACCCGTTCCGGCCGGCCATCGCCGGTGCTGCCCTTCTCGAACGCCTCGGACGGCGGTCGCCCAGCGGTTGCCATACCCGAGGAGAGCCACAGTCAGCACCGTCCCAATCAGCACGGCCCCAGTCAGCACGGCCCCAGTCAGCACCGTCCCGATCAGCACAGCCCCGATCAGCACAGCCCCGATCAGCACCGTCCCGATCAGCACAGCCCCGATCAGCACTGAGGCAGCTGCACCAGTGACGACCGGCATCGTGACCTGGGCCGGTGTGACCGGGTCCGTCACTGAGCTGAGGGAGATAGCGGCCAACCCGGACACCCGAACGGCCCACCCGGAACAGACGCTGTCCTGCCCCTGCAGGAATACCCCAGGGGGTGCTGGGCATGGTGCGCCCCCGCAGTGTCTGACACATCACCCGGCCCGCGTCGGCCGAGCCGCACCTCGTCCACAGCGCTAGGCTTTTTTTGCTGGTCTCCGGAGAGGATTCCTTCTCCTGCTCGTCTCCCGAGAGAATTCATGACGGGAGGTTCCCGTGCAAACGATCTCGCTCCGAGAAGTCGACGGCGTGCACGTCACCACGTTGATGGACAACTCATCCGACGTGCTGCTACCCGACGAAGGCGGACTGGTCCGCCGCTGGGGACTGAACGGCACCGCCGGACCGTTACCCGTCATCCCCGATGGCATGGCGGTCGACGGGAACAGCGTCGACTTCCTCCGCGCCGAGCACGGCTTCTCCGCGCTGATCGAACCCACCGTCGACGGCCGGACCAGGCGGGTGCTGTTCGACGCCGGCATCACTCCGGACGGGCTCATCGGCAACCTCGACAGGCTGGGCATCGCGCCCGACACGTTCGAGGCGGTCGTGTTCAGCCACGGCCACTTCGATCACGTCATGGGGATCGACGGGGTCGCCCGGCGATTGGGAACCACGAACATGCCGGTCCTCATCCACCCGGATTTCTGGACCAAACGCCGCCTCGTCGGACCGGACGCGGCGTTCGAGCTGCCCACCCCGAGCCGGCAGGCGATCGAGGGTGCCGGTTTCGTGATCATCGAGGACCGGCAGCCGTCGTTCCTGCTGGACGGCCAGCTGCTGATCACCGGTGAGGTGGACCGGACCACCGACTTCGAGGTGGGCATGCCCGCCGCGCATCAGAAATGGCACGACGGCGGTTGGCAGCCGGACCCGGAGGTCCACGACGATCAGGCGGTCGTGCTGCACGTCCGGAACAAGGGCCTGGTCGTGCTCACCGGCTGCGGCCATTCCGGCATCGTCAACATCGTCCGGCACGCCAAACGGATCACCGGTGTCGACCAGGTATACGCGGTGCTCGGCGGGCTCCACCTCCGCGACGGTGACATCATCCCCAAGACCGTGACCGCGCTCGCCGCGGAAAACCCGGGGGTGGTGGTACCAGCGCACTGCACCTCCTGGAAGGCGCAACAGGCCTTGGCGGCCGGCCTGGGTGGGGTATTCCGGCCCAACGCCGTCGGCAGCTGCTTCCAGCTGTAGCACCGTGCTGCTGGTCAGCGGCAGCAACACATCGTGCCGACCGGAGAGGCGGTGCGGGCACTGCTGTTCGGCACCGGCTGACCCGTCGGTACCCGCAGGGTGCCGGCCTGATCGGCGCTCGTACCGTGCGGGTAGCCCGTACCCTCGACGGGGTGACCGTTGCTTCCGTGCGCGCCGTCCACCTCGACCACCGGTTCGCGACAGAACTCCCCGAGTTGGCGGTGCCGTGGACCGCTACGGAGGTGGCCGCCCCACAGCTGTTGGCGCTCAACGAAACGTTGGCCGCGGAACTGGGGCTCGAGCCCGACTGGCTGCGCGGGCCGGAGGGGATGCGACTGCTCGTCGGCACCCTCCTGCCCGAGAGCGCCACGCCCGTCGCACAGGCCTATGCAGGGCATCAGTTCGGGTTCTACTCGCCGCGGCTCGGTGACGGCCGGGCGCTGCTGCTCGGCGAGATCGTCGCCACCGACGGTGCGCTGCGCGACCTGCATCTGAAGGGCTCTGGCCGCACGCCGTTCGCCCGGGGCGGTGACGGGTACGCCACCGTCGGGCCCATGCTGCGTGAGTACATCGTCAGTGAAGCGATGCACGCGCTGGGCATCCCGACCACCCGATCGCTGGCCGTGGTGGCGACCGGCCGGGACGTGCAGCGGGAGGTCCCGCTGCCCGGTGCCGTACTGGCCCGCGTCGCCGGCAGCCACTTGCGGGTGGGCAGCTTCCAGTACGCACGGGCGACCGGCGATGGCGACCTGTTGCGCCGACTCGCCGACCACGCGATCAGCCGTCATCAACCGGACGCCGCCGAGGCCGACCACCCGTACCTGGCGCTGTTCGAGGGGGTCGTCGCGCGGCAGGCGACGCTGGTCGCGCAATGGATGCTGGTCGGGTTCGTCCACGGCGTGATGAACACCGACAACACGACGATCTCCGGGGAGACCATCGACTACGGGCCGTGTGCGTTCCTCGATGCCTTCGACCCGGCCACCTGCTACAGCTCCATCGACACCGCCGGCCGCTACGCGTACCGCAACCAACCGGTGATCGCCGAGTGGAATCTTGCCCGGCTCGCCGAGGCGCTGCTTCCGTTGCTGGACGCCGACCAGGACCGGGCCATTGCTCGTGCCACCGAGTCGCTCGGCGCGTTCCGGGAGCGGTACAGCGCGGCCTGGACCGCCGGCATGCGCAGCAAGCTCGGCCTTTCCACCGGCGTCGACGACGCCATCGCGCAGTCGTTGGTCCAGGACCTGCTGCCCCAGCTGACCGCATCACGGGTGGACCACACGTCGTTCTACCGGCGGCTCGCGGCCGCCGCCAGGGGGGACGGCGAACCCGCGCGAGAGGTCTTCCTGGACCTCGAGGCGATCGACGCCTGGCTCGAGCGGTGGCGCGCGCTGTCACCGGATCCGGACGCCATGGACCGGGTCAACCCCGTCTACATCCCACGCAACCATCTCGTCGAGGAGGCGCTGGACGCGGCGACCGCCGGCGACCTCGGCCCGACCGACCGGCTGCTGTCGGTGCTGGCGTCGCCGTACCGGGAGCGGCCGGAAGACGAGCGCTATGCCCAGCCGGCGCCCCAGGACTTCGGCGCCTACCAGACTTTCTGCGGCACCTGAGCTCCGAGCTCACCGTCCGCCCCGCAGGCGCGAGGCCCCGGCGGCTGCGATCGGCGCGGCTACCGGCTCGAGCGGTGTCGGTGGTGATGGACAGCAGGCATCGAGCGGCATCTCGTTACCATTCCGGCGTGACGCCTTCCACCGGTGAGGAACCGGCCCGGCCGGCGGCGGCCCCACGCGCGCCCGCCGCGGCAGTCGCGCGTCGCGTCACCGTTCGTCGCCCCGCCCGCGCCCGCACCCGGCAGTGTGGTGGCGTCCATGTGGTTGTGGATCGCGTCCGGAATCATCCCCGTTCTCGGCCCGGTGTCTGCGCTGACCCGGTTCACCGAGGTGCGGGAACGCCTGCGCGACGCCGCCCGCACAGCCGATCCGGGGGCGACCGCAGAAGCGATCAGCCGGGCGGCGAGTGTCACCGCGGGGGCGGCGCTGCTCGGGCTGGCCTCCCGGTGCTCGCGCAGATCGTTCTGGCGTTGCTGATGGTCAACCGGCGCGGCTGGACCAGGTACCTGCTGATCGTCATAGCGGTGATCCAGCTGCCGGTCGCCGTTCTCGCGTTCGGGGCGCTGTCGGACGAGTCCGCGTGGATGCAGCATTATCTGGAGTTCGGCATCGGGCTGCTGGCCGCGGCGGTGCTGGCGGCGATCGCGCTGATGTTCGTGCCGAGTGCCCGTCGCTGGTTTTCCGCCCGTGGGCGGTAGGCGGGCGGTAGGCGGGCCGCCATCAGGCCGGGACGACGGCCAACACTCCCTCAGAGTTGCGGGCGACCGCCTGGCAGATCGCCACGGTGGGCCGGTCGTTGAGCGGGTCCTCGGCGAGCACCCGCCAGCGACGGACCGCGTCCCGTGCCTGCGAGCGGAGGTCCGCGACCGAAGCCTCACCGTGCACCCCGAGCCTGATGGCGAAGGACGTGCCCGAACCGCCGAGCAGCCGTTCCGCCTCCGTCACCAGATCGTTGGGCAGCGCGATGTCCGGAGAACGAGGTCGGCTCAGCAGCCCCAGTTCGCGGAACTCGTGGGCTCCGGCAAGAGTTCGCTCCACCGCCATGCTGATGGCGGCGGATCCGGGGACCAGGTGCTCGCGGACCAGTCGGTCCAAGCCGAGCAGCGCCGATCGCGCCTTCAGCGCGGTGGCGCGCTCGGTGAACTGGACGGCGAGCAGTCGTCGCAGCGTCACTGGCCGCCCTTCTGGCACGTACGAGCGGACGAAGTATCGAGTCCGCTGCGGCGAACGAGATCGTCGGCCAGTGCCGTCGCGTCGCGTAGGCCGCCGCGAATCATGGTGATCGACGGGCGGACGCCGTAGACGCCCAGCCGGGCGAGCAGCCGGCGTCGGGTGTCCGGATCCACCGGCACCTCCGGAGAACCGTGCACGAAGCGATCCACCGACAGCAGCAGGGACGTGGTGACCTCCCTGGGACGGTCGGCGAGGGTCTGCAATACGAGGAACCCCCACCACCAGAACCCGGACGTCGGAGTCCGCGAGCCGGGCCACAGTGCCCGAGAGACGGTCGTTCAGATCCCGCCGGTCGGCCGCCTCCGCCGCCGCGCGGCAGCGGTTCACCAGCCCATCGACCGTCTGCACGCCACCGACTCCCCAACACCGCGCCGCGTCCAAGGATGGCCGCATCCTCTCCCATTCAACGCGGTGGGGCGAGCGCACGGCACGGCACAGCCCCGCGGGTCGATCGATCCGCGGGGCCGGGCAGGGTGCGGGAAGCCGGCCAGTTACGGCTGCAACGGCGCGTCCTGGTTGAAGCTGTCGTTGCCGGAGTCCTCGACGACCAGGGCGTCGCCGCCCACCAGGTTGTTGTCGTCGAACGAGTCCACCGCGACCGTGTTGTCGTCGAACGAGTCCACCGCGACCGTGTTGGCGTTGAACGAGTCGGCCACGGACTGATCGTTGAGCGAATTGTCCAGCGCCACGTCGACGGCCACGTCGGTGTTGGTCGACGAGTCGGTGGTCACGGAGTTGTCCGACTTGTCGGAGCTGTCCTGGTTGAAGGAATCGTTGAACGAGTCGGCGATGTCGACCGCGATATCCGCTGTCAACTCCACCTTGACGCGCACCGGTGAGTCAGTGGCAACTTGCCCCGGCGGCCGCGTCCCGCCCCGCCGTGCCCGACGACGTGCCCTCGCCGACCGCAGCGCCGTGCTCACCGGCCGCGACGGCATGGCAGCCATGTCCCGGTTGCGGCGGCACATCCAGCGAGGGGTTGCGGTCGAAGAAGCCGAACGGTTTGAGCCAGAACGACACGGTGTCCACCGGCATCACCGGCCACTCCTCGGGCCTGGTGATGTGATGGATGCCGAACACGTACCACAGCACGACATCGGTGTTCACCAGCGATTCGTCGTCCGAGATCCATCTGCTCAGGCCGTCATCGGACTCGCTCTGCGTCGGATACGTTCCCGCAGGCCACTTCTCGTCGTCGTGGTGCCGGGTCACCCACAGCGTATGGCCCATCACCGGCGCCCTGCGGTACTGCGGGGTGGCGGGGTCCATCAGCACCGGAAAAGCCGCTCCGGGCACGAGCTTGTAGCCCACCGGCGTGCCCAAGCCGTTGAGCTTGCCGGGATTGACCACCTTCCAGGCCCGCTGCGTCTCCCAGTTGAAGTCGCGCGCCGACCGGGCCTCCGACTCGATCGGCGTCGACTCGGTGACAATGGCCAACCCGTAGGGGTTGTCCGGTCCCACCGGGGCCGCCTTGGAGTCGACCTCCATCACCGTGTTCATCCTGCCGTCGATGTCCAGGTCGAGCCGCGCGACCAGGAAGTGCTGGTGGTACGGCGCGTAGGTGCGCCGGTCGACCACCGTTCCGGTGGGCGGCGGCGCCGCGCCCTCCGGGATCGGCGTGGTCACCATGATGCCGGTCGCGCGCACCTCGCACTCGATGTTGCCGTCCTGGTAGAAGCGCCAGTACACGATGTACTCGTAGTTCGCGACGGTTGCGTGGATGGACACGACCATCCGGCGGGCCCGCCGTACCTCCGCCCGGCCGTTGATCGAATCGATGTGCTTCCACAGGATCGCGTTGTCCTCCTCGTGCAGGCAGATCGCGTTCGCCATGGTCGACGGCTCGCCCTTGCTGTCGGGCAGAACGGCGTCCAGGTAACGGATCTCGCCGAGGCAGTCACAACCCAGCGCGAGGGAGGTGGTCATGTACCCCAGTCCCCACTCGCCGATGTCGTAGGCGGTGCGCCGGTAGTGGTCGAACCCGGGATCCCGGTACGGCACGATCATCTCGGCGAACGACATACGGTAGGCGATGTCCCGTTCCGTGCCATGGTCGTCGTATCTGACCTGATGGATCACCGGGCCCTCGCGGTAGTTGAAGGAGAGCCGGAAAGACCAGTTCTGCCAACGGATCACGTTGCCGTCAACTTCGAACGAGGGGCCCTCGCCCTGGGTGATCTCCAGCGGCTTGACGTCGGTGCGCAGCGTCTGGTCCGGCACCAGGTCGGGCTCGTACTCGCCCATCACCGGCGCCGGAGCGGCGATCTCGTCGTCGCGGTCGATCTCCAGCAGCTCCATGGTGTTCATGTCGACGATCAGCTTCATGCCGGAAACCGGGTTGGCGTAGGGGTTGCCGGTCGGGCTGGACCGCACCCAGATGTCCGCCCAGCCCAGCCGCCGGTCCCGGTACTGCTCCGGCATCAGCGCCTTGCCATAGGTCCACACGTCGATCAGCACAAGATCCAGGTCGGTGATGCCGCGCTCGGCCAGCGCCTGCACCACCCACGGGTCGGCCTTCATCGCGACCTCACAGTCGTGCCACTCGTCGACCGTGAAATTGGGCGTGACGCCAGGGATGTGGTCGAACGACACGACGGTGTCACCCGCCGGCCCGTCCTCGGAAAGGGCGACGACGGCCTCATAGGTCTTGTTGTCTGACCGGTCCCACAGCACCGACAGTGACCTGCGGACGATCGGGTCACCCTCCCGCCAGGCGAGGACGTCGGCCTTCGCCGGCTCGTCGAGCGCGATGGAGGCGAAGCGGCGGGTCGGCGTGAGGTTGCCCGCGACCCGCAGCGCGTCGGTGGTGCGGCGGAACTCCTCGCTGCTGAGCGAGTCGAGCGGATGACGGGACACGAGCGGACTCCCAACGGATGATCACCGGTGCTGCTGTCAGGACGGACACGGCCCCGGTCACTCTCGGTGGCGGGATCGGCCGTCCGACCGTAACCTCTGCCGCCGTATCCGGCAGGGGAAACCAGACAATTTCCCGCTCCGCCGGCTCGGGGTGCGCAGCCCGGCGCGCGGGGACCGACCCCGCCGACGGCACCGGCCGGATCGGCTGCGGCGGGTGCCGAACCCGGTCCTGTCCTCGCCACGCCGCGGTGGCCGGACGGCTTGCATGCGGCCTGGACGCCAGTGATGATCTGGCGTGTGCCTACTCCGGTGAACGTGACCCAGCAGTACGACGCCCCGGCCGCAACGGTCTTCGCGTTGTTCAAGGACCCTGACTTCGTCGCCGGGCGGCTCGCCCACTCCGGCGCCCCGGACGCGACGGTGGTGAGCGTCGACCCGTCACCGGACGGCGTGCGACTGGTCACCCGGCAATCGATCCCGTCGTCGGTGCTGCCGTCGATGGTGGCGTCGATGATGCAGGGCGACCCGGTCACCGAGCGCACCGAGGACTGGCGCAACGACGGTGACAGCTATGTCGCCGATTTCTCGCTGGTCGTCAAGGGCGCGCCCGCGTCCATCAAGGGCACCATGACGCTCGCCCCCGCGGGCGCCGGATCCACCCTGCTGGTCAACGGCCAGGCGACCGTCCCGATCCCGATGTTCGGCTCGAAGATCGAGAGCGTCATCGCCGAGCAGATCGGCACCCTGCTGGCGCACGAGGAGAAGTACACCCGTTCACACCTGCCGGCTTCGTAGCGGGCGGCCCGGGCGCGCGGTGGCCGAGGCAGGGACCCGGGCCGGGCAGCGCAGGGCGCGGAGCGGCCCGCGCCGGGCCGGTCAACCCGGCCCCCGGCGCCGACATGGCAGCATGACCCGCCGTGACCACCACCGAGCCCGCACCGGGCGACCACCGGTTCGTGCTGACCCTGAGTTGTCCCGACCGGACCGGCATCGTCGCCCGCATCACCACCTTTCTGGCCGACATCGGCGGGTGGATCACCGAGGCCGCGTACCACTCCGACGACGAGTCCGGGAGGTTCTTCACCCGTCAGGAAATCAGGGCCAACTCCGTCGGTTTCGGGGTGGCCGAACTTCGCCGGCAGTTCGGCGAGGTGGCCCGCGAGCTGGCGGCCGACAGCTGGCAGGTCACCGACAGCACCGACCGCAAGACCGTGGTGCTGCTGGTCTCCAAGGAGGGGCACTGCCTGTACGAACTGCTGGCCCGCTGGCACTCCGGTGAATTGGCCGCCGACATCGGCGTGGTGATCGGCAACCACCCCGACCTGGAACCCGTGGCCCGGCTGTTCGGCCTGCCCTTCCGGCTGGTCCCGGTCCCGCGCGAGGACAGCGGCAAGGCCCCGGCGTTCGACGCCCTCCGGGCGGAGGTGGACGCGCACTCCCCCGACGCCATCGTGCTGGCCCGCTACATGCAGGTGATCCCGCCGGAACTCTGCCGGGCCTGGGACGGCCGGTTGATCAACATCCATCACGGCTTCCTGCCGTCGTTCCGCGGGGCACGTCCGTACCACCAGGCCTACCACCGGGGCGTGAAGATGATCGGCGCCACGTGTCACTACGTGAGCCCCGAACTCGACGCCGGGCCGATCATCGAGCAGGACGTCATCCGCGTCGACCATGCCGACTCGCCGTCGGACATGGTGCGTCTCGGCCGCGACATCGAGAAGGCTGTGTTGGCAAAGGGCTTGACGTACCACCTGGAGAACCGGGTGTTGCGGGACGGATTGCGGACCATCGTCTTCCGGTGACGTCCGGCCGCGCGCTGCCGCCGGTGCGGTGGGACCGCGGGAATCACCCCTGCGCGAACGGCGTTGCGACCGGATGGCGGCGCGGGGAACGATGGGACCATCGGTGTCACCGCCGGGCGATGCCACGCACGACCGGCACCGTCGGCAAGCGGCACGGCCCCGACCGAGCACACACAGACGAGGAACAGGGTGACACCCATGACCGGCGAACCGGGCGAGCTGTACGAGCTGCACCTGGAGCGCGCCGAGATCGAGCAATTGGCGGAGCCGGTGCTCATCGTCGGACTCGACGGGTACATCGACGCCGGCTCCGGGGTGAAGCTCGCCGTCGACCACCTGCTGAGCACGCTGCCGCACACCGTGGTCGGCACGTTCGATGTCGACCAGCTCATCGATTACCGCGCCCGGCGCCCCACCCTGACCTACCAGTCGAACAAATTCACCGACTACGCCGAACCCGAGCTGATCATCCACCAGGTCGCCGACACCGACGGGACGCCGTTCCTGCTGCTGACCGGGCCGGAACCCGACACCCAGTGGGAGCGGTTCGTCGCCGCCGTCGGGCAGGTCGTCGACCGGTTCGCGGTGCGGCTCACGGTCGGGTTGATGGCGATCCCGATGGGCGTGCCGCACACCCGGCCGACCGGGATGTCGTCGCACGCGACGAGGCCGGGCCTGCTGCCCGAGCAGGAGGACTGGCTCGGCACCATCGCCGTACCCGGGCACGCCGTCGGTCTGCTGGAATACCGGTTCGGCCAGGCCGGCCGGGACACCATCGGCTTCGCCGCGCACGTGCCGCACTATGTGGCCCGGTCCGACTACCCGGAAACGGCGCGCACCCTGATCCAGGTGACCGCCGACGCGACCGGTCTGTTGCTGCCGACCAGCGGGCTGGACGAGGCCGCGGCCACCGTTCGCGCGGAACTGGCCAAGCAACTCGCGGAGAACACCGAGGTGGCGGAGGTCGTCTCGGCGCTCGAGCAGCAGTACGACGCGTACGTCTCGGCCACCGGCCGCGGGTTGCTGGCGCAGTCGGCTCCGCTGCCGACCGCCGACGAACTCGGTGCACAATTCGAGGCCTTCCTCGCCGACCGGGAACGCCCGGGCAACTGACGGCGACGGCGCCGCCCGCTGTCGGACCCGTGGGAACGGGCTCAGCGTAGGGTGCCGATCTGTGGCGAACGAGAACCCGCGGCTGGCGTTGCCGGCGAAGGAACGGGGCCCCGTCCGCGCCATCGGCACCCGGATCTTCATCGCGCTGCTGTGCGTGCTGATCACCACAGTCCTGGTCTACGTCGAGCGCGCCGACTACAAGGACCTGGACGGCACGGTCGACACCTGGCTGGACGCGCTGTACTACGCGACCGTCACGCTGTCCACCACCGGATACGGCGACATCACCCCGGTCACCGAGACGGCAAGGCTGACCAACATCCTGATCATCACGCCGCTGCGGTTCCTGTTCCTCATCGTGCTGATCGGGACCACCATCGAGGTGCTGACCGAACGTAGCCGCCAGCAGTTCCGGACCAATCGCTGGAGAAAGCGCGTGAAGAAGCACACCGTCGTCATCGGATACGGCAGCAAGGGCCGCTCGGCGGTGTCCGCGCTGATCGACCAGGGTTATCCGGCCGACCACATCGTGGTGGTGGACTCCAACGGCGGGAACATCAAGGCCGCCACCGGCGACGGCTGCGTCGCGGTGCTCGGGGACGCCCGCCGGGAGGACGTGCTGCGGCAGGCGGCCGTCCCCAGCGCCGACCGGATCATCGTGGCGGCCGACCGGGACGACACCAACGTGCTCGTCACGTTGACCGCCCGCCGACTGGCGCCGGACGCGACCATCGCCGCGGCCGCCCGCGAGGAGCAGAACATCGAGGTGCTGCGGCAGGGCGGGGCGGACGTCGTCATCCCCACCGCGGAATCCGCCGGCCGGCTGCTGGGCCTGGCGATCGTCGCGCCGAATGCCGGTGAGGTGATCGAGGACCTGCTGGAGCCGGTGGCCGGACTGCAGATCGCCGAGCGCCAGGTGAAACCGGAGGACGTCGGCCTCTCCCCGGCCCGGCTGACCGCGCGCGGCGAGATCGTGCTGACCGTCATCCGGAACGGGGTCTCGCACCGGTTCGACTCCGGTGGCGTCAAGGTGTTCCAACCCGGCGACCGGATCGTGGTGATCAAGGCGAACACCGCCCCCCCGGATCCGACCAGCGTGCGGTCACGCGCCCGCCGCCCACAGCCGCGGGAGTACGGTGGGTTGGACCGGTCGGTGCTGCCGCCGCGCGGCTGACCCGGATTCCGCAACTCCGCGGACACCGTGCCGCCTGAGCATGACGCGGGCGGGAGAGGCCGCAGCGAACCTCCGCTGTCACAGGCCGACCACCGCGGACGTTGTCACGTCACCGCACCGTTGTCACGACGTCCGGCACGACCGGCCGGCAGGACCGGCCGCACCTTGTCGGGCCCGGCCCCCGGACACCAGCAGCCGCACCGGCGCTACCAGGAGATCTCCCGGCAGGGGGTGTGATCGGCAGGCTCCACCTGCAGCGTGGCGTGGTCGATGTGGTGGGCCGTGGCCAGCACCCGGGTGGCCGCGTCGAGGACCGCGTGCTGGTCCGCGTCCGTCGCAGACACCAGGTGCGCAGTGGCGACGTTCATCCCGGAGGTCAGCGCCCACAGATGCAGGTCGTGCACCTCGATCACCCCGGGCACCCCGGTGAGGTCCGCCTCCACGGCGGCGGGATCGATCCCCTCCGGTGCATGCTGGCCCAGCACCCGCAGCACCGATCGGCCCAGGCCGAACGCCCGGATGAGCACGAACGCCCCGATCACGATCGCCGCCACCAGATCCCAGATCGGCGAGCCGGTCCAGCGGATCAGCAGGCCGGCGATCAGCACGCCGACCGAGCCGGCGGCGTCGCCGAGCACCTCGAGGTAGGCGCCCTTGATGTTGATCGACCGCTGCGCACCGGTACGCAGCAGGACGAGGCCGACCCCGTTCACCGCAAGCCCGAGCAGGCCGACCACGACCATCGGGGTGGACGACACCTCCGGATCCGCACCGATCCGGCTGATCGACTCCAGCACGATGAAGACGCCGACGCCCACCATCAACAGCACCGCGAAACCGGCGGCGAACACCTCGGCGCGGTACCTCCCGTACGTCCGGCGACCGCTTCCGTCCGGTAGGCCGGCCATCCGGGTCGCCACCAGCGATGCGCCCAGCGCGAGGACGTCGGTGGCCATGTGGCCGGCGTCGGCGATCAGTGCCAGCGACCCGGCGATCAGCCCGACCACCAGCTCGACCACGAAGAACGCTGCCGTCAGGCCGAAGGTGACCGCGAGCCGGCCCCGGAAGTGGGCGGCGGTGTTCGGGCCGGCCGCACCGTCGGCACCGTCCGGTCCGTGCCCGTGGTCGTGGCCGATCATCCGGTTGCTCCCGCCGGTGCCGGGGCGTGCTCCTCGGCGATCGGGTGAGGCGCGGAAAAGCCACCGGCCGCAAGGGTTTCGGTGGCTGCGGCGAACATCGGCCGGGCGGCATCGAGATGGTCACTGTGCTGGCGGGCGACGGTCAGCAACTCGGCGACGTGGTCGTCGGCGACTCGGTAGTGGACCTCGCGGCCGTCCCGGCGCGCCACCACGACGCCCGCCATGCGCAGCAGGCGGAGGGCAGCCGACACAGTGGTCCGGGACGTTCCGGTGTCCGCCGCGATGGCCGAGACCGGAAGGTCGGGGGCCGCGAGCAGGGCGTAGAGGATCCGGCAGCGGGTCGCATCTCCGAGCAGCTTGAACATGTCCGCCACCGCCTCGGCGGCGTGCGCGGCCATCGGCTCGGGGACAGCGGGCGCCGCCCGTAGCGCGCCGCCTGGTGCTGCACCGTGCTGGATCATGATCTCCCCCGGCGTCCTCGCGTTCGCTGTGGACATGTGCACACACGTTGACATGTCGGTGGCCGCGGGTCAATTCTGCGCTGGCGCCCGTTCGTGTGCGACGCGTGGACAATGCATGATGGTGCCCGCGAGACCGGAGGAAGAACTTGGTGACGATGCCCCACCCGCAGGATCAGGCGGACGCCGTCGCATCCTCCGACTCCGCCTTCGCCGAATCGGCACGGTCGGTCGCCGGCAACGTCGAGGTGACCGATGCGCTGCAATCCGTGGTGGACCTCGCGGTGACCAACTGCGAGTGTC
This sequence comes from uncultured Actinomycetota bacterium, assembly GCA_963785455.1. GTDB lineage: Bacteria > Actinomycetota > Actinomycetes > Mycobacteriales > Nakamurellaceae > Nakamurella. Next base: position 455,048 of record CAWAVL010000007.1, read on the forward strand.
TTGGCGCGAGCGTGACGCTGGTCGGCACCGCCGGCGGGGTCGAAACCACTGCCAGCTCCGGGGAGCTGGTCGAACAGGCCGATCAACTGCAGTACACGCTCGAGGAGGGACCGTGCCTGCGTGCCGCGGAACAGGGCGGGGCCTATCTGATCGTCGACACCCGCACCGATCCGCGGTGGCCGCGATGGGGGCCGGCGGTCGCCGAACTCGGTCTGCGCAGTGTGTTGAGCATTCATCTGTTCACCGACCGGCGGGTGCTGGGCGCACTGAACCTTTACTACGAATCCAAGGACGACTTCGCCGACGACGAGGTCGAGGTGGCCCGGGTGGTGGCGGCGCACGCATCGGTCGCATTGGCGAAACTGCGCTCGGAACGGGACCTGTGGCGGGCCATCGATTCTCGGCACTTGATCGGGCAGGCGCAGGGCATGCTGATGGAACGGTTCAAGCTCAGCTCGGAGAAGTCGTTCTCGGTACTGCGCCGCTATTCGCAGCAGCACAACATGAAGCTGGGCGAGGTTGCGGGAGAGCTGGTACGCACCGGGCATCTGCCGTCGCAGACGGTGCCGGACCTGACGCGCGATCCGGAGGACGAGCCGCCGTTGGCCGGTTGACCCCGAGGTCAACCGGCCGCGGACATCACGTCACATCTCGATCGAATCCCGCAGTTTGTCGGCGATGGTGCGCAGCCACCGCGACACCTGCATCTGGCTGACGCCGATTTCCTGCCCGATCCGGGACTGCGACCAGCCATTCTCGAAGCGCATCCGTACCACCTCGCGCTCCCGCTCGGTGAGGGTGGCCAGCAGCCGCTGCACGGTCACCCGGTCCTCGACCCTGCGTAGTTCCGGATCCTCGTCACCCCAGCCCAGGGCCAGGGCCAGGCCAACTCCCTGACCCTCGTCCAGCGACCGCGGCCGGCAGCACGCCGCAGCCGCCCTGGCCTCGCCGATGTCCCGGGAGGACACCCCGGTGACGGACGCGAGCTCGGATTCGGACGGGCCCGTGCCGTCGGAGTGCCGGTAGGTCTGCTCGGCCTCGTTGATCGCGGCCCGCAGCTCCTGGATCCGGCGCGGTGGCCGGACCAGCCAGGAATGGTCGCGGAAGTATCGCTTGATCTCACCGACAATGGTCGGCACAGCAAACTGCAGGAAATCCTCGCTGCGGCCCGGCTGCCAGCGGCGCACGGCCTTGACCAAACCGAGAAATGCGAGCTGTTCGAGATCGCACCGTTCCACGCCACGCCCGGCATACCGGGAGGCGAGCGAGCGGGCGACGGGGAGGTACTCGGTCACGACGGACCGACGGTAACGCTGCTGCTCGGCCGGATCAGTGCATTCGGCGGACAGTTCGAGCAGCTCACGGACCCGATGCGCACGATCCCCAGTGGGGGCGGAAGCAATGGTGGGTGCCCCGGCTGGGCGGCGCGGCGGCAGCAGCGCGGTGCCGGTCGGGATACTGGCCGTCTCAAGATCATCAGGTGGCACAGGAATCTCCCGTAACTTCAGGAACTTTCCTGGCGCCTCTTCTGGACCAGGCCCTCATAAGATCACACCTGGCAGCCCGATTCAAACGAACCTTCAAGTTTCCGTTTGTTCAGCTGCACGCAAGCTCCACAGCACCGATCGGCCGTCACGGGGCGAGCCTTCGCACAAGGGGGTACGGATGGCAGACCGTCGGACGCTGATCCTGATGCGGCACGCCACCGCCGGACACGGTGTGGGCCGGGACCACGATCGCCCGCTGACCGATCACGGCAGGCAGGAGGCCGCGGACGCCGGACGGTGGATCCGCGGCTCGCTGCCCGCCATCGATGCGGTGCTCTGCTCGACCGCGACCCGGACGCGGCAGACGCTTGCCGCCGCCGGCATCCAGGCGCCGGTCAGCTACCAGGACGGGTTGTACGGCGGCGGCACCGAGGACATTCTCGAACTGCTGCGCAGGGTTCCGGAGACGGCCGACACCGTGCTGATCGTGGGTCACGCGCCGGGCATCCCCTCTGCCGCGGCCGCCCTGGCCGAGATCGCCCGCGAATCCGGTGACCCGGACGCAGGCGAGGACTGGGGCGGCGACGAGGGTTCCATCCGGTATGGCGGCGGCGGATCCGGTGACTCCGACGGCGCGGGCGGTGATCCGTCGGACGTGACCGGGGACGGCCGACCGCCGGCCGCCGTGCTGCGCCGGTTCCCGGCTGCCGCCATCGCGGTACTCAGCACGCCGGCGCCGTGGTCCGACATCGAGGACGCCGGAGCGGACCTGATGACCGTCCGGCTCCCGGACAGCTGAGCGTCCGGTTGTTCACACCGGGCGGTCGCCGGTGCCGAACCGGTCGGACAGCCCGTAGCGGAGCAGGACAACGTCATCGATCTGCCGGACCTCGGCCAGCGTGGCCCGCCGCGTTCCGTCGAAGGGGAACTCGCCGTCACCGACGAACCGGCGGGCCCGGGAGTCGCCGACGAAGAACGGGGCCACCACCAGTTGCAGCTCATCGGCCAGATCCGCGGTGAGGAACTGGGTGTGCAGTGATCCACCGCCCTCCACCATCACGTTGCGCACCCCGCGGCGGCCGAGATCTTCGACCACTCGGCGCATCTCGACGGCGGGTCCGCCATCGACGACGGTGGCGAGATCACCGATGCGGGACCGGGTCTCGCGCACGGCATCGCTCGGGCAGTACACCAGCTTGGCGCAGTCGCCGGCAGTGAAGAAGTTGGCGCACGGGTCCAGCAGGCCGCACCGGGTGACGGTGACCTTGATCGGCGTCGGCGGCTGGCCGCGGGCGCGGCGCTGCTCCCGACGGGTGCCGCTGCGCACCAGCAGCCGGGGGTTGTCCTTGCGGACTGTTGCCGCGCCCACCAGGATGGCGTCGTATCGGGCGCGGACCTCGTCGACGCGATCGAAATCCGCCGCGTTGGACAGCAGCAGGCGCTGCTGGGCAGCATTGTCCAGGTAACCGTCCAGCGACATCCCGCAGCTCAGCAGGGTGTAGGGGCGGTCAGCCATGACGCCCCGCAGTGGCCGGCAGCGGCGTGGTGAGGGAAACCCGGACCCCGGAAGGTTCACCGGCCGCGCGGCCGGCGCGGCGGCGAACGCCCGTTGCAGCCAGCAGCGCCGCACCGGGCAGGGTGGCGGCCAGGGCGAGCACCCCGTACACGACGGCGGTGCTGACGCCGGGCCCGGCACCCAGCCCCGCCGCGGCGAATGCCCATGCCGCAACGCCTTCGCGGGGACCCCAACCGCCGATGTTGAGCGGCACACTCATCGCGAGCAGCACCAGCAGGGCCAGCGGGATCGTCACGGCGGTGGTGGCCGACGGGGCAGCCGTCCCGGCGGCGAGGAGGAACGTCGCCGTGTGGCCGGCAACGACGACCAGCGAGGCCAGCACGACACCGGGCCAGACCCGCCGCGGCAGCAGCCCGCGACGGACGTCGGTGGCCGCGCCACGGACGAACCGGCCGGCACGTCCCCCGCGGCCCCGCAGCAGCACGGCCACGACCGCCAGCCCGACCGCAGCCGACGCGGCGACGGCCAGGATGCCAGGCAGCACGGAACGCACCGGCGACGGCAGCGCGGCCAGCACCGCGATCGTCACGACCACCTGCACGAGTTGACCGGCGGAGCGCTCCCAGGCGACGGCGCGCAGGCCGAGGCCGACGTCACCGGCATCCCGGCCGTGCCGGACGCCGCGGTGCACGTCACCGAGAACGCCCCCGGGCAGGGTGCTGTTGAGGAACAGCGAGCGGTAATACGCCCCGACCGCGGCTGGCAGCGGCACGACCGTTCCGAGTCCGCCGGCGACGAGGGTCCACCGCCAAGCGCAGCACAGCGTGGTCACCAACCCGATGCCCACCGCGGCCAGCACGGAGTACACGGTCAGCAGGCGCAGCCCGTCGACGAACGGGCCGACCCCCAACCGCCACACGAGGGCGGCGAGGATCCCAGCGCCGCAGAGCATCCGGAAGCGGGCGCTCATCCCGGAACCGCCAGCAGGTCGGCGTGGCCGACCGTCATCCGCAACCGGCCCGCCCGCGCGGCGCTGCGCCGGCGCAGCAGGTACTCCCGGCGGTCGCCGAGCAGCGCGGGCTGCTGTGCGCAGGCCGCATCGACCCAGCCCGTCAGCCACTCCAGGATCAGGGCGGAGTCGGCGGCCCCGAGCCGCCACGGGCTCGGCCGGACGACGACGTCGGCGCCGCGCCGGCGCAGGGCTCCGGACGCAGCGGCGACGGCGTCCGGTCCGAGCAGCCGCCCGGCTCCGCGATCGCGGCGTTGGTGGGCGTTGAAGGCGTCCCGGATCGGGCCGTCCAGGGGGTCGCCCGGGTCCAGGTCGACCTGCCCGGTCACGGTCAACGCGATGAGAACGGGGCACGCCGCCGCAACGCACACGTCGGCCAGGCGCTCCATCTCGTCACCGGCGAGCATGTCGAGCAACGCGGAGGCGGTGAGCAGCGCCGCACCGGACAGGTCCGCGGCGGTCAGCCGGGTGATGTCGTCGACCCGGGTCTGCACCTCCACCCGTCGGCCTTGCGCGTCGGCGCCGGGCCGTCCAACCGCCTCGGTCAGCAGGTCGGCGTCACGATCGTGCACCACCCACTGCTGAGGGCCGGGCAATCGGGGTGCCAGCCAGCGCATCATCGACCCCGTCCCGCCACCGAGGTCGTGCATCACCAGCGGCCCCTGCATCGGGAGAAGGCCGGTGACGGCGTCGGAGAGATCGGTGGCCCTGGCGTGACTGTCGGCGTCCTCCCGCAGCGCGAGCCAGGACGAGGGGGCGCGGACCGGCGCGGTCATCGACTCATCACCTCGTTGCGCGGCCGGGCGGTGAGCAGCGCCGCTGAGACGTCGTCGACCGTCCCCGCCCAGGTCCGCAACTGCCGGCGGCGCGCCGCCGCGGCGCCTCGAAGCTCGCGGCGAAGCCCGGGTTGGGACAGCCAGCGACGGATCGCCGCACTCCACGCGACCGGGTCACCGGGCGGCAGGAGCAACCCCGGCGTCGCGCCGTCAGCGGTGGCCCCGAGCGCCTCCGGAAGGCCGCCGACCGCACTGCCGAGTACGGGCAGCCCCCGGGCGAGGGCCTCGGTGGCGACCAGGCCATAGGTCTCCATCCTGGACGGGAGAAGCAGGACGTCGGCGGCCGCGTAGGCGTCGGTGAACGGCTGCCCGGTCAGCGGACCCGGGAACCGGACGCGGTCGGCGATGCCCGCCGCGACGACCCGGGAGCGCAGCCGCGCGGTGAACTCCGGTTCCACCGACAGGGATCCGACACAGTTGAGCTGCCACGATATGTCGCGCAGCTCGGCGAGGGCGGTGATCAGTACGTCGTGTCCCTTGATCGGCGTCACCGCGCCGGCGCAGAGCAGCCGCCGGCCGGTGGGATCGGGAACCCCCAGCTCGGCCGGGTCTACGCCGGGAAGGCCGACATGGGTGCGCCGCGGGTCCAGCCCGTAGCCGCCCAGCAGCCACTCCCGCGTCCACCTGCTGGTGGTGATCACCGCGGAGGCCGCGGACAGCACCGCGCGTTCGCCGTCGGCCGCCGCACCGTGCCCCGGGCCCCCCGTTGCCTGGCCCGGATCCAGGCCCAGCGGCAGGTGGACCAGCACCACCACGGTGAGCCGCGCCGCTTGCGGCACCACCGCCGACGGTGCCGCGCAGGCGATCAACCCGTCGATAACAACTGCTGCGCCGTCAGGGATCGCGTCCAGTGCGGCAGCGAGCTCGGCCAGGTCGGACGGCGCCGGTAACGGCCACTGGCCGGCCACCGGGTGTGGCCGGACGTCCCAGCCCCGGGTGGCCAGCCCGGCGATCACCCGGCGGTCGTAGGTGTTGCCGCCGCTGGGTCGCGCCGGGTCGTCGATCCAGTCCGGCACGACCACGTGCGCGGCCCGCTGCGGACCGGTGGCGCGGCCCGGGCCGCCAAGAGGATCGGGAAGAGGATCGGGAAGAGGATCGGGACGGGAGTCCGGCGCCGGCCCGGGCCGGGAGTCCGGTCGCAGGTCGGAACGCTGGTGGGCGTCGGCGGCGCGCATGGTCACAGGTCCCGTTCGTAGCCGGCCCACGCGACGTGTGATTCGTGCAGTGTGACGGTGATGCCGGCCAGCGATCGGGCCCCGTCGCCGAGTGCGCCGGCGTGCACCCGGGCGGCCAGCCGATCGGCGATCACCTTGGCCAGCGCCTCGGTCGAGGTGTTGATCCCCTCGAACGCCGGCTCGTCGTCGAGGTTGCGGTAGCTCAGCTCACTGACCACCTCGCGCAGCTGTGCCGCCGCCCGGCCGATGTCGACGACGATGTTGTCCTCGTCCAGTGACGCCCGCCGGAACGATGCGTCCACCACGTACGTGGCGCCGTGCAGGCGTTGCGCGGGACCGAACACCTCCCCGCGGAAGCTGTGCGCGATCATCATGTGATCGCGGACCGTGACGGTGAACATCTCACTCATCCCCGCCTCTGCGAACATCCGTTGCGGGCCCGCTGTTCTCGTCGGCTGCCCCGTCGGCTGCCCCGTCGGAATGGTCATCGGCACGGCCCATCCCGACCGGCCCGGAGTCGGGTTCACCCGGCCGGGCGGCCGCCGCGTGCTCGGTTGCCGCTTCGTACCTGATCGCGTGGCACACCGCGGGCAGCGTTCCGTCGGCCAGGTCGGCCATCACCTGCGGCAGGTCGTCGAACGGCGACTCACCCGTGATCAGCGCATCGAAGGCGTTGTCCCGCAACAACCTCAGAGCCAGCTGCACGCGGTCCGCCGGAGTCCGCGAACCGCCGCGCGCGGGCGACACCGTGCCGACCTGGCTGGAGCGGATGGCGAGGCGACCGGAATGGAAGGTGCCGCCCAGGGACAGCCGGACCTCCGAGTCGCCGTACCAGCTCAGGTCGATGACGGTGCCCTCCTTGCCCAGCAGGTCCAATGACAATTGCAGGCCGCCCGAGGTTGCGCTGGCGTGGAAGACCAGGTCCTGCCCGCCGGACGCGTCGTCCGGTAACCGGAAGTCGGCACCCAGTGTCGCCGCGATGCCGGCCTTGCCGGGATCGACGTCCACCAGGGTGACCGTGACGGCCGGGAACCGGGTCAGCAACCGGGCGACGCTGCAGCCCACCATGCCGGCACCGACCACCGTCACCCGGTCCCCGATCAGCGGCGGTGCGTCCCACAGGGCGTTGACCGCGGTCTCGACCGTGCCGGCCAGCAGGGCGCGGACGGCGGGCACGTCACCGGGCACGGGGACCACGGCCGCGGCCGGCAGCACGAACTCCGTCTGGTGCGGGAAGAGGCTGAACACGGTGCGGCCCAGCAGCTGCCGCGGTCCGGCCTCGACGACGCCGACGTTGAGGTATCCGTACTTCACCGGCCCCGGGAAGCAGCCGTCCTGGAACGGTGCCCGCATGGTCTCGTACTGCCCGACGGGGACCCGGCCGCGGAAGACCAGCGTTTCGGTGCCCCGGCTGACGCCGGTATGCAGGGTGCGGACGCGGACGTCGTCCGGACCCGGGTGCGGCACGTCGACGGGCCGGATCTCTCCGACACCGGGTTCGCGCACCCAGAACGCGCGGGCACTGCCGGACACCGCCTCACCGCCCTCCGCGTCGGGATGAACCCGATGGTCGCATCTCACGTACTCCGTCTGACACCCTGGGATACGGAGGCGTTGTGCGAACGGTTCAACTGACCCTGACCGGGTTCCTCGCCGCGGTGCTGCTGTTGGCGGCCGTGGCCGCGACAGTGGGGCTCGGTGGTCTCGGCTGGACGGTCGGCCTGCTGGTGGCCGGGCTGACCGGTGTGCTGTTGACCCGTGGACTCACCCGATCCGGCGCTCGCGGGGCCGGACCGGCCAACGCGATCACCCTGACCCGCGCCACGTTGGTCGCGGCGGTGACCGGGCTGGTCGTGGAGTCGCTGGTGCCGGGCGCGACCGGGTCGACCGCGGCGATCGTCGCGCTCACGGTGCCTGCTCTGGCGTTGGACGCCGTTGACGGTGCCGTCGCCCGCCGGACCCGGACCGTCACTGCGGTCGGCGCACGCTTCGACATGGAGGTCGACGCCTTCTTGATCATGGTGCTCAGCGCGTTCGTCGCCCCGTCTGCCGGCCCCTGGGTGCTGTTGATCGGGCTGGTCCGGTACGCGTTCGTCGGGGCCGCCATGGTGTTGCCGTGGCTGCGCGCGCCACTGCCGCCGCGGTACTGGCGCAAGGTGGTCGCCGCACTCGCAGGAGTGGTGCTGACAGTTGCCGCCGCCGGTATCGGACCGCCCGGAGTGACGGCGGTGCTGCTGCTCATCACGTTGCTGCTGCTGACCGAGTCGTTCGGTCGGGACGTGCTGTGGCTGTGGACCCGACGGGCCGGCGCGCCGGCGGCGGCCACGGCGCCGGCGTCGGCTGACCTCCCGTCGACCGGCTCCGAGTCGGTGGCCGCCCGGTCCGCCGACCCCGATCCGCGGCGGGTCGACCTCCTGCGGATCGGGCATGGCAGCAGCAACGGCTCCGCCGAGCCGTCGACGGCGGGACCGGCACGGCGATGACCGGCTCGCCGATGACGGACACCGGACCGACAGCGGGACGGGGGGCGCACCCGGATGTCACCGCCGGCTCCGACACCGAGTCCACATCCGCGCCGGCCGCAGACGGCGACGCCACCGGGGATCAGCAGTCGGCGGCGCCGGGACGCTCCCGCGTGCGCTCGGCGCTGGGTGCGCTGGTCAGCTTGCTGGCATTCGCCCTGGTGTGGTTCGCACTGGTGACCCCGGACCGACCCGGCCAGCTGACGGCGGCGGCGATGCTGCGGATTCCGGTGGAGGCGCTGGTGCTGCTCGCCCTCGCCCTACTGCTCCCCCGGCGGTTCGGCCGAATCCTGGTCGCGGTCGCGGGCGTGCTGCTCGGGGTACTGGCGGTCGTCAAGGTGCTCGACCTGGGCTTCCGGTCGGCCCTGGATCGGCCGTTCGATCCGCTGTCGGACTGGAGCTACCTCGGGCCGGCGACCGGAGTGCTGCGGGACGCGGTCGGTGACGGCGCCACGACGGCGGTCGAGGTCGCCGCGGTGGTGGTCGGCGTCGGTCTGCTGGTGCTGGTGCCGCTGTCCGTCGTCCGGCTCACCCGGCTGGCCGGACGGCACCGCGTCGGGACCACCAGGGCGGCATCGGCCGCGGCCGTGGTCTGGGTGCTCTGCCTACTGCTCGGGGTGCAGCTGGTGCCCGGCGTGCCGGTGGCGTCCGGCTCGGCCGCCGGCCTCGCCTACGACCACGCCGCCGCCGTGACCGACCGCTTGGCGGACCAGCAGTCGTTCGCCGCGGCCCAGGCGCACGATCCGGCGGCCGCGGTACCGGCCGACCGGCTGCTCACCGCGCTGAGCGGCAAGGACGTGCTGGTCACGTTCGTGGAGAGCTACGGGCGGGTCGCCCTGGAGAGCCCGGTCTCCTCTCCGCCGGTGGTCGCGGCGCTCGATGCCGGTGCCGCGGAACTTCGCAGCGCAGGCTTCGCCGCGCGCACGGCGTATCTCACCTCACCGACGTTCGGTGGCATCAGCTGGCTGGCGCACTCGACGCTGCAGTCCGGTCTCTGGGTCGACAACCAGCAGCGCTACGACGAGCTGCTGTCGACCGACCGGTTCACCCTCAGCCAGGCCTTCGCCCGCGCGGGCTGGCGAACCGTCGGCGTCGTTCCGTCGAACGAGAACGACTGGGGGCAGGGCACCGCGTTCTACGGCTACGACCAGGTGTACGACGCGCGCAACGTCGGCTACCGCGGCCCGCAGTTCGGCTATTCCACGATGCCGGACCAGTTCGCCCTGGCCACCCTGCAGCGGCGGGAACTGGCGGGCAACGACCGCAAACCGGTGATGGCGGAGGTCGACCTGGCCTCGAGCCATTCCCCCTGGGCACCCCTGCCGTCGATGGTCGGCTGGGACCGGGTCGGCGACGGGTCGGTGTTCGACCCGATGCCGGCGAACGGCCGGTCGGCCAAGGAGGTGTGGCGGGACTCCCGGCAGGTGCAAGCCGAGTACGGCCGCTCCATCGCGTACTCCGTCTCGGCCGTGCTGTCGTTCGTGCGGACGTACGGGGACGACGACCTGGTGGTGATCATGCTCGGCGATCACCAGCCGGCGACGGTGGTCAGCGGTCAGGGCGCCGGCCACGACGTGCCGGTGACGGTGGTCGCGAGCGATCCCGCGGTGCTCGACCGGATATCCGGCTGGGGCTGGCAGGACGGCGTGCGGCCCGGCCCCGGCGCGCCGGTATGGCCGATGGACGCCTTCCGGGACCGCTTCCTGGACGCCTTCGGCGGGTAGTGGAACGGCGTCACCCGGTCCACCTGACCCCGGCGGCCGGCGCTACCGGAGCCAACCGGTGCACCGCCCCGGCGGCCGGCGCTACCGGCGTCAACCGGTGCACCGCCACCGCGGCAGGCGCTACGGGTGTCATCCGGTCCCGCGGGCCTGGTTCGCCAGCACCCCTCGTCGGCGCGTCGAGTTGCGGAGAGATCGCGCGCCGAATCGCCGATTCCGCCTCCTGCACTCGATGCAACTCTCGGTGTGCCGGCACTCGGTCAACCGGGGTCCGGCACGCCCAGTTCGTTCAGCGCCCCGAGCAGGTCGTCGAAGAGCGCCGGGCCGGCGGCCAGGCAGCCGGTTTCGGCGCCGGTCGGGGTGACGACGGCGTACCGTGCCCCGGCCTCGCGGGCGATCAGCCCGCCGGCCGCGACATCCCACGCCTTGACGCCCTCCTCGAAGTACCCGTCCACGGCACCGGAGGCCACGGCACACAGATCCAGCGCGGCGGAACCGATCCGGCGGATGTCTCGCACCCGGGGCAGCAGGCCCGCGATCAGCGCGCCCTGCAGCCGCCGGCGTTCCGCCTCGTACCCGAAGCCCGTTGCCACCAGCGCCCGGTCCAGCGGGACCGGGTCGTTCACCCGCAGCGGAGTGCCGTCGACGGCGGCGCCGGCACCCCGGATCGCCCGGAACGTGCGGTCACTGACCGGGTTGTGCACGACGCCCACCAGCGCACCGTCGGCGTCCTCGGCAGCCACACTGACCGAGAAGTTGTCCAACTGGTACAGGTAGTTGACCGTGCCGTCCAGCGGGTCGACGACCCAACGGATGCCGGAGCGAGACGGGCGGTCCGCACCCTCCTCGCCGAGCAGGCCGTCGTCGGGTCGCTCACCGGTGATCAACTCCACCAGGACCCGCTCCGCGGCCCGATCGGCGTCCGAGACCGGGTCGGTCATCGATGTCTTGGTGTCCAGCCCCTGGATCCGGCCGTAACGGCTCATCAACTCCACACCCGCCGCTCGGGCGGCGCGCATCGCGAGGTCCAGCAGCACGGTCGGATCGGCGGCAGTCGTCATGCCGCTATCAGATCAGCCGGGGTGCAGACCGAGGTCGGCCGGTCCCGCCGCCCACCGGGTGAAGGTGACCGCGAGGCCCTCCCGCTCCGGAGCCGCGCAGTACGGTCCGGCATAGGCGACCGCGCCGGGGGCCAGCGGCGCGAGCCGGAGCAACCGCCACGGTTCCTCGCCGCGGCGGATCCGGAAGGTCAGCGCGTCGCCGGACCGGCTGACCCGGACGGTCACCTCGCTGCCTGCGCACTCCGGAGCCCAGGCGACGGACCAGTCGGACATCTGGTCGGTGACCACCGCCGAGGCCTGCAGCGCCCCGTCGGCGAACTCCACACCGGCCTTGACCCACCGCCGTTCGTCCACCCGGACGAGCAGCCCCGCCTGGTCGAACTGCTGGTCGAAGTCGGCGAGGAACGACACCTGCACCGCCCAGCCGTCGGGCAGGTCGCTGAGCAGAGCGTGTGCACTGTCCCGGACGAAGCCGTACGACGTGGTGCGCCACGCATCGCTGCCGCCGGCCGCGCGGATCACCAGGCGGCCGCCCCGGATCGCGACGTGCGGCGGCCGGTTGAGCCACCACCCCTGCTGCCACGGCACGGACCTGACATCGTCGCGGGGTTCTTCGCGGGCCGGCCCGGCCGGTGGCGCCGAAGCGGTGGCGGAGGCGGCAGGGTCCATGCTGGCGCAGCCTTCCACACCCCGGGCGGGATCGGCGGTTTGTCGTCCGGCGGCGCTGGCTACGGTCGGGTCCATGGACCTTCGTATCTTCACCGAACCGCAGCAGGGCGCCGCCCATGCCGACCTGCTCGCGGTCGCCCGGGCGACCCGCGACGGCGGCTTCTCAGCGTTCTTCCGCTCCGACCACATCCTGCGAATGGGCGACGGACCCGGCCTACCGGGCCCGTCGGACTCGCTGGTCAATCTCGGCGCCATCGCCGCGCAGGTGCCCGACATCCGGTTCGGCACGCTGGTGGCGTCGGCGACCTTCCGGCACCCGTCGATGACGGCCATCGCGACCGCGCAGATCGACGACATCTCCGGCGGCCGAATGGAACTGGGCCTCGGGTCCGGGTGGTACGAGGCCGAGCACACCGCGTACGGCATCGATTTCGGTGCGAGTTTCGGGGACCGGTTCGATCGGCTGACCGAGCAGCTGGAGGTGATCACCGGCCTGTGGGCGACCCCGGAGGGCGGCAGCTTCCGGTACACGGGACGGCACTACCGGCTGGACGGCGCACCGGGGCTGCCCAAGCCGCGGCAGACCGGCGCGTCCGGAACACCCAAGCTGCCGATCATCGTCGGCGGCCACGGCCCCCGCCGGACCCCGGCGCTGGCGGCCCGGTTCGCCGACGAGTTCAACGTCGGATTCGTCGACCTGGACAGCACCGTCGCCCAGTTCGAGCGCGTCCGGCAGGCGTGCGGCAGGGCCGGCCGGGACCCCGCTTCGCTGGTCTACTCCACCGCGCACACGGTGTGCGTGGGCCGCGACGAGGCCGAGTTCGAGCGCCGGGCGGCGGCCATCGGCCGGACGCCGCAGGAGGCGCGCACGAGCCCGTTCGCCGGCACGGTCCGCGAGGTGGTCGACACCGTGCACGCCTGGCACGCCGCCGGGGTGCAGCGCGGCTATCTACAGGTGATGGACCTCACCGACCTCGATCACATCGCCCTGGTCGGCGCGGAGGTGCTGCCCGCGGTGCGGGGGTGACAGCTCGGCACGGCCCGGGCTGCCGGCGGGTCCGGTCCGGCGATGGTCTGCCGCGGGCAGCGGCGGTCGGCCGACAGCGGTGGGCATTCGACAGCCGCCCCACGTCGTCACGTTCCGGTGGCGGCGCCCCGTCACACCGGCGTGCCGAGCCCCTCGATCACGTCGGCACCGGACAGCCGGCCCAGGTCCGCGCCGTCCAGGATGAGCTTCGAGCCGCGGACCCCGGACCCGATCACCACCGGCCCGGCCGCCGTCACCGCGACGTCCACCAGGATCGGCCAGTCCGCCGGCAGCCCGATCGGGGTGATCCCGCCGTATTCCATCCCGGTGGTCGAGACCGCATCGTCCATCGCAGCGAACGAGACCTTGCGCACATCGAGCCGGCGCCGGACCACCCCGTTGACGTCGGCCCTGGTGGTGGCCAGCACGACCGCGGCGGCCCAGCGCTGCTCGCCCGCCCGTTTCCCGGTGACCACCACGCAATTCGCCGAGGCGGCGGGCGACACGTCGTAGGCCGTACAGAACGCGGCCGTGTCGGCCAGGGCGGGATCGATCGCAGCCACCGAGACCGGTGCGTCCCATCGTCGGAGGGCCGCCAGGACCGGCGGTGCCAGCAGGTCGGGACGGTCGGCGGCCCGGTGCGCGTCCAGTCGGCCCAGGGTCAGCGGTGCGCTCATGGCCGACACACTGCCATTGGTGGCACCCGTTAGGGGTCGGGCGCCGTCGGCGGCCGGAAACCGGCCCGGCAGCGGGGACAATGACGCGGTGAGCACTTCGACCGCGCCCGCGCGCACCGGTGGACTGACCATCGGGCCGTTCCCGGTCCGGCCGCCGGTCGTGCTGGCCCCGATGGCCGGGATCACCAACTCCTCGTTCCGTTCGCTGTGCCGGGAATTCGGTGCGGGGCTGTACGTCTGCGAGATGATCACCACCCGTGCCCTGGTGGCCGGCGACCCGAAGACCCGGGAGATGATCCGGTTCGCTCCCGGCGAGTCGCCCCGGTCGGTGCAGCTGTACGGGGTCGACCCGGTCGTCGTCGGCCAGGCGGTGCGCATCGTCGTCGAGCAGGAACTGGCCGATCACATCGACCTCAACTTCGGCTGCCCGGTGCCCAAGGTCACTCGCAAGGGCGGTGGGTCGGCAATGCCCTACAAGCGCAAGCTGTTCGAGTCGATCGTCGGCACCGCGGTGCGGGCCGCCGCGCCCGCCGGCATCCCGGTGACGGTCAAGATGCGGATCGGCATCGACCCCGAGCACGTGACCTACCAGGACGCCGGCCGGATCGCCGAGGATTGCGGGGTGGCGGCGGTCGCGCTGCACGGCCGGACCGCGATCCAGCACTACTCCGGGAAGGCCGACTGGGACGCCATCGGCAGCCTCAAGCAGCTGGTCACCAGCATCCCTGTGCTCGGCAACGGCGACATCTTCGCCGCGTCCGATGCGCTGGCGATGATGGCGGCGACGGGCTGTGACGGCGTGGTGGTGGGCCGCGGATGCCAGGGCCGGCCGTGGCTGTTCGCCGAACTGGCGGCCGCCTTCGAGGGCCGGCCGGCGCCGACCCCGCCGGACCTACGGGCGGTGGCGGGGATCCTGCGCCGGCACGCCGAGCTGCTGTGCGACGAGATGGGCGCGGACCGCGGGATGCGCGATCTGCGCAAGCACATCGCCTGGTACCTCAAGGGTTTCGCGGTCGGGTCGGAGCCGCGGCGGCTACTCGGAATGGTGTCGACGCTGACCGAACTCGACGACCTGCTGGCCGGGCTCGACCTGGACCAGCCGTTCCCCGTCGCCGGTGACGGGCCCCGGGGGCGGCAGGGCTCACCGCAGCGCAAGGTCGCACTTCCCCATGGCTGGCTGGACGACCCGGATTCCGTGGTCGTGCCGGAAGGGGCGGAGACCGATGACGGCGGTGGGTGACCGCGGAAGCGGTGACCCATGGGCACGCTGACCGACGTGCCGGTGAGCGACGTGCCGGTGAATGACGTGCCGGACGGTGGCTCCCGCGGCCGGGGCGGCCGACGTCGGCGCCGGCCGGGGACGCTGCTGACCATGATGGCCGGGCTGGTGATCGCCGCCGCCGCGACCGGCTGCACCGGGGCGGACGCGCCGCCTTCCGCATCGACCGGACCGGCCGAGCCAACCCGACCGGCGGCCGGGTCGGCGTTCACCGTCCCGCCCGACGACCAGCGGGCCATCCGGGCCACCCTGGACCGGGTCAACGGCACCGCGGGCGGTCCGGTGGCCGGCCAGCAGAGGGTGCTCGCGGACGTCGTCGACCCGGGCTCCGGCGCGGTGCTGCGCCGTTGCCCGCCCACCACCTCCACCCTGCTCTTCGAGCCGGTTTACGACGGGCTTCGCTCGGCCCCCGACTGGCGCCCGACCTCCGGGACGCTGACCGGGACCGTGTACGCGCTGCCGGTGCTGATCCGCATCTACACCGGCGACCGGGTGACCGGCACCGACCTGACCACGCTGCATTTCGGCGTCCGCAACGGCGAGGCGTGGCTCACAGCTTTGTGTGTGGGCTGAACGCATCCGGCCGGCCTGCGTCATTCGGGTGGTTGACGGGTACAGCTGTCAGCGCGGTCCCCGTCCGAGCGGCGCCGATTCCGCCAGTCGGTACCGACGCCCGCTTTCCGGCCACTGTCCGTACCATCGCTATGGGCAGCAGCCGGTCAGGACACCCGAATGCCACACAGCAACACCGCACGAGCGGACCATTGCCGGGCCGGATCAAGACGGATCGAAGGAAAGTCGAACAGGAGGTCGCGTGAGCGAGGAGCCGCGCGACCCCGGCACGTCCGGGCGGTCGCCGTCCACCGGGGACGCGTCCGCTGCGGGCGGGTCGACCAGGCACCGCGCCCGCTCCGCGCATCGCCGGTGGCTGATCACCGGACGGATCGCCGTCGCCGTGGTCGCGGTCCTGGTGCTCACCGGCACCGGTTGGGAATGGGCGATCAAGTCCCGCGCCGACTCAGGGATCCAGTCCCGCAGCGTGCAAGCCATCGTCACCGACGACACCAACATCGCCACCGCCACCGCGACATCGGCCGCGCCCGATGAAGCCGGCAGCACACCGGTCTACCAGCCGGAGAACATCCTGCTGCTGGGTTCGGACACCCGGGCGGGCGCGGCCAACAGCGCGGCCGGCGGCACCGACGCCAGCACCAGCAACGATGTCGCGAACTCCGACACCCAGATGATCGCCCACATCAGCGGCGACCGGCAGCACGTCACCGTGCTCTCCATCCCGCGTGACACCCTGATCGACGCGCCGACCTGCAAGCGCTGGGACGCCGCGACCGGCAAGTTGTCCGCCGACAATTACCCCGTCAACCCCGGCGAGCGCTGGCACATCAACTCCGCGTTCTCGGTCGGCGGCCCGCAGTGTTCGGTGCGGGCCATCCAGGACCTGACCGGGCTTCGCATCGATCGCGTCATCGGCATCGACTTCGCCGGCTTCCAGAACATGGTGGACGCGCTGGGCGGCGTCACGATCAACGTCTGCGGCCCCATCGACGACGCCGAGCTGGGCCTCGTGGTGGCCGCCGGTGGTGTACAGAAGATCCAGGGCCAGCAGGCCCTCAGCCTGGTCCGGGCCCGCAACGTCAAGGGCGACAAGGACTCCGACCTCGCCCGCATCCGGCGCCAGCAGATCGTGCTGTCCGCCATCCTGCAGCAGGTCACCAGCGCCGGGACGCTGCTGAACCCGGTCACCCTGGATTCGTTCCTGCAGGCGTTCGTGTCCAACACGTTCACCGACAACGTCACCATCGACGACCTGGTCGCCCTTGCCCAGTCGTTCGGCGATCTCGACCCGTCGAGGGTCACCTTCTTCACCCTGCCCACCGTGCCGGCTCCGTCCAACCCGGATGCGCTGGTGGTCGACGAGAAGAAGGCGCCCGCGGTGTTCGACGCCCTGGTCAACGACCGGCCGCTGCCCGGTGAACCCGCCGCGACGCAGACGCCGGCCCCGACGTCCGCCGCCCCATCCACCGCTGCCCCATCCAGCGCTGCCCCGACCACGCCGAGCAGCACGCCGAACTCGGGCAAGACCGTCGACCCGGCCGGTGTCGATCTGAAGGTCGTCAACGTCACCGGACGCCCCGGTGTCGCCACCGAGGCGATGACCGCGCTCGACGACGCCGGTTTCGCCGTCACCGAGAAGGATCTGCAGGCGCCCGAGGGTCAGACCGAACCCGGTGTGACCATCCAGTACGCGCCCGACAACCTGCCCGCGGCGCTGACGGTCGCCGCCGCGGTCAAGGGCGCGACGCTGGTGCCGACCGGCGACCTCGGCACCGAGGTGCGGCTGAGGCTGGGCAAGACCTGGAACGGCAAGGTGCAGCCGGTCAAGGCGGGCGTCGCCGTCACCGCAACGCTCAACACCACCGCAACGCCGGCCGCGTCGGCCACCCCGACGCTGACCTCCGGCGCGCTCGCCTCGGTCAACGCCGGTGAGGCGCTCTGCGCCTGACCGGCCGAGGACGACTACCCGCGGCCGGCACAGCGCACACCGGGTTCCCCACGATGTGCGCCTTCCGTTCACCGGCCGTTCATCCCGCGGGTTCTGCCCGATGAGCGCGGGGAACTATCGTTGAACCATGAGAGAGGCCTATCACCTGCGGCTCGCCGATCTGGGCGAACACGGATCGTCGATGTGCATCGTCGCCAGCGACGCGTTGCGGGATGCGACCAAGGCGGTGCTCGATGCCGACCTGACGATCGCCGAGAAGGTCATCGCCTCGGACGTCCGGCTCGACGAGATGCGGGCCAACGCGGAGAAGGTCGCCTTCGAGCTGCTGGCCCTGGAGGCACCCGTCGCCGGTGACCTCCGTGCCGTGATCGCCGCGATCTGGGTCGTCGCCGACCTGCAGCGGATGGGGGCGCTCGCCATTCACGTGGCCAAGGCCGCGCGCCGCCGGCATCCGCTGCACGTCGTGCCCGCCGAGGTCCGGCCGATCATCGAACGCATGGGGCGGGTCGGCGTGCACCTCGCCGACGAGGCCGGCGTGGTGCTCCGCGAGCGGGACCTGGTCCTCGCCCGCCGGCTCGAGGTCGAGGACGACCTGATGGACGACCTGCAGCGCGAGTTGTTCGTGGCCCTGCTGGATCCGCAGTGGCGGCACGGGGTCGGCCCGGCCGTGGACATCGCCCTGCTGGCCCGCTTCTACGAACGGTTCGCCGACCACGCCGTGTCGGTGGCCCGCCGGGTGGTCTTCCTGGTCACCGGCGAGAACGTCGGCGGCGACACGACACCCGCGCTGTCGGCCCCCCCGGAGAGCTGAGCCTGCACCCGCCGCGAGTCGCAAGTTGTCCATGCTGACCGAAGGCGCGGGCGACGACGTCGGCAAACCGGCCGACCCAATGAACCGGGTCGGCGCGAGCGGGCCGGCAACGGTCCCACCGCAGCAGCCTTGCGGCCGATGTTCCTCGATATCGCTCGTCGGGCAGAAAAGCGTCGATCACACGAACAATGGGTGAACAGACATCCCGGAATTGTCCGGCGGTGTCAGACTGTCCGGGACCAGTCGCCAGCCATCCCGTGCCGGACATTCGAGGGCCACCATGACCCTGATCGACAAGGCCGTGTACGTCGGCGGCCAGCGCGCCCCGAAGGCGATGCCGTCGCCGGCCGCGCGGGACGGATTCTCCCGCAGTCACGGCATGGCGTGGATCGGCCTGTACCGCCCGGATGAGCACGAGATCCTCGCCGTGGCCGAGGAGTTCGACCTGCACGAGCTGCCGGTCGAGGACGCCATCACGGCGCACCAGCGACCCAAGATGGAGCGGTACGGCGACACCCTGTTCGTTGTTCTGCGACCCGCGCGGTACCTGGACGACGTCGAGAAGGTCGAATTCGGCGAGCTGCACGTCTTCGTCGGCAAGAATTTCGTCATCACCATCCGGCGGGCGGAATGCCCGGACCTGGCAAAGGTGCGGCGCCGCCTGGAAACGGCACCGGAACTGCTCTGCCTGGGCACCGAGGCGGTGCTGTACGCCATTCTCGATGAAGTCGTCGATGAATACATTCCGGTGATGGTCGGTCTGCAGAACGACATCGACGAAATCGAGGACCAGCTGTTCGAGGGTGACCCCGCCGTTTCCCGGCGCATCTACGAGCTGACCGGCGAGGTGATCGAATTCCAGCGCGCCACCCACTCGCTGCGCGACATCCTGTCCGCACTGGCCGGTGGGTTCGACAAGTACGGCGTCGACGTCGAGCTGCAGCACAGCCTCGGTGACGTGTCCGACCACGTCGAGCATCTGGTGGAGCGGGTCGACGCCTACCGCGACCTGCTGGCCAGCGCACTGTCGGTCAACGCCACGCTGGTCGCCCAGCAGCAGAACGAGGAGATGCGCGCACTGACCGAGGCGAGCTACGCGCAGAACGAGGAGGTCAAGAAGATCTCGGCGTGGGCGGCGATCCTGTTCGCGCCGACGCTGGTCGGAACGGTCTACGGGATGAACTTCACCGCCATGCCGGAACTGCACTGGCAGTACGGCTATCCGCTCGCGATCCTGCTCATGCTGACATTGGGACTCGTGCTGCATCGGGTGTTCCGGGCGCGACGCTGGCTGTAGCCCGGTCTGCGACGGTCGAGCGGTCACGCTGTGCGGGGGTGCGGTCGTTGTCGCCGTCGTCGGCGTGCACGCCGTGGTCGAGCATCCGGCCCAGCATCTCGACCGCCGCGCCGCACTCCGGAAGCGGGATCCGGCCGACGGTGGTGGCCACGCCGCGCCACGCCCCGGTCAGGGCCAGCGCGAAGGCCGCACGCGCCGGCAGGTCGAGCTCGCCGGCCTGGCAGTGCCGCACGGCCGCCAGCACGGCGGCGTTCTCGTCCTCGGTCGCCTGGTCCCGGGCCGCGGCGGCGGCGCCGTGCAGGTGGAAGATCCACGGGGGGATCCGGCCCCGACCGCCGCAGCGCGGGCAGGGCCCCGCCGACCGGCGGTAGCTGACCGGGTCTCCGCGCCGCTCGGCCACCACCACCCCGGAGGCGAAGCCCGCACCACAGCTGTCGCACACGGCCTGCGAGAACAGCATCTGTTGTGCTCCGCTCTTCCGGGCGGCCGTTGTCGGCCACGCCTGCCGAACAGACCCTTCCCACCTCGAGCAAACGCCAGATGAACACCAGGCAAACATCCGGTTCCGCCGGCGACCGGGAGTGCGCAAGCGCGCTGCGCCGGGGCGGGAATCACCCCGCACGGGTGACCCGATCCCGGAGCCGGCTCAGCCGAAGCGCCCGGAGATGTAGTCCTCGGTGGCCTTCTGCACCGGGTTGGAGAAGATCTTGGCGGTGTCGTCGTACTCGACCAGCCGGCCGGGCTGTCCGACACCGGCAAGGTTGAAGAACGCCGTCCGATCCGACACCCGGGCCGCCTGCTGCATGTTGTGCGTGACGATGACGATGGTGTACCGGGCCTTCAGCTCGCTGATCAAGTCCTCGATCGCCAGCGTCGAGATCGGATCCAGCGCCGAACACGGCTCGTCCATCAACAGCACCGACGGCTCCACCGCGATCGCCCGGGCGATGCACAGCCGTTGCTGCTGACCGCCGGACAGCCCGGCGCCCGGCCGGCTCAGCCGCTGCTTGACCTCTTCCCACAGGTTCGCGCCCTTGAGCGACCGCTCGACGATGTCGTCCATGTCGCTCTTGTTCTTCTTGGTGCCGGCGATCTTGTACCCGGCGATCACGTTGTC
The DNA here is from genome assembly GCA_963785455.1 of uncultured Actinomycetota bacterium. Taxonomy (GTDB): domain Bacteria; phylum Actinomycetota; class Actinomycetes; order Mycobacteriales; family Nakamurellaceae; genus Nakamurella. The sequence continues at coordinate 475,773 of CAWAVL010000007.1, forward strand.
GTAGATCGACATGGTGGGGAACGGGTTGGCCTTCTGGAACACCATGCCGACGGTGCGCCGGACGTTCACCGGATCGACACCGGGCCCGTAGAGGTCCTCGCCGTCCAGCATCACCTTCCCGCTGACCCGACCGCCCGGGATCACCTCGTGCATGCGGTTCAGCACCCGGATGAACGTGGACTTGCCGCAGCCCGACGGCCCGATCAGGGCGGTGACGGACAGCGGGGCGATGTTGATCGAGGCACCCTCGACCGCCAGGAAGTCACCGTAGAAGACGTTGACGTCCTCGACGTCGATGCGCTTGGCCATGTCTGTCTGTCCTTCTTCAACTCGGTGATGCGCACGTGCGGTGGGTCGGTGTCGGCCGGTCGGCGGTGGTCAGCGGGCCTTCGGCTGGGCAAGCTTGGCGAGCAGCCGGGCACCGATGTTGAGGAACAGCACCAGCAGCACCAGGGTCAACGCGGCTCCCCAGGCGCGGCCCTCGGTGAACGCGTTGGACGTGGTGCCGGACCGCTTGCCGAGCTGGTCCCACACCATCATCGGCAGGGTTGCCTGGTCGCCGCTGAACGGGTCGAAGTTGATCCGCGACGTGTATCCGACCAGCAGGATGAGCGGCGCGGTCTCACCGGCGACCCGGGCGATGGCCAGCAGCGCGGAGGTGATCAGCCCCGACATCGCCGTGGGCAGCACCACCTTGATGATCGTCCGCCACTTGGGCACGCCGAGTGCGTACGAGGCCTCCCGCAGGTCCCGCGGCACCAGCTTGAGCATCTCCTCGGAGGCGCGCACCGAGACCGGCACCATCAGGATCGCGAGCGCGATGGCGCCTGCGGCGCCGAACGGACGCATCCCGAACCCGAGCAGCAGGAAGGTGTAGACGAACAACCCGGCGACGATCGAGGGCACCCCGGTCATCACGTCCACGAAGAACGTCACCGCCTTGGCGAACTTCCCGCGCCCGTACTCCACCAGGTAGATGGCGGTGAAGATCCCGATGGGCAGCGCGATGACGGCGGCGATGCCGACGACGATCAGGGTGCCGACCAGGGCGTGGTACAGCCCGCCGCCTTCCTCGCGGCTGGTCACCCCGTTCATCGACCGGGTGAAGAAGTCGACGCTGAGCACCGGGAAGCCCTTGACCGCGATGTAGCTCAGGATCAGCGCCAGCGGAACGATGGCAGCGACGAACGACGCGTAGATCAACGTGGATGCGAACCGGTCCTTGGCCCGGCGGCGGCCCTCGACGGCGAACGACCACGCCGTCAATGCGATGACGAACAGTGCGGCGGCGGTGAAGAACCAGGTGTACCAGCCGGTCCAGCCGAGCAGCAGCTTCAACCCGAGCGCGACCGCAGCCGCGAGAGCCGCGGCGCCGATCGGCGCCCAGACGGGCAACCGGACCCCGACCAGGTCCGAGGTGGCCGCAGGCTTGCCCGGCGGGGGGGCCACCGCGACAGCGCCGGAGGACGGGGCGTGGAACTGGTCGCTCATGCGGTGAACTCCTTGCGACGGGCGATCACGATGCGGGCGATCGAGTTCACGATCAGGGTGATGACGAACAGGAACAATCCGGCGGCGATCAGCGCGGCGATCGCGGTCGGGGAGCCACCGGCCTCGCCGAACTTCAGCGCGATGGTGGAGGCGAACGTGTCACCGCCCGGCTCGGTGAGATGCCAGTTGATCTTGAAGCCGGAGTTGAGCACCAGCGCCACCGCGATCGTCTCGCCCAGGGCCCGGCCCAGGCCCAGCATGGCTGCGGAGATGATGCCGGGGCGGCCGAACGGCAGCACCGCGGTGCGGATCATCTCCCACTTGGTCGCGCCGAGCGCCCACGCGGCGTCGATGGTGTCCCGCGGCACCTGCAGGAACACCTCGCGACAGACGGCCGAGACGATCGGGACGATCATGATGGCCAGCACCAGACCGGCGATCAGCAGCGACTTGCCGAACTGTCCGGCGGTGGTCGCGGTGGTGTTCTTGAAGATCGGGATCCAGCCGAAGTAGACCGACAGCCACTGCTGGAATCCCTGGGTCTGCGGGATGAGGAAGTACAGGCCCCACATGCCGAACACCAGTGACGGCACAGCCGCGAGCAGGTCGACGACGGCGCCCAGGCCGGTGGACAGCCGACGGTTGGCGTAGTGCGAGATGAACAGCGCGATGCCGATCGCCACCGGCACGCCGACGATCATCGCGATGAAGGCAGCGACGACCGTGCCGAAGAAGACCGCGGCCATCCCGAACACCGGCGGGTCGCCCTGCGGGTTCCAGGTCTGCGTGGTGAACAGGTTGCCGGTGTTGTTGGTGAAGGCCGGGATCGCCTTCCAGATCAGGAACATCGCGATGGCGGCCATCACCACCAGCAGCACGGCACCGGACCCGGCCGCAAGTCCCTTGAAGACGCGGTCGCCCAGCCGCACCGACCGGCCGGTGATGCCCGCCTCGCTACGGCCGTCCGGCGTGCGCGTCCCTTCCCGGTCGGGTCGGTCCGCACTGTCCGGGTCGCCGGGGCCGACCGGGAGTGCGCCCGGAACGCCGAGCGGCGCCACCTCGTACTGGTCGTCGGTCATCGGATCGTTTTCGGTTGCGGTGCCGTCTGGCGGGTTGGCCATGTCTCCTCGACCGGGGTGTCGACTGCTGCTGGGTCACCGATCGTCATGCCACTCATGGTGACCGATCGGACATCGATTGCAGAAGGCCCGCCGCAGCGGGGCCGCCGATCTCGGAGTAGGTCGGGCCCGCCCGGCCGGGGAGAAACCCCGGCCGGGCGGCCGCAGGGGCGCTGCGCCGGCTGGCGCCCTGCCCGACTTCGATCGGCGATGACGATCAGCTGCTGATCGTCTGTGCCGCGGCGATCACCTTGTTCTGGATCTCCGCCGGCAGCGGCGCCGCGCCGAGATCCTGCAGGTTGGTCTGCCCGTCGGTGGAGGTGTAACCGAGGAACGACTTGAGCAGTGGGCCCGTGTCGCCGTTGCCGGCGGAGCAGACGATCTCGTAGGTGACCAGGATGATCGGGTACGCGCCCGGCTCCTGGGTCGCGTAGTCGAGCTTCAGCGCCAGATCCTGGCCGGTGCCGACGACCTCGGCCGCGCCCACTGCCTGACCGGCCGATTCAGCGGTCAGTTCGACGGCGCCGCCGCCGTTGTCGACCTTGGCGACGTTCAGCCCGTCGTCCTTGGCGAAGCCCCACTCGACGTAGCCGATGGAACCGTCGGTGCTGGCGACCTGCTTGGAAACGCCGTCGCTGCCCTGTGCGGCGACGCCGCCCGGGGCGGCCCAGGCCTTTGCCGGTTCATACGTCCATGCGTCCGGCGCGGCGGCCTTGAGGTACTTGGTGAAGTTCTCCGTGGTGCCGGAGTCCTCGGCGCGGTGCACCGCCTGGATGGCCAGATCGGGCAGCGTCACGCCGGAGTTCAGCGCGGCGATCTCCGGCGCGTTCCACTTGGTGATCTTGCCGGAGTAGATACCGGCGACCACCTCGGGCGTCAGGGTCAGGCTGTCGACCCCGGAGACGTTGTAAGCCAGCGCGATCGGCCCGGTCACCATGGGCAGATCCAGGGCCGGGTTGCCCGAGCAGCGGCTGTCCATGGCGGTCTTGGCCTGGTCCGGCTTCAGTGCAGAGTCCGAGCCGGCGAAGTCGACCTGGTCGCCCAGGAAGTCCTGGATGCCCTTCCCGGAGCCGCCGCCGCCGTAGGCGTTGAGATTGGCGCCGCACTTGCTGTTGTAGTCGGCGATCCACTGCTCCATCACCTTGCCCTGCGCGGTGGACCCGGAGGACCGCAGCTCCCCGGTGGCACAGGTGAATCCGGCGGCCTCGAAGGTGGTACCGGCGGCCGCTCCACCGGAGGCAGCTGCGGATCCGGACGCCATTGCCGAATCCCCGGACGACATCGCGGAGTCCGCAGCGGATCCAGCCGCCGAGGTGGCGGACGTCGCCGCGGCCGCGGCCGACGACGTGTCGGTGGAGTTGTTGTCACTTCCGCAGGCACTGAGGGTCAAGACCCCAGCCGCCAGAAGAGCCATCAGCCCACTCATTCGCGTGATCTTCACGCACAAACCTCCGTTGACTCAGAACAGGTACTGGTGATGTGCGCCCCATCGGCGGCACGGCCGGGCGCCGGATGGCGGCTGGCAGAACTGGACGCTAAGGCCCGTGCATGGACAGCAGACCCCGCGAAGGTGAACGGAGGGTGAACCCGGGGATGCGACATTTCCGACACTGACCGCAGGCGCGCACCGGCGGGGACGGCCGGTCGATCACTGCAGCGATCGACGGGACTGGGTAGTGATGCGGGCCCGCGACTCGGGCACCGTCAACTGATAGCCGAAACCACGCACGGGCCGGATCCACGGCTCCCCGGCGATGTCGCAGAACCGGCGACGCAACCTCGCCACATGCACCGACAGGCTGTTGCTGTGCCGGTCAACTGGTTCGTCCCACGCCGCTGATGCCAGTTCGGTGCGGGAGATGATCTGGCCGTGCCGCTCCGCCAGGTAGCGCAGCAACAGGTATTCCATCGGCGGGATCACGCATTGCACGCCGTCGATCCAGATCCGCGGCCCGGCGCCGTCGACCCGCAGCCGGCCGAGGTCGAGCAGCATCGGGCGGGTCCGGAAGGCCGATTCCTCCCGGACACAGTCCTCGATCGCGGCCAGCAGTGCGCCGGCGTCCAGTGGCAGCGGCACGCTTCGGGTCACGCCCGCTTCCGGCCCCCTGCCGTCGGAAACCCTGCCGTCGGAACCCCCGCCGTCGGAACCCGTTGCGTCGGAACCTGTCGGATCCGGCGGGGTGTCATCGCGGCCTGTGCTGCTGGGGTCGGTCGCCCTGTTCGGACCGCCGGCCATGCCGAGGATGACCGGGGTCGACCGGTCCACCTGTCGCAGCGCCCGCAGGAACTCTGCGGGCGGCAGCCCTTCCTCGACCGTTCCGATCACGATGACGTCGGGCGAGACCCGGCCGGCCAGATACAGCACCGTTCCCAGGTCGGTGCTGTGCTCGATGTCGACGGCCTGCCCGACCCAGGCGCTGCGCAGTTCCGCGGCCTCACCGGGGCGGCAGGCGAGCACGACCAGCAGACGTTCGGCGGCCCGCGGGCCACCCGACCATGGACGATCGACGCTGCTGCTCGCTGTGCTCATCGGCAACTGCTCATCCTGTGGTCGACCTCGATGGGATCGGTCTCAATGGAACCGGGGAATGATCAGGTAGAGGCCGTAGACCACCATCAGGGCCGAGATCACGACGCAGGCGGTGCCGGCGGCGCGTGCCGGCCGGCCCACCCGACGGGCGTCTGCGTGGTTGCCGCCGGTGAGGGTGAGCACGCCGACCGAGAACACGCCAGGTCTGCGGGCCGGTCCCCGACTCCTGATAGCCGGCGGTGATCGGCACGAGGGTGATGACGCCCATCGTCTTCTGCCCGTCGGAGGTGCCGTGCGGGCCGGTGACCGGCCACCGGCCCGTGGAGCAACGGAAACGTAGGATTGCTAAGTGAACGGGGGGTAAATCTCTGCCGTCCAGAGGCGGCGGTGCCGTGAACCTCTCGACGAATCCGGTCATTTCAGGACAGCGGCGAAGTGTGGTTCCCCCTGCACCACGGCGACCGGGCACGGGGCGGAGCGGACCAGCGCATAGCCGGTGGTCCCGAGCAGCAGCCGGCTGACCGGGACATGGGCTCTGCCGCCGACGACCAGCAGATTCGGCGGTCCGTCCGGCCCGTCGCTCAGGTACCGCAGCAAAGTGGGAAGTGGGCGCCCGTGCAGCACCATGGAACGAACCGGCACGGTCGGGTACCTGGTCGACCAGCGGCTGGTCAGTTCGACCAGCTGCCGGTGCCGATCGTCATCGATGCCGTCGATGGCGGCCGTGTGCGGTGAGCGCGCACGCTCGTGTTGCGGCTTGTCGTTCCAGATGTGCAGCGCGACCAACAGCGACTGGCGGACGGCGGCCTCCTCGAACGCGAAGGCGATGGCCGCCTCCGTGCGGGGCGAACCGTCGATGCCGACGACGACGGGACCGGCGACCGTGTGCCACGGCGATTGACCGTCCACCGGATCCGGCGTTTCGGCCGGCACGAAGACGACGCGGCCACGGGCGTGGGTGGCGAGCTTGGCGCCCACCGACCCGAACAGCGCGTCGGAGATCCGGCCGCCGGCGTGCGTGCCGACGACCGTCACCGTGGATTGCCGCGATTCCTTGAGCAGCACGGTCGCGGGCACACCGACATGGCTGACCGTCTCGACGAGCAGTCCCGGGTATTCGGCGAGCAGGGTGGACCTCGCCCGGTGCAGCAACGTCCTGGCCCACCGGCGGGTGGCATCGCTGACCTTCGACGGCACCAATGCAGGCGCCGGATACCCGGCGTCGGAACTCGGCGACATCACGTGCACCAGTCGCAGTGGAACCTCACGGCGGAGCGCGTCCTCCGCCGCCCAGTGGGCCGCGGCCACCGACGCCGCCGAGCCGTCGAGCCCGGCAACCACGATCTCCGGATACCCAGCGTCCATCCGCGCCTCCTCGATCCAGCCACGGGACGAGCCCGCCGCTGCAACGAGCATGTCGACACCGGGTGCCGGGAAGGCGAACCACAGGTGAACAACAGGCGTCGGCCGGACAAAGGGAACGCATGGGGCGGCAGGCACGAAGGATCCAACCGGTAGCGGTCGATCGGCACCATCCGTCGGCCCACCGCCGCACCCGGTTCCGTCGGCACGCACCCCGCCGGACGGACTATCGGTCCACGTCCCCCGGACGGCTCCACCGAACAGGTTCGCGGGGCTAAGCGTCGGTGTCGGTCCAATTCCGCACCACGACAACCGGGCACGGCGCGTGGGCCACCAGGGCGGTGCTCGTCGACCCGAGCAGCAGCCGGGCGAATCCCCCGCGGCCGCGGTGCCCCACCACCACCAGCCGCGGCGGATCCGCGGTGTGCGCCAGGTACTGCATCATCGCGGCCGCCGGTCGCCCGCGCAGCACCGCCGGCTGCACCTCGACGTCGGGATGGCGCCGCGTCCAGGCGGCGAGGTGGGCCAGGAGTTGGCGGTGCTGTTCGGCGTGCACGGCGTCGGTGTCCAGGTGCAGCCTGCCCCGGGCCAGCGTGTGGTCCAGCGGCCGGTCGTTCCAGGCGTGCACCGCCACCAGCGGGCACCCGCGCAGCGCCGCCTCCCCGAACGCGAAGGAGATGGCCCCGTCGGCCGCCGCGGACCCGTCCACTCCCACCACGACTGGCCGGGCGGCCGCGACCTTCGGGCTGCCGCCGTGCTCGGGCGGCCGTTCGTGACCGGGCGGGGCGGCACCGGGCGGGGCGGCGCCGGGCGGGGCGACGCCGGGCGGGGCGGCACTGGGCGGGGGACCGGGCCGGTCGGCACTGTGCGGGGCGGCACCGGCCGGGGCGGCACTGGGCGGGGGACCGGCACCGCGGGCGGCGGGGGCGTCCGGCTGGGCGGTGGGTTGGCGCCGGACGGCAGCTTTGCGGACGACCACCACCGAGCCGTGCGCGTGCGAGGTCAGCCTGGACGCCACCGATCCGAGGACGACCTCATCGAGCTGCCCGCCGCCGTGGGAACCGACCACCGTGAGCGACGCCGTCGCCGACTCACCGACGAGCACCGACCACGGCGTGCCCTCGACGGCGACGGTGTCCACGACGAGGTCGGGATGCTCCGCGCTGAGTTCGGTCGACGTGGTCTGCAGCAGCTGCCGGGCCCACCTGCGCATGTGCTCGGTCACCGGCGGCGACACCAGCACCGGCGTCGGATAACTGGCGGCCGCCGGGTGGTCCAAGGCGTGCACCAGGCGCAACGCAGCACCGCGCAGGACGGCATCGGCTGCGGCCCACTCCGCGGCGGCCCGCGCGGCGGCGGAACCGTCGATGCCGGCGACGATGACCCCCGAGCGCGGGTCCGTCATGGATCCACCCTCCGGATCCGCCAGAGCACCGCGGTCACTGCAGCAGCGCCGAGCCGGCGACGTAGCCGACCGTCACCGCGGCCAGGCCGGCGAGCACGGTGCCCGCCACGTTGGCCGCGGCGAACAGCCATGCCCGCTGCTCGACCAGCGATGCCGTCTCGTAGGAAAGGGTGGAGTAGGTCGTCAGGGCGCCGCAGAGTCCGACCCCGAGCACCAGTCCGACTGCTGACGAGCCGGCGCCGACCAGCGCCGCTCCCGCCAGCAGGCCGAGGAGCAGCGAGCCGACCACGTTGACCGCGAACGTGCCCCACGGGTACAGCGAGTCGTGCCGGCCCTGCACGAAGCGGTCGGTGAGATAGCGCAGCGGCGCCCCTACCGCGCCGCCCGCCGCGACCAACAGATAGTTGCCGAGCACGTCAGTGGGTCCCGCCGACATACCGCAGCACCCTGACGTCGTCGAGGATGACCAGCCCGTGGGTGATCAGCTCGTCGACCTGCGGCAGGAACGCGTTGATCTTGTCGGCCGCGTCGACGATGATCACCACGATCGGCATGTCGTCGCTCATGCTGAGCAGCCGCGACGTGTGCACGATCGAGGACGCGCCGTAGCCCTCGATGCCGCGCAGCACGCTCGCCCCGGCAAGCCCGGCGGTGTGCGCCCGGTGCACGATCTCCGCGGACAGCGGCCGGTGGTGCCAGCGGTCGGAGTCACCGATGAAGATCGTCAGCCGGAGGGCGGCGGCCGGCTCCTGCGTCGTGGCGTGGTTCACCTTGGCCTCCTCGAGGACAGCAGCACGCGGGCGGCCAGCATGCCGAGCGCGACCGCGAGCAGTGCGCCGACCACGGTGACCCCGAGGTACAGCATGGCCGTCCGCGGGTCGCCCTGCCGAACGAGCGTCACGACTTCCAGGCTGTAGGTGGAGAACGTGGTGAACCCACCCAGCACCCCGGTGCCGAAGAACGGCCGCAGCAGCCGGTGCGGGGTCCAGATCTCGGTGATGATCACGAGAAACGCCCCGATCACCAGGCAGCCGCTGAGGTTGATCATCAGCGTGGTGGTCGGGAAGGTCCCGCTCGCGGTGGGCCAGATCAACCCGGCCTCGTACCGCAGCAACGCGCCCAGCGATCCACCTGCAGCGACCGCAAGGACCAACGGGCCGTCGCGCCGGAGTCGGCGTCGGATCCGCTCGGTGACCGGAGCGCTCATCCGGACGGTTGCGCCGGCGGCGAGTAGACGACGTTGGTCAGGTGCGGCGCGAACCCGAAGCGTTCGTACAACTGCAGCGCCTTCTCGTTGTCGCCCTCGACGTAGAGCATCACCGTGCCGATGCCGCGGTTCTCCAGGTACCGCAGACCGGCGGCCGTCAACGGTGTCCCCAGCCCGCGCACGCCCGCGTCCGGGTCCACCCCGATCACGTACACCTCACCGATCGGGCCCTGGCCGGTCGCGGTTCCGGTCTCGACAGGGCCAGTTCCGGCTGACTCGGCGCCGATCGGGCCCTGGCCGCCGGCGGGTACCGGTGACGCACCGGCGGGCGTGGGATCCACCGGATGCACCTTCGTCCAGTGGAAACCGATCACCTGCTCGCCCCGGACGGCGAGGAAGAAGCCCGCCGGATCGAACCAGGGTTGCGCCATCTCGGCGCGAAGACCGGCGAGGTCCAGCCTGCCCTGCTCCGGGTGCCACGCGAATGCCCGTGCGTTGACCCGCAGGAACGCAGCCTCGTCGCGGCCGGGCCTGAAGGTGCGCACGCTGATCCCGGGCGGCCAGATCGCCGCGGGGACCGCACCCGCGTCCCGGTGACGGCGCAGTTGCAAAAGCACCCGGCCGCGGACCAGGCCCAGCCGCTGTGCCACCCGCGCTGCCGCGGGCAGATCGCCGTACGCCCAGACCCCGCCCTGACGGTCGACCGCCGCGCGGACCAGGCCCATGCCGAGGCCCCGCCCCCGGAAGTCGGGGTCGACCACCACCTCAGCGGGATCGGTGTGCACCGCCACCGCGACGCCCAGCAGGGTGATCGGCCCAGCGGTGATCGGCCCAGCGGTGATCGGCCCAGCGGTGATCGGTCCAGCGGTGATCGGCCCAGCGGTGATCGGTCCAGCGGTGATCGGGACACCGTCCGCCGGCAGGGTCACCGGCAGCATCGAGAGCCCGCCGGCGGTGGCGCCGGCGGTGCCGACGTCATCGGGGTCGACCGGCGCCTTTCGGATCGCGTCGATCACGTGCCCGGACAGCGGCGCCACACCGTCCACGGCGAGCGCCCGCGCGGCCAGCGCCGCGATCGACTCCGCGGGGACGGCGCGGCCGCGCCAATCATCGACCGGTCCGGACGCCCCCGCGGGGACGGCCGGCGTCACGCCGGGGTGCCGGCCGACTCGTCGCGCAGCACCGACCGCGACGGCGGCACCATCTTGTAACCGACGTTGCGGACGGTGCCGATCAGCGCCTCGTGCTCGGCGCCCAGCTTGGCCCGCAGACGCCGCACGTGGACATCGACAGTCCTTGTGCCGCCGAAGAAGTCGTATCCCCACACCTCGGTCACCAGCTGCTCGCGGGTGAACACCCGGCCGGGGTGCTGGGCGAGGAACTTCAGCAGCTCGAACTCCTTGTAGGTCAGTTCCAGCGGCCGCCCGCGCAGCCGCGCCGTGTAGGTGTCCTCCTCGATCGTCAGGTCCCCGAGGCTGATCATCCCGGAGTTCGCCGAACTCGTCGTCCGGGCCGCGAGCAGGCGCAGCCTGGCATGCACCTCGGCCGGACCGGCGGAGGACAGCACGACGTCGGACACACCCCACTCCGGGCCGATGGCGACCATCCCGCCCTCGGTGACGACGGCCAGGATGGACACCGCGAGCCCGTCGGCGCCCAGCAACCGACACAACGTCCTGGCCGCGGCAAGATCGTGCCTGGCGTCGAGCAGCAACAGGTCGTACGGACCGGAGGTGACCAGAGACGCGGCCTCCGGCGCGGCCGAGCGGATCCGGACCGGCAGCAGATCAACGGCCGGCAGCACCGAGGCGGGGCTCGGATCGGTGGTCAGCAGCAGGAGATCCATGTGTTTCCCTCCATCTCCGCGGGTCACCGAGGTTCGAGTCTAAACGTCGCCGGCCCGTCGTCCCTGCTCCGGCCGGTCGTCGTCGGCGGGGCGCACCCGGCGGAAACTGATACGGGAATATCAGCCCGCTGTGACGGTCACGTAACGCGCAGGTCCGTCACCACGGCCGATGCGCCCGACGTCACATCCGTTGAGTCCCCAGGACATCCGTTGAGTCCCCCAGGCGACAACGTTGCCGGGACAGCGGGCCGCGGTCACCCTGCCAGACTGGCCGGGTGCGCAAGTTCGCCGTGGTGCTGGTGGTGCTGGCCGTCCTGCTGGTGGCCGGCGACTTCGCGGCCCGGGCGTACGCCGAGTCGCGCGCTTCGACAGCCGTGCAGGACGAACTCGGCACGGCGACGACGCCCGACGTGTCCATCGAGGGTTTCCCGTTCCTGCTGCACGCGGTGCAGGGCCGCTACCCCGAGGTGATCGTGACCGCTGCCGACATCGACAACGCCACGCTGCCCGGCGTCCGCGCGATCGCCGACCTCACCGGAGTTGCACTGCCGCTGCGCGACGTGCTGAACCAGGACACGTCCGCGCTGACCGCGGAATCGACGCGGCTGCAGGCACTGGTGCCGCTGGCCTCGCTGTCCGGCGCACTGGGTCGATCCGACCTCACGCTGTCCGCCGCGCCGGACGGTTCGGTCTCGGTGGCCACGTCGGTCACCGTCGCCGGCCGCCGGATCCCGCTGACCGGCACCGGAGCGATCACCATCTCCGACAACACGCTGACCATCGCCGTGCGATCGCTGACCGCGGCCGACCGGGACGTCACGCCGGCGATCACCGACGCAGCGGACGCGCTGGCCGGCGGACTGAGCCGCTCGTTCCCACTGCAGGGGCTGCCGTTCACCATCACCAGCGCGGATGTCGCGGTCGCCGGAGGCGATGTGGTTCTCACCGCGATCACCGGTCCGGTGACGCTGGAGCAGTTGCGCGCCGCAGGCCGCTGACTCCGGTTCCGACAGGAACCCCAGGGGCGCCGCGCGGCCTCCCTTGACGTCGCCGGCCGGGACCCTTGGCATCGCGCGGGCACACCCCGGTTTATCGGCAGCACATTCCGCGCACGGATTGCCTCCAGTGCGTACCCCGTTACCGTTGATCCACCGCAGCGGGTGCCGATTCTTCGTCGAAGCAAGGCAGGTTCCGATGCCGGCCACCATTGCCGTGGGCGTCGACGGCTCGGACAGCAGCCTCGCCGCCCTGCGCTGGGCGCTGCAGTCCGCCGCCGCCGGGGACGCGCGGGTCGTCGTGGTGATCGCCAGGCCGCGTCCCGGCGCCAACGTCACCGCGGAGTCGGCCCGGATCAGCGCGACCCGCTCGGCGGACCATGTCGCCGACGTCGTGGCCGCCGTGCAGCGCGTTGCATCGCATGCCGAGCTGGAGATCCAGGTCGCCGACGGGAGCCTCACGGAGGTCCTGCTGCCCATGTGCGACCGGGTCGATCTGCTGGTCGTCGGCAACCAGGGCCACCACGGATGGCGGGAGGTCGTGAGGCCGTCGGTGTCCGGCCGATTGGCCGTACGAAGCACCGCCGCGCTGTGCGTCGTCAGATCCGTCCCCGAACCGCCGTCCGGTCTGGTTGTCGTGGGCCATGACGGCCGGGCCAGCGACCCGGCCGCCCGGTTCGCCGCAGCCCATGCGGGTCAGCGCGGTGCACGGCTGGTCGTGGTGACCGCCTGGCGGTACCCGGCGGACACGAGGGCGACTTCCGCAGAGGCGTCGGGGCTGCTGGAGCAGGGGGCCGCTGCCGATCAGGCAGTCATCGTCGACGAACTTCGGCACTCCTACCCGGGGCTGCCGATCGAGACGACCGTTCGGCTGGGCAGCCCGGTGGAGGTGCTTGCGGACGTGGCGCATTCCGCCGACCTGGTGGTGGTGGGATCGCACCGGCACGGCGTGCGGCACAGCGGCCTGGGCCGGCTCGTCGTCGGCTCGGTGGCCCTCGATCTGCTCCGCACACTGACCGTGCCGGTCACCGTCGTCCCGCACGACTGACCACCGGCGCCGCAGCCGGTTCGGCGCCTGCGCCGCTGGTCAGGAGGGGTGGACGAGCCCTGCTACCGTTGTCGTCATGGGCCCGATGCTGACCAGCCGACGAGCGGTCGACCTCGTCCGGGTCAGCAGTGCGCTGTGTTGCACCTTCCGGATGCCGCCGCTGCCGCTGACCGTTTCCGGTCCGCCCGCGCATCCTCTTCCCGCCTGACGGCGGCGCCCCTGCCCGGGGTGCCTGGCCGGCCGGGCACCCGCGGTCCCTGCCGCACCCTCCCCCCTGAGCACGAGTCCGGAACGTCCGAACGCCCTCCCGTCGCCCCCCGGCGCACGGGTCACCCTGCAAGGAGCAAGCATGAGCCGCGAGGATTCTCTGGTCACGACCGAGTGGGCAGAGCAGAACCTGTCAACGCCGGGTGTGGTGTTCGTCGAGGTCGACGAGGACACCACCGCCTATGACGCCGGGCACCTGCCCGGTGCCGTGCGGATCAATTGGAAGACAGAGTTACAGGACCCGGTCCGCCGCGACTTCGTCGACCGGGCCGGTTTCGAGAAGCTGCTGTCCGCCAAAGGGATCAGCAACGACGACACCGTCATCCTGTACGGCGGGAACAACAACTGGTTCGCCGCCTACGCATACTGGTACTTCAAGCTCTACGGCCACCAGGACGTCAAGCTCATCGACGGCGGCCGCAAGAAATGGGAACTGGACGGCCGCCGCCTGACCACCGACGTCCCCGACCGCGTCGAGACCACCTACACCGCCAAGGATCAGGACACCTCCATCCGCGCGCTGCGCGACGAGGTCGTCGCAGCGATCGGCAACCAGAACCTGATCGACGTCCGCTCCCCCGACGAGTTCACCGGCAAACTGTTCGCCCCGGCCCACCTGCCCCAGGAAGCCGCGCAACGAGCCGGGCACATCCCCACCGCGATCAACGTGCCCTGGTCCAAGGCCGCGAACGAGGACGGCACCTTCAAGTCCGACGCCGAACTGGCCCAGCTGTACGCCTCCGCCGGGCTCGCCGACGACAAGGACACCATCGCCTACTGCCGCATCGGGGAACGCTCCAGCCACACCTGGTTCGTGCTCACCGAGCTCCTGGGCAAACCCCACGTCAAGAATTACGACGGGTCCTGGACCGAATACGGCTCCCTGGTCGGCGTCCCCGTCGAAGTCGGCCCCTGATCCCACGGCTCTGACCCCAAACCCCTGACCCCAAACCCCTGACCCCAAGCCCCTGACCCCAAGCCCCTGACCCCACGGCCCCTGACCCACCACCCCCGGGCATCGGCCCGGTACCCGGCCGCCCCCGCCTCGGGCCGGTCCCCGGTCGGCATCGCGAGCACCCGACTTCCCGAGACGACTTCCCCTGAGAGGAAAACCATGTCCTGCGCAGCACCCGAACAAGGCGCCGCCATCCCCGCCGGCGTCGACACCGACCGGCAAGCCATCGTCCAAGGCAAGGTCCTCACCGGTGCGGGCCCGGTTCCCGGCGCCTACGTGCGCCTGCTCGACGCCACCGGGGAATTCACCGCCGAGGTCGTCACCTCCGCCACCGGTGATTACCGGTTCTACGCCGCCCCCGGCAGCTGGACCGTCCGCGCCCTGCACCGCAGCGGCAACGCGCACACCGCCGCCACCATCACCCAGGGCATCAACGAGCTCGATATCACCCTGTCCTGACCCGGTTCGCAACCGGTTCGCCCGACACCGGGCGGGCCGAGTGGCCGAACCGGTTCGCCTCACCGCCGGGCCCATGGCCGGACACACCGGGCGGCCCGGGCACCGGGGAACCCGACACCGACCGGGCCGACATCGATCACGCCGCCGCCGTGCGTGGAAGCCGTTGCCGCGCTGGGCGCGCACGGCGGCGCCTCGACGGGTCATGTGCCCGGGGTGATCGTCGCCGGGCTGTGACGTGCGCGCCTACGCAGGACCGGGCGGGCTTCGCCACGCTAGGCTTTCCAGGTGGAGATCTTCTATACCGGCCTGCTGATTCTGGTGGCGTTGCTCGTCACCTGGTTCGCGATCTACGTCGTCTACCGGCTGGTTCACGAGGACAAGTGACCGGGCAGCACGACAACGGGCACACCGGGCCCACGGCCGACGAGATTGCCGGACTCGTGGACGCCGAGCGCACCGCGGGCGAATACGTCCAGATGCCCACCAGCGGCACCGCAGCCGTCGCGGCCGCCGAAGAACGTGCCGCGAAGACCCGCGGCCTCGACCTGGGTGATACCCCCGCACTGCCGGTGCCGGGCGACACCGCTAACGTCCGGGCACGGCCCGGCCTGAACCCGGACTGCGTGCCGCTGCTGCCGCTGGTCGGCGTGTGGCGCGGCACCGGGCTCTACGGTAACGACCCCGGAGCCAAGGATCCGCAGTTCGGTCAGCAGGTGACGATCTCCCACGACGGCCGGCCGTTCCTGCGGTACGAGTCCGTCTCCTGGCTGCTCGACCCGGATGGCCGCGTCCGCGGCCCCGGCCCGCGTGAGGTGGGCTTCTGGCGTCCACAACCGGACGGGTCCATCGAGCTGCTGGTCGCCCATTCCGAGGGACGCATCGAGGTCTTCTACGGCCAGGCCCGGTCGACGGCCAGCTGGGCGCTGTCCACCGACGTCGGGTGGCGCACGCCGACCGCGCCGCCGGTGGTGGGGACGACCCGGCTGTACGGGATCACCCCCGACGGCAGGCTGGCCTACGTCGAGGAACGCGCGCACTCCGACATCGAGTTGGCACCGCACTCGTCCGCAGCGCTGGAGCGGATCGCGGGCTGACCGCACGGTCCGCGTCGCTGACGGCTGGTCGCCCCGGACCGGCCGCCGGCGGGTGATCCGCACCGCCGCGGGCGAGTGGTGCGCCAACCACGCCGCTGTGCGTCTGCCACCACGAGGACGGGGATGGTGAGCAGCGACACCAAAACCGCTGCCTCAGATTGCCCCGCCGACGAGGGTTGAGGACGACAATGTCAGTCAGGAAACATATTGCGTTCCTTCGCAGCGCAGATGCAGACCCGGGAAAGGAGTTGCCCGCCATGACGCTGACCACCTCTGCCCCGCAGATTCTCGACAGGTCCGTGTTGCTGGCCCGTTACCGTGCCGCTCGCGCGGCCGGCAATGACGTGCGGGCCACCGCGATACTCGGGATCGTGAATTACCTCGACCACCGGTCACGGGCCAGGATCACGTCCGGTCGCTCAGCGCTCCACCGCACCGTGGCCGACTACGTGGATTCCCTCGTGCGCCTGTTCTGGTGGTGGGCCGCACCGGCGCTGACGCCGGCCCGGCGGACCCAGCTGCACTGACGGCGGCCGGCGAAACTGACCCGGCCGGGCCCTTCCGGGTCAGCCGGCCAGCGCGGACGACACCACCTCGCGCGCCTCCTGCTGGACGACGGCCAGGTGCTCGGGCCCCTTGAACGACTCGGCGTAGATCTTGTAGACGTCCTCGGTGCCGGACGGGCGGGCCGCGAACCAGGCGTTCTCCGTGGTCACCTTCAGCCCGCCGATCGCCGCGCCGTTCCCCGGCGCCGTCACCAGTCGCGCCGTGATCGGCTCACCGGCCAGCGAATCGGCGGTGACGTCCTCGGGTGACAGCTTGGCGAGCTTGGCCTTCTCCGCCTTGGTCGCCGGCGCATCCACCCGGGCGTACGCCGGGTTGCCGAACTGCTCGGTCAGTTCCCGGTAGCGCTCACTGGGCGACTTGCCGGTGACCGCGGTGATCTCGGAGGCCAGCAGCGCCAGCAGGATGCCGTCCTTGTCCGTGGTCCAGACGGTTCCCTTCTTCCGCAGGAACGACGCACCGGCGGACTCCTCGCCACCGAAGCCGATGGAGCCGTCGATCAACCCGGGCACGAACCACTTGAAGCCGACCGGCACCTCGACCAGACGACGGCCCAGCTGCGCCACCACCCGGTCGATCATCGAGGACGACACCAGGGTCTTGCCGACCCCCATGTCGGCACCCCACTCCGGCCGATGGCTGTAGAGGTAGTCGATGGCCACGGCGAGGTAGTGGTTGGGGTTCATCAGCCCGGCGTCCGGCGTGACGATGCCGTGCCGATCCGCGTCCGCGTCATTGCCGGTGGCGATCGCGTAGCCGCCGCCGTCCCTGACCTTGTTGACCACCGACGCCATCACGTTGGGCGACGAGCAGTCCATTCGGATCTTGCCGTCCCAGTCCAGCGTCATGAACGACCAGGTCGGGTCGACGACCTTGTTCAGCACCGTGAGATCCAGGTGCAGGCGCTCCGCGATCGC
Organism: uncultured Actinomycetota bacterium; assembly: GCA_963785455.1. Taxonomy (GTDB): domain Bacteria; phylum Actinomycetota; class Actinomycetes; order Mycobacteriales; family Nakamurellaceae; genus Nakamurella. The sequence goes on from CAWAVL010000007.1 coordinate 493,031, forward strand.
GGCCCAGTAGGCCACTGACGCGCCGCCGAGCGGATCGGCACCGATGTGCACGCCGGCGTCGCGGATGGCGCCGATGTTCAGCACCGAGTCGAGGTCACCGACGTAGCCGCCGACATAGTCGTAGTAGCCCGTGGTGTCCGCGCCCCTGGCGGCCTGGTAGCTCATCCGCTTCACATCGGTGAGGCCGCCCGCCAGGATGTCGTTCGCCCGGCCCGCGATGGTGGCGGTGGCGTCGCTGTCCGCGGGGCCGCCGTTCGGCGGGTTGTACTTGAAACCGCCGTCCCGCGGCGGGTTGTGGCTGGGCGTGACGACGATGCCGTCGGCCAGCTTGCTCGTGCGTCCGCGATTGGCCTTCAGGATGGCGTGGGAGACAGCGGGGGTCGGGGTGTAGCCGTCCGCGGCGTCGAGCATCACGGTGACGCCGTTGGCCGCGAGCACCTCCAGTGCTGTCGCCGTCGCGGGCCCCGACAGGGCATGGCTGTCCGCGCCCATGAACAGCGGCCCGTCGGTGCCCTGCTCGGCCCGGTACTCACAGATCGCCTGGGTGATGGCCAGGATGTGGCCCCGGTTGAATGCGGTGTCCAGACTCGACCCCCGGTGACCGGAGGTGCCGAACACGACTCGCTGCTCGGGGACGGAGACGTCCGGATGCAGGTCCTCGTACGCGGCGAGCACCGCGTCCACATCGATGAGATCGCTGGCCTGGGCGGGCTGTCCCGCGCGTGGATCCATTGCCGTATTGAACCGGACCCCACAAGGAGCGGCATCCCGGGTCCCCGGTGGGCGTCACCGAAGGGTTCCGATGACCGATCTACCCGAATCGGCGCCCACCCGACGCGCCGGTCTGCAAGCCTCGCGCACCAGCACAGACGGAGCGATCGTTCGCGCGGCGAACCGTCAGCGGCGGGGGCGTGGGCCGGCAACCGCTGCTTGGTCCGCGGCGACCGGCGGGCCACCGGACCGGGTGCCGCCCGGACCCGCTGCCGGGCGCCGGCGCCAGGCTCACCAACGCCCGGCTGGCCGCGCCCGCCGGCTCACCAGTCGGCGATCACCGGCACGACTTCCCGGCCCAGCGTCCGCAGGGGTTGCAGGCTCCAGACCCGCGGGACGATGCCGTGGACGTGCGTGATGCCCAGCTTCGCGTAGCCGCGGAACGACTCCAGGATGGCGTCGATGTTCTCGCCGTTCTCGCCGGGATCCAGCGCGCTCATCACCGTCTTCTCGATGTCGTCGTAGCTGGTGCCCTCGCGGCCGCAGTGCTCGCGCAGCACGTCGAGCTTGTGCTCCAGATCCGGTGACGGGAACAGGTTGCATGCCTGCGCGTACTTCGCGACCAACCTGAGGGTCTTCTTCTCGCCGGAGCCACCGATCAGGATCGGCGGGTGCGGCCGGTGCAGGGCTTGCGGCGAGTTCAGCGTGCGACCGAGGTGGTAGTGCTGCCCGTTGTAGGGCTCGTCCTGGCCGCTCCACATCTGCAGGCAGATCTGCAGTGTCTCCTCGAGCCGCTCGAAGCGTTGTGCGGTGCTCGGGAACGGCAACCCGAGCCCGGTGGCCTCCGGCTCGTTCCACGCGGCCCCGATCCCCAGCCAGGCCCGGCCACCGGTCAGCACGTCGAGCGTGGTCACCAACTTGGCGAGCATCCCGGGCTCCCGGTAAGTCACCGCCGTCACCCAGGCGAGCAACTCCACGCTCGACGTCCGCGCCGCCAGGTAGCCCAGAGTGGTGTAGGCCTCGAGCATCTCGTGCTCGGGCGGACCGAGCATCCCGATCTGCCAGACGTGGTCCATCACGCTGACCTTGGTGAACCCCTGCTGCTCGGCGGTCCCGACGATCCGGTCGAGATCGGCACGCAGGCCCGCCGGCCCGTCGGGAAAGGTGAAGTCCGCTATGTGCAATCCGATTTCCATGACGCTCCCGTCGTCGGCGACGCGGCTGCTGCCGTCGCACGCGAGCGTAACCAGCGGGACAACACCGGCCCGGTCTTGCGCGGTGCACCCGCGAACGCGAGGCTTGACCGCATGTGTCGCAACATTCGAACCCTGCACAACTTCGACCCGCCGGCGACCACGGACGAGGTGTATGCCGCTGCGCTGCAGTACGTCCGGAAGGTCAGCGGCACCACCAGGCCGTCGGCGGCCAACAAGGCGGCCTTCGACCACGCCGTCGACGAGATCGCCCACATCACCCGTTATCTGCTCGACGATCTGGTGACGACGGCGCCGGCGAAGGACCGCGAGATCGAGGCGGCCAAGGCGCGAGCGCGCGCCGCCGAACGCTACGGCCGGATCGCCGGCTGAGCCGCAGAAAACCACCACGGGTCGTCGCACCCGAAGGCAGCCGCCCGTCGGGTGGCGGACGAGTAGGTCACATCGCGACTTCCGCCGCGGGGACGGTCGCAGCCAGCCTGGCTACTATCCGTCCGTGACCGCCGCCAAGCACATCGTCCAGGTCGATCTGACCGACGTCGACAACTTCACCCGGCAATTCCTCGAGGAGCTGCAATTCGGGCAGGGCGTGGCGCTGGTCCGCGCCACCACCCACGACCTCTACATGGCCCTGGCCCGGACCGTCCGCCAGCAACTGATGTCCCGTTGGCTGGACACGTTGAACACCCAGCTGGACAACAACGCCAAGGCCGTCGCCTATCTCTCCGCCGAGTACCTGCTCGGGCGCCAGCTGGACAACGCGCTGCTCGCCGCCGGGCTCAGCGATGTGGCCGCGCGCTCGATGGAGTCGCTGGGCCTGAACCTGGACAGCCTGCGCGACGCCGAGGTGGAACCGGGCCTGGGCAACGGCGGCCTGGGCCGCCTGGCGGCCTGCTTCATCGACTCGCTGGCGACCATGGGCATTCCCGCCATCGGCTACGGAATCCGTTACGAGTACGGCATTTTCCGGCAGACCTTCGTCGACGGCGAGCAGGTCGAGCAGCCCGATTCGTGGCTGACCAACGGTTCACCGTGGGAGTTCCCACATCCCGAGATGGCCGTCACCGTGCGGTTCGGCGGCAACACCGAGCAGTACGTCGACACCGACGGCGTGCTCCGGTCCCGCTGGAATCCCGGCTGGGAGGTGCGGGGGATCCCTTACAACTACATGGTTCCGGGGTACGGCGTCGGCAACGTGAACACGCTGCGGCTGTGGAGCGCAAGGGCCACCCAGGCCTTCGACCTCACCGTCTTCAACGCCGGCGACTACCTGGAGGCCGTCCGGTCGCAGGCGTTCGCCGAGAACATCTCCAAGGTCCTGTACCCCGAGGACTCCACCCCGCAGGGCAAGGAACTGCGCCTGCAGCAGCAGTACTTCTTCGCCGCCTGCTCGCTGCGCGACTTCCTCGATCACACCCTGCCCAAGGACTTCGACCTGCACAAACTGCCGGAGCGGGTGATCTTCCAGCTCAACGACACCCACCCGGTGATCGCGATCCCCGAGCTGATGCGCATCCTGGTCGACGAACGCCAGATGGACTGGGATCAGGCCTGGAACATCACCCGGCAGTGCTTCGCCTACACCTGCCACACGCTGCTGCCGGAGGCGCTGGAGGTGTGGCCGGTCACCCTTCTCGGCCGGCTGCTGCCGCGCCACCTGGAGATCATCTACCGGATCAACGAGAACTTCCTGGCCGAGGTGCGCGCGGCCGACCCGGATGACGAGATCCGCGCCCGCCGGATGTCGATCATCCAGGAGTACCCGTTCCGCGCCGTGCGGATGGCCTACCTCGCCACCGTCGCCGGCTCGATGGTGAACGGCGTCGCGGAGCTGCACAGCGAGTTGCTGCGCGACCAGGTGCTCAGCGACTTCGCCGCGTATTGGCCCAAGAAGTTCACCAACGTGACCAACGGCGTCACCCCGCGCCGGTTCATCAGGCTGGCGAACCCTGGACTCTCGCGACTGATCACCGCGACCATCGGCGACGGCTGGCTGCGGGACCTGGACCGGCTGCGCGAGCTCGAGCCCTACGCCGACGACAACGGCTTCCTCACCTCGTTCGCCGCCATCAAGGGGGCCAACAAGGTCCGGCTGACCGACCTGCTGGAGCGGCGGGACGGCATCCTGCTCGACCCCTCGGCCATCTTCGACGTGATGGTCAAGCGCCTGCACGAATACAAACGGCAGACGCTCAAGCTGCTGCACGTGATCACGCTGTACCAGCGGATCCAGGACAACCCGAACGTGGACATGGTTCCCCGGGTGGTGATGTTCGGCGCCAAGGCCGCGCCCGGCTATCGGATGGCGAAGTCGACCATCGCGCTCATCAACGCGGTGGCCGCGGTACTGGAGGCGGACCCACTGGTCGACGGCCGGCTGAAGGTGGCGTTCCCGGCCAACTACAACGTCACCCTGGCCGAGACGCTCATCCCCGCAGCGGACCTGTCCGAGCAGATCTCGCTGGCCGGCAAGGAAGCCTCCGGAACCGGCAACATGAAACTCGCGCTCAACGGTGCGCTCACCATCGGCACCCTCGACGGGGCCAACGTAGAGATCCGCGACCTGGTCGGCAAGGAGAATTTCTTCCTCTTCGGCCTGACCGAGCCGGAAGTTGCCGCCACCACCGCCGCCGGATACCACCCGCAGGCCTGCTACGAGAACGACCCGATACTGCGCCGGGCGATCGACGCGATCAGCGCCGGCGAATTTTCCGGCGGTGACCGCGGCACCTTCGCGCCCATCGTGGACTCCCTGCTGCACCACGACCAGTACCTCGTGCTCGCCGATTACCGGTCCTATATCGAGGCCCAGGACGCCGTCGAGGAGGCGTACCTGGACCAGGAGTCCTGGACCCGCAGCGCGGTGCTCAACGTCGCGCGATCCGGCTTCTTCTCCAGCGACCGGTCGATCCGCGACTACCTGGACCGGATCTGGCACGCGGAGCCGGTGCGGGTCGACTGAGCCGGCCCACCCCCGCATGTACCGAGGTACCGCGGACCACGACGACTGAGGTGCCTCAGGGCAGCTCAGAACCGCCTCAGGGCGGGATCCGGCCGTCACTGAGGCACGGGCGGCGGGAACGCTGCCCGATCGACCGATGCCCGCCCCCGTGACTCAGCGGCATCGTTCCTGTCACGACGACGAACACCAGGTTCGCCGGACGTGAGGAGGAACGCGATGAACATGATCTGGGGTCCGGCATTCGAAGCAGAGATCGGCTACCGACAGCAGCAGGTCCGCTCCCAGTTCCGGCGCGACCAGCAGCGGCGCGCCTCGCGGACGACCCCGCGCAACGGTTCCCGGTCGAAGGCCGCGACTCGCGAGGCGGCGGCCCCGCTGGTGGCCCGCGCCGCCTGATGGCCGCCCCCGCGGCTTTCCCACGGCGGCGCCGGGTGGGCCGCCGTACGTGCCCGGCCATCGGGGCCGGGACGGCGGTGTCCACCCGGCCGCGGGAGAACCGGTTCGGCGGTGTCGGTGCCTGCTGACACTATGGATACCGTGGTTCGGTCCGCGCCAGGTGCGCCGTTCGTCGCCCGCGCCCAGCACTTGGCGCACTTCGAACTCTCGCTCGCCCGCGCCCGGGCCGGCGAACCCGGAGCCCTGCTGCTGTCCGGTGATGCCGGCGTCGGCAAGACCCGGTTGCTGTCCAGGATGGCCGAGATCGCCGAGCGGGACGGCGCTCTCGTCGTCACCGGGCACTGCATCGACCTCGGCGACGTCGGCCTGCCCTACCTGCCGTTCACCGATGCGCTCGGCCAACTGCGAGCGGCCACCGACACCGTCGAACGGGCCCTCGCCGCCCGGCCGGCCTTGGGCCGGTTGCTCGACGGTGGCCTCGCCGACGGGCGCGAGGGCGGGGAGAGCCAGGCGGCCCGCCTGCAGCTCTTCGACGGGATCGCCGCCGTACTGGGTGCCGTCGGCACGGCCGAACGCCCGCTGCTGGTGATGCTCGAAGACCTGCATTGGGCGGACCCGTCCAGCCGCGATGTGCTGCGATTCCTGTTGGCGCGCCTGCGGTCCGAGCACCTGCTGGTGGTCGGCAGCTACCGCACCGACGACCTGCACCGGCAGCACCCGCTGCGTCCGGTGCTGGCGGAACTGCTGCGCCACCCCAAGGTCGATCACCTGGAACTGCCCGCGTTCACCCACGACGAGCTCGCCGAGTTCGCCGAGGCAGTGACCGGCCGGCCGCTGCGGGAGGCCACGCTGCACAGCGTCTTCACCAGGTCCGAGGGCAACGCCTACTTCGCGCAGGAGATCCTGGAGGCCGGGCCGGACGCCGCGGTGCTGCCCGGCTCGTTGGCCGACGTCCTGCACGGCCGGCTGGAACGGCTCGACCCCGGTGTCCAGGCGCTGGCCAGGATCGCGTCGGTGTCCGGCCGGCGGGTGTCCGAGCCGCTGCTGTGGGCCGTCGCGGCCCACGATTCGCGTTTCCCCGACACCGCCGCCTTCGACCGCGCCCTGCGCGAGGCGGTCACCCACCACGTCCTCGCCGCGGAGGACTCGCGGTGGATCGCCTTCCGGCACGCGCTGCTGGCCGAGGCCGTCTACGCCGACCTGCTGCCCGGTGAACTCGCCGGCCTGCACGCTGCGTACCTGCGGGAACTGCTCGCCGATCCGACTCTCGGCTCGCAGGCGCAGGTCGCGCACCACGCGCTGCGAAGTCATCACCTGCCGGCCGCGCTGGCTGCGTCACACGCGGCGGCCCGGGAGGCGGCGGAGGTGCTGGCCCCGGCCGAGGAGCTGCGCCACCTGGAAACCGTCCTGCAGCTGTGGGATGCGGTACCGGGGGCCGCCGAGCTGATCGGCCGGGACCGGATCGAGGTCACCATCGCCGCCGCGGCCACCGCCAGCCGGGCCGGTCAACCGACCCGCGCCGGTGCGCTCGCGCTGGCCGCGTTGGCCGAGGCCGACCCGCAGCGGGCCGCGCGGATCACTCCTTCCGCCGTGTCCCAGTTGCTGCACGACGACCGCGCGAGTCAGGCGCTGGCCGCGGCGGAGCGTGCGTTGGCCGTGCTGGAGAACGACCCGCCGTCGCCGGAGCGCGCCCGGGTGTACGCGGCGCATGCCCGGGCGGCACTGAACCTGGACTGTGACGAGGACGCCCGGCGGACGGCGGAGAAGGCGATCACCGAAGCCCGGCTGCTCGGCGTGGCCGACGCGGAGGCCGATGCGCTGACCACGCTGGCGGTGCTGCACGTCGACGACGCCGACCGGGCCGCGGCCCTGCTGCGGGGTGCGGTGGACACCGCACGCCGGACCGGCGATCTGCTCGGTGAGCTCCGCGGGTTGCACAACCTGAGCGCCAACCGCTACTACGCCGGCCGATTGGCCCAGGCCGAGGAGGTCCTCGACGGCGGCATCGCCCAGGCCAGGGCCACCGGCGTGCTGTGGACCGGGTACGGCGTCGAGATGTTGATCCTTCGGCAGCTGATCCGGTACGTGAACGGTGATCTCACACCGGCGCCGCCCTCCGCGGATTGGGTTCCGGAATCCGCCACCTGGATCCTGTCGGTGGTCGACCTGTACGGCGCCGTCGCCCGCGGCGACGCTGACGCCGTCGAGCGTGGCCGCGCGGCCCAGGCCGATTGGCAGCGGGACCCGATGGCCGCCCTGATCTCCGGTGGCTGCACCATCGACGCCCTGACCTGGCGGGGCGAGCACCAACCCGCGGTCGACCTGACGATGCAGGTGATCGAGTACATGAACGCCGCCTGGAACGACTATTTCCTGGGCGGGATCTGGCTGTCCGCCCTGGGACTGGCGGCGCTGGCCGACCGCGCCGAACAGACCAGGTTGACCGGCGGCGACACCACGGCCGACATTGCCATCGGCACAACTCTTCTCGACCGGGCCGTGGAGACCGCACGGCGGGGGCGCCCGCGGGGTGGCCGCCTCGGACCCGAGGGCAGGGCGTGGCTCGCCCGGGCACACGCGGAGCACGGACGGCTCGTCGGGGAGGACGACCCCGCCCGCTGGGCGGCGGTGGTCGAGGAATTCGGGTACGGCTACCGCTACGAGATGGCGCGCGCCCGATGGCGTATGGCCGCATCCCTGGCCGCGGCCGGGGACCCTGCGCGGGCCCGGTCGGAGGCGCTGACGGCGCTGGCCGAAGCGGTGGAGACGGGGGCGCAACCCCTCGCCGATGCGCTCCGTGACCTCGGCCGGCGGGCGCGGCTCGACCTGCCCGGCAGCCGGCAGGCGGTCGCGGTGCTGACCGATCGGGAAGAGGCGGTGCTCGCCCTGGTCGCGCAGGGCCTGACCAACCGTCAGGTCGGCGAGCGGCTGTTCATCAGTTCCAAGACGGTCAGCGTGCACATGTCGAACGTGCTGGCCAAGCTGGGTGTCAGCGGCCGCGCCGAGGCGGTGGCGGTCGCGCATCGTCGCGGGTTGCTGGCCGGCGAACGCACCGGTTGAGCCCCGGTCCCGCATCGGCGGCGTGGGCACCGCGCCTGCAGATCACGCAGATGCCCCGACTACCGCCGCACTTCGCCCCGGCGCTGGGGAAGGATGCTCCGCCCTGGTGAAGGATGAGCTGTGGCCGAGATCGATGACGCCGTCCGCTCCGCAATGGACGAGCTGTACTCCGGCGACCCGGACACCTTTCTGGAGCGCCGAACCGCGCTGGCCGCTGCGGCCAAGCAGGACGGCAATGCGCAGGCCGGCAAACAGATCTCGGCGCTGCGCAAGCCGACCCGGTCGGCCCACGTCGTCAACACGCTCGCCCGGACCGACCCTGATGCGGTGGCCGAACTGGTCGAACTGGGTGAACAACTCCGCCGGGCCGAGCGATCCGTCGACGCCGAGCAGATCCGCGACCTGACGTCGCGGCGGCGGCGACTGGTGAACGACCTGACCCGGCGTGCGTTCGAGTCGGTCGGCGACGGCGCGCCGAGCTCCGCCGTGCGCGACGAGGTCGTCTCCACGCTCACGGCAGCGCTGGCCGACCCGGAGGTCGCCGCGCAGGTCGCCGACGGCACCCTGGTCAAGCCCGCGCGGTGGGAAGGGTTCGGCTTCGGCGGGTCACCAGACCTCACCGTGGTCGGCGGCACCGGCGGCACTCGGGGCAGCAGCGGACGAAGCGGCGGCGGCGCGAAGGCGTCCGCCCCGTCGACGCCCGCCGGCCAGCGGGCGTCGGAGAAGGGCCTGTCCCAACAGGATCGGGACCGCGCGCGCCGCGAGGCGGAGGAACAGCAGGCGGAGCGGAAGGCACAGGAGAAGGCGGCGGCCGACGAGGCGCGGCAGGCGCGGATCGCCGAGGCCCGGCAGGCGGCTGACGACGCCGAGGAGGCCTACCTGATCGCCGCCGACGAGGAGCAGAGCCGCGTCGACCGGCTGCGGGAACTCGAGGAGCAGGTCGCGGACGCCCGGCGGGCCGTCGACGAGGCCCGCATCCATCTGCGGCGGGCGGAGATCCGGCAACGCCGGACCCGGGATGCGCTGGCCCGGCTGGAGCCCTGAGCGGCACATCCCGCTGGCCACGTCACCGGGCGCAGGGGCGCTGAGCAGCACCACCGGGGCGCGAAACCAGGGGCTGAGTGGAACTACCGCGGGTCAGCAGGAGCAACGACGCTGGCCCGGTTGGTCACCAGGAATCGCAGGGCCACCAGGGCTGGGCCGGACCACCAGGGCTCAGCTGGCAAGGGCACGGGCCGCGGCCGCGAACGGCGGCTGGTCGAGCGACTCCAGGACACACCGCGCGAACAGCCAGTCCCGCAGGCGATCCCGATCCAGGTCGAGGAGGGCGGCCATGCGCCGAACCAATCCGCGGGGATCGGCTGCCAACTGTTCCGGACAGTTCACCATGTGCTGCAGCGGATCGTAGGTGCGCTCCCCGACGTACGGCTTGGGATCGATCATCAGCCACGAATTCCGTTGGGCGGCAAGGATGTTGCCGGCATGCAGATCGGTGCACAGCAGCACCGGCTCGGCACCGTCGAGCGGGAGCCGGCGGAACATCTCCACGCCCTCCCGGATCATCCCCGCATCCGAGGCCGACACTCGTTGACCAGCAGGCGATGCCCAGCCCGATGCACCTTCTGCACGCAGCTGGAACGAGTCCGCCCACCAGGCGCACATGCTCGCCAGCGAGCGGAAGCGGTGATCGGCCGGCGGCGTCACCCACAGCCGACGCGGCAGGCCCGCGACCACGTCGTGCTGGCTGTCCGGCGGCATGGCCCCGGCGAGGGTGGTGCCGGGTTCGCACCTCTCGAGCAGCAGAGCTCGGCTCGAGCCGGTCTCGGCCACGTCCAGCAGGTGCACGGCACCGTGGCCGGACCACACCCGCAGCCCGTCCGCCTCGTGCCGGCTCTCGTCCGTGACCGGGTCGCTGCCCGCCCGCACCAGCTTCAGCACCACCCAGCGACCCTGCACGTCCCGGGCGGGCGCCACCCACGCCGTCACGCCACCGGGCTGGTAGGGGCGGCCGACCGCCAATCCCCACAACGCGACGATCCGGTCGACCTGGGCGGGCAGGTCGGCCAGCCACGAACGCTGCGGCGAGGCCGGCGGCTCGGTCCGCTCGATCCACCCGGCCAGGTTCGCCGGGACCTCGAAGGGGGGCATGACTCAGGATCATCCCCGACGGACCGCCCCGCGACCGCCGGTCGCATCGTCAGAAGCGATCGGCGGACCGCACCCGAACCTGCAGGGACGGATCGCATTCCACCGACAGCACCTCGCCGTGTCGATCGACGGCCACGGCGAACGGCGCACCGTTCACCGTGAGTCCCGATACGGCCAGCGCACCCACCGCCGAGGACGGAGCCAGCCGGACCACGGCCCAGATCGAGTCCCGCCCGAAAAGCGTGAGATACCAGGGCGAACCGGCCGCCGCGAAGGCATCGTCGGGGGTGCCGGCCAGCGCCATCCGCAGTGCATGGACCACGTCCGGGACCTTCATGCTGTTGTTCCTGGCTGCGTTGCAGGACATTCCCGACGACGTCCAGGAAGCAGCGATGGTGGACGGCACCACGACCTGGCAGCGCTTCCGCGCCGTCACCCTGCCGGCGCTCAAGCCCACCCTGTTCCTGGTGCTGACCCTGGGCCTGATCGGCACGTGGCAGGTGTTCGATCAGGTGTCCATCATGAGCCAGGGCGGTCCGGCGAAGACCACCCTCACCCCGGCGTACCTGTCCTACCAGGCGTCCTTCCTGAGCGGGAAGTGGGGGCAGGGCGCAGCAATCGCGTTCATCCTTTTCGCCATCATCGTGATCTTCAGCCTGGTGCAGCGATTCGTCATGCGCGATCGCGCCACCTTGCCCCGCCGCCGTCGCTTCACCACCTGGGAGGGAAAGCGAGCACCACACTGTCCGGACCGCCGCTGGCCGGACCGGTCGAGTGGACCCCGCCGGACGTGGTCAAGCGCCGGTGGCGGATGGGCTGGCTGATCTATCTGGTCCTGATCTTCTTCTCGCTGGTCTACCTCTACCCGTTCCTCATCCAACTGGGTACGTCGTTCAAATTCGATCCCGACGCCGCAGCACATCCGCTGAACCCCATTCCGCAGGAATGGACGCTCAACGCCTTCCGCAGCCTTCGGGAATGTCGACTTCCCGCCGTGGTTCCTCAACTCGGTGGTCGTCTCCTTCTTCGTCACCATCGGCAGGGTGTTCTTCGATTCCCTGGCGGGATACGGCTGGCGCGCCTGCACTTCGCCGGCCGCACCGCGATGTCGGCATTGTTCATCGGTCTTCTCGCGGTCCCGGGCATCGTGCTGCTGATCCCCAAATACCTGGTGCTGGTCCAGCCGGGCCTCTACGACACCTACTTCGGCATGATCATCCCACTGATCGCCGACGCCGCCGGCGTCTTCATCATGCGGCAGTTCTTCATCGACATTCCGGTCGAGGTCGAGGAGTCGGCGCGTCTGGACGGCGCCAGCACGTTCCGAACCTTCTGGTCGGTGGTCCTGCCGATGGCCAGGCCGGCCCTCATCACACTGACCATCCTGTCGTATCAAGGTTCGTGGAACGAGTTGCCGCACTTCATCATCTCGCGCCAGAGCCCGGAACTGAACACGCTGACATCGGGCGTCGCCACCCTCGTCAGCGGGCAACTCGGCTCCGGCACGCAGTTCCCGCTGAAAATGGCGGCCGCGCTGCTCATGACGATCCCGGTCGCTGTCGTGTTCTTCATCTTGCAGCGGTACTTCGTCCGCGGAGCGAGCGCGGGCGCGGTCAAGGGCTGACCTGTTCGACCGGCCGCCGACGACGTCAGCCGTCGGCGGCCGGAACTCCCAGCAGCGCAGCGAGTTCCGCGGTCAGCCCGCCGTCGGACCGATCGGCGCCGTCGATCCGGACCACAGGCGCGAGCAGCCGGGCGCTGGACGCGAGCCACACGCCGTCCGCGGCGAGCAGGTCCGCGGAGGTCAACTCCGCAGTGCCGGTGCTCCACCCGGCATCGGCGGCGGCCCGGAACAGCCGGCGCACGGTGATGCCGTCCAGGATTCCCGGCCGCGGTGGGGTGAGCAGCGTCCGGCCCCGGGCGACGACGACCGAGGCGGTCGGCGCCTCCAGCACCGCGCCGTTCGAACCGAGAAAGATCACGTCGTCCGCGTCGTTCGCGGCGGCATGGCGCAGCGCCGCCATGTTCACTCCGTACGACAGCGTCTTCGCGCCCGCGAGCAGCCACGGCGCCGATTCCGCCTGTGTGGCGGTGAACCCGCGGTCCAGCAGCAGCACCCGCACCCCGCTGTCCCGCTGCCTGATGCTGACCGGCGAGAGCGCGGAGGCAAGCACGTAACAGACCGGCGCGGATGCCGAATCCGGACCGCGGCTCGCCACCAGTCGCAGCACCATCTGGCCTCCGCCGGTCCATGCGCCGAGCACGGCGTCGACGCCCCGACGCCAGTCGTCCGGGCCCGGAACGACCATCCCGGTCATCTCCGCCGACACCGCCAACCGGACGAGGTGATCGTCCAGGTCCCGGGCGACGCCGTCGACGACCAGCGTCGTCTCGAACACCCCCTCCCCACGCAACACGCCCAGGTCGTCCGGCCGGAGCAGCGGTTCCTCCGGGCTTCGCAGGGTTCCGTCGAGCAGTGCGACCAGGGGCGCGGGGTGGTCCGTCACTGGTAGTCAGGGGCGCAGGAACCGCGTCGCGGCCCTGTTTCCCCATCCCCCTTTCAATCCGTACGTGCGGTTTTCCCGCATACGGCTTACCGACGGTCTTCTTGACATGGTTACGCCGCCTTCGGGTAGGAAATGGTGCCCATGAGCTGGTGTAGTCCCTGGTCGTGGAACCAGGTTCGGGTCCAACGGTTCGCCTGCCCTGCTCGCAGGTTGCGGCCCCGCTTGGTCTTCAGCAAGCGTTTGAGCCGCCACGCGACGTGCCGGTCCAGTGCGATGAACTTGTTGGCCGCGTTCCCGGTACGGAAGTAGTTGCCCCATCCCCGCAGGAACAGGTTCAGGCCCTTGATCAGGTCCTTCAACTCCAGTCCGGCCCGGTGCCGACCGGTCAGTGCCTTGATTCGAAGGCGTGCCCTGCTCATCGACCGCACTGAGGGCCAGCGGTGCAGGTAGTAGCGGATGACCCGCTGCCGTTCCCACAGCCGACCCGACATGCGAGCTCGAAGATGACAGCCTAGGAAATCAAAGCCCTCCTGGCCTTCCCGCAGATCGACCACCCGGGTCTTGTCCGGATGCAGATCCAGACCCAACCCACCCAGCAGGGCCGCAGCCTTGCCCCGGGCGTGCTCGGCCTGAGCTGCGGACCTGCAGATCACCACGAAGTCGTCCGCGAAGCCGACCAGTTCTCCGGTGCCCCGCTCGGCCCATGCCCGATCGAACGCGTGCAGGTAAATGTTGGCCAGTAGGGGGGACTCCACCCGCCGCACCGGCGACGGGCGATAATCCCCGCGGAAGAGATCAGCACGCAGTTCCGCCAACAAGCGGTCCACGCCGTACTCCTCCACCCCGGCCAGCGTCACACGATCAACACCGGCCGCTCCACGATTAGCTCGCACCCGCTCCCATGCCTCCGCCAGGACGTCAACCCGGCAGATCCGGTCGAACAGAGCACGGAAACGCCTACCCTCAGACTGCTTGGCCGCAGCCCATAGCTTGCGTTGAAGTTCTCGCACCTGCCCCACCGGCGGAAACCGGTGCAGCTCAACGGACCTAGATTGCCCGCCGGGGTTGTTGGACCGGGCGGTCCCGGTCATGCCCTCACGCTTACCTCCACCACCAGCACGACCGAAGTCGGGGCCCTTCCCTCCCGGCGCGTTCTGTTGCACGCCGATCACCGGTACTACGACCCCGTCGGACTCCCGCTGCCCTCCACAGGACTTCACCATCGGCTTATACCTGTGGTCTTTGCCCGACGAAGGCCAGGCAGACGGGTCTCTCCTGATCCGGACCAAACCGTGATCACGTGCCGCCCCCCATACCCCGGAAGGACCCGACGAGCTGACCCCGGACCAGGGCTCGACGGACATGGCCTCCGCCGTGAAGTGAGCGGCTCGGCTCCCTCATTGTGGGTGTGACGAGGCTGCAGGGTTCGCTCAACGCTGCGGCCCGCGATCTTGCTCCCTCCAAAGAGGCTCTTGACACCCCGCTCAGCCCGCCACCTCTCGGCGACGAACCGGGGCCTGCTACCCGGCGCTCCGGTACCTACCGGGACGGGACTCACACCCGCAGGTTTGACACAGCTTGCAGGACGCACCACCCGGCCACCCTATGGGCAGGCCGAGCGCGGTCGGGACGGTGCTCGCCGGAATCGAGCCGGTGGTGGAGCACCGGCACCGCGACCGCACAGGTTTGGAAGCGCGAGGATCGCGGCCGCGCAGCGGCAGCCCGATCCCAGCCGACTGGCTGACGGGCACCTCGCCGGCACGGCCCCGACATCGCCATCGGCGTGCGGTTCGAGACGCGCGACCTGCACCAGGAGAGTGCCGGTCCGAGCACGACGACGACGAGGTGCCGCGATTTCTCGCCGCCGCCGTCGCGCCGGCCTCGTGGCGGCGATCGATCACCTGCCGGTGATGCCCTCCGGCCACCGGCCGCTACAGCTTGCGGAGCCTGATCCGGGACACGCCGTGGTCCGGACCCTTCGTCATCACCAGGGTGGCCCGTCCGCGGGTCGGCAGGATGTTCTGCACCAGATTCGGCTCGTTGATCGACGACCAGATCTTGTTGGCCAACGCGACGGCCTCGTCGTCGGTGAGGTCGGCGTATCGGCGAAAATAGGAGTCGGGCTGGGCGAATGAGGTCTTGCGCAGCCGCAGGAACCGTTCGACGTACCACCGGCGGATGTCCACCGGCGAGGCATCCACGTAGATGGAGAAGTCGAAGAAGTCCGAGATGGCGAGCGCACTACGGCCGCCCTGGTCGAGATGGGCAGGTTGCAGGACGTTGAGGCCCTCGATGATCAGCACATCGGGTCGCCGCACCACGACCTCCTCGTCGGCGACGATGTCGTAGGTCAGGTGGTCGTAGCGGGGCGCCCGCACTTCCTCCAGACCGGACTTCACCTCGGCCACGAACCGCAGCAATCCCCTGCGGTCGTAGGACTCCGGGAACCCTTTGCGGTCCATCAGGTTTCGTTGCTGCAGGACCCGGTTGGGGTGCAGGAACCCGTCGGTGGTGACGAGCTGTACGCGAGGAGTGTCGGGCCAGCGTCCCAGCATCTCGGCCAGCACCCGTGACGTCGTGGATTTCCCGACCGCGACCGAGCCGCCGACGCCGATGATGAACGGCGTGCGCTCCGTGCGTTCGCCCAGGAATGTGGTGGTGACCTGGTGCAGGGCGCCGACGCCACCGACGTACATGTTGAGTAACCGGGACAGCGGCAGGTAGATGTTCTGCACCTCGTCGACGTCGATGGGGTCGCCGATGCCGCGCAACCGCTCGATCTCGCTCATGGTCAGCGGTAGTGGGCTCGACTGGGCCAGCGTCGCCCAGGCGGGCCGATCCAGTTCGACGAACGGTGTCACACCGTGGCCGTTGAAGACGGGCGAACGCGGTCGCCCGGCGACCCTCGTCCCCGCGGTCACCTCAGACGTCACTGTCTGAGACATCACTGTCGCCGACCATCATGAGGCGCAATTGTGCCGGTCCGCCGGGATGCCGACCAATCGGTAGCCCCAGCTGTGACCCATCCCTCCGGGCCGGGACGCAACCGGGATGAATCGGTCGCCGCTCCCTGTCGCCGGAGCGTGGTCCGCGGGACCGGTTGATCACCGCCGACGCCGACCGCACACCGCCGACCACGACCGCCGACCAACGACCACCGGCCGCGCAACCCCGGTGTCCCGGTGGGAAGCTTGCCGGGTGGATCAGCGGCAGCGGGTAGCAGCGGCGTTCGACGCCGCCGCGGACACCTACGACCAGGTCGGGGTCGCGTGGTTTCAACCGATCGCGGACCGGCTCGTGTACGAACTCGCCCCGGCGCCGGGTGAACGCATCCTCGACATCGGCTGCGGGCGCGGGGCGGTGCTGATCCCGGTGGCGGCCGCCGTGGGCGGAACCGGCGAAGCGGTCGGCCTGGACCTTGCGCCCAACATGGTGGCGGCGGCCGAGCGGGAAGCCCGACTCGCCGCCGTGCGGGTCACCGTGCGCGTCGGTGATGCACAGGAACCGGACCTGCCCGCCGGCTCCTTCGATGCGATCACCGCATCGCTCGTGCTGTTCTTCCTGCCCGACCCCGCCGCCGCCCTGCGCAGGTGGCGGGACCTGCTGGTCCCCGGTGGGCGGATCGCGGTGTCCACCTTCGGCGACTACACCCCCGGCTGGAGGCGTGTCGACGAGGTGTTCACGCCCTACCTCCCCCCCGACATCCGGGACGCGCGAACGTCGGGCACGAAGGGACCGTTCGCCTCGGACCACGGCGTGGAGCGGCTGTTCGCGGACGCCGGATTCACCACCGTCCGCACCGTTCGGGCAGAGATCCGGGCCCGGTTCGACTCCCCGGAACACTGGCAGCGCTGGATGATGTCCCTCGGCCAGCGGCAGTTCTGGGCGTTTATTCCGGAGTCGGAGCGGGACCAGGTGCGCGACCGGGTCTTCGCCGCGGTGGAGCAGACCGGCCGCGACAACGCCGACGGACGGATCGGATTCGACCAGCAGGTGCGGTACACCCTCGGCAGGCGGTGACCCGGAGCACGACGTCCTGGGCAGCGGCGCGCGCTGCCTACCATGAAGCAATGGCCTCACCGCAGCAGTCCACGCCGCACCGGTCCCCCCTGCTCCAGCGCCCCGGAGCGGTGGACGCCATCGGCGTCGACGCCGGAACGGCCTGGCACTACGGCGATCCGATGGCCGAACAACGCGCCGCGGAGACCGGGGCGGCCCTGTTCGACCGGTCGACCAGGTCGGTGCTCACCGTCGCCGGTGACGACCGGCTGACCTGGCTGCACACCCTCACGACGCAATTCCTCAGCACGCTGACCGACGGGCAGACCACCGAGGCGCTGATCCTGTCACCGCAGGGGCACGTCGAGCACCACTTCGTCGTCACCGAGTGCAGCGGCACCGCGGTGCTGGACACCGAACCGGGCGCGGGGCCGGCGCTGCTCGCGTTCCTGGACGCGATGAGATTCTGGTCGAAGGTCGAGAACACCGACGCGACCGAGCGTTTGGCGCTCCTGACGTTGGCCGGACCGGCGGCCGGCGCGGTGACCGAGCAGGTCTTCCCGTCCGACGCCGCAGCAGCAACGGTGGGTGGCTTTGTCCGGCGGGCAGCCGACGGTGTCGACGTCGTCGTCGACCGCGCTCGGCTGGCCGAGGTGGCCGGGGCGCTGATCGAAGCCGGTGCCACGCCGGCCGGCAGCTGGGCCGCCGACGCGCGGCGCATCCCGACCCGCCGTCCCCGGTTCGGCGTGGACACCGACGACCGGACCATCCCCAACGAGGTGTCCTGGCTGCGGTCCGCGGTGCACCTGGAGAAGGGTTGCTACCGCGGCCAGGAGACGGTCGCCAGGGTGCACAACCTCGGCCGGCCGCCGCGGCGGCTGGTGATGCTGAACCTGGACGGATCGTCCGGGACGCTGCCGGTGACCGGGAGCACCGTCGTCACCGGGCAGGGCAAGGCGATCGGTCGGGTCGGCACCGTCGCGCAGCACCACGAGTACGGCCCGATCGCACTGGCGCTGGTCAAGCGCGGCGTCGACGCCGGTACCCCGCTGCTCGCCGGCACCGTCGATGCCGTCATCGACCCCGACGATGCACTGGGTGAAGCGGACCTGGCCACTCCGCTGTCCGCGATCGACCGCCGGGCGCTGAACCAGATCCGGCGGAACTGACCCGTGGCCGACCTCGTCACGCTCGACGACATCCTCGACGCGGCAATGCTGATCTCCCCGTACGCGGTGCGGACGCCGCTGTTGCCCTCGCCGTGGCCCGGATTGTGGATCAAACCGGAGAACCTGCAGCCGATCGGCGCCTTCAAGATCCGGGGCGCCGTCACGGCCATGTCCCGGCTGGCGCCGCAGGTCCGCGCACGCGGCGTGCTGGCCCACTCTTCGGGCAACCACGCCCAGGCGGTTGCCTACGCCGCCAGGGCTTTCGGGGTCGACGCGCACATCGTGATCCCGGACAACGCGCCGGCGCGCAAGGTGCAGGCGACCAGGGACCTGGGCGCGACGGTGGAACTGGTACCGGTGGAGCAACGCTTCAGCCGCCCGTCGGAGCTGGCCGAGCAGACCGGCAAGGCGCTGATCCCGCCGTTCGACCACCCGGACGTGATCTCCGGCCAGGGCACCGTGGGGCTCGAAATCGCCCAGGACGCGCCTGATGTCGAGACCGTGCTGGTGCCGGTGTCGGGCGGCGGGTTGATCTCCGGGGTGGCGGCGGCGATCACCGCACTGCTGCCGACCGTGAGGGTCGTCGGTGTCGAACCGGAACTGGCCGGTGACGCCGCCGAGTCGTTCCGGGCGGGGCGACGCATCCCGTGGACCCCGGCGCAGACGGCGCGGACGATGGCCGACGGCCTGCGCACGTTCCGCGTCGGTGAACTGCCCTGGGCCCACATCCGATCCCAGGTGCACGACATCGTCACCGTCACCGAGAACGAGATCGCCGATGCCACCCGCCGTTTGCTGCTGCAGGCTCGGCTGGTCGCCGAGCCGAGCGGCGCGGTCGCCGCGGCGGCCTTCCTGCACCACCCGGAAGCGCTGCCCGGCGGGAAGACGGTGGCGGTGCTGTCGGGGGGCAACATCGACCCCGCCGTGCTGGTGGCATTGTTGGCCGGTGCCTGACCGCAGGCCCAGTGCCGACCGCTCGTTCTGAGCCTGGCACCAGCGACCACCGAGGAGCAACCAGCCGTGCCCGGCATCCCCACCGAACTCGTCCGCGTCTACCGGTCCGGCTTCCACGAGGGTTCGCACTTCGGCTGCGTCGTCATCACCGACCGCGACGGCTCGGTGCTGCACGCCCGCGGCGACGTCACCAGCCCGATGTTCCCCCGGTCGTCCAGCAAGCCCTTCCAGTCCGTGGCGATGCTCGGCAGCGGAGCGGACCTCGCCGGAGCCGACCTCGCGCTGGCGTCGGCGTCGCACTCCGGCGAACCGATGCACGTGGACCGGGCGCTGGCGATGCTGGCCAGGGCCGGAGTGCGGGAGTCGGACCTGCGCTGCCCGCCCGCGCTGCCGATGAACGAGGACGCCAGGCTGGCCGTGCTGGAGGCCGGTGGCAGCGGGACGGGTGGCGTTCCGGCCGCGACGCGGGCCCGGCGGATCTACATGAACTGCTCGGGCAAGCATTCCGGCATGCTCACCGCCTGCCTGGTGCAGGACTGGCCGATCGCCGACTACGTCGCACCGGATCACCCGTTGCAGCGCCGGGTCGCCGCCGAGATCACCCGGCTGACCGGTGAGGCCCCGTCGGCCGTCGGCATCGATGGCTGCGGCGCACCGCTGTTCGCCATCTCGCTGCTGGCCCTGGCGCGCGGCTTCGGAGCCGTCGCCGCCGCGGCGGTGGGAACACCCGAGCGCACGGTGGCCGACGCGATGCGGGCCCACCCGGAGATGGTCGGCGGGACGGGCCGGGAGGACACCCGGTTGATGCAGGCCGTGCCCGGCCTGCTGGTGAAGGGTGGCGCCGAGGGCGTGCACTGCGCGGCGCTGCCGGACGGTCGGTGCGTGGCCGTCAAGGTCACCGACGGCGGTGACCGGGCCCGGATGCCGGTGCTGATCGGCGGCCTGCGCACCCTCGGAATTGCCGCCGATTCCGCGGCAGCGGCGTTGCTGGACGAGCTGGGCACCGGCGCGGTGATGGGTGGCGGCGTGCCGGTGGGCACCGTCGAACTGGCTGCCGGGGTCTACTGAGCCGACCCCGCGACCGCCCGGGGGCACCGCGTACCCGCTGCGGGCTGGTGCATCCGCCCCGAGCGGCACCCGGCGCATCTGACGAGCCTTACGATTGCGTTTCAGCCGCTGCGCGGGTCGCGTCGTCCCGCGCGCCGCGGCGTCGGGTGGTGTGGGAACAGCACCCCCGGAGCCTGTACTGTTGACACCACGAAACACACCTGATTCCGGGGCCGCCGTTTCTCGGCCGCCCCGCTTCTTACTGCAAGGGGGTCCGCCATGGGGCGTGGCCGTCAGAAGGCTAAGCAAACGAAGGTCGCGCGGGAGCTCAAGTACCACACCTCGTCGATCGACGTCAACGCCTTGCAGCGCGAGTTGACCGGTGGGGCGGTGTATCAGCCCCCGCCTCCGCCCGTTGTCGACGACGACGACGATGACGACGACCCCATTGCCGTGTACTCGAAGTACGCGGAGGAGATCAGCGACGAACCGGTGGACTACGTCACACCGTCCCGCCGTCGCTGATCTCGCCGCGTCGCCCCGGTGCAACGCGGACCGGGGCGCCGGAGCCCTTGCATGACATCCCGTGACGAATCCTCCCGGCTCGATCCTGCACTGCTCGACGAGCTGTGGGAGTTCGACGACGTGCGGGCGTCCGAACGGCGGCTGCGGGACGCGGTCGACGCAGCACCGTCCGACTCGGTCGCACACGCGGAGTTGACCACGCAGCTGGCGCGCGCGCTGGGTCTGCTCGGCCGGTTCGACGACGGCCGCGGACTGCTCGATGCGGTGGCGCTGCGGGGACTGCCGAGCCCCGTGGCGATCAGGGTGTCGCTCGAGCGTGGCCGACTGCTCAACTCCGCCGGCAATCCGTCCGCGGCGGCCGAGCACTTCATCGATGCGCTGGGCTTCGCGCGGGCCGCCGGGGAGGACTTCCTGGCGGTGGACGCCGCGCACATGCTTGCCATCGTCGACTCCGAGCGCTCCGCCGACTGGACGGAGCAGGCGTTGCATGTGGTGCGGCGGTCGGTCGACCCACGCACCCAGCGGTGGGCAGGGTCGCTGCACAACAACGCGGGTTGGGCGCGGCACGACGCCGGCGACTACGCCGGTGCCCTCGCCGAGTTCGAGGAGGCGGTTGCTGCCTATTCGATGCACGGCACGGTGGAGCAGGTGCGGGTGGCGCGGTGGGCGGTGGCCCGGGCACTGCGCTCGTTGGCCCGGTTCGAGGAGGCGCTGGAGATCCAGCTGCGGCTGGCCGCGCACGGGCCGTCCGACGGGTACGTCGAGGAGGAGCTCGCCGAGTTGATGCTCGCCATCGGCAAACCGGACGAGGCGGCGCGGCATGCGGCCGCCGCGGTCGAGCTGCTGGCGGCCGACAGCGCGTTCGCCGAGTACGAGTCCGGCCGGCTCGACCGGCTCCGGCAACTCGCCGGTAGCGGCTGAACCGGAGCCGTCACCACCAGCCCTTGCGCTTGGCCCAGATCAGCAGCAGCACCGACATGATCAGCATGGTGGTCAGCGCCACCGCGAGTTGCCCGTAATGGGTCTGGTCGTTGACGATGACGTTCATGCCCAGGATCGACGACAGCGCGGTGATCGGCAGCGTCACCGCGGCGATCACCGCCAACCGCTCGGCGGCGATCGTCATCTTGGTGTTGGTCCGGGCCTGGTAGAACTCGATCGTTCCGACCAGGTACTCCTTCTGTCCGTGCGACATCGCGCGGAGCCGGTCGAATTGGTCGACGCTGTCGTCGAGCAGGTCGGCGCCGCGGCCGGGCCCGAACGCCTGGATCTTGGCCATCCGGGCGTAGACCTCACGGCTCAACCCGGCCATCGTCTCGACGGTCAGCAGACCGTGCCGGGCACGGAACATCTCCTCCAGGAACTCCTCGGGATCACCGAGATGGCCGGCGGTCACGCGCTGTTCGAGCTGCCAGACGTCCCTGGTCAGCTCGGCGGTGTAGTTGCGCAACCGGGCGGTCAGCGCCGAGACCAGCGCGTGTGACAACTCGAACGGTTCCGTGGGCCGCAATCGGCCGGACGTCAGCCTGTTGAGCAGGGATTGCACCTCCGCGGTGGCGACCTGCGGGTCCACTGCGGGGTTCAGCGGCCCGTGCACCGTCACCAGGTAGTTCCGGCCGACGAACTGGTCGAGTTCGATGTAGTGCACGTGACCGGACCTGCCGGCGAACGGGGCGTGCAGCACCAGAAAGAGGTGGTCGCCGTACAGGTGCACCTTCGGTACCTGGTTGCGCTGCTGACAGTCCCGGATGGCCAGCGGGTGAAACCCGAAGACATAGGTGAGCACGGCCGCCACGTCGTCATCCCAGTTCGGGATGTCCACCCAGACGATGCCGTCATCGCGGCGCAACAGGTCAGGCAGGTCGTCGGCATGGTGGTCGGTGACCACTGCGCGGGCGGCCGGTCGGTCGCCGGACGGCCCCGCACCGGCGCCGTCCGGCACCCATCCGTTCGAGGTCGGCACTCCCGTCCCGCGCTCCGGCGCTTCCAACGGTGACAACAGCTCGCCTGGCTCACCCACCACGACGGGCGGGCCCACCGGTTGGACCTCCACCGGTGCCATGGCAACGAACCTGACGTCCACGGCCGCCTCCTTTCCGGCTTCCCGCGAGGCGGCGCGCGCAACCCGTGCCGATCGCACGCACCCCATCACAGCACCAAGCCGGTGCCGGCCGCGATCCGCACCCGCGATCAGGGCCCGATGCGCGTGCTGGCACCGATGACCCAACCCGATCCCGGGAGGGTGAGGCGACCGGAACGGGACGTCACCACCGGCTGCCGATCGGCACCGATCGCAAGTGGTGGCCGCCCGTATCACCGCCGGCTGGCCGGCTCTCCGGACAACCGGGACCGATCACCCAGGCGATGCAGGTATGGGGGAAGCGTGACGACGATCGTGGCGGTGCGGCAACCCGACGACGTCAGCGGGGACATCGACGCGGGCGGGGTGCATGCGACGTCCCTGCCGGTGCCCGGTACGCGGGCACCGGACACTCCCGTTCTGCGGATGGACATCTCGGTCGTGCGTCATCGGTTCCTGCGGCTGCGGGCCGCGCTGCCGACGGTCGGGTTGCACTACGCCGTCAAGGCCAATCCAGCGCCGCAGGTGCTGCGGGCGCTGGCCGCGCTCGGCTGCAGCTGGGACGTGGCGAGTCCGGGTGAGATCGAGGCGGTGCTGGACGCGGGCGGGGATCCCGCGGACTGCTCGTACGGGAACACCATCAAGAAGGCGCAGGACATCGCGTTCGCCCGCCGGTGCGGCATCGGCTCGTTCACCGTCGACAGCCCCGGTGAACTGGCCAAGGTCAGCGCGCATGCTCCGGGTTCGACGGTCCTGGTCCGGGTGACGACATCCGGCAGCGGTGCGGACTGGGCGCTCGGCGGGAAGTTCGGGTGCTCCGGGCTCGAGGCCGCCACCCTGCTGCACACCGCTGCCGCGGCCGGCCACCCGGTCGGCATCGCCTTCCACGTGGGCAGCCAGCAACGCGACCCCAACGCGTGGGACGAGCCGTTGCGTCTCGCGGCCGGTTTGCGAGCCGCTCTGCGGGACAGTGGTTCCGAGCTGGAGGTGGTGCACATCGGCGGCGGCTTCCCGGCCCTGTTGTTCGCCACCCCGCCGCCGATCGAGGAGTACGGGTCGGCGATCGAGGCGGCGCTGCAGCGGCACTTCGGCAACGACCGTCCGCAGCTGATCGCGGAACCCGGACGCCACCTGGTGGCCGACGCCGGCGTGCTCGACACGGAGGTGGTGCTGGTCTCCGAGCGGGCCGGTGCCCGGTGGGTGTACCTGGACGCGGACCTGCTCACCGGGCTGGTGCAGGCCTACGGCGAGAGCATCCGCTACCGCATCCAGGCGCTGCGCGACGGCCGACCACTGACCGGCGCCGTCGGAGAGACCATCCTGGCCGGACCGACCTGCGACAGGCCGGACGTGCTGTACCAGCGTCACCGTTATCTGCTGCCGCTGGCCCTCCGCCCCGGTGACCGGCTCCGGTTCCACTCGGCGGGCGCGTACACCGCCACATACTCCACGGTCGGCTTCAACGGGTTTGCGCCGTTGCGCGCCGAGTACCGGGACTCCGGACACCCCGGCCGGAGCCGGTGATGTCCGAGGCGACGCTCGGCGGCCGGGTGCCCAGCTTCCGGTCGGCGCTGCGAGCGCGGGACTTCCGGATGCTGCTCGCCGCGCACGGCGCCGGCACCGTCGCGCAGCTGATGACCACGCTGGCCGTCGGCATCGAGGTGCTGCTGGCCCGGACGACGTCCGGCGTCTGGGTGTCGGTGACCATCGCGCTCGGATTCGCGCCGTACGTGATCTTTTCCGGGTACGCGGGGCTGATCGCCGACCGTTACTCCCGCAGCCTGGTGCTGACCTGGTCGTTCGTCGGTCGGGCCGGATGCGCGGCGATGCTCGCCATCGCGCTGCTGGGACACCGGCCGGTGCCGGTGCTGGTCGCGACGGCCGCCCTCGCCGCGGTGCTGGCCACCCCGGCCTACCCGGCGCTCGCCGCCGCCACACCGGAATGCGTTGCGGCCGAACAGCTTCCACCGGCCAACGCACTGGGTGACCGGGGTGGAGAACGCCACCTGGATCGCCGGGCCCGGCGTGCTGGGGCTGCTGCTGCTCTCCGGCAGCGGTCCCGGTCTGGCGACCGCGTCGGCGGCGGCCCTGTTCGTGCTCGCGGCCGCACTGGCCATCACCGTGCAGCTGCCGCGTCCGCCGGCCGTGCCCGTGTCGGGTGCGGCGCTGCTGAACGGGCTCCGGGTGGTGGCGTTCGTCGCGGCCGTGCGCCGTCCGATGACGGTCGCCGTGATCGACAACTTCCTCTACGGCTACCTGGTGGTCGCCATGGTGCTACTGGGCGAGCGGTTGCTCGGCGGCACCGACACCGTGGGACTGCTGAACGCCGCGCTGTCCATCGGCGCACTCGGGTCGATGGCCGTGGTGAACGGGATGGCGGCACACACCCGCCCGGGGCCTGCGTTGTCCGCCGTGATGGTCGTCTTCGCGGTGTCCACCGGGCTCGCCGGGCTGGTCGGCCGGCTGCCGCTGACCATCGCCCTGATCGCGATGGCCGGCGCTGCCACGTTGATCGCCGAAGTGATGGCGGTGACGCTGCTGCAGCGCGCCGCTCCTGATGCCTTGGTGGCCAGGGTGTTCGGCGTCTACGACCAGCTCAACGTCGGCGCCATTGCGGTCGGGTCGCTGATCGCCGGCCCGCTGGCCGATGCGCTCGGCGCTGATGTCGCGATCACCGCGGTGGCCGCTGCTGCCTGCTCGCCTCGGTGGCGGCGACCAGCAGGCTGTCCCGGTCCGGCCGCGGCGTGGCCGCCGGGTAGCCGCTGCCGCGCGGGCCTGCCGGTCGTGCGGTGAGGCCGGTTCGCACGCCCTCACTCACCGAGCCTGCGCCCCGCTCACGCTGTAGCCCGAGCACCGGGTGGGCGGCGCGAGTGAGGCCGGGCCGGCGGGCGGCCGGCGGGACGGGCCGCGCGCCGGACCGGGCGGCGGTCAGAACCGCGGGTGGTCCCCGGTCAGGGTGACCCGCTCCGTGCGCTCCCCGGACCGCTCGACGGTGCCCAGCACCACGCTCCACACGTGCCGGGCGGTGAGCATGGCCATCGCCCGGTCGACGTCATCTGCGGGCAGCACGGCGACCATCCCGATGCCCATGTTGAACGCCTTCTCCATCTCCTCTCGCGACACCCGGCCGTGCGAGGAGATGTACCCGAACACCGGCAGCGGATTCCAGGCCCGCCGGTCGAGGGCCGCGGTGAGCCCGTCCGGGATGACCCGGGCCAGGTTGTTGGCGAGCCCGCCGCCGGTGATGTGCGCGTAGGCGTGCACATCCGTCTCCCGGGTCAGCGCCAGGCAGTCCAGAGCGTAGATCCGGCACGGCTCCAGCAATTCCTCGCCGAGGGTCCGGCCGAACTCCTCGACGTGCCCATCCAGCGGCAGCCGGGCGATGTCCAGCAGCACGTGCCGGACCAGGGAATACCCGTTGGAATGGGTGCCGGACGAGCCCAACCCGAGGACGACGTCACCAGGCTTGATCCGGTCCGGTCCGAGCACCGCGTCGGCCTCGACGACGCCCACCGCGGTTCCGGCGAGGTCGTAGTCGTCGGGTGCCATCAGCCCGGGATGCTCGGCGGTCTCCCCGCCCACCAGCGCGCAGCCGGCCAGGACGCAGCCCTCGGCGATCCCCGCGACCAGGGACGCGATCCGCTGCGGTTCGAGCTTCCCGCAGGCGATGTAGTCCTGCATGAACAGCGGCTCGGCGCCGCAGGCCACCAGGTCGTCGACGACCATCGCGACCAGGTCGATGCCGATGGTGTCGTGCACGTCCATCGCCTGCGCGATCGCCGACTTGGTGCCGACCCCGTCGGTGGAGGAGGCCAGCACGGGTTCGCGGTAGCGGTGCAGCGGCAACCGGAACAGCGATGCGAAACCGCCGATGCCACCGATCACTTCGGGCCGGTGCGTCTTGCGGGTGTACGGCTTCATCAGGTCGACGGCCAGTTCGCCGGCCGCGATGGATACGCCGGAGCCCGCGTAGGTGGCGCCGGAGCCGATGGGATGGTGCGAGGTGCTCATGCCGGTACTCGTCTCATGGTCTGGTCAGCGCGTCCTCGGCGCCGTAGCCGGCGGCCGTCACGGGGGCGGCGTCACCCGCCACTCCCCTGGCGTGACCGTCCAGGGGGCTGCGCAGGGCAGGGTCCGACGGCGGGCGTCCGTTGACGTGTGCCGGGTTGGCGACGCCGCGGGCGATGCCCTCCAGGACGTGCTTGCCGACCTGGTCGGGGATGGCGATCGGGTAGTCGCCGGTGAAGCACGCCGCGCACAGCCGGTTCTTCGGCTGCTCCGTGGAGGCGATCAGCGATTCCAGCGATACATATCCAAGGGTGTCCGCACCGATCGAGCGGCGCACCGCTTCGACGTCACCGGCGTTGGCGATCAGTTCCGCGCGCGAAGCGAAGTCGATGCCGTAGAAGCACGGCCAGCGGACCGGCGGTGACGCGATCCGGACGTGCACCTCCACCGCCCCGGCCTCCCGGAGCATCCGGACCAACGCACGCTGCGTGTTGCCCCGGACGATCGAATCGTCGACGACGACCAGGCGCTTGCCACGGATCACGTCACGCAGCGGGTTCAGCTTGAGCCGGATGCCGAGCTGCCGGATGGTCTGCGACGGCTGGATGAAGGTCCGCCCGACGTACGCGTTCTTCACCAGGCCCTGGCCGTACGGGATGCCGGACGCCTGGGCGTAACCGATCGCGGCCGGCGTCCCGGACTCCGGGGTGGGGATGACGAGGTCGGCCTCGATGGGTGCCTCGGCGGCCAGCCGGCGGCCGATCTCCACCCGGGTCGCCTGCACACCGCGACCGGAGATCGTGGTGTCCGGTCGGGCCAGGTAGACGTACTCGAAGACGCAGCCCTTGGGGGTGGGCGCCGCGAAGTGCTCGCTGCGCAGCCCGTCGGCGTCGATCGCCAGCAGCTCGCCGGGCTCCACCTCACGGACGAAAGAGGCACCGACGATGTCCAGCGCGGCGGTTTCCGACGCGACGACCCATCCGCGGTCGAGGCGACCCAGCACCAAGGGGCGCACCCCGTGCGGGTCGCGGGCGGCGTACAGGGTGTGCTCGTCACAGAACACCAGGCTGAACGCGCCCTGCAGGTCCGGTAGGAGTTCCAGCGCGGCCGCCTCGAGACCGGAGTCGGCGGACTTGCCGGCCAGCAGCCGGGTGATGACGTCGGAGTCGGTGGAGCACTTGCCGCGGCCGGCCTTGCCGGGCAGGGACGCCACCCGGGCGGCGAGCTCGACGGTGTTGACCAGGTTGCCGTTGTGGCCGAGCGCGATGCCGGAGCCGACGTCGGTGATCGCGAAGGTGGGCTGGGCGTTCTCCCAGGTGCCCGATCCGGTGGTGGAGTACCGGCAGTGCCCGACCGAGATGTGCCCGTTGAGGGAGGACAGCGTCTGCTCGTCGAACACCTGCGAGACCAGCCCGAGGTCCTTGAAGACGACGATCTGCGAGCCGTCGGCAACGGCGATCCCGGCCGCCTCCTGGCCGCGGTGCTGCAGCGCGTACAGCCCGTAGTAGCTGAGCTTCGCCACTTCCTCGCCAGGCGCCCAGACACCGAAGACGCCGCACTCCTCGCGCGGCGACGGGTCGGCCTGCGGGTCGAACAGGTGTGCGTCATCTCCGGCGGCCACAGGCGCGCCCGAGCGACGCACCGAAGGCATCCGGAGGGACGTACTGGTGGGAATCACGCCGGTCATGTTTGTCTGCGACGGACCAATGACCACGAAAACCGTGCTCCTCTGCGAGCGGATCAAGCCAGGGGATCAGCGGTACCCCACTGTACCTGCTCGACCTGGCAATTCGGGCGGGTCGAGACGACCGCGGGGCGGCCGGGGTGGGCGATTCCACGACCGGCGTGGTCAGGGCGCCGCGGTGCCGTCCGGGTCGATCGGCAGCACCGCAGACAGGTCGGCGCGGGTGCCGCTCGCGACGACCCGACCGTCGGCCACCGCATCCGCCCAGGTCACCGAGCCCGAGACGAGCCGGAGCCAGGTCGGCGCCGTCGTCTCCACCACATTGGGCGGGGTGCCCCTGGTGTGCGTCGGACCGGCGAAGGCCTGCGCCGCGCCGTGCGGCGGAACCCTGATCTCGACGGATCGGCCCGGATGCTGCTGCGCGATCCAGGACAGGGTGGTCCGGACCGCTGCGCGGGTTGCGGCGGCATCCGGCGAAGGGCCGGCGGACTGTTCGCGGTCGGGTCTCGAGCCGGCCGTGGGTGGTCCGCTGACGCCGGACGCGGCCGCCAGTGCAGCGATCAGCTCGGCACGGGTGACGACGCGTCGGGCCATGGGCAAGGACTGTAGGTGTCCGGGTCCGGCGCACGGACCCGGCCCCGCAACTGCCGGACGGCCCGCGCACAGTGACGCCGGATAATCGACCGGGTGATCCTCGCCCACGATGATGCCCGGCTCTCAGTCACGGCCGCGCCGGCCGATCCAACCTCGGCCGTGCTGGTGCTGCACGGCGGCTCGGTGGAGTCGACGATGCGGGTGGCCCGGCTCAGCTCGGCGGCGCTGCGCATGGTGCCCATCGCCCGGGCGGCGGCGCGGCAGGTGCCCTCGGCCGCGGTGTACCGGCTGCGCTTCTCGGTGCGCGGGTGGAACGGCAACGGCGCAACGGTGCTGGGGGACGCGCATAGGGCGATCGATCAGCTCGCCGCGCAGCATCCGGGTCTGCCGATCGTGGCGCTGGGTCATTCGCTCGGCGCCAGGGTGGCTGTGCAGTCGGCCCGGACCTGCGCTGAGGTGGTCGGTGCGGTCGCTCTCGCCCCGTGGCTGGTGGCCGACGACCCGGTGGTGGGTCTGCGCGGCGTGCCGCTGTTCGTGGTGCAGGGCACCAGCGACCGGACCATCCCCGAGCACACCACCCGGGCGTGGCTCGATCGTGCGCGCGGGGAAGGCGCGGAGGTGACATCCGAGCTGATCCAACGGGGCGGGCATCCGATGCTGCGGTTCTCCCGGCGCTGGCACGGGCTGGCCGTCGACGGCGTCCGGAAGGTCCTCGCGACCGCCGGTTCGCAGCAACGGACCGGGCATGTCGAGGCGACGGAGGCAGAGCCGAACTGAGCGACCCGGCGGCGGAGCCGACCGGTTGTCACGGCGGCGGAGCCGACCAGTTGTCACGGCGGCGGAGCCGACCAGTTGTCACGGCGGCGGAGCCGACCAGTTGTCACGGCGGCGGAGCCGACCGATCGGCACCGCAGGCCCGGCCGTCCGGATCGCGGAGTGGACCGGAACCGCGCTGGTGCACCGGTCAGTCGCGCTGGTACACGTCCGGTATCCCGTCGTGATCGGCGTCCAGTTCTTCTTCCGCGCACATCGCCCGGTACCGGCGGTTACGCAGCCGGAGCAGGACGCCCGCCAGCACGGCCGCCGCCACCGAGCCGACCAGCACGGCGATCTTGACGTGGTCTTCCGCCTCGGAACTCCCGGCGAACGCGAGCTCGCCGATCAGCAATGAGACCGTGAACCCGATGCCGCCGAGGATGGCAACCCCCGTGAGATCCGGCCAGGAGAGCCCCTTCTGCAGGGGCCGGCGGGTGAGCTTGGACGTCAGGAACGTCGCCGCGAGGATGCCGGCCGGCTTGCCCAACACGAGGCCGGCGATGATGCCGATCGCAATGGGGTCGGTCAGCGCCGACTGCAATCCGGTCAGGCCGCCGATCGCGACTCCCGCCGAGAACAGGGCGAAGACAGGCACCGCGACACCGGCCGAGATGGGCCGCCACAGGTGCTCGAATCGCTCCGCCAGCCCGGGGCGATTGTCGTCCTTCCCCGCGATTCGGCGGGCCCGGACGGGGACGGCGAAGCCGAGGAGGACGCCGGCGACGGTGGCGTGCACGCCGGAGGCATGCACCAGCGCCCAGGTCGCGAACGCCAGCGGCAGCAGCAACCACCAGGAGGTGATGCGGCGCTGTACGAGCAGGGTGAACAGGCCGAGCGGAACGAGTGCCAGGAGCAGCCACAGCGGTTTGAGATCCGAGGTGTAGAACAGCGCGATCACGGTGATCGCGAGCAGGTCGTCGACCACCGCGAGGGTCAGCAGGAAGGTCCGCAGCGCCGCCGGCAGATGCGTGGAGATGACGGCAAGGACCGCGAGCGCGAAGGCGATGTCGGTTGCGGTGGGGATGGCCCAACCCTTGGGGCCGGACCCTGCGGCGATGGCCAGGTACACGATCGCGGGGACGATCATGCCGCCGACCGCCGCGGCCACCGGCACGATCGCCCGTTGCGGGTCGCGCAGGTCGCCGGCCACAAACTCCCGCTTGAGTTCGAGCCCGGCGACGAAGAAGAAGATGGCCAGCAGCCCGTCGGCGGCCCAAGCCCCGACGCTCAGGTCCAGGTGCAACGCCGACGGACCGAAGGTGGCATCGCGCAACGAGAAGTAGCTGTCGGAGAGCCCGCTGTTGGCCCAGACCAGCGCGATGACGGTCGCCACCAGCAGCAGGGCCCCGCCCACGGTTTCCTTGCGCAGCAACCGCGCGACGCGGCCGTCCTCGGCCCAGGTTCCACGCGAGAACAACGGGGGTGGGCTGATGGCCACGATGCAGCCTTCCTTGTCGTCAGGTTCGGCCGTCGGTTGTACGACCTGCCGACCAGACTTCCCGGCGCACCGCAAGGGATCTTATCGGACGGACAACACCCGATTCGCCGTTCCGTCCCACCATCAGCCGCCGAAGAACCCTTGGGCGGCAGGGCGAAATCGGGCTCTCCGGCTCACCCGAACAGCGCCGGGAGCGTCCCCACCCAGGCGCGGCGCAGGTCCGCCAGCGGAATGGTCGCCACGTCCTGGATGTCGAGCAGCTGTTCCTCGGGCGCCCCGGTGTTGCCGGCGTCGACCACCCCGATCTTCACCCACGGCTGGCGCCGGACGGTGCACATCTCGGTGAAACGCAGTTCCTCCGTCCGCGGCACGGCCACGACGACCCGCGCGGTGGACTCGGAGAACAACCAGACGAACGGGTCGGCACCCTCCGGCAGCACGATCCGCGCACCGGTCTCGCCGGACAGGCACATCTCGACCAGGGTCTGCGCCAATCCGCCTTCGGACAGGTCGTGGGCCGCGGAGATCATCCCGTCCCTGGACCCGGCGATCAGGATGTCGCCGAGCTTGCGTTCCGCGTCGAGGTCCACCTGCGGTGGCCGGCCACCGAGGTGGCCGTGCACGACCTCGGCCCACGCGGAGCCGTCGAACTCGTCGCGCGGGGAGCCGAGCAGCAGCAGTGTCTCGCCGGTGTCCTGTCCGATGCCCGGAATGGTGCGCCGGCGAACGTCGTCGATCACGCCGAGGACGCCGACCACCGGGGTGGGCAGGATGTTCACTCCGGCAGTCTGGTTGTAGAGGCTGACATTGCCGCCGGTGACGGGAATCCCCAATTGCGCGCAGCCGTCGGCGATGCCGTGGATGGCCTCCCGGAGTTGCCACATCACCGCCGGGTCCTCGGGGTTGCCGAAGTTCAGGCAGTCGGTGACGGCGAGCGGCGCCGCACCGGTGGTGACGACGTTGCGGTAGGCCTCGGCCAACGCGAGCTGACCGCCCGCGTAGGGGTCGAGCACGGTGTACCGGCCGTTGCAGTCGGTGGCCATCGCCAGGCCGCGTTCCGGCCCGTCCTCGGTTTCCGCCACCCGGATGATGCCGGCGTCGGCGGGCTGGGCGAGCACGGTGTTGCCCCGCACGTACCGGTCGTACTGGTCGGTCACCCATCCCCGGGAACACAGATTCGGTGCGGCGATCATGGTCAGGATCAGCTCGCCGAGCTGGTCGACGGCGGGCCGCTCCAGCGCCGCAGATGTGTCGGCCTGCAGTGCGTCCTGCCAGTCGGGACGGGCGACGGGACGCTGATACACCGGCCCGTCGTGCGCCACCGACCGCGGCGGCACGTCGAGCACGGTCTGGCCCTGGAACTCGATCGTCAACCGGCCGGAGTCGGTCACCTCACCGACGACGTCGGCCTGCACCTCCCACTTGCGGCAGACCGCGAGGAAGGCGTCGACCTTGTCCGGCGTGACGATGGCGCACATCCGCTCCTGCGATTCGCTGGACAGGATCTCGGCCGGCGTCATGCCCTCGGCCCGCAGCGGCACGGTGTCCAGCACGATGTGCATCCCGCCGTCGCCGGCCGACGCGAGTTCCGATGTGGCACAGGACAGGCCGGCACCGCCGAGGTCCTGGATGCCGACCACCAGACCGGCGTGGAACACCTCGAGGGTGCATTCGATGAGCACCTTCTCGGCGAACGGGTCACCGACCTGGACGGACGGCAGCTTGCGACGTCCCGCCTGGTCATCGCCTCCGCTGCCACCGAAGGTGGCCGACGCGAGCACCGAGACGCCGCCGATGCCGTCCAGCCCCGTGCGGGAGCCGTAGAGGATGACCTTGTTGCCGGCCCCGGACGCGTGCGCCGTCTGCAGGTCCTCGGCCCGCAGCACGCCGATGCACGCCGCGTTCACCAGCGGGTTGCCGGCGTAGGACGGGTCGAAGATCACCTCGCCGCCGATGTTGGGCAGCCCCAACGAGTTTCCGTAGCCGGACACCCCGGCGACGACACCGGGCACCACGCGCTGCGAATCCGGCGCATCGGCCGGTCCGAACCGCAACTGGTCCATGACGGCGACGGGACGCGCGCCCATCGCGAGGATGTCACGGACGATGCCGCCGACACCCGTTGCGGCGCCCTGATACGGCTCGACGAACGACGGGTGATTGTGGGACTCGATCTTGAAGGTGACCGCCCAACCCTCGCCGATGTCGACGACGCCGGCGTTCTCACCGATGCCGGCGAGCATCTTTGCGCGCATGTCGTCGGTGGTGGTCTTGCCGAAGTAGGCCAGGTGCACCTTGGACGATTTGTAGGAGCAGTGCTCGGACCACATCACCGAGTACATCGCCAGTTCGGCGGCGGTCGGCCGGCGGCCGAGGATGTCCCGGATGCGGGCGTACTCGTCGTCCTTCAACCCGAGCTCACGGAACGGCTGCACCACATCGGGTGTCGCGGCAGCGTGTACCACGGTGTCCAATTCGGACCCGACGTCGACGAGGTCGACCGCGCCGATCGGGTCGGTGATGTCGAGCAGGTCCGCGGCGGTCGGGTGTGCCGCGGTCGGGTGTGCCGCGGGGGGATAGGGCGTGCCTTCGGTCATCTCAGACACCGGCCCCGACGGACCCGGCGGCACCGATCAGGTCACGGACGGACAGGAACAGCCCGAGGCCGTCGTCGGTGGGTCCGGTCAGCGCGTCAATGGCGTGCTCCGGGTGCGGCATCAACCCGGCGATGCGGCCGTCCGCGGAGCAGATCCCGGCGATGTCCCGCATGGCGCCGTTCGGGTTGCCCTGGCCGGGGCCGTCGCCGACGTAGCGGAACAGCACCCGGCCGTCACCCTCCAACTCGTCGAGCACCGACTCCGCGGCCACGAAGCAGCCCTCCGCGTTCTTCATCGGGATGAGGATCTCGGCGCCCGGCTCGAACCGCGACGTCCAGGCGGTGTCGGTGTTCTCCACCCGCAGCCACTGGTCGCGGCAGATGAACCTCAGGCTTGCGTTGCGGACCAGTGCACCCGGCAGCAGGCCGGCCTCGCACAGCACCTGGAATCCGTTGCAGATGCCCAGGACCGGCATCCCGGTCCGGGCGGCCTCGATCACCGACCGCATGATCGGGGCCCGCGCCGCGATCGCCCCGGCGCGCAGGTAGTCGCCGTAGGAGAAGCCGCCGGGCACCACCACGGCGTCGACGCCCTGCAGGTCCTCGTCGGCATGCCACAACGCCACCGGCTCCGCATCGGAGTAGCGGACCGCCCGGGCTGCGTCGATGTCGTCGAGGGTGCCGGGAAAGGTGATGACGCCGATCCGGGGACCCGATCCCGCGGCCTCGGCCGTGACCGGGGCGCCCGCCGCGCCCCTGGAGATGACGGCGTTCCAGCTCACAGCGCCGCCCCCGGGACGGCCTGGGCGGGTTCCGGGCGCTCGGCGATCCGGGTGACCGTCCAGGTCTCGATCACCGGGTTGGCCAGCAGCGTCCCGGCGATTTCCTCGAGGTCCGCGTCGGTGACGGTGTCGTCCACCTCGAGGTCGAAGTGCTTGCCCTGCCGCACCGAGGTGATGCCGGCGTGGCCGCCGCGGCCCAGCGCAGCGAGGATGGCCTTGCCCTGCGGGTCGAGGATTTCCGGTTTGATGACAACGTCGACTGCCACGCGCGCCACGGCGGTGCTCCCAGCGGGTTCAGGTGCGATGAGTGCCGGTCTGTGTATCCGGTCGGTCCCAGCCAGAGCCGGACGGCGAGCCGGCGCCCGGAACACCCCAGCGGATCCGACCGGCCGTCATCCTATCGTCGGCCGTCCCGTTCTCCTGACGTGCGCGCGAGCCGCGGGATGGACCGATCGTGGCCGTGCCGGCCGGAGTCGCGACTGCCGTCGCAGCCGATGCAGGCGGCCCGGTGGCACGGGCGCCGAACATTCTGCAGAAGCCCGCCGACCCGCCGTGGCACCTGCATCAACGTTGTTGCTGGGACAGGGCCAGAGAATTGCGGCAAAAGGGCCCGCATTTCCGCAGACCGGGTGACTGCTCGACCTCCCGGGGCGGCGTCGAGCGGATCGACCGGACCGGATGTGCGGCAATCGGGTCGGCTGACGTCGCGCGCCGGTGGGACGTGATCGCCGCCACGATTTCAGGTCGTCATCCCGATCGATCCACCGTCTTCCAGCCGCGCCCGTGATCCCGCGCGGACCGACGCGGCCGTCGCTAGCCTTTGCGCGCGGTTGCCCGGGCGAGGGCCCGGATCTCCCCGCGGAAGCGAGAGGAAGAAGCCAGATGAGGAAGTCGCTAGCCCTGCTGGCCGCCGGCGCGATGGCCGCCGGCATGTTCATCGTCGGCGCCGGACCCGCCTCCGCAGCGCAGGCCTACGACCCGAACGTCACCCGCATCGCCAACCCGGCGAACACCTGCAAGTCCATCCCCGGCAGCATCCGGTCCGCGGCGAATCTGCTGGGCCTGACGATCGACACGTCGTCGTTCGACTATGCGGGCTGTGTCACGACCCTGGCCCAGGGCAAGGCCTTCGTCGAGCCGGCGGACCTGTTCGGTGATCCGTACGTGCAGTGCGACCACCTCGGAATCCCGTATCCGTACGTCTTCCACGACGGCGACAGCATGGAGGACCAGCTGCTGCCCGACCTGCAGGCGAACAACCGCAAGCAGTGCGGCAGCGCGCTGTACGCCTTCCACGAGATCTTCACCGCGCTCGCGCCCTATCTGCCGCCGGAGGGGCCGTGACCCCGCTGCGGCGCGCGCTGGTGCTGCTGGTGACGCCCTGCGCGCTCGGGGCGCTCGCGGCCGTCCCGGCCGCCGCGGACGGCAACGGCCCGCCGCCGGGCGCCCCGAGCAACATGGGCCTCTGCTCGCCCTACCTGGCCGGGCTGGATGCGCCGAGATCGCCCATCGACAGAGAGGTGCTGGGCGGCAATGCCCGCAGCGGGGTCAACCTGCTGATCAAGCAGATCGGGCCGTCCCTCCCGGACCAGCTGCAGAGTCCCGGTGAGCTGTACCGGATCCGGGCCAGAGAACACCCGACCGACGGGGCGCAGCAGGAGTGCCTGCCGCGGCCGACCCCGCCGGGCACCGGCTGACGTCAGGGGCCGGCTCATCACGGGCCGGCCACCGTCGGGAAACCGGGTGACCGGAAGCCGACGTCACGCTGTCAGCGCTGAGCCCCACGACCCGGCCACCGGACCACCGGGCCGTCGCCGCCCTGATCAGGCTCTGGCTCCGGCCCGGGCGGAACGCGGGCGGCGGCCCGGTGGTCCGGGTCCGCCAACGCCGGCCGAACAGGTTCCTGCACGGCAGCGCCGGTTGCTTCGCCCTGCTCGTCGCGGTGGGCTGGAACACCGGGCGCTGGCACCGGCCGGTGGGAGTCGGACTGCTGCTGGCCGCGGCGACAGCGTTGCTGTTCGCGCTTGTGATGATCCTGCCGTCCGTCGGGATCGACAGCGCCAACGCCGCCGTCGGGGACGCGTTGGGACAACTCCGTGCTCACCACGGCGCTGGCAGTGGCCGCGATGACGGTCGCCGGTGTCGCACTGTGCCTGGTGGCGCACCTCGGCAGGGGCATCAAGACGACGATGCTGCTGCACTGGGCCACCAACTCGCTCGGTTTCCTCGCTGCCTGGCTCGTCCTGAACCGACCCGAGCCGCCGCCCGCATCGCAGGGGTTCCGGGAAGGCCGTCGGGAATGGCGGGCGTGGTTACCGCAGGCACGTAACCTGACCCGGTCGAAACCGGCGGTGGTCACCCGAAACCAGTGGAGTGGTTGACCCCGGAACGACCAGGACGGATGGTTTGCCCATGAAGATCACCAAGTACGGGCATTCGTGCCTGCACATCGCCGACGGCGACGCCAGCATCCTGATCGACCCCGGCGGCTTCTCGCAGGGCTTCGAAACGCTGTCCGGCCTCACCGCCGTCCTGGTGACGCATCAGCACGCCGACCACCTCGACACCCGCCGGCTCGCCGGGGTGCTGCGCGCCAATCCCGACGCCGAGCTGTACTCGGACAGCGGCTCGGTGACTGTGCTCAGGGAGGCCGGCCTGACCGCGACGGGTGTGCAGACCGGAGACGTGCTGAACGTGGGGACCACGGTCGAGGTCTTCGCCGGCGACCACGCGATCGTCCACCGTGACGTCCCGGTGATCCCGAATGCGTGCTACCTCATCGGTGGGCGGCTGCTGCATCCGGGTGACAGCCTGACCGTGCTGGACCGTCCGGTGGAGATCTTGGCGCTGCCGGCTTCCGCGCCCTGGATGGCGGTCAAGGAGGCCATCGACTACTACCGCGAGGTCGCCCCCGCGGTCGCAATCCCCATCCACGAGAAGATCCTGGCTTCGACCGAAATGGTGTACGGCCTGCTCACCCGGCTCGGGCCGCAGGACACCCGGTGGCTGAACCTGGACGACGGCCACTTCGAAGTCCTGTGACGACGGGCCGGGCGCGCCTGACGCACTCGCCGCCGAGCGGGCGGAAACCTGGCACCCGGCAGGCAAGCAGCACCCCAACACCCGATGTGCGAGCCGGCCGAAACCGGGCCGGGCGGAGGTAAGACATGGCGGACGGTCCCGGACAGCCGACCACTGATCCGGTGGGCCCGGGCGCGAGCACGGCGACCTCGCCGCGGCGCTCCTGGCGCATCCCGGTCGAGGCCGAACCCGAGACCCCGGATTACGCGGTCGTCCGCCGACTGGTCCTGGGCAGCGCGCTGATGCTGTTCCTCGAACTGGCCCTCATCCGGTGGCTCGGCTCGAACATCGTGCACCTGAGCTATTTCTCCAACTTCGTGCTGCTCGGCTCGTTCCTGGGCATCGGCCTCGGCTTCCTGATCGCCCGCCGCAGTTGGTCGGTGCTGCCGTTCACCCCGGTGATCCTGGCCCTGCTGGTGATCTTCACCTACCTGGATCCGGTGACGATCGACCGGGAGATCGGCAACCAGGTCATCTACTTCACCTCCCTGAGCACCACCGGACCGCCGGCCTGGCTGGTGCTGCCGCTCGTGTTCGTCCTGGTCGCCGCGTGCCTGGCGGGGCCGTCGGAAGTCGTCGGCCGATGCTTCGCCCATCTCCGCCCGCTGACCGCGTACCGCTGGGACCTGGTCGGCTCACTGATCGGCATCGGCCTGTTCACGCTGATGTCGTTCGTGCGGGCGCCGTCGGTGGTCTGGGGCGCGGTGGTGACCATCGCGTTCGTCATCCTGATCGGCAAGTGGCAGCGTTACCTGGCCCTGCTCGCAGGTGCGGCGATGATCACCGTGCTGGTCATGGAGACGCTCACCCCGGGCATCTCCTGGTCGCCGTACTACAAGATCTCGACCGAGGACCGCATCGTGGGCGGCACCTCGTTGACCGACATCTCGGTGAACGGTGTGCCGCACCAGATCATGCGCGCCGCACAGCAGCGGTTGCGGGAGGAACCGCAGTACGGGCTGCCCTACGAGCGTTCTCCGCAGAACCCGCTGCGAAACGTGCTGATCATCGGCGCCGGGTCGGGCTCCGACGTGGCGATCGCGCTGTCCAAGGGCGCCCAGCACGTGGACGCGGTCGACATTGACCCGCGGATCATGGACATCGGCGCGGAGAAGAACCCCGACAACCCGTATGCCGATCCCCGGGTCACCCGGCACGTCAACGACGGTCGGGCCTTCCTGGAGACGACGGACACCAAGTACGACCTGATCCTGTTCGCGCTGCCGGACTCGCTGGCGTTGGTGACGGGCGCGTCGCAGATCCGGCTGGAGAGCTTCCTGTTCACCGAACAGGCACTGTCGGCGGCGGCCGAACACCTCACGCCCGAGGGCTCGTTCTCGATGTACAACTACTACCGGGAGAACTGGCTGATCGACCGGTTGGCGGGCACGGCGGCCGCCGCGTTCGGGCACCAGCCGTGCGTCGACGAGGTGGGCGGCGGCCAGGCAGTGGTGACCGCCGCGCTGGACGAGTCCAAGCAGGTGTGCGGCGCGCCGTACGCCCCGGCCGGCGCCGTCATCGCCCCGGCGACCGACGATCGGCCGTTCCTGTACTACCAGGGCGGCTCGATCCCGTCGCTGTACCTGTGGACGCTGGGCGGCATCCTGCTGATCTCACTGATCGCCGTCCGGCTGCTCGGCGGCCCGTTCCGCTCCATGCGGCCGTACGCGGACCTGTTCTTCATGGGCGCGGCATTCCTGCTGCTGGAAACCAAGAACATCGCCACGTTCGCGCTGCTGTTCGGCACCACCTGGCTGGTGAACGCCCTCGTTTTCGCCGGTGTGCTGATCATCGTGCTGGCCGCGGTGGAGACCACCCGGCGATTCCGGACCCCACCGCTGCCGATCGTCTTCGCGGGCATCGCGGTGTCGCTGGCGGTGTCGTATCTCGTCGAACCGTCATGGCTGCTGACGTTGCCGTTCCTGCCCCGGCTGATCGCGGCCATCCTGCTGGCCTTCATCCCGATCTATCTGGCCAACGTCGCGTTCTCCAAGCGGTTCGGCGCCTCTGACGACTCGCGCTCGGCCTTCGGCCTGAACCTGCTGGGCGCCATGCTCGGCGGTTGCCTGGAGTACCTGGCGCTGCTCACCGGATACCGCAACCTGCTGCTGCTCGTCGCGGGGCTGTACCTCATCGCGTTCCTGCTGGCGCCGCGCAAGGGTCTGGTGTCGGTCTAGCGGCGGCGCCTGCAGACGCAACCCGCCGTCGTTCGGCGCCGCGGTGTCACACTTCGCCGGCCGGCGGTGTCACAGGGGCATGACCGACACCGCCACCCACCCGACCCCATCCCTTCCACCGACTGTGCCACCCGCCGCCGTTCCGCCGGCACCCGTCCCGCCGGTGACCAGAGCCGCACGCGCCCGGGTTCGGCTGGACCCGCCCACCGGCGTCATCGGCAGGGTCATCACCTGGTACGCCAAGCGCCGTTTCGGCCAGGTACCGGAAGCCATGCTGGCCATGGCACCCAACCGGAAGGTGCTGTTCACCCAGGCGCGGCACGAGTTGTCCCTGGCGCGGTGGGACGCCCTGGACCCGCAGCTGCGTGCACTCGCCGAGATGGCGGCGGCCGGCGCCATCGAGTGCAGCTGGTGCATGGACTTCGGGTACTACCTGGCCCACACGGCGGGTCTGGACATGGTGAAGATCTCCGCCGTCCCGACGTGGCGGACATCGAGCGTGTTCACCGACCTGGAACGCGGCGTCCTGGAATACGCCGAAGCGATGACGTCCACACCGCCGACGGCCACCGACGACCTGGTGGCGGCACTTCGCTCCGAAATCGGGGATGCGGCGCTGGTGGAACTGACGATGATGATTGCCGTGGAGAACCTCCGATCCAGGGTGAACGCCGCACTGGGCCTTGCCTCGCAGGGCTTCTCCGAGTCCTGCCGCGTCCCGTTGCGGACGGTGCCCCAGCAGGCTGCCGCTCCACGCGCGGAAGGCGGAACGCAAGCCTCACCGGGGAGCCGCACGGGCGGCAGGTCCCCTCGGGAGCCACGGTGAACGTGCCGAAAGGACGGGCGATCACCCATGACGCCGCCGACTTCGCCCGGCACCGCGACCTGCTGTTCACTCTGTCGTACGAGATCACCGGGTCGGTGGCCGACGCCGAGGACGTCGTGCAGGAGAGCTATCTGCGCTGGGCCGCACTCAATGACGCCGAGCGTGCCCAGGTGGTCAACAAGCGCGCGTACCTGGCCCGCATCGCGACCCGGCAGGCGCTCAACCGGGTCCGCAGCCGCACCCGGCTGCGCGAGGAGTACGTCGGCCCGTGGCTGCCCGAACCCCTGCTGACAGGTCCGGACATCGCCGACGACGTGGTGCTGGCGGACTCGGTGTCGATGGCGATGATGCTCGTGATGCAGAGCCTGGGCCCGGACGAGCGTGCCGTCTTCGTCCTGCACGAGGTCTTCGGTTTCGCCCATGACGAGATCGCCCAGGCGATCGGCAAGTCGCCCGCCGCGGTGCGGCAGATCGCCCATCGCGCGCGCTCCCATGTGCGTGCTCGCCGACCCGACGCCCCCCGGCCGCCGGACGAGACGACGATGGCGGACATGCCCGATGTCGCGCAGCAGTTCCTGCACGCCACGGCCACCGGTGACCTGCAGGGGCTGATGGACGTCCTGGCCCCGGACGTCGTCCTGCTCTCGGACGGTGGCGGCAAGGTGAAGGCCGCACTGCGGCCGGTGGCCTCCGCCGATCACGTGGCGCGCCTGCTGGTGGGGTTGCGCGACAAGCTGCTGCGCGACGACGAGAGCACGACGATGCGGATGGAGCCGCAGATGGTCAATGGCCGCCCGGGCGCGTTCGTCTACGTCAACGATCGGCTCGACACGGTGGCCACGGCGGAGATCGCCGGGAGTCGGGTCGTTGCCGTGTACCTCGTCCGCAATCCCGCGAAGCTGTCCGCTGCGACGTCCGCTCATCGTCCCGAGAGGTGACGGGCGCGCGTCCGGGGGACGACGACCGGCGTTCTGCCTTCGGTTGCTCAGTGGTCACCACCCGGTCAACGGCAGGGCGTATCGTCCGGGCCTGTGGAATCGTCCGACCAGCCCGATGGAGAACCCATGCCCGACGCCGCCGCGCCCACCCTCGCCGACCACGCCGGATCGGGTCCGGACAGTAAACCGCTGTCGCAGCGTGAGCTCGCTGAGATCAATGCCTGGTGGCGGGCGGCGAACTACCTGTCCGTGGGGCAGATCTATCTGCTCGACAATCCCTTGCTGCGCAGGGATCTCATTGCGGACGACGTCAAGCCCAGGTTGTTGGGGCACTGGGGCACCACCCCGGGGTTGAACTTCATCTACGCCCATCTCAACCGGGTCATCCGGGAGCGCGACGTCAACGCCATCTTCCTGGCCGGCCCTGGGCACGGCGGCCCGGCGGCGGTGGCCGGCGCCTACCTCGACGGCGCCTACACCGAGGTGTACCCACGGATCACCCGGGATGCCGATGGACTGCGAAAGTTGTTCCGGCAGTTCTCCTTTCCCGGTGGCATCCCCAGCCATGTCGCTCCCGAGACGCCCGGTTCGATCCACGAGGGCGGCGAACTCGGATACGTGCTCTCACACGCCTACGGCGCCGCCTTCGACAACCCAGACCTGGTGGTGGCGGCCGTCATCGGTGACGGCGAGTTCGAGACCGGCCCGCTGGCCGCGTCCTGGCATGCCAACAAGTTCATCGACCCGTTGCACGACGGGGCCGTGCTGCCGATCCTGCACCTCAACGGCTGGAAGATCGCGAACCCGACGATCCCGGCCCGCATCGAGCGAGCCGAACTCGAAGCGCTGCTCACCGGCTTCGGGCACGAGATCTTCACCGTCGAGGGCGACGACCCGCAGGTCGTGCACCAGACGATGGCGGCCACCATGGACGTGGTCGTCGATCGGATCCGGGACATCCAGGCCGGGGTGCGCGAGCGCGGGGAGACGGCACGCCGGCCGTGGCCGATGATCCTGCTCGTCACCCCCAAGGGCTGGACGGGACCGAAGATGATCGACGGCCTGCAGTACGAGGGCACCTGGCGGTCGCACCAGGTGCCGCTGACCGGCACCCGGGACAACGACGAGCACCGCAAGCTGCTGCAGGAATGGATGCTGTCGTACGGGCCGGACGAGTTGTTCGACGACGACGGCGCCGTCGCCCCGGGCATCACGGAGCTCGCGCCGGTGGGTGACCGGCGGATGAGCGCCAACCCGCACGCCAACGGCGGTCTGTTGCTCAAACCGCTTGCCCTGCGGGACTTCCGGGAACGGTCGGTGGCCGTCTCGGCGCCGGGCGCCTCGGTGCACGAGCCCACCAGGGTGATGGGCCAGTACCTGCTGGACGTGATGACCGACAACACCGACAACTTCCGCATCGTGGGCCCCGACGAGACCGCGTCCAACCGGCTGGACGCGGTCTACGCGGTCACCGACAAGGTCTGGCAGGGCGAAATCCTGCCCGTCGACGAGCATCTGGCGACGTCGGGCCGGGTGATGGAGATCTTGTCGGAACACACCTGCCAGGGGATGCTCGAGGGATACCTGCTGACCGGCCGGCACGGGCTGTTCTCCTGCTACGAGGCGTTCATCCACCTCGTCGACTCCATGCTGAACCAGCACGCCAAATGGCT
The DNA here is from genome assembly GCA_963785455.1 of uncultured Actinomycetota bacterium. Lineage (GTDB taxonomy): Bacteria > Actinomycetota > Actinomycetes > Mycobacteriales > Nakamurellaceae > Nakamurella. Next base: position 536,416 of record CAWAVL010000007.1, read on the forward strand.
GAAGGTCACCCGGGAAATCGGCTGGCGTCGGCCCATCGCATCACTGAACTACCTGCTCACGTCGCACGTCTGGCGTCAGGACCACAACGGCTTCTCCCACCAGGACCCGGGCTTCATCGACTATGTGATCAACAAGAAGCCCGAGGTGGTCCGCGTCTACCTTCCGCCGGACACCAACACGCTGCTGTCCACCACCGAGCACTGCCTCGGATCGACGAACTACATCAACGTCATCGTCGCCGGCAAGCAGCCGTGTTTCGACTGGCTGACCGCCGACCAGGCCGGCGACCACTGCGCAAGGGGCGTGGGCATCTGGGACTGGGCGTCGAACGACAACGGCGATCCCGACGTGATTCTCGCCTGCGCCGGTGACGTCCCCACACTCGAAGCGCTCGCCGCCGTCAGCATCCTGCGGGAGAAGCTGCCGGAGCTGCGGATCCGGTTCGTCAACGTGGTCGATCTGATGCGGCTGCAGCAGGACACCGAGCACCCGCACGGGCTGTCCGACCGCGACTTCGACACCCTGTTCACCACCGACAAGCCGGTGGTCTTCGCCTATCACGGTTATCCGTGGCTGATCCACCGGTTGACCTACCGGCGGACGAACCACCACAACATGCATGTCCGCGGTTACCGCGAGGAGGGCACCACCTCAACGCCCTTCGACATGGTGATGATGAACGACCTGGATCGCTTCCACCTCGTCATGGACGTGATCGACCGGGTGCCGTCGCTGCGGTCGTCGGCGGCGCTGCTGCGGCAGGAAATGGTCGACGCCCGGGCACAGGCGCGTCGTCACACCCGGCAGTACGGCGATGACATCCCGTCGGTGCGGGACTGGACCTGGGCCGGCGCGAACGGCACCGGCACGGGTCCCGCCGCCCCGCTGTCGGACACCAGCGCGGACTTCAGCCCGGAGGTGGAGTCGGCGAAGGGCTGACACCGGGACGCCCCACCGGCAGACGCCGGGCAGTGCCTTGCGGGCAGGTCCAACTGCCCTGTGCCCGGAGACAGTCGCGGGGCTATGGTCCGGCCAGGGAACGTCCCGGGTGCGGGAGGGTGATCGCCATGGCCGCGATGGATGCCGCGCTGTCGTTCAGAGCCGAGGACGTGCTGGACTGCATCGGCCAGGCGGTGATCGCCACCGATCTGGACGGCGTCGTCGTTTATTGGAACCCCGCCGCCGAGCGGCTGTACGGCTGGACCAACGCCGAGGCGGTGGGCCGGACGATCAACACCCTCACCGTCCCGGAGGTCACCCAGGACGTCGCGGCCGACATCATCGCTGCGCTGCGGGACGGGGTGAGTTGGTCCGGCGGGTTCCTCGTCCGACGCAAGGATGGCAGCCGGTTCCCGGCACTGGTCACCGATGCCGGGATCCGCCACGACGGCTCGCTGGTCGGCATCGTCGGGATCTCCACGAACCTGGGCACCGCGCTGCGGCCACTGCTCGAGCGGTCGACCGATGCGGCGCTCGTCCTGCGATCCGACGCCGTGGTGACCTACGCGAGCCCCGCCGTTCACCAGCTCTTCGGCTGGCAGGAGGAGGAGGTCACCGGCACGTCGATCGTTCCGCGGATCCATCCCGACGATCGGGCAAGCCTGGGGCGGTTGATCGAGCAGGCCCTGAAACGCGCGGGCGCCCACCCACCCATCGAGTTTCGGGTGGAGACGCGCGACGACGGCTGGGTCCGGTGCGAGGCGGCGCTGACCAATCTGCTGGACGACCCCGTCGTCCGAGGGGTGGTGTGCAACCTTCGCCGCAGCGGCAACTCCGCCATGTCGGACGCCAGGGCCCGAATCGAGCAACTCGAGACGGCCCTCGAGTCACGCCTGATCATCGAATTGGCCAAAGGCTTCCTCATGGGGCACGACGGGATCGATGCCGGGCAGGCCTTCGAGAGACTGCGGAGCCATGCCAGGCGACACCATCTGGCCGTCCGCGAGGTGTCCCGTCGTGTGGTGGAGGGGGAGCTACGCCTGAGCGGGCCTGACCCCGCCGGGTCCGCCGCGCCGAGTGTCGACCGAGCACACCGACGCGATCGATACACGCAATAGCTTGCGGTCATTCCTGTCAACAAATTCAGATGGCCAGGCGCAAACCGGTAATTATTGTCCATGAATTCGCATGAAATGCTGTCGGCGGATTGCCATCGCGGCAACGGGTCTCGACCGCGGGCCGGGCCGCCTGGTCACTGATTTCTCTTGTCCGGCCAGAATTGCGCCACAAGGAATTGTGTGGATCCACCCGGCGAGGGCGAGCAACCGATTGCTTCCTCGCGGACCGCGGTTTATCGTTGTGCCCGTCACCCGCCACCCCGGACCCCGGTGGCCCTCCCCGGCGACAACCCGTGGCGTGGCAGAACAATCCCCTTGCCCTGGTGAGGTCGAAGCGACTCCTGATGCACCTTGACATCAGTGGTGGCCGACTCCCGACACACGGGCGTCGCTTTCAGTGCGGTTGTCCCGAAGGACATTCTGCGCTGCCCCGAATCTCACCGTGCGCTTTGCAATGTCACGAAGCGTAGCGCACGGATAGGAGCTGACGACAATGCCGGTGCTTCACCTCAACGACGACCGCGCCGCAACCGCTCGGGACCCGCTCGGCTTCCGCTACCCATCGGTGCACCGGATCCAGGACGACACCGGCATCCGCACTCCGGAAACGGCACGGCAGGCGATGGGCGTCACCGTCGACACCGGCAGGCTGCTGCTGCCCGGTGACCGCGTCGTCTTCCACTGCCAGGGCAGCGACCCGCACGGGAGAGAGCTGCGGTGGTGGGTGCACCCGTACGGCGTCGACCCGACGCCCGTCGTCCGTGGCGATCGTGTCGATCTCACCTGGATCGTCGAACCGGTGTCCAACGGCCCGCGCGTCTATGTCGGGATCGGGATGGCGGCGGACAGCCGGCATCACCGGCAGGGCGGCCTGAACGACCAGGGCTACGACGGCTGGGTGGTCTTCTACTACCGGGTGGCGCCGGCCGCCTACCGGCTCGGCGATCGCCCGTGAGGCCGACGACAACCGGGGACGGGCGGCTGCGCACCACGGTGCGGCCGTCGCCGAGCACGACCAGCAGTGGGCGTCGTTCACCGAGGCCGGCAGCAGCGCCTCGGCCCGTCACCTGGCCGCCGCCGAGAACGCCCTCTTCCAGCACGACCGACCGTGGGCGCCGTCGTTCGCCGAGCCGGCCTGACCCGGTGGCGCGGCGCCCGCCGGAACGAAAGCCATCACGTCGTCGGGGCCGCCGTCGCCCTGTCGGCGGTGTCATCGACCATCTGGGAGCTGCCGTGGCCAACCGCGATGTGCCACAGCCGTTTCCATTCGATCCGGGGTAGCGGCGGGTGAACCCCAGGTCGACTGATGGGCAGCAGCACGCGCAGTGCCCGGGGCCGGATGGAACAGCGCACCGGCGTCGGCATGGTCACTGCCTCGCCGTCGATGCCGACGGGAACCGTGGGGGTGCCGGCATCGATGACGACGTTGCCCGCTGCCTCGAGCTTGGTCACGCCGCGGTACGGGGCGCGGCGGAGCAGGCTGACTGCCTGACCGGCGCTGTCGATCTTGACGGCGAGCACGCCGAGTGTCCCCTCGTCGATCCGCGCGCGGCGGGCGAGGGTGGACATGGATCCCTCGCCGTACGGGTTGTTGCTGACCAGCACCGCCTGCAGCCCGTCGAGCACCTCGTCGCCGATCCGTGCGCTGAGGTCGGTGGCCCGGCGACCGCTGAGCAGGTCCGGCAGCATCTCCAGCATCGTCCGGTTCTTGTTGTCGCGGTACTCCGGACTCTGCACGATCTCGGCGTAAGCGCCGAACGATGCGTTGTTGACGAACGCTCGGTCACCGATCATGCCGAGGTCAACCCGGACCTCCTCGCCGTTGACCAGAGCCTGCAAGCAGGTCGACGGATCGTCGCGATCCAGCCCCAGGTCGAGCGCGAAGTGGTTGCGGGTGCCGGCGCTGATCACCAGCAACGGGATGTTCCGCTCGGCGGCGATCCCGGCGACCAGCGCCTGTGTCCCGTCACCACCGGCCACCCCCAAAAGGTCCGCACCGCGATCGGCGGCATCCCGGACCAGCGCGGCAACGTCGACGTACCCGGGACCGTCCAGCGAAACGACGTCCGCACCGAGCTCCTGGGCCTTGCGCTTGAGGTCGAACTTCACCACCTTCCCGCCACCGGACCGCGGGTTCATCACGATGAAGGCATGCGCAGGTCGCGCCGCCGAGGTGGTCGGCATCCAGGGTTGGGCGGTGTGCCGCAGCGCGTGTCGGGCGGCGGCGCCGCCGAGCACCAGCAACACCACCGACGCCAGGCCCCAGATCAGGACGTCAGCCCGCAGGAAGGCGACCAGCAGCGCAATCGGCACCAATACCGCCACGGCGAGGGCGATCCACCGCTGCAGTCCCTTCGTCGCCAGGAACCAGTAGCCGCTGGCGAGAAAGACTGCAGCGCCGAGCATTCCCAGGACGACGATCAGCAGGCCGGCGGCCCCTTCCGCGGGCAGCAGGATCAGCAGGGCCGCCAGCATCGCCGCGAAGGCCAGCCGCGCCAACCATCTCTGTCGAGGAGCCACCGGCATATCGACATCCCCTCACATCGACGGTCTCGATGCGCTCTTGCCAGGCGTCATCAGCCTCGAGTGTGCCGACGCCGGTGCGGCCCGACACCATCCGCACCGGATGAAACGCCCGCCCCTGGAACCCGCCGGCGCAGCACCGGCGGCATGCACACCACGCAACGCCAGCAGGCGGACTGATACTCCCGCGGAACCGCCGCTGCGGAGCGGCCGGTGAGCGCCCGGTGACCCACGCGAAGGGGTCTTTGGCCCCTGTGCCGGCCCGCGGTCGTGGACGATTCTGAATCGGGCACCGCCCGTGCTGGGCGGTCGGCCAATTCGTTGGGGAGGCAGGTCATGACCCTGGCAATCAGCGGAGCCCCTGCAGTGGATGATCGGCCCCGGCGCCGGCTCGAGCCGGTCGGCTACCGCAGCTGCGTGCAGCTGCTGGCCGGTCGCCGGTTGGGGCGGGTGATCTACACCAGTGGAGCCATGCCGGCCGCCCAGCCGGTGGCGTACGGCATCGACGCCGATGAGGTGGTGTTCAGCACCGACCGCGGCAGTGTGCTGGACCAGGCCGTCACCGGTGCGGTGGTGGCCTTCCAGGTCGACGACATCGACCTGGACGCCCAGGACGGCTGGAGTGTGCTCGCTGTGGGGCAGGCCTACCGGGTGACCGATCCCGGGCGGCTCGCCGCCCTCGATCGTCGCCTTCCACGATCGGTGTGGAACGGCCCGCTGACCACGACCATCGCGATCCCGCTCACCCAGCTCACCGGTCGCCGGCTGGGTCCCGCGGAGGCGACGGCCTGACGTCGAAAACCTGTCGCGACCGCGGGCCCGACCGGCCCGTGCACCGTGATCTCGTACTCCGCCACCACCACGGCGCCGCACTCTGGCACTCCGCGAGGAGAACGCCTCGCCGCCAGGTCTATGCGGGAGCCGGTCCGGGCGCCGACCCCGGTGCCGTGGCGATGTGCCGGATACCGCGTAGTTCCACACCCAGCCCCTGCAACCGGTTGATGATGCCGACCAACGCGGCCTGATCCATGACCGGGCCCTGCAGCACCGTCTCGACACTCTGGGCCACCACCCGGACGTCGCCCAACTCTTCCAGCAGGTCAGCAGGAACCGGGCCGGCCACCCGGATCTCGAATTCCAGACTCGTCATGTGCCCCACTCCGAACTCGGATCGTGGTCTGCCGATCCGACCGTGCCACGTCGGCTCCGATCGCGACTCCTCCGACAGGTATGACCCGTCGACGGGCGCGGCAGGCTGCGCGCGCCGATGGGCTGACGCCGGCCCGCGGTGCGCAACGATTCAGATCAGGTGGAGCTGCCGCGCCCGGTCCACCGCTTCCCGCCGGCTGCGCACGTCGAGCTTGCGGTAGATCGACTGCTGATGGCTCTTGACGGTGTTGACGGTGACGAAGAGATCGCTGGCGATCTCGGCAGACTTGTACATGGTCGGCAGGTACCGCAGCACCGCCAGCTCGCGCTCGGTCAACGCATCGGTCACCCGGGCCGGCGGGGCCGGCCGCACCGGTTCGATGTCGTCGGCACCGAACTGCCCGGTGAACTGCAGATGACGTGCCACCACGTGCCGATGTCGCTGCAGCAACGCCGCCAAGCGAGGTTCGGCGTTGCGGAACGGCAGTACCAGTCCGGCCCCGGCGGCGATGTCGACGGCCTCGGTGAGCGCTGCCAGTGCGGCCGTCTCGCGGTGCACCCGGTCCGCCGCCAACGCTTGCAGGATCTTGGCTTCGACGACCTCGGCCGGATCGGCGGAGGGAGACGAGGTGATCGGTGCCAACGCCTCCAGCGCCGATTCCGGCTGGTGCAGGAGCAGCTTCGCCTTGGCGAGAGCGATTCGCTCCCGGTGTTCGGGAAACCCGCGGCGGACGGTGCCGATCACGCAGATCGCGGTGGCGGCATCGCCTCTGGCGAGTGCGGCGTCGGCACAGGCGAGCTGACACCAGCGGGACAGCAGCTGCGGCAGCTCACCCAGGCTGTCCCGGGTCGCACGGAGCTGTGATGACGCAAGGCGGACGGCCGTCGCGTCGCGGCGGGCTGCGGCGATCCGGATGCGAACGATGTCGAGCAGCAACCGGCAGGCCGCATCGGAACCGGTCCCGCTGATCCGGAGGCCGTCGTCGACCGCGGCCTGGGCGTCTTCCACGTGTCCGCGCTCCAGCGCGGACATCGCCAGGGCGACATAGATGACGTGTGCCTGCGGTTCCCGCGTCCATCCGCGTCGACCCGCCAGCACCCGCGCAGCAGTTGCCCGCTGATGCGCGCGCCGGGGATCACCCTCGATGGCATCCAGCAGCGCCAGGTAGCCCTGCGCGCTGAGCGCCGTGAGGCCGACGCCCAGTTCTGCGCAGCGGAACTCCACCGTGCTCAAGGTGATCCGTGCGCCGGAGAAGTCGCCGGCCCAGACCTGGCCCACGCCGAGATTGTTGGCGGCGATCACTCGGTAGAGCTCACGGACCGGCAGCTGCCGGCGGTGAATGGCGTCGAGGTGGTGCAGCAGCTCGGTCGACAGCTGCAGCAGTAGCGCCGGTGCCCGGATGCGAGCGGAGACGATCTCGAGCAGCTTGATCAACGCGACGACGGCCGGCCGGTCGTCCGGCCGCAGGTCATGGATCAGCTCCTGCGCGTCGTGTACGTCACGCCCCATCGTTTCGTAGTCATGGCGGTGGTAGTGGGTCAGCGCGGCGGCCAGCAGGGTGCAGGTGCTGGGCGCTGTCAGCGCCCGGTCTGCGGCGGGACGCAGCGCGGCCACCAACGCGGGAGCCTGCGCGGTCAGGATCGCGGGCGCCGCCTGCTCGCTCAACAACCTGCCCACCGCGCCCCACTGCGCCGCCGTCGCCGCCAGCCGGATCGCCGCGACGGCATCGCCCCGGTCGGCGAACCAGTCGGCCGCCAGCATGCGCAGGCGCGTCACCGTCGCGGTACCCCGACGGATCAACCGGTGCAGCAGCAGATCGCGCAGCAGTGGATGGACGGCGAACCACTCGTTGCCGTCACCGAGCCCCATCACCAGCGCATTCATTGCCGCCAATCGCTCCAGCGTCAGTTGGCCGTCGCACCGGCCGGTCAGTACGTCCGCCAACTCTCCGGTGAGCCGCTCGGCAACGCTGACGGTGAGCAGGAAGTCGGCGTCCGCGGCCGGCAGGCGATCGATGACCTCCTCGACCAGGTACTCGGCCACCACCCTGTCGTGACCGGCAAAACGGGCCAGCGAGCCGTCGAGATCGGCGGGTTCCAGGCACATCAGCGCCAACCGCAGACCCGCCGCCCAGCCGTGCGTACGGGACATCACGCCATCGAGCTGTGCTCGCGTGAGAGTGATCCCGTGGGTGGTGAACAGGTCGGCGGCCTCCGCGGGCGTGAAAGCGAGCTCGCCGGAACGGATTTCGGCAAAATCGCCACTCAGGCGCAGCCGGTGCAGACGCAGCGGCGGGTCGGCCCGGCCGGCCAGCACAACCCGCAGGTTCGGTGGGCGATGTTCCAGCAGACGGGTCAGCGAATCGGCGACCTTCTGCTCGGTGACGTCGTGGAATCCGTCCAGGACCAGCACCACGGAGTGGGGCAGCGCAGCCAACGCGGAGCGGATCAGCACCTCCTCACGGGTTCCGAATCCCACTGCGGGTACGACATCGCGCAAGCGACTGTCCGGCGGCAGCGCGTCGTGCGCCTCCAGTGCCGCCAGGACATCGGACCAGAAGGCCTGCGGAGTGTTGTCGCCCTCGTCGAGGGTCAGCCACGCCACTCGAGATGCCTGGTGCGACTGCGCCCACGAAGCCAGCGTCAGGCTCTTGCCCGAACCGACCTCGCCGGTCACCACGGTGAGGCCGCGACGGGCGCCCGCCGACAACCGATCGTCGAGTCGGGCGCGGTGCAGGAAGCCGGCCGGCACCACGGGCGGCGCGAACCGCCACGGGGTCCGGCTCGCGCTCGATCTCTCCACCGCGCCCTCCACGGCACTGTGCGAAGGCTCACCTGCTGTCGGGACGACGGCGCCTCCGTCACCAACAGTGACCGAATTCGCCTCGCCTCGATACGGGCTTTGGTCCCTTTTGTGGTAGTTGTCGCAACGACGAGTCCCGGCCGGCCTTCTTCGACAGCGGCGTTCCTTGCTGTGTCGGGGCTCTGCCGCGCAGCTAGCCGGCCGACGGGCCGGCGGGCACGGTTCCGGAGCGGCAGGCCTGCGCGCGAAGCCCATTCCCCCTGACGGACGGCGCACACCCGGCCAGCATCAACAGGAACCCGCAGACGGCGACGATCACCCCGACCGCGACAACGGTCATCGCCTGCACCTCGCCCGTCACCAGGAGCAGCAGGCCGACAACGACCAGGCCGACGGCCAGTAGGCGTCCGCGTCGCCGGACACGCTGCGGGTCGAGTCCGGTCGCAAACGCCGGATCCTCGCGCAGGCTCTGTTCGATCTCGTCGAGCACATCTTGTTCCTGTTTCGACAGTGCCATCATTTTTCACTCCCTCGACCCTCGGGGTCGGTGCGCGCCCACCACCACATCCGTGGGCCGCGCCGTCACGTCACGGCTCGTCACTGCTGATGTCGTCCGATCGTGACCGGTGACCGGTGTCCGATCGAGGTCCGGGCGCAACGCCCCACCCCCTGTTGCCACGGGCGAACGCATCGGCGAGCCGGACCCGGCGGGCCGGCCCCGGAAGCGGCGGTTCGGCGCCCGGCTCCAGCACCGTCGACCGGCCGCTGCGCAACCAAGTCCCGATGCGGTCGTCACGTTCCGCGAGAACGGGTGCCACGGCGGCGGCCACCACGATGACAAAGCCGATGCCGGTGAAGAAGGTGACCAACGACAGCGCTACACCGAACGCGCCGAATTGTACGTAGTTGTTCGCGACTGTCGTCGGCATCCACAGATCGGATTGCATGGCGTACAACGAACATCCGGTTGCGGTCAGTACCGCAGTGGGAAGCAATGACCGCCAACGGATTTCACTGCGGAGCATCAAGCGGGCCGTCCACCACCACAGTGCGGTGCCGCCGACGAAGCTCAATGTCCACGCCGCCGCCGTGCCCGCCTGCGTGCCGATCAGGGACCGCACCGCCGAGAGGAGCACCAGGAACAGCAACAGCGCGCCGAGCCACAGGGCACCACGACCCTTGTTGCGGACGCCGCCGCCGGGCGGCCGCCGCCACGCGCGCAGGTAGACGCGTTGCACGGCCGTGGTGAAGGAGATGCCGAAGAAGATGGTCAGCGCGATACCGAAGAATCCGGTCGCCGCCTTGGTGGCGTCGGGCGTCGCGAACGCCTGCCGGACCAGTTCCATCGATGCACCGTCGAAGCCCAAGCGCGCGCGCATCGCGTCGAGCATCTCCTGACGGATGGACGCGGGCGACACGGCGGCCACCACGATCAGCACCGGAAAGAAGGAAACGAACAGCTTTGCCGCGAGTGCGATCGACCGATCGACGAATTCCATCTCGAGCAGCCGCGCCCACAGATCGCTCACCGATGTGCGGTCCAACCGAACGGCGCATCGCTGTGCCAGGGACGTCACCCGCGATCGAATCGTCGCCGCAGGACCGTCGGCGCTCACCGCCACCGGCTCGTCCGGCGACGATTGCTCGACCGGGACGGTGCCCGGCAGTGGCTCCGCCGAACCCTGGGCCGAAGCCTGGCCCGGCGGCGGCTTCCCCGGGGCAGGCCCCGCCAGCGGCGCTCCCGAGTTTTCGGTGCCACGCCGCTCAGCCGGAGCGGCTTCGGTCATCCACTGCGCCTCTCCGCAACTTCCCTGGCCTTGACGGGCTCCAGCCGCGCCCGGTGGGCCGCCGCAGCCGTGACGCCGATCAGCCAGCTGATCAGCACGGCGCGCGGAGCGAACCACCACAGGCCTGGACCGGCACGGGAAGGATGCCGGTGCTGTCCGGATTCGTCGAGCTCGCGGATCACCGAGTCGCGCAGCAGCAGGGCGAGCAGCCATCCACCGACCGCCGCCAGTCTCCCCAGCACGAAGGCGTCCAACCACGCCAACCACATGGCAAGCAGGATGCCCATGGCACGCGCCCCCTTTCAGGTCGCCGGATGACATCCCGCAGACAAGACGGGGTGCTATCCCGCGCACAACGCCGTTGATGCACCACAAGCCGGACGGCGGCGCTTGCCGTCCGGCGAGGTTTGGCGCCGGCACCGACCGATGTCGGTGCCGACCCTACTGCCGACCACCACTGCCGACCACCACTGCCGACCACCACTGCCGACCGCCCTGCAGCCGACCGCTCAGCGGGTCAGACCTGGGCGATGTCCCGGCCGTGCACCGTCAACGCCCAGATGATGACGGCATCCAGCGCGATGATCAGGATTGCCCACACCGGGTAGAACGGCAGCCACATGAAGTTCAGGATCGCGCTGACCACCACGATGGCCACGCCGACGGTGCGAGCCCACACCGCACCGGTGAACAGTGCCAGCCCGGCGAGCGCCACGACGATGCCACCGAGCAGATGGATCCAACCCCACTGGGTCAGGTCGAACTTGAACGTCCATTCCTGACCGACGACGAAGAATTCATCGTTCAGCAGCGCAACCAGACCTTGAATGGCGTGGAATACACCGACCATCACCATCAGGATCCCGGCGAACACCGTGATTCCGACCGCGGCGCCACTCGGAGCCGTCGTGGTCGTGTTCTGCATCCTCGGTTCGGTGACCATCGGAGCCTCCTTCGACTGATGGAATCCCTCTGGATTCGATTGTCCGCCGTCGACGTCGTGAGGGGACCACCCGGTCCGTATGAATCAGGCCGGCCGTGTCGTGCGCTCAGCGGGTACCCGGCACGACCACCGTTGGGCGCGAATACCCGCCCCTGGTCCAGCACGACCGCCGGGCTCGGTCATGGGCGGCGTCATGCCTCAGAACCGGCGGTCCCGCCGATCCTCACGGCGATCGCCCCGATTGTCACGCCTGTCCTCGCGCCGGTCGTGCCGTCGGCCGACCCCATGCGCGACAACGGCTGTCGTGGCAACTGCCGCCGTCGTGCGCCCCACGGGACCCAAGACGCGACGCCGTCCCACTCGTCCTGCTCTCAACATGTCGGGCTCCTCACTCGCTCGGTGTCAGTGCTTCGGCTGCGTCGAGGTCGTCCTCGAGCGCTCCGATCAGGGCTTGGACGGGGATGCGACCATCGGCCACCAGCTGACCGCCGGCGCGGCGGACCGCGGACGCGAATGGTGCTGCCCAGAGGTTCTCGTAGACCAGCAGCGCTGCGGTGCTTCCCGGTTCGAGGGTCTCGGCGACGGCGATGACGTCGTCCTCGCTCAGCAGATCGGCGAACCCCTTCTCGAGTTCGCCGATCTCGCCGAGCTCCCCGGTAGCCGCGTCACCGGCCTCGAAGGCCTCGTAGTCACCGGCCTCGTTCTTGTGGATCAGCACCAGGTCCAGGACCCGGACGGTGCCGCGCTCGACCAGGGTTATCAGCTCGGGAAGGATCTCACCCTTGAACTGACTTCCCGGGAATTCCACCACCAGGTAATCCACCGGGCCTAATTGGTCGATGGCTTCCGTCATGACAACACCTTTCCTTTCAACCTGCCCACTCCTTTGAAATCTTCGGACGACCATTTGGCTGGAACGCGAGGTTGCAGGGGAGATCAATCCCGCGCCGATCAATCCCGCGCGATGTCGCGACCGTGTGCGATCAGCGCCCAGATGATGAACACATCGAGCGCGATGATCACCATGCTCCACACCGGGTAATACGGCAGCCACATGAAGTTGACGATCGCACTCACGGCCACGACGGCGACACCGACGACCCGCGCCCACACCGCACCGGTGAACAATGCGAACCCGGCCAGCGCGACGATGATGCCGCCGATCAGATGGATCCAACCCCATTGCGTGAGGTCGAATTGGAACGTCCATTTCTGACCGACGACGTAGAACTCGTCATTGAACAGGGCGACCAATCCCTGGATCGCGTGAAAGGCACCGACCATGATCATCAGCGTGCCGGCGAACACGGTGAGACCGACCGCGGCGCCGCTGGCCGGTCTCGTGGGCTGGTTCTGCACCCTCGAATCGGTGGACATCGAACTCTCCTTCGTTAACGGGACTGGCTATCTGGATCCTGGTCAAACCCGGCACGCGGCGAACCACCCGACTCGCATGAGATGGCGCTACGGCAGGACGCTGCGGGTGAGGACTACCCCAACGGGATGAGGCACCCACCACCGGTCGGTGCCACTGTCGATTCCACGGGCGGTGCAGTTCGCGTGAGAGGGCCGCAGCAGCGCCGCTCACCTCGCGGTCAAGCGTGGACGCCGCGGAAGGGCCCGCAGCTGGAAGGACGCCCGATGCCGGAATTCAAGGGCAAGATCGCACTCGACATTCGTGATTCCACCCCGGACTGGGCGCCGTACCTTGCACCGAGGGCGGCCGCCGGCGCTCCGAACGTCCTGTTCATCGCCTGGGACGACGTCGGCTACGGGACCATGGAAGTGTTCGGTGGTCCGGTGGAGACACCCACCATGCGCCGGATAGCAGAACGTGGCGTCCGCTATTCGAACTTCCACACCACGGCGCTGTGTTCGCCCACCCGCGCATCGCTGCTCACCGGCCGCAACGCAACCTCCAACGGAATGGCGACCATCGCCGAGTTCAGCTCCGGCTTCCCGGGCATCTCCACCCGGATACCGTTCGAGAACGGTTTCATCTCCGAAGTTCTCGCCGAGCACGGGTACAACACCTACTGCGTCGGCAAGTGGCACCTGACGCCCGGGGAAGAGACCAGCATGGCGGCGTACAAGGGCCGCTGGCCGCTCGGCCGTGGTTTCGAACGCTTCTACGGGTTCCTCAACGGCGAATCGAGTTCGTGGTATCCGGATCTCATCCATGACAACCACTCGATCGAGCCGCCCGCGACACCGGAGGACGGCTACCACCTCTCCAAGGACCTGTCCGACCGGGCAATCCGGTTCGTCAGGGACGCCAAGGTGGTCGACCCGGAGAAGCCGTTCTTCCTGTACTTCGCCCCGCAGGCCGGTCACGCGCCGCACCACGTGTTCCCGGAGTGGGCCGACAAGTACGAGGGCCGCTTCGACCAGGGCTACGAGGCCATCCGCGCCGAGATCCTCGAACGACAGAAGGCGCTGGGCGTCCTCCCTGCCGACACCCAGCTGTCCGCCATCAACCCGCACGGCGAGCCGGCCGCCACCGGCCCGGACGGGCAACCGTGGCCGGTGCTGGACACCGTCCGCCCGTGGGAATCGCTGTCCGCCGACGAGCAGCGGTTGTTCTGCCGGATGGCCGAGGTCTACGCGGGATACATCAGCTACGCCGATGATCAACTGGGCCGGCTGATCGACTTCCTGGAGACCTCCGGCGAGCTCGACAACACGATCATCGTGGTGGTCTCCGACAACGGAGCCAGTGGTGAGGGCGGCCCGAACGGGTCGTTCAACGAGTGGCGGTTCTTCAACGGCGTCCCCGACACGACGGCGGAGACCCTGCCGCACATCGACGAACTCGGCAGCCCCCGGTCGTACAACCACTACAACACCGGCTGGGCATGGGCACTGGACACCCCGTTCCCGTACTGGAAGCGGTGGGCCGGTTACGAGGGCGGCGTGGCCGACATGTGCCTGGTGTCCTGGCCGGCGAAGATCCCGGCACAATCGCAGGTCCGACATCAATACATCCATGCCGTTGACGTCGTGCCGACGGTCTACGAGCTGCTCGGGATCACCCCACCAGCGGTACTGAAGGGCTTCACCCAGAGTCCGATCGAGGGTGAGAGTTTCGCCGCCTCCCTGACCGATCAGAACGCGCCCGGAAAGTCGACGCAGTTCTACACGATGCTGGGCCAGCGCTCGATCTACCACGAGGGTTGGCTGGCGTGCACCGTCCACCCGCCGCTGTCCGGGTGGGGCAAGTTCGAGGACGACGTGTGGGAGCTCTACGACATCGAGCACGACCGTTCGCAGAGCACGAATCTCGCGGACAAGGAGCCGGGGCGGTTGCAGGCCCTGAAGGACCTGTGGTTCTACAACGCCGGCATCTACAAAGGGCTCCCACTGGACGACCGCACCGCCATCGAACAGGTCACCGCGGACCGGCCTCGTGGCGCACCGGACCGTGACCACTACATCTACTACCCGGATTGTGCCTCCGTTCCCGAACAGTCCGGGGTGTTGATCGGCGGCCGGTCGTACACGATCGCCGGCAGCGTCACGCTGGACTCCGCCGACGCGCAGGGCGTGATCTACGCCCACGGCGGCGTCGCCGGCGGTCACGTCCTGTACGTGAAGGACCGGCGGCTGCACTACGCCTTCAACTGGGTCGGCACCCATCTCCAGGTCATCGTCGGTGATCGGGACATCCCGGTCGGCGAGCACGTCCTCACCGCCGAGTTCACCGTGCACGGTCGCAACACCGACCCGAAGATGCCGGGTGCGCGCGGCGGTCTGGTGCTGTATGTGGACGGCGAGCAGGTCGGTACCGGCGAGATCGTCACGCAGCCCGGCTACTTCTGCGCCGTCGGCGACGGGATCACCGTCGGCCGTGACGATGCCTCGCCGGTGGCGCCGGACTACCAGGCGCCGTTCGCCTTCACCGGCGGCACGATCGACAAGGTGGTCGTCGACGTGTCGGGAGAGCGGTACATCGATCACGAAGCAACGGTCCGCGCGTGGCTCAGCCTGGACTGAGGGGCGCGCCGAGCGTCGAGGATGGGCGACCGGACGGGATGCTGATCCCGCCCGGCGCACCACGGGCGTTCCATCTGCTGGCCAAGCCCACCGGTGCCGTGTGCAACCTCGACTGCACCTACTGCTTCTTCCTCTCCAAGGAGATGCTGTACCCCGGCAGCCGGTTCCGGATGGCGGACGACCTGCTCGAGATCTACCTGCGCCAGCTGATCCAGGCGCACGCCCGTTCACCCGAGGTGGTCGTCGGGTGGCAGGGCGGCGAACCGACCATGATGGGGCTGGATTTCTTCCGCCGCTCCGTCGAGTTGGCAGAATCGATGCGGCTGCCCGGTCAGCGGCTGGTGTACACGATGCAGACCAACGGCACGCTGATCGACGACGAGTGGGCCGCGTTCCTCGCCGAACACGGCTTCCTGGTGGGGCTTTCGATTGACGGGCCGCGGGAGATCCACGACACCTACCGGGTCAACAAGGCGGGCCGCGGCAGTTTCGACAAGGTGATGGACGGGTTGGCGGCGCTGCGTCGGCACGGTGTCGAGTGGAACGCGCTGACCACCGTGCACGCGGCCAACCAGGGGGCCGGCCGGGAGATCTACCGTTTCCTGACCGAGGAGTGCGGCGCGCGGTACCTGCAGTTCATCCCGATCGTCGAGCGCACCACGCAGGCGTTGCTCCCGGTGGCCAGCGTCGGCTGGGGCGAGTCGGTGCCGGACCGGCCGCTGTACACGCAGGTCGGTGACCTCGTCACCGACCGGTCCATCACGCGGGACGGATTCTCCCGGTTCCTCATCGACGTCTTCGAGCAATGGAAGCGCCGGGACATCGGCCGGGTCTACGTGCAGATGTTCGACGTCGCCTTGGCGAATTGGTACGGCGAGCCACCAAGCCTGTGCGTGCACTCCGAAACCTGTGGCTTCGCAGTCGCTCTCGAGCACACCGGTGACCTGTATTCGTGCGACCACTTCGTCGAACCGGCATACAAGCTCGGCAACATCCGCGAACACCGGCTCATCGACCTGATCGTTCTGCCACAGCAGAAGGCGTTCGGCCGGGACAAGCGCGACTCCCTCCCCGGGTACTGCCGGGACTGCGACGTCCGGTTCGCCTGCCATGGCGGCTGCCCGAAGGACCGTTTCACCAGCACGCCGGACGGCGAGCCGGGGCTGAACTACCTGTGCCCAAGCTATCGCGCCTTCTTCCGGCACATCGGTCCGGCGATGACGGACATGACCGGGCTGTTGCGGTCGGGCCGCGCGCCCGCTGAGCTGATGTCCCGGTACGCGACGGAGGACGGCCGGCGCGGTCGGAACGAACCGTGCACCTGCGGGTCCGGACGCAAGTGGAAGGTCTGCCACGGGCGATGACGCCGGCCGGCGGCATCGCCCGGACGGGCGGCGACGGGTCACCGACCGCTGCGCACAGCCCATCGCACCGACCGATTGCCGGGCGGCTCCGCTCGTTGCGGGGCAGTGCGACACCATGACCTCTGATGAGGCTCCGGGACCCTCGCAGGTGTCGACGAGTGGAGGCAAGGGTGGCGTGGCTGGTGTTGATCATGTCCGGCGTGCTGGAGGCCGGTTGGGCGTTGTCGCTCAAGGCATCCGACGGCCTGTCGAAGCTGTGGCCGTCGGTGGCCTTCGTCGCGCTGCTCATCGCCTCCATGGCGGGCCTGATGTTCGCCCTGCGGACGCTGCCGGTCGGCCCGGCCTACGCGGTGTGGGTCGGGATCGGTGCCGTGCTGACCGCGGTGATCGGGATCGTCGTCTTCGAAGACCCGGCCAACGCCGTCACGATCGGGTCGATCGTGCTGATCATCGCGGGCGTGGTCGGGCTGCAACTGGCCGGTGCCGGGCACTGATTTCTTGTCTCCCCGCTTCTCCTGCCGGGCTTGCGCCTTCTCCTGCAGGGATTGCGGCGTCATCGCACCGCGTTCGTCCACCGCACCGGCACAGTTCAGCGACAGCGTGCTGGCACTGCTCAGCCGGGCCAGTCCGAGAAGGCCAGGCCGGAAATCTGTTCGTAGGCCTGCAGATAGCGGTCCCTGGTGGCGGCGACCACGTCGGCGGGCAGCGGCGGGGGCGGCGCCTCCGCCGCCCGATCCCACCCGGATTCCGGGGACGTCAGCCAGTCACGCACGTACTGCTTGTCGAACGAGGGTTGCACCCGTCCGGGCTGGTATCCCGCGGCCGGCCAGTACCGCGAGGAGTCGGGGGTCAGCACCTCGTCGCCGAGCACCATGGCATTGCCCAGCAGTCCGAACTCCACCTTCGTGTCGGCCAGCAGCAGCCCGCGGCCGGCAGCGTGCTCGGCCGCCCGCAGGTACAACGCCAGGCTCAACGCCCGCAATTGCTCGGCACGGTCGCGTCCCACCGTCCCGACCACTGCGTCGAACGAGATGTTCTCGTCATGGGCACCGATCTCCGCCTTGGTCGCTGGGGTGAAGACCGGCTCCGGGAGCCGGGACGCCTCCCCCAGTCCGGTGGGCAGGGTGATCCCGCAGACGGCGCCGGTCGCCCGGTAATCGGCCAACCCGGAACCGGTGAGGTACCCGCGGACGACGCATTCCACCGGCAGCATGTGGAGCCGGCGGACCAGCAGCGCCCGGCCCAGCACCTCCCGTGGAATACGAGGATCGTCAACCGCAACAACGTGGTTGGGCACCAGGTCGGCGAGCAGCCCGAACCAGAACACGCTCGTCGCGGTGAGGATCCGGCCCTTGTCGGGGATCGGCGTCGGCAACACGTGGTCGTAGGCGCTGATCCGGTCCGAGGCGACCATCAACAGCAGCTCGTCGTCGACCTCGTACAGGTCACGCACCTTCCCGGACGCGACATGCCGGTAACCACCCGGCGTGCCGGTGCCGGCGGGACCGGCGGTGCTCACGCCGCACCGGCCAACCCGCGGCGCCGCAGCAACGGCTCGATACTGGCTTCCCTGCCCCGGACCGATCGGAACGCTGCCATCGCATCGACCGACCCGCCGACCGACAACAGCTTGCGGCGGAACGTATCTCCGTTCTCCCGCCGCAGTCCGCCGTTGTCCTTGAACCACTCGACGGTCTCGGCGTCCAGCACCTCGGACCAGATGTAGGAGTAGTAACCCGCCGAGTACCCGCCGGCGAAGATGTGCTGGAAGTAGCTGGTGCGGTAGCGGGGCGGCACGAGAGGATGAGCAATCCCGTAACGCTGCAATGCATCGCGCTCGAACCGCTCGACGTCGGTCACCGTCTCGTCCGGCGCGATCCGGTGCCACGCCTGGTCGAGAACCGTCGCGGCCAGGTACTCGGTGGTGCGGAAACCCTCTCCCCACTGCTCGGCGGCCCGGATCGCCGCGACCACGGATTCGTCCAGTGGTTCCCCGGAGTCGACGTGGCGGGCGTAGTGCTCGAGCACATCGGGCCACAGGATCCACATCTCGTTGACCTGGCTGGGGAACTCGACGAAGTCGCGCGGCACATCGGTGCCCGACAGCCGGGGATAGCGGACCTGGGAGAACAACCCGTGCAGCGCGTGACCGAATTCGTGGAACAGGGTCCGGACCTCGTCCAACGTCAGCAGTGCGGGTTCCCCCGCCGGCGGTCGCGGGATGTTGAGCACGTTCACCACCACGGGCAGCCGGCCGAAGAGGAACGACTGGTCGACGAAGTTCGTCATCCAGGCACCGCCGCGCTTGCCCTCCCGGGCGAAATAGTCGCCGAGGAACAGGCCGATCGAGGATCCGTCGGCGTTGCGCACCTCCCACACCCGCACGTCCGGGTGGTACCCGGGCAGATCGTCCCGCGGCACCATCTCGATGCCGTAGAGCCGCTTCGCGGCCGCGAAGACGCCGTCCGCCAGCACCCGTTCCAGCTCGAAATAGGGCCGGAGCGCGGCGGTGTCGAGGGCGTAACGCTGCACGCGCACCTGATCGGAGTAGAACGCCCAATCCCACGGCTGCAGCTCGACGCCGTCCCGCGCGGCGACGTCGGCCAGCTGCGCCGCCTCCGCGTCGACGTTCGCCATGGCCGGGCCGACCAGCTTGTCCAGGAAATCGTCCAGCACCGCGGTCGATTTCACGGTCTGGTCGGCGACCTTGGCATCGGCGTGGGTGGGGAAGCCCAACAGTTGCGCCCGCTCCGCACGCAGGGTGGCCAGTTCCACGGCGACCGGCCGGTTGTCGTATTCGCCGGTTGAGGCCCTGGTGACGGAAGCCTCGAACAGCCGGCGGCGGACGTCCCGGTTGCGCAGCACCGCCAGCAGCGGCTGCCCGGTCGGCAGGACGAGCGTGATGGCGTACGACCCGTCCCGGCCACGAGCGCGCGCCGCCGCGGCCGCCGTCGCGACGGCGTCGGCGCTGAGCCCGGCCAGCTCGCTCTCGTCATCGAGGTAGAGCACCGCGGCCTCGGTCGCCTGCAGCAGGTTCTGCTGGAACGTGGTCGACAACGTCGACAGCCGCTGGTTGAGCGCGGCCAGCCCGGTGCGGCCCGCTTCGTCCAGCGCCGCCCCGGCGAGCACGAAGTCGAGCCGGTAGCGCTCCACCAGCATGGCCTCCTCCGGACCGAGGGTCGGGTCGGACCGCTCGGCGTCGGCGACCGCGGCCACCCGTTCGAACAGCCGCGGATCGAGCCGGATCGCATCGGCGTGCGCGGTCAGCTGCGGTGCGAACTCCTTTTCGATGGCCCGCAGCGACTCCGTGGAGTTGGTCGACGAGAGGTTGAAGAACACCGCAGAGACTCGCTGCAGCACACGTCCGGACCGCTCCAGCGCGACGATGGTGTTCTCGAAGGTCGCGGGCTCCGGGCTCGCGATGATCGCGTCGACCTCGGCTCGTTGCTCGGCCATCCCGACCCGGAACGCCTCCGGATAATGCCGATCGTCGATCGCCGCGAACGGTGGCAGCGCAAAGGGCAGGTCGGATTCGTGCAGCAGCGGGTTCCGGTCGGTTCCCGCGGCGGCCTGACTCTCGGGCATGGAGCTCCTCTCGACGGTCGATCAGTGCATCACAGCGGGCGGGGTCGGCGGTTCCCAGGGCGGCGACCGTTACTCTGATCCGCGTGGCAGCCGACGACGAGCCCGACGAGACGGCCGCCTACACCTTCGACCCCACCGACGGTGACGGGCCGGGAGACGCGTCGAGCCGGAAAGCCGACCGCGGGGAGGGGTCGGCGTCCGACACCCAGCCCCAGGGCGCCGACGTCGATCCCACTCCCGACGTGGTGCCCGGAATCCTGCTGGACAATCGGTACCGGCTGGGTGAGCTGCTCGGCCGGGGCGCGACCGCGGAGGTCTACTTCGCCACCGACGAGCTGTTGGGCCGTTCGGTCGCCGTCAAGGTGTTCCACCGCGGGATCGGAGACGCCACCACCGTCGCCCGGCAACGCACCGAGATGCAGGTGCTGGCCAAACTGCACCATCCGCACCTCGTCACGGTCTACGACGCGAAGCTGGGCGTCGACCACGGCCAGGACCCGGGCGGTTCCGATGACGACGATCTCACCTACCTGGTCATGGAACTGGTGCAGGGCGGCACGCTCGCCGATCGGATCACGCCGACCGGCATGCCACCGGGGGATGTGGCACGGGTGGGTGCCGCGGTTGCGGGGGCACTGGCCGCCGTGCACAGCTACGGGCTGGTCCACCGGGACATCAAGCCGGCCAACATCCTGATCTCCACGGCGGGCGACGTGAAGCTGAGCGACTTCGGCATCGCCCGCGAGCTGGAGGCGGAACGGCTGACGGCGGCCGCCGACGTGATCGGGACCGCCGCCTACCTCAGCCCGGAGCAGGCACGTGGTGCCCAGGTGGGCCCACCGACCGATGTCTACGCGCTCGGCCTGGTCCTGCTGGAAAGCCTGACCGGACACCGTGAGTACCCGGGCACCGCCGTGGAGTCCGCCGTCGCCCGGCTGCTGCGGGATCCCGTGGTGCCGGCCACCCTACCCGGCTCGTGGCCGGCGCTACTCCGGGCGATGACCCAGTCCGACCCGGCACGTCGGCCCACCTCAGCAGAGGTCGAGGCCGCACTGACCGGCCGCGGCGACGTCGTGGCGGCACCGCCCGCGACAGCCACTTTGCCGCAACCGGTTCCGGTGCTCCCACCGCCGCCGCGCACCCCGGCGCAGGCCACACCGTCCGCCGGCCGCACCTTCCTCGTGACGCTGCTGATTCTCGCCGTGACGGCCGGGGTGATCGTCGGGATCGTTGCGTTGCTGCAGCGCAACGACACCGTCACGCCACCGCCCGTCACCACGCCCAGCAGCACCGCGCCGCCCTCGGTGGTTACGACAACGCAGGTGACGACGGAGATCTCGACCCTGCCGACCACGGCGGAGACAACTCCGACCACACCGGCCAGCACCGAGACCACACCGACGACCCCGACCACCACCGAGACGACCCCGACCACCCCGACCACGCCCGCCACGACCCCGACCACGCCGGCCACCTCCGAGCAGCCGCCGACCACGCCGGCGTCCGCGGAAGGATTGACAGCGGCACCTGGGACGACGGGCGCCAGCGGCTGATCTGGTCCGCCGGAATCGAGTCGGCATCGAGCCGGCACGCCGGTCACGGTGGTGGTTCGCCTGCTCCGAGCGGACGCAGTCAGAGGTACCACCGGTCGGCGGCCCGCAGCCCGAGGTGGCTCGAATCGGGTGCGCGCTCGGTGGCCTGCCGATCAGTCCGACGCGGCCAGCCGCTCGCGGAGCTCGGGCACATTGCCCGACTTGGGAAGCCCGCGCTTGACCAATTCCTCCTGCAACCGCGGCTTGGACCATCCGTCGTAGGCATCGGCCTTCTTGGCGCTCTTGCGCGCCTTCGGCTTCGCGGCCCCGTCCTTGGCGGTGCTCTTCTTGCCGGCCGCGTCAGTCGTCTCGGCGTCGGCGGGTGCGGCCGCATTGCTCTCGTCCTCGTCGTCGGATGACGGCTTGGGGGCCGGCGCGGCGTCGGCCGTCGGGCGATCCGTTTCCACCGCCGGCGTGGTCGTCCGGTCGCCGGACTCCGCGGCGGTGGAGTCGGAGACGTCCGCAACCACCTCGACGGCCGGCGGCGTCAGCGGGACCGGCTTCGGTTGCGTTGCAGGCGCTTTCATCACGGCCGAGACCGTCGCCTCGCGCGCGCCCGACGCCAGGTCGGTCAACGGCTTGCTCACAGCGGCTGCCTGCTTGCGCGCGGACTCGAGGATCGCCTCCGCCTGCTGGCGGGCGACCTGCAACACCGCCTCCGCCTGATCCCGGGCGGCCTTCGCCGCAGCCTCGGCGCGTTCCCTGGCCGCCTCGAGGATCGCTTCGGCCTGCTTGCGGGCGGCCTCGGTCCGCTCCTCGAGCTGATCGCGCACGGCTCCGGCCTGGCTCCGCATCACCTCGCCCTGCTGACGGGCCGCCTCGGTTCCCGACTCCACCTGACCGCGGATGGTCTGCCCGGCGGATTCCAGTTCGTCGCGCGCCGCCTCACCGACGCGTTCACTCATTCCCAGCATTCGCTTGGCGAAATCCCGCTGCCCCTCGAGCATCTTCTCGGCGAAATCGAAGACCTGGTCGATCACCTGGTCGGGCTTCGCGGCGGTGCGGGGAACGCCACCGACCTTGCCCAGTGCCTCCTGGGTGATCCGGGTCCACGTCTCGACCGCATCCACCGCCTGCGCCTGCGTGGACCGGACGGCGGACGCGAACTGCTCCTGGGGCGAGGACATGGATGTTCCTTCCGGTTGGCCGCAATCGAGATCGACCGCGGTGGGCAGCTGTCCGAACGAATGCCTTCGGGCTGTCACGGTATCGACATTTCCGCTGCCGCGACACAGCGGGGCGCACCGCTGCCACCTGTGTCGATGATCCGCTGCGGCGGCGTCGGCGCGACGACGTTGCGGCCATCGGGATTGCGCCGCGGCCGGGGCACGGAATTGCCTGCCGTACCGGCAACTCGAGACACGGAAAAGCCCCGACCGGGATTCCGATCGGGGCTTTCCGTCCGGGCCGCTCGCAGATGAGAGCCCGGGAACGGGTCAGGAGCGGACGCGCGAGCGATTGCCGAACTTGATCCACAGCAGCAGGACGATGACCGACCCGATGACCGACCCGATGATGCCGGCCGGCTGCAGAAAACCGTCGTTGGCATCCTTGTGGAACAGCAGGTAGCCGAGAAAGCCGCCCACGAATGAGCCGACGATGCCCAGCACGATGGTGGCGGGGATCGACATGTCCTGCTTCCCCGGTACGAGCAGCCGTGCCAGCGCGCCGGCGATGAGGCCGATCACGATGAGGCTGATGATGAGACCGAGCATGGTGGGTTCTCCCTTGACGGACGTGTGCGGACGAAGAGCGCCCGCACGGTTGGTGCAGGTGGGCGTACAGAGCCCGATTGCTGCGGTGAAGTACCCCGCGCCGGGGACATCAAACGACACTGTGTCATGGCTGATCGTCAGGTCGGCGTAGTGCTGCTCGACCCCGGCGACATCCGGCGATCGCGTCCGCCCCGCCCGACCGGCGAGGGTTTCATGGATCGGCCGGCGGGTACCGACGGGACGGACTGGACGACACCACCGCACTCGGGACAGCGTGACGCCGTGGTGCGGGGCATCCCACCGCGCCGGACGGCGCAGTGCGGCAGTGACGAAGGAGCGCTCCGTGGCATCCGTGATCAGCGATGTGGTTCGGCTGGCCGTCCGACTGGGGGTCGGCGGCGTGCTGGCGGTCGACGGGTACCAGAAGATCCAGATCTGGTACCGCGGCCGGGCGTCGGCCGGCGCGGCGGCGGCGGACCCGGCGGTGACCACGACGGCCGGCGGACGCAGGGCGGGACTCGCCGCCGGTGTCAGCCAGGCGGCCGGCGGGGTGCTGCTGATGCTGGGCGCCGCCACACCCGCCGCGGGCGCTGCCGCCGCGAGCAGCATGGCGCTGACCGCGACGGGCGGCAGCGAGGGCCGCGCGGTGCGGATGTCCGGTGGTTTCGAGGTGCCGGCCGTCCTCGGTCTGGGTGCCGCCGCGCTGACCATCGCCGGGCCCGGCCGGATCTCCGTGGATCATCTGCTCGGCAACCGGCTGGCCAGCCGGCCTGCCGCGCTGACATCTCTGTTCAGCACCGTGTCCACCACGGGTCTTGTGCTGCTGAAGCGGCAGCGGGCGGCGGCGGCGCGCCGCTGACGGTGACCCGGGCACAACTGGTCACGAACACCGGGCGGGACGCGCGGCGAGGGTGCGGCGTCAGCGGTGACCTGGGCGGCGCCGCGACCGAGCCCAGGTGACCTCCACACGCCCGGTGCCCACCGTCACACGTCGACTGTTAGCCAATTAGCTGATCCGCAGCTAATCTTGCTAACAGGCATCGAGCACCCGATGCTTCCCGTCGTGAAGGAGTTCCCATGGCCACCGCCACCGAGGCAACACGCACCGGCATCGCCGCGGGCGATGCGGCAGTCGCCCAGGTCACCGACTCGGTCGTCAACGCGACCGCCGCCGCCACCGACATGATCCACCGCGCGACGGACGCCTTCGCGCCGGTCGTCAAGTCGGCCGAGGCGCGCATGTCCGAGCTGTCCGAGACGGTCAACACCGAGATGAAGAAGGCCGAAGCCACCACCCAGCATCTGCTGGGCACCTTCACCGAAGAGCTCAAGGGCGCCGAGGCCAAGAGCCAGGAACTCATGGCCATCTACGCCGACGAGTTGAAGAAGGTCGAGGCGGCCGCCCGGGAGTGGACCGACAGCTTCTCCTCGCAGTTCTCCGACTGGACCGCACGGTCGTTGCACAGCTACCAGGTCGCAGTGGAAGGCTCGCTGAACGCCACCATCTCGTTCGCCGAGGCGATGAAGATCGACTGGATCAGCGACCTCACCCGGCGCAACGCCAAGGTGATGACCGATCTGGTCGACGCGTCGGTCAGCCGCGCCGGCGAACTGCTGAAGTAGCGGCACCGTCCCCGCTCAGGGGCACCGAACCTGAAGGGGTGGATGGCCCGCCCGTCCACCCCTTCGGCTCAGACGGAAAGAACCTCCCCGGCCATCGGCCAGGGAGGTTCTTCGTTGTCGTGAACGTCAGGGGGCCACGCGCACTGCCGGGCGTCCACACCGACTTCAGGACAGGTACAGCACCGTGTCGTCGATGAGCGAATCCAGGCGCCCGGCGCCTTGCTGCCGGTTCTCCTCGGAGTGCGGACGCCTGGCCGCCATCACCCGCGCGGACTTGCGGCCGAAACCGTCACGCTGCCACGCGCCGCAGCGCACCCAGCCGATCCGGCGCAACGCCGCGTCGGCGGCGGCGTCGCTCGACGCGGTGAGCGGCGTGTCGCTGACCCGCACGCCGCCGCGATCCAGCACGAAGATCTCGCCCTTGGAGCGGGAGCCGTCGCGCTGCCCGCCGTCGCCCTGAACCACCGGCCAATCCATGCAAAACGAGGTGGCATCCTCTTGTACCGCGATGAATACGTTGCTTTCCTGGTCCATCCAAGTCCTCCCCAGAACTCCGGCGTCGGTGCCCGGAGTGCAATTTCGGCGGCAGCAGTGGAGACGTTGCCCAGCAGCATCTCGCGTGAACGTCGCCGCCTGGCGAAAACAACCCGTTCGTGCGGTCCCAACTCGTCCACACCATTCCGAAGAGTGGTGACGCAACTGGCGAGCAGTCACACGCGGTAACCAAAGAAGGGGCCACTCAAACCCGCCCCAACCGGACCAACTTCAGTGTTCCACGACAGTAGCGCCGGTGTCCGAATCAGGGAACGAACCAGCCGAATATGCGTCCATTCGGCCCATACCTGCGGTGTTCCACGGCTTTTCGCTGCGGCCGCAGTACCCGGATATGTCAACGCTTGAAACAAACAATGCGTACGAAAAGCCGGCGGCGCAGCCTTGCGTCCTTCTCGATCGCCCGGCGCCGCGGTACCCACCGGAACGGGCCGCAGCCGGCTACAGAATGGCACCCGGCCGGTAGTCCGCCGCCGCCGGATGATCGGCGACCACGGCCGCGATCGTCGCCAACACCTGGGCCACCTGCTGCTCGGCCAGGCCGGTGAAGGACAGCCTGTCCGCGAGCAGGGCGTCAAGATCGTCCCGGGAGAGCGGCAGCCGCTCGTCGGCCGCCAACCGGTGGACCAGATCGTTGTCGACCTGCCCCTTCTCCCGCATCGCGAGCGCCACCGCGACGGCGTGCTGCTTGATGACCTCGTGCGCGGTTTCCCGGCCGACACCGGCTCGAACAGCGGCGATCAGCACCTTGGTTGTCGCCAGGAACGGCAGGTACCGCTCCAGTTCGCGGTCGATCACCGCCGGGTAGGCGCCGAAGTCGTCGAGCACCGTCAGGAACGTCTCGAACAGGCCGTCGATCGCGTAGAACGCGTCGGGCAGCGCCACCCGGCGCACCACCGAACAGGAGACGTCGCCCTCGTTCCACTGGTTCCCCGCCAGCTCGCCGGCCATCGAGGCGTAGCCGCGGAGCACCACCGCGAGCCCGCAGACCCGTTCGCACGACCGGGCGTTCATCTTGTGCGGCATCGCCGACGACCCGACCTGTCCCGGCCGGAATCCCTCGGTGGCCAATTCCGCGCCGGCCATCAGCCTGATGGTGGTGGCCAATGACGCCGGACCAGCGGCGAGCTGGACCAGCGCGGACAACACCTCGTAGTCCAGCGACCGCGGATACACCTGGCCGACACTGGTGAGAACCTTTCCACTGGGCGACATCTCGGCCACCACCGCGGTCTCCAGGGCGGCCACCGCCGGCGCCGAACCCACCAGATCCAGCATGTCCTGCGCGGTACCGACCGGTCCCTTGATACCGCGCAGCGGATACCGGTCCAGCAGGTCCGACAGCCGAGAATAGGCCTGCAGGACCTCCTCGGCGGCGGATGCGAACCGCTTGCCCAGGGTGGTGGCCTGCGCCGGGACGTTGTGTGAGCGACCCGCCATCACCAGCGCGGCGAAATCGGCCGCCCGCCTACCGAGACCGTCGAGCACCGCGACACAGCGGTCCCGGATCAGCCGCAGCGAACTGAGCACCTGCCACTGCTCGATGTTCTCGGTGAGGTCCCGGCTCGTCATGCCCTTGTGCACCTGCTCATGGCCGGCGAGCGCGTTGAATTCCTCAATCCTGGCCTTGACGTCGTGCCGGGTGATCCGTTCCCTGGCCGCGATCGACGCCAGGTCGACCTGCTCCACGACAGCCTCGTAGTCGGCGAGCGCGCCGTCCGGGACCTGCACACCGAGCTCGCGCTGCGCCCGCAGCACGGCGAGCCACAACCGGCGTTCGGCGATGATCTTGTCCTCCGGGGACCAGATCGCGATCATCTCCGGCGATGCGTATCGCTGGGCAAGGACGTTCTCGACGGCGCGTGGGCTCACCTGGCGATTGTCCCAGCAGTCCGGTGCGGTGCCGGACCGCTTGGTGTCCACCCGACCCGCACCCGAGGGTGCCGCCGGTCGTAGTGGTAGACGCGCGCCGGGCGGTTCGGCGCGCCGGGCGGTTCGGCAGCGGATTTCCGGTTGCCGCGCCGACCGTCGACGCGTCACGATCGCCGCATGACGGCTCCGACCACCCGCCCGCGCCGCGTCGACCATCCGACGCGGCGTCAGCAGGCGGGCCGGCGGCCGGGCGGCGTGCGCCGACGTCCGTGACGTCGGCCCTGTTGGCCGGCCTGATCGCCGGCTACGGCATCGCAATCCCGGTGGGCGCCGTCGCCACCTACCTGGTCGCCCTGACGGCCCGCACCTCGGCGCGGGTCGGGGCGTCGGGTGCGCTGGGCGTCGCCGCTGCCGACGGCCTGTACGCGCTGGTGGCGGTGATCGGCGGAACCGCGCTGACCGGCCTGGTCAGCCGGGTCGCCGCACCGCTGCGGTGGGTCTCCGCCGTCGTGCTGGTGGGGCTGGCGGCGAGGATCGCCTGGACCGCTGTCCGGGACCACCGGTCGGGTGACCTGGCCATCACCGGGGGCGGTCCCCGGACGCCGGCGAGAGCATTCGGCACCATGCTCGGTATCACCCTGCTGAACCCGGTGACGGTGCTGTACTTCAGCGCGCTGGTGCTGGGCGGGCAGGCCGGCGGCCTCGGCGCCGGGTCCGGCACCGGCTGGGTTCCGTCCGCCCTGTTCGTCGTGGGCGCCTTCCTGGCGTCGGCGAGCTGGCAGCTGCTGCTGGTCGCCGGCGGCGTCGCCTTGGGCCGAGCGCTGACCGGTCGTACCGGACAGCTGGTCACCGGCCTGGCTTCCAGCGTGCTGATCGTCGCGCTCACGGTCGTCGTGCTGATCTGAGCGGGGCGTTCCCGCATGCGCGGTCCGATCGGTGCGTGGCTGGGCACACCACCGGAGCGCAGCACCAGCGCTCAGCCGGCGAAGACCAATCGATCCAGATAGTCGTTGCGGAAGACGCCGTCAGGATCCAGCCGCGCCGCCAACGACCGGAAGTCCGGAAGCCGCGGGTAGGCCCCGGCCAGCACCGCGGCGTCGGCGGTGAACAGCTTGCCCCAGTGCGGCCGCGGTGCGCATTCGGCGATCGCCGCCTCCACGTCCGCGAGCAGGGCCAGCACCGCCGGCTCGTCGCGCACCAGGGTGAAGTGGAAGGCGACGGTATCCCGCCCGGCTGCCGGGCTCAGCCACAGGTCATCGGCGGCCACCGTACGGATCTCGCAGACCTGCAGCAGCGGGGCGATCCGGCCGGCCATCCCCCGCAGGACAGACAACACCTGCGACGCATGACCTTTCGCCACCAGGTACTCGGCCTGGACCTCGTCGCCGTTGCTGGGCGTGAAGGCCGGCCGGAAGTGCGGCAGCCGCTCGTTCCACGGCCCGGCCACCCCGAACTGGCCGGTGCAGACGTCCCCGGCCATGCCCGGAATGGGATGCCGCGCCACCGCTGCCGGGACGGCGCCGAAGAAGGAGTTCCGGACCCCGCCGGCCAGATCGAAGACGAGCGACTCCCGCGCCGGGGTATCGATCCGGGACTTGCACCAGACCTGCGCGACCGTGTCCCCCTGCAGGTCGGTGAACAGGCTGACGCTGTAGGCCGCGCCGAGGACATCGGTCAGCTGCTCCTCGGCCGCCGACCACGGCAGGTCGTCGAACACGTCCTGCCGGACGTCGAAGGTCGGTTCCACGTCAAGGGTCACGGCGCTGACGATGCCCAATGCGCCCAGCGACACCGCGGCCCCCTCGAAGCCCTGGTCACCGCGGGACAGCGTGATCAGCTCGCCGCTGCCCAGCACCAACTGCAGTGACCGCACCGCGCCGGCCAGGCCCTGGTTGCCGGCACCCGAGCCGTGCGTTCCGGTGGCCACGGCGCCGGCGACACTGATGTGCGGCAGCGAGGCCATGTTGGGCAGGGCGAAGCCGCCGGCGTGCAGTGCGGTGGCCAACCGGCCGTAGCTGATCCCCCCGCTGACGGTCACCGTGCGCGCCGCCGGGTCGATGCGAATGGCGGCCGGCAGCGCCGTGGTGTCGATGAGATCACCCGCGGTGTCGGCGATGTCGTTGAAGCAGTGTCGGCTGCCCAGCGCCTTCGCCCGTTCGCTGCCGGCGACGACGGCCTGCAGCTGCGCCACCGACTCAGGTCGATGCAGGCGGGGCGCCCGGTAGGTGTAATTGTTCGACCAGTTCGACAGGGCGGGATCTTGCCGGACAACGGGTCCGGAACCCGAGGACGACACCGTCATCTGCGACCCCCGCATCGGCCCCGACGTACTCATCACGCGCGACGACGCAGGCCAACCCAGGCAGCACACCCCGGCGGTCACCGTGTCACTGTTCGGGCGGGCGAGGGGTCGGGCGCCACATCAACCCTGTGCGGCGAGAACCGCCCGGGCCGCCGCCTCCAGCTGGTCGGCGGTCAACCCCGTCGGCACCGACGGCACCCCGTCAACCGATGTCAGTGGGCCGACGGCAACCTCGCGGCCGCCGCCGTAGACATACACGGTCACCCCGCCGGAGGGATCGGTGGCGGTGTACCGGTCGCCGCCGGACGCGACGCACCGCGACCCCGCCTCACCGGCGCTCCGGGCGCAGGCACCCGGCTCGGCCTTCACGACGCGGACCACGAGTTCGGTGCCCGGCACCGAACCGGGCAGCACTGCACCGGCCACCGGGTCGTCCGCGCATCCACCGTCCAGCGGAACCGGTGCCGCGAAGGCGCCGGCGGGCAGGGCATCGCTCAGAGCCGCTGCGGCCGCGGAGCTCAGTGCGGGCCAGCACGACGGCGGTACCTCGGTGGATCCGGCACCCGGCGGGGCGGCATCGGCCTGCGCGCCGTCCGACGGACGCGCCCCGGTCGCCGCGGGAGCGGACAACGCGGCCGGCGGACCAGCGGGCGGCGCCGCCGATTCCGGGCCGGCGGCCGGTGCCTGCGCGGCGCCGGCGGCCGGTTCCTGCGCGGCGCCGGCGGCCGCGGCGGCGGACTCATCGGCGCCGCCGGAAGCGGCCGGACTGCCGGATTCGGCGAGGACAGGCCCGCGGGCGGTGTCGGACGCCGTGGTGGTGGACCCGACCCCGCCCAGGGTCAGCGGGAGGACGATCGCCGCGACGCCGGCCACGGCGGCGGCCGCGACCAGGGCCACGAGGCCGGTGCGGCGGCGGCTCCGGGCGCTGCGGGTCGCGGGACGGCCGGTACGCGGACGACCGGCAGTGGGGTCGCCGGGGTCGCGACCGGTTCCGGGCACGGCTGTCAACGGGGGCTTCGTCGTGGGTTCCGCCCGGGCGGCGGCCAGCACGGCGTCGGCGGTCACCGTCGTCGGCGGCGCATCCGGGTCGTCGGCCAACGTGTTGAGCCACCGGCTCAGCACCTGCGGGTCGGTCGACTCTGCGGATGACGCGCCGCGCGGGTCGGGCGCCGCCGGGTCCGCCGGGCCCCTTGCCGTGCCGTCGGGGGTGCCGTCGGGGGTGTCGTCGGGGGTGTCGATCGGCATCGTCACTCGCCGCCCTCGTCCATCGCCGCGGGCGACACCGAGCCGATCCGGCCGAGCGCGGCCTTCAACGCCGCCAGACCACGGGCGGTCTGCGACTTCACGTTGCCCTCCGAACGCTCCAGCGCCGCGGCCGTCGCCGAGACGTCCATTCCCTCGTAGTAGCGCAGGACCAGCACCGCCCGTTGCCCCGGCGGCACCGCGTCCAGCGCCTGCCGCATCACCTCCCGGTCGACGACGCCCGAGGCCAGGTCCGCCGGCTCGGCCACCCCGCCACGGTGCTCGGGCAGCTCGTCCACCGACTGTTCCCGGCGCCACGGGCGACGTGACTCGTCCACCGCGGCGCGGACCAGGCACGTCCGGACGTAGGCATCCAGCGCTGCCCGGTCCCGGACCGTCGACCATGCCCCGTACAGCTTCACGAACGCGATCTGCGTCAGGTCGTCCGCCCGGTGCCAGTCACCGCACAGCAGGTACGCCGTGCGCCGCACCCGCTCGCGCCCCGCGGTGACATACGCGGCAAATTCCGCCTCCTCCTCCGGATTCACCGGGCCTCCAGCCGTATCGGGTAGACGGACGCTGTCGGCTGGATGGTTGCACGGACCGGCCGCGAGCACCGGGGTCCCCGATCGGGATGCCCGACACGTCACCCCAGGTGCGCGCGGTCTCGCAGGTAGCCGTTGGCGGTGGCGGCGCGTCGTCGGGCACCATGCTGACCCGTGCCCACCACCAACCCGATGTCGCCGCGCACCACCGGGTGGGCGTTGTTCGGGTTGCTCGCCGTGGCGGCGGCGTGGGGGTCCAGCTTCCCGCTCACCAAGGCCCTGCTGGACCGGATGACGGCGGTCAACTTCCTCGCCGTGCGGTTCACCCTCGCGGCCCTGCTGATGACGATCGTGTTCTTCCCCGCGCTGCGCAGGTTGTCCCGCAGCGCACTGATCCGCGGCCTGTGGCTGGGCCTGGCCTACGGCGTCGCCCAACTACTGCAGACCATAGGACTGCAGTACACCCCGGCCAGCGTCTCGGGATTCATCACCGGGATGTACGTGGTGCTGACCCCGTTGTGCGCCGCGGTGCTGCTCCGGACGCGGATCGGGCCGCGGGTGTGGTCGGGCGCCGTCCTCGCCACCGTGGGGCTCGGCCTGCTGGGCCTGAACGGGCTGTCGATCGGCTTCGGCGAGGCGATCACCTTGACCTCCGCGCTCGTCTACGCCGTGCACATCGTCGGGCTGAGCGCCTGGTCGCAGGCCCGGGAGGCGTTCGCCCTGGCCACCGTGCAGCTCGTGGTGGTCGCGGCGGTCAGCGTCATCGCCGCCGTCGTCGCCGACGGCGGTGTGGTGCTGCCCAGCACCGGTTTCGATTGGGCGGCCATCGCGTACATGGCCGTCGTCTCCGGGGCGGTGGCGATGATCGTCCAGTCGTGGG
This sequence comes from uncultured Actinomycetota bacterium, assembly GCA_963785455.1. Lineage (GTDB taxonomy): Bacteria > Actinomycetota > Actinomycetes > Mycobacteriales > Nakamurellaceae > Nakamurella. Next base: position 568,944 of record CAWAVL010000007.1, read on the forward strand.
CGCAGGCGCACCTCGCCCCGTCGCGCGCGGCGATCACCATGGCGACCGAACCGGCCTGGGCCGCCCTGTTCTCGATCCTGTTCCTGCACGAGCCGCTGACCTGGCGGACCGCGGTCGGCGGCTGCCTGATGTTGGCCGCGATGATCACTGTCGAGTCCGGTCCCCCGCCGCGGGAACCGGCGCGGGAAGCCGCTGCCGCTCCGCCGGGCGCCGGCTGACCGGCCAGTCCAACCACACGGCCCACGGTCCCCGGCCGACGAGGGATGAACGCAGCACCGGAGGCACGTCGGCGCGGAATTCGTGCGGTGGGGCCGCCGCCCCGAGGTCGACGGTGCGGTCGTGCGTCTGCCGTTCGCCGGCGCGGGCGGCCCGGGTCCGATCGATCAACCGGCGCACCGCAGCGCTGGCACCCCACGGCCACCGCCGGCCGGCGTGCACGGCGGACCGGGACGTCAGGTCGGCCGCACCGAGCCTGCCGATGGCGAGGTACTCCTGCACCCGGTCCTGAGCGGCGATCTCGCTCGGTTCGGGGTGCGTGGTGTCGAACAGCGCGACATCGATGGCCGCCGTCGAGATCGCCACCGCGGTGACCGAATCGGGAGCGGCCGGGACAGTGAGGACGCGACCGCCCAGCGCCAGCCGGTGCCAGAGCCCGTTCACCGGCAGGGCAACCCACCACCCGTCACCGGTGGTCGTCAGTGTGCCGTTGGCCGGGAAACGATCGGGGTCGTCGAGGAGGACCGGGCCACCGGGCACGGCCGGGGAAACACCGACGAGCAGGAACGACTGGTGCCCGTACGCCCAAAGTCCGGTGGTCGTCATCGCCAGCTGCGCGGCCGGTGACGACCACCGCAGCGCCGGGTGGTCGGTGACCCGGAAGCCGTCCGTCCGGGCCGGCGGAGAAAGGACCACTCGCGCAGTCGACCGGGGGGTAACCGAAATCGGCAGCCGCGGGTCGGTGCCGCACGGGTCCGCGAGCACCGCGGTGTAGCTGCCCGCCGGGAGGTGCCCGGCGATCGCGCCCACACCGACGGCCCGTCGAATACCGAAGGCGTCTTCGACCATCAGCATGGCGTTCGGGTCGTCGCTGCGCAGGTCCACCTCTCCCTCGGGCTTTGCGATGCCGGTCCGCTCGAGCATGGCGGCCGGGGACGTGCCGGCAGCCGCCTGTTCCGGAAGCGCACGGCCAGCGGTCGCGGCGACCGCCGCCGGTAGGGGTGCCGGCGCGGGCGTCGGCTTCGGCGGGGTCGGCGTCGGCGGGGTCGTCGTCCTCGGGTTCGGCGGCGTCCGGGTCGGCGGCATCGGCGCGGGCGTCGGCGCGGGCGTCGGGGGCGGGGTCGGAGTTCGTCCGGCTCGGGCGGCCGGAAGGGGCAAGGGTGATCGCGGCGGCGGGGTCGAAGCGAGTGTCATGCCCGGATCGGGCCCGTCGACGGTGACCGCGGCGGGCATCGCGGACCTGACCTGACGTTCCACCGCAGCCCATTGCAACTGCCCGCCGATCCCGTCGCCGGAGCCGGCCGTTGCTGCGGACGCACCCCGGACGGCGGTCAGAAACGCGGCGGTCAACGCGCCGCGTGGCTGCGCCGGAACCGTACTGCCCGCGGCGTGGTCGCCCTCGGCAGGCGCTTGCATCCGGAACTGGATGGCCGCACCGACTGTGCGCCGTCCCAGCCATCCGCCCCCCAGGTCGCCGGGCCGCACGCGTCCGTCGACCGGCACCCCGGGGCCGCAGTCCACCACCAGGATGACCTCGCGGAAGTCGGCATGCGTCAGGTGCGCGGTCAACTCGTCGACGGCGAGGCTGCCGGTGCCGCCGACGCTGGGGTGGAAGTCGCTGAGCAGCACGAGCCGCCGCCCCACGAACGGCCGTGCGTCATCGCTGAGGCAGCCGTGGCCGGTGAGGTAGACGTACAGCCGATCCCCCGTGCCGGTGGTCAGCAGACGCCTGGTCTCCGCGCAGAGACTGCTCAGCTCCGCCGGGCCGTCCACGGCGGCACCGTGGTCGACTGCATCGCCGGCCGCGGGGCTGAGCAGCAGCCGCAGGTTCCGTCGAGCCACGCCGCCGTGATCGAGCAACCACGTGCGAACCGCCAGGGCATCGGCGACCGCACCGGTGGCAGCGGCGCCGGGAAGGTGCGGGTAGTCGTCGCAACCAACCACCAGTGCGGTGTTCGTCATGGCACGGGCCGCGGCGCCCACTGCACTGCCGGCGCGGTCGGCGCGAGCGTGCTGCGACACCGGCGCGTCATGAGCGAGGACCCTTCAGGAGGCGGGAGATCGGCCTTGATCTTCAGCCAGGAACCGGCGGCTCGCACGGCGGGAGGGCGCCTCCCGTCGTCGAGACGATGCTGGTGCACGGCGGACGACCCGGGCCGCTGCGGAACATCCGGCCGGTTCCGGCCACCCGATCATCCGCGATCCGGGCTCCTAGGAGGTCAGCGCCGCCTGCCACAGGATCGGCAGTGTTGGCTGCGCGGATCCGCCCGCGGGTTCCGCGGTGATGGCGACCGCCGTCTCGCCGGACTGCGTCTGCGCGGCAACGATCTGCGGCTTCCCCGCGGTGGCGTCCGGCAGCACTCCCAGCGACCGCGGTTGCGTCCCGGCCAGCGCCCACAGCTGGTAGGTGCGATCCGCGGGCAGGGCGGGCAGGCCGGTGACGTCGAGCAGCGCCGCACCGCAGGACGGGGCGTAACGCACCGTTCCGCCACCCTGCGCGGGCGTGATCTGCCGTTGGTCCGCCGCCTGTGCGATGCACTGCTCCGGGGTCTTCGCGACGGTGTCGTCCTGGCCGACCTGGTTGATCGCGACGATCGCCCCACCCCCGACGACCACCGCTGCCACGGCCGCGGCGAGCAGCGCGGCCGGCCGGCGGTACCACCGCCGGGTGGTGGCATCCGACCGGTGCGCACCGGGCCGCGAGCCGCTCGACTGCCGGTCCGGATCGCCGGCCGCGGGCGGTGCGACCACCGGGGGGGTCAGCGGGGGCAACTGGGGCGTGACCGCCACCCTGGCGAGGATCGCCGGCCGCAGCGATGCCGGCGGGCGCTCCGCCGCCGCCGAGCCCAGCAGGGCGGCCGTCTCCAGGAACCCGACCAGTTCCGTGGCGCAGGATTCGCACGTCGCCAGGTGGCTCTCCACCATCTCGGCTTCGTCGGCGGGCACCGCGTGCAGCGCGTACGCCGCCGTGTCCAGATGCGGATCGGCCGTCATGACGCCACCCCCAGGCAATCCCGCAGGCGGATGAGGCCGTCCCGCAACCGGGTCTTGATGGTGGGCAACGGAACCGTCAGGAGCTCGGCAACCTCGCGGTAGGTGTACCCGCTGTAATAGGCCAGGGTCACCGACTCCCGCTGCAGTTCGGTCAGGGCCGACAGGCACCGCCGTACCGCGGTGCGCTCGAAGGACGACTCCACCGCCTCCACCACGGTATCGACGTCCCGCTCGGTCGAGGAGTGCGCGACCTTCGCATCACGCTCGGCGGCGGCCTGCGCGGACCGCACCCGGTCCACCGACCGGGCGTGGGTCAGTGTCAGGATCCAGGACGTCGCCGATCCCTTGGACGCATCGAAACGGCTCGCCCGGCGCCAGATCTCCAGGAACACCTCCTGCGAGACCTCCTCCGCCTGGCTGGGATCGCGCACGATCCGCCTCGCCAGTCCGAAGACCCGGGCGCCGAAGGTGTCGTAGAGGCGCTCGAACGCGTCCTGCCGCCCAACCGCGGTCAGCTGCAGCAGCTTCTCCGGGCCGGCGGCCTCGGCCGGTCGATCGGGTACCGCGGACAACGTGCGCCGGGCCGCGCCGGGCGGTGACCCGTCCGACCAGGACGGTTGCGGGGGAGGCATCGGCTCATCCTTTCGATCCCCGCCCCGGTCACAACGGTGGCGGGGCGGGTGCATGTGCCGGTGATTCGGCCCGGACGGCCGCCCGGATGGCTCCGGCATTGCAGCGTTATCCGTTTGCGGACCTTACAAGTCGGTGTCGCCCGCTTCGGGGTTCCTTACGAAACAGTGACATCGGCGCGCCGTCCGTCCCGGCGGGCGCACGATGAACGACGTGACCGACGCCAGGCAGCAGGACCCCATCACCGCAACGCCGCGATCGGCCCATCCGGCGGCCGCCGACGACCGAATGACCGGCATGACCGAAACCGCGCCGTCCCCTGCCGTGCAGCCGAACCGCGTCGGCGGACGGCCGACCCCGGAAGGCGGATGGCGGCCCGGAATCCCCACCGCGGCGCTGGTCGGCGTCATCGCGATGGGCCTGGCCATCGGAATCGCCGAACTGCTGGCCGCCCTGGGGCAGTGGATCGGGTTCCTGAATGCGCCGTCGTCACCGGTGTCGTCCCTCGGTCAGACGTTCATCCAGTTCACCCCGGAGTGGCTCAAGGAGTTCGCCATCCGGACCTTCGGCGAGAACGACAAGAACGCCCTGCGTGCCGGCATGGGCATCACGCTGCTGGTGGTGGCGATCGTCATCGGCATCATCGGCCGGCGCAGTCCACGGCTGGCGGTCGCCATCACAGGTGTCCTGATCCTGGTCACCGCCGCGGCGGTGCTCAGCCGGGCCGGGGCCTCGCCGATGGACGTGCTACCGATCCTGCTGGGCGGAGCCGTCGGGATCTTCTTCCTGGTGAGCGTATTCAGGTTGCAGGTGGACGTCCCGCAGCCGGACGCGTCGGGGCAGGACGCAGCAGCGACCGCAGGACGGCCGTCCGCCACCGCGCCCGCCACCGCGGTGTCCTCCACCACCGGGACCGCCACCACCGAGACCGCCACCACCGGGCCCGCCACCGCCGAGACCGTCACGGGCGCAGCAGGTTCCGCAGTCGGCGGCAGCGACGAGCCGAAGGCGGGCCGCAGTGGCGCCGCCCACCCGATGGGCCTGGTCGGTGCCGGCGCGGCCAACCGCCGCCAGTTCTTCCGGATCGCCGGCATCGGCGCGCTCGCCGCGGTGGCGGCCGGCGCGTTGGCCCGGTGGATCCCGAGCGCCGCCGATGTCGCCGCCAGCCGCGACCGGGTGGCCCTCCCGGCGCCGCGGGACGTGCAGAACGTGGACCTCGCTGCCATCCGGATCGACACCCCGGGCATCACCCCGTTCGTCACCGACAACGCCGAGTTCTACCGGGTGGACACCGCTTTCGTGGTTCCGCGGGTCACCACCGAGGACTGGCAGCTCAAGATCCACGGCGCGGTGGACCGCGAGATCACGCTTTCCTACGCGGATCTCGTGGCGATGCCGTCTATCGAGCGGATGATCACCCTGACCTGCGTCTCCAACGAGGTGGGCGGTGACCTCGCCGGCAACGCCCGGTGGCAGGGGGTGCGGATCGCCGACGTGCTCGCGATGGCAGGGCCGCAGTCGGGGGCCGATTGTGTGCTGTCCACCAGCGTCGACGGCTTCACCGTGACGACCCCCGTCGACGCCCTCACCGACGATCGCGACGCACTGTTGGCCTTTGCGATGAACGGCGAGCCCCTCCCTGTCGAGCACGGCTTCCCGGTCCGCATGGTCGTGCCCGGTCTGTACGGCTACGTGTCGGCGACGAAGTGGGTCGTGGACCTCAACGTGACCACCTTCGCCGAGCACAGCGCGTACTGGACCGACCGTGGCTGGTCGGCGCAGGCACCGATCAAGACCGCCTCCCGGATCGATGTGCCGAAGAGCTTCGAGCAGATCCCGAAGGGCACGGTGGCGGTCGCCGGCGTCGCCTGGGCGCAACACCGCGGCATCACCGGCGTGCAGGTGCAGATCGACGACGGCGAGTGGCAGGACGCAACGCTCTCCGGCGAGGTCAGCACCGACACCTGGCGGCAGTGGCTGTACCGGTGGGACGCGCAGGAAACCGGCAGTCACACGATTCGGTGCCGTGGTGTCGACCCGTCCGGGGTGCAGACCGATCAGGTGCAGGGCGTCATGCCGGACGGCGCAACCGGGTGGGATTCGCGTTCGGTGACGGTCACCGCCTGACACCTTCGAACGGCGCACGTGCGAGTGACGTTGTCAGGCAAGCGGTGTGCCTGATGGCGACCAGAAGAAGCATCCACATTGTTCCGCCCGGGACCAATCCGCTTCGGCACGGGCAGCGAATCCCTCTTGAGTAACAAGCCGGGCTCGAAGACCGAGTTCGTCGCTCGTCCGATGGCCGCCGATTCCCGGCGCCGACAGTTCAAGGAGCAAGGCATGAAGATGAAGCGCGCTCTCACCCTGGTCGCCGGGGCGGCTCTGGCCGTCACCCTGGCCGCCTGCGGCTCCAACTCGACGACCGCGTCCAGCAGCACCTCCTCGGCGGCATCGGCAGCCGCCACCAGCGAGGCGATGACGTCCGAAGCCATGACGTCCGAAGCCATGACGTCCGAAGGCATGACGTCCGAGCCGATGAGCTCGAGCGAGATGCAGTCGGATGCCATGTCGTCGGATGCCATGCCGTCGGGTGATGGTGCAGCGCCGGCCCTGGTCGGTGCCGGCTGTGCCGATTACGCGAAGGCCGTTCCGACCGGCGCAGGCTCCGTCGAGGGCATGGCCGCCGATCCGGTGGCGACCGCCGCCTCGAACAACCCCCTGCTCACCACGCTGACCGCTGCGGTCTCCGGCAAGGTGAACCCGAAGGTCGATCTCGTCACGACCCTGAACAACGGCGAATTCACCGTGTTCGCCCCGGTCGACGACGCGTTCAAGAAGATCGACGCCGCCACCATGAAGAAGCTGACCACCGACGACACCCTGCTGACCAGCATCCTGACCTACCACGTGGTGCCGGGCCAGCTGTCACCGAGCGAAGTCGTCGGCACGCACCCCACGGCGAACGGCGGCACGCTGACCGTGACCGGATCCGGTGACAACCTCGAGGTCAACGGGGCCACCGTGATCTGCGGCGGCGTCAAGACCGAGAACGCCACCGTCTACCTGATCGACCAGGTGCTCACCCCGCCCAGCAGCTGATCGACCGGCCCACCGGCCGCGCGCTGCGCGACCGCGGGTCAGACGTCAAGGGCCGCCGACGGGTCACCGTCGGCGGCCCTTGCTGTGTCCTGCACCGGTACGGTCCTCAGCTCGCCGACGCCGCCTCGATGATCTTGTCGTTGCCCTCGTTGACGGCCTTGACGACCGCGTCGTAGTCGCCCTTGTCGATCGCCTTGGTCACCTTCTTGCTCGCCTTGTTGATCGCCTTGTCGACGCGATCCAGGTACAGATCGTCGATCACCGCGACGATCGCCGATCCACCCGTCGGCAGCCACTCGTCCGCGTTGACGCCGATGGCCTTCTCCTCGTGCCGCTTGCGGATGGCACCCACCCCGGCGCCGATGCCCGCGCCGACAGCGGTGGCGAGCAGCAACGGAGGCGCGAACAGACCGACGACGAGGCCGGCCACCGCTCCCACCGTGGTGCCGGAGGCCACCAACCCGCCGCCGTGCTCGGTGACCTGCACCTTGCCGTCGGCATCCCGCTGCAGCACGACCGCGGCGACCACCGCGAGGTCCGCCACGTCCTTGAGATCCTTGAAGTCCTGCGCAGCAGCGGCGGCGTCGTCGCCGTAGGCGGCCACCAGCAGGCTGACATTGCGGTCGGTCATCGTTGTTTCCTTTCCAGGGCGGTGCCCGGCCATGCCGGCGGTCGTTGGCGGGCGGCTTCCCGGGCCGGGGCAGACGGTGAACCGGCCGGGCTGCCGCCGCACCGTCACCCTGGCTCCCCACGGCGACGGGCGCATCACGCGCCCGGGGTGAGATATCGGCGCCGCGGCCCGATCCACCCGGCTCCAATTCACTTTGCGCGGCTTACGGAATCGGACAACGTCACACCATTCACCCATCTGAGGTAATGCCCGGACACCGAGGTCGACCGACAATGGGTGGGCCTGTTCGCCCGCTGCGGACCGGCCGGTTCAGGAGCCTTTCCTGAGCCGCAGAGCCGAACGTCCGTCGAGGGGTCCCGCCATGGCCGTACGCCGCACCAGCCGCGATGGTGGCTCCACCACGCCGGCGCGCCGGGGACCTGTGTCCTTCGGCAGATCGATGATCTCCGTCGCCGTCCTCCCCCGGCGCTACTACCTCGTCCCGTTGAGCATCGGCGCCGAGTACTTCACGGTCACCGCCCTTCCCCGACTGATCGACCGGCGCGACCACCGCAAGGGCGCGGCCCGTCGACCGCTGGTGGTCACGGTTGCGGCGCTCGCCATCGCCGGCCGCTCCGTGCTCCGCGCCGCCGGCCATGGCAGCAAGGGCCTGCAGCGCAGCCGCTGATCGCGCGTCGTTTCACCCTTGCACCGTTCGAATGCCATGCTCGCCGGACGGTCCCGTGCAGCCCCTCGGCCGTCCGACGGAAGCTGCCCAGCCCCGTCCGCGCCTTGCATCGGCGGGCCGGTGCGCCCACTGTGGACAGGTGGTGGACCGGGTCACGAGCCGCCGACGACCGATGGGAATCCGGATGGACGCCTCCGAGCAGAGAAGCGAGCGCTTCTCTGCCGTGACCGTTGCCGAGGCCGCTCGGCGGGCGGCTGCGACCAGGCGGAACCCAGGTGACACGCTGACCTCGGTGATCGAGATGGCGACCGGCCTGGGCTCCTACGACGCCGCTTCGGTCACTCTGCTCGGCAAGGACCGGTCGCTGACCACCGTCGCGTCGTCGGATGAGTTGATCACCCGGGCGGACGCGTTGCAGTACGAACTCCACCAAGGGCCGTGCCTGGACGCGGTGTGGACCGATGGCCTCTTCGTGGTCAAGGACCTGGTCGCCGACGGCCGCTGGCCGCAATGGGCACCGAGAGCGGCCGAGTTGGGTGTGGGCGCGATCCTCGCCGTCCACCTCTTCACCGATGTCGCACTGGGCGCGCTCAACCTGTATTCGATGAAGCCACGGGACTTCGACCACAACGACATCGAGGCCGCCCGGGTCATCGCGGCCCACGCTTCGGTCGTGCTGGCGTACGCCCGATCGGAGCAGAACCTGTGGAACGCCATCGACTCCAGGAACCTGATCGGTCAGGCGCAGGGCATGCTGATGGAACGGTTCGGTCTGAGCCCCGAGCGCGCATTCGCGGTGCTCCGCCGCCACTCGCAGGACCACAACCGCAAGCTGTCCGTCATCGCGGACGAGTTGGTGCGGACCGGCAAGCTGTACGGGCTCGATGACGACGGGGTGGAGCCGGGCGGCAAGGCGGTTCCCGAGGCGGCAGGTTAAGTCCCCGAAACATGGGCCGTGTAGCTTCGCCCACTGACCGACCCGGTCAGCCCGGAACGACCACCAGGCGACAGCGGGAGCGCGGCTCGTCGGCGCTCCCGCCGCCCCCGACGAAGGGACCAGCGTGTGCGGGCTGAGCGGTGAGTTCAGGTTCGACGGCGAGCCCGCCGATGTCGCCGCGGTCGACCGGATCTCCGCGGTGATGGAACCTCGCGGGCCCGACGGGCACGGTCTGTGGCGCGACGGCCCGGTGGCGCTCGGTCACCGCCGGCTGGCGATCATCGACCTGTCCGAGACCGGTGCACAACCGATGGTCGATGCGGACCTGCGCCTGGTGACGGTGTTCAACGGCTGTATCTACAACTACCGGCAGCTACGGGAGGAACTGCGCGGATACGGCTACCGGTTCTTCTCCACCTCGGACACCGAGGTGATCGCCAAGGCATACCACCGGTGGGGTGTCCGGTGCGTCGACCACTTCTTCGGGATGTTCGCGTTCGCCATCCTCGAGCAGGACAGCGGCCGGCTGATCCTCGGCCGGGACCGGCTGGGCATCAAGCCGCTGTATCTGTCGCAGACCGCGCAGCGGCTGCGGTTCGCATCGTCGCTGCCCGCGCTGCTCGCCGGTGGCGGCGTCGACACCTCGATCGACCCGGTCGCACTGCACCACTACATGACGTTCCACGCCGTCGTGCCGGCCCCGCTGACGATCCTGACCGGTGTCCGCAAGCTCCCGCCGGCGACCGTGCGGACCGTCGAACCCGACGGGCGGTGCACCGATCTCACCTACTGGTCGCCGTTGCACACCCGGCAGGACAAGTACGCCGGACTGACCGACGACGACTGGCAACAGCTGACCCTGGACACCCTGCAGACGGCGGTACAGCGGCGGATGGTCGCGGATGTCCCGGTCGGGGTGCTGCTCTCCGGCGGGATCGACTCCAGCGTCATCGTCGCGCTGCTCGCCGACGCCGGGCAGCACGGCCTGCAGACCTTCAGCATCGGCTTCGAGCGGGTCGGCGACCGGGAGGGCGACGAGTTCGAGTTCTCCGACATCGTCGCGAAGGAGTACGGCACCGACCACCACCAACTGCTGATGCCGTCCGGCGTCGTGCTCGACGGCCTGGACGGTGCCGTCACGGCGATGAGCGAGCCCATGGTGAGCCACGACTGCATCGCGTTCTACCTGCTGTCGGAGGCGGTGTCCCAGCACCTCACCGTGGTGCAGTCGGGTCAGGGCGCGGACGAACTGCTGGCCGGATACGACTGGTATCCGCCGCTGGACGGCATCGACCCGGCCCGCGCGCTGGAGGTCTACTCCGCGCACTTCTTTGACCGAGACCACCGCACACTGGGCACCATCCTGCAGCCGCAATGGCTCACCCCGGACGACCCGAGCCGCGAGTTCGTCAGGGAACATCTCGCCCGCCCCGGCGCCAGCACGGCCCTGGATCGGGTGCTGCGACTGGACTCCGGGATCATGCTCGTGGACGACCCGGTCAAGCGGGTGGACAACATGACCATGGCGTGGGGCCTGGAGGCACGGACGCCGTTCCTCGATCACGAGTTCGCCGAACTGGCGGCGGCCGTCCCGCCGCAGCTCAAGCTGGCCCAGGGTGGCAAGGGCGTGCTGAAGGAGGCGTCTCGCAAAGTCCTGCCCGCGGCGATCATCGACCGGAGGAAGGGCCACTTCCCCGTTCCGGCGATCATCAACCTCGAAGGTCCCTACCTCGAGCGGGTCCGCGATGCGCTGGCCGCACCCGCCGCCCGGGATCGCGGCCTGTTCCGCCGGACCTACGTCGACATGCTGCTCGCCGACCCCAACGCCCACCGCACCACGCTGGGTTCCAACCAGCTGTGGCAGCTCGGCCTGCTGGAGATGTGGTTGCAGCGGCACGGGATCGGTTGACGCCCGTGCTGGACAGGTCGTTCCCGGCCGTGCCGCGATCGGCGGAGCCGCAGTCTTCGCTCGAGCCGTCCGCGCTGCCGTCCGTGCTAACCTCCGACCCGGTCCTGTCCCCTGATCTGGTCGACACCATCAGCGCCATCGCCGGTGTCGTGGGCGCGTGGTGCCCGTCGCTGTCCCCGGCCGGTGATCGGATCGCCTATGTCACCGACCGGTCGGGTCTGCCGCGGCTGGAGGTGGCGCACCTGGACCCGTCAGGTGAGCACGCCGACGCGACCCCCCGAACCGTGTCGTTGCCGGATCAGGAAGTGGTCTCGGTGGCATGGTCTCCGGACGGAGAATGGTTGGCCTACCTGGTTTCTCCGCACGGGCTGATCCGCGCTGAGTTGCACGCGATCCGGCCGGACGGCAGGGACGCCCGAGCACTGGCCGGAACCGACTCATCGGCAACCGTTTTCGCCGGATGCTGGACGAGTATTCCGAACACCTACGCGTTCTCGTTGGCCGACGGCCGAGGCCCGGACGCGGAGGCGTGCCTGGTCGACGTGAGCACCGGCCGGGTGCGGACGCTCACCCGGGGCGGCTTCCACACCGTGACGTCGGTGTCGCCGGACGGCCGGTGGTTCGTCGCCCGCCGCGGGCCGCGCGGCCGGCGACACCTGGTGCTGGGTCCGATCCCCGACGCCGGACCCACGGACGATCCGCCGCCCGCACCACCCGTCCGCCTCCTCGACGCCGACTTCCCAGAAGCCGGAACGGATCTCGCCGAGGACGGCCGCTTCTCCGCGGACGGATCCGCGGTGTTCATCAGGGCGGCGGCCGGCCGGGAGCGCACGGCGCTGGGAATGGTGACGCTTCGAAGCCCGGGCGAGCCGGGGCGATACCGCCTGCTCGCCGCCCGGGACGACGCCGACCTGGAGTCGTATGCGGTGCTGGGCACCGGCCGACGGGCGGCCCGGGCAACCGGCAGAGAGGGTGACCAGCAGCCGCCGGGTGACCAGCAGGCGCCGGGTGATCGGGTGTTCGACGTCCTGCTGGTCTGGAATGCCTGTGGCATCAGCGATCTCGAGGTCGTGACGTTACCGGCGGCCGAGGATGGCGCCTCGAATGCGGAGTCGTATCCGGTCGACATCGGCGCCAAGGTCATGCCGGGATGGTCGGTGCACCGGGACGGCCGATCCGGCATCCTCGAACTGACCGAGCCGGTCGCGCCCCGCAGCCTCTATCACGTCGACCTCGTCCCCCCGGAACCCGCCGCAGCCGGAGTCCGAACGCCCCGCCGGATCTCCGGCCTGCCCGTCCCGGACGTGGATCCCGACAGCATGGTGGTGCCGACGTCGGTGACGTACGCCGCGCCGGACGGGGTCGCGCTGCACGGGCTGCACTACCGGCCGCCGGGGGTGTCGGGCGCAGCGCCGACCGTCGTCCTGCTGCACGGTGGACCGGAAAGTCAGGAACGGCCGGCCTTCTCGATACTGATCCAGTCGCTGGTGGCCGCCGGGATGGCCGTCTTCGCCCCGAACGTCCGCGGATCCACCGGCTACGGCCTTCCGTACACCGAGATGGACGACCTCGACCGGAGGGAGTCGTCGTTCCAGGACATCCCGGCCACCGTCGCCCACCTCGTCGCGGCCGGGCTCGCCGTTCGTGGCCGCGTCGGCGTGCACGGCTGGTCGTACGGCGGCTATCTCGCACTGGTGTCGCTGACCCGCTGGCCCGAGCTGTTCGCCTCCGGGTCCAGCCACGCCGGGATGTCCGATCTGCACGGCTTTTTCGCCGAAACGGAACCGTGGATGGCGGCCGCCTCCGTCACCGAGTACGGCGATCCGGTGCGCGACTGCGACCTGCTGACCGCCCTGTCGCCGATCCACCGGTTGCACCGGGTGCAGGCGCCCACCCTGCTGGTGCACGGGCTGCAGGACACCAATGTCCCGGTCGGCGAGTCCGTTCGCGCGCACGACGCCCTGCTCGACGCGGGACGCCGAACCGAGATGCTGCTGCTGCCCGGTGAGGGGCACACCATCGTCGGCAGGGAGGGCCGGGTCGCCTCCACCCTGGCGATCGTCGACTGGCACCGCAGGTGGCTGGCATGACGGCCGGGGACGACGGCACCGCACCGTCCACCGGCGCACTCGCCGATTACCCGGCCGGTCCGCTCGACGAGGCGGTCGATGCCGACGGCACGGTGCGCCCGCCGTACCGGGAGATCTTCGACCGACTGGCCGCCGCCGGGTTGCCGGGGCTGCGCGCCGCGTCCCGGGAACTGGACCGGGCCCGGGTCGCCGAGGGCATCTCGTTCACCGCCGAGGTGGACGGGGTGCTGCGCGAGCAACCGTTCCCGCTCGATCCGATCCCGCGTCTGCTGTCCGGGCAGGACTGGGCCGAGATATCGGCGGGGCTCCGGCAGCGGACCAGGGCCCTGAACGCCTTTCTGGCCGACGTGTACGGCCCGGGGCAGATCGTCAAGGACGGCGTCATCCCGGCCGCGGTCGTCCGGAACTGTCCCGGATACCTGCCGGCGGCGGCCGATCTCGCGCCGGGCGGGCGACCGCGCGCAGCGGTCCTCGGCTTCGACCTGCTGCACACACCGTCCGGCCGGTGGGTGGTGCTGGAGGACAACCTCAGGGTCCCGTCCGGCCTGGGGTATGCGATCGCCAATCGCAGCACCGCGGCCGGCGCGCTGCCGCTGCTGCACCCGTGGCCGGGCCTGGTCTCGCCGAAATCGGTCGGGACGCAGCTGCGGGCGGCGCTGCGGGCGGCCGCGCCGCCCGCCTGTCCCCGGGCCACGCCCGTCGTCGCGGTGCTGTCGGACGGGCCGGAGAACTCGGCGTGGTACGAGCACCAACTGCTGGCGGCGGCGATGGGGGTGCCGGTGGTCCTTCCCGACCAGCTGAGCGGCGACCAGGACGGCATCTGCGCGGAACTGGACGGCGTCGCGGTGCCCATCGACGTCCTGTACCGCCGGCTCGGTGATGACGAGATCGTCGACGGACCCGCGACGCTGCCGGCGGCAAACGCGCTGCTGGCGGCGGCGTCCCGCGCGGGAACGGTGTCGTTGGTCAACGTGCCGGGCAACGGGGTGGCGGACGACAAGGCGATGTACGCCTTCGTGCCGACGATGATTCGTTACTACCTCGGCGAGGATCAGCTGATCGGCGACGTCGGCACCTGGGTACTGGCCGACCCCGACCAGTACGCCGGCGTCCGGGACATCCTGCACGAGCTCGTGGTGAAACCGGTCGACGGATCCGGCGGCGCCGGGGTGATGATCGGTCCCGACCTCACCGACCACGAGGTGAGCGAGATGCGCGCGCAGGTCACCGCCGCACCGGAGCGGTACATCGCACAAGAGGTCATCCGGTTCTCCACACACCCCACCGTGACGGCGAACGGGCTGGCGCCGCGACACGTCGACCTTCGCGCGTTCGCCCTCGCCGGTGCCGACAATTCGGTCACCGTGCCCGATATCGCGCTGAGCCGGGTCGCGCTGGACTCAGATGGCCTACTGGTCAACTCTTCCCGTGGCGGCGGCTCGAAGGACACCTGGCTGGTGCGCTGAAGGTGCCGCACCCAGCGGCGTTACTCACCGTCCGAAAGCTGCGACTGCCGCAGGGAAGCCCTTACAGCCCGTACCGGGACAAACCTCGAGAGCGACGCGGTTTGAGCGGCGCCGTGCCGGGGGACATGAATACCGGGGCGTAAGAAGCACGCTCTGCCGGGTCTCGTCCGAAGGTTCGATGCATGCGCGTGCTGGGTGTCAACGCGATCTTTCACGACCCCTCCGCGGCCCTCGTGGTCGACGGCGAGATCGTGGCTGCAGCGGAGGAAGAACGGTTCAGCCGGCGTAAACACGGCAAGCGGCCGGTGCCGTTCTCGGCGTGGGAATTGCCGGAGTACGCCATGCGCTGGTGTCTTGCGCAGGCCGGCCTGCGTCCGAAGGACCTCGACGCCGTCGCCTACTCGTTCGATCCGGCTCTCGCGAAACCGGCTGACGCCATGGGCTTGTCGGATCCCTGGGATCACTTGCGGGTGACCTACGCCGAGCACGCGCCCGGCTTTCTCGGCACGGCGCTGCCCGGATTGGACCGGGATGCCGTCACCTATGTGCCGCATCACGTGGCCCATGCCGCGTCGGCCGCACTGGCCGCGCCGCACCGCAGCAGCGCCGTCCTCGTTCTCGACGGCCGGGGCGAACGTGCGTCCCACCTGGGCGGCCGGTACGTCGACGGCAAACTGGACATTCTTGCCTCGCAGGAACTACCGCATTCGCTCGGCCTGCTGTACGAGTCGCTCACCGAGCACCTCGGCTTCCTGCGCTCCAGCGACGAGTACAAGGTCATGGCCCTGGCCTCCTACGGCAAGCCACGCTTCCTGGAGGAGCTCCGGGAGTCGGTGTATGCCGACGGGAACGGTGGCTTCGTCGCCGACATCCCGGACTGGACACGGTGGTCCGCGCCCCGGGTGGACGACGGCAATTGGGGCGGTGACGACGCCGACCTCGCCTGCTCGGTGCAGCACCGACTTGAGGAGGTGCTGGTCGACCTGGCCCGCTGGCTGTACGAGCAGACCGGCGAGAAGGTCCTCACCATGGCCGGCGGAACGGCGCTGAACTGCGTTGCCAACTCTCGTATCTGGCGCGAAACCGCCTTCGAGGAGGTCTGGGTACAGCCCGCCGCGGGTGACGCCGGAACCGCCCTCGGCGCGGCACTGCAGGTCGCCGCCGACAACAGTGAACCGGCCGGCACGATGACGACAGCTGCGCTGGGCCGTGGGTGGAGCGACGATGATCTGGCGGCCTGGTTGCGGGCCGCCGCGGTCCCGTTCAGCACTCCGGACGACCTGGCCGGCGAGGTCGCCGACGTGCTGGCAGCGGACGGGGTGATCGCATGGTTCGACGGCCGCAGCGAATTCGGCCCGCGGGCGCTCGGGCACCGGTCGCTGCTGGCGCATCCGGGTCGACCGGAGAATCTGGAGCGGATCAACGACGTCAAGGGCCGGGAACAGTTCCGGCCGGTCGCACCGATGGTGCTGCTCGAGTACGCCGACGAGATCTTCTCCGGTGGACCGGTCCCCAGCCCCTTCATGCTGTTCGTGCATGACGTCGCGCCGGCGTGGCGGGAACGCATTCCGGCCGCCGTGCACGTCGACGGCACCGCGCGGATCCAGACCGTCGACGCCGCGAGCCAGCCTCGGCTGGCCGCGATGATCGAGCAGTTCCGGGTCAGGACCGGGCTGCCGGTCGTGATCAACACCAGCCTGAACACCGCGGGCCGGCCGATGGTCGACGACCCGCGGGACGCGCTGGAGCTGTTCGGGTCGGCACCGGTGGACGTGCTGGTGCTCGGTCCACACCTGGTCCGGCGCAACCGGTTCTTCGGCGCCGGCGCAGCCGACGGCAGTGGGGCGGCCGGCGGGTGATGGCCGCCCGGTACTCGATCGTCATTCCCTCGATCGGTCGACCCTCCCTGGACCGATTGCTCACGGCGCTGCACGATTGCTCCGCCGGCGCACCGCCGGAGCAGGTCGTCGTCGTCGATGACCGGCCGTTGGACGCCCGCGTTCCGCTTCGCCTGCAGCCCGGGCCGTTGCACCCGTCGCAAACCGGAAGCAGCAACCAGTCCGACGACGGCCACCGTCCCCCGTGGCCGATCGAGGTGATCCGCACCGGCGGCCGCGGACCCGCCGCCGCCCGCAACGCCGGCTGGCGCTCCGCCACGTCCCCGTGGATCACCTTCCTGGACGACGATGTCGAGGTCGGCGACGATTGGATGCACCGCCTGGCCGCCGATCTCGCCGCCGCCGGAGACGATGTCGCCGGGGTACAGGCGAACCTGAGCGTTCCGCTCCCCGACGGCCGTCGCCCCACGGACTGGCAGCGGAACACCGCCGGTCTGCAGCACGCTGCCTGGATCACCGCCGACATGGCCTACCGGCGAACGGCTCTGGAACAGGTGGGTGGATTCGATGAGCGATTCCCGCGGGCCTATCGCGAGGACGCCGACCTGGCGCTGCGGGTGCAGCGGGCGGGGTGGCGGCTCGAACGCGGCAGCCGCGTCGTCACGCATCCGGTGCGACCCACCGACGACTGGGTGAGCCTGCGCATGCAGGCAGGGGCCGCGGACGATGCGCTGCTGCGCGCGCTGCACGGCCGTTCATGGCGGGCAGCAGCCGCGACCGGACGCGGCCGGTTCGGCTGGCACGTCGGCACCGTGGCAACGTCCGGTGCGGCCGCCGCAGCGTGGCTGACCGGTCGGCACCGCCTGGGCGCGGCGCTGGCCGGCACATCCGCCGCATTGACGGCCGACTTCACCCGGCGCCGGCTTGCCCCCGGGCCGCGGTTGTGGGACGACGGCGGCCCGGCCGAGTTCCGCCGGATGATCCTCACCAGCGCGCTCATTCCCTTTGCCGCCGTGCTGCACCGCTTGCGTGGTCTGCGCCGGCACGGACTCTCCGCTCCGGCCTGGCCGGTGCCGATCGCCGCGGTGCTGTTCGATCGCGACGGCACGCTGGTGCACGACGTGCCCTACAACGGCGACCCCGCCCTTGTCCGGCCCGTGGCGGGCGCGCGGCAATTGCTGGCCGATCTGCGCTCCGCCGGTGTCAAGGTCGGCGTGGTCAGCAACCAGTCGGGCATCGCTCGAGGGTTGCTCTCGAAAGCCCAGGTGGCGCAGGTGAACGCGCGGATCGACCGCGAACTGGGCCCGTTCGGCACCTGGCAGATCTGTCCGCACCTGGCCGGCGACCAGTGCGTGTGCCGCAAACCGCTGCCCGGCATGGTGATCGCGGCCGCCCGCGAACTCGGCGTCGCACCGCACGAATGCGCGGTGATCGGGGACATCGAGGCGGACGTGCTGGCCGCCAGGGCGGCCGGCGCCACCGGCGTGCTGGTGCCAACGCCGGTCACCCGGGCCAGTGAGATCGACCGTGCCGAGCTGGTGGCGGCCGACCTGCGAGCCGCCGTGCAGGCCGCCTTCGACGCGCGCCGGCGGCCGTCCACCGCGACGTCCGTCCCGGCCGCGGCGCACCGCGCGGCGGCGGCCGATCGACCCGGGGCAGCCCAGATCCCGCGGGTGGCGGAGGCGGAATCCCGAGCCGGGGAGGCGGCGTGAACCGGGTGCTGGCCGTGCGCCTGGACAGTGACGGGGACGTCCTGCTGACCGGGCCGGCGTTGCGCGCGCTGGCGCAGACCTGCGACGGGCTGGACCTTCTGGTCTCCCCCGCCGGCCACGCCGCCGCCGCGTTGCTGCCGTCGGTCGATGGACTGCTGGTGTTCGACGCACCGTGGAGCGGGTATGCCCCGGCCGCCGTCGACCAGCGGGCGATCCGCTCCCTGGTGCGCCGGTTGCGCCGCCGAGGCTACTCCCGTGCGGTCATCTTCACGTCCTTCCACCAGAGCCCGTTGCCGATGGCGTTGCTCGCCCGGATGGCGCGGATCCCGTTCGTGGCGGCGACCAGCGTCGACTATCCCGGCTCGCTGCTCGACGTTCGACACCAGCGTCCCGAGGGCCACGAGGTGCAGGCCGCCCTCGACCTCGCAGTCGCGGCGGGGGGGCGGCCGGCCGCCGGTGACGACGGCAGGCTCCGGCTCAGAGGTGATCTGCCGCAGCACAATCCGGTGTCCATCAAGCCGTATGTCGTCGTGCATCCCGGCGCCTCCGTGCCGTCCCGCGCGCTGACCGGCGAGCACGCCGCCGGGCTGGTGTCGGCACTGTCGCGTGCGGGCTGGCCGGTCGTGGTGACCGGCGGCCGAGGCGAACGGGACCTGGCCGAGGTCGCTGCGGGCGTCAGCGCGGTCAATCTGGCCGGCCGGACCGACCTACCGGGCCTGGCAAGGGTGCTCGCCGACGCGGCGTGTGTCGTGGTCGGCAACACCGGGCCCGCACATCTCGCGGCAGCGGTCGGCACGCCGGTGGTCTCGCTGTTCTCGCCGGTCGTCCCCGCCGAGAGGTGGTCTCCCTGGGGCGTTCCCACCGTGCTGCTCGGTGACCAACTGGCCGCGTGCCGCGATTCCCGGGCCCGGGACTGCCCGCTGTCCGGGCACCCGTGTCTGAGCGGGGTCTCGGGACGGGACGTCGTCACCGCCGTCGAGAAACTGACCGCACCTGCGGTCGCAGCGACGCCGGCGGTGGTCCGATGAGAGTGCTGATCTGGCATGTGCACGGGTCGTGGATGAGCTCGTTCGTCGCGGGGCCGGACGAGTACCTGATCCCCGTGGTACCCGGCCGCGGGCCCCAGGGGAGAGGTCGTGCACGCACCTGGGACTGGCCCCCGGGCGCCGTCGAGATGACCCCGGAAGAGTTGCGGGACAGCGCCTTCGACGTGGTGGTGCTGCAGCGTCGGGAGGAATTGGACCTGCTCGAGCGGTGGACGGGGCTGCGGGCCGGGGTGGACGTCGCGGCGGCCTACGTCGAGCACAACGCCCCCGGCGGCACCGCGGCCGGGTCCCGGCACCCGCTGGCCGACCGCGGGGACATCCCCGTCGTGCACGTCACCGGGTTCAACCGGCTGATGTGGGACTGCGGTGCCGCACCGACCAGAGTGATCGAGCACGGCATCGCCGATCCCGGGCCGCTGTACACCGGCACCGCCGAGCGGGTTGCCGTCGTGGTGAACGAGCCGGTGCGGCGCTGGCGCGTGGCGGGCACCGACCTGGTCCATCAGCTCGCCGGGATCGTGCCGTTCGAGGTCTACGGCATGGGGATGGCGGCGCTCGCCGAGAAGGTGCCGGCGCTGGACGGACACCTGCATGACGATGTGCCGCAGCACGCGATGCACCGCATGCTGGCCGGGAACCGGGCGTACCTGCATCCCTATCGCTGGACCAGCCTCGGGCTGTCCCTGATCGAGGCGATGATGATCGGTCTGCCGGTGCTGGCGCTCCCGGTGACGGCGGCGCCCGAGTCGGTGCCCGCCGAGGCCGGCGTGCTCAGTTCCGATCCCGATGTGCTGGCCGCCACCGCACTGCGCTGGCTGGCCGACCCGGAGGAGGCCGCCGATCGGGGCGCCGCGGGCCGACGACATGCCCTGCACAGCTTCGGCGTCGACCGATTCCTGACCGATTGGCAGCAGCTACTGAAGGAGGTGACCGGATGAGGATCGCCATGGTGTCCGAGCACGCCAGCCCCCTTGCCGCGTTGGGCGGTGTGGACGCCGGCGGACAGAACGTGCACGTGGCCGCGCTGGCCCTGGGCCTTGGCGCTCTCGGCCATCAGGTCCGGGTGTACACCCGCCGCGATTCCATCGACCTGCCGGAACGGGTGGAGCTCGGACCCGGCGCCGAGGTCGTACACGTCCCGGCCGGACCGGCCGAGCGCATCGCGAAGGACGAGATGCTGCCGTTCATGCGAATTTTCGGCCGGTGGATGGCGAGAACATGGGTGCGCGACGGTATCCCGCACCTGGTGCACAGCCACTTCTGGATGTCCGGCATCGCCGCGCTGGAGGCGGCGACCACCGTCGACGTCCCGGTCGTGCACACCTTCCATGCCTTGGGGACGGTGAAGCGGCGGCATCAGGGACGGCGTGACTCCAGCCCCGCGCAGCGCCTCCGCACCGAGGCCCTGATCGGCCGCAGCGTCAACCGGATCATCGCCACCTGCACCGACGAGATCGACGAGCTGGACCGGATGGGTGTGCCGATCGACGCGATCAGCGTGGTCCCGTGCGGGGTGGACACCGCGCTGTTCACCCCACTCGGCAGCCCACCGACCGGCCGGCTGCCACACCCGGCCCTGGTGGGTGCCACCCGGTCCGGGCCCACCCTGCTCAGCGTCGGACGGCTGGTCGAGCGCAAGGGAGTCGACACGGTCATCGAGGCCCTGGCCGAACTCCCGGACGTGCGGCTGGTGATCGCCGGCGGCCCTGACCGCGCTGCGCTGGCCACCGACCCGGAGGCTCTCCGGCTTCGCCGCCGGGCGGCCGAGCTCGGTGTCGCAGAACGGGTCCAGCTGCTCGGCAGCGTGCCGCACGAGGCCCTGCCGGGGCTGATCCGGTCCAGTGACGTCGTCGTCTGCACTCCCTGGTACGAGCCGTTCGGCATCGTGCCCATCGAGGCAGCTGCCTGCGGCACCCCGGTTGTCGGGGCGGCCGTCGGCGGACTGCTGGACACCATCGTGGACGGCAGCACCGGAACGCTCGTCCCACCGAAGGACGCGCCCGCCACCGCCGCCGCGGTCCGTGACCTGCTGGCCGACGAACCGCGGCGCAGGGCCTACGGCCGGGCCGCGCGCAGGCGCGCCGTCTCGCTCTACGACTGGAGTTCGGTCGGCGCGGCGACCGATCGGGTGTACTCCGCCGTCGTCGCCGCCGACAGCCGCTCGGAGGTGTCCGCATGATGATCACCATGTGGATGGAGGAGCACGAGCGGGAGGTTCGGCTCGCCATGGGTTCGTTGCGCCGGGACTGGCCGCGGCTGCAGAGCTGGGGCGAGCAGCTCGTGGCGGTCTATGCCCGGGGCGGCCGGCTACTGGCCGCCGGCAACGGCGGAAGTGCCGCCGAGGCACAGCACCTCACCGCAGAACTGGTGGGCAGGTTTCTCGCCGAGCGCCGCGGCCTGTCGGCGATCTGCCTGAGCGCCGAGACCTCCAGCCTGACCGCGATCGTCAACGACTACGGGCAGGAGGAGATGTTCGCCCGGCAGGTCGAGGCACACGGTCGCCCCGGTGATGTGCTGGTCCTGCTGTCCGCATCCGGCCGCAGCCCCAATGTGCTGCACGCGGCGGACCGGGCACGCGAGGCCGGCCTGACGACCTGGGCGCTGACCGGGCCCGGTCCCAACCCGCTGAGCATGCGCTGCGACGACGCCGTGCTGGTGCGCGCGCCGTCCACCGCGGCGATCCAGGCCATCCACCTGATGGCCGTGCACGGGCTGTGCGCCGTCGTCGACGCCGCCGTCCAGGCTTCGCCGCACTTCCGGGGTGCCGATCTGCACGCGGCCGAACTGGCGGCCGAACTCGACTCGGAGCTGACCGGATGACCCGGGAAGCGCGGCCCGCCCGCCGGCGCCCGCACGTGGTCGTCGTCGGTGACGTGCTGCTGGACCGGGACCTGATCGGCACCAGCGAACGGCTCGCGCCGGACGCGCCCGTCCCGGTTCTGGACGTCACGACACTGCGGGAAAGTCCCGGCGGGGCCGGCCTTGCCGCGCTGCTGGTGGTCCGCTCCGGCGCCCGGGTCACGCTCATCGCGCCGCTCGCCGACGACCCGGGCGGTGCCACGCTGCGGAACCTGCTCTGCCCCCACCTGCAGCTCATCCCGCTGGGCCACGAAGGATCGACGCGCCGAAAGACCAGGGTGCGCAGCGGTGGTCAGTCCCTGCTGCGGATCGATGACGGCGGCCCCGGCCGGCCCACCGATCTGCCCGCCGCGCGGATCGCCGAGGCGGTGGCGGACGCAGATGCCGTGCTGGTCGCCGACTACGGCGCCGGTACCACCACCGATCGGCGGGTCCGCCGGATACTGACCGAGGCAGCGGCGCGGACGAGGTTGGTCTGGGACCCCCATCCGCGCGGCGGCCCGCCCGTGCCCGGGGCGACCCTGGTCACCCCCAATCTGGCCGAGGCCGCGGCCGCGGACCGCGCGCTCGATCCCACGAAGAGCGGCAGGCCCGGTGAGCCGGACCTGCTCGCCGGACGACTCCGCGAGGCGTGGCAGGTCGGCGCCGTGTGCGTCACGGCCGGCGCCGCCGGTGCCTTCCTGGCCGGCTCGGCTTCCGGTGCGCAGTACCTTCCGGCGCCCGCGATCCGGTCGGGCGATTCCTGCGGCGCGGGTGATCGGTTCGCCGCGACGGCCACCGTCCGGCTCGCCGTCGGGGACCTGGTGTCCGAGGCCGCGGCGGCCGGGGTGCGCGATGCGTCCGCCTGGGTGGGCGCCGGCGGGTCAGCCGCGTTCCGGATGCCGCCCGCCGCACGCGGTCCAGTGCCCGAGGACACGTTCCCCGACGACACCTTCCGCGACGACACCTTCCGCGGCGACACCTTCCCCGGCGACACGCTCCCCGGCGACACCGCGGCCGGTACCCCGGGCACCGACCACGCGGTCGACGAGGACGGCCCGGTCCACGCCGGCTCCGGTCTCGAGACCGACGCCGGAGCAGCCGGTCTCGAGGAGCTCGCGCAAGGGCTCCGAGACCGCGGCGCGCGGACCGTGGTGGCGACCGGCGGATGCTTCGACATCGTGCACCCGGGTCACGTGGCGACGCTGCAGGCGGCGCGCCGGCTCGGTGATGCACTCGTGGTGCTGATCAACTCCGACGCCTCGGTGGCCAGGCTCAAGGGGCCCGGCCGTCCGGTGGTCGGCGCCGCGGACCGGGCACGGGTGCTGCGGGCCTTCGATTGCGTGGACGCCGTGGTGGTCTTCGACGAGGACGACCCCCGCGACGCGCTGTCCCGGCTGCGGCCGGACATCTGGGTCAAGGGTGGCGACTACGGCGGCACCGAACTGCCCGAGACGGCCACCGTCCAGTCCGGCGGCGGCCGCGTCGTCTTCCTGCCCTATCTCGCCGGCCGGTCGACGACCAGCATCATCGAGCGCTCCCGCTCGCATTCGCATCCATCAGCATGAGAGGAACCATGACCATCACCAGCAATCCGCAATTCACCCCGGCGGCGCGGCCGGCGGGGCCCCGCAGCATCGGCACGGTCTACGTGACCGGCGGATCCAGCGGTCTCGGGGCGGCCGTCATCGCCGCTGTCAGTGCCGCCGGTGGCACCCCGGCGGTCATCGACCGGGTGGCGCCGCCGAACGACGTGCCACATGTGGTCGCCGACCTCGCCGACTCCACCGCCGCCGCTGCGGCCGTCACCTCGCTCGTCGAGACCATCGGGGCCCCGGACGCCGTCGTCACCGCCGCCGGCACCGACGCGTGCGGGCAACTGCTCGACATCGAGACCGAGGACTGGGAAAGGGTTGTCCGGGTCAACCTGTTCGGCACCGTCGCGGTGATCAGGGCCGCCCTGCCGTACCTGGAGAAGAGCCGGGGCACGGTCGTGACGGTCGCCTCCACCCTCGGTCTGAAGGGCGTCAGTGACGCCACCGCCTACTGCGCCTCCAAGTTCGCCGTCCGCGGCTTCACCCACGCACTGGCCGCCGAACTCGCCGGCCGGGTCGGGGTCACGCTGCTGATTCCCGGCGGGATGCGGACGGCGTTCTTCGACGGACGCACGGAGCAGTACAAGCCGGGGCCGGATGCGGACCTCGACGACCCCGCGAACACCGCGAGTGCTGTGCTCACCGCCTTGCGGCAGCCGGTCGGCAGTGAGATCAGGGAGATGCTGGTGATGGCGTCGGGCGAGAGCTCCTGGCCGTGATCCGGCCGTCCGCGACCGCAGCATCGGTGCGGGCGCACCCCGCACCGGCGAACGTTGCTGACGCTGACGCCCCGCACACCGCCGGCACGGTGCTGGCCCTGCGTGCTCTCGGCCTCGGCGACGCGCTGACCGGCATCCCGGCGCTCCGCGGGGTCCGGCGGGCGTGGCGGGACCGGCGCCTGGTGCTGGCCACCTCGTCGCCCATCGGCCGCTGGCTGCAGGAACTCGGTGTGATCGACGACGTGCTGGTCACCGACGGACTCTCGCCGCTGGACCGGCCGCCGGCCGGCTGGTCCGGCGAGGGCGGCCACATCGCTGTCAACCTGCACGGCAGCGGCCCGCAGAGCCACCGGCTGCTCGAGGCCACCGGGCCGGCGGAATTGGTCGCATTCCGCAGCCCCGCCGCGGAGCACCTGGACGGCCCGCAGTGGCGGCACGACGAGCATGAGGTCGACCGCTGGTGCCGGCTGATGACGGCGTTCGGCGGCCGGTGCGACAGCACCGATCTCCGGTTGCCGGTACCTTCCGGCGTCACACCCGGCGAAGCGGTGCTGCTCCATCCCGGGGCGGCCAGCGGGTCACGCCGGTGGCCCACCGATCGGTGGGCCCGGTTGGCCGCGCAACTCGCCGGCGACGGCTACCCGATCGTCCTCACCGGCGGCCCGACGGAGATAGCTGTGTGCAACGGCATTGCGGCCCAGGCGATCCGGGCCGCGGGCCGGTCGATGCGCCGGGGACAGCGGGGCCCGTCCATCCGGGTGGCGGCCGGCACACTGGACCTGGCGGGTCTCACCCGGCTCGCCGCCGAAGCACAACTGCTGGTCTGCGGGGATACCGGCGTCGCGCACCTGGCGACCGCGCTGGGCACGCCGTCGGTCCTGCTCTTCGGCCCGACGCCGGCGCGGTGGTGGGGACCGCGCATCGACCTGCACAAGCATCAGGTGCTGTGGCACGGCGATGCCAACTACCTCGGCGACGCGCACGGCGACACCATCGATCCCGTGCTCGAGGCCATCACCGTAGACGAGGTCCTCGAGGCCGCACGGCGGCAGATCGCGCTCAACGCCGCCGACCGGACGGCTGGAGCCGACGGGAGGGCTGCGGCGGTTCCGCGTGGGCCGGATCAGCCCGAGCGGCGAACCGACCGTGCTGTGCCGACGTCGAGCTGACCGGTCTGCACCGAAGCCCGGACGCTGCCGCCGATCTAGATCGCCGGCTCGGTCGGATCCGGCGCCGTCGGATCGGGTGAGACCGGACCCGGACCCGGAAACGGCTGTCCCGGCGACGGTTCCGTCGGCCCCGGTTCGGTCGGAGGCGGTTCCAGCGGCACCGGCGGCCGATCCGGTATCGGGTCCGGAGCGGGCGGTGCCGCCGGGTCGGGACCCGGTACCGG
Source organism: uncultured Actinomycetota bacterium (assembly GCA_963785455.1). Classification (GTDB taxonomy): domain Bacteria; phylum Actinomycetota; class Actinomycetes; order Mycobacteriales; family Nakamurellaceae; genus Nakamurella. Next base: position 594,724 of record CAWAVL010000007.1, read on the forward strand.
ACCTGGCGCGGCGGGCTGCGGGATCGTCATGGTTCCCTCCACCGATAGTTGTTTTGCCATCAGGGACTTCGGATCGACCCCAACCGAAACCGTCGGTACCCCGCCCCACCTCGATCAAACGCCGTCACCTGCGCCGGCACCCGGTCGTCGACGCCCGCACGCCGATACCCGGCCGACTCAGCAGCGGAGCCGGACCAAAGATCCGACGCTCGCAGTCCCGTCCCGAGTCGATGTCACGCCGTCACTGCGACGAGCCCGCCGACGTCGGCGATCCCTGGCCACCGGCACCGCGACCGGTCTCGCCCTGTAGTCGGTCGATGTGCTGCGAGGCCTCGGCTTTGGTCAGGGTCGCAGGTAGTTCCTCTCCCGCCTCCCTGGCCAGGGTGTCCAGATAGCTGCGCTGCGGACCGGTCATCGGCTCGTCTCCGGTGACCCACTCCTGCGGATCCTTGCTGGCCGTGGTCGACGGGTCCGGACGCGCCCCGCCGATGGTGTCGGTGTCGTTCCGGTCGGCGCTACTGCCGACGGTTTCGCCTGTGCTGTCGGCATTGTCGGTATCGGTGGTGGTCTTGTCGGCGGCATCCTGTGTCATGCCTGCACACTATTCGCCGGCACCGACAACGCGGCTCCGCGGCCGGGCCGCCGGCCGCGGGCGCCACGGCGCTGCCCGCGAGCCGATCGGTCGCGGCGGACGGATCAGCGGCGGGTGTGCCCGTCGATCAGCGCTGTGGCCGCGCTGACCAGGTCGACGCCCTGGGCCGACGCGATTGCCCGCAGCCGGGAACGGGCTCGCTCGGTGTCGATGTCGTACACGGCCATCAGCACACCGATCGCCTGGCCGATCAGCTCCCGGTTCTGCATCGCGGCCTTGAGCCTGATCGCCGGCGCCATAGCGGGTTGCACGGCGGAGTAGGCGGACAGTCCGCGGCCGAGATAGTCGGTCAGTACCGCCAGCAGGTCGGCGTCGGGCGCCTGCAGACCCTGCGGCTCGGCGCTGTACATGTTCAGCGCCCCGACGGAGCGCTCGCACGCGTACAGCGGTTCGGCGCGGAACGCGACCACCCCCGCCGCCGCGGCGGTTCGGGCGAGATGCGGCCAGGCGTCACGCACTTCGTCAAAGGTCATGGTGACCGTCCGGCCGGTGCGCAATGCCCGCAGGCACGGCCCGTCGCCCTCGTCATACTGGCCCTCGTCCACGATCAGCACCCGGGAATGGGTGTGCGCGGTGGTGAACGGTGCGCCGGCGAACTCGGCCGTCACGCCGGCCCAGTCGACGTCGTCGATCAATCGAACCGCCTCGGCGGCGACCCGCTGCATCAGGTCCAGCAGCCCCTCCTCGTCCCGCACCTGCACGTGCAGGCTCTTGATCAGGTGCGCCATCTCGGCGGGATGCGCGGCCAGCGCCCGGAGCAGGGCGGGAGATACCGGCGGGTCCGGCAGGTCGGCCGGGCGTGCGGGATCGTCTTCGGGCTTCGGGCGCTCGCCGGTCATCATCTCTCCCACTGTCTCCGGCGGAAGCTGCATGCGCCGCGCCTGGCGGGATCATTGTCCAACGGTCCGGCGTTGGCTTGCCGGTGGCCCGCGTCACCCTGGGTGAGTGAACTCGGTCATCCGGTTCGACGTGAAGGTTCAGCAGGAGTTGAATCAGGGTTTGATCCCAACGGCGCGGAGGCATTGGGCCGAAACGAAGGCGGAGCGGTGGAGGCAACCGAGAACGACATCGGCGCCGAGGAGGCCGCCGGCCCGGTGATCCGATCCGTCACCGAGCACACCAGGGCACTGTGTGAGATGTGCCTTCGGGCCCTGCCCGTCGCCGGAGCGTCCGTCGTGGTCCGCAGCGGGCCGGATCACCGCGAGTTGGTGTACGCCACGGACGACATCATCCGGCGGCTCGACGACCTGCAGTTCGTCCTGGGCGAGGGACCGTGCCTGGATGCGTACAGTTACCGGTTTCCGGTGTTCGAGCCGCAGCTCCGCGCCGAGCAGGCTGCGGACCGGTGGCCCGGCTTCGCGCGCGAGGCCACCCAGCTGGGGGCGGCAGCGGTGTTCGCATTCCCCCTCCAGGTCGGCGCGGTGCCGTTCGGTGTGCTGGAGATGTACCGGGTCGCACCGGGCGGACTCGACGACACCCAGCTCGCCACCGCGCTGCTGCTGGTCGATGACGTCGTGCGGGCCGTGCTGCACGACCTCACCGACGCCGACCTGATGACGCCGGACACGGCGAGCCCGCTGTTCGGCCGGAGCGAGATCCCGCAGGCCACCGGCATGGTCGCCGTGCAGATGAATGCGTCGATCCCGGAAGCCCTGGCGCAGCTGCGGGCCATGGCCTTTGCCCGCAACCGCAGCGTTCAATCCATTGCCGAGGATGTTGTCGCGCGGCGCATCGATTTCGGCGGCCTCGACCTGGATCGATGAGCACCGGCGGGCGACCGGATCTCAGCCGCCCTGCGTACTGCGCGTTCGAGGTCAGTTGTGAGCGCTGTGCAGGCGATCCGCGGGCGGCCACCACAGGTGGCCCATCGTCTCGTCCAGATCGTCGTCGTCGATCAGGTGGGCGGCGATCCCGGCAAGGGTGATGATGCCGACCAGCACACCCGCCTCCACGACCGGAAGCTGGCCGAGGGGTTGGCGCAGCACCAGACCGAGAACAGAGGCATCGGCGACCCGGTCGGCGGACACGGTCACCTGCGGGCCGCGGACCAACGCCCCGACGGGCATCTCCCGCGGGTCAACGGCCGCCGCAACACAGTGCTCCACGATGTCCCGGTCGAAGACCATCCCGAGGAAGCGGGAGTCGCGGCCGTCGACGGGAACCGACGAGACACCCAGGGCCCGCATCCTTCGTGCTGCGAGCACCACGCTGTCGGACTCGTCCAGAGATCTCAACGCCGGTGCCATCAGCTGTCGCGCTTGCAGGGGGATCACCCATCCTTCCGGGTCACGGTCGGCCGGCTGAGCAGGTACGGAGGACGTGGGCGGGAAAGGGGATGGGCGGCGGAAGCGCCCGGCGCGGCCGCCACGGCGAGGGGCGGCCTCACGTCGCGCGGTCCAATTGCAGGTCCATGACATCCAGCCTGCGGCACACCACCGCAGCTGCCACCGCATCGACCGTCTGCCCGTTCTCGGTGGCGTAGCGGCGAAGTTCGGCGAGTGCCTGCTCGGCGGTCAGACCCCGCGCCACGCTCAGCATGCCCATCGAGACGAGCACCTCGTTCCGCCCGACGGCGGCCGGGCCATCCAGCCACCGCGGGTCGGCCCGCCCGGCGAAGACATCGTCCGCGAGCAGTCTTTCGGTCAGCATCCGGGCGATTGCGTCCACGTCGTCGATCACCAGGCGTGCCACTTCATCCGCTCCGCGGCAGTACAGGTCGACGGACCCGACGCCCCCCAGTTCGCCCTGCAGCGGAAAGGACAGGATCGAGCGGAACGGCGTCGACGCGACGAGAAGGCGATGAAAATCCGGCCAACTGCCGGCCATCACGGTGGCGGTCGCCAGAACCGGCGTCAACGTGTGGTGGGCGTCGAGACAGGGTCCCTGGTCGGCGGTGAACTGCAGCCGTTCGGCCTGCGCCGCATCCGTATCGGACGCGCCCACCGGGACGCGGATGTCGGCGCCACTGAACATCGTGATCCCGGCCCCGGCGACCGGAAGCAGGACCACGCACGCCTTGGACAGCACCACGGGGGCGAGTTCGGGCTCAGGAAGGCGCGCCCGGATCGACGCGTAGGCGTCTGCGAACCTGTCGACGAGTGTCACGACGTTCCTCTCACGGCCTCGTGGCGGCCCGCTGCCGACTCTCCCGCTCCCGACGAATGCTGGTGACACCTGATGTTCCCTACGGGACAACCCGAAAAACAATCGACCTGCGCGATCACCGTCAGCGCGACCCCCAAGGAACCGCCATGTTGGGGACGGAAGACCGTTTGGGCTGAGCGGGGACCCTGTCCACGGTTTCGCGGTCGGCGCCCGGGGGCCGGCGCGATGATGTTGCACCGCAGCCGGAACGCAGGCGGTCAGTCGGCGAGCATCCGGAGCACAGCCCGTTCCACGGACGGGGCGGCGCCGATCGCCGGGAGCCGGTCCGCCGGAACCCGGCCGTCCGGGGTCAGCTCCGCGGCCATCGACCGCTCGACGCGTGACACGGCGCGGGCGATCGTCGTTCCCTGGCGGAACAGTTCGACGGCCCGCGGGTTGATGTAGGACCCCCGGCAGACGGCCGGGGTGTTGCCGAGATTCTCCGCCACCGCCTGCACAGACCGGCGGATCGCCCTGTTTAGCGCGGTTTTCGTCCACGGCTTGTCGGCGGGGTGGCGCAACTGCTCGTCCGCCATGGCCACCGAGCCGAGCACGGTGCCGTGCCAGGTGCGGAAGTCCTTGGCGGAGACCTCCAGCCCGACGACCTGCTTGACGTAGGAATTGATGTCGTCGCTGGTCACCCGCCGCCACTGCCGCCCGTCGCGATAGACCAGCAGGGTTTCGATGTCGCCACCGCGCCGGCGCAGCAGCGAGCGCATCACGTCCAGCAGCACCGGGTCGTCGATCCGCTCCACCCGGTCCACACCCGACTTCGCCACGTATTCGAAAACCAGTGCACCACCGCGGCGATGGACGTGGTCACGCCGCAGCGTCGACAGACCGTACGAGCCGTTGTTTTCCGCGTACACCTCACCGCCGATGCGGAAGTGCCCGCGGTCCAGCAGCCGGAAGGCGGTGCCCAGGACCCGATCTCTGCTGAGAGAGGTCTCGGAAAGGTGCTCCGCCACGATGTTCCGCGCCCGCGGCAGGGCGGCGCCCAGCCGCAGCACCCTGGCGTGCTTGATCCGGTCCCGGTTCGCCTGCCAGTCCGGGTGATACAGGTACTGCCGGCGCCCGGCGGCATCGGTGCCGACCGCCTGGAGGTGCCCGTTGGCGAACGGCGTGATCCACACGTCCTGCCAGGCCGGCGGGATCGCCAGCGTTTCGATGCGACGGCGGACCGCCTTGTCGGTGACCAGTCCGCCGTCGGCATCGAGGTAGGCCCAGCCACGCCCGCTGCGGCGCCGGGTCAGCCCTGGCTGCCCGGGATGTGTCCGCCTCAGGCGTGGCATAACCAGCCGATGATCACGATTTGCCGTGCGGGGCGGTCATCTTGGCGTGCAGTGCGGCATTGACCTTCTCGGGGAGGATCGCTGCGGTGACTGCCTGCAGCTTGTTGACCTTGGCGCCGGCCACCACGTGGTCCTTGCCTTCCATCAGCGCCGTGAACCCCTGCTCGGCCACCTTGGCCGGGTCGCTCTTGGGTCCCTGGCCGGCTGCGGTGTTTCCCATGTCGGCCCGGTCGAAGAACTCGGTGTCCGTGGGGCCCGGCATCAACGCGGTGATGGTCACCCCGGTGTCCTTGGTCTCGTGGCGCAGTGCCTCCGCGAACGACAGCACGAACGCCTTCGACGCCGCGTACGTGGCGTAATACGGCCCCGGCTGAGTGCTGGCGATCGAAGCGGTGAACAGCACCCGACCGGCTCCCTTGGCCACCATGTCCGGCAGCAGTGCCTTGGCCAGGTGCACGGTCGAGGTCACGTTCAGCGCCACCACATTCAGGTCCGCCTCCAGTGGGGTCTCGATGAAGGGACCGGCGTTCCCCACCCCGGCGTTGAGCGCCAGCGCGTCCACCACCCCCTGGGTGGACCTGATCACGGCGATCAGTTCCTCGACCCCCGCAGAGGTCGCCAGATCGGCGCGGACGGCCCGGACCGGGGCGAGCGGCCGGGACAGCGTCCGTGCGGCCTCGGTGACACCTGCGTCCTCGGCGCAGATCAGCACGTCGTAGTCGGCTTCGACAAATCTCTCCGCCAGGTGGTAACCGATCCCGCTGGACCCACCGGTCACCACGGCCAAAGGCTTGATTGCTGCAGTCATCGTCATCCTCTCCGTTTCCCTGCGTCGCGATCTCTCGCGGTTACCCGCAGGTTCGCGCCGCGAAACACCCGGAGGCGTTGCGCCACAGGGCGCCGGGTGCGGGCAGCTGCACGGTGGCCATCGGCTCGGCGACCGTTGTCAAGGCGACCGTCACCCGATTGACTACTCCGTCGGAGGGAACTGCAACGGGCAGGGAATGGTGTTGTCCGGACAACCCCGCACCCAGGCCTGGCCGGCTGAACCCACACGCCGGCCAGGCCGTCTCTTCCTTCCCCGATCCGCCATCCGTACACCATCCCGAGGGATGGTGTACGGTGACATCGTCGGAAGGGATGACCTATGCCTGAGTTGGAGAAATCCGAGAAGATCACCATCAACCTCGGGCTGGTCGATCTCGGTGAGATCGACCTGCTGGTCGGCGAGGGGTTCTACGCCAACCGGACCGATTTCATCCGGACGGCGATTCGCCGGCAACTCGAAACACGCTCCAGCGCTGTGAAAAACAGCGTCGCCCGCCGGACGCTGGAGCTCGGCACCGTGCACTACAGCCGATCGCACTTGGAGGTGCTGCGGCGGGAAGGGCGCACGGTCCAGATCCGCGTGCTCGGCCTGGGCAGCATCGCCGATGACGTCTCACCACAGCTGGCACTAGACACCATCGAATCCGTCGAGGTGCTCGGGGCCTTCCGGGCGTCGCGCGCCGTGAAGGCCGCGTTGGCGGACCGCATCGTCTGACCATCGCGTCTGCGTTTCGCGCACCACCCATCACACCTGCCACTCACTCAGGGGGATAACCATGCCCGAAAACAGCTCCACCGCAGCCACTTCCGGCGTAGCAGCGCCGAGATCGATCGATCGCGCCGAGTTGCTGGAACGAGCCATGGAGCTCGTCCGGCGCACCAGCGGATCGGTGAGCCGGCCCGCGCATCTGTCCGCGGCATCGACCGGCGGGCAGGCGTTGCCCGACCCCACCGGAATCCTCGCTCAACTGGGGTTGACGGGCAGCCGGAACGGCAGCGCCCGGCAGGATCCCCCCTCCGAGGCCACCACGTCCGCTGCGGGACAGTCCGTCCGGGATCGGCTGAGATCCCTCGCGAAGGACCTCCCGGACCGAGTGGGCGGGCGGGTGGCGGGACTGCGGCTGCCGACAACCGGCCACGGTGACCCCGCCGCCGCCCTGGCGGTGGCCACCGAACCAGGCGGACGGTTCTCCGCCCTGCGGCACGACGATCCGGCCGGCAGCCGGGACTTCCATCTCTACGTGCCGACGACCCTGGGCACCCGGCCCGCTCCGTTGGTCGTGATGCTGCACGGCGGCACGCAGAACGCCGTGGACTTCGCGGCGGGCACCGGTATGAACGCTCTCGCCGAGCAGCACGGGTTCGTGGTCGCGTATCCGGAGCAATCCCGTTCCGCCAACCCGCAGCGGTACTGGAACTGGTTCCGCCCCGAGGACCAGCGGGCCGGGTCCGGTGAGCCGGCGATCATCGCCGGCATCGCCCGCCGGGTGATGAAGGATCACTCCATTGATGCAGCAAGGGTTTTCGTCGCCGGGCTGTCAGCGGGCGGTGCGATGGCGTCGGTGATGGCCGGGAGCTACCCGGGGCTGTTCGCCGCCGTCGGCGTGCACTCGGGTCTGGGATACCGCAGCGCCAGTGACATGCCGTCGGCGGTCGCCGCCATGCGCTCCGGGGGACATCCCGTCGCTGCGGGGACCGCCAGGGTGATCGCTTTCCATGGTGGAGCCGACACCACCGTCGCGCCGATCAGCGCAGAGAAACTCGTCGGTGCAAGGGTTGCCGCCGCAGCGCGGTCGGGGCCGGTCGGATCCCGGACGTTCTCATCCGGTCGGGATCGCTCTGCGCGCCGCATCGTGCACACCGCGAGCGACGGGCGGCCAGTCGCCGAGCACTGGACCGTGCCGGACGGTGGCCACGCATGGTTCGGAGGCCATCCGGCGGGCAGCTACACCGACCCGCAGGGCCCGGACGCCTCCGCCGAGATGGTCCGCTTCTTCCTCGGCGGGAGTGCGGTCGACTGACGGTGGGGAGTCACCCGGCGATCCTGGTCGCTGGGGAGGGATCCGGCAGGAGAGAACGAACGGGCCCGGGAAGCAATGCTTCCCGGGCCCGTCTCGCTGATCACCCGCAATCGGTGACACCGGTACGGAACTGCTGGTCATGCTCAGCTGGTGGCGTTCTGCTGCACCTTGTCCTTGGAGTGCTGGGTCTGGCCCTTGACGTCCTGTGCCGCCGACGAACCTTCGTCCTTGACCGTCTGCGCCGCATCGGTCGCAGTGGCCTTGACTTCCTCGACGGCGTGCTGCGCGGGCTCCTGCAGGTTGCCGGCGACCTCCTTGGCACCGTCGCTCAGCTTGTTCACGACCGGCTCGGCCTGCTCCTTGATCGCCTGCGCTGCCTGCTGCTCCTTCTGGCTGGCCGGCAGCAGTGAGGAGATCAGCATGCCCGCGCCGAAGGCGATGAGGCCGGCGGCGAGCGGGTTGCCCTTCGCCTTGCCGGCGACCGTGGACGGCGCCTCGGAGATGGTGTCACTGACGGTACCGGCGGCCCGATGGCCGGTATCTCCGGCATGGGAGGCGGAACCCATGATGGAGTCCTTCGCGTCCGAGGCTGAACCCATGATCGACTCCTTCACTGAGGTGGCGGCTCCCCGCACCCGGTCGGTCTGCCGACGAGCGATACTCGTCGGATTGACTTTCTCGCCGAGAGCGTTGACGTTCTCGCTGAGATCGGTGCGGGTCCGCTCGATCTCACGGCGGATCTGTTCCGGGTCGTTGGTCATACCTGGTCCTCGTTTCCTTTCAGTGCGTCGGGGATCTTCTTCACCGTTGCGGTCGTCTTGGGCATGCCCCGGACGGTCTTGAGTTCCTTGCGCCCCACCTGCACCAGGACGGCCGCGATGATGGCCCAGATCACGGCGACGATGAGTGCGGACCAGCCCAGCCCGGTGGCGGAGCCGATGGCCCACCACAGCGCCAGGGACAAGAACAGCAGGACGAGGTAGCCGGCCACTGCCGCGCCGGACAGCATCCCGGCGCCCTTCCCGGCTCGCGACGCCGATTGCTGCAGCTCGGCCTTGGCCAGCTCCACCTCCTGGCGGAGCAGCGTGGACAGGTCCTGCGTCACCTCGGAGATCAACTCCCCGAGGGAATGCTCACTGACCCCCACCGGATCCGACGGGAGCCCGCCCGTTTCCGTCGGTGAGCTCATCGGTTCAGATCCCCCCTGGGAGCGCCCGGGGCTCCGTAGCCCTCGACCGGGGGAATGGCCTGGACCGCAGGTACGTCGCCGGCGGTCAACACGGCGTCGTCCTGTCCGTGACTGCCGGCGCCTCGGCCCCCCTGGACGTACCCGGCGGCGCCGCTCACCGCGGTGCCGGTGCCCGCGTAGTCCGCTCCGGTGTAGTCCGCTCCCCGCTGACCCGCTCCCGGATACCCCGCTGGAAGGAACCCCCTTCCGGTGGAACCGCCGGAGATACCGGACTGTTGCCCGCCGTCCTTGGAAGCGGTCAGGCTCTTGGTCAGCCGACCCGCGACGATGCCGGCACCCAGTGCGATAGCCAGGAAGGCACCAGGACGGCGGCGTGCGTACGAGCGCACCTCGTCCAGCATGCTTGCCGGGTCACGACGGTCGAGCCAATCGGCGATCTCGTGGGCCTTGTCCGACGCGGTCCTGGCGACGTCCTGCGCCATCCCCTCCTTCGGCTGCCCGTTGACCAGGCCCTGCAGTTCGTCAGCCAGCGAGTGCAGGCCGCCGGCAACACGCCGCTGTTGGGTCGATGCCTGATCGCTGATCTCGGACTGGACCTGGTTCAGCAGTTGACGTGCCTGATGTGTCGCCTCGGCAGTGACCGCGCCGGCCTGTTCCTTGGCCGTGCCGGCCACTTGAGTGCCGGCGTCCCTCGCGGTCCCGGCGACCTCGCCGGCCTGTTCCTTGGCGGCGCCGGTCGTCGAGTTCTCGGCGCCCCCGGCCGTGTTGAGGTTGGCGGTCGTGGCGCCGAGGTCAGCGCGGGGTGTTTCCATCGCTGCCGGCGGATACGTCGACCCACTGGTCGATGTCGTCGAATAGCCTTCGCTCATTTGATCCGTTCCTCTCTTCATGGGATGTGCCGGATCCACTCAGGCGGCCCTGTCGCCGCCCTGCGAGAGGGTTAGTTCCCGACGACCCGGCGCTGAATCGTGAAGGTCCGCGACAATTGGTTCGAAGTGCCAGACCGGTGCCGCCTCGTGCCGAATGCCGCACTTCGCCGCGCCGAACGGTTTGACCAACCACGCCATAGGGCATCCAACGGGAGTGCGGGGTCGGGGCCAAGCTCTGTGACGCCAAGCTCTGTGACGCCAAGCTCTGTGACGCCAAGCTCTGTGACGCAGCGAGTTTCGAGTGGGCGGGCTCCCGGAATGGTCCGACACCGCGCATCTAATCCGTGGCGGGACGAGGGGCAGATAAATGTCAAACCGCGCAGACGCGACGTCCGGTGCGAACAGGACGGCGCACGGCGACAGCAAAACAGGCGACAAGACCACGAAGCCCCAGGTGGACGAGAAACGACCGGAGACGCCGACGGACCTGAGGAAGCCTTCGTGGAAATACATCGCCCGGAAGACGGCGAGGGAGTTCTCCGAGGATCAATGCATGGACCTCGCGGCAGCGCTGACCTACTACGCCGTCCTGGCCCTGTTCCCGGCACTGCTGGCGATGGTGTCACTGCTCGGCTTGATCGGTCAGAAGGGCACGACGCAGTCCCTGCTGGACATCCTGGATCAGATCGGTGCGGGCTCGGTGGCCGACACCATCGAGCAGCCGCTGCAAGATCTGATGTCCACGTCGGCGGCTGGTATCGGCTTCGTCTTCGGACTTGCCGGCGCCTTGTGGACGGCGTCCGGCTATGTCGGGGCGTTCGGGCGCGCGATGAACCGCGTGTACGAGATCGAGGAAGGCAGGCCGTTCTGGAAACTCCGCCCGCTGATGATCCTTGTCACGCTGATCGCCGTCATCCTTGCGGGCGCGGTGGCGGTCGGCCTGGTCGTCAGCGGCCCGCTTGCGCGCGCCATCGGTGAGGCTATCGGCCTCGGTGATACCGCAGTCACGGTGTGGAACATCGCCAAGTGGCCGGTGCTCGCCGTGCTCGCCGCGCTGGTCGTCGCGATCCTGTACTACGCCACCCCGAACGTGAAACAGCCGAAGTTCCGGTGGATCAGCGTCGGCGCCGCGCTGGCGATCGTGGTGTGGGTCCTTGCCTCCGCGGCGTTCGGCTTCTACGTCTCGCAGTTCTCCAACTACAACAAGACCTACGGGTCGCTGGCCGGGGTGATCATCTTCCTGTTGTGGCTGTGGATCACCAACCTGGCGCTGCTGTTCGGTGCCGAACTCGACGCCGAGATGGAACGTGGCCGGCAATTGCAGGCGGGCATCCCGGCGGAGCGCGAGATCCAGCTCCCGCCGCGGGACACCACCACCATCAAGAAGAAGGAAGCCAAGGCCCAAGAGGACATCGAGCGCGGCGAGCAACTGCGCCGCAACCACGGGGACTCGCTAGCCGCGGAAGATGCCGGCGCGAGCGGCGATGGCGACAGCACCCGACAGCGGTCCACCGAGGACCGCGGCACCGCGGACAGGCGGAAATCAGACAACCCGCGCACCAGCGACAGCAGGGAGACCTCACGATGAGCCAGAGCACAGGATCCGTTCCGTCCGGCGACGACGCCGACCTGGCCACCTCAGCGCCCGCCGAACGGTCCGAACAGGACAGCGACGTGCCCGCCGGCGGTGCCGGTGTCGGAATCGGCACCGACGGCGAGCCGGACACCTTCGAACCGGAGGAGCCAGCGGCTTCCTGATGGTTGTCCGTCCGTACCGCCGGACGGTGCCGAGCGGCCCTCGTTGCGGTTGCCGGATCGCCCTGCCGGGCCGATGATCGCCGGTTCCGCGCGGTGGGCCCTGCATGAAGCTCAGGCAACCCGGGTACACCCGGAGCGGTCGGTCGGCAGTCGCCAGCGACCGGCGAACGAAGGGAACTACCCGTGAGCACCACCGCGACCGTGGACGCCGTCGTCATCGGTTCTGGCCCCAACGGCCTCGTGGCGGCCAATGCCCTTGTCGACGCGGGCTGGGACGTGCTGGTCCTGGAGGCACAGGACACCATCGGCGGAGCGGTGCGAACCGCGGAGGTCACCGCCCCCGGCTTCGCCAACGACCTGTTCAGCGCGTTCTATCCGCTGGCTGCCGCATCACCGGTCATCAAGGACCTGCACCTGGAAAGCCATGGGCTGCACTGGGTCCAGGCCCCGGACGTGCTGGCCCACGTGCTCGACGACGGCCGGGCCGCGGTGCTCTCGACGGACCCGCAACGGACCGCGGAAAGCGTCGACGGGTTCGCGGCCGGCGACGGGCAGGCATGGCTGGACATGTTCGCGCACTGGCAACGGATCCGTGACCCGTTGCTGGACGCGCTGTTCACCCCTTTCCCACCGGTGAAGTCGGCGCTGTCCCTGCTGCGCCGGCTCGGCACCTCCGGCACCATCGACCTCGCCCGGCTTGCCGTGCTCCCGGTGCGCCGGCTGTCCCAGGAGAACTTTCGCGGTGAGGGCGCGGGCCTGCTGCTGACCGGGAACGCCCTGCACAGCGATCTGGGGCCGGACGCGGCCGGCAGCGGCGTCTTCGGTTGGTTGCTGGCCATGCTCGGGCAGGACGTCGGCTTCCCGGTGCCGCGCGGCGGCGCCGGCCGGCTCGCGCATGCGATGCAGCATCGGTTCGTCGCCGGCGGCGGCCAGATCCGGACCGGGATCGCCGTGACGGGGATCGAGGTGATCGGCGGTCGGGCGGCCGGCGTGCGCTGCGCGGACGGCACCGTCGTCCGCGCGGCAAGAGCCGTGCTGGCGGATGTTTCGGCACCCGCGCTGTACCGGGACCTGGTCGGCCTGGACCGGTTACCGCCGGGGATGCGCCGCGCGCTGGACCGCTTCCAGTGGGACTACGCAACCTTGAAGGTCAACTGGGCGCTGGACCGGCCCGTGCCCTGGCGTGCGGTCGACGCAGCCGGCGCGGGCACGGTCCACCTGGGCGTCGACGGCAACGGTTTCGTCGACTACGCCGCCGATCTCACCTGTGGGCGGCTGCCGCGCAAGCCCTTCATCCTCTTCGGGCAGATGACGACGGCGGACCCCTCGCGCTCACCCCAGGGCACCGAATCGGCCTGGGCGTACACCCACGTGCCGCAGGGCGGGCCGTGGACCGACGAGCAGATGGAGCAGCACGCGATCCGGGTTCAGGACCAGATCGAGCTCGTGGCACCGGGTTTCTCCGCCAGCGTGCTGGCCAAGGACGTGCAGACACCTGCCGGGCTGGAGGCGTCGGACGCCAACATCGTCCAGGGGGCCACCAACGGCGGCACCGCCGGAATCCACCAGCAGCTGATCTTCCGCCCCGTCCCCGGCACGGGCCGACCCGAGACCCCCGTCCCTGGGCTGTTCTTGGCCGGCGCATCGGCACATCCGGGTGGCGGCGTGCACGGCGCTTGCGGCTGGAACGCCGCACTGGCAGCACTCGGCGCCAACAGCAAGGTCGGCGGCGTCCGCCGGCGGCTCAACAGCACGGCGTGGTCGCGGCTACTTCCCGCCGGGAAGTGACGATCCCATCCCGTCGGCGCGGCTCAACTCTTCCAACCGCAAGCGGTACCGGCCCTCTGCGATGAGAGCCAACCGGCGCAGCGTCTCGGCGTTCCGCGGGCCGATGGCCAACTGTCGCACCGGAACCGGGATCACCCTGCCCGGTCCGGCGGTGGCGTCCTCGGAGATGCTGACGGTCGTGTGCTCCGCGCGTTCCGGACTCAGCGTGATGGCAATGTGCGCCTCACCCACCGGCCAACCCCGCGCCTTCAGCACCAGCTCCCGCTCCGGAATCAACCGGAGCACCTCGGTGCTGTCGTCGATGAGCAGGGGCCACACACCGACGGAATGATGGATGCGGCTGCCCTGCGCGGGCCAGCTGCGTTCGACATCCCTGATCCGCGAGGCCCCGACCACCCAGGTCACGTACAACCAGCCGTCGGACAGCACCGACCACACCACATCCGCGGGCGCGGCGATCGTCCGGCTGACCACAGGTTTGCCCTCGGTCGGCGTCCCCTGCGAAGCATCCGGCGTCTCGCCGTTGACGCTGACCCGGGTACTGGCGTCGCCTGACGTGTTCATCGTTGCCATCCTCGTGACCTCCGGCGGTGGCCGGCGCGTCCCGGTGCCACCCAGCGTCCGCGGATCCTCGGATCCAGCGGACTGCTCACCCGGCCTTGTACCCGCGGACCGCCTTTTCACACCGCGGTTCCGATGCCGGTGGCCGATGCACGTGCGCCGGACTGATGGCCTTGACCGGCCGCGCTTCCGCTTGGTATGCCAAACCGCCGTGTCCCGCACGTCGATCGGTGTTCCATCCCCGCCGCGGCGCTTCTTGCGGCCAACGATGCCCATCGCCCAACGCAATGCTGCTCAGCGGGCCCGCGGTCCCCGGTTGTTCCTCCGGCGGAGCCGGCCCGGCCGTCGCCTTGGCGACCACCACGGACTTCGAGTCGGTGAAGCGCCTGGGGGTGGTGTGCGTCCCGGAGGACAAGAACGCCTCGCTGCTGCCCCGCAGGGTGAACGGCGAGTTCGTGCTCTTCCACCGCCCCGCCGCGGTCGTCGGCGGCGGGGCCGATGTGTGGATTTCCCGGTCGGAGGACCTGCACAGCTGGGGCACCCCTGAGCCTGAGCCGGTGTTCGGCGCCCGCCCCGGCGGTTTAGCGCCGATTTTCGCGGCGCGGTGTTGACCCCCATTTGGCTGGCTGCTGAGTAGTGGCGGGTCGCCCGGTTCCCTTTGTATGCCTGACGTTTGCGAGCCATCATCATCGATGTGCCACCCGTGATTCGGGGGTGAATCGCTGACCAGGCAGAGGAACATACGATCTTGTGCTCGGCAGCGCGGCGGTGGACCAGCCCGGGGAATCTGGAGATCCGTTGAACGACAACGATGTAATTCACGGTCCGGCGTGGCTGCTTGCCGTCAGCCGTGAAACACGATGGACTAGTCGCATCGACCAGTCAGCGAATGACCCTCACTTCCCGGTGCGGCCGGGAGGGGAGTTCTTCGCGTCCCCGACCGGCGCGACCCAACGCCGGTACGAGGCGCTACGGGCCTACCTGCACGACGGCGAGCCGGCGGCCGTGGTGGCCGAACGGTTCGGGTACACCACGGCGTCGCTGCACTCCGCGGTCCGCGACTTCCGGGCCGGCGCCCACGAGTTCTTCGTCACCGCAACCCCGGGGCCCAAACACGCGCCCGGCAAGGACGCCGCGCGCGGCAGGATCCTCCAGCTGCGCGCGGACGGGCACTCCATCGACGAGATCGCCGCCGCGTTGACCGCCGAGCGAGTGCCACTGAACCGAACCGGGATCGCCGAGGTCATCGCCGAGCAAGGACTGCCACGGCTGCCACGACGACCCGACACCGCCCGCGGCGGCCCCCGCCGCGGCGTGCTGCCCCGCGCCGAACTGCTCGACTTCAGCCACCTCCCGACCCGGTCCCCGACCGCCATGGCCGGGTTGCTGCTGACCATCCCCGACCTGCTCGCCCTGGACCTGCCCGCCCTGGTCACCGCCGCCGGCTACCCCGGCACCCGGGTCATCCCGGCGATCAACTACCTGCTGAGCCTGCTGGCCTTGAAGCTGACCGCGACCCGACGGGTCAGCCACGTCGAGGACCTCGCCGCCGACCCCGGCGCTGCGCTGTTCGCGGGCCTGACCGCGCTGCCCAAGACCACCGCCCTGACCAGCTACTCCTACCGGCTCGAACACGCCAAACAGGCCGCGTTCCTGTCCGCCCTGGACCGGGCCACCCTCACCACCGGGCTGGCAACCGGCGACGCGGTCAACCTCGACTTCCACGCCGTCATGCACTGGGGCACCGACCCGGCACTGGAAAAGCATTACGTGCCAAGCAGATCCCAACGCACCCGCAGCGTCCTGACATTCTTCGCCGAGGACGCCGACAGCCACACCCTGCTCTACACCAACGCCGACCTGTTCAAAGCCAGCCAAGCCGGCGAGGTCCTCGCGTTCGCCGACCACTGGCGGGCCGTGACCGGCCACCACCCGAAACTGCTGATCATGGACAGCAAGGTCACCACCCAACACCAACTCGGCGAACTCACCGAACGCGGCATCGGATTCATCACCCTGCGGGCCCGCACCCCCAAGATCACCGCCGCCCTGCACGCGCTCCCCGCCACCGCCTGGACCTCGATGACAATCGCCCGCGCCGGCGGCACCACCCGCCGCGTCCGTGTCATCGACGACCCCACCGCCAAACTCAGCAGCTACCCCGGCACCCTGCGACAACTCGCCGTCGCCGACCTCGGCCACGACGAACCCACCCTCCTGATCACCAACGACCCCACCAGCCCCGCGAAGAAGATCATCGAGCGGTACGCCCGCCGGATGAACATCGAACAACGACTCGCCGAATCGATCCGCTCCTTCGGCCTGGACTCCCTCGCCGGCGCCGCCCCCCTCAACATCGACCTCGACGTCGTCCTCACCGTGCTGGCCCACACCGTCTGCGCCGCCATGCGCCGACGCCTACCCGGCTACGCCACCACCACCCCCGACATCCTGCAACGACGGTTCCTGCAAACCAGCGGCGAAATCCTCAACCACGGCAACCAGATCACCATCCGACTCAACCGGCGGGCCTACTCACCCGTCCTCCGCCAAGCCGAACTCCCCACCGTCACCGTCCCCTGGTGGAACAACCGCCAACTCAGCTACCAATTCGCCTGACTAGGGTCGAACTCGCTGCGCGAAAATCGGCGTTAGTGGGCCTCGGTACGGATCGGGGTCGGCCCACCGCCCATCGAGACCGAACACGGCTGGCTGGTGGTCTATCACGGGGTGCGCAGGACGGTGGCCGGTGAACTGTACCGGGCCGGCCTCGCGCTGCTGGACCTGGACAATCCCGTCCGGGTGCTCAAACGCTGCGACGAGTGGGTGCTCGGGCCGGCGGAGGACTACGAGACCAGCGGTGACGTGCCCGGCGTCGTCTTCCCCTGCGGCCTGATCCACGACACCGAGCGAGGCGTGCTACGGATGTACTACGGCGCCGCGGACTGTCGGATCGGGATGGCCTCGGCGCGCTTCGACGAAGTTCTGTCGTTCGTCGACGAACACGGCTGACACACGCCGCAGCGGTGGCACCCGGAACGCCCCCGGGGTGCCACCGCTGCTGTTTCTGCCGCTATCGCTGTTCGGGGATCGACCTCGAGTGTGGCGACCCCGAATGCACGGGTTGACCGTCGATGCTGTCGGCCGCCGGGGTAGCGCCGTGGGCACCGGCACCGGCACCGGCACCGTCGCGCACGCGGTGCCCGGTCCCGGCGCCGTCCACCTCCCCGACCGCAGGGTCGGCCACCTCTGCGCCGCCCGCGACGATGGCACCCGGGGCATCACTCTCGTCGGCGGGTGCCGGGAATCGCAGCGAGGCGCCGATCGCCACGATGAGCGCGACAACGATGACGGCCAGCGACACCAGCGACGGGATCTCCGGAATGGACGGCGAGATCACCTTGTGGCCCGCCTGCAGGAACAGCTTGACGCCGATGAACGCGAGGATGAAAGCCAGGCCCTTGCCCAGGTAATGGAACTTGTTCAGCATGCCGGCGAGCAAGAAGTACAGCGCCCGAAGACCCAGGATCGCGAATGCGTTGCTGGAGTAGATGATGAACGTGTTTTCGCTGACCGCCAGCACCGCTGGGACGCTGTCCACGGCGAAGATCAGATCCGCCGCCTCGATGGCGACCACCACCGCGAACAGCGGGGTGGCGATGCGCTTGCCGGCCTCCTTGTAGAAGAACTTGGTGCCGCGGTACTCGTCGGATACCGGCACGAACTTACGCAGCAGGCGCACCGCGAAGCTCTTGCCCGGGTCCACGCTCTCGTCGTCGCCACGGAGCAGCTTGACCGCGCTCCAGATCAGAATCGCGCCGAAGACGAACAGCACCGCGGTGAACGTGGAGACGATCGCGACACCGAGCGCCAGGAAGATGCCGCGGAAGATCAGCGCGCCGATGACGCCGTAGAACAGCACCCGGTGCTGGTACTCCCGCGGCACCTTGAAGTAGGCGAAGATCAGCGCGAAGACGAACAGGTTGTCGACGCTCAGCGACTTCTCGAGCAACCACGCGGTGGTGAACTCGACACCCGCACCCGCGCCCATGGTGAAGAAGATGACGACTGCGAAGATCAGCGAGAGGCCGACCCAGACGGCGCTCCAGATCGCCGCTTCCTTGAACTTGATGACGTGCGCACCGCGATGGGCGAGCAGGTCGATGGCCAGCATGATGACGACCACGGAGCCGAAGGCGGCCCAGGCCCAGAGTGGAACGGTCACAAGGTATCCCCGGTCGAAGAAGGTAATGACGAAGCGTCGCACGCCCGCTGCGCCGACCTCTCCCACTGTTCCCGGACTCGTGCTGCCGATCCACGGCAGTATCCCGCTGTCTTCGGCGACTGATACTGCCGACAGTCGGCAATCTAAGCGGTCGCCGGCCAGCCCAGCAGCCGGGCGCCGGTGACCGCGGTCTGCAGCTCGAACCGCTGCGCGGGGTCGACCGGGTCCCGCCCGGTCAGCCGCCGGATCTTGTCGAGCCGGTAGGTCAACGCGCGCACCGACAGATGTAGGGACCGGGCGGCCGACGAGGCATTGCCGCCCGCGGCGAAGTACGCCTCGAGGGTCTGCAGCAGCGGTTCGGCACCACCACGGGCGGCGCTCAACGGCGTGAGTACAGCGTCGACGAGCTCGCGCATGGCGGCCTCGTCACGCAGCAGCACCCGCTCCACCATGAAGTCGGCCGCGTCCAGCACCCGGCCGCCACCTGCGCGCCGACCCAGACGCAGCGCCTCGCGCGCCTGGTCGTAGGACAACCGCACGCCGGTCGGCCCCTGGTGGGCGAGGCCCACACCCATCCGCCAGTCGCCGACCGGCGCCCGGCGGCGCAGTTCCACCCCGGCAGCGGCCGGCGCGGCGGGCAGGCTGCCGGTGAGCCCGGTGATCACCTGGTCGACGGCGGCGCGATCGGGCGCCGCGAAGATCACCACCAGCAGGCCGTCCTTGGTGGTGACCAAGGCGTCAGCGTCGGCCTTGCTACCCAGAATCGAGCGCTCGAGCGTGGCCGTCAACGGGGAGGAGTCGGTGAAATCCTGCTCGGCCTGCACCACGACCACTGCGTGCGGACCGGCCAGGGTGAGACCGAACGCGGCCGCGCGTTCGATCAGCCCTCCCATTTCCTGAGTGCCACCGAGCAACAGGTCGTCGACGAATTCGCGGCGAGCCGCGGCCTGCGCGGCGATCAACTCCCGCCGGGCCAGCTGAAACCCCTCGGTTACGGCGCCGACCACGTCGTCGGCGGCCCGCAGCATCAGGTCGCCGGCCGGCACCAGGGCCGACCGGCCCGCCGCCGGATCGGCAACCGCGGGAAGACGCTGCCACAGTCGCCAGATGCCGGACAGGAACAGCGCCAGCACCGAACGCAGCGCGATCCCGTCGGCCGCCGCCGTGCGTCCGGCGCTCTTGACCGAGGCCAACTGACTGCGGCTCAACCGGTTTCCCGCGGTGACGGTGGCCGCGAGCACCGGCAGGTGCGGGGCGAGCAGGTCGGCGTCGGCAACGCCCGCGTCCCGGGCGGCCGCCGCGGCAATGTCCGCCAGCTGCTCGTCCGACGGACGTTGCGCACCGCGCTGCGACGTCATGTCGGGCGTCATGTCGGGCGTCATGTCGGGCGTCATGTCGGGCGTCATGTCGGGCTCAGGGTACGTGCCGCCCCCGCGCCCGGCCGGTGATTCGGCGCTTCGCCGGCGGTCGTATCAGCGGGCGGCCGGATCGCGCCGCCCACTCCGATCGAAGCGGGAGCCCACGCCTGTGCCCGAACGACTGCTGGACACGGTGAGCACGCACGTCGGGTCGGGTGAGCTGCCCGGTGCGGTGTGGGCGGTGGCGAACGCCGACGGTGTGACAACGGACAGCTGCGGGACGGCCGCGCCCGGGGACGGCGCCGAACTGGCGCCGGACACGGTCTTCCGCCGCACCAGCGCACGAGGTGCACCGGCTCGGACCGCTATGGACGCCCGCGCACGACGACGGGCTCCCACAGGTGTACGACCCCGCGGACGGCCAGTGGGCAACCGTGCCCACCTTCCCGGACGGGGCCGACGGCCTGGTGTCCACCGTCGACGACCTCCTGTCGTTCGCGAACATGCCGCGGGCCGGCAGCCGAGCCGGGAGCCGGCGGGTGCTGAGCGCGGAGGCGGTCCGGGCGATGACCACGTCGAGAGTGTGCCCGATCGACGCCGAGGGATCGGGGTGGGGCCTCGGTCTCGGCGTCCGCGAGGGGGACGAGCCGGGCGGTCGGCACGCGGGCAGTTACGGCTGAGGCGGCGGGCTCGGCACGTCGTGGTGGACCGACCCGGTGTCCGGCGTGATCGCCGTCCTGCTGACCAACCACATGTGGAGCTCACCGCAGCCGCCACCGGTCTTCACCCACTTCTGGACAACCGCCTTCAGCGCACAGTGACCGCCGTCCGGGTCGGATGGTGGCAATCGAGTTGCGCCGTCGTCGGCGCATCTTCGCTGTGACGAGCGGCACAGTTCTTCATTGACGGCGGCCGTCACGGGTGCTTGGTTGGGCGTGCGCCGCGCCCGCGCCCCTCGGCTCTGGAGGCTCCGTGACCGTTCGGTCCGCCCGTTCCCTGCTCACTCTGGTCGTCTGTTCCGCGCTGGCGGTGACGACCGTCAGCACCGCGTCCCCGGCCGGCGCATCCGATCCGGCCACGACCGAACTCGCCGCGGCGAGCACTGCGGCGGCCGCCGGCGATGCCCGCCACGGCCGGGATCGGCCGGATCCGGTGCTGTACTTCGCCGCCGACGGCATGCGACAGGACATCGTCGAGCGGTATGTCAAGGAGAAGAAGGGCACGCTGCCGGCGATGGCCGAGCTGCTCAAGAAGGGTGCGTCCGCGTCCGGCGGCGGCATGCTCACCCAGGCGCCGCCGAACACCGGCGCCGGGTGGTTCAGCCTGGCGACCGGGGCCTGGCCGGCGGTGACCGGATCGACGAACAACACGTTCCACGTCAACGGTCAGCCCTTCACCAATCGGACAGCCGCGTTCGACCAGGGCGTGCTGCAGGCCGAGACGATCGCGCAGTCGGCCGAGCGCGGCGGCCTGAAAGTGGCCCAGATCGAGTGGGCCGGCGGCCGCGGCGGTGCGATCAACGGTCCGACCCTGGACTTCCGCAGTTCCTTCTCCGGCCGGGGCGTCGTCACCAACTACATCGCACCGACCGACGACGCCGCGTTCACCGCGTCGTTCGGTCTGCAGTTCGACCACCCCACCGGGTTCGCCGGCAACGCGCCCTTCCCTCAGGCCCAGCCGACCGACGCCACCGGATGGACCGGCGTACCGGCGAGTTACAGCCCGGCCAAGGAGATGCGGCTGCGGATCCTCGATCTCGGGACGGACAAGTACGGCCTGGACGCCTACCTCTACGACAGCACCGATGACCGCCGTACCAACTACGACCGGGTGCTGTTCGCCCGGGGCAAGAACGGTGCCACCAAGGTCGCCGACCTGAAGCAGGGCCAGACCGCCGACGTCAAGGTCGCCATCCAGGGTGGCAAGCTGGACGGGAAGACCGCCGGGTTCCTGGTCAAGGTGGAGCGGCTCGCCCGGGACCTCGCCCAGGTGCGGCTGTTCCACACCCAGGTGCAACGGGCGAACGCCAGCTGGCCGACCTGGCCCGGCGAGCCGGGCTTCACCGGTGACTTCGAGGAGTACGTGGCGCAGAAGTTCCCCAGTTCGACCGCCGCCGACTTCGCCATCCTGGAGTCCGGCATCGTCAGCGAGGAGACCTACGTCGAGCAGGGCCTGTACTGGGAGAAGAGTGCACGGCCGCTGGCCACCTACATCCTGGAAACGTACAAGCCGGACCTGGCACTGGTGGGCTACCCGGTGACCGACGAGTTCCAGCACCAGTTCCTGGGTCTGGTCTCACCGAGGCTGGCCAACGGCGCGCACAACCCGGCGTACGACGACCTGCAGGTGAACGGCACCCCCGACCGCCGGGTCGAACAGCGCGAGGGCTTCATCCGGCGGGCCTACCGGGGTGCCGACGCCATGCTGGCCCTGGCCCAGAGCAAGCTCCGCGACGAGCGGACATTCGTGGCCTCCGACCACGGCTTCGCCCCGCAGTTCGCCGCCGTCGACGCCAGCAAGGTGCTGGTCGACCTCGGTCTGCTGTCCAAGCCCCAGACGTCGAACTGCCGGCCGGCCAGCGGCGAGA
The DNA here is from genome assembly GCA_963785455.1 of uncultured Actinomycetota bacterium. Taxonomy (GTDB): domain Bacteria; phylum Actinomycetota; class Actinomycetes; order Mycobacteriales; family Nakamurellaceae; genus Nakamurella. The sequence goes on from CAWAVL010000007.1 coordinate 616,996, forward strand.
CCATCGGCAAGGCCAAGGCGTGCTGGGCGGGTGGCACGGTGCAGGTCTACCTCAACCTGGCGGGACGCGACCCGGCCGGGGGCGATCTGCAGCAGGTCGCAGCCGCGGACGAAGCGGCCACCGTCGCCCGGATCAAGGCGGCCTACCTGGGCCTCAGCGACCGCACCGATTGGACCGGGGACGGCAAGCCGGAGGGCTGGAAGGTGATCGACCGGGCCTTCACCAAGGCCGAGGCGCGCTCGATCCCGAACGGGCCGAACTCGACGGCCGACATGGCGCATCCCACCCGGACCGGTGACCTGGTGGTGTTCGCCTACCCGCCCTACCAGTTCGACGCGGCGACTCCAGGGACGCTGTTCGCCCGGTCGGCGTTCTTCGGCCAGCACGGGTACGTCCCCGACGTGCAGGACCTGCGCGCCAACATCAACATGCGGGCGACCTTCCTGGCCGGCGGCAACGGCATCGCCCGCACCGAGGTCTCCGAGGTGCGCACCATCGACATCGCGCCGACCATCGCCTACCTCCTCGGGGTTCCGCTGCCGCAGCAGAGCCAGGGCCGGGTGCTGCTCGAGGTGCTGCGTGGCGGTCGCGCCGTGAAACCGCTGACCGTGCTCGGGCTCAACGACTTCCACGGGCAACTCGACCCGACGACGCTGCCGTTCGACGGCATCAACACCCGCGTCGGTGGCGCGTCGACGCTCGCCACGCTGTTCGACGAGGACGCCGCTGCGCTACCGGGCCCGGCGCTGCTGCTGGCCGCCGGTGACAACGTCGGTGCCTCGCCGCCGAACTCCGCACTGCTGGAGGACCAGCCGGCGATCGATGTGGAGAACGCGTGGGGGCTCGACGCCACGTCGTACGGCAACCACGAGTTCGACTACGGCGTCGAACGGCTGCTGGAACAGCAGGCCCGCGCCGATTTCCCGTTCCTCGCCACGAACATCGTCGAGACGGCGACGGGCAAGGCACCGTCCTGGGTCCGGCCGTCGGCGGTGTTCAGGGTCAACGGCGTCAAGGTGGGCGTGATCGGCGCGGGACTGAAGCAGACCCCCGAACTGGTGTCCGCCGGTGCCACCGCCGGCCTGAAATTCCTCGACGAGGCCGAGCAGATCAAGTCAGAATCCAAACGGCTGCGCCGCAACGGGGTTCGGGTGCAGATCGTGGTGATCCACCAGGGCACCGCGAACGGCAGCAATGCCGTCGACGGCACGGCACCGGTACCGTGGGACGGCCCGATCATCAAGATCACCCAGGCCCTGCAGGACACGACGATCGACGCGGTCATCGCCGGGCACACCCACCGGGTGTCCAACCTGATGGTCGGCCGGATCCTGGTCACCGAGGGCATCAACGCCGGCGCGACCTACTCGGTGCTGCAGTTGATGGTCAAGGGCGGCGATGTGACCTGGGCCGGCGGGTCGACCAGGGTTGCGACCACTCTCGGGGTGGCCCAGCGCCCGGACGTCAAGGCCATTGTCGACGACGCCAACGCCGAGACCGCGGTGCTGCGCAATCAGGTGGTCGGCACCCAGTCCGCCGACATCGAGCGGGATCCGACCCGGCTCAGCGAGTCGCAGATGGGCAACCTGGTCGCCGACGCGATGCGCGACAAGTATCCCGGCATCGACGCCGCGCTGACCAACTCCGGCGGCCTGCGGGCGGACCTCCTGGAGACTCCGCCGACGAGTGGTGAGCAGCCGGGTGAGATCACCTGGGGTGAGGTGTTCGCCGTGCTGCCGTTCGGCAACCGGACGGTGATCGAGACGCTGACGGGCGCGCAACTGGAGCAAGCGTTGCTCAACGGGGTTTCCCCCGCCTGCAACCCGCAGATCGCGACCGGCCGGTTCCCACAGGTGTCGGGACTCAAGATCAGCTACGGCTGCAACGGCACCACACCGGTCATCAACGGTGTCTGGAAGGCACCGGCGGGAGTCGATGGTCCGCTGACTCCGATCGCGGACACCGACTCGATCCGGATCGTGACGAACGACTTCATGTTCACCGGCGGTGACGGCTACACGGTCCTCACCGGTGGGACGAACGTCCAGCAACCCGGTGACGCCCTGCTGGACGTCGTCATCGACAGCATCAAGGCCAATTCCCCGGTGTCGGCGGCGGTGGAGGGACGCATCGTGCGCGCCCCGTAAGGCGTCCGGCGACCAGCCACGGGCGACCCGCGATCCGAACGGCCGGTCGGGACCCACGCGCCGGCCCGGCCCGGCCCGCCGGCCCGGTCCGGACACGGGAACGGCGGGGCTTGCATCCCCCGAAAGGATGCGAGCCCCGCCGTCGTCAACCGGTCGGCGGCTGGTCGGTCACTGGTCGGTCACTGGTCGGTGACTGGTCGGTGATGCCGGCACGGGGCGCGGTGGAAGTCTCCGCGGCCCGTGCGGTCGCTCAGCGCCGGTAACCGATCTGGCTGCGGTTACGGCGGTTCGCGATCGCCACGCCGGCCCAGACACCGCCCGCGACCAGGGCGATCCAGAACAGACCCGAGAAGACCGCGCCGATGACCCAGCCGATGAGGCTGAGTGCGATCCACGCGACCACCACGATGCCGACGATCTTCAGAAACTTGTCCATGATGTCCTCCTGCGGTACTGGACTGCCATGACGGCCGACCGGCCGCTTCCTGTTCTACTGTCCTCCTGCCGCGTGACCCGCGCGTCAGGTGTGGACCCTGATTTCCACCCCTGATTTCCACCCCTGATTTCCACTGAGGGTTTCACCCGGAGCCCCCGGGATTGCGGCTGCTGGCCGCAAGCCCGGCGTGCCCTTCTCGGAACGATCACCGATGCTCCACGGTTCCCCGCCGCCCGCTCGGGCCGGACGGGAGCGGCCCCGGCTGACCGTGCGTGCGGGATGCGGCGCGCGCGGTCACTGCAGGAAGGTCTCCAACGCCGTCAGCGCACCCTCGATGCCGGCGGTGGATCCGGCGAACGAGAACCTCAGGAACCGGTGACCGTCCACCTGGTCGAAGTCGACGCCCGGCGCCGCGGCGATGCCCGCCTCGGCGAGCAGCCGGGCGGCGAACACGGCGGAATCGTCGGTGAGGTGCGAGATGTCGGCGTAGACGTAGAACGCGCCGTCGGCGGGCGCCACCTTGTCGATGCCGAGCCTGCGGAGCCCGTTCAGCAGCAGCGCGCGGTTGGTGGCGTACCGGGTGACGTGGCCGTCGCACTCGTCGTACCCGTCGAAGGCCCCGAGTGCGGCGTACTGTGCCGGGGCCGGCGGGCAGATCGCGAGATTGCCGGCCAACGCGTCGATCTGGTCATTGAGGTCCCGGGGCACCAGCAGCCAGCCGATCCGCCAGCCGGTCATCGAGAAGTACTTGCTGAATGAATTGACCACGAAGCCGGTGCGGTCGGTCTGCCAACTGCACGCCGTCTGCCCGGTGTAGGTGATGCCGTGGTAGATCTCGTCGGAGACCAACCGGACGCCGGAGTCTGCGCAGTGCCGGGCAAGCGCGGCGAGTTCGGCGGGCGGCAGCATGGTGCCCGTGGGGTTGGCCGGGCTCGCGACGATCAGCCCGTCGAGCCCCAGGCCGTCGATCATCGAAGCCGTTGGCTGGTATCGCGTCTCGGGTCCACAGGGCAGGTCCACGACCTCGCAGCCCAGTGCGTGCAGGATGTTGCGGTACGCCGGGTACCCGGGCCGGGCCAGCCCCACCCGGTCGCCGGTGTCGAACGCGGCGAGAAAGGCCAGCAGGAAACCGCCGGACGATCCGGTCGTCACCATCACGTCCTGCGGATCGACCTCCAGCCCGTAACGGCGGAGGTAGTGACCGGCGATGGCCGACCGCAGCGGGGCGATCCCCGGGGTCTCGGTGTAGCCGAGGATGTGCTCGTCCAGCGACCGGTGCGCGGCGGCAAGCACCGGCGCCGGCGCCGGGGTGGACGGCTGGCCCGCCGCCAGGTTGAACAGTGGCTCCCCCCGCTCGGACCGGCGGGCGGCCGCGGCCAGCACCCGCATGACGTAGAACGGTGCGACCGCCGAGCGCCGTGACGGACGGAACGCGCTGGGGGCGTCGGCCGCGGAGGTCTGCGGCCGGGCGGCGGGGGCACCAGTCATGTCAGCTGTGTTCCCTCATGCGGTGCCCGGCACCAGTACCCGGCCCTCGGCGGCCGCGGCGGCGATGTCGGTCCGGTGGTGCGAGCCGCGCAACCCGATCCGCCCGACCAGGTCGTACGCGGTGGCCCGAGCCGCGGCGAGGTCCCCGCCGGTGGCCACCACGGAGAGCACCCGCCCACCGGAGGAGACCACGGTGCCGTCCGGCGCGAGCCTGGTACCTGCGTGCAGGATGCCATCGGCGTCCGCGCCGGTGATCACGTCCCCGGTCACCGGCGTGCCCGGGTAGTTCTCGGCGGCGATGACGACGGTGACCGCGGCCGCACCGCGCCAGGCCAGCACGGTCCGGTTGTCGAGCCGACCCGCCGCGGCGTCCGCCAACAGCGAGCCGAGCGGGGTGTCCAGCAACTCGAGCACCACCTGGGTCTCCGGGTCACCGAACCGGCAGTTGAACTCGATGACCTTCGGGCCGCCCGCGGTCAGCACCAGGCCCGCGTAGAGCAGGCCGGTGAACGGCGCCCCGCGGCGTCCCATCTCCACCAGTACCGGGTCGAGCACGGTCTGCTGGATCTGGCTCACCAGACCGGACGGCGCCCACGGCAGCGGCGCGTAGGCACCCATCCCGCCGGTGTTCGGGCCGGCGTCGCCGTCGCCGACCCGCTTGAAGTCCTGCGCCGGCAGCAGCGGAACCGCGACCGATCCGTCGCAGACGGCGAACAGCGACACCTCGGGTCCGGCCAGGTACTCCTCGACGAGCACCCGGTGGCCGGATCCGAGCACCGCGACGGCGTGTGCCCGGGCCGCCGCGCGGTCCCTGGTCACGACGACGCCCTTCCCGGCGGCCAGCCCGTCGTCCTTGACGACGTACGGCGCACCGCAACGGGTCAGTGCATCGTCGATGCCGTCGACGTCGGCGACGCCGACCGAGGCAGCTGTGGGCACGCCGGCCGCCGCCATGACGTCCTTGGCGAAGGTCTTGGAACCCTCGATCCGGGCAGCGGCGGCGCTGGGTCCGAACACCGCGAGACCGCGCCGGCGCAGTTCGTCCGCGGCACCGTTGACCAGCGGCACCTCAGGACCGATGACGGTCAGGGCGGGCCGCACCCGCTCGGCGACCTCGGCGATGGCAACGGGATCGGTCTGGTCGACCGGGTGGGCGGTGGCCAGCGAAGACGTGCCGGCGTTCCCGGGCGCGATGTGCAGGTCGGTGACGGCCGGGTCGCGACGCAGCGCCCGCAGCAGGGCATGTTCCCGGGCGCCGGAGCCGATGACGAGAATGCGCACGAGCCGCAGACTAGCGGTCCCGTGCGGTATCACCCGACCGGAATTCCGGGCGGCCCACCGCACTCGGGTCCCGGCCCGGCGGCGCGACGGCCGGGTGATCATGTCACCCTTGCGCCATGTCCGGGTTTCTCACCACCGACGAACTGGTGGCCGTCGCGCAGGCGGAGTCGGCGGCGCTGTCCGACCAGGCCGAGCGGGTGCTGCTCTCCGACCCGGTCCCGACCTGCCCGGAATGGTCCGTCCGTCAGCTCCTGCAGCACATCGGAGGCGTGCAACGGTGGGCCACCGCCATCGTCGCCGGAGCCCGCACGCGGTGGCCGAGCGCAGAGGAGGAGGCGGCGCTGTTCGCCGCCCCGGACGAGAACCTGGTCGGCTGGTTCCTGTCCGGCGCGGTCCGGCTCGCGGACGCCCTGCGCGATGCACCCGACGACCTGCAAGCCGCGGTCTTCCTGCGCAACGCCGACGGTCCCCGGCACTTCTGGGCCCGCCGGCAGGCGCACGAGACGACGATCCACCGGGTGGACGTGCTGTCCGCCCGACTGGGCCGGATCCCGTCGACCGCGGAGGCCGGCATCCGCACGGCGCTGGCCCTGGACGGGATCGACGAGCTGATCACCGGATTCGTGCCGCGGCGCAGCAGCCGGCTGCGGACGGATGAACCGTTCTTGGTGGTGGTCCGGGCAACCGACACCGACGCGGCGTGGACGGTCCGGGTGTCCGACCAACCACCGACCGTGGACCGCGGTGCCGACCCCGCGGCCCACTCGGTGATCACCGGCAGCGCCGCCGCGCTGTACCTGGGTCTGTGGAATCGCGGGGACGACGTCGCCGAGAACGGGACCGTCGATGCCCTGGGGCACTGGCGCCAGCAGGTCAGGGTGTCCTGGAGCTGACCGAGCGGCGCATGTTGCGGCGTCGTCGTGTCCGGTCCGGTCAGCGCGGCCGGTCCCGCGCCCGCCGTGCGATCAGCCGGCCGGCGTCATTTCGGCATGCATCTGCAGGAACCGGAAAACGCCCGGTTCACCGGTCAGCGACGTGTAGCTGTCCACCACCTCGTCGACCCAGGAGGCGACCTGGTCGGCCGGCAACCGGGCTGCCCAGTCGGCGAAACCGACGGTGCACCACCGGGTGAAGGCCTCCTGCGAGCCGAAGTCCCACCGGAAGTCGCCCACGGTCAGGTCGACGACGGCCAGTCCGGCGGACTCGGCGGTGGCGGGGTAGCGCTCGGGGTCCAGGTGCACGAACGGCGGCGCGAAACCGGTGAACGCCGGACGCCATCGCGGCCGCTCGGTCACCTGCATCGCCAGTTGCTCCAGGCTCGGGCGCGGTCCGGCGCACACCTGCTGCACCACCACCCGCCCGTGCGTCCGGGTCGCCCTGGCGATGGCGGACAGGGCGGCCCGCTGATCGGGCACCCAGTGCAGTGCGTTGAACGACACGACGACGTCGAACTCGTAGCGGTACGGCAGGTCGCGCACGTCACCGACCTCGAACCGCACCTCCGCACCCGGCGGATCCGGGCGGGACCGCGCGGTCTCGATCATCCGCGGTGACGCGTCGACCCCCACCACGGAGCCGCCGGGCAGCCGCGCGGCGATGGCACGGGTGACGTATCCGTCGCCGCAGCCCACGTCGAGCACCCGTTCGTGCCCGGTGAACGCGAGGTCGGCCAGCGCCCCGGACGCGAGTTGCCGCTGCAGCCCACTGATCTGCTCGTAGCCTCGTCCGTCCCAGTCCGTCATGACTCTCCCGTCCGGTCCCCCCCGTGGATCCCCTCGGTTCGGCGCGACGCCGCGGACCGGCACCACTGCCGGGCAGCGTCTCAGGATCGGGCTCAGCCGGCAGCTTCGGCGAGCACGTCGTGCACGACGATGGTCTGCTCCCGCCCCGGGCCGACGCCGATCGAGGAGACCCGGGCGCCGGACAGCTCCTCCACCCTGCGTACGTATGCCTGCGCATTCGCCGGCAGGTCGTCGAAGCTGCGGCACCCCGAGATGTCCTCGAACCAGCCGGGCATCATCTCGTACAGGGGCCGGGAGTGATGGAAACCCGTCTGGGTGGGCGGCATCTCGTCGAACCGCTCGCCGTCGACGTCGTAGGCGACGCAGATCGGCACCCGCTCGAGCGAGGACAACACGTCCAGCTTGGTGAGAAAGAAGTCGGTGATGCCGTTGACCCTGGACGCGTACCGCGCGATGACGGCGTCGAACCACCCGCAGCGCCGCTGCCGACCGGTGGTGACACCCACCTCGCCGCCGGTCTTGCGCAGATACTCGCCCCACTCGTCGTGCAGCTCGGTGGGGAACGGGCCCGATCCGACCCGGGTGGTGTACGCCTTGAGGATCCCCAGCACCGAGGTGATCGCGGTGGGCCCGATGCCGGCCCCGACGGCCGCGCCGCCCGCCGTCGGGTTCGACGACGTCACGTACGGATAGGTGCCGTGGTCGACGTCGAGCAACGTGCCCTGCGAGCCCTCCAGCAGGATGTTGTCGCCGCGATCCACGGCGCGGCCGAGTTCCAGGCGGGTATCGGCGATCCGGTGCCTGAAGCCCTCCGCCTGCTCCAGCACCTCGTCGACGATGCGACCGGCGTCGAGAGCCTTGCGGTTGTAGACCTTGACCAGCATCTGGTTCTTGATGTCAAGGGCGGCTTCGACCTTCTGGCCGAGGATCGACGGGTCCAGCAGGTCCTGCACCCGCACGCCGAGCCGGGCCACCTTGTCCCCGTAGGCCGGCCCGATCCCGCGGCCGGTGGTGCCGATCTTGGCCTTGCCGAGGTAGCGCTCGGAGACCTTATCGATGGCCACGTGGTACGGCATGATCAGGTGCGCGTCGGTGGAGATCAGCAGTTTCGAGGTGTCGACGCCCCTTTCCTCCAGGCCGCCGAGCTCGGTGAGCAGCACCCCGGGATCGATCACCACGCCGTTGCCGATCACGTTCGTGACGCCCGGGGTGAGGATGCCCGACGGGATCAGGTGCAGCGCGAACGTCTGGCCGTTCGGCAGTACGACGGTGTGACCGGCGTTGTTGCCGCCCTGGTACCGCACGACCCACTGCACCCGGTCGCCGTAGAGGTCGGTGGCCTTGCCCTTGCCCTCGTCGCCCCATTGGGCGCCGATGAGCACCATCACCGACATGGCACACTCCGATCGTCGTTCTGCTCGTTGGTCGGCAGGTGTCGACCTGATACCGGCGACCCGTCAACCGGCTTCCACCGCCGCCGGCGGGCGGGCACCCACCGCCGGTCGATGCCGGGCGTGCCGACGTCGGGCCGCAGGCGGCAGCATGTCGACCCGATCACGCAGGAGGAAGGGTAGTCGGTGACAGCTCCGTCGACGATCACCGTGCTGTGCTGCCGGGCGGGTACCTCGGCCACAGCCGGCGGTGATGGGGACGTCCCCGACCGACCCAAAGTGGCTGCGGAGATCGAGCGGATGGTGCGGTCCTGCGCACCGGACCCCGTGCAGTTCGTCGGCCGGCGGCCGGGGAAGGCGATCGACGGTCTGCTGTCCGGGCGGGTGGTGGTGATCGGGGACGACGCCGACCTCGCGGCGGTCGCGCAACGTTTGCTGCGCCGGAGTCTGCTGGCCGCGGTCGAGGTGGCGTACGCCGCGGTGCGTCGGTCGCCCGCCACCGACCTGTGGTCACTGCCGTTCGGCGAGGCCGCGATCGCGCTCGCCCGCACCAGCGAGGTGGACCTGGTGCCGCTGGTCCGCGACGACGTCGGCGGCGTGCTGATCGCCGCCGGTTACCTCGGCCCGTTGAACGGCACGGTGTACGTGGACGAGCACCGGGTGCTACGCGGGGCGGCACAGCGGCTGCGGGTGGAACCCGATCGGGAGAAGGGCCTGGCGGTCACCATCACCCGCCGCCGGGTGATGGGCGTCGGACGCCGGCCACGCACCACCCTTGGACGCGCGGTCCAGATCGGCACCATGCCCACCACCGTGGTGCGCGACGGCATCCCCTATCCGCGGCCGATGGACCGCTGGACGTTCTACAAGCACACCGAGCCGCTGCGGCTGGTCCGGGGGATGCAGTAACGATGCGGTCGTTCGCGGCGGGCGCACCGGCCCAAACCGTCCAGTGTTGCGCGGTCCAGGTCCGGTCAGGGCAGCAGCTCGGCGGGGATCTGCGGGTCGGCGTCGATCAGGAACGCCTGCACCCGGGCGACCTCGTCCGCCTCGTCGAAGAGGGCGGCCGCCTGACCGAGCGCGGACAGTGCGCGCAGGAAGCCCTGGTTGGGTTCGTGCGTCCACGGGATGGGCCCTGCGCCCTTCCAACCGTTGCGCCGCAACATGTCCAGACCGCGGTGGTAGCCGGTCCGGGCGTAGGCGTACGCGGCGACGTCGTCCCCGCGATCCAGGGCCGACTCGGCCAGCACCGCCCAGCCGAGTGACGACTCCGGCCGGCGGCGCACGATCTGCTCCGCGGGCTCGCCGGCCGCGAGCTCGGCGGCGGCCGGGTCTTCCGGCAACCGCACGGGAGGGGGACCGAGAAGGTTGGAAGCGCTCATGCCACAGATCCTTCCACCCGCCCCGGTGTTCTCCGAAGCCGCCGCAGACCGGTCCGCACGACCGCTCACCCGAACTGCGCCGCCAGGCTCGCGTCGACCTGCCGGTACTGCTCACCCGCGCTGCCGACGACCGCGGAAAGTGCGTGCAGGACGTTCTGCCGTTGCTGCGCCGCCGCGTCCCATCTGGCCTTGAGCGCCCGGTAGGCGATCAGGGTTTCGGCCGACATGTCGGCGGTGGCGGCAACGCGGGCGTCCAGTTCCGCCAGGTGCGCTTCGATCCGGTTCCAGGTGGCGACCAGGCCGTCGTGCCCGCCGGACAGCGCGCCGTAGTCGACCGCGATGGTGGCCATCAGCCGAGCACCGGGATCGTGTCGGCGACGGCAGACTCCGCCTGCGCGAACCGACCTGCGGCCGTTGACAGCGCCGAACCGTGGCCCAGCAGGGCGTCCTTCACCGCAGAGGCGTCGGCGAGGTGGCTGTCCATCGCGCGGACGAACCGCGGCGCCGCCTCGCTGGACTGCCACCCCGCCCGGATCTGACCCAGCAGGCCCTGCATGGTGCCGATCTCGGCGGCGAGCGACGCAGCCACGTCCGACACCCCCGATCCGGCGCCCGCGATCCGTCCGGTGTCGATCTCCAGTGCGCTCATGTGGCTCTCCCGCCTTCGTGTCGGTGCCGTTCGCCACCGATCCGAGAGCCAGGCTGGCGGTCGGACGCGCGCGGCGCGCTTGCCGGACCGATCTTGTGAACACCTTCCGATGGGAGGACAAGTCCGCGTGGTCGGTGGGACGGTCCGCGCCATGCGCCCCACCCCGGTGTCAGCCGGGCCGGCACCGTCGGACCCCCGACCTATGCTGGCGGGGGGTGTGAGACAGCCCATGACGTCGGAGGGCATCCGACCGACCAGGCGGGGCGGTAGAAGCAGCATGGCCATTTCAGTGCTCGTCACGGGCGCGTCCGGATTCGTCGGATCGCGCCTGGTTCCGGCGCTTCTCCAGCAGGGCCACCACGTGCGCGCGATGACCCGTCACCCGGGTACCTACGACGGCGACGGCGAGGCCGTGTACGGCGACGTCGCCGACACCGACAGTCTGCGGGCCGCGCTCGACGGGGTGCAGGCGGCGTACTACCTGGTGCACTCGCTGGACTCCGACGACTTCGAGCAGCGCGACGCGGAGGCGGCAACGGCCTTCGGGCACGCCGCGGCGGACGCCGGGGTGCGGCAGATCGTCTACCTCGGCGGCCTGGGTGACCTCGATGACACCCTGTCCGCGCACCTGCGCAGCAGGCGGGACGTCGAGCAGCTGCTCGGTCTCGGCGGGGTCCCGGTGACCGTGCTGCGGGCGGCCGTCGTCGTGGGTCACGGAGGCATCTCGTGGGAGATCACCCGGCAACTCGTCGATCACCTGCCCGCCATGGTGACGCCGAAGTGGGTCAGCACCAAGACGCAACCCATTGCGCTGCCGGACGTCGTCCGCTACCTCGTCGGTGTGCTGGACCGGCCGGAGGCGATCGGCCAGGTGTTCGACGTGGGCGGCCCCGAGGTCCTGCGCTACGTCGACATGATGCGGCTGGCCGCGAAGATCCAGAACGGCCGCACGCCACCGATCGTGCCGGTGCCGCTGCTCACGCCGCGGTTGTCGTCCAGGTGGCTGTCCCTGGTGACCGACGTCGACCTCGCAACCGCCCGGAACCTGGTGGATTCGATGAACAACGAGGTCGTCGTGAAGAACGACGCCATCACCACGTTGCTCCCGGGCGAGCTCATGTCCTACGAGGACGCGGTCCGGCTCGCCCTGCAGGAACGCGCCGCCGAGCAGGCCGAGATGTCCGCGGACGATGCCCGGACGGGAGCCACCGATGCGGTCCGGGACCGACCGCGCAGATGAAGATCTGGCCAGATCGCCTGGAGAACGCACTGCGGCCGGTACTGGTTGACAAGGTTGAACGGGATCACCGGCAGTCCGACGCCGAGTTCCTCAGGCGGCGGATCGTCGTCGCCGTCACCCTGGTCATCGGCGCAACGCTGCTGGGTTTCTCGCTCAACGTTCCGCCGGACAGCGTGTGGTTCTATCCGCTGACCATCACGCTGGCCTTCACCTGGGTGATCGGCGGCTTCCTGTCCGGGCCGCTGCATCTGGGCCGGATCAACTTGCGGGGCGAACTGCGCCGACCCATCCTGGTGCCGATCATGTTCGGTCTGGTGACCGCGGCCGTGTTCATCGCCGGGGCGGTGATCGTCCGCGAGATCGAGCCGCTTCGCGAGCTCACCGAGGACGTACTGGCCTTCGCCCGCTACTGGTCCCTGCCGCTGGTCGCGCTGGTCACCGTGCTGAACGGAGTGGCCGAGGAGATCTTCTTCCGTGGCGCACTTTTTGCCGCCATCGGGGTGCGGCACCCGGTGGCGATCTCCACCGCGATCTACGCGCTTGCCACGCTGGCCACCGGCAACCCGATGCTGGTGTTCGCGGCTGTCCTGCTGGGGGTGCTGCTCGGTCTGCAGCGCCGGGCGACCGGCGGGATCCTGGGGCCGATCCTGACCCACTGCACCTGGTCGCTGACGATGCTGCTGGTGCTGCCGCCGGTCTTCGCGGCGGCCGGCTAGCCGGGCGAGAAGCCCGCGGAGACAGGACCTCCGGCCGTACCGACCGCGCTCCGCCGGTGCCATGCCGAGGTTGCCGACCTCCGTGGTCACCGCCGAGCGCGCCGGCGCGGCGCCGCTGATCGCGCACCCCACCGTCATCGGACCATGGGAGAAGTTCGCGACCTGATCCGCCGGCGAACCCCGGCGGATCAGACATGCTGACGCAGAGACGAGCAGGCCGTGCGCAGGCATCTGGAGACGGCGACACTGGCCTGACCGGCAGCGGCCGTGGAGGCCCGGAGCGGCATGCTCCGGGCCTGCCCCTTTTCAGCCGTTTCCGTTGGGTGCTGTAGAGGCCTTCTCAGCGGCAGGAATTTCCCCGGGGCCGGCTTCGGCGATTCCGTTTGGTTGCGTTGGGATCCGCTGATTCAGCTGGATAAACGCTGGGTCGGAATGATGAACGGCCGCCAAGTCGGACGTCCCGGACCTCATCGACGCGCTGCTCGCGACCGGGGCACGGATTGGTGAGGTGCTCGCTTTGCGCTGGACTGGCGTCGGACTCGGGACGGAGATCCCGACCATCACGATCAGCGGAGCCGTGGTGCGTGTCCCGGTACCGGGCTTGACAATTCAGGATCACCCCAGTCTGCGAGCAGTCGCCGGCGGCTGAGGGTCCCTCCTTTCTTGGTGGAGGTCCCACTTCGCCGCCAGGTCGCCCACGTCGAGGCCACGGCTGAAAACGTGGTGTTCCGTCGTCGCCGGAGCTCTTCGAGACCCTCATCAATTCCGCGATAGTGGCGGGCATTCAATTCTGTAGGGGTGTCGGCATCCGCGGCGGACATACAACTGGTCTGAACTGCGCGAACGTGTCCTTCAACGTGTGCGGCATGGTGTCGCGGACGATGTCAGCGTCGCTGGTTGTTGGCGGCCGTCAGGGCACGGTTGGCGATGCGGGCCGCGTTGAGCTCATCGGTGCGATCGGCCAGTTCGATGCGCAGGTCTGCGATGGTCCGTTCCAGGTTCTGGATTGTTCGGGTCATCTGGAACGTGTCCGCGGTCTCGGCCGGTTGCAGCAGCCCTCCGGCGCGAGCGGCTTGCTGGCCGAGCAGCTCGGACAATCTGGTCTCGAGGAGCCGGGTGTGCGCGGCGAGCCGGCGGTAGGCGGCGTGGAGGTTGGCGAGTTCGGTTCGCAGCGAGACCTCGGTGGTGTGGTTGATGACCGCTGCAGGGCTGGGCGTTTCGATGGCTTGGATGGCTGCGGCGAGGTCGGGGTGCCGGTGCAGGAAAGAGCGGTGGACTCCGGCGGCGCGGGCGACCGCGGAGATGGTCAGCGGGGTCCCGGCTCGCTGGAGTTCGGTGACTGCGGCGGCCACGCGGGTGCGGCGGGTCTCGGTGTCTTTGGCGCGGGCACGAAGCAGGCCCTCAACGCCGCTGCCGGCCTGGTTCATCGGTGGCCTGATGGAGGACCGATCTGGGGCATGCCGAGGTGCACAGCCTGTCGGGTAGCGCGAACAACGTTGACGGCGTTGAGGATTTCGGTTCGTTCGGCTGGTTCGAGGTCGCCGAGGTCGTGTTCGACGCGGCGTATCAGCGCACGGACGCGGTCGATCTCTGCGTCGCTGGGGGTGGCCTCGATGCGGGCCCATTCTTCGAGTTCGGTGGCGGCGGTGACGCGTTCCCGGTTCGCGAGCAGCTGGTCGAGGTAGGAGCGGAGTTCGGGGAGGTAGGAGACGTCGGTGCGGAGGTGTCCGCAACCGGTGCAGCGGAACCGGAATGGGCAGGCACCGCCCCCTGCCCGGACGTTGCTGGGTTCGGTGCAGCTGCCGAACGGCACGGCGACCTCGCCGACCCGTTGCCGGCCTCGGTCGCTGTCCAGGAGCCGGTCGGCGCCCCGCCAGAGCCGGCGGCCGGCTCCGTCGAGTTGGTGCGCTGCGAGGGTGTCGACCGCGGCGCGGGTGCGTTTCTCGGTGATGCGGTAGTAGGTCTGGGTGGACGCGAAGTGGCGGTGTCCCATGAGGTCTCGGAGCACATCGACGGGTGTGCCGGCGTCGGCGTGCCGCTGGGCCCAGGTTATCTCCCCTGGATCCGGGGTATTGCCTGGTCGGAAGGCATCTTCGGTGTCGAGGCACGTGAGGAACGGTGAGGCACGGGGTGAGCGACGTGGCCCGAGCGCCCGGTCAGGTAGCTGTTTGGTCGTCACCGGTTGGTGTCCCTGATTACTCGTCGGAGGCTTTCTCGGGCGGCGGTCAGGTCGTCTTCGAGTTGCGCGATGCGGCGTTGGGCGGTGTCGGCCTCGGTTGCGCGGGCGTCGCGTTCGGCGAGGTACTGGCGGTTCGAGGCTTCCAACGCGGCGACCCGTGCGATGAGTTCGGCTCGGTCGGGTTGTTCGATCTCGGCTCCGAGTTGCAGCCGCAGTCGGCCCCGTAGTTTGTCGAGATCTGTTCTTAGCCGGTGGATCTCGTGTCGAGCGACGGCGAGGTCGGTGCGCAGGCCGGCGGATGTGACCGACGGCTGGTGGCCGGTGCGGGTGTCGGCCGCGGCGGGTGGGTCGTTGGTGGATTGGCGTTGGCGGGCGGCGTCGAGGTGTTCTCGGATGCCGTCGGCGTAGACGAGCCAGGTGGACACACCGGCGGCGGCGGCGACCGCGGCGGCGGTGATGGGTTGCCCGTCGGTCTCCATTGTTTTCAGGGTCTGCAGGACGCGTCGGCGTTTGTCGTTGCTGTCCTTGGCTCGGGCCGCTTTCAGCGCTGCGGTGCGGTCGGTCATGGTGGTCATCCGGTCTGGGTGGAGGGTGGGGGGTTCACGGTCAGTGGGAACCGCCGGCCGGCGCGGGCCCGGCGCAGCAGGCGGCTGGCCTGTTCGACCTCTGCGCGTTCGTCGGATCCGAGTTCGGACAGCCGGTTGTGCATGGTGTCGGAGACCGTGGTGAAGGCGTCGATCTGCGCGGCGAGGTTTGCGGTCACGTAGTCCGCGGCGCCGATCGCGCGGGCGGTTTCCAGGTCGGCGCGGAGGCTGGCGATGTGCTCCTGCAGGGCTGGTAGGTAGGAGGGGTCCGGTCGGTAGAAGCCGCAGCCGGCGCATTGGAAACGGATCGGGCAGGCACCGCCGCCGGCGGTGACGTTCGACGGTTCGGTGCAGTTGCCGAACGGCACGGACACCGAGGCCCGTTGGTAGGCAGTGGGACTGGTAAACGGGGCGGGGTTTCCGTTGGCGTCGGTGGCCAGCGATCCGACGGAGCGGATGGCCTGTTGTTTGCGTTTGAGACTGATTCGGTAGTAGCCCATCGTGGTCGCTATCGAGACGTGATCCATGAGCTCTTTGAGCACGTCGACCGGTACTCCACTGTCGGCGTGTCTTTGCGCGTAGGAGTGGCGCAGTGCGTATGGCGTCACGTGGGACCGGTCGAACGGGGCCGGCTGTCCGTCGGGTCCGAGTAGTTCGCCGTCGATCCTCTCGATCCGGCGGACCCAGACCTTGAAGGCCCGGCCGACGGAGCTGGTGGTCAGATGCCCGTGCCCCTGCTTGGCCCGTAGCTGCGGGCTCGGGAACAGCCAGTCACGCAGCGCCGGTGGGGCGGGTAGCAGTGCGCGCTGCTGTTGCCAGGCCATCACGACGTGGGCGGTCGCGGTGGTGATCGGCAGCCGGCGGCGCAGCCGTCCCGCTTTGTGGTTGTCGTAGATGAGGTTGTGCTGGCCGTCGATGATTTCCAGGCAGTCGATGTGCAGGCTGACGACTTCCCCTGGGCGGCGGCCGGTGTCGCGCAGGAGCTGATAGATGGTGCGGTGCATTCGTTGCAGGTCGTCGGGGGTGATGAAGCCGGCCCCTGCGGCTGGGCCCAGTAGCGGCAGGTTGTCGTCGAGTTGGCGGATCACCGTGTCGGGGAGGGCCTTGCCCAGTTCGTCCTCGTTGGGCTCGTCGCTCACCCGGTGGCGGCGGCGGGCCGGGCGGAATTGGTCGGGGACCTGGGCCAGCAGACCGGTGGCCCGGCCGTGTTCGATGACCTCGCAGAGGAGGTAGAGCAGCAGAGTGCGGCGGCTCGCCGAGTACACACTGCCGTCGGCCCGCCGCAGGTCGGAGATGGTGTCGATGATGCGGGTGAAGTCGGCGGCACCCAGCTGGGTCGGGTCCACCCGGCCAGCGGCGGTCAGGGTCTGGGAGGCGGCCCGGCAGGCGCGCACCGTCTCGCGGAGCCGCTGCAGGTAGGGCCGGGTGGTGCGGGCCCAGTCCTTGACCGACTCCCGCAGCCACGGCATCTCGACGGGTCGGAAATCGACGACTCCCTGGGTCGCCGGCCAGCGACGTGATCCGTTGGCGTGCAGGCCCAGCAGCGCCACCTGCCAGAGGTCACCGGCGAACGGGTCCGCACCGGTGTGCTGGACCCAGGCCCGGTCCAGGTGCCGACGCAGGTCGGTGAACAACGCTCGGGTCGTCGAGTTGTATTGCACGCCACCGCTTTCGCAGACCGCTTCCGGGTTGGCCTCGCGCACCGAGGCCGCCCCGGTGAGCCGGCTGAGCAGGATCCGCACCTGCGTCGGATCGATCGGCAGTGGGGACAGGTCACGTTGTTGCAACGCGTAGAGCACCTCGACGCCCATCAACTCGGGCATCCCGGCCAGGCAGAACTGATGGCCCCCGAGCCGGGGCTGCGCCGCGGCCACCCACCCGGCCAGTCCACCGTCCGGCCTTCGATCCGGATCTGTTCGCAGGTAACGCTTGTCGTGGAAACGGCAGAGCCCGCGGCGGGCGAGCTGCTCGCGGGCGCAGCCGGCGATCAGGCAGTCCTGGGCGCGTGGGAACGGTCGGGCCCGGGCGGCGAAATCGGCCACGGACTCGGTCGACCCGGGACGCCGCCAGGCGTGTTCGTGCCGTAAACACAACCCGGAGCAGTGCAACTCGCTCTCGCAACCCGGCACCGCGCAACGCCCCGTGGGCAGCAGCGGGCGGAGGGGATGCCGGGGCGGGTCGGCGTCGTAGTCCGCCCAGCTGAGACCGGCTCCGGTGCGGGCGCGGCGGCACCCGTCGCACCGCCCGTGCGGGCGGCGGGTTGCGGTCGGGCAGCCCGGGGTTCGGCACGGCCACGCCGCGGTCCGGTCGCTGTGCAGATCACCGGTGAACAACCACGCTGCCCCGTCCCATTCCCCCGGCCGCCACACCGGATCCAGGTGAGCCCGCAACCAGTCCAACCAGCCTGCCCCGCCGGGGTCCTGGTCCCGACCGGGCCGCCGGTCCCCGTCGGGGATGCCGAACAGTTGCGGCGCAGGCCCGGTCATCGGTATCGCTCCCCGGCCGCGACGGCCGCGACAGCGCGGCGTTTGTCCTCGTCCCTGGCGTGCAGGTAAACCGTCGTCGATGCCAGCGACACGTGACCGAGAAGTGCTCGCACCACATCGATGTCGACCCCGGCGCGGATCCAGTTGGTGGCCGCCGAGTGGCGCAGCATGTGCGGTCGGACCGGGAAGCCGCACTCACCGGCCACCCGGTCGAAGAACCGTTTCGCCGCCCGGTAACCCATCGGCGCACCAAGCGGCTCGTGATACAGGTTGACCAGCACCATGTCGTTGCCGACCTCACCGACGGTCTCGGCGCGCTCGTACTGGTAATCGGCGTAAGCGGCCAGCACCGCGTCGCTGGCCGGCACCGAACGCGGGAACCGGGACTTCGCCAACGCACCGTTCGGGTTCGCCCGGTGCCGGACGTGGACATGCGCACCCACCGTGGCGCAACCCAGACCGCGGGAGTCCGGCAGCAGGTGCATGTCGCACCTTCGCAACCCGAGGCCTTCACCGATGCGAAGGCCGGTGTGCAGCAAAAGGATCACCAGGAACCGCTCCCGCGGCCGGCGGCAGCACGCCAGCACAGCCGCCGACTGCTCCGCGGAAAGCGCCTCAGGGAAGGGTGTTTCGGCCCGCGCCTTCAGTGACCGGGCACGAACCGTGCGGAACTGCCCGGACTCCCCGGTGTCGAAACCCGGCGGGGTGAAACGCAACCACCGCGGCTCGGACAGCCGTTCGGCCACGATCGGCTCGACCAGCCCGGTCCGCGCGCAGAACCGGAGGAACTCGCACACCGCGGTCAGCACGGCGTTGACCGTCGAACCGGACCGGATCCGACCGCCGCGGCCCGGACACAACTCCAGCGACCGTTTGAACCGAGCCAGATCCGGTAGGCCGATCCGCCGCCAATCCACTCCCTGGGCCTGGCACCAGCCCAGGAACAGTGCCACCCGCCCGGCGTAGGCCCGGATCGTGTGCGGCGACCGCGTGGCGCCCTGCAGACACCTCAGGAAATCGCTGGCCTCCCGGTGCAGCAGCAACTCCGCGTCGAGCACCACCCACAACTCGCTGCCATCCACCGGGGACACCGCGCGCTCGGCCCGGAACACAGAACCCATCGAATCTGTCACCGGCCGAACGTAACTCCGGGTACCGACAGAGGTTCGAATACTTGTCAGGCACGTGAGCTTTCCCCCTAAAACGCACGTCCCTCAGGCAGGGAGGGCAGGGGAGATAACGTAGCTGTGCCGGTAGGCATAGAGGATGACCCGGTGCTTCGGGAAGATCGTGCCGTCGAGGAAGGTGAACGGCGGGAGAGCCTGGATCCAATCGTGATGGAAGTTGGTCAGTGTCGTGGCGCGGATGGACCTTTCGCCGTAGGGGTTTCGTTGCTGA
The DNA here is from genome assembly GCA_963785455.1 of uncultured Actinomycetota bacterium. Taxonomy (GTDB): domain Bacteria; phylum Actinomycetota; class Actinomycetes; order Mycobacteriales; family Nakamurellaceae; genus Nakamurella. The sequence goes on from CAWAVL010000007.1 coordinate 636,115, forward strand.
GCGGGTAGCAGAACCAGCCGGGCCGGTGGCGTGTTCGGGTATTGCTTGCGGACCCGGGTCTGCTGTTCTCGGATGATGCCAGCGGTGGCGTCGGTGATCGGGAGTCGTCGATCGAGCCGGTTCTGTTTGAAGTCGGTGTAGACGAGCACCGCTTTGCCGCCGGACCCGCTGTCCAGACAATCGATGGGTAGCCGGCAGATCTCGTCGGGGCGTCGACCGGTTTCGATGAGCAACTCGATCGCAACCCTGACGGCAGCACCCTTGCGGGTTTCCAGCTCCGGCAGGGCGGCGGCGAGTTGACCGAACAGTTCGGTCGGCAACGATCGGCCCTCAGCGGTGTGGGTCGGCATCGAGGGGATGTCCTCGGCGCGGATGGAGAATTCTGCCGGTAGGTGTTCGATCGGCCGCCCGGGTCGGGCGAGCCCGGTGTCGCGGGCGTGGCGCAGCACGGTGCGGACGTTGCGGATGATCCGTGACCGGCGTAGCAGGCTCAGGTCTCCTTGCCGCTCCTGGTGAGCCAGCCTGTTCAGCAAGGTGACGATGTCGCCGCGGGCGAGGCGGGCGGGGTCATTCCCTTGGTCGTCCCTGGTCGACCGAAGAATCGTGGACAGTGCGGCGATGCTGTGGAGGTGATGCCGCAATGGTGCGTTGATGTTCGCGCCGCGGCGGGTCGGGAGTTCATCGAGGATCCAGACCTTGGTGATCTGCCGCAGCCACTGCTGGGTGATCACGGTGAAGTCCAGGTTGCCGCGGATCCCGAAGACCTGCATGTTCCACAGGTCCTTCTGCTGCTCGGTCACCGGATCGGCCAGGGCCATTCGGATTTCGTGCTGGAAAGCTCGGAGGACGCGGTCCATGGTCTCGTTGCGGGTGCGGTCAACGCTCATCAGGTCTGGGTGCTGCCCGGCGCGGAGGAAGTCGGCCAACCGGTCCAACCAGTGGACGTAATTCTTGATGCCCGCCTGGACGCGGCGTTGCAGGGCGATCAACATCTGCAGTCGAACCAACTGGTGCAGGCCCCGCAGGTTGACGACTCCGCTGGCAGCCAAACCCGCGGCGGTGGCGCACCACTTCATGATGTTGGCATTCGGTTCAAGTCGTCGGTGGATGCGCCAGCGGTCGTTGTGCACGAAGCACAGCCCCGACGGCGCACCCGCCGCCGATAGGCACACCACTGCTTGGCATGTGCCCCACCCGGGTAAGGCTGAGCCTGATCGGACTTGACGAACGCGTCGATATCGGCGGTTGTGGGGCGGGTGGTGAGGTGGAACTTCACGTGCGCCAGATGCGCCACACACAGCCCGGTTGTGCGGTCGCGGACCGGGCGGCGGCAGCCGTTGACCTTGCAGTCATCTAGTAGCACTTTGTTAAGTTGGGTAGTGGGCGTGGCAGGTGGGGCAGACGCCGATCCAGTACGCGAGGAATCGCTGGAGTTGTGCCAGCAGTGCGTAGAGAGTCAGGCCTGCCCAGGTGCTTTTGGGTTGGTGAGTCGAAGCCAGGTCAGGAACACGTGGGCGGCGGTCGCGAGGGTGGCGTGGTGGTGCCAGCCGGTCCAGCTTCGGCCTTCGAAATGATCAAGTCCCACACCGGTTTTGAGTTCCCGGTAGTCGTGTTCGATGCGCCAGCGGATCTTGGCGAGTCGGACGATGGTGGCGGCTGGGGTGTCGGTGGGTAGGTTCGCGAGCCAGTAGTCGGTGGGTTCGGCGGCGCCGGTTGGCCATTCGGCGATCAGCCATTGTTCGGGCAGGGCGCCGTCGCCGGCGCGGGGGATGTCCTTGTTGGCCGGTCGGATCCGGATCGTGGTGAATTCCGAGCGCATCGCGGCGGTCCGGTTGTTCGGTCCGGTCCTGGTCCCTTGCCGCCAGGTGATCTTCTGCCGGGCCTTGCGGCCGGCGGCCATGATCAGGTCCTTGCAGTTGCTGGGCGGGTCCGGATAGCCGGGCAGGGCTGGCCTGCCCGGGCCGGTGCGGGTAGTCGGGCTGACGGGAACTGCAGCGGCCGGGTAGGCGCTGGTGGAGCCCTTGACCGCGACGACGTAGCCGATGCCGCGCTCGTGAAGGCCGGACCGGAACGCGGTGATGTCGCCGTACCCGGCGTCGGCAGCGACGACCGGTGGGCGGTGCCCGTACGCCAGCAGATCGTCGATCATCTCCAGCGCGAGGCGCCATTTCGGGCGATGGTGCTCGGTGTCCGGGATCTGACATTTCCGCCGCCGGGCGAGCACCGCGGCGGCCTCTTGCGGTGTGGCCGCGGCCGCATTGTCCCAGCTCGCGGGCATGTACAGCCGCCAGTCCAACGGTGCCGACGCCTTATCGGTGACGGCGTGCACGCTGACCGCGACCTGGCAGTTCCCGATCTTGCCCAGCGTCCCGGAGTACTGCCGGGCCACACACGCCGACGAGGTGCCCTCCTTCGCCTGGCCGGTGTCATCGATCACCCACGCCTCCGGGGTGATCACCTCGATCGCCAACCGCGCCAATGTCCTGCGGACCGGAACGACGTCCCACGGGGAGCTGGTGATGAACTGCTGCAACCGCTGGTGATCCACTCCCAACCGGGCCGCCATCGGCTGCATCGACTTCCGCCGACCATCCAACATCAGCCCCCGCAGATACAACCCACCCGTGGCCCGCTGATCCGACCGCGGCAACGACGAGAACACCTGCCCGGCAAAGGCATCGAACTTCTCACCGACAGCGGCGAAACCAGCAGCATCCACCCCTTAATTGTCCCCGAAAACCATTGCAGGACAACGAAGACACGCCGACTTAACAAAGTACTACTAGTTGCGGCAGCGATGGCGCACTATCAGTTTGAGACGCTGCACCCGTTTGATGACGGCAACGGCCGTATCGGACGTCTCTTGGTGGTCGCGCAGCTTGTCTCCGACGGCTCGCTTACGGAGCCATTGCTGAGTATCTCGCCGTGGTCTGAGGCGCGCCGAGTGCCATACATGGACTGCCTTGCCGAGGTGGGTGCGACCGGTGACTGGGATCGCTGGATTCGCTTCTTCGCTGAAGGCTTGGAGGCTTCGTCGAACGACACGGCTCATCGGGTCGACTTGCTGTTGGACTTACAGAGTGAGTTCAGGGAGGCCGGTTCGGGCAAGCGGCGCCCGAGGAGTGATCGAGGAGGTCGTTGACAACCTCATTGGCCGACCCTACCTACGAGTGGCACGGGAAGCGCGACGCACCGGCAAGACACCTCAAGCGATCTACAACGTCGTCGATCGACTGGTCAAGCTGGGGATCTTGGTCGACGCGGGGCGGCGAACGTACGACCGGATGTTGTTCGCCCCGCGAGTTGTGGAAGTAATCCAGGCGCCATCCAGGTGGTGACCGGCGTGCGAATGTCGTCGAAAGCGGTGAATAGACCTTGGGTCAGGAGCCGTCATCGCTCCAGGTGACAGAAACCCAGTTCTATGTTTCGGCAGGTCAAAAGGTCCGACCAGCCGCTGACGCAGAGAGGCCCGGAGCGGCATGCTCCGGGCCTCTCTGTGCACCGTCCTACGCGTGCTTCGCGGACAACGGGCGCTGGGCGGAACCGATCAAGTTCCTACTCCAGACGTCGTCTCCGCCCGCGGACGTGTTACAGATCTCACCTCTTTTTGACATTCCGTTATGAAACAAACCCTGAAGGGGCCGTTCCTGACGTCACTTGCCCTGCCAGGCAGCGACCCAGGTGCGCGGGCCGATGATGCCGGACGGGTTGATGCCGTTGCGCTTCTGCAGCGCGACGACCGCCGCCTTGGTGGCGGGCCCGTAGTAGCCGGTGCCCGTCAGCCCGTAGCCGCGGTGGCCGAGCTGTTTCTGGAAGCACTGCAGCTTGCCGTCGGTGTCGCCCTGGACGAACTGCCGGCCGGGCCACGCGGGCGCCTTGGCCTGCCCGACTCCGCAGGAGTTGCTGGTCGCCGGCGGTGCGGCCGGGCGCGCACTGGGGCCCGATGTACCGGCCCAGGCCGCCGCCCAGGTCTTGGGCCCGATGAAGCCGACGACGTTCAGCCCGGACTTGCGCTGCAGATCCAGCACCGCGGCCTTGGTCTTGGGCCCGAAGAAGCCGGTGCCGGTCAGGCCGTAGCCACGCTTGCCCATCTGCCGCTGCCAGACCTTGAGCGACTCCGATGAGTCACCCTCGGAGAACTGGCGTCCCGGATAGGAAGGGGCGCCGCCGGCGGCCGGCTTCGGCGCGCTGCCGCTGCCCTCGCTGGCACCACTTCCCCCTTGGTTGCCCGGCACGGGAGGCCGGACCCCGCTACCCGCATCGCCGTCCTCGCGAAGCCCGGCGATGCGCGCGCATGTCCACGGTTCCCAGCCGCGATTGCGGTAGAGGATCAACGCCCGGTAGTCCTGCTCGGTCGGCGAGGCCTGGTCCGGCCGTCCGGTTCCGCCGACGGAACGCCACGTGGACAGGTCGAACTGGTAGGCGCCGTAGTAGCCGTTGCCGGTGTTGATGTTGTAGCGGTTGGTCGACTCGCACATGCGCAGCCGGTACCAGTCGTTGGCGGACGGGTCGGCCGAGGCCGTCCCTGCGGTCAAGAAGATGGCAGAGGTCACCATGGTCGCGACCGCGGTCGCGATGGCCAGAGCACGCCGCACGGGCGCCCTTCCCGGGTCGCTTCCACACCAGGCCGCAGAGCAAGCCTCTCCGGGGCACGGCGCAACTCGAGCCGCACCGTGCCCGGACGATGCGATGCCTCTTCCCCTTGCCCGACATCGCGATCGCGTGCCCCGCCCGACCGTTCTGTCGCATGCAGGCGCCTGACGAGGCGGAGCGGGGAGCCACGCCGTCGGGCGGGTCACGACGGACGCGACCCGTGCCCACCGTAGTTCACCAGTAACAACAGTCACAAGGCTCCCAGCAAATACATCCTGTCCCAGAAATACCCCCAACTGCCGGCGACACGCCGTGAGCGTTTCCGGCCGGAATGGCGGGGGTTCGAGACCGCGATCGGGTGAGAACAAGACCCGGGCCGACGCGCCCGGGTACTCGAACCGGGAATTGAACAGCGCCGCTGCACGATGCGCGTCACAGATTGTCGGCGGTGCACCCCTGCTATCGGGACGACCGTGCTCACCCGGAACGTTCGTCATGACGCATGCTGATGCAGCCGCTCCGCCGGCTGAGCGGTGGAGTGCAGCAGATCGGCACCGAGCACTGGGAGAACGATGAGCCGACGGGGATGGGCGCTGTTCGCGGCGCTCAGCGTGATCTGGGGTATTCCGTATCTGCTGATCAAGATTGCGGTGACGGACGTCGACCCGCTGATCGTCGCGTTCGGCCGCACGCTGCTCGCGTCCGTGCTGTTGTTGCCGATCGTGCTGTACCGCCGCGCACTGATGCCGGTGATGAAGCGGTGGAAGTGGCTGCTGCTCTACACCCTGGTGGAGATCAGCGGCCCGTGGCTGTTGCTCGGGCGAGCCGAAACCCGACTGAACAGCTCGACGGCCGGCCTGCTGATCGCCGTGGTCCCGATGATCGCGGCGATCGCGGTGACGCTCACCGGGCACGACCGGCTCGACGCCCGCCGGGTCCTCGGGCTGGCCATCGGGTTCGCCGGGGTCGCCGCCCTGGTGGGCCTGGACATCCACGTCGACGACCTGGGCGCGGTCGGCGCGCTGCTGCTGGTTGCGGTCGGCTACGCCATCGGGCCGATCATCATCAACCGCAAGCTCGCGGACCTGCCGCCGATGGGCGTCATCGCGGCATCGCTGATCGTCGCCACGGCGATCTACGCCCCGTTCACCGTTCCGGTCTGGCCCGACCGCATCAGCGCGCCGGCAGTCTGGTCGATCGTCGCGCTGGCGGTGGTCTGCACCGCGGCGGCCTTTGTGATCTTCTTCGCGCTCATCGCCGAGGCCGGGCCGGCGCGCGCGACCGTCATCACCTACATCAATCCGGCCGTCGCGATCACCCTGGGCGTGCTGCTGCTGGACGAGCCGTTCACCATCGGCATGGCGATCGGCTTCCCGCTGGTGATCGTGGGCTCTGTGCTGGCCACCTCCCGCCGCACCGTGGCACCGGCGGAGGCAACGGCGCTGACACCGGCGAACGCCGGCCCAGGGAGCATCGGCCCAGGGAGCATCGGCACAGGGGGCATCGGCACACCGAACGCCGGGACGGCAACTGCCGAGTCGACCGGACAACCGGTCGAGACATCAGCCGGCAACGCCGACGCCGCCCGTCCGGTGGTGAACCGGCCGGGCGGCGTGGAGTGATGCGCCGTTCAGCGACGACCGCGGCGTGACCCGGGGCAACGGGACGCCGGGGCAGTGGACGCGCGGTGCACCCGCGGGCGGCTGCGATCAGGCGGACAGCGACTTCCCGGCCGACCCCAACTGCTGGCAGGCCTCGACGACCCGGTCGCCCATCGCGATCTCGCCCGCCTTGTTGTAGCTGCGCGGGTCGTACACCTTCTTGTTGCCGACCTCGCCGTCGATCTTGAGAACGCCGTCGTAGTGCTTGAAGAAGTGGTCGGCCAGCGGTCGGGTGAATGCGTACTGGGTGTCGGTGTCGACGTTCATCTTGATGACGCCGTACGAAACCGCCTCGGCGATCTCCTCGGCGGAGGAGCCGGAGCCGCCGTGGAAGACCAGCGAGAACGGCTTGGAGCCCTCCGCCAGTCCCAGCTTCTTGGCCAGCGCGGCCTGGCCGTCCCGCAGCACCGTCGGCCGCAGCGAGACGCCACCGGGCTTGTAGACGCCGTGCACGTTGCCGAACGTCGCGGCAACGATGTAGGAGTTGTGGTCCGGCAGCCCGAGCGCGTCGAGCGTGGCGAGGAAGTCCTCGGGCGTGGTGTACAGCTTGTCGTTGATCTCACCGACGACGCCGTCCTCCTCACCGCCGACCACGCCGACCTCGATCTCCAGGATGATGTTGGCGGCCTTGGTGAGCTCGAGCAACTCCTGGGCGATCTTGAGGTTCTCGTCCAGCGGTACCGCCGAGCCGTCCCACATGTGTGACTGGAACAGCGGCAACCCGCCCGACTTCACCCGCTCGGTCGAGATCGCGATCAGCGGCCTGACGTAGGTGTCCAGCTTGTCCTTGGGGCAGTGGTCGGTGTGCAGCGCGACGGTGATGCCGTACTTGTCGGCGACCACCTTGGTGTACTCGGCCAGTGCGACGGCGCCGGTCACCATGTCCTTGACCTTGGTGCCGGAGGCGAACTCGGCGCCACCCGTCGACGCCTGGATGATGCCGTCACTGCCTGCCTCGGCGAAGCCGCGCAGCGCTGCGTTGATCGTGACGGACGAGGTGATGTTGATGGCCGGGTAGGCGAACCCGCCTTCCTTGGCCCGATCGAGCATCGCTGCGTAGGTCTCCGGTGTCGCGAGGGGCATGTCTGTTGGTCCTTCCACTGACGGTGGACCCGGGTCGGAAGACCGGGGCTGCTTACTTGCCGGGGTGAAGCAGTGCTGGGCGACGCCACCGAAGTCGACTTCACCGGGTCGAGACGACTTGGGACGACCGGCATGCCGGCGTCCGGGACCGCCACCCCATGCCGCGTTCCCGGATCGGCGTCCGGGCCCGACCCGATCTGACCCAGCATCGGAATCCGGCCCGCCGCACAGTATTCCGCATGGGTCCCCGGATGGGCTCCCCGAGGTATCGGGCCCCTACCCACCGCGGGCGCAAGCTCAGGGCGCGGGTTGACCCCGGGTCGACCGCGGGGTCGCACGAGCCGGAACCCACGACCCGGGACGTCACTCCGCCGGGCCGCCTTCGGCCCGGACCTGCGTCGCGCTGACGGCGCCGGCGAAGTCCTCCCGCTCAGCGGCGGACAGGTGCTGGGCGTCGGCGCGGGAAGGAAGCGTGCCACCGGCATGCGTCCCCCCGGGTTGCGCGTTGCCGGGCGCCGACTGCGGCGCGATGTCTCGCGTCCGCGGGTTTCGGGCCGACCCAACCTTCTCGCCGGTCCAGCCGCCGGCGCCACCGCCCGAACCAGCGGCGCCGCCCGAATCGCCGGTACCCGAGCCGTGCCGGGACAGCAGCCGCACCGGGCCGGTGGTGCCGCGGCGGATCAGCCCCGAGCCGACCGAGACCACCGACGGCGGCCGCGGCGGTGCGCTGTTCACCTGTTCCAGCAGCAGCCGGGCGGCTACCCGGCCCTGATCGCGCACCGGTTGGCTGATGGTGGTGAGGTCGAACAGGTAGGCGAAGTCGTGGCCGTCGACGCCGATCACCGACAGATCCCGCGGGACCTTGAGCCCGTGCTCACGGGCGGCGTACAGCACGCCCATCGCGACCTCGTCGCTGACGGCGAACACCGCGGTCGGCAGGTCCCGGCCGGTCCGGCCGCTGCCGAACATCCGGTGCAGGGCGGCCTCCCCGCCGTCGGTGGAGAACCCGGTCCGCTCGACCAGGGCGGGATCCGGCTCGATCCCCACATCCTGCAACGTGAGGTCGTAGCCGCGGTGGCGGTCGACGGCAGCGGTGAAGCCGTGCATCAGGTCGAGGTCGTCGCCGAAGAAGGCGATCCGCCGGTGCCCGAGGTCGAGCAAGTGCTGGGTGGCCTGCCGACCGACCTCGACATTGTCGACCAGCACACCGGACATGCCCTCGACGGCGGTACCGACGGTGACAACCGGGACCCGCAGGTCGCGGAGCGAGACGATCGACTTGTCGGCCAGCGGCACGTTGAGCGCCAGCAGGCCGTCGACCCGCTTGTTCAGCGACCGGGTATCCAGTCCGCCGGCCCGGCGGCCGCCGGCCACCCCGATCGGGTACAGCAACAGGTCGTACCCCTGGGCGCTGAGCACTTCCTGCGCGCCCTCGACGACCGCGGAGAAGAACCAGCGGGACACCCACGGGGCGATGACGCCGATCGCGTTGGTGCGCCCGGTGGTCAGCGCGGCGGCCGAGGGCGACGGAAAGTACCCCAGTGCGCTCGCCGCCTCCTGCACCGCCTGCCGGGTGCTCGCGGACACCCCAGGCAGACCCCGGAGTGCCCGCGACACCGTGGCAGGCGAGAAACCTGACAGCGCCGCCACTTCGACGATCCCCGCAGGTTCCATGGTGGGACCGGACATGAGCTTTTCCTCTTCCGATCCGAGCCCGATCAGCCCTTGACGCCTCCGGCGAGCAGGCCGCGGACGAAGTACCGCTGCAGGCCGATGAACACGGCCAGCGGAACAATGATCGCGACGAATGCACCCGCGGAGAGCAATTGCCAATCGTTTCCGCGTGTACCGGACAGCTCGGCGATGGCCGCGGTGATCGGCTTCAGGTTGGGACTGGGCGCGAAGACGATGGCCACGAGCAGGTCGTTCCAGACCCACAGGAACTGGAAGATGCCGAATGCGGCGATTGCCGGAACCAACAGCGGCAGCAGAACCACGAAGAAGATCTTCACGTGGCCGGCACCGTCGACCCTGGCCGCTTCCACGATTGACGCCGGAACCTCTTTCATGAAGTTGTGCAACAGAAAGATCGCCAGCGGCAGACCGAAGATGGTGTGCGAGATCCACACCGGCCAGAACGAATTCTGCAGCCCGGCGCCGACGAAGATCGTCTGCAGCGGGATCAGGGTGACCTGGATGGGCACCACCTGCAGAGCAAAGACCGCCACAAAAAGAACGTTCTTGCCCCTGAAGTCGATCCAGGCGAAGGCGTAGGCGGCCAGCAGGGCAAGGCTGATCGGGATGATGACCGCTGGAAGCGTGATGACGAACGAGTTCAGGAAGAAGTCCTTGAGCCCGGTCCAGGCGCTCTGGTAATTCTCGAAGGTAACACCGGGGTTGGCGAAGAACGTCCACCAGCCACTGGATTGGATGTCCGCTTGCGGCCGAAATGAGGTGACCAACAGACCGAAGGTTGGAATGGTCCAAAGAATCGCCAAGACAATGGCGATGCCGGACGCCCACGGGGAGGACAGCTTGGTCTTGGCATCCTGCATTCGCAGTTGCCTCTTGAGTTGGCGCGGGGTCAGCCGTTCCTCAGGGGTGACATCGTCGCGGATCGGAAGCTCGACAGCACTACCCGACATGCTCATCGCATCTCCTCCGAAAGCCGCATCTGTCGCACGTTGTAAAGGATGACCGGGATGATGATGATGAAAAGAATCACCGCCAGGGCGGCACCAATTCCCTTGCCACCCTCACCCTGCCGGAATGACTGGGTGTAGAACTCGTTCGCCACGATGGACGTTCCGAAGTTGCCGCCGGTCATGGTGCGGACGATGTCGAAGGCCTTGAGGGACGACATCGCGATCGTCGTGAGCACCACGACGATCGCCGGCCGAATGGTCGGTATCGTCACCTTCCGGAACAATTTGAATCCCGTTGCGCCGTCGATCTGCGCAGCCTCCACGATATCGTCGGGAACTGACTTGATCGCTGCTGAGAGCACTGTCATCGCAAACCCGGCCTGGATCCAAATCATGACGGCTATCAGGAAGAAGGTGTTCCACGGGTCGGTGATGAGGAACTGGTAGGGATCGAGGCCGACCCACACCAAGATCTGGTTGAGAAGACCGATCTGCGGGGCATTGGCCTGCCGGTATTCGTACATGAACTTCCAGATGATCGATGCGCCCACCATCGAGATGGCCATCGGCAGGAAGACGAGTGCCTTCGCTAGTTTCTCGCCACGGGTGCGATCGACCAGCACCGCGTAGATCAGACCGAATCCCGTACCCAGCAGCGGTACCAGCACGACCCACCAGATCGTGTTGATGAGGACCTTCTGAAAGCCGGCGTCGGTGAAAACGGTCTGGTAGTTGGTGAGACTGAAAGTGAGTTCAGAGGTTTTCTGACCGGTATTGGGATTGATGATGGGGTTTCCGTCCGGCCCGACCGCCGCCTGCGACACTTGGAACGAGCGCCACACCGTGCCGAGGGCCGGGTACAGCAAGCCGACGGTCAGGGCGATGGACACCGGACCGAGAAACCCGATCACAACCAGCCAATTTGGGACGTTCGGGCGATCGATCAGCCAAAGGATCAACCCCATGATCGCAACGAACAACACGATGGCGACCACCATCACGATCAGTTTATCGGTCACCGTATTGGGGTTGAGGAACCAGTCCATCAGTAACTTCCTTCCTTTCTCACCTGGAATGAGCGGGCCTACGGTGGCGCCCGTCCGACCCGGCTGGGTCGGACGGGGCCACCGTCGGCTCGCGCGAGTTCATCGAGTCAGCTTGCAGGCCAGGCCTTGTCGATGTTCGCCAGGGTGGTCGCGTCATCCTGGCCGGTGATCCATGCAGTGAACTGCTTCCATTCAGCGTCAGAACCCACCGGCGCCGGCATCAGATCGGAGGCGTCGAAGCGGATGACAGCACTCGGATCGTTGAGCGCGGCCTGGGCAACCTTGAGGACCTCGCTGTCGATGGACGCCGGATCCAGGCCCTTGTTCGACGAGAGCCATGCGCCGAGCTTTGCCCTCTCGTTGGAATAGAACGGCGTGGTGAAGTAGTACTGAAGGGCCCACACGGCCGGCGCGTCCTTGAACGCCGCGAGGGTTTCACCGCCCACCAGCACAGGCTTGCCAAACTGCTCGTCGATACTCGGGAAGTAGAAGGCGTTGACGTCGCCGTCCGGGCCGACCTTGGTGCCCTCGGGCCAGTTCACCTCGTAGAAGGTCGCCTGCCTGTGGAAGGCACACTTGTCTTTGAGAATGGGCAGACCACCGTCCTGGAACGTCGTGGAAGCGATCGACGCGACGTCGCCGATGCCGCCGTTGACGTATTCCGGATTCTTGATGACCTTCTCCATCTCCGCCAGCGCGTTGGCGATGGGCGGGTCAGAGAACTTCACCTCGTGGGAGACCCACTGGTCGTAGACGTCCGGACCAGCAGTCCGCAAAACGTAATCCTCAAGCCAGTCGGTGAGCGGCCAACCCGTGGCCTCACCGGACGAAATGCCCGCGCACCAGGGCTTGATGCCGGAGGCGGCGATCTTGTCCGAGAGCGAGATCAGCTCGTCGTAGGTCTTCGGGACCTCGTACCCCTTCTCCTTGAAGTACTTCGGTGAGTACCAGATCAGCGATTTGAAATTGGTGCTGTTGGGAACGCCGAAGTAGATGTCGTTGACCGTGCCGTAATCCTTAGTGCCGTTGGCGTACCACTTGTCCACATTGGCTGTCGTGACATCCGGCACCTTGAGCACTGATCCGCTGGACTCGACGATCTGGGTCAGCAGGCCCGGCTGCGGGAAGATGGCAAGATCCGGCGGATTACCGCTAGAGACGCGGACCCCGATCTGGGCCTCCATCTCCTTGGAGCCTTCCCAGGTCACCTTGGCGCCGGTGCACTCGGTGAACGGCTTCAGGGCCTGTTCGTACAGGGCCGCTTCGTCGCCGACGATCGTCGTGTAGACGTTGACGCTAGTCCCCTCGGTACCCGGCCAGTTCGACTTGATGGTCGCACACCAGTCATCGGAAGCGGCGTCTGCCGCACCGGCACCCGCTGAACCGCTTGCCTCTGTTGCTGCGGCGCCGCTTTCGCCGGTCGTTGCGCCAGCGCTCTCGGCCGCACTGGTCGCCGCTGCGCTCGTGTTCGAACTGTCCGAACTGCTGCTGCACGCCGACAGCACCAGCGCGAGAGCGCTGACACCGACGACCGCTGCGGTGAACTTCTTTGCCGGTCTGTAGGTCACTCGGCCGACCTCCGTTTCTCGGGTCTGGGCATGTGAGGGCGCTCACACACCACAGCGAATGGAAGCGTTTTCAACGAGCATCCGCAAGCCCAGATTGCGAGTTCGTCGTAACAATTGAGTAACCCGCCAGTCACCGCTGTCGAACCGAAGGCTTGGTTGTCGGGTTGAGGGCCCGCCGGCTCACAGCAGCCCATTGCGGGTGGCGAATCGTCAACAAGCCGACTTGCTGCCCCGGTGCCGCTGTGAGTTCGGGCGTGCCAGGATCGACATGGCCGCCGTCACATCGGCCAAAACCCGTGCCAGCACAGGCCCAGAAACGGAGCGACGCCGAGGATGGTGGAACACACCGGCCCGACCCACAAGGAGGAGCCCGAATCGGAAGTCGAACGGACGCTCGGCACCCTGGCCAGCCTCAATCCGGCGTACGTGCTCGACCACACGCCGGAGCCGCCCGCGCCCGCACCGATCACCATCGACGACCTGTACCGCACCCATCGGATGCAGATGGTGCGGCTTGCCATCCTGCTGGTGGACGACCTGGCCAGTGCCGAGGACGTCGTTCAGGAGGCGTTCGCCGGCCTGTACCGAAACTGGGGCGGGCTGCGGGACCGCAACGCGGCCATCGGATACCTGCGGACCGCAGTGGTGAACGGATCCCGGTCGATGCTGCGCCGGCGGCGCACCGCCAGGGCCTACGTGCCGCCGGATCCCGGAACCGCACGATCCGCCGAATCGCTGGCCATGCTGTCGGCCGAGCACCAGGCGGTGGTCACCGCCCTGGGCGACCTGGCGCCGCGGCAACGCGAAGTGCTGGTTCTGCGGTACTACGGCGGTTTGTCGGAGGCGGAGATCGCGGCGGCCACCGGGCTTTCCAAGGGCACGGTGAAATCCACCGCGAGCCGCGCCGTGGCCAAGCTCGGCGACATCATGCGGACAGCGCACTCGTGACCGGCGAGCACCCGCCGAGGGACGGGGAGCCCGGCCGTTCCGGCGTTCCCGACTCACGGGCGGAACAAGTGCTGTCCCAGGCGCTGCGACTGATGGCCGGTGGGGCAGCCACCGAACGCGGCCGCACGGACGGGTCCCCCGCTGGCGCACCGCGCAGGATCACCACCGGCCAGCTGTTGTTGCTGGCGGCAATCGTCGGGCTGCTGGTCGGCATCACCGTGGGGTTGCTCTCGCTGCTCTAGATCTGCGCCGATCTGACGGCCGTTTGCGCTGCGTTGGTCCCGCACTCGATCCGGGCGGCGCCGGTCGGCCGTGCTCTACCGTTGACGCATGGATCGGCGGCTCGCCGGAGCGCTGGTGGTCATGGCCGTTTTGGCCGTGGCCGTGGTCATCCCGCTGCTCGGCGGCCGGCGGATGGCCGGCACGGCGGAGCCGGTGGCCATTCCGCGCGATCCCCGCATGGGTGACTGTCTGCTGCAGCGCCCGGAGAGTATCGGCCCACCGCTCAACCAGCCGTTCGGATCCGTCACCCGCTCGAACTCGCCGACCGAAGTGACACGGCCGCTGGGCGCGACGATCGTCGCCTGCGACAGCTCCCCGGTGGCCGCCGAGGTGGTGTTGACCGTCACCGCCGTGGGCGACATCGAGACTCGGCAGCGCAGGGTCGCCGAGACCGGCATCGACTGTCGTGATGCGGCCCTGCGGTACGCGGGGTTGACCCGCTCCGCAGACGGGTTCCGGCCGGCGACGGTGACCCCGCAGCAGGCGGCAGACGACCCGGTCGGCTGGCGGATGTCGATCAATGTCCGCACCGCGTGGGTCTACCCGTCCCCGTTCCTCCGCTCGGCCGGCCGGATCTGGGCCGCCTGCGTGGTCGCACCACCTTTCGACGGCTCCTACCGTGGATCACTTGCCGGGGCCTTCACCACCGGTCGCCTGCCGGACTTGTACGGGACATGCTGGAGTTCTTCGACGGTGAGCGCGGGCACCTTGTTCACCAGCTGTCTTCAGCGTCACCTGGGCGAGCTGATCTCTGCGGGTACGGCAGCCGCGACGACAGGCAGCTCCGACGTGCAGGCGTCCTGCGAGCGGCTCGCTGCCGCGACCCTGGGTCGCGAGGATCCCACCGCCGGCGGTGAACTCGTCGTCCGGACGTCGCCTGCCGAGTTGTATGTCGCTGACCAGAACCGTTCCAACAATGTTCTCTGCTACGTGACCACGGCGGGCCCACCCCTTGCCGGGACGCTGATGGGGTTGCACGACAGCCCGGTGCCGTTCGCCGGCTGACCTCCCGGTCCCGGCCGGCGTCCCACCCAGGCGGTTGCGCGCGGGTGCGAACAATCTCATCGGGCGCGGAACAGGGCCGATCGGGCACACCCACCCGATACCCTTGGCGACTGTGACGACTCAACTTGCCCTGCTGCCCGGATGGCTCGACCCGTCGAACCTGATCAACGCCATGGGCACCTGGGCGCTGCTGGGCATCATGTTGATCATCTTCGCCGAGTGCGGCATCCTCATCGGCTTCTTCCTGCCCGGCGACACCCTGTTGTTCGTCTCCGGCCTGTTCATCGCCACCGGCTTTCTCGACGTGAACCTGTGGCTGTTCATCGCCCTGGTCTCACTCGCTGCCTTCGTCGGGAACATGGTCGGTTTCGGCATCGGCTGGAAGCTGGGGCCGCCGGTGTTCTCCCGGCCGGACGCGAAGTTCCTCAAGCACGAGTACATCGAGAAGTCCGAGGCGTTCTTCGCCAAGTACGGCAAGGTGACCATTCTGTTGGCGCGGTTCGTGCCGGTGGTCCGGACGGTCGCGACCGTGATGGCGGGCGCATCGCGGATGAACCCCCGGATCTACACGCTGTACTCCGCGGTCGGCGGCGTGATCTGGGTCGGCGTCGTGACGATCGCCGGCTACTACCTCGGGCAGATCGACTTCATCGCCAAGAACGTGGACCTCATCGTGGTGCTGGCGGTCATCGTCGTGATCCTGTTCAGTGCCGTGCCCGCCATTGCGCACTGGATGCAGCGCAGGCGCGGGGGCGATGTCGCCGACCCGGCACCGATCCCCGGTTCCCCCGAAGGCGCCCGCGACTGACGTCGGCCGCGCCCGTGCAGTGATGTCGGCTCCGGTGGTTGGCAGACAGCCGAACTCCACCGCCGGGGCCGGTGGTTCACTCGCACCAGGAGGCCGGCAGGGACACCTCGATCCCGACGAAGTTCGGTGCGCTCTTGCAGGTCTGATTCTTCATCGAATTCGCGTAGTCGATCACGTGTTGCCGCTGCTGCCAGCCGATGAAGATCAACACCGCGGCCAACACCAGCGCGATGATCTTGCCGACGATTTTCTTGATGATGATCGCCGCGACGATGCCGATCACCCCGATGGCGATCAATGCCCAGGGCGCCGTGGTCTGGATGGTGTTCAGGTCCACAGTCACCCGGTGAATCTATCCGGACGTACGGCGCGCTCCCGGACGCCTTCGCGGTGCCGGGCGATGCGCGTTCCCGGGCGAACGCGGCGTTTGCGGGACCGGTGTCGCCGAGCCGGCCGTTACACGCAGCGCGCGCCGGCTGCCGGATACGAGCACAGAGCCCGACCTGCCAGGCAGATCGGGCTCTGTGGTGGTCCCCCTTACCCGGTAAGTCGTTCCGGGCCGCCTCGGCGTTACGTGATCGATCCGGGCAGCGCTGGGGCGCGCGTCACAGCACCGGCAGGGTGCTCGGCCGGTGACCACGCGGCGGCGAGATCGGCGTGCTGGCGGATCCAGGCGTGCATGGCGATCCCGGCCGCGACCCCGGCGTTGATGGATCGGGTCGACCCGAACTGGGCGATCGACACGGTCAGCGCGGCACGGGACCGCGCGTCGTCGCTGAGCCCGGTGGACTCCTGGCCGAACAGCAGCAGGCAGTCGACGGGCAGCGTCGTGGTTTCCAGCGGAACGGCTCCGGGCAGGTTGTCCACGGCCACCACGGTGAGCCCGGCGGCGGCGGCGAAGTCCAGCACTGCACCGACGTCGGGGTGGTGACGGATGTGCTGGTAGCGGTCGGTCACCATCGCCCCCCGCCGGTTCCACCGCCGCCGCCCGACGATGTGTACCGCAGCCACCGCGAAGGCGTTGGCGGTCCGGACGACGGTGCCGATGTTCATGTCGTGGCCGAAGTTCTCGATGGCCACGTGCAGGCGGTGCCGTCGCCGATCGAGGTCGGCGACGATGGCCTCGCGCCGCCAGTAGCGGTAGGTGTCGACCACGTTCCGCGTGTCGCCGGCGGCGAGCAGCTGCGGGTCGTAGCGAGCGTCGTCGGGCCAGGGCAGCGGGTGCGGGCCGACCCCGAGCGGCGGCGCTGTCCCGGTCCATTCGGTCGGTCCGGGGCCGGTGTCGCCATCGGACGGGTCGGTGCCGGGCGGGTCAGAGCCGAGCGGGTCGGGGCCGGCCCGGTGGGAGCCGGTCACATCGGTGGAAGGCCGAGGTCGTCCAGCCCGAGCAGGTACCGGTAGCTCAGCCCGGCATCGGCGATGACGTTGCCGGCGCCGGTCCCACGGTCGACGATGGTGGCCACGCCGACGACCTCGGCACCCTCCTCACGCAGCGCCGCCACCGCGGTCAACGGTGACGCGCCGGTGGTGGTGGTGTCCTCGACGACCAGCACCCGGCGGCTCGCCACGTCCGGACCCTCGATGCGCCGTTGCATCCCGTGCGCCTTCGCCTCCTTGCGGACGACGAACGCGTCCAGCGCCGGCCCGGGGGCGTGCATCATCGCCGTCGCGACGGGGTCGGCGCCGAGCGTCAGGCCACCGGCCGCCGCGAACGACCAGTCGGCGGTCAACTGCCGCAGCAGAATGCCGATCAGCGGGCCGGCCTCGTGGTGCAGGGTGGCCCGGCGCAGGTCGACGTAATAGTCGGCTTGTCGACCGGAAGAGAGGGTGACGCGGCCCCGGACCACCGCGAGCTGGTCGACCAACTCGGCGAGCCGGGTCTTGGCCGCTGCGTCGGGGACGGGGGCGTCTGCCTGCCGGCCGGTTCCGTCGTGCACGTGGTGCTCGCTCACCCGGCCAGCCTGGCACACTCCCGGCGGGATCACGGATCACCCGCGCCCGCTTGCCGCCCTCGTCACCGGCCCCGGACCGGGGCGCGGGTGCACGGCGCGTGCAGAAACGGCGCCGCCGTCAGGTGAAGATGCTGACGCCGCCGGGGCCGACGAGCAGTCCGACGACGATCAGCACGATTCCCCAGATCAGCTGCTTGCGTACGATCGCAACGATCCCGGCGATCACCAGCACCACCGCAATGATCCACAACAGGGTTGCCATTGACATCTCCTCAGTTCACCGGGCAACGGCGGGAAGCCGTCACCATCGCTATGGCCATGACGTACCCGCGCCGAGGTTTCCGAAACGTCCTTGACGGTGACGTTTGATCGCCGCCGTCCCGGGAACTACCTATATGACGCTTGCCAGGTAGGTCGGCGTCCCAACACCGCAATCAGGAGGGACACACCATGACCATGGGCGACAAGATCAAGCACGCGGGCGAAGAGGCCGTCGGCAAGGCCAAGGAGGCTACCGGTCGAGCGACCGACAACGAGAGCCTCGAGGCCGAAGGCCAGCGCGACCAGGCCAAGGCCGACGCCAAGCAGGCCGGTGACAAGGCCAAGGACACGGCGAACGACGTCCTCGGCCGCTGAGCGCAACGACCGATCTGCGGTGCAGCGTCTGAACGGACGGTGCACCACAACTCCACCCGGCGCCGCCGGATCGCCAGTTCAACGCGGTCCCGGCGGCGTCGCCGTCCGCGGGGCAGGGAGCTCTCGCCGGGAAGCTCGCAGCGTGGTCAGGTCCTGCCCTTCGCATTCACCTTTGACGCGACCCGCCGCACCAGCCTGCGCGGGGCAAGCCGGGTGACCACGTAGATGGTCTTGTACAGGGCGCCGGGAATCGACAACGGACGGTTGGCGCGCAGGTCCGCCAGGGATGCCGCCACCAGGTGATCGTCGTCGACGTAGGCCCAGTCGGGCGTCCTGGACATGTCGATCTTCGCGCGCTGGTGGAACTCGGTGCGGACGAACCCGGGGCACAGTGCCTGGACCCGTACCCCGGTTCCCCGCAGTGACGTCGCCAGTGCCTCACTCAGCGAGATGACGAAGGCCTTGGTCGCGCCGTAGGTGGATCCCCGGCCGGGCACCAGGCCCGCGGTCGAGGCGACGTTGATGATCCCGCCGTGCCCGCGGCTGATCATGACGGGCAGCGCCGCGTGCATCAGGCTCATCACCGCGATCGAGTTCAGCTCGACCTGTGCGATCAGGTCGGCGTCGGCGGCTTGGAGGAACTCCACCCCGAGGGTGCTCCCGGCGTTGTTCACCAGCAGGTCGATGGGCTGCTCGGGGTCCCGAAGTCGCTGCGCCACCTGTTCCCGCTGTGTCCGGTCGGCCAGGTCGGCGCGGATGCTGTCGACCGCCGGCGAGCCTAGGCGGAGCAACTCGGTGCGCCGCGCCGCCAGCCGCTCGCCGTCCCGAGCCACGATCACCAGGGCGTACCCGGACCGGGCCAGGTTCCGGCAGAAGGCGTATCCGATTCCCGATGTCGCTCCGGTGACGAGGGCGGTAGGCATGCCGGGCACGGTAATCCAACCGCCCGGACCCCCGGTGCGCCGGTCCGGCGACCGGCACCGGCACCGGCGAAAGAACCGCGGTCAGCCGGCCGGTGACGTCGGAACCGGGCTGGCAGACGGGGTGCCCGCTCCGCCGCTCGCAGCGGAGCCACCGCCGGTTGCGGCCTGCGCCACCGTGACGACGTCCTGCACGACGCGCTGGTGGTAGCCGACGTCCCCCTTGTTCCGGACCAACACGCGGTAGGTGAACGTGAGCCGGTCGGCGTACACCCCCGCGTCGACCAGTCCCTGCTCGGTCAGCGGTTGATCACCGGCGAGCGCCTGCCACCGGCGCAGCAGCGGTTCGCTGTAACCCTCGATCGGCACCACGGCGTCGTACGGGAAGTCGGTGCTGATCACATATCCGGCCACCCCTGTCGGCGTGTCCACGGTGTCCGCGATCGGCAGACCGTCCAGCCCCGGCATCGCCGCGGCCAGGCTGGTGACGGCCGTCATCGACCCCACCAGAACCTCGGGTACGTCGGTAGCGCCACGGACCGGCTGTAGATGGATCGACAGGTTGATCGTCTTGGGCTGCAGCGTCTGCCAGGTGGCCGCATCGGTGGTGGTCCAGTAGTCGACGGTCAGCCCGAACTGCTCACCCGGCACCTTCAGGGACCGGCTGACGCTGTTGTTGGCGAGGTCGTTCGGGACCGTCGGCACCGGTCCGGTGGCCACCAGTGCCGATGATCCGGACGCGGGTGAGGTCTCCTGCTGTGCGGCGTCGGTCGTCTGGCCGCTGCACCCGGACAGCAGGGCCACCAGCATCGCCCCGGCGAGCACGACGGGCACCACCGCTCGACGGCCCGTTCCGCCCGCGCCACCGCTGACCCGCATGACCACCCCCTCTCCCCGGCCGCCCGGTGGCTCGAGGAAATCCCCCGCCGCCGGACAATTGCTCGCCCGCTCAACCGCCGAGTACCGTGCGTTCTTTCGATCGCGAATATCAGGATAACCTGAGCCGGTGAGCGGGTCAGAATTGCCGGGAACTGCCGGCCGGAACGGATCGGGACGGGCGCGCGGCCGGTCCCGGTTGCAGCGAATCGCCAAGCCGGGCAGCGTTTTTGCCACCCTACTGGTCATCACGTCGATGGCGGGCCTGATCAGCACATCCGCGGCCTCCGCAGCCTCGGACACCACGCCGCGGCTGCACACTCAGGGTTCACAAATTCTCACCGCAACGGGTGAGGAATTCACGATCCGGGCGGTGAATTGGTTCGGATTGGAAACGTCGAATTGCGCTCCGCATGGGCTGTGGCGGATCACGCTCGATCAGGCGATGGATCAGATCGCGTCATTCGGCTTCAACACCATTCGATTGCCGTTCTCCTCCGAATGCATCGCTGCACCGGCATCCGCCGTGTCCGGCATCGATGCCCGGCAGAACCCCGGACTGATCGGCCTCACCCCCCTGCAGATCATGGACCGGGTCGTCGACGCCGCGCAGGCCAGGCATCTGCGCGTGATCCTGGATCGACACCGCCCGGATTCCGGTTCTCAGTCCGAGCTCTGGTACACCACCCGGTTCCCGGAACAGCAATGGATCGCCGACTGGGTGTTGCTGGCCAAGCGCTACCAGAACCGGCCGACGGTGATCGGCGCCGACCTGCACAACGAACCGCACGGGCCGGCGTGCTGGGGCTGTGGCGACCCGGCGACCGACTGGGCGGCCGCGGCCACCCGGGCCGGCAACGCGGTGCTGGCGGCCAACCCGGACTGGCTGATCTTCGTCGAGGGTGTGGAGCGGCAGAGGGCCGCGGGCTCGACCTGGTGGGGAGGCGGGTTGGCCGACGCGGCCGCGCATCCGATCATGTTGTCGGTGCCGCACCGGCTGGTCTACTCGGCGCACGATTATCCAGCCAGCGTGTACCCGCAGCGCTGGTTCGGCGAACCGGGTTACCCGGGCAACCTGCCGTCCATCTGGGACCGCAACTGGGGCTTCCTGCAGCAGGGCGGAATCGCCCCGGTACTGCTCGGCGAGTTCGGCACCAAGCTGGACACCGCGTCCGACCGGGCGTGGTTGACCACCCTGGTCGATTACCTGGCGCAGCGCCGGATCGGTTTCGCGTACTGGTCGTACAACCCGAACAGCGGCGACACCGGCGGCCTGGTCGCCGACGACTGGCAGACCCCACAGCGGGCCAAACTGGACGCCCTCGCGCCGCTGCTGCCGGCCGCCGCCGGCCCGGCCACCAGCACCCCGACGACCCGGACCCCGACCACCACGGCGTCGACCACGGCGTCGACCACGGCGTCGACCAGCCCGTCGACCAGCCAACCGGTCACCACGAGCCCGTCCCCGGGCACCGGCGCCCGGGTCACCGCCGTGTGGACGCTGCGCACCGCGTGGCCCACCGGCTACGTCGCCGACATCGACGTCAGCGCTCCCGCCGGGGCGGTGACGGGATGGAAGCTGAGCTGGGCCGATCCGCACGCCCGCTCGGTCTCGTCCGCCTGGGGCATGACGTGCAGCGTCGCCGCCGGACGGGTCAGCTGCGCCGGGGCCGACTGGGCGGCCGCCATCCGCGCCAGCGGCACTGTGCGGGTGGGACTCGTGGTGGCGGGCGACGGCACGCCGCCGGCCTCCCCGGCACTGACCATCGACTGATCCCGACCCCCGCCACATGCGGCCGCCGGACCGGCAGCATGCTGTCGTCATGCGCCATCTCACGGAATCGCATCGAGCAGCGTCTGCCTGATGTGACCAGGGAACCGTTCGAACGCATCGTCGACCGGCACGGCGGCACGGTGCTCCGTGTCTGTCGGGCCCTCGTCGGCCCGCACGACGCCGACGACGCGTGGTCGGAGACCTTCCTGGCCGCGCTGCGGGCATACCCGGAGCTCCCGGCCGGTGCCAACGTCGAGGCGTGGCTGGTGACGATCGCGCACCGCAAGGCCATCGACGTGACCCGCCGCCGCGCGCGATCCGCCGTACCGGTCGGCCAGCCGCCGGACGGCCCGTCAGCCGTCGGCCGGCCCGGCGACGGCGACGCCCAACTCTGGGCTGATGTCGCCGCGCTCCCCGACCGGCAGCGACGCGCCGTCGCCTACCACTACCTGGCCGGACTGCCGCACAAGGAGGTGGCGGCCGTCATCGGCGGCAGCACCGATGCCGCCCGCCGGGCAGCGGCGGACGGCATAGCCGCGCTGCGCCGCACGTATCTCACACCCCGCACCGGAGGCACCGCATGACCAGCCCACCCGACACCGGTCCCATCGCTGGCGGCCTACCCGCCGCGCTGTACGACACCGACCCCGATGCGCTGTCCCGGCTGCGCCGGTCGCTGCTCGAGCAGGCCGGCACCGCCGGCCTGGTCGACATCGCCTACCGCACGGTGGACACCCCGGTCGGCACCCTGCTGCTCGCAGCCACGGCGGCCGGGGTGATCCGGATCGCCTTCGAGCGGGAGGATCACGACCGCGTGCTGGTCACCCTTGCCGAACGGGTCAGCCCACGCATCCTGCTGGCGCCGGGGCGGCTGGATCCGGTGGCCCGGCAGGTGTCGGAGTATTTCGCCGGCGCCCGGACGTCCTTCGATGTGCCGCTGGATCTGCGACTGAGCCGTGGATTCCGCCGGGACGTGCTGCAACGCCTGCGGGTGATCGGTTACGGAGCCACGGCGAGCTACGCGCAGGTGGCGGTCGCGACCGGTCATCCGCGCGCCGTTCGCGCGGTCGGCACCGCGTGCGCCACCAATCCGCTGCCGTTGGTGGTGCCCTGCCACCGCGTCGTGCGGTCCGACGGCTCGACCGGCAGCTACGTCGGCGGCCCGGAAGCGAAAACTGCACTGCTGCATCTGGAATCCACGCACCGCCCGGCCGGCACCGGCTGATGCCAGGGCAGCCGTGCGCCGCCGCTAGCGCACCGCTCGCGCCGTCCGCAGGCTGAGGGTGACGGCGACGCCGACGGTGCGGAACCTACGGTCCAGCCGTGGCGAGACCAGCACGTCGTACCAGCGCAGGACCTCCGGCGCGTGGCAGGGAATCACCATGTTGACCGGCGTCGGCAGATCCCCGGACGCTGCCGCCCGGATCGATGCCGCGACCTGACGCGCGTTGATGTCGTCGCCCGCGGCGTCACAGACCGCCAGATAGGACATCCCGACGCCGGTCCGGCTGCCGTGACCGCCGTTGGCTGCACTGAACTCGCGCCAGGCGTCGTTCACCGAGGTGATGACGCCCGCCCGGTCCAGCATCACCACTTCGTCGCTGTGCCGGCGACCGACCGCGCCCGATGACTGGCCCGCGCCCCACATGCCCGGTGGTGGCCCGAGCGCACCGGAACGGTACGCCGTGCGGCTCTCAGCGGTCGCCACCTGGAGCCGATGACCGATCGCCCGGCGGGCGGACTCGACGAAGCCGACGCCGTCGGCCCGCCGCCACGCCAGGACGGCTTGCGCAAGACCCAGTTCGGCGGCCTGCTCCAGCTCCGCGGCACTGAGCGGCTGAACACCTGCCGGCGCGGCCGCAGCGGCATCCTCCGCAGCCGAGGCGGCCATGGCGGCGGCCAGCGGCCGATAGCACCGAAACAGCGCGTCCTCCGCGGCGGAGATGAGTCCGGACGAGCCGTCCGCACGAGCCCGGGCCAGGATCCGCCACCGCTGCTCTTCGTCAAGTTCTGCGGCCGCCGGTTCAGGCCCGCAGGTTTCGATGTCCGGACTGTGCTGCGGCATGCGCGCAGAAGCCGACATGACCGTCCCTCCCCGTTGAGGACGCTTCCCGCCAAGCGAGCGGCGAAAAATGGATCGCACGGCGCCGAAGTCGAATCAAGTTCTGGTTCGGACCATAGCCCCGCAACGAAATAGTCACAACGTGTGTCGAGGCACACACCGAAGGATGACGTGTGCCGACACGGCCACGTAGCGCGGGCTGCACGTACTGGAAACCCAGCGTTGTGCGCCATACCCGAGGGTGTGAACCCCGACGCGCTGAATTCCACGTTCGTGAATCACCCGACTTCCACCCGCGAGGGTCGGGTGATCTCGTTGATCAGGCCGACGCGACCGCCTCGCGATCCGCGTCGCTGAGCCGCAGAAGCCGGCCGCCGAGTCGCCACAGCGGCACGGCGATGATCACCGAACAGCGCCCGTTGCTCGCGGACCGGTGGTGCTGATTGCTCATCTCGGCCAACCGACGTGCACCGGAGACCTCGTACGCCCGGCCGATTCCGAGCACGCTCCAACCGTGTCCCGCCGCACCGTCGATGCTGTCGGCCTGGAACGCGACCACCGCGTTCTTCACCGCGGTGACCAGTCGGCCGCCCGCCGGGGCGCGGAAGACGATCTCCTCCCGATCGAGCACGTAGCTCACCGGCTCGGCCGCGGGCAGCGCACCGTCGGTGCACACCACCCGCCCGAACTCACCGGACGCCAACAACCGCAGGCATTCCACGCGGTCCAGCGCGGTGTGGTCCATCAGTTCAGCAATGGCTGCCATGGCGGGCTCCCCAGCACATCGACGATGCGCCTTCAGTCGGATGAATGTCCTTTCAGGATGCGCCTCGGGGGGCCGGGGGCGGCAAGTGCCGAAGGTCCTGTGGGCACCCGGGTCGGCCGCGGCAAATTACCGCGAGATGGGCACTGACCAGCGCAATTCGGTCCCGTTGGGGTCGGCGGGCAGCAGCTGCATGGCGCCTCCGCGGCGCTCCGCACGGCGGCGGAGGTTGGCCAGCCCGCTGCGTCGCTGGGTGTCCTGCATCCCCCTGCCGTCGTCACGCACGACCACCGTCACGCCGCCCGCGTCGGCGGTGATGTCCGCGCAGACGGCCGATGCGCGCGCATGCCGCGCGACGTTGCTCAGTGCCTCGTGCAACACCGCCACCATGTCGTCGGTGACGTCACCGGAGGGCAGGTCGTCGATCGCTCCGGTGATGGTGATCACCGGTTCGAAGCCCAGGGCCGGCGCGACGTCGGCGACGGCGTCCAGCACCCGGGCGCGCACATTGACCTGCCCGGCCCGCGGCGGCTGGCTGAGCTGGAAGATGGATTCGCGGATCTTGCGGATGGTGTCGTCGAGGCCGCCGATGGTGCTCAGCAGCCGATCGGTGGACGGGCCGGGCGGCAGCCGGGTGGCCACGGCCTGCAAGGTCAGCCCGGCGGCGAACAGACTCTGGATCACGTGGTCGTGCAGGTCCGCGGCGATCCGTTCCCGCTCGTCGAGCATCGCCGCCCGCTGCTGTTCGTTGCGGGCCTCGGCCAGTTCGATCGCGACCGCGGCCTGGTTGCTGAAGCCGCTGGCCATTTCCAGGTCCTCGGCGGAGAAAGCCGGTTGGCCGGCGAGCCGGGCGGCGGTGAGCACCCCGTGCACACGCTGCGATCCGACCAGCGGCACCACCATCACCGGGCCGATCTCCAACTCCCGGGCCGCGACCAGGGCCAGCCCTGGCTGCTCGCCAGGGCTGAGCAATCGCATCGGCCGGCCGGTGCTGAAGACGCGTCCGGACAGCGATTCGGCGAGCGGCAGCCGCAAGCCGATCAGGGTGTCCGCGGACTCGCCGACCGCGACGTCGACGCGCAGGTCGGAGTCGTCGGTCGGACCGGGCAGCACCACCGTCACCAGGTCAGCTCGGGCGATGTCCTTCGTGCGCTCCGCGATCAGGGCGAGCGGGCGGGAGGGCTCGGCCGACAGCAGCTGGCGGCTGATCGTCGCGGTGGCCTGCAGCCACTCCTGCCGAGTCTTGGCCGCCTCGTAGAGCCGGGCGTTCTCGATGGCCACCGCCGCTGTCGCCGCGAGTGACCTGACCAGTTCCTCGTCCTCCGCGGTGAATTCGCCGCGCAGGCTCTCGGACAGGTACAGGTTGCCGAAGACCTCATCGCGGACCCGGATCGGCACGCCCAGGAAGCTGCTCATCGGCGGGTGGTGCGGCGGGAACCCGGAGGACCGGGGGTCGTCGGCGATCTTGTTGAGCCGGATCGGCTGCGGATCGTCGATCAACGCGCCCAGCAGTCCCTTGCCCTGGGGTAGCCGGCCGATGTGTTCCACGATCTCGGGAGCCATCCCGACGTGGACGAACTCGGAGAGATAGCCGTCCGGGGCGATGACGCCGAGCGCGGCGTATTCCGCTCCGATCAGCTCACGGGCCGCCTCGGCGATCCGTCGCAGCACCACCGGCAGGGCGAGATTGCCGACGATCATCTGGTTGGCGTGCAGCAAGCCGCGCAGCCGGCCCTGGGTCGCCATCACCTCGGTAGCACGTTCCACGAGCTGGCCGAGGAGTTGCTCGAGCTCCAGGCGAGGCAGATCGGGGAAGGTGAGCGCCTCATTGTCGACAGCAGCGGCAGAGTCTGCGATCGCGTCGACCGGCACGCCGTCGGTCGGCTGCATCTCCGGCTGCTCCGAAACCATGGGCGCCCTCACCTGATAACCGACGGATCTTCGATACGAGCCGATGCACGACGATCGTCTGACCGCCGATACAGGCCCGGTGACCGGAGTGCGCCACAGGCCGCGACCGCGCACGACCTCGGGCGACCGATGCAGCGGGCGCACCGGTGGGCACAACCATACGACGGCGCGTCCCGATCACGCTCGTCGCGATCTGCCCGGGTGACGCTCAGGCCCGCTCCCGCGCAGGCCCTTGCCCGCGCGGGCCCTCGCCGTTCAGCGCAGTTGCCGTAGCGCCGGATCGGGTTTGGGTGTCGGGACCGCCACCCGGATCCGAGCGTCCACCACCACCAGACCCTCGCTGCGGCAGATCACCGGGTTCAGATCCAGTTCGGCCACCTCGGGCAGGTCGTCGGCCAGCACGCCCACCCGGAGCAGCAGGTCGGCCAGGGCCGGCCGGGATACCACCGGCGCTCCGCGGTAGCCGTCGAACAGCTTCGCCGTGCGCAACGCACCGACCATCGCCTCCGCGTCGGGCGTGGCAACCGGGGCGAGCCGGAACGTCCGGTCGGCGATCAGGTCGGCCAGCACGCCGCCGGCACCGATCATCACCGCCGGACCGAACAGCGGGTCCTGCACGGCACCGACGATCACCTCGGTCCCGTGCGGCTGCATCGGTTGCACCAGGATCACCGGGCCGTCCGGGCACAAGGCGGCGAGATCGTCGAACGCGGATCTGAGCTCCGCGGCCGAGGCGACGCCGAGTCGCACGCCTCCGATGTCGGTCTTGTGCAGCCCGCCGACGGCCACCTTCGCCGCTACCGGGTAACCCAACTCGGCAGCCGCCGCGACGGCGTCGTCGGCGGTCCGGACCACGGCTTGCGGGCTGACCGGGATGCCGTAGCAGCCGAGCAGTGTGGCGATGTCGTCGGCCGCGAGCCAGCTCTGTCCGGCGGCCAACGCGCCGGTCACCACCCGGCGGGCGGCGGCCGTGTCGGTGGCCGCCGGCCGGTTGAGCACCACGGGTCTCGCCGACCTGATCGCCGCATACCGCACCGCCAGGGCCAGCGCGGCTGCCGCGGGCTCGGGGAAGGTGAACACCGGCAGGGCCAATTCCGAATCCCCTGATCCCGGTGTCCGGACCGAGCCCGGCACGGCGCCGACCCTGGTGACGATGACCGGCTTGTGCACACCCGGCCCGGCATTCTGGGCGGCGCCGATCTGCGCCAGCACTTCGTCGGAATCGGTGACCGCGAGGTCGGTGAAGATGGTCAGCACGGCGTCGACCTCCTGCGCGGCCAGGATGACCCGCAGTGCCCGACCGATGTCGTCGGGCGTCATGCCGGCTCCCAGGTCGATCGGGTTGCGGCACGACGCGGCCGTCGGCACAGCCTTCCGGACGAGGCTCTCGGTCTGCGGTGACAGCGACACCACCTGCAGGCCGGCGCTCTGGGCGGCGTCGGCGGCCAGAATGCCGGGGCCGCCGGAGTTGCCGATGACCACCACCCGGCGACCCGGCGGGAGTGGCTGGTCACACAGGATCCGGGCGACGTCGAGCATCTGCTGCATGGTGTCCACCCGGAGCACCCCGGCCTGCTCGAACATTGCATCCACGACGACATCCGAGGAGGCCGCCGCCGCGGTGTGTGACTGCCCCGCCAGCCGGCCGGCAGCCGACCGGCCTGACTTGATCGCGACGATCGGCTTGCGCGCGGCGACCGACCGCGCGATGCGGGCGAACTTGCGGGGGTTGCCGAACGACTCCAGATACAGCGCCACGACCTTGATCCGGTCGTCGTCCTGCCAGTCGAGCAGCAGGTCGTTGCTGCTGACGTCGGCCTTGTTGCCCACCGACACGAACTGCGAGATGCCCAGGCCCCAACGCGCCGCCGCCGCGATCACCGCAATACCGAGCGCACCCGACTGCGACACCAGCCCGAGCGGCCCGACCATCCCGGGCAGCGCGGCGAAGGTGGCGTTCAACCGCACCCCGGGGTCGGTGTTCTGCACGCCCAGGCAGTTCGGGCCGACCACCCGCATCCCGAAGCGGCGGGCGATGCCGATCACCTCACGCTGCCGGGCCTGGCCGACCTCGCCGGTCTCGCTGTACCCGGCAGTCAGCAGCAGCAGGCCGCGGACACCGCGTTGGCCGCAATCCCGGACCACCTGTGGCACCTGGTCGGCGCGGACCGCGATCACGGCCAGGTCGACGGCCATCGGCAGGTCGACGGCGGTCGGCACGCACGGGACGCCCAGCATGCTGTCGTGGTGCGGGTTCACCGCGTACACGGTGCCGGTGAACCCGCCGTCGATGATGTTGCGCAGCACCTGGTGACCGACGCTGTTGGGCCGGCTCCCGGCGCCGATCACGGCCACCGACGCCGGCGACAGGATGCGCTGCAGGCTGGCCTCACCGGCGGCCTGCTCGCGGGTGTCCATCGCCTGCAGCGCGCGTTCATCGGTGGTCAGGTCCAGCACGATCAGCTCGGTGGACCCTTCCATCCGCAGCCCGACGTGGAAGCCCAGGTCGTGCAGCACCTGCACGGCCGCACCGTTCTCGGCCAGCACCTCGGCGTCGAACTGCGCGATACCGACCCGCCGCGCCGCCGCGGCGAGGTGCTCGAGCAGCAGCGTGCCGATGCCCTGGTGGTGGTGCTCGTCGGCGACCAGCAGGGCCACCTCGGCGGCGGTGTCGCTGATCCGTTCGAAGGCGGCGACGCCGACGAGTCGACCATCGATCCACGCACACAGCGCCACGTGCTGCTCGTTGGCCGGCCGAACCAGCAGCCGGACGTACGCGACGGCGGAGGTCCGGCTGAAGGTGAAGAACCGCAGGTACCGGGACCGCTCGGAGACACCCTCGTGCAGCCCTAGCAGCGCCCCGATGTCCTCCGGTTGTACCGGCCGGATGTGCACCAGGCCGCCGTCGGTCCGAACGGCGTCGATGCCACCGGCCGCGTACGGAGCCACGGCGTGATGCACCTGTTCGGCGATGGCCATGGTCGATCCCAATCTCCTTCGTTTGTCCTGTGTCCTACCGCCGCCGGCACCGCCGCAGGAACGCCGATCGGTCCGGTTGGCCCGGCGCGCGGGGCACCGGGACGACGCGGACCGTGCCGCCCGGCGGGCAGCCACGCGGCCGGCCCGCATCGCGACCGGGCGGGGGGATCACGCCGCCGTGGGCCGGCCGCCGGAATGTGTGCTGCGGTGCGCACCGAGAAACGCGGAAAGCACCACGACGAGCCCGACCGCCATCAGGATCAGTGGCAGCACCACCGACCACCGCAGCGTGGCCAGATCCAACTCCTGCAACACCAGGGCGACGGCCGCCAGCAGGAAACCGACCCCGAAACCGAGCGCGGCAGCAGGTCCGGGACCGGTCCTACTCATGACGCACCTCGATGTCTCCCATGCCGACCTGAACGGTCACGTCGACCACATTTGCCTCGCTCTGCGCACTGGCGGGAGCGGACCAGCGAACGTCGATCCCGTCTCCGACCGTGGTGCCGTCGAGGGTCACCGTGCCCATGGTGGCGGCCGCCTGGATCGCGATGCGGCCGGACTCCGGTAACTCGAGGATCACCTTGCCGGCGCCCACGTCCGCCCGCAGCGTCCCGCTCGCCGGCAGCGGGTACCTGGTCAGGTCGACCGTCAGCGTGCCGGCGCCGAGCCGGGTGGTCACCGGCCAGTCAGCCGACCGGGGCGCGATGACGGTGTCGCCGACGGGGCCGGCGTACCGGTCGGCGCCCACCCCGACGGCAACGCCCAGCAGCAGGGCCACCATGCCGAGCACGATCAGGGCGGCCCGCCCGCGGCCGCCGAACAGCGAGATGAGCAGCGCGGACCCGATGACGAACAGTGCCGCGGCGGGGAACAGCCGCCAGGGCACCGACGCCCCGGCCTCGTCCAGCAGCCAGCCCACCCCGGCGACGGCCAGCAGCAGACCGAGCACGATCCGGTCCAAGCGGACGGGGCGAGGCCGCGGGACGGCTTGCGCCGGGCCCGGCGGAGCGAGCGGTGGCGGCGCCGGGGCGGGCGTCGGGGCGGTCCACTGATCCAACGTCTGCAGCGGCGGCGGCGCGGCCGGGGTCTCGGGAACACGGCGCTCTGCGGTGCTCATCGCGCTCACCGCCGCGCCGAGACGAGGATGAGCACACCGGCGCCGACGACGACCAGCGGCCAGAACAGCGCCATGCTGAACCACGGCACCAGTACCCGGAGCAGCAGCAGGGCGCCCAGCGCGATCAACGCCGCGCCGACGGCCACGGACACCCCGTGGTTGTTGGCCGGCCCGGGCGGAAGCGGTTGCGTTCCCTGCGGGTCCTCGGGGATGACGGCCCAGCCGATCAGGTAGGCGAGCAGGCCCAGGCCGCCGGACAGTGCCAGTGCGACCGCAGCAACGCGTAGCAGCACCGGGTCGACCCCGAAGTACCGGCCGAGGCCACCGCACACCCCACCGAACACCCGGTCGGTGCGGCTGCGGGTGACGCGCCGGACGGCGGATTGCGGGGAGGCGCCGGCATCGACCCCCGGCTGATCATCGGCCTGCCAAGCGGTGGCCGAGTTGAATTCGGACATGACCAACCTCCGCTTCTCCCCGTTCCATGGTTCGCGGGGGCGGGCGGGAGCCCAAGGGCCCAAGGTCCTGCCGGTGGTCTGTTGGCTCACATCCGGGACCCGGTGGGATCACCGCGCAGGGTCGAAGCAGCGCCGCGCTGCCGCGGGCCTGGGCCGGCCGAGCGGCCGGGGTCAGTGCTGCAGCGTGGCGGACAGCTCCTGCAGCAGGTCGAGCGCGGCCTCGGCGATCACCGTGCCGGGGCCGAAAACCGCTGCGGCACCGGCCTCCCGGAGCTCGGGGATGTCACCGGGCGGGATGACGCCGCC
The DNA here is from genome assembly GCA_963785455.1 of uncultured Actinomycetota bacterium. Lineage (GTDB taxonomy): Bacteria > Actinomycetota > Actinomycetes > Mycobacteriales > Nakamurellaceae > Nakamurella. The sequence goes on from CAWAVL010000007.1 coordinate 667,511, forward strand.
GACGACGATCATGATGTCCGGCCGTCCCAGGTCGGCCAGCGCCGCCTTCAACGCCGGCACCAGCGTCAGGTGCCCGGCCGCCAGCGAGTTCACCCCGACGACGTGCACGTCGGCGTCGACCGCTTGCTGCGCAACCTCTTCCGGCGTGGAGAACAGTGGGCCGACGTCGACGTCGAAGCCGAGGTCGGAGAAGGCGCTGACGATCACCTTCTGGCCCCGGTCATGCCCGTCCTGGCCCATCTTGGCCACCAGGATGCGCGGGCGCCGGCCCTCGGCCTCGGCGAACGCATCGGTCGCGGCGAGGACCTGCTGGATCAGCGGGGATTCACCCGCCTCTGCGCGGTACACGCCGGAAATGGTACGGATCACCGCGGTGTGCCGGCCGAACACCTTCTCCAACGCATCGGAGATCTCCCCGACGGTCGCCTTCGCCCGGGCCGCGTCGACGGCCAGCGCCAGCAGGTTGTTCGACAGGTCGCCGGTCGTGCCGCTGCTGGCCGCTCCCGCCGCGGTCAGCGCGTCCAACGCCCGCGCCACCGCCGCCGGGTCCCGTTCCTGGCGGAGTTGCTGAAGTTTCGCCACCTGCGCGGCACGCACGGCGCGGTTGTCGACCTTGAGCACCTCGAGTTCGTCGGCGTCCTCGGTGCGGTAGGTGTTGACCCCCAGCACGGCCTGCGCGCCCGAGTCGATCCGCGCCTGGGTGCGGGCCGCGGCCTCCTCGATCCGCATCTTCGGGATACCGGCCTCGATGGCCTTGGCCATGCCGCCGGCACCCTCCACCTCCTGGATGTGCTGCCAGGCGCGCTGCGCGAGGTCGTGGGTCAGCCGCTCGACGAAGTACGACCCGCCCCACGGGTCGATGATCGCCGTGGTGCCCGACTCCTGTTGCAGCAGCAGTTGGGTGTTGCGGGCGATGCGGGCCGAAAAGTCGGTGGGCAGCGCGATCGCCTCGTCCAGCGCATTGGTGTGCAGCGACTGGGTGTGGCCCTGCGTCGCCGCCATCGCCTCGATGCAGGTGCGGGCGACATTGTTGAACGGGTCCTGCGCGGTCAGCGACCAGCCGGAGGTCTGCGAATGGGTGCGCAGGGACAGCGACTTCGGGTTCTTCGCGCCCTGCTGGCCGACCAGCCTGGCCCAGATGGCGCGGCCCGCGCGCATCTTCGCGACCTCCATGAAGAAGTTCATCCCGATCGCCCAGAAGAAGCTGAGCCGGGGTGCGAACGCGTCGATGTCCAGGCCCGCGGCCGCCCCTGCCCGCAGGTACTCCAGCCCGTCCGCGAGGGTGTAGGCCAGCTCCAGGTCGGCCGTCGCGCCGGCCTCCTGGATGTGGTACCCAGAGATCGAGATGGAGTTGAACTTCGGCATTCTCGCCGCCGTGAACGAGAAGATGTCGGAGATGATCCGCATCGACGGCAGCGGCGGGTAGATGTAGGTGTTGCGCACCATGAATTCTTTGAGGATGTCGTTCTGGATCGTGCCGGCCAATTTCTCCGGCGGCACGCCCTGCTCCTCGGCGGCGACGATGTACAGCGCCAGCACCGGCAGCACGGCACCGTTCATCGTCATCGACACGCTGATCGAACCCAGCGGGATGTTCTCGAACAACTGCCGCATGTCGTAGATGGAGTCGATGGCGACCCCCGCCATCCCGACGTCGCCGGCGACCCGCGGATGGTCGGAGTCGTAGCCGCGGTGGGTGGGCAGGTCGAAGGCGACGGACAATCCCTTCTGCCCGGCGGCCAGGTTGCGGCGGTAGAACGCGTTGGACTCCTGGGCGGTGGAGAATCCCGCGTACTGCCGGATCGTCCACGGCTGCGTGGTGTACATCGTCGGGTACGGACCGCGCAGGAACGGCGTCAGACCCGGGTAGGTGTCCAGCGCATCCAGCCCGTCGATGTCGGCCGCGGTATACACCGGCTTGATCGCGATGCCCTCCGGCGACAACCACGACGAGACGCCGTCACCGGCGGTGGCATCGGCAGCGGTGATCCGGCCGTCGGTCAGCGGGATGTCGGCGAAACTGCGCGGCACACTCATCCGGCTACCTGCGCTTCCTGGAGATGGTCCCTGGTTCTGCCGAGGAACGCCAGCACGTCCTCGCCTGCAGCGATGTGGTCGTCGACCGCGCCGGCGATGGCGCCGCTGGGCCGGCCGGCCAGCGCCACCCACCACGCCCCCGCCGCCCGCAACGCCTCGACGACCCCCACACCCGTTGCCGCGTAGGCCTTGTCGGTGCCGGCCAGGCAGGCGACGGTGGTCCCGCTGTCCCGGAAAGCCTCGACGACGTCATCGACGCCGGTGGTCGCGCCGGCCGTCACGCTGTCGATCCCGCCGGCGGCGAACAGGTTTGCGGCGAAGCCGGCGCGGGCGGCGTGCTCGGCCACCGTGCCCAGGGTGGCCAGGAAGACGGCGGCGGGGGCGGGCCGGTCCCGCATCGCCTCGAACGCATCCGCCCAGCCGCGGTCGGCGTCCTGTCCCTCGGCTGATCGCCTGGCCGGCAGCGTCTCGCGCAGGTGCGGGAATTCGCTGACCCCGGTGACCGGGCGGCGCCGGGTGGCGATCCGCCGGTCGCGCTCGGCGGCCGCCTTTGCCCAACGGCTCTGCACCGAGCCGTCGGTCAGCGCGGCCAGCATCCCGCCGGCCGCCTCGATCCGCTGGAACTCCGCCCACGCCGCGGTGGTCAGCTCGCCGGTCAGCATCTCGACGGCGAACGAGCCGGCGGCCGGGTCGGTGACCGCGGCCACGTGCGACTCGCTGATCAGCAGCGAGGAGGTGTTCCGGGCCATCCGCCGGCCGAGCGCGTCGGACACGCCGAGCCGGCTGTCGAACGGCAGCACCGTCACTGCGTCCGCGCCGCCGACACCCGCCGCGAACGCCGCGACGGTGTTCCGCAGCAGGTTCACCCAAGGGTCGTACCGGGTCAGCATCTGGCCGGAGGTGACGGCGTGCTGGAACTGCCGGGTCACCGCGCGGGCCCCGCACAGCTCACCGACCCGCTGCCACAGCGCCCGCGCCGCGCGGAACTTGGCGATGGTCGGGAACTGCTCGTCGGTCGCGGCGTAGCGGAACTCCAGCAGGCGCAGCGCGTCGTCGATCGGCACACCGGCGGCTTCCAGCGCCCGCAGGTACTGCACGCCGACGGCAAGGCTGAAGCCCACCTCGGCGGCGTCCCCGGCTCCTGCCCGGTGCGCCGCGCTGCCGTCGACCACCATCGCCCGGACGCCGAGACCCGTCGCCAGCGGCACGATGTCGGCGATGGCGATGTCCAGATCCGCGGACCCGGCGGACACCTGCCCGGTCCGCACGGCGCGGCCGACCGGATCGACGCCCAGGCACGTGCCGGCATCGGGCCGGACACCGCGGAGCCGGAACAACTCGGCGAGCTCGACGGCCGCCTGCGCATCGGTGGTGCCGCCGCGGGCGGACACGACGATCGGCACCATCTCCAGGAAGACGCCGGTCAACGCCGCGTCCAGCTCTCCCTCCGCGGTGCCGCCGCCACCGACGGTGACCCACAGCGACGTCGCGCCGTTCTCCAGGTCGGCCAGCGCTGAAGCGGACGCCTGCTCCGGGTCCGGGTCGCACAGCAGCGGCCGGATGTCCCAGCCGACCCGCACGTCGTCACCGCGACCGGCCGGCACCGCGGTCGCGGGCGGCGCCACCGGACCGCCCGCCCTCGCGAGCCGGTCGGCGGTGCCGAGGGGCGGCACGACCAGGCCCTCGACGGTCGTGACGGCGAGCGCGTCCCAGGCGGCGGCCGGCTCCGCATCCTCGCCGAGCCGGCCGGACTTGCGCAGCACAGCTGCCGCGGCCGACGCCCAATCCTGTTCGGAGACTGGCGTTGCGCCGGCCAGTCGCACCGGACCCTCGCCGTCGAGTGTGTCCATCCGCGGATCATAAGTCCGGCTCGCGCGGCCGCGATCGGCGCGATACCGGAAACGTGAGCCACCGCACCATTCGGCCCGTTGCAGACCCGGCGATCCGCGTCGTGGGGTGAATCGGGGCTGTGCGGAAGGGCGCCGCGGATGGCGCTTCGACCGGGAAGCCGTGCAGTGACGGGCCGATGCGGGCGATGGCCACCGCGGCCCACGGGCAGCGGCCGATGCACGGCCCGGCACGCCGCCGCGATACCGTCGAACCGCCGCCTGCGGAAAGGTCCCCCGAGATGACTGCCAACGATGACGAGATCGGCCTGGAGACACCGGACGTCGACCGTGTGGAGCAGGAGCAGCCACTCGCCGACGACGGTGACGAGGTCGCCGCGGCGCCCGCCCGGCCGGCCCCGGGATCGGTCGTCGGCAACATCGATGCCGACGAGGCGGACGTGATCGAGCAGTCCATCGACGTCCCGTCCGACGACGACTACCGCGACGGCGACTCCTAAGCCCGCGACTCCTCAGCCCGCGACTCCTGAGCCCGCGACTCCTGAGCCCGCGACTCCTGAGCCCGCGACTCCTGAGCCCGCGACTCCTGAGCCCGCGACTCCTGAGCCCGCGACTCCTGAGCCCGCGACTCCTGAGCCCGCGACTCCTGAGCCCGCGACTCCTGAGCCGGCGACTCCTGAGCCCGCGGCTCCTGGAGGGCCGCTGGCGTCGGGTCAGCCTGTCGGAGGTTCCGCCCCCTGCTCCGGTCTTCGCTGCGTGATGTGACCCGTCTCCGCGGTGGTGCGGACGATTTGTCACCATCAGCGGGTGCTGCGCGCGCTGGGGCGGTTGATCGCCGCCCGACCGGGGTGGGTGGTGGTCGTCTGGCTCGCGCTGACGGTTGCCGGGTTCGCCGCTGCGACCGGCACCTTCGGCGAGGGGCTGTTCGCCCGGCTGAACGCCGGCCAGGCGACGGTGGCCAGCGAGTCCTCGCAGGGGCGGGAGATCCTCAACGCGGCCAGCACCGTCGGCCCGACGGTGAGCCTGCTCGTGCAGGGCGCGACCGTCACCGACCCCACGCTCGCGCAACCGTTGGCGGCGGCCCGGACCGAGCTGCTGGCGATCCCCGGGATGGCGAGTGTCGTCGACCCGGTCAGCGCGCCCGGCGGCCCGTCGTCCCCGGCCGGGGCGGCGTTGATCGCCAAGGACGGCGACGGGTTCCTGGTCTCCGCGACGCTGCAACCCGACCTCGCCGACCCGGTGGAGAAATCGTCTCTGCAGGCCACCGAGGACGGGCTGGCCGCGCTGTCGTCGGACATCACCGCTGCCGTGCCCGGCGCGTCCGGGCAGGTGGGCGGCGGCACCCTGCTGTTCGACGCGATCACCGGGCAGGTGGAGAAGGACCTGGTCCGCGGCGAGCTGATCGCACTGCCGGTGAGCCTGCTGGTGATGGTGCTGGTGTTCGGCGGCTTCCTGGCGGCCGGCATGCCGATTGCCGGCGCGATCGCCTCGATCGGCGGCGCACTGGCCGTGCTGCTCGGCTTCTCCTACCTGATCGACCTGGATGCGGCCGTCGTCAACGTCGTGACCGTCCTCGGTCTGGGGCTGTGCATCGACTACGGCCTGCTGATCGTGTCCCGCTACCGTGAGGAGCTGCGGCTCCGGCTGGCCGAGCGCACCACCCGGTCGACCCGGGCCGCGCGCACCGAGGCGCTGGTCGGCACGATGGCCACCGCGGGCCGCACCGTGCTGTTCTCCGGCGTCACCGTCGCGATCAGCCTGTCCGGCCTGCTGCTGTTCCAGGCGCGGATCCTGCGGGCGGTCGGCGCCGCCGGGGTGAGCGTCGTGGTCATCGCCCTGCTGGTCGCGCTCACCCTGGTACCCGCGCTGCTGGCCCTGGCCGGTGGCCGGATGGTCCGCCCCGGTTTGCTCAGCCGCATCCCGGGCCTGCGGAAGGCGGCGGACCGGTTCGGTGACGTTGCACCGGAGAAGGGTTTCTTCTCCCGTCTTGCCCGCTGGACGCAACGCCGGCCGTGGCTGGTGGTCGGCGGCGTGCTGCTGGTCCTCGGGATCCTCGCCGCCCCGGTGCTCGGGTTGCAGTTGCGCAGCTCCGGGGCGCAGCTGCTGCCGCCGAGCGCGCCGGATCGCCAGTTCTTCGACACCCTCGCGGCCCAGTACCCGTCGTCGGGCATCCCGACCGTCCAGGTCGTCGGGGAGGCCACTGCGGAGCAGATGGCACCGCTGGCCCAGCGGATCTCCGGCCTGCCCGGGGTCGAGTTGGTCGCACCGCCGCGCGCCGTCGGCGACAGCCACGCCGTGATCAACGTCTTCATGGCCGACCCCGACCAGGGCAGCGCCGACGCCAAGGCAGTGGTCGAGAACGTACGCGCGGACCGAACCGACTACCCGACCTGGGTGACGGGCCAGACGGCGGCGCTCATCGACTTCACCCACGCGCTGGCCGCCCAGGCTCCGGCCGCGATCGCCGTCGTCATCCTGGCCACGTTCATGCTGCTGTTCCTGCTCACCGGGTCCATCCTGGTGCCGATCAAAGCGTTGTTGATCAACATCGTGTCCCTCGGCGCATCGCTGGGTGTGCTGGTGTGGGTGTTCCAGGACGGCAACGGTGAGTCGCTGCTGAGCTTCAGGTCCACCGGCGGGATCGAGACGATCATCCCGATCCTGGTCATCGCACTCGGTTTCGGCCTCGCCATGGATTACGAGGTGTTCCTGCTCAGCAGGATCAAGGAGTTCCGGGACAAGGGGATGGCCAACGACGACGCGGTGGTGGCCGGGCTGCAGCGGTCGGGCCGGATCATCACCTCGGCGGCGCTGATCGTCGTGCTGGTCTTCTCCGGGTTCGTGGCCGGCGAACTCCTGGTGATCAAGCAGACCGGCGTCGCCCTCGCCGTCGCCGTGGCCATCGACGCCACCCTGGTCCGCTGCCTGCTGGTGCCGGCGACGATGACGTTGCTCGGCGAGTGGAACTGGTGGGCGCCACCGCCGCTGCGGCGGCTGCACGACCGGATCGGCATGCAGCACTGACCCGGCACCGACGGTGCTCGGGACAGGCGTCGCGGACGGTGGAAGCGGTACCGTCCGTGGTGGATGGGGACGCGCGCGGCGGTTGCTGGGCGCAACGCACCGGCCGCTGATGCGTCCTGCTGCTGATGGCAGCGGATCGGTCGGTCCGACCGAGAACGGGGGGGGTGACGTGATGTCCGGTACCGGGTGGCGGACGGGCCTCGGCGCCCTCGCCGCAGCGGTGGTCCTGGTGGCCGTCACAGCGTGCGGGCCGGCAGAGACCGGGGCGGCGGGACTGCCATCGGTCGCGGCGGGCGCCACGTCCGCCGCGGCGTCACCGGCGGCGGCCGCACCGAGTGCACCGGCACCCACCAGCTCGGCAAAGGCGAGCACGGCCGCGCCGGCGGCCACGGTCAGGTCCTCCGCGCCCAGGTCCTCCGCGCCCACGTCCTCCGCGCCCGGGTCGTCCGCAGCCAGGTCCTCGGTCGAGCCTTCCCCCGAGCCGCCGACGGCCGAGCCGAGTCCCAAATCCGCGGTGCCACAGCCGGCGGTCACCGCACTGACCGCGTCGGTCGGGGGTGGCCCGATCCGGTACGGGGACCAGTCCGCGTTCACCGTCACGGTCCGCCCAACGCGCGGGGTCGCCGATCTCACCGGTCACGTCACCGTCCGCGACGGCGCAGCGGTGGTGGCCGAGGGTGACACCGATGCCGCCGGGACCGCCGCGCTCGGCTTCCTCAACACCGCCGACCCAGGCACGAAGACCTACCGGATCAGCTACACCGGCAACGCCACCGCGGCCGGGTCGACCGTCGACCTACCGGTGCAGACGACGCAGACGAACGTGGACATCGCGATCGACTGGCCGCAGGACGCGGCGCCCGGCAAGGACGTCACCATCACCGCGGACATCATCGGAACCCCGCAGACGCCGACCGGCAAGGCGACCATCAGCGTCGACGGTGCGCCCGTCGCCAGTGCCGCGATCGGCGACGACGGCACGATCAGCGGCACCGCGAAGGCCGTCCCCGCCGGGGACCACGCGGTCGAGGTGTCCTACGCCGGCGACGTCCGGTTCGAGGCCAACACGGCGTCGGCGACGATGACGCTCCGGCAGGCACCGGTCAACCCGAACGAGGCCGGCGCCGCAGCCGCGCAGGCGTCCAACCCGTGTCCCGCAGCGGCCGCGGCGTGTGTGGACCTCACCGATCAGCAGACCTGGCTGCAGTCCGCCGGAAAGATCACCTACGGGCCGGTGCCCATCACCTCCGGCCGCGAGGGCCACCGCACCGGCACCGGCATGTTCACCGTCTTCTGGCGCGACAAGGACCACCGGTCCAGCATCTTCAACGACGCACCGATGCCGAACTCGGTGTTCTTCAACGGCGGCATCGCCTTCCACGAGGGCAGCCTGTCCGACCAGTCGCACGGTTGCATCCACTTGTCATGGGATGCGTCGGAGACGTTCTACGACACCCTCTCGGTCGGCGACAACGTCTACGTCTGGGGCGCCGCACCGTACTGATCCGGGTCCCGGGCAGCACGCCAGTGCCGAGCCCGGCAGGCAAACCCGCGCTCCGCACCATTTCGGCGGCAACCACACCCATCCATGTCGTCATGGGCAGCGAACCCCTGCATGCATCGCCGATGAACCTGTCGATGATGCGGCGGCGGTTCTGGGCGGCCGCCGTGGCTGGAGCGACCTCGACGCCGGCGAGGGGTACGGCGTCGAGCCGCTGTTGCCCACCCCGCACGGGGCCGTTGGTGCTGCTAGTCGAGCGGTCCAGGGCCGACCGGTGGGTGCGGCGGGATGCCGGCGTGCCCCCGGCTTTCGGCCGGGGGCACGTTTCTCACCGCAGTGACGCGGGCGTCACCGCGGCGACCGCCACCACCAACCGGCCCCTGCCCACCAGGGCGGGAGCCAGCCGGCGGTGCCGCCGATCAGGATCAGCCGAGCGTGCCCTGACGGACCACGACCACCGGCCACTGCGAATGGCAGATCAGCCGCTGGCTGGTGGAGCCGAGCAGCAGACCGGTCAACCCACCCCGACCACGGCTGCCGACCACGATCAGCTGCGGATCACTGCCCGACGGGAAGGTCTCAGCGTGCCGCAGGATCGCCTCCGCCGGCTTGCCCTGGACGACGATCTGGTTGACGTCGACGTCGGGGAACTTGTCGCGCCAGCCGGCGAGCTGCTCACCGAGCACGACGTGTTCCTCCTCGTCCTCCATGACGGCCAGTTCGCGCGTGCCGCCGCCGAACCCGCGCATCCCCAGGTCGTCCCAGGCGAGCACGGCGTCCAGCCGGGCGTGCCGGCGGGAGGCCTCGTCGAACGCGTACGACACCGCGTCCTCGCTGATCGCCGACCCGTTGACGCCCAGCACAACCGGACCGTCGGACGGCGCCGGGGTGTGCGGCGAGATCACGGCGACCGGCGACCGGCCGTGCGCCGCCACGTGCAGCGCCACGGACCCGAGCACGACCTCGGGAATGCGTCCCCCGCCGCTGCGGCCGATGACGGTGAGCATCGACGTCGCCGACGCCTCGATGAGCGCCGGACGGGGATCGGACTTCACCAGTTCGGCGGTGAAAGCGACCTCCGGGTTCACCTTCTCGACCGCCGCCACGGCCTGCGCCAGGGCGTCGCTGCCCGCCTCGATCAGCCCCTCGTTGATGTCCGCGGGAACGCCGAACGCCGGCACACCGACCAGCGGTGCGGTCGCGTAGGCATGCAGCAACCGCAGGGACAGCCGGCGGCGTGCGGCCTCGTCGGCGGCCCACCGGGCGGCGACCAACGACTCGGGTGAGCCGTCGATACCGACTGCAATGACAGCTTTCCGAACGCCACTCATCAGCTGACTCCTCAGGCGACCTGTTCCACGAGGTCCTGATGTCAGCGTCGAGGCTGGTACATGCGCCCCGCCAGAGGCAAAGGTCCTCGCCCCGTCAGGTCGTACGCGTGTCAAACGGTTGTCGGGACCTTCGCCGGTCCGCGGTGCTCCAATTGGTGCTTGGTGGGCTTGGGCCGGATCGGCCACCAGGTGAACCAACCCATGTCGATCGCCGCGGCCGGGACCAGCAGCGTCCGCACGATGAACGTGTCCAGCAAGACGCCGAACGAGACGATGAATGCGATCTGGGCCAGGAACAGAATCGGCAGCACGGCAAGCGCGGCGAACGTCGCGGCCAGCACGACGCCCGCACTGGTGATCACCCCGCCGGTCAGCCGCAGGCCCCGCATGACGCCGTCGTGCGGGCCGTGGAAGGCGACCTCCTCCCGGGCCCTGGTCATCAGGAAGATCGAGTAGTCGATGCCCAGTGCCACCAGGAACACGAACGCGAACAGCGGAACGGCGGGGTCGGAGCCGGGGAAGTCGAAGACGTTGTTGAACACGAACGCCGACACACCGAGCGCGGCACCGAACGACAGCAGGGTCGCGACCACCAGCAGCAATGCCGCCACCAGCGACCGCAGCAACAGGATCAGCACCAGCAGCACGGCTCCGAGGATCACCGGGATGATCAGCCGCAGGTCACTGGCGGAGGTGTCGACGGTGTCGATCTGGATGGCGGTGTTGCCGCCGACCAGGATCGCGTCGCCGTACTGCGGGATGGCATGGACGGCGTCCCGGACCGCCCGCACCGCATCTTCCGCCTCCTGGCTGTCCGATTGGGCAGACAGCGTGGCCTGGATCTGCACTTCGCCGTTCACCACCAGCGGCGGAGCGCCTGCGGCCTGCGGGCCGGTGCCGGCCGCGGTCAGTACGGTGGGCGTGCCGGCGATGCCCTCCACCCCGGCAACGGTGTCGACCACCTGCTGCGCGGCCGCTTCCGGCGCGATGATCACCACCGGGTTGCCCGAGCCGCCGGGGAAATGATCGTTCAGCGCCTGCTGCCCGGCGATGGAGTCCACGTCGGTCAGGAACACATCGGTCTGTGACGTGCCCGAGGCCTTCAGGGTCGGCACCAGCAGGCAGGCCAGCGCCAGCGCGGCGGCGGTGATCGCCCAGGTCCGGCGCGGACGACGGGCGACGAACACCGAGATGCGCTCCCACAGGCCGGCCTTGCGGCGACCGATGACATGACCCTGGGCGTCGTGCGCGACGACCCGCGGGATACGCGGCCAGAACAGCCAACGGCCGGCCATCAGCAACGCCGGCAGCAGCGTCATCGCGGCGATGAACGCCGACGCGATACCGATGGCGCCGACCGGTCCGAGGGAACGGTTGGAGTTCAGGCTGGACAGCAGCAGGCACAACAGGCCGATGATCACGGTGCCCGCGCTGGCCGCGATGGGCTCCAGGCAGGCCCGCCAGGCACGCACCATCGCGGTCCACTTCGACTCGACCTTGGTGAGCTCCTCCCGGTACCGGGACACCAGCAGCAGGCCGTAATCGGTGGCGGCGCCGACGACGAGGATGAACAGGATGCCCTGGCTCTGCCCGTTCAGCGGCAGCACCTCGTTCTTGGCCAGCAGATAGACCACCCCGCCGGCCAGCGCGAGTGCGCTGATGGAGGTGAACAGCACGACGAACGGGAGCACCAGCGCGCGGTAGACCAGCACGAGGATCACCAGCACCGCGGACAGGGTGACGATCAGCAGCAGGCCGTCGATCCCGGCGAAGGCCGCGCTGAGGTCCGCGATCAGCCCGGCCGGCCCTGCGATGTGCACGGTGGCACCTGCAGCGGACGCCTCTGCGGACGCCCGAATGCCGTCGATCACGTCGCCGAGCGGGTTCTCGCCCTCCGAGTCGACCGCGGTAACCTTGTCCGCCGAGAGCGGCACCAGGACCAGCGCGGCCTCCCCGTCCTGCGACGGGATCAGCGGCACCGCGACGGGCTGGCCGGGCGCCTTGGGTGCGACGAAGTAGTCGCCCACAGTGCCCAACGCCAGGTTGGCCGGGTCGACCGGCTGCCCGGCGACGGAGGTGGTGAACGCCTGCCATGACGCGAGCTGTTCCGGCGTGGCGGGCGTCCCCGAGGTCTCGAAGATGACGAACGCCGGCAGCTCGCCGGAGTTGTCGAATGCGGCCGCCGCATCCGCCGCTCGCACCGATTCCACGCCGTCCGGCAGGAACGACTCCTGGTCGTTGGACTGCACGGTGGACAGCGAGCCGACGGCCGGTCCGCCGACCCCGGCGATGCCGAGCCAGGCGAAGACGACCGCGAGGACGCCGACCGCCCGCAGGATTGCGTTCCGGCGAGAGCCCGAGGACGATCCCGTAGGCCCTGCGGGCGGTTCCTGCGGCGGCGTGTCGTCGACGCGGTCTGCTGTCGTCTCGTTCGACCCGGTGGTCATGACGGGTTCCGTTCTGTCGTGTGCAGGGGACGTTGCAAGTACCGCAGGAAAGGCCAAATCGGATGCTCAGCTTGCTGAGCATTCGCAATCTTGCCACAGGTACCGTCGTTCTCGACCGTGCTGACCGGTCCGTCCCGGGGAACGACGCGGGCAGGCGGAAGGAGGCAGATGACAGCGGAACCAGGCCCGCACGAGTGGGTGACCGGCCGGCTGCTCAGCACCGCGGCGCGGCTGGTGGAGCAGGCATGGAACACCCGACTCCGTGAGCACGGGGTGAGCCATGCAGGACTGATCGTGATGTCCACCCTCGGCCGGGGGGCGAGCAGCCAGCGCGACCTCGCCGAGGACCAGCACGTCACCGAACAGACCATCGGCCGCACGATCGCGCACCTGGAATCCACCGGTCACGTGGTCCGGCGAGCGGATCAGTCCGATCGCCGCCGTCGATCGGTGGAACTGACCGAGGCCGGGGCCGCGCTGCTCGCCGAGATGTTCGACACCGGCGAGCGGATCACCGACGACATCCTGCAGGCCAACGGCGTCGACGTCGCCCGGTTCCGGGACAGCCTGACCACGCTGATCAACGCGATGGATCCCAGTGGAGTGCGCGTCGCCGATCTGCAGCGAACCTCCACTGACGTCCGCACTGCCGTCGAGCTGACTGCCGACGACGTGACTGCCGACGTGACTGCCGACGTGACTGCCGACGACCTGACTGCCGACGACGGCACGGCCGACCACCTGCGGGTGAGCTGACCGCACGGCCCCGAAGATCCGGCCGGCAGGCCAATTTCATCTGTCCGGGAGATGACGTAGCGCGAAACACCCGGGAAATGCAGACTATTCGGACATCCCCGCCCGACCGAATCCCGCCGGAGGCAGCCATGTCCGTCGACTCACCGGTCGAACAGGCCGCCGCCATGCCGGCCGAGTCCGTGAAGACCGTCGCCGAGCAGGTGATCGACACCGTGGGCCGGATCCATCTGGATCGCATCGGCGAGCAGGAGGTCCGTTCGATGGTCGCCCGGGAGTGGCAGCGGTACGACGATGCGACCGTCCGCCACTTCGTCCCCGTTCTGGTGCACCGCGCCGTCATCGAGCAGCTGGCACACCACCCGACGATCGCCCCGGTGGTGCACTGATTCGCCGGGCACAGGTCGTGCGCTGAATCCTCCCCGGAGCACCTCGTGCACTGACCCTCACGGGGTCAGGTTGGCCTCGACGTGCCAGTCGTAGACCACGACGGTGCGCAGGATGACGTCCTGGATGGACCGGCGCTCTGGACTGATGGCGACCCAGAACAGCCCGATCGGGAAGAACGCGCAGGCGACCGCACGCAGGAACGACAGCGTCCAGCCCGGGATCCGGCCGCGGCGGTCGAGCACCCGCAGGCCCAGCAGGGTGTCGCCGTAGGTCCGCCCCGTCATCGCCCACGATGCGGTCAGGTAGACCACAGCCAGCGCGAACTGTGCGCTGAGGGTGAGGAAGACGGGCAGGTCGGGCCAGCGGAAGGTGGTCGGCGACAGGATGAAAGTGAAACCGGCGAAGGTCAGATAGATCACCGATGACACCACGATCACCACGGCGATGTCCACGCCCATCGCCACGACACGGGTGACGATCCCGGCCGGCCGCGGCTCGCTATCGGTCACCTTGACCGACGAACGGGAGGCGGTCACGGCGGCGCGTACCCGTCGGTGATGCCGCGGCGGCGGAACATCCGGCTGACCAGCTGGCCGACCGCGTCATCGGCCTGCTGCCCCTGCACCCGCACGCCCTGTACCGCCTCGGAGGCCAGCGACCCGGTCGAATCCCGGATGATGCCCGGCAGGTTGATGCCGTCCACCACCTCCTGCGCGATCCGGAGCAGGTCGATCCGCGCGATGGCGGCGTCGAAGTTGACCCGCGCCACCACCGGGTCGGGATCGACCAGGGCAACGATCGCGGCGATGTCCAGCCGGTCGATCACCGCCTGCAGGTCCACCCCCGCCACGATGCCGTCCACATCGATCCGCTTGATGATCCGCTGCAGATCGACCCGGGCCACCGCACCGTCCAGATCCACCCGGCGCACCGCCGCATCCAGGTCCACCCGCGCGACCGCCGCGTCCAGGTCCACCCGCGCCACGGCGGCGTCCAGGTCGACGGTCTTGATGATCTCGTCGATGTCGATGCGGTCGATCACTGCCTGCAGGTCCACCCCCGCCACGATGCCGTCCACATCGATCCGGTCGATGATCCGCTGCAGATCGACCCGGGCCACCGCACCGTCCAGATCCACCCGGCGCACCGCCGCATCCAGATCCACCCGCGCCACCGCCGCATCCAGATCCACCCGCGCCACCGCCGCATCCAGGTCCACCCGCGCCACCGCCGCGTCCAGGTCGACCCGCGCGACGACGGCATCCAGATCGACCCGGTCGATCACCGCTTCGGCGTCGAGTTTCGCCGCGATCGCGTCGATGTCGACGTTCTGCAAGACCAACGCCGTGACGTCCAACTCGTCGAGCGCCGTGGTGACCACCCGCACGACGACGGGCCGGAGCACCGCCTGCACCAGGGAGTCGACCAGGCCGCGGAACCCCCCGGTATCGGCCGCGGTGCGGGTATCCATCGGCGTGCGACTCGGGGTCGCGGTGCTGCCGGCCGGCGCGGAGTCGGTGGTTGATGACGTGCCGGTGGTTGATGACGTGCCGGTGGTTGGTGACGTGCCGGTGGCCGCCGACGGCGAGGCGGCGCCTGCGGCGAGCACCCTCCTGCCCACCTCCCGGGTGGCCGCGTCGGCGGCATGGAAAGTGAGCCGGGCGCCCGCGCGTACCGGCCAGGTCAGTCGCCAGGCGACGCCGGTAGCCCAGCCGACGGCCGCGAGCAGCGGTCGCGGCGCGGTGTCCCGGTCGGCACTGCCCGCCGCGGTGACGTCATCGGCGTTGGCACGATCCTGCTCGGCGGCTGATCCGGGAGCGCGGTACCCGGCCGCACCGTTCCGGGCCGCGCCACCGTTGCGTCCGGCACCGTTCCGCCCGGCACCGTTACGATCGGCACCGTTCCAGACCTTTTCGTCGGGCGCCAGGTCGTCCAGCCAGGCTTCCGGTGCGGGCGCGAGACGGACCCGAGGATGTCCGGCGCGCGCTCCGGCAGCGTCCATGTGACCTCCTCCGCAGCCGGCGCTCCGCACCGATCAGTGCCGATCAGTGCCGGTCCGACAGTCCGGACAACGAGCGTTCGACACCCATCTTCCCGACCCATCGGGCATTGCGCACCTGTTGGCCTCTTCATTCTCCGGCCGTGGTGCTGCCCGACCCTCATCCGGGGCGGGTGAAAGCGCGCCCGAAGGTGTCGCCCGGGACGCAAAGACCTCCGGCAGGACGCCCACTGGGAGCGTCCTGCCGGAGGTCTGGTGCGGCTCTTGCTGCGATCAGCTGCTCGACGACCCGAGGGTCACGGTGACCGTCTTGGTCTGCGAGCCCCTGGTGTAGGTGATCGTGACGTCGCTGTTCGGTGGGGCGGACCGGATCGCGGCGACGAGGGCGTCGGCGGACTCGACCTTCTGGTCGCCGACCTTGGTGATCACGTCACCGGCCTGCAAGCCGGCCTTCTCGCCGCCGCCGCCGGCCGTGAGCTGGCTGATCTTGGCGCCGGCGGTGAGCAGCGCCTGGCCGTTGACGGTGGCGTCCCCGACGGACGCACCGAGTACGGCGTGGGTCGCCTTGCCGGTCTTGATGATCTCCTCGGCGATGCGCTTGGCCTGGTCGATCGGGATGGCGAAACCGACGCCGATCGACCCGGATTCGCCGCTGGCCCCCGACGACAGCGATGCGATCGCCGAGTTGACCCCGATCACCTTGCCGGACATGTCGACCAGCGGCCCGCCGGAGTTCCCCGGGTTGATCGCCGCATCCGTCTGGATCGCGTTGATCACTGTGGAGAGGGACGCGGTCGGTGCCGCCTGGCTCTGATCCTGCTGACCGAAGCCGGGCAGCTGCTGCCGTTGCTGATTCTGCGCGTTGGAGGTGGCGACCGGGCGGTTCAGCGCGGACACGATCCCGGCCGTGACGGTGGCGGACAGCCCGAGGGGGGAACCGACGGCGACGACGTCCTGCCCGACCTGCAGGTCGGCGGAGGTGCCGAGCGTCGCCGGGGTGAGTCCGGACTTGCCCTCGGCCTTGATGACGGCGAGGTCGTCCACCGGATCCGCACCGACCACGGTGGCCTTGGCGGTGCTGCCGTCGTTGAACTGCACCTGCAGGTCGGTGGCGCCCTCGATGACGTGGTTGTTGGTCAGGATCTGGCCGTCGGCGGACAGGATGATGCCGGAGCCCTCGCCCGCGGAAGTCGACGAGCTGGACAGCACGGACACCACCGAGGGCAGGATCGCGTCGGCGACCTGCTGCACCGAGCCGCTGGGTGCGGGGGTCACCGACGAGGCCGTCGGTGACGTCACGGTGGTGGTCAGCGCGCTGGCGGCCGGCGTCGTCGGGTCGTTCAGGCCCGCCGCGAGCGCACCACCGCCGAATCCGGCGAGCAACGCAAGGGCGACGGTCGAGGCCGCGATCAGCGTCCCGCGGCGCCTCGGGGCCTTGACCGCGGTTGCCGGTGGCGTGCCACCCGCGACCGGGGTCGAGCCGGTCGGGTAGCCACGGTCACCGAACAGCGGCGCGCCGATCGCCGTGGCGGGGCCCCCGCCGAAACCGGACGCGGCCTGCGTCCAGCTCTGCTGCGGTGGCACGGAACTCTGCTGACCGCCGTAGGGGTGGTTCGGCCCGGGCGGCCGGTCACCGCCGACCCATGCCGGGGCAGGAGCGCCGGGGTACTGGCCGGTTGCGCCGTACGCCGGTGGTTCGGACGCGTGCCCGGCTGCGGCGGTCGGTCGTGGTGCGTCGGGTGCCCCCTCGGGCGGTGACGGCGCCCACCGGGGTGAGCCGGTCGGGGGGGCGCCGGCCGGTGTGTTGCTGGTGGGCGTGGCCCCGGGTGATGCAGGTCCGGCCGGCGTTGCGCCCGGGGCGGCGTCCCCGGGCGGCTGGGAGATGTTGTCCTGGCTCATGGCACCCACCGTCACGCCGGAAGCTGTGCGAGTGCTGTGTGTTTCCTCGGATCGGTGCGGTGGAGCCCTGTACGGGCCGTCCGGCCCTTGCCGGCCGGCCGGCCGCCGACGAATTTCGGGCAATTCCCGCCCTGCTGTCGATTCCCCGCCGCGGCGTCCGTCTGGGTGGTGTCAGAACGGACCGGCCTCACCGAGGGGCCGGCGGACGACGAAGGAGCCCTTCGATGACGAAGTTCGTGTACCTGTACACCGGCGGCAGCTCGGCCTCCACACCGGAGGCACGGGAGCAGGTCTACCAGGCATGGGGAGCGTGGTTCGGCGAGCAGGGTTCGGCACTCGTGGACGGCGGCAACCCGTTCGGCGGCGCGGCCACCATCGCGGCGGACGGCGCGGTGTCGATGTCGGAGCCGGCCGTCGCCACCGGCTACTCCATCGTCACCGCGGATTCGCTGGCCGACGCCACGGCAAAGGCCAAGAGCTGCCCCATCTTCGCCTCGGGCGGCGGAGTGCAGATTCACGAGGCCCTCGAGATGTGATGCCGCAGCGCCCTTCCGCGTCGCCGTCACGGTCGGGCACCGGCGCGCAGGGCACCCGCACCTGCTGGTGATGCGCGGGCGGCCCCGCCCAGTTGGGGCTGGGCGGGCCGTCCACGGCGAGGTCAGCCGGCGGACCGCACCGTGTCAGACGGTCAGCGGCGCGGGCAGGTCGGCAGCCGCATCGGCCGACCGCACCACCAGGGCACCCGGGTCGTTGTCGTTGACATCGACCAGAACCGTCTGCCCGTCACGGATCCGACCGGCCAGCAGTTCCTTCGCCAACTGGTCCCCGATCGCCGACTGGATCAGCCTCCGCAGCGGGCGCGCCCCGTACAGCGGGTCGAACCCACCGATGGCCAGCCACTCCCGGGCCTCCGGCGACACCTCCAAGGTGAGCCGGCGCGCGGCCAGCCGGCGGCCGAGCGCATCGACCTGGATGTCGACGATCGCGCCGAGCTGCTCGGTATCCAGCGCGTGGAAGAACACGATGTCGTCGAGCCGGTTGAGGAACTCCGGCTTGAAGGCCGTGCGGACCACCGACATCACCGTGTTACGCCGTTGCTCCTCGGACATGCCCTGGTCCATCAGCGCCTGGCTGCCCAGGTTCGAGGTCAGGATCAGCAGCGTGTTCCGGAAGTCCACCGTGCGGCCCTGGCCGTCGGTGAGCCGACCGTCGTCCAGCACCTGCAGCAGGATGTCGAAGACGTCCGGGTGCGCCTTCTCGACCTCGTCGAGCAGGATCACCGAGTACGGCCGCCGGCGGACCGCCTCGGTCAGCTGACCACCCTCGTCATACCCGACGTAGCCGGGCGGAGCACCGACAAGCCGGGCCACGGAATGCTTCTCCGAGTACTCGCTCATGTCGATGCGGACCATGGCCCGGGGGTCGTCGAACAGGAAGTCGGCCAGCGCCTTCGCGAGCTCGGTCTTCCCGACGCCGGTCGGGCCGATGAACAGGAACGAACCGGTGGGTCGGTCCGGGTCGGAGATCCCGGCCCGCGCGCGGCGCACCGCGTCGCTGACCGCGGCGACGGCCTCCCGCTGGCCGATCACCCGCCGGCCCAGCTCGGACTCCATCCGCAGCAGCTTCTCGGTCTCACCCTCGAGCAGGCGGCCCGCCGGAATACCGGTCCAGGCCGCGATGACGGTGGCGATGTCGTCGGGTCCGACCTCCTCGCTGACCATCGGTGCCTCGTGCGCGTCCTCTTCCCGCTCTGCCGAGATGGCCTGCGCGAGTTCGCGTTCCAGGGCCGGGATCCGGGCATAGAGCAGCTCGGACGCCTTGGCCAGGTCACCTTCCCGCTGGTGGCGCTCGGCCTGCATCCGCAGCTCGTCGAGTTCCTTCTTCATCTCGCCGACCCGGTTCAGGCCCGACTTCTCCTGCTCCCAGCGCGCGGTCAACGCCGACAGCTGCTCGCTCTTGTCGGCGAGGTCGCGGCGCAGCCGGCCCAGCCGCTCCACAGACGCGGGGTCGGATTCCTTCTCCAGCGCCAGCTCTTCCATGGTCAGCCGGTCGACAACCCGCTGCAGCTCGTCGATCTCGACGGGCCGGGAGTCGATCTCCATGCGCAGCCGGGACGCCGCCTCGTCGATCAGGTCGATGGCCTTGTCCGGCAGGAACCGGCTGGTGATGTAGCGGTCGGACAGGGTGGCGGCCGCGACCAGCGCGGAGTCGGCGATGCGTACCCCGTGGTGTGCCTCGTACCGCTCCTTGATGCCGCGCAGGATCCCGACGGTGTCCTCCACGCTCGGCTCGCCGACCAGCACCTGCTGGAAGCGGCGCTCCAGCGCGGCGTCCTTCTCGATGTGCTCGCGGTACTCGTCCAGCGTGGTGGCACCGACCATCCGCAGCTCGCCGCGGGCCAGCATGGGCTTGAGCATGTTGCCGGCGTCCATCGCGCCCTCACCGGTCGCGCCGGCACCGACCACGGTGTGCAGCTCGTCGATGAAGGTGACGACCTGGCCCTCGGAACCCTTGATCTCCTCCAGCACGGCCTTGAGCCGCTCCTCGAACTCACCGCGGTACTTCGCGCCGGCGATCATCGACCCCATGTCGAGTGAGATCAGCCGCTTGTTGCGCAGTGACTCGGGAACGTCACCGGCGACCATCCGCTGCGCGAGACCTTCTACCACGGCGGTCTTTCCGACGCCGGGCTCGCCGATCAGCACCGGGTTGTTCTTCGTGCGCCGGGACAGCACCTGGACGACCCGACGGATTTCCGAGTCCCGCCCGATGACGGGGTCGATCTTGCCCTCGCGGGCCCGCTCGGTGAGGTCGACGCCGTACTTCTCCAGCGCTTGGTAGCTGCCCTCGGGATCGGGGGAGGTGACCTTCCGGTCGCCACCGCGGACCACCGGGAACGCCTCGATCAACGCCTCGGTGGTGGCGCCCACCTTGGTGAGCACGTCGCCGACATCCGTGCCCAGACGGGCCAGCGCGGCCAGCAGGTGCTCGGTGGACAGGTACTCGTCACCCGCGGCGGACATGATCTGCTCGGCGCCGGTGATGACGTTGACGAGGGCGCGGGACAGCCCGGGCTGCGCAACGGTGCTGCCACTGACCCGGGGCAGCCGGGCCAGGATGGCGTCGGACTGGGTGCGCACGGCGCCCGGGTCGGCGCCGACCGCGCGCAGCAGGCCGGGGGCCGTCGAGCCCTGGGTGACGAGCAGCGCGGTGAGCAGGTGAGCGGGCTCGACCGAGGAATGACCCGCCGTGGTCGCGGCGGAAATGGCCGCGGCGACGACCTCGCGGCTCTTGGTGGTCAGTTTCTCAAGGTTCACGGCGGTGGGGGTGCCCTTCTGTGAGGCGGCTCAAGCGTGGTGTCCGCGAGGCACTGACAGCCTACGCAGACGTCTACACGATGCAACGCTACAAAGTTGAGTCTATTCCACTCAACTCACCTTGACTCCTTCACCGAGCTGACTGTCAGCCCGCGGGGCGCTCCTCGTCGAACACGATGGGAGTTCTCCGGGGTCGGGTCACCCGGAGCGTCACGGGAGCCGCACCCAGCCGCCGGACGCCGCCGACTCGACCATCGCGTCCAGCGCCCGGGCACTGCGGACGGCGTCGGCGAGCGTGCTGCCGTGCGGGCTGCCCTCGGCGATGGACCGGAGGAACTCGAACGCCTCGATGATCTTCAGGTCGTCGTAGCCCATGGCGGTCGCCGCCCCGGGCTGGAATGCGCCGAAGTAGCCGTGCTGCGGGCCCACGAACAGTGTGCTCATCGGCTGGTCCTGGTATGCGTCGCCGTAGCCGACCTGCAGTTCGCCCATCCGGCGGAAGTCCCAGGAGACCGCTCCCCGCGTGCCGTGGACGATGAACCCGTAGGCGTTCTGCTCGCCGACGGCGACCCGGCTGGCCTCGATCGTGCCCCGGGCGCCGGAAGTGAAGCGCAGCAGCGCCGCGGCGTAGTCCTCGTTCTCCACGGCGCCGCGTTCCCCGCCGGTGGCCAGCGCATGCCCGCTGGTAGCCCCGGTCGGCCGGGCGCGCTCGGGGATGAACGTGGCCGTATCGGCGACCAGCGCATCGATGTCGCCCAGCAGGTGGCGCGCCAGGTCGACGCCGTGCGAGGCCAGGTCGCCGAGCACCCCGGTGCCGCCACGCTCGCGGTCGTACCGCCACGTCAGCGCGCCATCCGGGTGCGCGGCGTAGTCGCTGAGCATGCGGAACGACACGTGGGTGACCCGGCCGAGCTCCCCGCCGGCGATCAGTTCCCTCGCTGCCGCCACCGCGGGCGCGTTGCGGTAGTTGAACCCGACGGCGCTCTGCACACCGGCCGCCGTTGCCGCCTCGGCCACCGCAGTCGCGTCGGCGGTGCTGAGTCCGACGGGCTTCTCGATCCACAGGTGCTTGCCCGCAGCCGCCACCGCGACGCCCATCTCCCGGTGCAGGAAGTTCGGGGCGGTGACGCTGACCGCCTCCACCGCCGGGTCGGTCAGCAGGTCGCGCCAGTCGAGAGTGGCGGTGGTGAAGCCGAACTGTTCGGCGGCGGCTGTTGCGCGGCCGGCCACCTCATCGGCCACCGCGACGAGCCGCGGCACGAGCGGGCATTGCGGGAAGTGGTGCGGAAGCCGGGCATACGCCTGCGTGTGCACCCGCCCCATCCAGCCGAAACCCGCCACGGCGACACCGACGTCGCGGCCTGTGCCCGAGTCGATGTCCGGGATCACCGAGGGTGTCCCGAGGGCCGACTGGGACCTGCCTGACGCGCCATCTGCCTGCCTTCCGGATCACCGCCGGCGTCCACCGGTTCGCAGATGCTGTCAGCGCGACCGAGGGTTTGCCAAGACATCCTGTCTTGTATTGCCGCACAACGGGTCCCGCAGTCCGGCGGTGGGCACGGATCCCGCACGATGACCGCATCGGCCTCGACCCGGCGAGCCGGACTGGCCAGGACGAACCGGACGGGGTACCAACAACGTATGGCCACCCGTCAGAAGAAGAACGCAGCCGCCGGCCAGGCGGCCGCCGATCTGGTGACGGCCATCTCGGTCGGCCTGCCCGTCGGCGTCCGGGCCGGTGCCGACGGCGGGAGCGGGAGCTCAGCGGCGGCCGCGCGCCAGGTGGAGATCGAAACCAAGCTCGAGATCGCCTCCGACGCAACGCTTCCGGTATTCGCCGGACGGCGGAAGCTGGCCGCCGTCGGGATCGTCGGCGAGGCCGAACCGCAGTCCTTCCCGTTGGATGCGACGTACTACGACACGGTCTGCCTGGATCTGCTCCGGTCCCGGATGACGCTGCGGCGCCGCACCGGTGGCCCGGACGCGGGCTGGCACCTGAAGATTCCGGCCACCGACGGCCGGACGGAGGTGACGCTGCCGCTGGACGCCGGCGCGCCGGGTCAGGTGCCCGCGGAACTGGCCGGCCTGGTCCGCGGCGCAGCGCGCGGCCGGGACCTGGTACCGGCGGCGAGGGTGCAGAACAACCGGACGGTGCGTCATCTGCTCGACGCGTCGGGCGGGACACTGATCGAGGTCGCCGACGACCACGTCACCGGCACCGGACTGCTGGACGGCGAGAAGCCGTCGACCGAATGGCGGGAGTTGGAGGCCGAGATCGTCGACGGAACCCGCGAGCAGCTCGCGGCGACGGTCGAGGTGCTGCTGGGGGCGGGGGCCGGCCAGGCGTCATCGGTGTCGAAGATGGCCCGCGCCGTCGGCTATCGGGCGCCGGCCCTACGGCGGCCCAAGACCGCGGGGGCCGTGGTGTTCTCCGCGCTCGGCCGGCAGCGGGACCTGCTGATCGCCGCGGACCGGGGTCTTCGGGAGGGGCAATCGCACGCCCCCGACGCGTTGCACGAGGCGCGGTCCGCCGCCCGCCGGATGCGGGCGATCCTGACGGTGTACGCGCCGCTGCTGGACGGTGACGGAACCCCCGAGTTGCGCGCAGCGTTGCGAACCTTCGGTTCCGTGCTCAGTACAGCCCGTGATCTCGATGTCGCGTGCCGGCGGCTGACCGCGCAACTGGTCGAGGAACCCGAGGATTACGCACGGGCAGCGCGGGTCCGGCTGCAGGACGGCTGCCAACGCCGGCTGCGGGCCGCAGCCACGGAGGTCCGAGTCTTCCTCGACACCCCGGGGTACCTGCAGATGCTGCGGGACATCGATGCTGTCGTCATGGATCCCCCGCTGTCCCGCCGCGGTGGCCGGCCGGCGAGCAGCGAACTGCCGTCGCTGATCACCGCGTCCTGGTTGGGCCTGCGGGAGCGCGCCGACAACGCGCTGGGCGACCCGGACAATGTGGCCGCCGTCCACGAGGTTCGCAAGTGCGCCAAGACGCTGCGGTACGCCACGGAAGCCGCGATCCAGGCGCTCGGTTCCGACGCCGTGGTGTTCGCCTCGGCGCTGGAAGAGATCCAGGAGACCCTCGGCGAGTTGCAGGACGCCCGCTACGCCACCGACCTGCTTGCCTCGATGGCCCTGGAGGACGAGACCGACGGCGTCGCCGGCTTCATCTTCGGCCGGCTGCACGCCTTCGAGCAGGCGATGGCACACGGCGCGTTCGACGAGTTCACCGACGTGTGGGACCGCATCGAGGACGGCGACCTGGTCGCCGTGCTCAAGCGCTCATGACGCCGGCTCGCCCGAGCGCGGCACCGCGTCACCGGCAGTGGGTGGACCTCCGGCCCGCCGGTTCGGCAACCGGCGGGCGAGGAACCAGGCACCGGCGATCGGCAGGGCCGCGGCCAGTGCTGCCAGCCTGACGCCCGTGGCCAACGAGGACTCGGTGGCCTCCTGCACCCCGGCGAGAGTTTCCGGCTGCAACGTGGCGAACACACTTCCGCCGGCGCCTGGATCGGCCGGGCTGCGGGCGATCGCCGCAGCGACCGCGGCCCGTTCGGGCTCCGGGATGCCGGGCGCACTCTCGGCGAGCCGATCACCCAGTGTCGCGGCGAGCACGCCGCTGAGGATCGCCGTCAGCACCGCGACACCGATCGCGGACCCGAGTTGCCGAGCGGTGCTGGCCAGCCCGGACGCCTGACCGATCCGTTGGAACGGGATCTCCAGCAGCGTGGCGCCGGTCAATTGGCTGATCGCGAAACCGACACCGGTGCCGTAGATCAGCAGCGGGCCCCCCATCCACCACACCGAAGCGGACGGGTCGAGCACCGCGGCCAACAGCACGAGGCCCACGACTTCCAGGGCGAGTCCGAGCAGCACCCACGTCCGGGCCGGCACGGTCTTGCGGGTCGCCGTCAGCGGCGCGGAGATGAACGACCCGAGGGCGGTCGGCAGCACGACCAGTTGCGCCTCCAGGGGGGACAGGCCGCGTCCCACCTGCAGGTACAGCGGAAGCAGGAACAGGATGCCGAATTCACCCAGGGCGACCACCAGGACCGCCGAACTGCCCGCCGAGAACGACGGGATCCGGAACAGCGATAGGTCCACCAGGGCCGGCTTGCCGGCCGCGCCCCTTGCCCGCTCCACCGCCACGAAGGCGACCAGCACGATCACCCCGAGGAGCAGCGCGGTGAAACCGACGCTCACCGGCGCGCCGACGGACCAGCTGGCGGGACCGACGCTGACTTCCGACGTCGGCGAGAACCAGCCGGCGCGCGGCGCCTCCACCAAACCGAAGACCAGCGCGGCAAGCCCGACGAACAGCAGCGTCTGACCCAGCGGATCGGCTCCCTCTGCCTTCTCCCGGCCGGGTATCGCCGGGATCGTCCGCAGCACACCGAACACCACGACGACGGCGAGCGGCAGATTGATCAGGAACGCCGACGGCCAGCCGAACCAGTCGACCAGGGCCGACCCGACAAGCGGGCCCAGCGCGGCGGCCGTCCCGATGGTCGCGCCGTAGATGGCGAACGCCGCGACCAACGCCGGTCCGCGATACAACGAGCTGATCAGGCTCTGCACGGTCGGCAGGACGGCGGCGGCCGAGGCGCCCTGCAGCAGGCGGCCGATGATCAGCACGCCGGCGCTCGGGGCGAAGGCGCAGATCAGGCTGGTCAGCGCGAAGGCCACCACGCCGACCAGCAGCACCCGGCGCTGGCCCAGCCGGTCGGCCAGCCGGCCGAAGCTGATCAGTAGTGAGGCGAGCATCAGGCCGTAGCCCGAGACGACCCACTCGCCCTGGGTCAGGGTCAGCCCGATGTCGGCGCTGATGGACGGCAGCGCGACGTTGACGATGGTGGCGTCGATGATCGCCAAGGTCGTGGCCAGGCCGAGGAAGACGAGGGCACCCCGGCCCGGCTGCCCTGCCTGCGCCGGCCCCGTTGGCCCACCGGGAGTCTGTTGTTCCGTCATGGCACTACTCCGGTTCGATCGTCATTGCACGATCATCTAGTCACTAGATGGTCTAGCTACACCCGGGCTAGCATCACACCATGGACAGCGATGTGCAAGAGCCGGCGGCGGACGGCCCGACCGCTCTGCGCAGCACGGCCAGTGGTCCCGCCCGCGCGCTGCGCCGGGTACAGCAGGCCGGCATCGAGGCCAATCAGGAACTCGCCCGTCGCCTGGGCGTCGGCATCACCGATGTGGCAGCGCTCGAGCACTTGTCCTCGGCGACGACGCCGCTCGGCCCGGTGGAGCTCGGGCACCGGCTCGGCATCCGCAGCGCCAGCGCCACCGCCCTGGTGGACCGGCTGGAGCAGTCCGGACACGTCCGTCGCGAGCCCCGCGGTGACGACCGCCGTCGGGTTGCCTTGGTTGCCAGTGAGCACTCGGCCCACCAGGTGCTCGCCGCGCTGTCGCCGCTGCTGGTCGACATCGACGCTGCGGCGACCAGGCTGACCGAGGAGGAGGCGGCCGCGGTGACCCGGTTTCTCGACGAGGCCGCCGACGCGATGCGTCGGTACGCCCGGGGGGGCACCGACTGAACTCCGTCTCCACCGACTGGTTCTCGGCGGTGTGTCGTGGCTGGGTTGCGCCGGCTGAGGCGCCCGCCTGCGGAGCGCTGCGACGGGTCGGTGCCTCGTGCACTCGGTCCCCCGCCTGGTGGTTCGCCGATCTCGGCGCGTACCGGGGACCGGCCGGTTTGCCCGCCGGGCGGTTTGCCCGTCGCCCGGTTCTTCCGCCGCTGCTCGCCCGCCGCGCGGTTTGCCCCGCCGCGCGCCGGCGGCGTGACCCTCGGTGTACGGCCCGCCGGATGTGGCAAACAGGTGGCCGGGCAAGCGGCGCCCGGACTGGCGACGGACAATGACGACCGCGCCCGCCTCCAGCCGCGCCGTTGACGCGTCGGGGAGCGGGGCCCGCGAGTGCCGGCCCGACCGACGCCTGCCGCGCAGGTGTCCCAGACGACGAAACGAGCGGCTCATGCGCATAGCAGTGTTCGCCACCTGCCTCGGTGACGCGCTGTTTCCCGATGTCCCGAAGGCGACCGTCGCCCTGCTCGAGCGGCTCGGGCATCAGGTGGTGTTCCCGCCGGCGCAGGTCTGCTGCGGTCAGATGCACGTGAACACCGGGTACCTGGACGAGGCGGTGTCGGTGGTGCAGCACCATGTCGATGCCTTCTCCGATGTCGACTTCGATGTCGCGGTGGCTCCTTCCGGGTCATGTGTCGGATCGATCCGACACCAGCAGGCGATGGTCGCGCGGCGCGCAGGTCAGACCGAGCTCGCCGACCGCGCGACTGCCCTCTCGCAGCGCACGTTCGAGCTGTCCGAACTGCTGGTGGACGTGCTGGGGGTGACCGACGTCGGCGCTTACTACCCGCACCGGGTGACGTATCACCCCACCTGCCACTCGCTGCGGATGCTGCGGGTCGGGGACAAGCCGCTGTCGTTGTTGCGGGCGGTCGACGGCATCGATCTGGTCCAGCTGCCGCAGGCGGAGACGTGTTGTGGTTTCGGCGGAACTTTCGCACTGAAGAACACCGATACGTCCTCGGCGATGCTGGCCGACAAGATCGACAATGTGCTGTCCACCGGGGCCGAGGTGTGCTCGGCCGGTGACTCGTCGTGCCTCATGCACATCAACGGTGGCCTCACCCGCGGCGGCCATCTGGCGCGCACCGTCCATCTGGCCACGATCCTGGCCTCCACCAAGGAGAACCCCGCATGACGACATTTCTCGGCGTCCCCCGGCGGCATCCGGCGCCCGAGGTGTCGCCGCTGCGCGGGGCCGAGCGGTTCCCGAAGGCGGCGCACCGTGAACTGCAGAACGGCCAGCTGCGGCGTAATCTCGCTCATGCCACGTCGACGATCCGTGCCAAGCGGGCGCTGGTCGTGGGTGAGATGCCGGACTGGGAGGCATTGCGCGACGCCGGGTCTGCCATCAAGGCGGACGTGATGGCGCGGATGCCCGAGCTGCTCGAAGAGTTCGAGGCGAAGGTGACCGCGCGGGGCGGTGTCGTGCACTGGGCGGCGGATGCGGCGGAGGCCAACCGGATCGTGCTGGATCTGGTGAGCGCCACGGGCTCGCGGGAGATCGTCAAGGTCAAGTCCATGGCGACCCAGGAGATCGGGCTCAACGAGTACCTGGAGGAACACGGCATCGCCGCCGTGGAAACGGATCTCGCTGAGCTGATCGTGCAACTCGGGCACGACAAGCCATCGCACATCCTGGTTCCGGCAATTCACAAGAACCGCACGCAGGTCCGCGACATCTTCCTCGCCGAGATGGAGGATGCCCCCGCCGATCTCACGGACGAGCCGCGACGGCTGGCCATGGCGGCGCGGGAACACCTACGGCGCAAGTTCCTCAGCGCCCGGGTCGCAGTGTCCGGCGCCAACTTCGGCATCGCCGATACCGGGACGCTGTGCGTTCTGGAGTCGGAGGGCAACGGCCGGATGTGCCTGACACTGCCGCAGACGCTGATCACCGTCATGGGTATCGAGAAGCTGCTGCCCACGTTCACCGATCTGGAGGTGTTCCTGCAGCTGCTGCCACGATCCTCGACCGGGGAGCGGATGAACCCGTACACGTCGTTGTGGACGGGTGTGCATCCCGGTGACGGACCGCAGGAGTTCCACCTCGTGCTGCTCGACAATGGGCGCACGAATACGCTCGCCGACCAGGTGGGAAGGGCTGCGCTGCATTGCATCCGCTGCTCGGCGTGCCTGAACGTGTGTCCGGTGTACGAGCGGACCGGTGGGCACGCCTACGGCTCGGTCTACCCGGGCCCGATCGGCGCGGTCCTCACTCCGCAACTGACCGGGATGCACGGGCACAGCGATCCGAACTCGTCGTTGCCGTACGCGTCCTCGCTGTGTGGAGCTTGCTACGACGTGTGCCCCGTCAAGATCGACATCCCGAGCCTGCTCGTGGAACTGCGGGCGCGGGCCGTCGACAACGACCGAGGCCGCACCATTCCCGGCGGCTGGGACGCCGCCATGCGGGCCGCAGCCTGGGTGATGAGTGACGAGAAGCGTTTCGCCGCAGCGGAAAAGGCATTGGGCGTCGGCCGGGTGATGGGTGGGCGCAACAAACGGATCCGTCACCTGCCACCGCCGCTGTCCGCTTGGACCACCAGCCGGGACCTGCCCACGCCGCCCGCCCAGACGTTCCGGAGCTGGTGGAAGAACGACCACACCGCTGGGACGCCGGGGTCAGCGTCGAACGGCAACTCACCGGGCGCATCATGCGGCGACGCCCGCTGAATCGGCCCGAGCAGCCGGTTCCGACACACCCTCGCCAGCGACGGCCACTGCGCCGTCGTCGACCGGCCCCAGCGGACCGACCGAGCCCACCGGCTCGACCGCCGCCACCGGCCCTGCCGGACCGACCGAGCCCACCGGCCCTACCGTCGCCACCGGCCCTGCCGAGACGACCGGGGCGGAGTCCTGATGAGCAGCCGCGACGTGGTTCTCGGCCGAATCCGTTCGGCGCTGGCGCAGGACGGCCCGACACAACCGATCCCCCGCGACTACATCAAGTACACGGAGAACGCGCCCGGCAGCGAAGCCGTGATCGAGCTACTCACCGACCGACTCGTCGACTACAAGGCGCTGGTCCGGCACGTCGGCGTTGACGAGTTACCGGCCGCCGTCGACGCGGCTCTGGACGGCATGTCCACCATTGTCATCGCGCCGGGCCTGCCGGACCCGATCGGCGAGGGGTGTGCCGGTCACGACCGGCGAGTGGTCACCGACACGGCACCGGTCGCCCTGACCCCACAGGACCTCGACGCGGTGGATGCAGTTGTCACGACCGCCCGGGTGGCCATCGCGATGAGCGGCACGATCATCCTCGATGGCGGTCCCGGACAGGGCCGCCGGGCGATCAGCTTGGTGCCCGACCGGCACGTCGTCGTGCTCGACCGTGACCAAGTTGTCGAGACGGTGCCCGAAGCAATCGCGATGCTCGAGCCCACCGCGCCGTTGACGATGATTGCCGGACCGTCCGCGACCAGCGACATCGAACTGGAACGGGTGGAAGGCGTGCACGGGCCGCGCACCCTGCACGTCCTCATCGTCCGCTGACCGACCGGACTCGACACTGCACCACCGGATTGCTGTGACCGGACGCCGTGCGCGACCTGGCTTGCCGGGTCTTCGGACTTGATGGGGATGGTGGACTGATCCGCGCTGCGGCGTGTCGGATGAGTGGGGGCCCGTGGCCTTCGAAACTGGTTGTTCTGACGCAATCGAGTTCGAAGGACCACGAGCCATGGACAAGGGTAGTTCGCTGCTGTTGGGGATCGATGGGTTGGTCGTCGATCGGGTGCTGATCGATGACTCAGGGCGGCGGGTGGTGCACTGCTCGACCGACCCGGAGTTGGCGGGTTGGTGCCCGGGTTGCCGGCAGCAGTCGTCGTCGCCGAAGGACCGGGTGGTGACCCGACCGCGTGACGTGCGGATCGGACTGGATCGGCCACAGTTGTTGTGGCACAAACGGAAGTGGCATTGCCGGGTGCCGGCGTGCGAACGGAAGGTGTTCACCGAGGAACTGCCGGAGCAGATACCGGCGCGGGCCCGGATCACTACTCGTGCCCGCCTGCTCGCGGCGCAGTCGATCGGTGACCAGGCGCGGCCGGTGTCCTCGGTGGCCGACGAGTTCGGCATGGACTGGCGGATCGCGCATGAGGCGTTCGTCGCCTACGCCGCTCAGGTGCTGCCGGCCGGGCCGCCGCCGGTGCGGGTACTGGGCATCGACGAGACCCGCCGCGGGAAGGGCAAGTACGAGATCGACACGTCCACCGGGGTCAAGGCATGGGTGGACCGGTTCGATACCGGCCTGGTCGATCTGGGCGGCACCGGCGGCCTGTTCGCGCAGGTCAACGGCCGAACGTCGGATGCGGTGATCGGCTGGCTCAAGCAGCAGGACCCGGCCTGGCTGTCCGGGATCACCCACGTGTCGATGGATACTTCCGCGACGTATGCCCGCGCCGCGAGGCTCGCCCTGCCGAACGCGGTCGTGGTCGTCGACCGGTTCCACCTGGTGGCGCTGGCGAACCGGGCGGTCACCGAGTACCGGCGGGACCTGGCCTGGGCGCGTCACGGTCGCCGTGGGCGGAAGATCGACCCGGAATGGACGCAGCGGAACCGGTTGCTCCGCGCCGCCGAGACCCTCACCGACGACGAGGCGGCGAAGATGCACGACGCGATGCGCCGGGCGGACCCCACCGGTGGGCTCGAGAAATGCTGGGCGGGAAAGGAAATGCTCCGGCGGTTGCTGGCGCTGGCCGGTACCGACCCGGACCGGAACCTGATCTGGAACCGGCTCACCGACTGCTACACGCACTGCGCCGACTCCGAGATCGCGCAGCTGCGCCGGCTCGCCTGGACCGTCCACGCATGGCAACCATCGATCATCGAAGGCCTGATCACCGGGATCAGCAACGGCCGCACCGAGGGGTACAACAGGATCGTCAAGCACGTCGGCCGGACCGCGTTCGGCTTCCGGAATACCGAAAATCACAAACGCCGCATACGATTCGCCGGCACCCGCGCATCACGCCGGGCGTCAACCAGAACCCAGCCTCCCTGCCAACTCTGAAGAGCCGGCTTGCCCTGCCGGACCGCACATGCCCTGCCGGGCATACCCCGCCTGACCGGACATGCCCTGGCGGACCGGGCTGGCCGCCCCACCGGACATGCTCCGCCGGATGACTTCCCGTGCCCGGCCGGGCTTGCCTTGTCCGACCGGAGTTGCCGTTCCCGAGCGGACCTGCCGTGCCTGATGAGATTTGTCGAGCCTGACCGGGACTGATGCCGCCTGACAGCATCGCGTGCTGATCCCCGTCCCGATTCTCCGTTACCAGAGCCGAATGCGGGTTATCGACGACGATCCGGCACTTTCCGGCAGCTCGGCTACGCGATAAAGCGGCTCATCCCAATTGACGGTGTAGTGCGGGTCTGAAGCCGCCGGTTTCCAGCAGTGATCTGGCGATGTAGTTGGTGAGGTTGCGGAATCCGAGTGCGGAGCCGCGGAGGTGTTCGAGTCGTCCGTTGATGGCTTCGGTGGGTCCGTTGCTGGTGCCGGGCCGGTCGAAGTAGGCCAGCACGTCGGCGGCCCGCCTGGTCATGGTGCGGCCGAGCCGGCGCAGCTCGACCAGCCCGGTCGGAATAGCGGAGCTGAGGCTGTCGATCACCTTGCGCATGGTGGTTTTTCCGGCCGTCCGGTTCGGGTCGCGGTAGGCGCCGATCATGGCCTGGTAGACGGCCCAGGTCACTTCGACGTGCAGGTGGGTGTCATCGGCGAACAGGGCGTCGATCCTGGCCCGCTGCCGTTCGGTGAGCAGATCGGCGCCGGTGGACAGGGTGCGCCGCGCGGAGTACAGCGGGTCGCCGGTGCGGCCACGATGCCCGGTGGTGTCCAGCTGCACCCGGCGTCGGCACTCTTCCAGGCTCTGCCCGGCCAATCGCACAGTGTGGAACGGATCCATGACCACGACCAGATCGTCCTTGAGCTCTTCGACGGCGGCGGTCTTGAACCCGGTGAACCCGTCCATCGCCACCACATCCACCGTGTTGCGCCACGTTTCGTCGCGATCGGACAGCCACGTCTTGAACACCTGCTTGGATCGGCCGTCGACCATGTCCAGCAGCCGGGCCGGTCCGGTGCCGTCGCGGACCGGGGTCAAATCAATGATCACGGTGACGAACTTGTCGCCCTTGCGGGTGTGCCGCCATGCGTGTTCGTCAACCCCGATCACCCGCACCCCGTCGAACCGGGCCGGGTCGGAGATCAACACCCGCCGGCCCTCGGCCAGCACCGCGTCGTTGGCGGTGTCCCATGCCACGGCCAACGCCTCAGCGATCCGGGCGACCGTCAAGTGCTGACAGACTAACGCCTGCAACGCCCACCGCACCGCCGAACGCGAGAGCCGGGCTCTCGGTTCGGCCATCCGCGAGGTGTCCTGCCGCCACACCAAACCGCAACCACCGCAACGGAAACGCCGCACGATCACCAACAGGAGCGTCGACCGCCAACCCATCGGATCATGCGCCAACCTGCGGACCACCGAGTCCCGCGGCGCACCCACCCCGCCGCAGCGCCGGCAACCCGCGTCATCGCCGACGACCCGGCACTCCAGCACCGTCCGGCCCGGCTCCAGGAACTGACCCGTCACCCGCAACCCCAACCCGTCCAGCCGGGCGAAGGTCGTCACATCAGGGACGGAAAAAGTAGAGTCAACCATGTCGAGGTCCTCCGGATGAGTGGCGTGAGAACCTTCATCCTGCGAGGACCTCGACCCCCACCCCGGCACCGACGCGCCGAGCCAACTACACCGTCATCTGGGAAGAGCCCCATTGGTTCGCTGAAACTGGACGGCTCTGCCAGTCCCGTGAGATAGAAGACCGCGGCGAACACCACGAGCAGTAGAGGGATTCCGGTGATGAGGGTCTGAAGTCCGCGCACCCTCGGGAACGGCGAGTTCAGGATTGCGTAGACCTGCCATGCGATCACCGCACCGATGAGTACCAGTCCCCCGATGAGGAACAGGAGTCCGACATTTTCCGGTTGGTCCAACGGGAGTAAGTAGTAAGCCGCGAACAGTAGCGCGCCTACCAACGCCGACCTGGTAAGGAGCAGAGCCTTATATCTGCGTAATTGGAGCGGCGACAGGCTCTCGAGGCGCCGTCGGCGTCGCGGCATGGCAACCCTTCACCTTGCTTTCGTGCCCGGTGCAGTGAACGGGCAAGTCGCACGAACAGCGGACTCAGCTATGCGTTACTCAAGTCCCGGCCATGTGCTGTCACTGTCCAGATCACGAACACGTCGAAAACGATGACGAGCGCGGCCCACCACGGGTAGTAGGGCAGCCAGAGGAAGTTGGCCACGATGCTGACAAGGGCCACGATCACCGCAACAGTCCGTGCCCAGACCTGTCCCGCCAGCAAGCCGACACCCGCACCGAGGGCGACGAGGCCAACAATGATGTGAATCCAGCCCCAGGTCGTGGTGTCGAACTGGAACGCCCATTTCTGCGTGACCACGTAGAACTCATTGTTGATTAGGCCAACGATGCCCTCGATGATGCCGAAGGTTCCGGCCATGATCAAGATCAGTGACGCGGTGATGGTGAGCCCGATCGCCGCCCCACTTGGTCGTGTTCGCCGTGTGTCCACGTCGTTGGTTGCCATTTGTTGTTCCTCCAGGAAGTTGGTGGTCGGTGTTTGAATTGTCATTGACGCCATGGCCGGTGATAACTCACGACCAGAACGGCACGCAGGGTTTGATCGTGTGCAGAACGCGCCTCTTGTATCCCTCAGATCACAGCCGCTTTCAATGTTCGACGCCTCATCCAGAACGGATGAGCGTGCGATGTCCCGTAGCTCTTGCAGCACTTATGGCGTTTCACCATCCGCCTGCGGACGCCGGTGTGCGCCGGCCAGGACCACCGGCAGTGGTCGAATCAAGCCACTGGCGTGCCGGCTCGGCA